>DASVNG010000015.1:0-69980 GCA_036383995.1 Pseudoxanthomonas sp.
GTAAAGGCTACAAGCAAGAGCTCGCGGCGGGACGCCGCTCCCACCCTGCATTTGCACCTTCATCCAGCCACTGTGCGGCCACCGTCGACGCGTATTACTTGGCCTGTGGTGTAGGTCGCATCCTGCAGCAACCAGCGCACCGCTTCGGCGATCTCCTCCGGCGTGCCGGTGCGCGCGAGCGGCGTGCGGCCGAGCATGCTTTGCTTCGCTGCGTCGCTATGGTCCTGCTCCGGCCACAGGATCGCGCCGGGAGCGATGGCGTTGACGCGCACTTCCGGGGCCAGTTCCAGCGCCAGCGACTGCGTCGCCATCAACAGCGCGGCCTTGGCCATGCAGTACACGGTGTGCCCGCGCAGCGGGCGCTCGGCATAGATATCGGCCAGATTGACGATGGCGCCGCGCGAGGCCTTGAGGTGCGGCGCGGCAGCCTGGGCGAGGAAGAACGGCGCGCGCGCATTCGAAGCGAACAGCGCATCCCACTGTTGCGGGGTGGTATCGCCAACGGTCGTCGGCTGGAACGTGGAGGCGTTGTTCACCAGCGCATCGAGCCGCCCGAAGCGGCCGACCGTCCTGGCCACGAGTTCGGGCAAACGATCGAACTCCGCGAGATCCGCTTGCAGGGTGAGCACGCTGCCGGCGCGTACCGATTCCAGTTCGCTCGCCAGCGTCTGCATTTCCTCGCTCGCACCACGGTAGTGCAAGGCTAGGTCGTAGCCCTGTGCATGCAGGCGGCGGGCGATGGCCGCACCGATACGGCGTGCGCTGCCGGTGATGAGCGCGACCGGAGTTGATGAAGGCATGCAAATCCCGATGTCGAAGCCAGACCCCATTGTGTCTCCAATTCGTTGCAGCCCGCCAATGCTTGACGGCCATCCCGGTTCCGGGCATGTTGCAATGCATCACCTGCCAGGACGCACGCGCCGACGCAGGACAACGGAACGGAGCGAATGGACTGGGCGAAATACCGCACTACCACTTTCGACGAGCTGATCCAGGCTGACGGCCAGCCGCGACCGGCGGCGCGCCGTCTGGCCGAATACCTGGGCGGCCTTTCCGGCCGCGAGATCGCCGAGCGCCAGCTCGCCGCCGACGTCATCGCCCGGGTCATGGGCATCACCTTCACCGTGTATTCCGACGGCCGCAACGTGGACCGCACGCTGCCGTTCGACCTGATTCCGCGCGTCATCCCGCGCACCGAATGGCAGCGCACCGAAGCCGGCCTGAAACAGCGCATGCGCGCGCTGAATCTGTTCATAGGCGACATCTACGGCAAGCAACAGATCGTCAAGGACAAGGTGTTCCCGGCGATGCTGTTGAAGGACTCGGTCAACTTCCGTCCGCAATGCGTGGGCGTGAAGCCGCCGCTGGGCGTGTGGGCGCACATCTGCGGCTCGGACCTGGTGCGCGACGGCGACGGCACCTTGTATGCGTTGGAAGACAATCTGCGCATTCCCAGCGGCGTGTCCTACATGCTGGAAAACCGCATGGTGGCCAAGCGCGTGTTCCCGGAATTGTTCGAGACCAGCTCGATCCTGCCCGTCGATGAATACCCCTCGCAGCTGTACGACACATTGGCCGCGCTGTCGCCGCGCCCGGGCGATACGCCGACCATCGCCTTGCTTACCCCTGGCGTATTCAACAGCGCGTATTTCGAACATGCCTACCTGGCCCAGGCGATGGGCATCGAACTGGTGGAAGGCAACGACCTGTTCGTGGCCGACGACGACTGCACCTACATGCGCACCGTGTACGGCGCGCAGCGGGTGGACGTGATCTACCGGCGCGTGGACGATCTGTTCATCGACCCGGAAGTGTTCCATCCCGAATCGGTGTTGGGCGCGCCGGGCCTGATGCGCAGCTGGCGCGCGGGCAAGGTGGCCCTGGCCAACGCGCCGGGCGCGGGCGTGGCCGACGACAAGGTGGTGTTCGCCTACGTGCCGAAGATGATCAAGTACTACCTGGACGAAGATCCCATTTTGCCCAACGTGCCCAGTTATCTCTGCCACAACGCGAAGGAGCGCAAGTACGTGCTGGAGAACATCGAAAAACTGGTGGTGAAGCCGGCCAACGAATCCGGCGGCTACGGCATGCTGATCGGGCCGCGCTCGACCAAGCGCCAGCGCGACAAGTTCAAGAAGCTGATCGAAGCCGATCCACGCAACTACATGGCCCAACCCACGCTGTCGCTGTCCACCGCGCCCATCGTCACCGACGAAGGTCCCTCGCCGCGGCATCTGGATCTGCGGCCTTTCGTGCTTTCCCGCGAAGATATCTACGTCACCACCGGCGGGCTTACCCGGGTGGCGATGGAGAAGGGTTCGCTGGTGGTGAATTCGTCGCAGGGCGGCGGGGCGAAAGATACGTGGGTGGTGGATTTGGATGAGGAGGCGGATTGATGGCCATTGCCGACGTATCTCCAGATCGTCGTCCCCGCCTTCACGGGGATGACGACGCCATTCTTTTGTGGTTTGGGGGTCGCTGATGCTCTCCCGCGTCGCCGACAACCTCTACTGGTTCAGCCGCTACGTGCGCCGTGCCGAGAACACCGCGCGGCTGGTCGGCGTGGGCAGTCTGCTGCAGCTGGATCTGCCGCGTTCGGTGCGTTTCGCCTGGCGGCCGATGGTGGACACGGTGGGGGCCGGCGACGCCTTCGCCGAACTGTTCCCCAGCACCGGCGACGACGCCAGCGATGCCGAAGTGGTGCGCTTCCTGCTGCTGGACGAACGCAATGCGTCCTCGCTGCGCAGTTCGGTCGACAACGCGCGCGAGATCCTGCGCGGCATCCGCGACACCCTGCCGCAGGAAGTGTGGGAAGCCATCAACGATCTGTATCTGTACATCGAAGCCAACGGCGAGCGCGGCATGAGCAGGCGCTACCGCATGGAGTTCATCGCCCGCATCGCCGACGGCTGCCTCAAGGTGTCAGGCTTGCTGACCGCGAACGTGAGCCGCGACATCGGCTTCCAGTTCCTGCGCCTAGGCACGGCCATCGAACAGGCCGACATGACCACGCGCATCATCGATGCCGGCGCATCGGGGCTGGTGACGCCGCGCAACGAGGACGACCGCGAAGCCTTCCAGAATATGCAGTGGATGGCGGTGCTGCGATCGCTGGCGGCTTATCAGATGTACCGGCGCCATGTGCGCCAGCGCGTCACCGCCGAGCACGCGCTGCGGTTCCTGCTGCAGAACAACGAATTCCCGCGCAGCGTGCAGTTCTGCCTGGCCCGCGCGCACAGCGTGCTGCCCACCATGCCGGCGCGCCCTGGCGTGGACCGCGGCTTGAACAGGGTGGTCGGATTGATCCGCAACGCGGACCCGGTGTCGTTGGCGGCGAAGAATCCGGCGGAGTTCATGGACGAGATCCAGGTGCACCTCGGCACTTTCCATGCGGCGCTTGCGGACGGCTATTTCCGCGGCTGAATACCCGTGCACGCCATCCAGCGGGTGGTTACTGCTGCTGCCCCGACGCATCGCCCGGATCGGGCCGTGGCGCTACCCGGCGCGGCGGCAGCGGCGGCAACGAAGCGGACGGTTCTTCCGGCGGGCGCGCCGGTTCCCACGGGAAACGCGGCAGGCTGTGCACCGCGGCTTCCAGTTTGCGCGACCAGGTTTCGTGGATTTCCGAATACAGCGGCGTATCGCCTTCCATGCGCATCTTCTGGGTGATCTTCAGGTCGCCGGCGCGGATCAGGGCGATATCGATGGGCAAACCCACCGACAGATTGGAGCGGATGGTGGAATCCAGCGACACCAGCGCGCAGCGCGCGGCGTCTTCCAGGGTGGTCTGCGGGCGCAGGATGCGGTCCAGGATGGGTTTGCCGTATTTCGATTCGCCGATCTGCAGGTACGGCGTTTCCGGCGAAGTGGCGATGCAATTGCCCAGCGGATAGATCATGTACAGACCGGGCCGTTCGCCGGCGATCTGCCCGCCCAGGATCAGGGTGGACTGCACGCTGACGCCGCTCTGCTGCGCCTCGTCCTTCATCTTGGCCTGGCTGGCCACCAGCACTTCGCCGACATACTCGGCGACTTCGTACAAGTGGGTGAAGGTGCGCAGGCTACGGCTCGCCGCCGGATTCTCGGCGTCGTGGGTCAGTCGCGAAATGGTCAACTGGGTGGTCGCCAGGTTGCCCGCCGACATGATCACGAACACGCGATCGCCGGGATATTCGAACACATGCATCTTGCGGTACACGCGCACGTCGTCGAACGAGGCGCTGGTGCGCGTATCCGCCGCGAAGACCAGGCCTTCGTCCGTTTCTATGCCGACGCAGTAGGTCATGTGGCCGTTTGTGCTGCCGTTGTGCTGTGCGTCAACGATTCTATGCGGGCCATCCGCGCTTGGCTAGCGCTGCCGCCGGCCGCGTAAGATGTAGCGCTTGCACTCACGTTCTTATCCCATGCCAGACCTTCCTGCACCCGATCCGGAGGCCGCCCGTCACAGCGAGGGGCTGGCGGCGATGATCCGCGGCGAAATCGCCGGGTCAGGCGGCGGCATCCCGTTTTCACGTTTCATGGAGCTGTGCCTGTACGCACCAGGCCTGGGCTATTACAGCGCAGGCAGCACCAAATTCGGCGCCGCCGGGGATTTCGTCACCGCCCCCGAACTTGGCCCTTTGTTCGCCGGTTGCGTCGCCACCGCCGTGGCGCCGGTACTGCGGCAGCTGGGGCCGGAAGCGGAGTTCCTGGAAATCGGCGGCGGCAGCGGCGCTTTCGCCGAGGTCATGCTCAAACGCCTGCTGGCGATGGATGCCTTGCCCGCGCGCTACGCGATCCTCGAGCCTAGCGCGGATCTGCGCGAACGCCAGCGCGAACGGCTGGGACGCAGCCTGATTCCGCCGGTGTTCGAGCTGGTGGAGTGGCTGGACGGCCCGCCGGAACAATCCTGGAACGGCGTGCTGTTCGCCAACGAAGTGATCGACGCCTTGCCCACCCCGCGCTTCACCCTGCGCGATGGCGAAGTGTTCGAGGAAGGCGTGGCGTTGGGGGAAGACGGGCGCTTCGTGCGCAGCGACCGGCCCGCCGATGCCTTGCAGGCGGCGGCGGTGCGTCATCTCGAACGCACTTTGGGCGCGCCTTTCCCCGACGGCTATCGCTCCGAGTTGCTGCCGCAGCTGCCGTACTGGGTGCAGGCGGTCATGGGCGGGCTGGAAGCGGGCGCGATGCTGTTCGTCGACTACGGCTATCCGCGTGGCGAGTATTACCTGCCGCAGCGCGACCAAGGCACGCTGCGCGCGTTCTACCGTCATCAGACGCACAACGACGTATATGCATGGCCGGGTTTGCAGGATCTCACCGCCTCGGTCGATTTCACCGCATTGGCCGAAGCGGGCACGCATGCCGGCTTCGACTTGACGGGCTACTGCACGCAGGCCAGCTTTCTGCTGGGCAACGGCTTGCCGCAGCTGTTGCAGGAAGCCGAAGAGCGTGCCTCCGAAGCGCAATTGCAGCGTCTGCGCAACGAGGCCAAACAGCTCACGCTGCCCAACGAGATGGGCGAACGCTTCCAGGTGATGGGATTCTCGCGCGAGGTGGAGTTCGGAACCGCGTTCCTGTCCGGCGACTTGTCGTGGCGCCTGTGAGCGAGGCGCTGAAGCCGCTGCGCCGGCCGCGGCTGTGGCTGGGCCTGTGGATCGTGGCCATCGTGGCGCTGATCGTGGTCTGCCTGATACCGCTGGATTCGCTGCCGCCGCTGCCGGAAAACAGCGACAAGGTAGAGCATCTGTTGGGCTACTTCCTGTTGGCTGCCGCGGCAGTGCAGTTGTTCGGCAGCCGCCGTTCGTTGTCGTTGGCCGCCGTGGGCCTGGTTGGGCTGGGTATCGGCATCGAGTTCGCGCAGGGCTACACCGCCTATCGTTCCTCCGACCCGGTCGATGCGGTGGCCAATACGCTGGGCGTGCTGCTGGGCATGGCCACGGTGCTGACACCGTGGCGCGATCTGCTGCTGCGGGTGGAGAAGCGTCTGCTGCCGTAGGAGCGACGCAAGTCGCGAAAGGATTGCCGGCAAGGCTTCATCGCGACTCGTGTCGGTCCTACAACGCCCTGTCTTATCGGGGGTGGAGGGTCACCCGATCCAGCACCCACATCGCCGGCCGCGTATCGCCGGTGAAGAAGATGCACAGGTTCTGCGATCCGGCCTTCGACTTCAGCGGCGCTTTCAGCGTCAGGAAGCCATCGGCGTCCGGGGCGGCCGGCAGCGGCATTGTCGCCAGCACCGCGCCATCGCAACCTGCGCGAACCTCGAGCTCGCCATGCGCGGACTTTGCCGGTTTGAACTTGCGGGACGGCTCGTCGTGCGCCAGCTGGAAGTAATACGGCATGCGCCCGGCGCGCACTTCGATCGAAGCGATGCCGTCCAGATCGGCGGCTTTCCATTCCCAGCACGGATTGAAGATGTCCGCGTTGAAGATGGCGCGTTCGCCTTCCAGCGGGCCGTCGTCTTCCAGGCGCAGCATCAGCGCGCCGGTGCACATGGCCAGCTCCTCGTCGCTGCGGGTGAGCAGCGAAGCGGCATCCAGCTTGCGGTCGGTGGCCTTGGCCAGCGGCTTTTCATCGACGAACACCGATGCGCGCAGTTCTGCGGGCAGGGCCAGCGGGAACGGGCCCTTGTACGCAGTCGAGCCAGCCGAAGGCTCGCTGCCATCGGTGGTGTAGCGGATATCCGGATACCCCAGAGAATTGGACAGACTGACTTCCACACTGTTGCGCTTGCGGTCTTCCACCAGCGCGCTGCGCACCTCGAACGGCGTCTGCGCATAGCCGATGCCCATCGCCTGGTAACGCTGCAGCTGCGCGGGCAGGCGGGCGACGAAGCTCTCCCAGCTTTTCTTCTGCGCCGGCGACCATCCGGTTTCGGCCAGCGCGGCGATACGCGGGAAAACCGCATGCTGCACGCGCGCGAAGGTGCGCATGTGTTCGGTCCACACATTGGCCTGCAGGCCCAGGATGTGCGAGCGCTTGTCCGCGGCCAGTGCGGCGGGAATCGGTTCGAACGCGTAGACCTGCTTCAGCGGAATGGTCGCCGGGCGTCCGGGCGGTTCGTTCGGCGAATCGGTCTGTAGGTAATCCAGGTACAGCTCGGACGATGGCGCCATGACCACGTCATGGCCCTGGTTGGCGGCCGCGATACCGCCTTCGATGCCGCGCCAGGACATGACCGTCGCTTCTTCCGGCAGGCCGCCTTCCAATATCTCATCCCAGCCGATCAGGCGCCGGTGCTTGGCGACCAGGTATTTCTCCAGCCGCTTGATCAGGTAGCTCTGCATACCGGCTTCGTCCTTGACGCCCAGTTCGCGGATCCGTTCCTGCACGCGCGCCGATGCCTTCCACTGGTCTTTCACCGCTTCGTCGCCGCCTACATGCACATAGGCGCCTGGAAACAGATCGACCACTTCGCCCAGCACGTTCTCCAGGAAAACGAAGGTGCTTTCCTCCACGTTGAACAGATTGGTGTTGACGCCCCATTCGTTGGAAACCACCAGCGGCGTATCCAGCACGCCCAGTTGCGGATAAGCGGTGATGGCGGCGGTAGCGTGGCCGGGTACGTCGATTTCCGGCACGACGGCGATGTGCAGCGAGGCCGCGTAACGCACCACCTCGCGAATCTGTTCCTGCGTGTAGTAGCCGCAGTAGGGTCTCGGTTTGCCCGCGGCATCCAGACCGCCGTCTCCTGCGGGAATGCGGCAACCGCCGACCTCGGTCAGCTTGGGATACTGCTTGATCTCGATCCGCCAACCCTGGTCATCAGTCAGGTGCCAGTGGAAGGTATTGAGTTTGTGCAACGCCATCGCGTCGAGCATCAACTTGATCTGATCGACGCTCTGGAAATGGCGCGCCGAATCGAGCATCAGCCCGCGCCAGGCGAAACGAGGAGTGTCTTCGATGCGCAAGGCGGGCAGAGCCAGCGCCCGAGCATCGCCGGGCGGCAGCAGCTGCCACAGCGTCACCGCACCATAGAAGAGGCCGCGCGGATCGCGCGCCGATACGGTGGCGCGTTGTGGATCGATCTCCAGCGTATAGCTCTCGGGCGATTCGCCCGCCGCCTTGGGATCGATGCGGAAGTGGATTGCGCCTTTGCTGGCGCCTTTCGCGTCGTGCACTTTCAGCTTCAAGCCGTGGCTCTTGGCGACGAAGCCCGCGAACTGCTCCGCGGCGGCGCGCGCCTGCGGGTCCAGCACCACGATCTGCGTGGCCGGATCCACCGCGAAGCTGCCGTCGTTCCGCTGCATCGATGCGGGTGCGGGTATCAACATCGGATCCGGCGGCGTCGCGCCGGTCGCGGCCATCGCACCGAACGGGCCCATGGCCAGCAACATCAGCGTTCCCAACGCAACAGACCGCAGGCAATCCGAAATCGTCATCGCTTCCTCCTCGCAATATTGTCGATCCTAACCGACCGTCGTGGGAGCGGCGTCCCGCCGCGAGCTCTTGCTTTTGCTTCGTCTTCCCTGTTGCCAAGAAAGCAGGAGCAAGAGCTCGCGGCGGGACGCCGCTCCCACGGCTGGTTCGGCATTCGAATCGATCGTGGGCATCCATCATCCCTCAAAAAAATCGGGCCCGGACAAGTCCAGGCCCGTGAGGGAAACACATCAAAAGGTTTCTGTGCGCCGCTTAGAACTTGAAACGTACGTTCAAGTAGTACTGGCGGCCGTTGTTGTAGATTCCGCGCGGCTGGTCCTTGTTGTCCGCGTAGTACTTCAGTTTCTCGTTGGTCAGGTTCATGCCGTCCAGCGAGATGCTGACCATGTCGTTGAACGTCCAGCCCACCGACGCCGACACCGACTGGGTGTCGTCTTGGTTGAACGCGGACCGGCGATCCAAGCCGCTATAGAAGTGCGAACGATAGTTGTAGGCCACGCGGGCGTTCAGGTGGTCGTTCTCGAAGTAGCCGACCAGGTTGAACGTATTGCGCGAGGCACCCACCACCGGACTGCCGTCGTCTTCCTTTGCATCGGTGTAGGTGTAGTTGGTGTTGAAACCGAAATGATCGCCCAGCGGCTGCTCCCACGACAGCTCGATGCCCTTGGCCGAGGCTTGGGTGTTGATCGGCGTGGTGACCAGGTAGTTGCCCATGTAGCCGTCCGGATGGGCCGCGTCGAAGGTCAGGAACTGCTGCTCGCTCACGCCCTGGCTGACGTAGCTCGACATATCCATGTAGAACACGCTGGCGGACAACAGCGAGCGCGGCGCGTAATACCATTCCAAGGCCACGTCGTAGTTGTTCGAATAGATCGGCTTCAGGTTCGGGTTGCTGGAATTGCCGCCGCCGAAGTCATCTTCGTCCGCGGGCGGCGAGAGGTTCAGGCCGCCGGCCAGCGCCGAGTAGTCGGGCCGGGCCATGGTGCGGGTGGCGGCCACGCGCGCGACCAGGTCTTCGCTCAGTTCGAACTTGAAGTTGGCGCTGGGCAGGAAGTCAGTGTAGTCGTTCTTGATCGTGAACGGCGAGAAGATGCCGAAGGCCGAACCCAGGATGGCGCCCGGCGTGGTCGCCGTGCCGCCCGGCACGTACTGCAGCACTTCGGTGCTGGTCTTGACCATGCGCACGCCGACGTTGCCGCTCCAGCGTTCGCCCTGCAGGTTGAGCTGGGCGTACGCAGCCTTGGTTTCTTCCTTCAGGCGGAAGTCGTAGAACGGGTAACGACGTACGACTGGGTCGCGATTGGCCTGTACGGCATTCCAGTCGGCCATCTGGTCGGCGGTGAAGTACCAGATGCCGCGCGGGAAGTTGCCACCCAGACCGCTGCCGTAGTCGCCGGGATAATTGCTGTAGCCCTGTGGGAAGGTGGTCGGATCGAATGGCGTGGCGGCCCAGTTGGGCCCCTGCGCGACTACGTTCGCCGACTCGCGGTCGTGGTTGGCCACGCGGACGCCGAACTCCAGCGATTCGAACACGCCGCTGTCGATGAAGTACTTGGAATCGATCTGGCCCCAGGTGTCCTTGTCCTCGATATCGAGGTTCTGCAGGCCGAAGATCCAGTCCAGCGCCAGATTCGCGGGCGGCGCGGTGATGGAATCGTTGAGGGTGAACGAGGCGGCCTGGTCGATGCCGTTGAGATCGTACGAGGCACCGGTGCCCTGTCCGACGGTCCATTCGGCGACGTCTTGGTTGGGAGTCTTGCCATGGCCGGTGGAGGTGCCAAGCTTGAAGTCGAAGCTCAGTTTGTCGCTCGCCTTCCAGTCGGCCTCGAACGCCACGTAGGTGGTGCTGGCGCTTTCATCCGGGCGCGAAATCATGTCGTACAGGCCGTAGTTCGTGCCCGCCACCGGAGCGAAGTCGGCCGACACCAGGGTGTTGTTGCGCACGACGTAGCCGGGCAGCGGCGCCTGCCCGGCGCCGCCGTTGAGGATGCGCGGGTTGTACAGCAGGTAGTTGCGGTTGTAGTTGGAGGCGTCCAGCTTGGAGGAGAAACCGGACAGGTCGAGGCTAAGGTTATCGGTGGGCTTGAACTGAATTTCGACCAAGCCGCCGCGGCGTTCGCGCTTCTGTTCGAAGAACGCGGCGCCGATCATGCGCGGGTACCAGACGCCGGCTAGGTCCGGATTGCTCGTCGCAATGGCGCTGCCTGCGGCGATCTGGTCGTAGCCCAGCACTTCCACGCCATCGCGGCGCAGGGTGCGGTCTTCGGAGAAGGCCTGCACCAGCACGCCGAAGGTCGAGGCCTCGTTGCGGAAGTTGACCAGCGCGTTGATCTGCGGGTCGGTCTCGCCGGGCAAGGTGGAGTAGACCGCGCCTACCGAACCGCTGGCGGTGAAGGTTTCGGCAAACTCGGTCGGCTTGCGGGTGATGATGTCGACGGTGCCGGTGACGCCGCCCTCGGGCAGCTTGGCCTGCGAGGTCTTGTGCACCACCACCTGGCTGACCAGGCTCGACGGCAGCAAGGTGTAGCTGACGCTGCGGCCGGCATTGTCGCTCTGATTCAGCACGAACCAGTCGCCCGAGGAGACCGGGTGGCCATTGATCTGGGTCAGGGTCAGGCTGGGATTGGTGCCGCGCATGGACACGCGGTCGTTCTCATCGAAGCCGCCTTCGGTCGCGCCGGCCGAGCTGATGGTGACGCCGGGCAGGCGCTGCAGCGAGTCGGCCACGTTCTTGTCGGGCATCTTGCCGATGTCCTCGGCGGTGAGCACTTCGACGTGCGTATTGGAATCGCGCTTGGCGTCCAGGGATTTCTCCAGGCTGCCACGGATACCGATGACCGTAACCGTACCCAGGTCGGTCGCATCGGTGGTTGCTGTTTTGGCTTCTTCGGCTTGCGCCGTGGTCTGCGTTTCCTGCGCGTGCAACTGCGCAGCGAAGCTGAGGCTCGCCACGATCGCAGCCGAAAGGATTGATTTTTTACAGTTCATGATGCTTCCCCATCGCTGGTTGAGTTGTGGCAACGAAGACCGCTGCCGTGCCTATGCCCGTTGTTGCTGATCGATTTCAGTTGGACCGCGCCTGCCCAAGCAGGTGGTCCGTGGTCGCTCCGACGACTTTTCTCCTACCCACCCTCACATTGGCCGAGGTACCAGTTCGCGGCGCCGATGACGCCGAGTTGTCCGTGCTCGACCAACCGCACGGGTATGCGTTCCAGCGCCGCGCGCATCGGTCCCTTGTTGAGGAACCGTTCGACGAAGCTGCTGTTCAAAAGGAATTCGCGGATCTGCGGCAGGATGCCGCCGGCCAGATAGATGCCGCCCTGCACGCCGTACAGCAGCGCCATGTCGCCGACCGCGCTGCCCAGCAGGCCGCAGAAAATCTCCAGGCTTTCGCGCGCCAGCGCGTCGCTGCCGGAGATCGCGGCGGCGGTGATCTCGCCGGGCGTCTTGTAGTCGTTGCGCGAGCCGCGCAGCGCACACAGCGCGGTGTGCAGATTCATCAGGCCCGGACCGGACAGGGCGTATTCGACCGGCACGTGGCTGCGGTGCTTCAGCATCTCGGCCAGCAGCGCCATCTCGGTGGTGTTGCCGGCGGTCAGCGCGGCCTGGCCGGCTTCGGTGGCCAGCACTACGGCGCGCTTGCCGGTGGGAATCCACACCGCCGCGCCCAGGCCGGTGCCTGGACCCAGCACCAGCGTCGGTCCGACGACCGGGGCGATCTCCGGCCCGGCCAGGCGCAGCACTTCGCTGGCATCCACATAAGCGGCGGCATGGGCCACGGCTTCGAAATCGTTGACCAGGCGGAATTCGCGGAAGCCCAGGCGCTCGCGTATTTCCTGCGGCGACAGGCGCCAGGGCAGGTTGGCGGTGATGACCGTGCCGTCTTCCAGCGGGTAGCCGGCGCTGGCGATCACGCCGCGGCTTACGCTCTCGCCTTCGAGCGTGCCCAGGAAGTCCTGGATGATTTCGGTCAGACCCGGGTATTGGGCACAGACGTACTTGCGGTACTGAAGCACGGTGACCGGGTGGGCAGGATCGTCGCTGCCCTGCACCAGGCCGATGCGTACGTGGGTCCCGCCCACATCGGCGGCGATGAACCGCTCGTGCAGCGTGTCCAGGGAGCTGACCGGCATTGGATTGGCGTTTGCGACCACACATCTCCCCATGTCTTCGCGAGCCGCGGCACACAACCGCAGGGCCATTGCGCCGGAGTGTGGGATCGCCCTGACAACGTTGTCAACAGGTGGTCACGAAGAAATGGCAAGGCGGGCCAAGAAGGTTGCAGCGGTATCGATATCAGTAACAAATCTGTCCAATTCGGCTCATTTGTGGATATTAATGTTCATATTCATGCGGATACGGCCGTCTCCATACGGTCAACTTGCTGCGGTGCACGAATATTCAGAGCCTGCGATTGACGGTGTTGGAGTGCCGCGCAGGTGCCCGAAGTGGCCTCGGGAAGAAAAGTATGACAACGTTGTTCCCAGCCAAAGCGGCTGACGTGCGTCGGAATACGGCCCTTATCGACCGACCGCCATGCCATCAGTAGGGGAATCCATCGTCATGACTGCAGTACCTGCCACTACCGCTGCCGCCGCCAACCGGCACCTGGGCTCCATCGCCATCATCGGCGTGCTGTTCTTCATCATGGGGTTCTTCACCTGGATCAACGGCCCGCTGATCACCTTCGTGAAGCTGGCCTTCGATCTGGACGAGGTGAAGGCGTTCTTCGTCGTCTTCGTCTTCTACATTTCCTATTTCATGTTGGCCTTGCCTGCATCCTGGGTGCTGAAACGCACGGGTTTGAAGAAGGGCCTGGCGCTCAGTCTGTTCGTCATGGCGATGGGAGCGGCCTTGTTCGGCGAACTCTCCACGCAGCGCGTCTATGCCGGCGCGCTGACCGGACTGTTCGTGATCGGCGGCGGCCTGGCCATGCTGCAGACCGCGGTCAATCCCTACATCAGCATCCTGGGCCCAATCGAAAGCGCGGCGCAGCGGATCGCCGTGATGGGCATCTGCAACAAGGTCGCCGGCATGCTGGCGCCGTTGCTGATCGGTTCGCTGGTGCTGCACGGCATCGGCGACCTGGCGACGCAGGTGAGCGCGGCCGATGCGGCGACCAAGGAAACGCTGTTGAACGAATTCGCCGCCAAGATCCACACGCCTTATCTGGCGATGGCGGCGGTGCTGGTGGCGGTGGCGGTAGCCATACTTTTTTCTTCGCTGCCCGAGATAAAGCCTTCTGACGCCAATGCCGAGCGCGCTGAAGGCGCCGCCAGCGGCAAGGCAAGCGTGTTCCAGTTTCCGCATCTGTGGCTGGGCGTGTTGTGTCTGTTCGTCTATGTCGGCGTGGAAGTGCTGGCCGGCGATGCCATCGGCACCTACGGCAACGGCTTTGGCCTGCCGCTGGACGAAACCAAGTTCTTCACGTCTTTCACGCTCGGCTCGATGCTGTTGGGTTACCTGTGCGGCCTGGTTGCGATTCCGCGCTTCATCAGCCAAGAGAGATACCTCAGCGTCTCGGCGGTGCTTGGCCTGGTGTTCGCGATCTGCGCTTTCCTGACCAAAGGCTATGTGTCGGTCGGCTTCGTGGCGGCCTTGGGCTTCGCCAACGCGATGATGTGGCCGGCGATCTTTCCGCTGGCGATCAAGGGCCTGGGCCGTTTCACCGAGACCGGTTCGGCGTTGCTGGTCATGGGCATCGCCGGCGGCGCGATCATTCCGCAGTTGTTCGCGGTATTGAAGCAGCACCACGATTTCCAGCTGGTGTTCGTGCTGCTCGCCGTGCCTTGCTACCTGTACATCCTGTTCTTCGCCTTGCGCGGACATCGCGTGGGCAAGGCGAAGGGGGCATGATGCACGGGTCCCCGGGGATCGCCGGACATGGCTGAATCGAACATGCGCAGACCCACCATCAAGGATGTCGCCGAACGCGCCAAGGTATCGTTGAAGACCGTATCGCGCGTCATCAACAACGAGCCTTCGGTGATGCAGGGCACGCGCGCGCGCGTGCTGCACGCCATCGCCGAACTGGACTACGAACCGGACCAGTCCGCGCGCAACCTGCGCAGCGGCACGCCTTTCGTGGTCGGCCTGATCTACGACAACCCCAATCCGTACCACATCATCGGCGTGCAGAACGGCGTGCTGGCCGCGTGCCGGGAAACCGGCTTCGGCCTGCAGATCCATCCTTGCGATTCCACCTCGCCGCTGCTGGCCGAAGAATTGTCGGAACTGGTGCAGCGCTCGCGCCTGGCCGGCCTGGTGCTGACCGCGCCCATGTCCGAAAGCATGGAGCTGGTGCAGGCGCTGGCCGCGCGCGGGGTGAAGCTGGTGCGCATCATCGCCGCCACCGAAGACCCGAACGACGGCTATCCCTGCGTCTATGTGGACGACCACGACGCCGCCTACGAAATCACCGAACACCTGATCCAGCTCGGCCATCAGCGCATCGGTTTCCTGTGGGGCGGGCTGGCGCACCGTTCCAGCGTCGAGCGCTACAACGGTTACGAAAAAGCGTTGAAGGATTACGGCATCACCCTGGACAAGCACCTGGTCGTGCCCGGCGACTACACCTTCGACGACGGCTTCCGCGGCGCCCGGCGCCTGTTGGCCTTGCGCGAACCGCCGACCGCGATCTTCGGCTCCAACGACGAAATCGCCGCCGGCGTGCTGGCCGCCGCCAAATCGGCGGGCATGAACGTGCCCTACGATCTTTCCATCGCCGGGTTCGAGGACAGCCCGTTCTCCAAACAGTCCTGGCCCGCGCTGACCACCGCCAAGCAAGCCACCGAAGACATCGCCAAGCAGGCCGCGCGCCTGCTGATCGCCGGCTTGCGCCACGACGCCTACGACGAAAACCCCACGCCGCTGCACAACCAGGGCTTCGTGCCGCAACTGGTGGTGCGCGGCTCCACCGCGCCGGTACGCCCGCGCAACGATTGAAGCCAGCCATTGTCATGAGCACCGCAGCAACCAACGACGTCCGTTTGCCCGCCCCCCACGACACCTTGATGTACGCCGAAGCCGCGCAGACCGCCGAAGTGGTCGCCGCGCAGTTCGTGCGCAACCAGGCGGTCATCGCCACGCTGGCCGAAGACCTGCGCCGCAATCCGCCGCCGTTCGTGGCGACCTGCGCGCGCGGCAGCTCCGACCATGCGGCCACCTATGCGAAGTACCTGTTCGAGACGCAGCTGGGCATCGTCACCGCTTCGGCTTCGCCCTCGGTCGGCTCGGTCTACGAGGCGAAACAGAAACTGGAAGGCGCGCTGTATCTGGTCATCTCGCAATCCGGGAAGAGCCCCGACCTGCTGCGCAACGCCGAAGCCGCGCGCGAAGCCGGCGCGCGCGTGGTCGCCTTGGTGAACGTGGAGGATTCCCCGCTCGCGCAACTGGCGCACACTGTGGTTCCGCTGCATGCCGGTCCCGAGCGCAGTGTGGCGGCGACCAAGAGTTATCTGTCTTCGCTGTCGGCGATCCTGCAACTGGCCGCGCACTGGAAAAACCAGGCGCCGTTGCTCGATGCGCTGGACTCCTTGCCCGACAGCCTGCGCGCCGCATGGCAGGCCGACTGGTCGCCGCTGACCGAAGGCTTGGTCGATGCGCACAACCTGTTCGTGCTGGGACGCGGGCTGGGACTGGCCGCCGCGCAGGAAGCCGCGCTCAAGTTCAAGGAGACCTGCGGGCTGCACGCAGAAGCCTACAGTTCGGCGGAAGTGAAGCACGGGCCGATGGCGCTGGTGGGGCCGGGATTCCCGGTGCTCTGTTTCGCACAACCGGACGAAACCGAGGCCGGCACGCTGGCGCTGGCGAAGGAATTCCGCGGGCGTGGCGCCGAAGTCTGGGTGTCGTCGGCGCAGGGGGATCTGCCCCTGGTGAAAGCATCGCATCCGGCCTGCGCGCCGCTGCTGACCATCCAGAGTTTCTACCGCGCCATCAATGCATTGGCGCTGCGCCGCGGGCACAATCCCGATGTGCCGCCGCACTTGAACAAAGTCACCGAAACCGTATGAGCGATAGCCCCAACAGCAGCCTGGCCCTGGTCAATGGCCGCGTCCTCACCGAGCGAGGCATCGAGGAAGGCCTCGCGGTGCTGGTGCAGGCGGGGCGTATCGTCGCCGTGGTTTCCGAGCACGAGGCTTTGCAGCGCGCCGACGATGCGTACGACCTGCAAGGCGCGATCCTGTTGCCGGGTTTCATCGATTGCCAGGTCAACGGCGGCGGCGGCGTGCTGTTCAACAATTCGCCGGACGCCGAATCGCTGCGGCGTATCGGCGCGGCGCACCGAAGCTTCGGCACCACCGGTTTCCTGCCGACCCTGATCAGCGACGATGCCGGCAGGATGCGCGAAGCCATCGCCGCCACGCGCGCAGCGATGGCGCAGAACGTGCCGGGCGTTCTTGGCATCCATTTGGAAGGTCCTTACCTGGCGCCCGCGCGCAAGGGCACCCACGATGCCAGCAAGTTCCGCGTGCCGGATGCGCAGGAAATCGAACTGGCCACCGGGTTGGACAACGGCATCACCCTGATCACGCTCGCGCCGGAGCGGGTGGGCGCCGATACGGTGCGTGCGCTGGTGGAGCGTGGAGCCATCGTCTGCGCCGGCCATACCGCCGCCAGTTACGAAGAAACCCGTGCCGGCATCGACGCGGGCATCCGCGGTTTCACCCATTTGTTCAATGCCATGTCGCCCCTGACCGGCCGCGAGCCCGGCGCGGTCGGCGCGGCGATGGAGGATGCCGGCAGCTGGTGCGGCGTGATCGTCGACGGCCACCACGTGCATCCGGCCAGCCTGCGCGTGGCGTTGAAGGCCAAAGCGCGCGGCAAGGTATTCCTGGTCACCGATGCCATGCCCCCGGTGGGCGCGGACGATCCCAGCTACGAGCTGTATGGCGAGGTGATCACCGCGCGCGATGGCGTGGTCCGCAATGCGGCGGGGGCGCTGGCCGGATCGGCATTGGACATGGCCACGGCAGTGCGCAACAGCGTGCGCATTCTTGGCCTGCCGCTGGAGGAAGCGGCGCGCATGGCGTCGGCTTATCCCGCGGAGTTCCTGGGCATCGGCGACCGCTACGGCCGCATCGCGCCGGACTACCGCGCCGATCTGGTGGCGTTGGATGACGATCTGCAGGTCGTCGCCACCTGGATCGACGGCAAGCAATGACCGCGCCGCGGCGCTTCGATTCGGTCGACGCGCTGCGCGGCATCACCGTCGCGGCGATGCTGCTGGTCAACAACCCGGGCGATTGGGGCCACGTGTACGCACCGCTCCTGCATTCGGAATGGAACGGCTGCACGCCGACCGATCTGGTGTTTCCGTTCTTCCTTTTCATCGTCGGCGTGTCGATCGCGCTGGGCATCGTGCCGCGCGTGGAAGCAGGCGCCGACGTCGCTTCGCTGCGGCGCGCGGTGTTGCTGCGCGCGGCGAAGATCATCGGTCTGGGTTTGCTGCTGCACCTGTTGGCGTTCTGGTTGTTGGACAAGCCGTGGTTCAGGCCGTGGGGCGTGCTGCAGCGCATCGGCCTGTGTTTCGCGGCGGCGGGCCTGCTGGCGACAATGACCCGCGCAAAAGCGCAGTGGACGATCATCGCGACGCTGTTGCTGGGTTATTGGGCTTTGCTGGCGGCGGGCGGTTCGTTCGCGCCCTGGGACAATCTGGCCAGCCGCATCGATACCGCGCTGTTGGGACCGATGGCCTATCAGTTCGATGCAGCCAGCGGCCGCGGCCACGATCCGGAAGGCTTGCTGAGCACGCTGCCCGCCATCGCCACCACACTGCTGGGCGTACGCGCGGGCCAATGGCTGCGCGACGGCGATGCGAAGCGGTTGCTGCTGGCCGCAGCGGTCGCATTGGCGGCCGGATGGGCCTGGTCGCACTGGTTCCCGTTCAACAAGAATCTGTGGACGTCTTCTTATGTGCTGTGGACGGCGGGCTGGGCCATGCTGGCGCTGGTCCTGTGCCATGCGCTGATCGACGTGCGCAAATGGCCGGCGCTGGGCCGCCGTTTCGGAGCCAACGCCATCGCCGCCTATGTCGGATCGGCGGCGCTGGTCTATGTGCTGGCAGGACTGGGTGGGTGGGAACCGACCTACCGTATCGGCTTCAGCGACTGGATGACGCCGCGTTTCGGGCCCTACTTGCCGTCGTTGGCCTTCGCGCTCGCGTTCGTAGGAGTGTGGTGGGGCGTGGTGTATTGGATGGACCGCCGCCGGTGGTACCTCAAGCTCTGACAGCTCCCCGCATCCTTCTGCTTCCGATCACAGCTTTCTCCGCCTCATTGGAGTAGAAAGGCGGGCATCCCCCGGTGTGAGTGCCGCCATGAGCCCGTCTCCGTACCTGCTTGCCTGCTGCTTGCTGTTGCTGACCGCGTGCGATCTGCCCGGGACTGTCGACGAGAACGAACGCTCGACGCAAAAGACGCCCGAACGCCCCGCCCCCCGGCTCGTAGCTTCCCCGCGTGTCATGTCGGTGAACCGGCCGGCTGCCGTCCAGGCCGGCGCCGTCGCGCAGGCGGCCGGGCAACCTCCCTCTATGGGCGGCAATCTGCCTGCCCGGCAGATTCCCAATCCTGCCTTCAAGAGCACCGAGGTGGCGCGGTTCGATCAGCCCTGGGCGATGACCTTCCTGCCCGACGGGCGCCTGCTGGTCACCGAGAAGCCGGGCAGGTTGCGGCTGATCGATGTCGCCACCAGACAGATCGGCGAAATCATCGGCGTGCCGGCCGTTGCCTATGGCGGGCAGGGCGGTTTGGGCGATGTGGTGCTGCATCCGCAGTTCGCCAGCAATCGCCTGATCTATCTGAGCTATGCCGAATCGGGAACCGGCGGACGCGGCGCGGCAGTGGCGCGCGCAACCCTGAACCTGGACGCCAGCGGCAACAACGGCAGCCTGTCGAACCTGCAGGTGCTGTGGCGGCAGATCAAGGTCGGCGGCGAAGGGCACTACAGCCACCGCCTGGCCTTCGACCGCAACGGCAAGTTGTTCATCAGCTCCGGCGAACGCCAGCAAGGCTCGCCCGCGCAGGACATGCAGTCCAATCTGGGCAAGATCATCCGCATCAACGACGATGGCTCCATTCCAGCCGACAATCCTTTCGCCAGCCAGGGCGGCATCGCCGCGCAGATATGGACGCTGGGCCATCGCAACGTCTATGGCCTGGTCTTCAATGCGCAGGGCCAGTTGTGGGAACACGAGATGGGCCCTGCCGGCGGCGACGAACTCAACCTGATCGAGCGCGGTTCCAATTACGGTTGGCCCATCGTTTCCAACGGCAGCAACTACGACGGCAGCGATATTCCCGATCATTCCACGCGGCCGGAATTCAACGCGCCGGAAGCCTGGTGGACGCCGGTGATCGCACCGGCCGGTTTCATCATCTACGACGGCAATCTGTTTCCCTATTTCCGCGGCAACGGCTTCATTGGCGGATTGGCGTCGACGGCGCTGATCCGCATCCAGTTCGACGGCAACACGGGCAGGGAAGTGTCGCGCTATCCGATGGGCCAGCGCATCCGCGAAGTGGAGCAGGGTCCGGACGGCGCGATCTGGCTGCTGGAGGACGGTTCGAACGTGCGCTTGTTGAAGCTGACGCCGACCTGACCGCCGCGCGCGGCGATCAGAGGTCGATCACGGCTTCCACGCTCACGTAGCGGTAGGCGTAACGGTCGGAGCCGGTTTCGTTGAGCACCGGGGTGTCCTTGTATCCCGCATTGGCGCGCAGCCAGGCTCTCTTCCAGTGCGGGGTGTCCACGCCGACTTCCAGCATGCGCGCATTGCTCCAGCTTTCGCTGTCGCTGCGCTGGCGGCCGAAGCCCGCCGCCGCGCGCCATTGGTAGCCGCCGTAGTGGCGCCGAAGCGCGACCACGCCCAGCACCTCTCCATACCATTCCGGAGAGTAGTAGTCCCCTTCGCGCGCTTCGCTGTTGCGGAAATAACGGCTGCGCAACTGCACGCTGATGCCCTGTTCGGGCAAGGCCGCGAAGATCAGGTTGCCGCGCAGGTGCGTGCGCAGATTGTTTCCGGAACCGAAATCCTGCAGTCCGGCCAGGCCGGTGGCCGTCCAGCGCTCGCCCATCGGCAGATCCACCGCCGCGCCGGCGAAGGTCTGCACCAGACCGCGTTCGGCACCCTCGCGGGTCTCCAGGATTTCCCGTTCCAGGAAGAATTCCTTGCGACGGGCGTCTTCGCTATGCAGCGAGGCACTACCCAACAGCGCGTCGCCGTTGGTGCCCGCGTCCACTTTCCACCGCCACAGGTCGCCGCCGCCCGCGGCGCGGACATACAGACGCTCCTCGCTCTGCGACCAACCGTCGCCGGCGAAGCGCGCGCGTTCCACCTTCAGACCCAGCCAGCGGTCGTCGCTATAGCGGCGCAGGTCCCACCCCAGCCCGTATTTCTGCGTTTCGTTGCCATCGGCGTCGGAAGACAGCCACAACTCCGGTCGAAGCGCCTGTTTAGGAGACGGCTCTTCGCCGGCGACCGCCACGCCCGACAGCGCCATCGACAACGCAAAAGCCAGCAGACCGCGCTTCATTTCGTACCCCAGGTCTTGCGCAGGCGCAGCAGTTCGGCCGCATAGCCCAGCACGCATACCGGTTGCAGCAGCATGGTGTAGCCGACCGAATAGAACAGGAAGCCGCCGAGGTTGCGCCGTACCCGCAGGTCCTGTCGTTTGAACATCCGGGTCTGCACGCCGAAGATGACGATGTTCCACAGCATGGCCAGGGGCAGCACCAGCAGCGTCATCAATCCTGCGATCCAGTAATAGCCGAACAGCGCCAGCACCAGGCCGGGCAGGAACGCCAGCGTGTAGACCAGATCCAGCGGCAGGAACAGCAGGTTCCACCAGATGAAGAGCGTGCTCATGCGCGGCGCGAACAGCAGCCGGCCGTGCCGTGCGAAGGCTTCCATCAGTCCGCGCGACCAACGCTGGCGCTGGCGCGCGAATTGCCCGACTTTGGCGGGAACCTTGGTGAACAGACAGGCGTCCTCGCAATAGCCGATGCGCGCGCCGGTGGCCAGCAGCGCCCACGACACCACGATGTCTTCGCCCACGCACTCGGGCCAGCCGCCCACTTCTTCCAGCGCCTGCCGTTCGTACAGCGAGAACGCGCCCTGCGCCACCAGCGTGCCGTGATACATGCTCTGCATGCGCTTCACCGCGGCGATGCCGTGGAAATAATCCCATTCCTGCGCGCGGGTCAGCCAGTTGTCGCGCGAGTTGCGCACCAGCACCGCGCCGGCGACCGCCACCGTGCCGGCGGGATCGGAAAGGTAGCGCTGCACGATTTTGCGCAGCGCATCGGTGCGCAGGTAGGAATCGCCGTCGACGGTCAACACGAGCGCCTGTCGGGTCTCTGCGAATCCGCGGTTCAACGCCGCCGACTTGCCGCGGTTGCGCGGCTGCGCCAGCACCCGGATCCGCATTCCCGGGCGCGAAAGCCGGCCGGCCGCCGCCTGCGCGATGGCCAGGCTGTCGTCGGTGGAGCCGTCGTCGATCACCACCACCTCGACCTGGCCGGCGTAATCCTGCCGCGAGAGGCTGAGCAGAGTGTCGTCGATGTTCTCGCCTTCGTTGTAGCAGGCCACCAGCACGCACAGATCCGGATACACGGCGAATTCGCGCCTCTGGGGACGGCGATCGCTGAGGATCGAGCCGATCAGGAAGGCATTCATGAAACCGGGCACATAGGCGATGAAGGCGATCACCACCAGCGCCACGGCGAACCCGGTGACCTGCGACAGCTCGCCCAGCCAGGACTGCGACAGCCATACGCTGAAACCCATCCAGGTTGCGGCAAACGTCAGGATCAGGGCGAATTTGACCCGCAGCGGCACGTACAAACCGCGGCGCGCGGTCTGTACGGGCGTGGGCGGCAGTTCGCCGGTCAATTCGGGAAGGGGACCGGCCGCCGGGTCGAAGGGCGCGGTCGAATCCAGGTTGTACATGTCCAGTGTCCAGGTGCTTTCGAGGTAGCGACACTGGGGTAACAGCAATTATCGTGCCAGGGGCGAGATCCCTCTCCTGTTGGCCGTCGGGTCTGAGGAAGGGCAAGGGGAATGGCCACGAATGGCGAGCTGCGTCACATTTTTACCGGCTGCTCCCTTGCGGGCCGGTGCAGCGGAACCGGCTCAACTTTCGGGGCGCCGGGCCTTCTGGAGGGCGAGCAGCCGCGCCTTCTTCAGCGCCAGCCCGACTTCGGGCCCGGCGAGCGGAGCCTCGGCCAGGTCGCGGGCGTTCACCGCCAGCGCGACGGCGTGCAGGCGCTGCAGTTCGCGGCCCTGCGGATAGTCGTGCTCGCTGCTGCCCGAGCGACCTCGCTTGTCGGCCTCGCACACCAGGGCCAGCTGGGCGATGCGTTCCGGCTTGCGGAAAGCATCGCAACGCGTCAGCAGTTCCAGCACGGTGGCGTCGCGCAGCTCGTCCAGCCGATGCACGTTGAGGTGTTCGCGGCAGGCCAGGATCGCCAGCTCGCGATGCGCGGCCGGTATCTTGAGGCGTTCGCACAGCGCCTTCAGCGGGGCCACGCCGGCGTTTTCGTGGCCGATGTGTTTCGGCAATATCTCAGCGGGCGTCAGCGCCTTGCCCAGGTCGTGGGTCAAGGCGGCGAAGCCGATCGCGTCGTCGCCAGGCGCAAGCCGCGCGGCCATGTCGCTGACCAATTCCTGGTGCAGGCCGGTATCCACTTCCGGATGGAACTCGGCGCGCTGCGGCACGCCGTACAGCGCGTCCACTTCGGGCAGCACCTGGGCCAGCGCATTGCAGTCGCGCAGAGTGCGCAGGAAGGCCGAAGGCGTGGCCGAACGCAGCGCGCGCGACAGCTCCTGCCAGACGCGCTCGGGCACCAGCTCGCCCAGCTCGCCGCCTTCGGCCATTTCCCGCATCAGCGCCATCGTCTCGGGCGCGACCGTGAAGCCCACCCCGGCGAAGCGCGCCATGAAACGCGCCGCGCGCAGTACGCGCAGCGGATCTTCGACGAAAGCCGGGCCGGCATGCCGCAGCACGCGCGCCTCAAGATCGCGCACGCCACCCAACGGATCGGACAGCTTGCCGTCTTCTTCGTCCTGCGCGATCGCGTTGATGGTGAAGTCCCGACGCGCCAGATCTTCTTCCAGCGTCACCGACGGATCGCTATCCACCACGAAGCCGCGATAGCCGCGCCCGCTTTTGCGTTCGGTACGGGCCAGCGCGTATTCCTCGCCGGTGCGCGGGTGCAGGAACACGGGAAAGTCGCGGCCGACCGGCTTGAAGCCCTGCGCCAGCATTTCCTCCGGCGTACCGCCGACCACGACATGGTCGCGGTCGCCAGGCTCCAGGCCCAGCAACTTGTCGCGTATCGCGCCGCCGACTAGGTAGGTTTTCATGGGGGGATGATGCCTTAGTTTTTCCTTCTCCCACCGGGAGAAGGTGGCGCGCAGCGCCGGATGAGGGAAGGAGAATGACTTGCTACGGAAGGTTCAGTACAAACTGATTTCCCATTCCCTCATCCGCCCTACGGGCACCTTCTCCCGGAGGGAGAAGGAAAAGCCAAGCTCAGCTCTTCGGCAACTGCGCCGTAGGGCAAACGAAGGATTTCCGCTTCGCATCCACGCGGCCGAGCATGCGGTCGGTCACCGGCAAGGCTTTGCCGTTCAAGCGCCAGTCGTAGATCACGCTGAAGGCCAGCACGCGCGCCACGTACTCGCGGGTTTCCTTGTAGCTGATGGTCTCTATCCAGAAATCCGGATCGTAATTGGGGCGCTGCGACTGCCAGCGCGCGGTGGGCGCCGGGCCGGCGTTGTAGGCGGCGATGGCCACGTACGGCGTGCCGTACTTGTTTTCCATCTGCCGCAGATAGGCGGTGCCCAGCATGATATTGGTGTCCGAATCGTAGAGGCTGTTGGCGCCGCCCCAGGGCAGGCCCAGGCTCTTGGCGGTGGCCGCTCCGGTGCTGGGCAGGACCTGCATCAGGCCCATGGCGTTGGCGCCCGAGCGCGCCTTGGGATTGAAGATGCTTTCGGCGCGGATTTCGGCCGCCACCCAGGCCGGGTCGATGGCGTTCTTCGCCGCTTCGCGGCGGATGGTCTCGCCGTGGTGCAGCGGGAAACGCAGTTCGTACAAACGCTGCTCGTCGGGCCGGCTTTGACCGGCAACGCTGCCCAGCGAAAACACCGCGCGGTCGAACCAGCCGTTGTCGCGCGCCACTTCCACCGCCAGGCGGCGCTGGGTGTCGTCGAAGCGCGCCAGCGCGCTGTTCCATTCGCTGGTGGCCCAGCCGGCGCGGTCCAGTTTCCACAATTCCATCGCGCGGATGATCGCCGGATCTTTGGCGACGGCAGCACGGGCCTGCGCGCCGTCGTTGGGAATCCAGGCGCACAGCGCGTAACTCTGGTCGATGCGGTCGGCGGCCAGGAAACCGTGGAAGGTGGTCGACTTGGCCGCTTCGCGGAACAGGCGTTGGGCTTCGGCGTTGTCGCCGGTTTTTTCCGCCAGCCGCGCTTCGAAATAGCGCCAGCGCGAATCCTCGCGCTGGGCTTTGGGCATCTTGCGTATCGCCGCCAGCGCGGCGCGCCAATCGCCACGCGCCATGGCTTCGCGTACGCGCCATTCGTGCAGCTTCTCGTCGTAGGCCGATTCGGGCACCGCATCGAGGCGGCGCGCGGAATCGGGTTCGTAGGAGGCCACCGTCCACAACGCCGCTTCGTACAGCACCTTGCCGCGCTCTGTTTCGTTCATGCCCAGCGCCGTGGCGTACTGCGGCAACTGCACCT
This sequence comes from Pseudoxanthomonas sp., assembly GCA_036383995.1. Taxonomy (GTDB): domain Bacteria; phylum Pseudomonadota; class Gammaproteobacteria; order Xanthomonadales; family Xanthomonadaceae; genus Pseudoxanthomonas_A. The sequence continues at coordinate 25,112 of DASVNG010000015.1, forward strand.
CCGCACCGGCTGGCGAAGCTTTGGCCAGACGCATCAGGCCGTACATGGCCATCTTGCGGCTGCGTTCGGTCCTCGGCCAGCCGAGCGCGCGCGTATGCACGCTGTCCAGGAACGCGGCGTAGTCGTTGGCCAGGGCGGCATCGGCCGCGGGCAATCCGCGCGCCGCGCCGCGCATGACCGCCGGTTGCTGTTCGGCGGCGGCCTTGTCGATGCGCTCCCAGCGCAACGCCGGCGTCAAACCGCCGTTGGCGCCGAGCAGGGCGAATACGGGATCGCAGCTGTCCGGCAACGGCTTGCCGGTGCTGGTCCAGATCTTCTGCGCCTCCAGCGTCCATTGCGCATCGGCCTTGCCCAGGGCCTGGCGCGCGTTGAGTTCGGCGCATTGCAGGCCGACGTTGGAGGTCGGTTTCCACACCGCGCGCAGCGTGGGCCAGTCCTGCCGCCGGGACAGGGCCGGCAGCCAGACGCCACGAAAAGCATCGGCCACGGCCTGGCCGTCGTAGCGTTTGAGGAAGGATTGCGCCTGTGCGGTGGACAGGGTGTCGATGTCGCGTTTGAGAGCGGCGAATTCCACCCAGCCGTACAGCGGATGCGCGGTGAGCCCCGGGGAATACTGCGAGGCATCGAAGCTGCCGTTTTCCGCCGCTTGCAACGCCGCCTGGATTTGCGGACGTTGCGCGTCCAGGTTTTGCGCTTGCGCAGCGTCGGGCAGCAATAGGCCGCAGGCGGCAGCGAGTACGATAGCGAAGCTCGATCTTGTCATGGCCGAAATACTAAAGGATGGCGGATGAATCGCATGATCCGCCGCACGGCCGCGTGACGACGCATCACACCAGCCGCATCACATTAGTTTGGAGAGAACGTGTTCGAAGGAATCTGGATGTTCCCCTTGTTGGGCGCGGTCGCCGGCGTGCTGGCGGGATTGCTTGGCGTCGGCGGCGGATTGGTGCTGGTCGGCGCATTGGCCTGGTTGCTGCCCTTGTACGGCATTCCCAAAGAAGCGGCGATGCATGCGGCCCTGGCCAGCTCGCTGGCCAGCATCGTGTTGACCGCCGCCTCGTCCGCATACGCCCACCACGGCCGCGGCAGCGTGCTGTGGCCCACGGTGAAATGGATGGTGCCGGGTTTGTTGTTGGGCGGATGGTTGGGTAGCGGCATCGCGGTGAAGCTGGACGACCAGGTGCTGCGCTGGGTGGTGGCGGGTTATTGCCTGCTGGCTGCGGCGCAGTTGCTGTTCGGCAAGACCCGTGCCGCCGTCGAGGGCGTAACGCCGCCGCCGCCGACCGGCTTGCCCATGACCGCAGCGGGCACCGGCATCGGGGCGGTGTCGGCGGTGGTGGGCATCGGCGGCGGCAGCATGACTGTGCCTTTGCTGGTGTGGCGTGGGATCGCACCGGTACGCGCGGTCGGCACTTCCAGCGCCTGCGGAGTGGCGATAGGCCTGGCCAGCGCGGTGGGGTATGCGTTGCACGCCCCAGCGGGCGCGTTGCCCGAATATGCGGTGGGCTATGTCTATTTGCCGGCCGCTATCGGAGTCGCAGTGGCTTCGGTGCTGTCGGCGCCGTATGGCATGCGTCTGGCGCACCGGATCAGCGGTTTGGCCCTGAAGCGGGTATTCGCTTTGTTCTTGATAACGGTTGCAGTCACTTTATTGGTGTGAATACGGACCGAAAGACGGATTACATTCAGCCAACCATCACGCGATTCGCTTGCTGATTTTTACGATTTGTTTACAAACTGGCGCCAGATCGCTTTGGCGCAGGGGGCTGGGCGGTCTTACCTCAATCACTCTGGAGAGAGAGACCATGAAACCGCGCCGCCAATCCTTGGCAATCGCCATCCACCTCAGTTTGCTCTTGACTCTGCCGGGCATCGCCGCCGCGCAGGAAACCACCGAACAACAGGCCAAGACGCTGGATACGGTCACCGTGACCGGCACCCGCATCAAACAGACCAACGCGGTCACCGCGCAGCCGGTGTTCGTGCTGGACCGCGAAAAGCTGGACAAGACCGGCGTACAGACCGTCGGCGACGTGCTGCAGCAACTCACCGCCAGCGGCAAGGCGCTCAACGCCAAGTTCAATTCCTCCGGCAACTTCGGCTACCCGGCCGACGGCGGCGGCATCGGCGCGGGCTCGGCGCAGGTCGACCTGCGCAACCTGGGTTCCAAGCGCGTGCTGGTGCTGGTGGACGGCATCCGCTGGGTCAACGAATCCTCCGCCTCCGGCGTCAGCGGCAGCGCCGACGTCAACACCATTCCGCTGGCCATCGTCGAGCGCATCGAAGTGTTGGAAGACGGCGCATCGTCCATCTACGGCTCCGACGCCATCGCCGGCGTGGTCAACATCATCACCCGCAAGACTTTCGACGGCGCCGAAGTCCACACCTATTTCGGACAATACGAAGACGGCGGCGACACCACCGAAGCCAGCCTGACCCTGGGCGGATCCGGCGAACGCTGGTCGGCGATATTCGGCGCCAGCTACTACGAGCAGAAGGCCATCAGCTCCGGGAAGTGGGAGCAGTCCTCGTTCCCCACCGCCGGCACCGGCGTGCGCGGCGGCAGTTCCGGCATTCCGCAGGGCCGCTTCTTCTTCTGCGATCCGACCCGTCCCACCACCGGCGTCGGCGGCTGCGATGCCAATACCGATAACTGGTACGACATCACCCTGGATACCGGCACCACCACTCCGGTATTCGATCCCAACGATCCCAATGGCGGCACCTACCATTCGTTCAGCGGCGCCGACCGCTTCAACTTCGCGCCGTTCAACCTGCTGTTGACGCCGAGCAAGCGCAAGTCGCTGTTCGCCAGCGCCAACTACGACATCACCGAAAACACGCGCTTGCACGTGAAGGCGCTGTACAACAACCGCACCTCGACCAACCAGGCCGCGCCGGAACCGATCTTCGTAGGCCCGGGCGCAGGCACCGGCGGCATCGCCGACACCATCAGCATCCACGCCAACAATCCGTACAACCCGTTCGGCTACACGCTCGATGCCAACTCCAACTTCCTGGTGCTGACCAAGCGCCCGATCGAAGTCGGCCCGCGCATCTTCGAACAGGACGTCGATACCGTTTATTTCAACATCGGCCTGGACGGACTGTTCAACCTCGGCGATCGCGGCTTCAATTGGGACGCCAACTACGTGCATTCCGAGAACAAGGCCACGCAGACGTTCTACAACGGCTACAACGTGGCCAAGATCAAGCTCGCACTGGGCGACCCCGCACTCTGCGCGGCGGTGCCCGGTTGCGTGCCGCTGGATCTGTTCGGCGGCCAGGGCCGTCCGATGACCCAGCAGATGATCGACTACATCCGCACCACCCAGATCGACTCCAGCAAGCAGACGCTGGATCTGGCTTCGGCCAACGTCACCGGCGATCTGTTCGCGATCGGCGACCGCACCGCCGCCTTCGCCGCCGGCGTCGAGTACCGCAAGTACAGAGGCGAGTTCAATCCGGATCCGCTGCGCCAGTCCGGCGAGTCGCAGGACTCCTTCGCCGCGCCGGTCAAGGCCGACTACAACGTCGGCGAAATCTATACCGAGTTCAGCTTCCCGGTACTGGCCACGCTGGACCTCAGCGCCGCCCTGCGTTACTCGGATTATTCGACCTTCGGCACCGCCACTACCGGCAAAGCGGGTTTCCGCTGGCAGCCGGTCGAGGACCTGGTGATCCGCGGCACTTACTCGCAGGGTTTCCGCGCGCCTAATCTGGGCGAGCTGTACGGTCTCACGCAATTCGGCGCGACCCTGGTCGATCCCTGCGGTTCGACCGGCAGCCCCGGACCGGCGGCGCCGGAATTCGCGGCGGGTTGCTTGGCGCAGGGCGCGCCGCCCACCTTCGAGCAGGCCAACACCCAGATCACCACCTTCACCGGCGGCAATCCGAACCTGGAACCCGAAGAGTCGGACAGCTATACGGTCGGTGTGGTCTACAGCCCATCGTGGGGCGAGGATCAATCCTGGTCCGAACGCCTGGATATCGAGTTGAACTACTACAACCACGAGATCGAAGGCGCCATCCAGGCGCGCGACCTGCAGTCGTTGCTCGAAACCTGCTTGCGCGAAGGCGGCGTCGGCACGCTCAACTGCACGCCGTTCAGCCGCAATCCGATCGGCGGCAACTTGAATCCGCCGAACAACTTCCTGGACAACCTGGGCTCCATCAAGACCGACGGTCTGGACGTGAAGTTCAACTGGACCGGTCCGGAATGGGGTTGGGGCATCTTGAACGCCTCGCTGCAGGCGACCTATGTGATGGGTTACGAAGCGATAGACATCGACGGCAACCGTTCGCAGCGGGAAGTCGGCATCGAAGTGGACGACAGCGCCATCCCGGAATGGCAGGTCAACGCGCAGTTGGGCTGGACCTCCGGCGACTGGAGCGTGAGCTGGACCTCGCGCTTCATCGATGCGGTCAAGGAACCTTGCAGCAACGTGCCGGTCGGCGAGGCGCCGGGCTGCCAGGGCGGCGTGGAGTTCAACAAGCTGGGCTCGACCACTTTCAACGACGTGCAGGCCAGCTGGAAGAACGCCTTCTCGCTGGAGGGCCTGAAGCTGTCGGTCGGCGCCAACAACGTGTTCGGCAAGGAACCGCCGGTGTGCCTGACCTGCTCCTTGAACGGCTACGACGCGGGCACCTACGATCTGCCGGGTGCGTTCTGGTACCTCAGCGCCGACTATCGTTTCTGATCGAGCGCGGTTGAAAGAACGAACGGGCGGCGATGCGAATCGCCGCCCGTTTCGTTTCGGGCCCTGCCTGCAACCGGCTACGGCTCAGCGCAGCGCCGTTTGCGGCACGTCGATGCTCATCGCCAAGGCCAGATGATCGGAAAACGCGGCGGGAATGGCGCGCGCATCGGCGAACTCCAGGCGCTCGCTGACCAGGATGTGGTCGATGGCGCGTTGCGGACGCCAGCTGGGGAAAGTGGGCACGCAGAAAGACGGCGGACGCAGATGCGTGCGGCTGTACAGCAGATCCATTTCCGGCCGGTCCGGCACGCAGTTGAAATCGCCCATCAGCACCGCATGCGGGTGGTCGGCCAGCAGTTCGGCGATGAACGCCAATTGCGAGCGGCGCGACACCGCGCCCAGCGACAGATGCGCCACCGCCACCACCAGGCCTTCGTCGCCGTCGCCGAAGCGCGCCATCAGCACGCCGCGTCCGCCGATGCGGCCGGGCAGAGCGTGGTCGCTGACTTCCACCGGCTCCAGCTTGCTCAACAGGCCGTTGGCGCTGGACGCCACACGGCCCACGTTGCGGTTGGGCTGGTGGCTCCAGTAATCGAAGCCGCCCTGTTCGGCCAGGTAGTGGGTCTGGTTGGTGAATCCGGAGCGCAGGCTGCCGGGGTCGGCTTCCTGCAGACCGACGATGTCGTGCTCGCCGGCCATCTTGGCGATCGAATCCAGGCTCACGCGCTTGTTGCCGGTCGGCAGCGCGTGCGACCAGCTGCGAGTCACGTAGTCGCTGTAGCGGCGGGTGCTGGAGCCCGCCTGGATGTTGGCGCTGAGCAGCCTGAGCCGGCGCGTGTCCGCTGCGGTCATGGGGGCGACCGGTCGCTTACTGCGCTGCGCCCGATTGTGCGGCGCGCTCCTGGGCGACCAGATGGTCGGTGATGCGCAGCATGTCGTCCCAAGTGCGGCCCTTGACCAGGTATTTGCCGTTGACGATCAATGAGGGTGTGCTTTCCACCTGGCTGCGCAGCATGAACTGCTTGGCCTTGTTCATCTGGCCCGACACCGCGAAGCTCTTCATGGTGTTGAGGAATTGCTCGGCGCTGACTCCGTACTGGGTGTAGAACGCGGCCACCTTGGCATCGTCGGGTTTATCGCCTTCGGCCGGAATGCTGTGCTTCTGATGGATCGCTTCGTATACGGCCTGGTGGCTCTTTTCTTCGATGCCCAGCGATTCGGCGGCGAAGAAGGCCTTGGCGTAGGGAACGAAGTCGGGACGGAACTGCGCCGGCACGTAGACCAGACGCACATCCGCGGGCTGCTTGGCCTTCCAGTTGCGCAGGCTGGGATCGAACGCGTAGCAGGCCGGGCAGATGTAGTTGAACATCTCGGCCACTTCGATCTTCCCGTCCAGCGGCTGCCAGGGCTGGCCGCCGAAGATTTCCACATAGTCGGTTCCTGCCACGGGCGCCGGACCCTGTGGCGCAACGACCGGATTGTTGTTGGGCGCCTCAGGCGCCGCAGGCGCAGGCGCTTCGGCCGATGCAGGGGCGGGCTGAGTCTCGGCAGCGGCGGACGCCGCCGGGGCCGCCGCGGCGGGCGCTTCGGGAGCCTCGGTCTTTGAACAGGCGGCCAGCATCGGCAACAGCATCGACAACATCAAGGCATGGCGGATTTTCATGGTCTGAACCTTGGGAATTGGTGGAAAAGGGAATCGGCAGTGTCGCTCACTTCAATGCCGCGCGCCGTTGCGCGATCAGATACTCGGCAGTGCGAAGCATCGGGCCGTAGCCGCGTTGATCCGCCGAGACCAGGTATCTGCCGTCGATCACCAGCGAAGGCGTGCCTTCGATCCTGGAGCGCACCGCGAACTGCCGCGAGCGGTTGATGCTGGAGCCCACAGCGAAGCCTTGCATAGTATTGGTGAAGGTTTTGGGATCCACGCCGAATTGCGCGTAGAACGAGCCGATCTGTTCCGGCGTAGCTGCCGGGCTCAGGCTGTGTTGCCGATGCAGCGCGCTGAACACCGCCTCATGGCTCTGCTCCAGTACGCCCAGGGTCTCGGCTGCATAGAAAGCCTGGGCGTAAGTCACCCAGGGACCGCCCAGCGCGGCGGGGACCAGTGAAATCTTCACGTCGGCCGGCAGTCCGCTTTTCCAGGCGGCGAACAGAGGTTCGAAGTTGGCGCAGTGCGAACAGATGTAACCGAACACCTCGGCCACTTCCACCTGTCCGTTGAGCGCTGCGTAGGGTTGGCCATCGGGCAACTCCACATAGTCCACGCCCGCCGTCGGGATGGGTCCTTCCCAGGCAGGAGGCACCGCTGCAGCCTGGGTCGTGGTTCCGATATCCGATGCCGAGGGTGCGGTTTGGGTTGTCTTGGCGGCAGGCTCCGCAGTCGTCGCATCGGTGGGCGTCGCCTTTTGCGGCTCGCATGCGGCAAGCAGCGGCAACACGGCCAACAGCAATAGAACAATGCGGAATTTCATGGGTACGGCTCCAGGGAGCAGGTCGCTACGGGATGGCGATTACTTCCTGACGCGTTCTTTCTTCACCAGATAATCGGTGATGCGCAGGGCGTCCTCGAAGGAGCCTGCGGTCACCCGGTACTTGCCGTTGACGATCAGCGTCGGTGTGCCTTCGATACCGGTAGCCACGGCGAACTCTTTTGAGCGTTCCAGCAACAGGTCCGTCGCCGGGCTTTCCATCGCGGCGACGAAGGCTTGCGGATCGGCGCCGTAGTTGGCGTACCAGGCGGCGATTTCATTGGAAGAGGCGTTCTGGATCGGCAGGCTGCCTTGCTCGTGCAGCGCTTTGAACATCGCATCGTGGGTCTTGGCCAGCACGCGCAGCTTGGCCGCGGCGTAGTAGGCGCGGGCATAGGGCGTCCAGAAACCGCCGAACGCGGCGGGCACCGGGGTGAAGCGCACGTACGAAGGTTGCTTCTTGTGCCAGGCGCTGACCGAGGGTTGGAAGTGCGCGCAGTGGATGCAGGTGTAGCCGAAGACCTCGACCACTTCCACCTTGCCGTTGAGCGGCGCGTAGGGCTTGCCGTCCGGGATCTCCACATAGTCCACGCCGGCCACCGGATCGGAGGCGAAGGCGGACAGCGGCAGCAACGCCAGCAGCAACAGGGCAAAGCGCAGTTTCATCGGGCGACCTCGCGGCACAAATGGCACAAATGGCACAAAAAGAAACGCCGGCCATGATCGGGCCGGCGCAATGAACAAGAGCTGTGACCTAGGGACCGCGCCAGGCGCGAAAGGTTCACGACTGTTGCGGTGCGGGCTCGGCGGCAGGCGCGGGCGGAGCGGCGGGCGCAGGCGCGGGCGTCGCCGGAGCGGCCTTGCCGGTCGAAGCGGCGGCATCGTCGGCGCGGTTGTGCAGGCCCTGCAGATAGGTGCCCAGCGCCTGGATTTCCTGGTCGGTCAGCTTGTTGGCGACCTGCGCCATGATGTTGAACAGCGCCGGATCCTTCTCGGTGGTGGTGCCGGTGCGGTATTCCTGCAGGCGACGCGCTGCGTAGTCCTGGCGCTGGCCGCCCAGGTGCGGGTAGGCCGGGCCGGGATTGCCGGCGCCGCTGGGGCCGTGGCAGGCCATGCAGGCGGGAATGCCGCGGGCAGCGTCGCCGCCGCGATACAACTGCTGGCCCACTTCGTAGAACTTCATGCCCTTGTAGGTGCCGTCGGCGATCACGGTGTCGTCGGCCAGGCCTGCGCCGGCCTTCTGGGTGGCGAAGTAGGCGCCGATGTCGCGCATGTCCTGCGGGGTCAGGTCTTTCACGAACGGAACCATGGCCACCGCCGCGCCGCCGCGCTGGCCGCTGGCGATCAGGGCGACCTGGTGGGCGATATAGCGCTCGCTCTGGCCGGCGATGTTGGGGTATTGCGGATCGCTGCCGTTGCCGTCGGCGCCATGGCAGGCCGCGCAGGCCGAGGCCTTGGTCTGGCCGGCCTTGGCATCGCCCCAGGTGGTCTTGGTCAGGTCGATCTCCAGCGGCGCGGTCACCACGGGCGCGTTGTCCGGCAGCGGAGCGACGGTGGTCTGGGCGAATGCGACCGCACCCACGGCCGCAATGGCCAGTCCGGCAAGTCCAAAAACGCGAGCGTGGCGCATGCTAAAGCTCCGGGAATATCGAAAAAAGCGGCGCCAAGCGGCAGCCGCGAAACAGGGGAATTATCGTCGGGGCAGGCCTTGCGGGTCAATGAAAGCGGCCATCGCCGGCTTTTTGCGGGCTCTTCCCCGTTCGTGGCGATGCCGGTGCCGCCGCCGCCGTGCCATCCTAGTGGCATGTTCAATCCCCTAGAAAAAGCCAAATACCTGCTGGCGGCGCACATTCCCAGCCAACTTCCCGCCGACATCGGCCATGAAGTCGCCTTCGCCGGCCGTTCCAACGCCGGCAAGTCCACCGCACTCAATGCGCTGACCCGGCAGAAGGCGCTGGCGCGGGTCTCCAAGACCCCGGGCCGTACCCAGCAGCTGGTGTTTTTCGAGATCGAGCAGGACAAATACCTGGTCGACCTGCCCGGCTACGGCTACGCCAAGGTGCCGCATGAGCTGAAGGACCACTGGCAGGCGTTCCTGGACCGCTACTTCCGCACCCGCAATGCCCTCAAGGGACTGGTGGTGGTGATGGACATACGGCATCCGCTGAAGGAATACGACCGGCACATGCTCAGTTACGCGGTGGAACGCGGCATCCCCGCCCATGCGCTGCTGACCAAGGCCGACAAGCTGGGCCGCGGCCAGCAGGCCAACGCGCTGCAGGCGGTGAAGAAGGAACTGTTCTCCCTGTTCGGCGACACCGTCAGCGTGCAGACCTTCTCTGGCGAGTCCAAGCAGGGCGTGGACGAGGCGCGCGCGGTGGTGATCGGCTGGCTGGGGTTCGCGCAAGTCTAGGATTCCGATCGCGGCTATCCTCTTCGGCCCCGTTCCCCTCAAGGACTTCGCGCATGCGGCTGCTCGTCTTTCTGTTGTCGCTCTGCGCAGGGCTGCCCGCGTTCGCGACGCACGCGGTCGAGACTACCGACCGCCGCATCGCCGTCACCATCGACGACCTGCCGTGGGCGCGCGTGGACACGATCGCGCCGCCGGACTTGCAGGCGCGGCATGAGCGGCTGATCGCGGCGCTGAAGCGGGCGGGCGTGCCCGGCATCGGCTTCGTCAACGAAGGCAAGCTGGAAGTCGACGGCAAGGTCGATCCCCGGCGCGTGGCGATGCTGCGCGACTGGCTGGATGCCGGCTACGAGCTGGGCAACCACACCTACGGGCATGTCGATCTGCACGTGGTCGGCCTGCCGGCCTACGAAAAAGACATCCTCGATGGCGAGCGGCAACTGCGGCCGCTGCTGGCCGAACGGGGAACGGCCCCGCGCTGGTTCCGCCATCCCTACCTGCGCGCGGGCCGCACGCCGGCCGACAAAGCGGAGGTGGCGGAATTCCTGGCCCGGCACGGTTACCGCATCGCGCCGGTCACCGTGGACAACGGCGAATGGGTATGGGCCTTCGCCTATGCCAACGTGATGAACGCGCAGGCCGACACGCCGGAGCGCGAAGCCTTGCTGCTGCGTCTGCGGCTGGGCTACGTGCCGTACATGCTCAACAAGCTGGATTACTACGAAGCGCAATCGGAACAACTGCTGGGCTACGCGCTGCCGCAGATATGGCTGATGCATGCCAACGAACTCAACGCCGACAGTTTCGTGGAGCTGATCGCGGGCGCACGCCGCCGCGGTTACCGTTTCATCACCGTGGACGAGGCGATGCGCGATCCGGCCTATGCGCGACCCGATGGTTATAGCGGCCGCTACGGTCCCAGCTGGCTGCACCGCTGGGCGATGGCGGAAAAGAAACCGAAGGAGTTCTACGCGGGCGAGCCCGTCGTACCGAAGTGGGTGCTGGAACTGGCAAACGTGGATTCGGAGTAGGTCGGGGCTACGCCCCGACGCGCATGACCCGTACGTTGCGAGCGTCGGGGGCTTAGCCCCGACCTACGGGTTTAGGCGCGGGTCCATCCAGCCGCGCAATGCATCCACCAGCGTGTTGATCGCCACGATCAGCGCGCCCACCACCAGCACCACGCCCAGCACCAGCGTGTAGTCGCGGTTCAAGGCGCCCTGCACGAAATAGCGGCCCATGCCGGGGATGCCGAAGACCTGCTCCACCACCGCAGAGCCGGTCACCACGTTGATCAACGCCGGCGACAGCCACGCCACCACCGGCAGCAACGCGGGTTTCAACGCGTGCGAGAACAGCAGGCGCGTTTCCGAAAATCCGCGCGCGCGCGCGGCGCGCAGGTAATCGGCGGAAAGGGTTTCCAGCATCGAAACGCGGGTCAGCCGCGCACAATAGGCGATGTTGGGCAGGGCCAGCGCGATCACCGGCAGCACCAGGTTGCTCCACTGGCCCCAGCCGCCGGCCGGCAGCCAGTGCAGAGTCACCGCGAACACCAGCACCAGCAGCGGCGCGGCGACGAACTTCGGAATCGCCAGGCCCAATCCCGCGAACAGCATCAGGATGCGGTCGATCCACTTGCCCGCCCGCAACGCGGCGAACACGCCAAGGGGAATCCCCAGCGCCAGCGCCAGCAGCAGGGCGAGTCCGCCGTTGAGCGCCGATACCGGCAGCGCCTGGGCGATCAACTGGTTGACGGTGTAGTCCGGGTACTGGAAAGAAGGCCCCAGGTCGCCGCGCACCACATCGCCCAACCATGCGCCGTATTGCGCGACGAGGGGCTGGTCAAGCCGGTATTGCGCGGCGAGCGCGGCCTGCACTTCGGGCGGCGCGGATTTCTCGGTATCGAACGGACCGCCGGGCGCGGCGCGCAACAGCACGAAGCAGAGCGTCGCCAGCAGCCATAGCGTTATCAATGCTTCCAGCAGGCGGGAAAGCAGGCGCTTCACGAAAAAATTCCGTCATCCCGGCGAATGCCGGGACCCAACTTGCAGTTGCTGTCGTGCACTTGCGGTTGGATCGCTTCGGCGTTGGGATGGATCCCGGTCTCACTGCGCCAGAAGGCGCCGTTCGGTGCCGGGATGACGATATCTGAGGGGTCGGGGCTTGAGCACGCCATGCTTTTTCTACACGCGCACATCGAACAAGTTGCCGATCAAGTACGAAGCCGCCATCGCCATCGCCCCCCAGAAACCCACACGCAACGCGCCCCGCAGCAAAGGCGCTCCGCCGGCGTAGGCCGCCAAAGCGCCGGAGACGAAAAGGCTGGCCAGCGTGACCACGATGGTCGCCACGCCGACATTACGCACCGGCGCCAGCAGCACCGCGGCCAGCGGCACCAGCGCGCCCACGGTGAAAGCGGCCGCCGAAGCCATGGCCGCCTGTACCGGGCGCGCGCGCAGGGTGTCGGTGATGCCCAGCTCGTCGCGCGCGTGCGCGCCCAGCGCATCGTGCGCGGTCAGTTGTTCGGCGACCTGATGCGCAAGGGCGGGAGTCAGGCCGCGGCGCACGTAGATATGCGCCAGTTCGGTCAGTTCGGTGTGCGGGTCGTCGGCCAGCTCGCGTTTTTCCTGCCGCAGATCGGCCTTTTCCGTATCCGCCTGGGATTGCACCGAAACGTATTCCCCCGCCGCCATGGACATGGCGCCGGCGACCAGTCCAGCGACACCGCTCAGCAATACGGTGCTGTGGCTTGCGCCGCTGGCGGCCACGCCCACCACCAGGCCGGCGACGGAAACGATGCCGTCGTTGGCGCCCAGCACCGCCGCGCGCAGCCAGCCGACGCGGTTGGAGCGGTGTATTTCGCGATGTCTGGCGCGCATGCGGCTTCCTTCCTCAATCGCGCCAGCGTAACCAGCGCGAGGCGTGGCGGTCGAGCGGATTGGCTTCGAATCCCAGTACTTCCGGCCTGACCAGGTGTTTTGAAGTGTAGAAGTACAACGGTATCGCCGCCTGGTCGTTCAAAAGCTTCTGCTCGGCCGCATGCAGCCAGGCGTTGCGTGCGGCTTCGGTCTTGGCCGCGTCGGCCTTGGCCAGCCGTTGGCGGAAACCGGCATCGTCGTAGCCGGTCCAGTTGAGCGGGCCGTCGCTGCCGAACGCGGCCAGGAAGTTGCGCGCATCCACCACGTCGCCGACCCAGCCGCCGCGGAACACCTGGGTGATCGCGCGTTGCTTGCGGTTCTGCACGAACACTTTCCATTCCTCGTTGCGCAGCCGCACCTGCACTCCCAACACGTCGCGCCACATCGACGCCACCGCCAGGGCCATGCGTCGATGCGGCGTGGAGGTGTTGTAGCGCAATTCCAGCACCAGCGGCCGCTCGGTCGAATAGCCGGCGGCGCGGTACAGCGACTTGGCGCGCGCCTCCCGTTGCGCCTGGGTGGCATCGGCCCAAACCGTCTTGGCGCCGGTGTAGCCGGGAATTCCACCCGGCACCAGACCATAGGCGGGTTGTTCGCCCAATCCGGTGACGTACCGAGTGAGCTTGTCGCGATCCACCGCCAACGACAGCGCCTCGCGCAAGGCGGGATCGTTCCTGAAAGGCGGCTTGCCCAGATTCATCCCCAGCCAGAAAGCGCCCAGATAAGGAGAAATGCGCAACTGGTTTCCGAACCGTTTCCGCAATACGTCCAGCGGCTGCGGCGGCACCGTTTCGGTGAAGTGCAGATCGCCGGCGGCGAAGCGCTGCAGTTCGGAGGAGGCGTCTTCGGTCACCTGGAACCGCACGCGCTGGATCGCGACGTTGGCCGCATCGTGGAAGCGCGGGTTGCGTTCCAGAGTGAGGTTGGCCTGCGGCGTCCAGGCCAGCAACCGATAAGCGCCATTGCCGATCAATCGCCCCGGGCGCGTGTGCTGCGCGCCGAACTCCTCCACCGCCGGCAGATAGACGGGAAAGGCGATGGGCAGCGTCAGCAACGCGGGCAAGGCCGCGCTGCGGTTGAGAGTGAAGACGACCCGGCGCGCATCGGGCGCCGCCACGCCCAGGGCTTCGGGAGCGAGCTTGCCCGCCTGCACGGCCTGTGCGTTGCTCAGCGCGTCGAACAGTTCTGCGAACGGCGCGGCGGTTTTCGGCGCGAAGGCGCGACGGAAGCTGGCCACCACCTGCGGCGCATCCAGCGGTTCGCCGTTCGACCAGCGCAGGCCTTCGCGCAAGTGGAAGGTCCAGGTGCGGCCATCGGCCGATACTTCCCAGCGCTCGGCGATGCCGGGAATCAACCTGCCTGCGGAGTCTTCGGTCACCAAGCCTTCGTAAAGGTCGCGCAGCACGTTGCCGCAGGACACTTCCTGGCAACGGTGCGCATCCAGCGTGCTGGGCTCGGGGCCGTTGCCGCGCTCCAGTTGGGCGTGCTTCGATTGAGCATGTTCTGGTTGAAGCGGTGGAGCGGCCTGCGCCAGGGCATCGGCGGAACACAGAAGCAGCAAGGCGGCAACGATCAGGCGCATCGGCTCAGGATATAGTGCGGGCCTTGCGATGTCAGGGCAGCGGCCCAACATTCCCTAGTCTCCGACGCAGAGTATCCGCCCTTGTCCAGTCCCAGCCATGTTGCGGATACGCCCATCACCGACCGCGACCAACTGGCCGCTTACATCGCCTCGGGCGAAAAGCCGAAGGCCGCCTGGCGCATCGGCACCGAGCATGAGAAGTTCGGTTTCCGGCTCGACGACTTGCGTCCGCCGACCTTCGACGGCGAGCGCGGCATCGAAGCGTTGTTGAAAGGCCTGACCCGTTTCGGCTGGCAGCCGGTCGAAGAACACGGCCGCGTCATCGCGCTGCTGCGCGACGGCGCATCGGTCACGCTGGAACCGGCCGGCCAGTTGGAACTGTCCGGCGGCATGCTGGAGAACATCCACCAGACCTGCAGCGAAGTCGGCACCCATCTGAAGGAAGTGAAGACCGTCGCCGACGAACTGCAGCTCGGTTTCCTGGGCATGGGCTTCCAGCCCAAGTGGACGCGCGACGAGATGCCGTGGATGCCCAAGGGCCGCTACCAGATCATGCGCAACTACATGCCCAAGGTCGGCAAGCTGGGCCTGGACATGATGAAGCGCACCTGCACCGTGCAGGTCAATCTGGATTTCTCCAGCGAAGCGGACATGGCGAAGAAATTCCGCGTCTCGCTCGCCTTGCAGCCCATCGCCACCGCGTTGTTCGCCGACTCGCCCTTCACCGAAGGCAAGCCCAACGGCTACCAGAGCTACCGCTCGCACATCTGGACCGACACCGATCCGGACCGCACCGGCATGCTCGATTTCGTGTTCGAAGACGGTTTCGGCTACGAGCGCTATGTCGACTACCTGCTCGACGTGCCCATGTACTTCAGCTACCGCAACGGCGAATACATCGATTGCTCGGGCCAGAGCTTCCGCGATTTCATGGCCGGCAAGCTGCCCGCATTGCCGGGCGTGCTGCCCACCATGACCGACTGGTCCGATCACATGACCACCGCGTTCCCGGAAGTGCGCATGAAGAAATTCCTGGAGATGCGCGGCGCCGATGGCGGCCCCTGGGGCCGTCTATGCGCGCTGCCTGCGTTCTGGGTGGGCCTGCTGTACGACCAGATCGCGTTGGACGCGGCCTGGGATCTGGTCAAGGACTTCAGCCTGGAAGAACGCAATGCGCTGCGCGATGGCGTGCCGAAACACGCGCTCAAGCTGCCGTTCCGCGGCGGCACCGTGCGCGAGCTGGCCATCGAGGCCTTGAAGATCGCGGTGCAGGGTTTGCAGCGCCGCGCCGCGCTCAACAGCAAGGGCAGCGACGAATCGGGTTTCCTGGATCCGTTGGTCGAATTCGCCGAAGCCAACGAAACCCCGGCCGAACGCAAACTGGCCCTCTTCCATGGCCCGTGGAACGGCGACATCGACCGCGTGTTCGAAGAGTTCGCATACTGATCCCGCTGCTGTAATCTGGATTCCTTTCCAGGGAGTCCAACGATGATGCGCTTCGCCGGTTTTTGCTTGTTGGTTCTGCTCGTCTTCGTCCCGGCCGCACAGGCGGTCGAACGCACTGCGCTGGTCGGCGGCACTCTGGTCGACGGCACCCTCAGCGACCCGATCCGCGACAGCGTGATCCTGATTGAGGACGAGCGCATCGTCGCCGTCGGCACGGTGGGCACCCTGCCGGTTCCGGCCGACGCCAAGGTGATCTCGACCGAGGGCATGACCGTGCTGCCCGGGTTGTGGGACATGCACGTGCACCTGATGATCAACGGGCACGCGGACTACGCGTATTGGGACAAGACTTATCCGCCGCAGTTCGGCAGCGTGATCATGCCGGCTTCGGCCAAGCAGCTGCTGATGGCCGGCGTGACCGGCGCGCGCGATCTGGGCGGGCCGCTGGAGGAAAGCATCGCGGTGCGCGATGCGATCAAGCAGGGCAAGCTTCCGGGGCCGACGCTGTTCGTGTCCGGTCCTTTCATCCAGAAAAAACCTTATCCGGGAACCGAACAGTTCCGCTGGGGCGTGGATTCGCCCGCCGACGCGCGCGCCAAAGTGCGCAAGCTGGCGGTGGCCGGCGTCGATACCATCAAGCTGATCGACCAGGACCAGATGAGCGATGCAGAGATCGCCGCCATCGTCGACGAGGCGCACAAACACGGCCTGCCGGTGGTCGCGCACGCGCATCGCCCCGAAGAGATCCGCCGCGGCCTGAAAGCGGGCGTGGATTGTTTCGAACACACCGGCCTGGCCGCCGCACCGGAATATCCGGAAGACGTCATCAAGGCCCTGCGCGAACGCACCGCCAACATGTCGGCCGGCCCGCTGTTCTGGACGCCGACCATCGAAGGTCTCTACAACTTCCCCTATACGGTGAAGAACCACGAGTTCATCGACGGCGACGCCTGGCACGAAGGACTGACGCCGGAGATCGTGGCCGACATCAAAAAATCGCTGGAGCATCCCGAACGCATCAGCTACTTCCAGCAGACTCCGCAGCGCTGGCCCACGCTCAAGCGCAAGTTCCAGCAACTGCGCGAGAACGGCGCCATGCTGTTGATCGGCACCGATTCGGGCATTCCGATGAAGTTCCACAGCGGCAGCACCTGGAACGAGCTGGACGTATGGGTGAACCAGCTGGGAGTGCCGGCCATCGACGCCATCCGCGCCGCGACCTACTGGCCGGCCGTGGCCATGAAGGCCGACAAGGACTACGGCAGCGTCACCGAAGGCAAGTACGCCGACATCATCGCGGTCAAGGGCGACGTGCTGAAGCAGGTCGCCCTGCTGCAGCGGGTGGATATCGTGGTCAAGCACGGCAAACAGGTAAAATAGCCGCCGCCGTCCGCCTGGCGGATACCCGCAGCACTTCGCAGGAGTCGCCCATGAAATCACGCGCCGCCGTCGCCTTCGCCGCAGGCGAACCCTTGCAGATCGTCGAGATCGATGTCGCCCCGCCGCAGAAGGGCGAAGTGCTGGTCAGGATCACCCATACCGGCGTCTGCCATACCGATGCCTTCACCTTGTCGGGCGACGATCCCGAGGGCCTGTTTCCCGCAGTGCTCGGTCATGAGGGCGCGGGCGTGGTGGTGGAGGTCGGCGAAGGCGTCACCAGCGTCGCGCCGGGCGACCACGTGATTCCCCTGTACACGGCCGAATGCCGCGAGTGCGAATTCTGCAAATCCGGCAAGACCAACCTGTGCGTGGCGGTGCGCGCCACGCAAGGCAAGGGCGTGATGCCCGATGGCACCACGCGCTTTTCCTACAACGGCCAGCCGATCTACCACTACATGGGTTGTTCGACCTTCAGCGAGTACACGGTGGTGGCCGAAGTGTCGCTGGCCAAGATCAATCCGCAGGCCAACCACGAACAGGTTTGCCTGCTGGGCTGCGGCGTCACTACCGGCATCGGCGCGGTGCACAACACCGCCAAGGTGCAGGCCGGCGATTCGGTGGCGGTGTTCGGCCTGGGCGGCATCGGCCTGGCGGTGATCCAGGGCGCGCGCCAGGCCAAGGCCGGCCGCATCATCGCCATCGACACCAACCCCGGCAAGTTCGCGATGGCGCAGGAAATGGGCGCCACCGATTGCGTCAATCCGAAGGACCACGACAAGCCGATCCAGCAGGTGATCGTGGAAATGACCGGCTGGGGCGTGGACCATTCGTTCGAGTGCATCGGCAACGTCAACGTGATGCGCGCGGCGCTGGAATGCGCGCACCGCGGCTGGGGCCAGTCGGTGATCATTGGCGTGGCCGGGGCGGGGCAGGAAATTTCCACCCGGCCGTTCCAACTGGTCACCGGGCGCAAATGGATGGGCACCGCCTTCGGTGGAGTGAAAGGACGCACGCAGCTGCCGGGCATGGTCGAAGACGCGATGCGCGGCGACATTCAGCTGGCGCCGTTCGTCACCCACACTTTGCCTCTGGATGGAATCAACGAGGCCTTCGACCTGATGCATGAGGGCAAGTCGATCCGCACCGTCATCCACTACTGACGCAGGTTGCTACAGGGGCGTCGCGCGGGCGTTCCGCGCATCCGTCGAATCGGCGGTTTCCGCACCGGAGGGTCACCATGAGCACAGTCAAGATTCATCCATCGGTAGACAATGGCATCAAGGCGGGCGACGACAGTTTTGCGGGCGGCACGCTCGCCTGCCATTGCGCCCAAGATCGGGTCACCGTCAAGGTGGACGCGCAAACCGCCCACAACCACGCCTGCGGCTGCAGCAAATGCTGGAAGCCGCCGGGCGCCGTCTTCTCGGTCGTCGCGGTGGTGCCGCGCGACAAGATCTCCGTCACCGCCAATGCGCAGAAGCTGAAGATCGTCGACGACAAGGCCACCATCCAGCGCCATGCCTGCAGCGGCTGCGGCGTGCACATGTTCGGCCGCATCGAGAACCAGGAGCATGCGTTCTACGGGCTGGACTTCGTCCACACCGAACTGTCGCCGCAAAGCGGCTGGTCGGCGCCGGGTTTCGCCGCGTTCGTATCGTCGATCATCGAAACCGGAACCCCGCCGGCGCAGATGGCGGCGGTGCGCACGCGCTTGCGCGAACTGGGCCTGGAGCCGTACGACTGCCTGTCGCCGCCGCTCATGGACGCCCTCTCCACCCAAGTGGCCAAACTGCGCGGCGTGCTGGCCGCGTGAACCCGCGCAAGCGCTCAACCGGTTCCTTCTTCCCGTGAAGAAGGAACCTGCGGAAAACACATGACTCTTGAACGCATCGAACACCGCGCCTGCTTCGGCGGTTGGCAGGACGTGTACCGGCACCGTTCCGAAGCGCTAGGCTGCGAGATGAATTTCGCGGTCTACCTGCCGCCGCAGGCGGAAAAGCAAAAACTGCCGGTACTGTACTGGCTCTCCGGCCTGACCTGCACCGAACAGAACTTCATCACCAAGGCTGGCGCGCAACGCTATGCCGCCGAGCATGGGGTGGTTATCGTCGCACCCGACACCAGCCCGCGCGGCGATGACGTTGCCGATGCCGACGGATACGACCTGGGCAAGGGCGCCGGCTTCTACATCAACGCCATCCAGACCCCCTGGTCGAAACATTACCGGATGTACGACTACGTGGTATCTGAGTTGCCGGCATTGGTCGAGGCGAATTTCCCGGCCAGTGACGCGCGCGCCGTCAGCGGCCATTCGATGGGCGGACACGGGGCGCTGATCGTGGCGCTGAAGAATCCCGGCCGCTACCGCAGCGTGTCGGCGTTCTCGCCGATCGTGGCGCCGTCGCAGGCGCCCTGGGGCGAGAAGGCGTTTACCGCCTACCTCGGTGAGGATCGCAAAGCCTGGCAGGCGTGGGATGCGGCGGCCTTGATCGCGGAAGCGTCGGAACGCCTGCCGTTGCTGATCGACCAGGGCGATGCCGATGAATTCCTGGCCGTACAATTGAAGCCGGAACTGCTGCGGGCCGCGTGCGAATCGGCCGGCCATCCGCTCCAACTGCGCCTGCAACCGGGCTACGACCACAGCTACTACTTCATCGAAAGTTTCATCGGCGAGCACATCGCGCACCACGCCAAAGCGCTAAGCGCCTGATCGGTGAGTTCTCGTAGGACTGCCGTAGGAGCGATGTGAGTCGCGAATACTTCTTCGGAAAATTCCTTCGCGACTCACGTCGCTCCTACGACGCCTACGGACGCGCGAGATCGAAGTCCGTATAGGCGAACCGCTGGTCGCGCAACACCGTTTCGCCTCGCTCGATGGCCAGCGGATACGAGAACATCGGTCCTGCATGCACGCAAGTATGGAACTCGCCGTTCTCGCCGCAGGGATCGACCTCGGCGGGCAGCGTTGCCAGCAAGGCCGCATCGAAATCGCGCCCCGCGAAATCGGCCGATAGTTGTTGCGTGTCCACGCAGCACAGCGAGGCCCGCAACCCGCCCACCTGCATTTCCCGCGCCAGCATCGCCGTGTCGCTGCCGAACAAGGGGGTCTGCACATCCCATCCATGCCGCGAGCACATCGCCACGCGGTAGTCGCGAATATCCTGCAGGAACAGATCGCCGAATGCGATTTCGCTCGCCTGCGGCCAGCATTGGCGGGCCGACGCCAAGCCCGCGACGAACGCCGTTTCGTAGACGTCGTTGTCGCAGGCCGGCGGAATCGTCACTTCTATCAGCGGCAATCCGGTCGCCGCGGCCTGCGCATGCAGGACCGTGCGGCGAATGCCCTGCATGGAGACGCGTTCGTAGCCGGAGGTGACCGTGGTGATCAATCCGCAGATTTCGATTCCCGACTGGCGCAGGCGATGCAGCGTCCACGCGGCGTCCTTGCCGCCGCTCCACGACAGCAGCACGGCGTCAGGCGCTCGAAACGTCGCGCAGTTCCCAGGCGCTGCCGGCAAGCAGGCGCAGGCGGTGCTTGAATACGCTGCCGGGAATCGAAGTGACCACGATCAGATCGATCTGCAGGTCGTGCTGCTCGCCCTTGACCGTTGCGCCGGGATCGGTCGCGCCCAGCGAAGCGTCAACGGCATCGGGTTCGGCTTGCGCAGCGCGCCAGCGCCGGAACAGGCCGTCGCCGCGCAACGCTTCCTGCAGTTGCGAGGCGAACGCATCGGCGCCATTGGCGCTGAAACTGAAGGCGGCATCGCTGCCGCGCGCCTTGGCCGGATCCTTGAGGCTGAGGTAATAGCGGGTCGCCATGCGGTCACTCCCTTGAAGAGGAAGACAGCCTAGCGGTGCCGCGTTATCCGTGCGTTAGGAGACGCTGAAGGTATGCGGTTCGGCGGCGAAACCGACCACTACCGCGCCCTTGCCCACGTTCACCATGCCGGTCAGGCTCATCACGCTTTCGAACACTTCCACGTTGTTGTTGGCGCAGATATCGCGCAAGCGCGTATAGCCGGGCAACGCGCGCATCTCGCCCAGTTCGCCGCCGTAGCTCAGGCACACGGTCGGCGTCAGCAGGCCGGAAATCACGCGGTTGCCGGCGAACTTGAACATCTGCTCCACCGCGTTCTCGAATCCCTTGATCTTGGCCACCGGTTCGGTCTTGCCGGCATGGCCGTGCAGTACCGGCTTGATGTCCAGCGCGCTGCCCAGGGCGACGCTGAGCAGGCCGACGCTGCGGTCGCCCTTGGTCCGCGCCCGCGCGCGCAAGTAGTAGAGATCGCGCGGGATCATGTAGCCGTGGCTGTTGGCGGCCAGATATTCCAGTTTGGTGCGCATGTGCTGCACGTTGGAACCGGCGGCGCGCATGCGCACCGCTTCCACCGCGGTGACGCCCTGGGCGGCGAACAGGGTCTGGGTGTCGATCACCCGCAGCGCGAACGGCGAGTTGTGGCCCGCGGCCTGGCGCACCGGTTTGTAGTCGTTGAGGATGGCGAAGCTGGCCTGCATCGCGTTCTCGTGGATCGGGCTGCGGGTCTTGGTGATGGTCATGCAGTAAACGTGGTCGTAGTCGATCACCAACCGGTCCAGGAACAGGTCGCGGATCTGGTTGACCGTGAACGGTGTCGTTTCCGCTTCATGGCCACGCTCGGCCACGTGCGCGTGCAGGAAGCTCAAGGTGGCTTCCTCGTCCCGGTGATCGGCCAGCACCGCATCGCCGATGCGCACGGTGATGGGCAACAGCACGATGTCGTTCTTTTGAATGAAGTCCTGCGGCAAATCGCAGGCAGAGTCCACCACTATTCCTATGCGCATGAAGCCCCTCCCGGCATGCATCGCAGTAAGCCCGGCAACGTAACGCAGATATGCAACCCGCTGCGCTGAAAAAGTGTGAGATTGTGCACAATATCGTGTTCTGACGGCCCCAGAAGGCACCAATCCCCGGGCCGTATTCACATAGCCCTAAACCTGGCCTTGCCTCCTCGGCGCGTCCGCAGTAGCCGCGGACAGGGGCGAAGGGTTCGGATAAAATGTGACCAACATCACATTTATATGTGCGTGAAGCTTGTTAAGGGCTGTCCTTGAGGTCGACACTGGGCCCGGACAAGCAAGGGGCGAGATGAGCAAGCGCTGGCTGCTGGTGGGGACGTGGTGCCTGGCGCTGCTTTGCTCCGCTCATGCCCAGGCAGACGGGATTGTGCGGATCGATCCCCTTGCCGCCGATGCCGATTCCATCGCCGAACAGCACGCGGGCATTTTCGCCGAACGCGATTTCATCGCCGATCCCAATACGCCTTCGGTCATCGGCAACGGCCAATGGCGATTGCAGCCGGCCGCCGGAATCGATCAGCCGCTATTGCTCGTCTACCACCCTTACAGCGCGCGGGTCAGTGTGCGGGGCGCAGGCCTCGCTGCGCCGGCCACACAAACTCTGTTCGATCGCGATCTGGATCCGCAGTACTCGCGGCATGCCCTGGTGTTTCCGCTGCTGAGCGACGATCCGATAGATATCAAGGTGGAAGGCGCGCGTTATCCCTTGCAGGTGGCCGTGGTTCCGCGCACCCGGCATATCGCCCACGACCTGACCCAGGTGCGCATCCTGCTGTTGTCGGTGGGAGTGCTGGTGGGCGTCTCGCTGACCGTGCTGCTGTTCTGGGCGATGCTGCGGGAACGGGTGTATCTGCTCTACGCAGCGACCATGGCGCTGCAGATGCTGTTCCTGCTGTGCTCGTATGGAGAGGCCTACGCCTTGCCGGGGCTGCGCGCGCTGGCGGTGTTCGGCGCGCCGGGCATCTGGTTCATCGCCACGCTGTCGACCATGGCCGCGGTATGGATGCTGCAGGACTATGCCGGCCTGCGTTCGCGGGTGCCGCGCCTGAGCCGGGCCATGCGCTGGGCGGGCATCTACATTCCCGCGCTGGTGCTGCTGTTGCTGGTATCGCCCTGGCCGGTGCGCAAGGAATGGTTTCCGAACGTGGGCAACGCGCTGTTCCTGCTCACCAACGCGTTGGCGATCATCGCTCTGTACAAGGCCTGGCGCGGGGGAGGGCGGCATGCGGGCTTCATTCTGATCGCCTGGGTTCCGTTGGTTTTTTTCAGCACTGCGCGTGCGATCCAGCTCAGCATGGGCATCCCCGTCGAGCCCTGGCTGCAATACGGCTTGCCGCTGGTGCTGGCCTTCACCGCGGTGGTGCTGGCGCTGGGGCTGGCCGACCGCATGCTCACCTTCCGCCGCGAACGCGATACCGCCCAGCAACACGCCGAACGCGATTGGCTGACCGGCGTGCTCAATCGCGGCGGCATCGAACACCGCCTGGATTGGGCGGTGCTCAATACCCGTCGCGAAGGCATGCCGCTGTCGCTGCTGTTCCTGGACCTGGACAATTTCAAGCAGGTCAACGATTGTTTCGGCCATGCCCTGGGCGATGCCTGCCTGCGCGCAGTGGTGCGCCTGGTGAGCGAAGAGCTGCAATACGGAGATCATCTGGGGCGTTTGGGTGGAGAAGAATTCGTGCTGGGTCTGCCCGGCGCCGATAGCGCGCGGGCCATCGCCATGGCCGAACACCTGCGGCTCAAGATCCAGGCCCAGTGCCAGCAAGTGGAGGGTGTGCCGGTCGCCGTCACGGTGAGCATCGGGGTCACCCAATGCAACGCCACCGATACGGTGGCCACGCTGATCAAGCGGGCAGACAAGGCGATGTACATCGCCAAGCATGGCGGGCGCAATCGCGTGGCCACGTTGGAAGCGGCGACAGTCTGAGTTTTCGCCAGTTGCCTTGCGACGTGTGGGATTTCGGAGCAGCGTTGCCTTTGCTTTGCCCCCTTTGAAAAAGGGGGCTACGGGGGATTTGCTTTTGATCTTGCTCTTGCGCCAAAAGCAAATCCCCCTCAATCCCCCTTTTCCAAAGGGGGAGGCAACAGCGGTGTTATGCGAGGATCAGACTGGGCAGGCCGCTGGTCGAAACTCAGGTTCGAAGATCAAGGCGAATACGCGCGCGGCAAAGTCCCGGTTGCGCGCAGGTAACGGTCGCGCAATTCGGTCTGGCGCGAACGCATCGGAATCGCGCGTCCGCCCAGCCACAACTGGCTGGCGACGTTGGCCACATCCAACGGATCGCCGGTCCACAGCACCAGGTCTGCCAGCTTGCCCGGGGCGATGGTGCCCAGCTTGTCGTCCACGCCCAGCACCTGCGCCGGCACCCGGGTCAGGCCTTCCAGTCCCGCTTCCCAGGGCAAGCCATTGGCCACCGCATTGCCCGCGTATTGGCGGATCTTGCGCGCGTTGTGCGAGGAGTCGCCGAACTGCGCGAAACTCACTTGCACCCCGGCCGCCTGCAGGCGCGCAGCGTTCTGCAGCGTCGCCCCGATCTGGTCGAAGTCGCCGGGCAGGTCGGCCAGCGCGTCGACGAATACCGGCACGCCCGCACGCGCGATCTCCGGCGCCAGCTTCCAGGCTTCGATGCCGCTGGCGATGGCGATGCGCACCTTCTCGCGTTGCGCCCAACGCAGCAATTGACGGATATCGGCGGCGCGATTCACGTTGACCACGATGCGCCCATTGCCGGCCAGATAGCGCGCAAGCACCGCACGCCCGGTGGGAGTGAGCAGCGCATGCGGCGAATCGGCGGCGATGCGGCCGCGCGCTTCGCCCACCATCTGGTCCAGCAGCATCCACTGCGCCGCGCGCGAACTGCCGCTCTTGCCCAGCACGTCGCTGCCCAGCTTCACGAACAGCACGCGTGGCCCGATCGGGTCGGCGCTGCCGTCTAGGCGCATCACTCCGCCTTGTCCGGCGATGAAGGAGCCGCCGGTGTTGGCGCCCAGCAGGGTGAAGCCCAGGCCTTCCACGCGCGCGACGGGAATCAGCACCGACTCGGGGTTGTAGGCCAGGGTCACGTCGAACTCGGGCCGCATCGGCTGATCGGTGGCCAGGGTCACCGCGCTGTCCACGGTCTCGGCTTCGCCCGACACTTCCTCGATGCCGATCTCGGTGATGCCGCCGAACAAGGCGGGCGTCAGCGGCTTGCCGTTGGCTTCGACCACGTTGATCGAAGCCGGCGCCTGCAGGTTGGCGCCGATTGCGCGGATCACGCCGCCTTGCACCAGCACGTCCGCGTTCTGAAGCGTGCCTTGCGGGCCGGCGGTGTGTACGGTGGCGTGGCGGATGAGGACGTCTTGGGCGAGGGCGTTGCTTGCGCAAAGCAGGGCAACAAACGAAACCGATAACAAGCGAGTCGTCATCCCAGCGAACGCTGGGATCCATCTTGATCTTGCCGTTGCCGTCGCCATTCCGGCCCCATTCGTTTCCACGTCGAAAGTCAAAATGGATCCCAGCTTTCGCTGGGATGACGACGTGGAAGGTAGTTTCTGGGATGACGACACTGAGAGATCGCGCCGAGACGGCGACTGAGGAATAACGAACGACTTCATTTCGCACCTCCCATCGCCGCATCCTGCCCCAACATGAAATCCGATTTAGGTTGCCGCGCCGCATCGTTGCGGTCGTAGATGCGCGCGCCGTCGATGTAGACCTGTTCGGCGTGCGCGTACACGCTAAAGGGGTTCTGGTTCCACACCACCACGTCGGCCATCTTGCCGGGCTCCAGGGTGCCGGTCTTGTCCAGGATGCCCATGGACTTGGCGGGGTTCTGCGTTATCCAGCGGATCGCCCGTTCCGGTGGAATCTCGATGCCCACGCGATGCGCATTGGCCATCACCTTGGCCGCTTCCTGGTTGAGGCGCTGGATGCCTTCGTCCGAATCCGAATGCACGATGGCGCAGCCGTTGGCCGGGCGGTCGACCAGGGCGATGTTCTCCTGGATGCCGTCGAAGGCTTCCATCTTGAAGCCCCACCAATCCGCCCACAGCGCGCCGCACACGCCTTCGGCGGCCAGACGGTCGGCGATCTTGTAGGCCTCCACGCCGTGGTGGAACGCGGCGACCTTGAAGCCGAATTCCTTGGCCAGGTCGAGCATGGTGGCCATCTCGTCGGCGCGATAGCAGTGGATGTGCACGCGGATATCGCCCTCGATGGCGCCGGCCAGCGTATCCAGTTTCAGATCGCGCTTGCCGCCGCTGTCGCCGGCGCTGTCGGCATCGCCGCCGCCGCTGGCGCGCTGCCACCAGCGTTTCTTCTTGGGCGCCTCGTTTTTCTTCTGGTTCTTCTTCAGGTACTCGCTGGCGTCGATGAAGGCGGCGCGATAGCCGGCGATATTGCCCATGCGCGTGGACGGTCCGCCCTTCTGCCCATAGACGCGCTTGGGGTTCTCGCCGCAGGCCATTTTCAGGCCCCAGGGCGCGTCGGGGAATTTCATCGCCTGGTAGGTCGTGGCGGGCACGTTCTTCAGGGTCACGCCGCGCCCGCCGACCAGATTGGCCGAGCCGGGCAGGATCTGCAGCGAAGTGATGCCGCCGGCGAGTGCGGTCTGGAAACCGGGATCCTGCGGCCAGATCGAGTGCTCGGCCCAGACATTGGCGGTGACCGGCGCGGTGGCTTCGTTACCGTCGCTGTGCGCGCTCATGCCGGGGCTGGGGTACACGCCCAGGTGGGAATGCACGTCGATGATGCCGGGGGTGACCCAGCGGCCTTTGCCGTCCACCAGCGTCGCCTCCGCAGGTGCGGTCAGTCCGCGGCCCACCGACACCACTTTGCCGTCGCTCAGCAGCACATCGGCATCGTCCAGGCGTTCGCCGGTGCCGGTCAGCACGGTGGCGTGCTGGATCAGCACCGGACCGGAGGCGATGCTGCGGTAAGTGCTGGGGTAGGGATCCTGGGTGAAACGGGATTTGGCGGTGGCGGCAGAGGCATTTCCGCACACGGAAAACAGGCCGATCATGGCCAGTAGAACGAAGCGCATGGTGATTCCCCGAGAAACTGATCGAAAGCCGGCGGGTCGAAGGCCGGCAACCGGAACCTAACCGGCGCGGCCCATGCTTGCCAAGTGCTATGGCGCAGGCCCATGCCACAATTGGCGCGACCAATACGAAAAGAGAGCATGCGATGAAAGACAAGAACGAGATCGTCGACAACTGGCTGCCGCGCTACACCGGCGTGCCCCTGGACCAGTTCGGCGAACATATCCTGCTGACCAATTTCGGCGGTTACCTGCACGCGTTTTCCGCACTGACCGGCGCGCCGGTGGTGGGCCTGGACCGGCCGATGGCCAGCGCCACCTTCGACGGCATCACCATGATCAACTTCGGCATGGGCAGCCCCAATGCGGCCACGATGATGGACCTGCTGTCGGCGATCATGCCCAAGGCGGTGCTGTTCCTGGGCAAATGCGGCGGTTTGAAGCGCAAGAACCAGCTGGGCGATCTGGTGCTGCCCATCGCGGCGATCCGCGGAGAAGGCACCAGCAACGACTACCTGCTGCCCGAAGTGCCGGCGCTGCCGGCCTTCGCCCTGCAGCGTGCGGTCTCCACCATGATCCGCGACCTGGGCCACGACTACTGGACCGGCACCGTCTACACCACCAACCGCCGCGTCTGGGAACACGACGTGGAGTTCAAGGAATACCTGCGCAAGGTGCGCTGCATGGCCATCGACATGGAGACGGCCACCATCTTCGCCGCCGGTTTCGCCAACCGCATTCCCTGCGGCGCGCTGCTGCTGGTGTCGGACCAGCCGATGATTCCCGAAGGCGTGAAGACCGAAGCCTCCGACGCGCGGGTCAGCGCCGATTTCGTCGACCGTCACATCAACATCGGCATCGAGGCGCTGAAGCTGATACGCCGGCATGGGAAGTCGGTGCGGCATTTGCGCTTCGACGAGTGAGCGGCGGTCGGGGAACGAGGATGAATCAGGTTGAAGAGATCGTAGGGTTCTGGCGCGATGCCGGCTACGACAAATGGTTCCAGCGCGACGAAGCTTTCGATGCGGAATTCAAACGCCGCTTCCACGATGCGCATCTGGCGGCGGCGCGCCGTGAGCAGGAAGATTGGTTGGATTCAGCCGATGGCGCGCTGGCCTTGCTGATCCTGCTGGACCAATTTCCGCGCAATTGTTTTCGCGGATGCGCGCATTCCTATGCGACCGATGGACTGGCTCGCAGCTATGCCAGACGCGCCATTGACGCGGGCTTCGACCTGCGAGTGGATGCTGCGTTGCGCATGTTCTTCTATCTGCCGTTCGAGCATTCCGAGGCGATGGCCGACCAGGACTACTCGATGGAGTTGTTCGGCAGGATCGGCGACGACGAGCTGATGAAGTACGCTGGGCTGCACCGCGATCTGATCGTGCGGTTCGGGCGGTTTCCGCATCGGAACGAGGCGTTGGGGCGGGCGTCTACTTCTGAAGAGATTGAGTACTTGGCGAGCGGTGGATTCAGCGGCTGATGCGCTGTTCCCTTCTTCCTCCGGGAGAAGGTGCCCGTAGGGCGGACGCTGCGCAGCAAGCACCCTTGGGGTGTGAGGGTACGGCGCAAGCGCGCAGATTGGGATGCTCCGTACCCTCACCCCAACCCCTCTCAGCCCTGCACACCCTTCGGGCGCCGATGGGAGAAGGGCTCAAATCAGTACTTCGCCAGCCCCGAATCCATCTGATCGGCCCACGCATTGGTCCCGCCGACCACGTTGTAGACGTTGCTGAAACCCAGCGCGCGGAATTCTTCCGCGGCCTGCTGGCTACGCCCGCCGCTACGGCAGAGGAAGGCGATGGCGGTGTCTTTCGGCAGCGCTTCCAGTTCGGCACGGCCGTTGCCGTCGAAGGTCTTGAACGGCAGCTTCACTGCCGCGATGGCGCGTTCTTCGGCCGGGCGCACATCGACCAGCAGCACTTCGCCTGCGGCGACGCGGACATCGGCTTCCGCGGGCGACAACGTCTGCACCGGCTTGGGCGCGTTGGGATTGTCGATGGCCAGGCCCTTGCCGCGGATGTCGTCGACCCAGTCGATGGTGATGCCGTCGGCGCGGCGCGCGCTGGCCAGGTCGAACTGGATGCGCACGCCGTTGGATTCGGTGGCGATGGCGTTGGCGTCGAACTGCGCCAGCTGGAAGTTGGGCTGGAACTGCGCATTGATCGACAGCGCCAGCGCGCCGCCCGGGCCGGCATCGGCCGCCGCGTTGGACAGCATCTCGGCCGCGGCGGGAGTGACGGTGATCTTGGGCGGGGTGCGGTCGGGTGCGGCCACGCCCAGCAGAGAAGCGAGTTCGCCGGAATTGCTCATCTGCTCGATGATGTCGCTGCCGCCCACCAGCTCGCCGTCGATGTACAGCTGCGGGATGGTCGGCCAGTCGCCGTAGGCCTTGATGCCTTCGCGGATGTCCTGGTCGGCCAGCACGTTGACGTGCGCGTAGTCGACGCCCAGCGTGGACAGCGCGCCCACCGCCTTGGCCGAGAAACCGCACTGCGGCATGTTCGGCTGGCCTTTCATGAACAGCACGACGCGGTTGGACTGCAGCAGGGATTCGATGCGGGAACGCAGGGCGGGATCGAGGGACATCAGGGGGTTTACCGGCTTTCGGGAACGGTGATTTTACGCTGCATGGCATGATTGCGGCATGACCACGGCGGAAACACAGAATCGCAGACTCCATCTGGTGCCCCGGCATCCGCATGCGTGGATCTGGCTGGCGCTGGGCCTGCACCTGGGTGTGGCCCTGGTCTGGTGGCGCTGGGGCTGGGGAATAGGGCTGGCGTCGCTGTTCGCGGTGCACATGCTGTTCCTGTGGGGAACGATGCGGCCGCAATCGCGGCTGTTCGGCCCGGTGCTCAGCCGGCTGCCAACCCAGGAAAAACGGGTCTGGCTGACCGTGGACGATGGCCCTTCGCATGAAACCGCGGCGCTGCTGGACTTGCTGGATCGCCATGGGGCCAAAGCCACGTTCTTCCTGGTGGCCGAGCGCGCGGCGCGCCAGCCCGAACTCACCCGCGAGATCCTGCGGCGCGGCCACGGCATCGGCAACCACAGCCGCACGCATCCGCAGGCTTGGTTCTGGGCATTGGGGCCGCGGCGCATGGCCACGGAGATCGGCCAGGCGCAGGCGACCTTGCGCGAAATTACCGGCCAGGCGCCGCGCTGGTTCCGCGCGGTGGTGGGCATGGCCAATCCGTTCGTGTCGGCGCCGTTGAAGAAGAACGGATTGGCGCGCGTGGCCTGGAGCGCGCGCGGGTTCGACGGCGTGCGCGGCGAACCGGAGAGTGTGGTGGCGCGCATCGTAAGCGCATTGGAACCGGGCGCGATCGTACTGCTGCATGAAGGCGCGCGGCATGGCAACAACCTGGCCATCATCGAGGGCGTGTTGCAGGCCATGCGCGCGCGCGGCTACACCGCGGTGTTGCCCGAGAATTCCATGTAGGTCGGGGCTACGCCCCCGACGCATCGCGGTGTCCGGGGTCGCGTGGATCTGACGGGCCGCGTGGCGTTGGGGGCGTAGCCCCGACCTACGATGGATCGCGGTTGTCGGGGGCTACGCCCCGACCTACGTGCGAGCGACGATCAGCCAGTTGTTGAAGGGCGTGCTGCCGTACAGCGGCGCAAAATCAACTTGCAGGCCTGCGGCACCGAGCTGCGCGCGCAGCGTGTCGGCGTCGGGATAGCACTTCGGACGGAACTGCATCCAGCCAATCAGATTGGCCAGGCGGTCGGTGATGCGGCTGGTGCGGCCGCGGTGGCTGTCGTCGCCCAGTGCGGTGCGGATCACCAGGCGCGCGCCGGGCGTGAGCATGGCGATGGCGTCGGCGATCAGCTTGGCTTGTTCGTCGGCGCTGAGGTACTGCAGCACGTCCAGGATCGCGACGCTGCCCGAGTGCGCGGGCGGTCCCTGCGCAAGATCGACCACATCGAAGACCGCTTCGTGCAATCCGTTCCTCTGCGCCACTCTGTCCGCACGCGCGATCTTGGCCGCATCGTTGTCCACGCCGCGATAGGCCATGGACTGTCCGTCCAGGCGCAGGGCATGCGCCAGCAGGCCCAGTCCGCAGCCCAGGTCCAGCACCGGCGCATCGCTGCCGCGCAAGGCCTGCAGCACGCCCGGATACAGCGGATCGCTGCTGAGCTTGGCGCGGGTGTAGTAGTAGTCCCAGCGGTTTCCCAGCGGATGCCGCGGCAGGAAGGCGCGCGCGATGCGCGTGGCGGCGGCGCGATCGAAGGGCCGCGTGGAGGCGTTCAAGACGTGGCCAGCAGTTGGCGGGCGACGGGCAAGGTCAGGCGCGTCCATTGTGCGTACATCGTCGATGAGGGATGAAGGCCGTCGTCGACCAGCATCGCCACTTCGGCGCCATGCTCGCGGCTTGCGGCGGTGATGTCGACGAAGGCGATTCCACGTTCCTGGCACGCCTTGCGCGCGGCAAAGTTGAAGGCGTCGATCTCCGCGCCGATGCGCCCCGCGCCCCGCGCATCGCCGACCGCGAACGGCGTGACTCCCCAGTCGGGAATGGACAGCACCAGCACCCGCTCGCGCCGCCACTGCGCGAAACCGATGGCGCGCTCCAGCAGCCCGGCGAACTGCGTGCGGTATTCCTCCACGCTGCGTCCGCGATACTGGTTGTTGACGCCGATCAACAGGCTGACCAGATCGTATTCGGCCAGCGGATGCACCGCATCGATGGCCGCATCCAGTTCGTCGGTGGTCCAGCCGGTCTGGGCGATGATCTTCGGGTCGGCCATGGGCACGCCATCAGTGCGCAGGGCGTGCGCCAGCTGCACGGGCCAGCGGCCGGATTCCGGCACGCCTTCGCCGATGGTGTAGGAATCGCCGAGGGCGAGATAGCGAAGCTCGATGGCGGCGGCTTCGGTCTTGGTGCGGAAAATTTCAGCCATTGTCATCGTCATCCCAGCGAAAGCTGGGATCCATTTTGACTTTGTTTTTGGCGGCCATGCGGACAAGCAACGGCAAAATCAAATGGATCCCAGCTTTCGCTGGGATGACGGCGGAAGGAATCACGCCGCTGCAGGCCGCGACTTCGCCTTGCTTGCCGTAATCGGCACCACCTTGGTCACCGCCTCCGCACGCCGCGCCAGCACCCGGTCGATGCGCGCGAACACTTCGCGCATCGTCTCTGCATCCGGCAGCAAGGTCACGCGGAAATGGTTGCGGTAGGGCACGTTGAAGCTGGAGCCCGGCACCACCAGCACGCCTTCGTTTTCCATCAGCTCCAGGGCGAACTCGTGATCGTCGAAACCCTTGGCCGCGGCGCCGATCACGGCCGGAAACGCGTACAGCGCGCCTGCCGGCGCGACCAGTTCCAGATGTTCGCTGGCCTCGCAGGCTTCGATCACCGCACGGCGTGTTTCGTACAGACGTCCACCCGGCGCGCACAGCGCGGAAATCGTGTCGGGGCCGTTGACCGCCGCTTCCACCGCATACTGCCCCGGCACGTTGGCGCACAGGCGCAGCGCGCCCAGCAGATCCATCGCGTGATGGAAGTTGCCGACCGCTTCGCCGTCGCCCGACAGCACCGCCCAGCCCACGCGCCAGCCGCAGGCGCGGTGCACCTTGCTCAAACCGCTGAAGGTCAGGCAGGGCACGTCGCCGGCCAGCGGCGCGACCGCTTGGAACTTCGCCTCGTCGTACAGCACCTGGTCGTAGATCTCATCGACCATCAGCAGCAGTTTGTGCTTGGCCGCGATGGCGACGATGCGCTCCAGCAGCTCGCGCGGGTAGGTCGCGCCGGTGGGATTGTTGGGGTTGATCAGCAC
This sequence comes from Pseudoxanthomonas sp., assembly GCA_036383995.1. Classification (GTDB taxonomy): domain Bacteria; phylum Pseudomonadota; class Gammaproteobacteria; order Xanthomonadales; family Xanthomonadaceae; genus Pseudoxanthomonas_A. Next base: position 57,663 of record DASVNG010000015.1, read on the forward strand.
GATGGCGCGGGTACGCGAGGACACCAGCGTTTCGATCTCCGCCGGGTCGGGCAGGAAGTCGTTCTCGGGGTCGCAGCGGTAGTACACCGGGCGGCCGTCGTTGAGGATGGTGGCGGCCGACCACAGCGGATAGTCGGGCGAAGGCACCAGCACTTCGTCGCCCGGGTTGAGCAGCGCGCGCAAGGACAGGTCGATCAGTTCGCTGACGCCGTTGCCCATGAACACGCGGTCCGGATGCGCGTTGGGCGTGCCGCGCCGCAGGTAGGCGGCGGCGACGGCTTCGCGTGCGGCCGGCAGGCCCTGCTGGTGGGTGTAGGGATCGGTGTGGTCGATGTCGCCGGTGATCGCGTGCTGCAGATGCTCGGGCGCGCGGAAACCGAAGGCGCCGGGGTTGCCGATGTTCAACTTGATCAGTTTGCGGCCCTGGGCCTCCAGATCGCGGGCGCGCCGGGCCAGTTCGCCGCGGATTTCGTAGCGGACTTCGGACAGTCGCTCGCGGGTGGCCAGCACGTGGCTGCCTGGGGTTTTGCTGGGCGGGGTGGACATTGGTGCAGTCTGACGGCGGAAAGTAAGAAATCTTAGCGGAATTGCCGCGAAACGCGGTGAACCCACCCAATTGTGGGAGCGGGCGGGCCTACAATGCCCTCATGCCTGAAACTCCCCTGGATTTCACCCCTCTGCGCCTGATCGGCTGGCCGTATGCCGGCCTGCCGGATGACCCTGCCTGGGCCGCCGTCTTCGCCGCGCACCCCCAGGCCAAACCGGCCCGGGTCAGCGAACAGCACCGCTCGGGCTACGTGGTGGCCGACGGTCACGAGGCCGCGTTGAAGGCCGAATCGCTGCCGGAATGGCAGAAACCGCGGTTTCCTTCGCATGAACGCGCCGCGGTGGGCGACTGGGTGCTGATGGAGGGCAGGAAGATCGTGGCCCTGCTGCCCCGGCATACCTCGATCAAGCGCGGCGCGGCCGGCGAGCATTACCACCAGCAGGTCATCGCGGCCAATGTGGACACCGTTTTCATCGTCTGCGGGCTGGACGACGACTTCAATCCGCGCCGCATCGAGCGCTACCTGATGCTGGTCGGCGGGGGCGGCGCCGAGCCGGTGGTGGTGCTGACCAAGGCCGACCAGACCGATTACGCGCCGGACGCGGTGGAAACCCTGGCCGAACTCGCCGCACAGGACATCACCGTGTGCGCGGTCAACGCCAAGGACCCGGCCAGTGTGGCCTCGCTGCACGGGTGGCTGGGGGCGGGCAAGACGGCGGTGCTGGTGGGTTCGTCCGGCGCGGGCAAGTCCACGCTGACCAACACGCTGCTGGGCATCGACAGGATGAAGACGGCGGCGGTGCGCGAGAACGATTCGCGCGGCCGCCATACCACCACCCACCGCGCATTGATTCCGTTGCCGTCCGGCGCCTGTCTGATCGACACGCCGGGAATGCGCGAGCTCAAGCCCACCGGCGAGGAGGAACTGTCGGAAAGCGGTTTCGCCGATATCGAGGCGCTGGCCGAGCAGTGCAAGTTCCGCGATTGTTCGCACCAGACCGAGCCGGGGTGCGCGGTGCGCGCGGCGATCGAGCGTGGCGATATCGACGAGGAGCGTTTCATCAATTATCTGAAGTTGCGCGGTGAAGTGGCGGCGGCGGCGGACAAGTTGGCGGCGCGGTTGGCGCAGAAATCGATGGCGAAGGTACAGGGCAAGGCGTTGAACAAGCGGTTGGATGAGAAATACGGGAAGCATTAAGAAGTGTCGACAGAAGCATCGACGGGTAGACATCCTTCAGAAAGATCCCTTCCCCTGCTTGCAGGGGAAGGTGCCGAAGGCGGATGGGGTGCTCTTCGCGCGATTCTTCGGTACAAAGTAAAAGCGTTTCGCGCGTTGCGCGAGTCACTTTCTTTGCTTGTGCAAAGAAAGTAACCAAAGAAAACACACCCTAACGTCGCGCCCCACGATGGAGCCGTGGGGTCCGCAAGCGGGCCGGGAATTTCCGTAAGGCGCATCCTGCGCCTCCGGAAACGGCGCACATCCCTGTGCGTCGCCCCTGCGGGGTTGATCCCGTCCCGCTTGCCGCGCCTCACAGGGCTAACAAGAGCAAGAGCAACGACAAAAATCAAAAGCAAGGCGGCTGACATGACCGATACGAATCCCGACATCGCCCACCACGCCGCGCTCGATGCGCGCATGGTCAAGGCCGTGCGTGGGATCCGGTTGTTGAGTCTGGCGAGTTGGCCGGCAGCGGCGCAGGCGCCGTTCCTGGAGAGCTACGCGCGCGGGCGGCCGGTGTTGCCGGAGATCGACTATCCGAAGCTGGATTTCGCCGAGGCGCGACGCGAGCTCGCGCAGATCGCCGCCGACGCCGATGCTTCGCACCCGCTGGGAGTCTATCTGCGCGAATCGGCGCAGAGCTGGGACACCGCTGCGCAACTGCTGGAGTCGCTGGGTTCGCCCGCGGTCACCACCTGTTCCATCGCGTTGTTCGGCCAGCCCGACGAAACGCTGCCCGGCAACGGGCCCACCGCACGCGAGGCGGCGCGGCATTTCATCGATATCGCCAACGACCTGGATCACGAACTGCTGGCGCCGGAAGAGCAGATTCCGGTGTCCGCCACCGCATTGCAGTTGCAGCTGCAGGGCGATCTGGACGACTTCTTCGGCAGCCGCGTGATCGCCGTGGAGCTGGATCCGGAGCTGATCGCCAAGGCCGCCGCCGGAGCCACCCGTATCCGTTTGCGCCAAGGGGCCGCCTTCAGCGATTACGATCGCCGCCAGTTGCTGCAACACGAAGCATTGGTGCATTCGCTGACGGCCTTGAACGGGCGCGAACAAGTCCACCTGCCCAGTCTGGCCCTGTCCTCGCCGCGCGTCACCGCCACCCAGGAAGGCCTGGCCACCTTCGCCGAACAGATCACCGGCAGCATCGACATCGAACGCATGAAGCGCATCAGCCTGCGCATCGAAGCGGTGGCGATGGCGCTGGACGGCGCGGACTTCATCCAGGTGTTCGGTTATTTCATAGCCGCGGGACAGAACCCCACCGAAAGCTTTTCCTCGGCGCAGCGCGTGTTCCGCGGCGTGCCCACCGGCGGCGGCGCGGCGTTCACCAAGGACACGGTGTACCTGCGCGGCCTGGTGGGCGTGCACACTTTCTTCCGCCGTTCGTTGCAGCAGGACAGGCTGCGCCTGTGCCGCCGTCTGTTCGCCGGCAAGATGACCCTGGGCGATGTGAAGGCGTTCGAGCCGCTGTTCGACAGCGGCGTACTGGCATTGCCGCGCTGGTTGCCGCACTGGGTCAGCCGCGCCAACGGACTGGCGGGCGTGCTGGCGTTCTCGCTGTTCGCCAACCGCATCCGCCTGGATCGGGTGGCGGAAACGGAGGACGAAAACTAGTACTCCCGCTGCTCGGTCAGAAATCGATTTGCACGCGTCCGACCAGGGCGCGGGTGCGGTCGAGGGTGAGGTCCTGCAGGCGGTCGCGGTTGCGGCTGTCTATCCAGTTCAGCATCAGCCGCAGGTGCGGGCGCGGGTACCAGTTCACGCCGGCGGTCAGCGAACTCACTCGCACATCGCGCAGCAACGGTTCGCCATCGGGCCGCTGGCGGCCGGAGAGAGTGTCGTAGCGCAGCGCCAATTCCCAGGCGCCCATGCGGCCCTGCGGATTGATGCGGCCGAAGCGGCCGGTCTTGGCGTCGTAGGGGCGCACTTCGCCGGTCAGCATCCAGGCCACCTGCGCATAACCGGTGGAAAGCCGCGCTTCTTGTTCGCCGTCATCGAAACGCGCGCCGCCGGCTTCGCCCTGGAACGTCCAGGGGCCCTTCACTGCAGCCAGTTCAAGCGAATATTTGTCCACCCGCGTATCGCGGCCCTGGCTGAAATTGGCCAGCGTCACCCGGCTGTTGTCGGAAAAAATTCCGGCCGGCCGCGGGCGGATGCGCAGCGCGGAGGCGCCGTCGGTGCCGGGATGGTCGTAGTCTTCATGCGCCAGCGACAGGCCCAGGTGCAGCACTTTTCCTTCCTCGCGCCACGGCGCGTAAGTGCCGCGTGCGGCGAAGGCCAATCCCTGGGTCTGCCAGACGTCGATGCTTTCCAGGCTGTAGACGCTGCCGCCCACGGTGTAGCCGTCGCGCGCCGTCAGCCAGGCCGCGCCCAACCGGTAGGTGGGGGCCAGGTTCTGGACCAGATAGCTGCGTTCGATGAAGACCGTGTGGTTGGAGCTGATGCGGTCGTCCAGGCTGAAATACTGTTTGAACTGCCCGACGGTCAGCGTGCCGGACGCGAACTTCTTGCTGACGTACGCATCCTTGGCCAGCACTTCATCGCCGGAGAAATCGGCTTCCAGTTTGTAGTTCAGTCCGTAGAACTTGCCGGACACGTCCAGCCAGAGCGCACGCAGATCCGAATCGTTGGCGTTGGGCGTACCGCGCGTATCGTTGTCGAAGTCGGCGGTGTCCCAGTGCAGGCGGCCGCCGAGCTTGGCGGTGACCTTGTCTTCCGTTTCCGCATCGGCGGCCTGTGCGCTGGTTGCGCAGGCCAGCAGCATTACGGCGGGAAGCAGGCGGGCACGTGGTGATGTCATCGGGAGCGATCCGGCGGTAATGGATGGCTCGCACGATGGCAGCGGCATCGCCCTGCACCAATAACGCATTGGTATTAGCGAATTGGTAGTAGAGGCTTTACCTTCTCCCTCTGGGAGAAGGGAAGCCTCTGCTGCGCAGCGGCATGGCAAACCTCTCGTCCGTGCCAGACTTGCCACCATGACCGCCAACAAAATCCTGGTAGCCGACGACCACCCGCTATTCCGCGCGGCGGTGCTGCATGCGTTGCAGGGGGCGGTGGAGAATCTTTCCACGGTGGAGGCTTCCAGCGCCTCCACGCTGACCGCGCTGCTGGCCGAGCATCCCGATCTGCAGCTGGTGCTGCTGGACCTGACCATGCCGGGCGCGCGCGGATTCTCCTCGCTGGTCTATCTGCGCGGCGAGCGGCCGGAGCTTCCGGTAATCGTGATTTCCTCCAACGACCATCCTCCGGTGATCCGCCGCGCGCAGCAGTTCGGCGCCGCCGGTTTCATTCCCAAATCCTCGCCGGTGGAAACCATCCGCACCGCGGTGCGGACGGTGCTCGAAGGCGGCACCTGGTTTCCGCCGATCACCGCGGAAAGATCGGAGTCCGACGCGCGCCTGGCGGCCAGGCTGGCGCAGTTGACACCGCAGCAGTTCCGCGTGCTGCTGTGCATCGCCGACGGGTTGTTGAACAAACAGATCGCCTACGACCTGGGCTTGGCGGAAAACACGGTGAAAGTGCACGTGACCGCCATTCTCAAGAAATTGGAATGCAACAGCCGCACGCAGGCGGCGGTGCTGGTGAAGGCATTGGAACAGGAAGGCGGGATAGACCCGTAATCGTGGGTGCGTAGGTCGGCCCCCGTATCGAGTACGGGGCAGGCTCTACGCGGCCGACGCGCGGGACACCGGACAGGCCGCGCCGTCGGGGGCGTAGCCCCGACCTACGGGCCGACGCATGGGAATCGTGCATGACGTGGTGTCGGGGGCGTAGCCCCGACCTACCGGCGTAACAGCATTTGCATGATCAGAGCGCGCAGCGCCGCCGGGCGGACTGGCTTGGGCAGGAAGCCCCAGTCGTGCTGCCGCGCGATGGCGCGCACCGTGTCGTCCTGTTCGGCGGTCACCAGGATCACGATGGGTTCGCTGCCCCAGCGCTCCACCAATTGCGGATACAGCTCGGGGCCGGTGACCTCGCCCAGGCGCATGTCCAGGAGCAACACGCGCGGAGCGGCGCCGGATTGCGCGGCCGCCAATGCTTCGCTCGCGCCACCGGCGAGCGCCACTTGGCAGGACCAGCGTTGCAGCAAAGCGCGGCTCGCTTCGCAGACGCGCGGGTCGTCGTCGATGCACCAGACCGTGCAGTCGCGCAGATCCTGATCGTCGTCGGCCGTAGCCGCCTCGATGACGGGCGCGGCGACGGCGCCAGGGTCTCCCAGTGGCACCAGAATGCTGAAACTGCTTCCGCGACCGACGGTCGAACGCAGGCCCACGCGATGCCCCAGCAAGCGCGCGATGCGCTCCACGATGGCCAGCCCCAGGCCTGCGCCGCGATCGTCGCCCGTGCCGTCGTCCAGACGCCGGAATTCCTCGAAGATTTCCTGCTGGCGCGCTTCGGGAATGCCCGGGCCGGTATCGTGCACTTCGATGCGCAAACCGCCCTCGGTTCGCCGGCAACCCAGCAGAATGCGGCCCTCGGGCGTATAGCGCAGCGCGTTGGACAGGAAGTTCTGCAGGATGCGCCGCAGCAGCGCTTCGTCGCTGCGCACCACGGCCCGCGTGGGCACCCAGTCCAGGCGCAGTCCGCGGGCGCGGGCCAGCATGCCGAACTCGCGCGCCAGCGTTTCCAGCAGCGGCGCCAGCGGGAAATCGCGCACGCGGGTTTCCAGCGCCCCCGACTCCAGCCTGGAAATATCCAGCAAACTGTTGAGGATGGCGTCCTGCGCGGCCAGCGCGTCCTCCACGTTGTCGGCCAGCTGTTGCGTCTGCGGTTCCTGCAGTTTGTCGCGCATCGCCGAAACGAACATGCGCGCGGCGTTCAGCGGTTGCAGCAGGTCGTGCACGGCGGCGGCGACGAAGCGGGTCTTGGAACGGTTGGCGTTCTCCGCTTCGCTTTTGGCCACGGCCAGGTCGCGGGTGCGTTCGCCGATGCGGTGCTCCAGCGCGTCGGCCAGCGAGCGCAGATCGCGCGCGGCCTGCTTGTAGGCGGTGATGTCGGCGTAGCTGGTGACGAAGCCGCCGTCGGGCAGGGGATTGCCGCGGATTTCGATCACCGTGCCGTCGCTGCGTTCGCGCTCGTGCATGTGCGGCTTGCCGGAGCGCAAATGATCCAGGCGGCGCGCGATGGCTTCTTCGATCGGTCCCGGCCCCAGCAGGCCGCGGCGCGCGTTGTAGCGGAAAACTTCCTCGATCGGCAGCCCGACATGGATGAAGCCGGCTGGGAATTTGAACAGTTCGATGTAGCGGCGGTTCCAGGCCACCAGCCGCAGGTCGGCGTCGATCACGCAAACGCCTTGCGGCAGATGCTGCAGGCTGGGGCTTTCGCCGTAGTCGGCGCCGCCGGCGGCCTGCACCAGACCGTCCTGGGCGGTGCGCAGTTCGATCGCGTGCTGTTCGACCAGTTGCTGCAGTTCCACCCGGCTGCGTTCGCGCAGACGCGCCAGCCGCCGGCGCTGATGGACGGACAGCAACAGGAACGTGGCCGCCAGCAGGCCAGCCGCCACCGCGATGGCGACCGTGCGCGCGGCGACCGAAGAGGATCGGGTGCTGTGCAGCAGATGCAGCGTCCAGTCTTGTTCCGGCAAGGTCTGCGAGAGCCAGAGGTGCTCGCCCTGGCCGGGCAGGCGCACGCGGCGCACGCCCGGCGCGAACGCTTGCAGCTCGCGGTATTGCAGCAGGCGTTGCGGCACCTCGCCGTACTGGCGGGTGCGCGCCAGTTCGCTGCGTTCGTTCTCGCGCAAGGGACGCAGGTCCAGGTAACGCCAGCGGTCGCGTCCCGACAGGAAGATCACCCCGTGCGCGTCGCTGACGAAGACCGGGTCCGGCAGGGTGCGCCAGGCCGCTTCCAGTTCGTTGAACACCAGCTTCACCACCAGCACGCCCAGCGGCCGGCCCTGAGCATCGCGTACGGCTTGCGAAAGGAAATAGCCCGGCACGCCCGTGGTGTAGCCCAGCGCGTAGAAATCGCCGGTGCCGTGGGCCATGGCCTGCTGGAAATAAGGGCGGAAGCCGTAGTCGGTGCCGACGTTGCTGTTGGGCGAACGCCAGTTGCTGGCGGCTACCGCCTTGCCGTTGCGGTCCAGTAGGGTGAGGGTGGAAGTGGTGGCGACGCCGTTGACCTGTTCCAGCTTGCGGTTGAGCCGTTCGACGACGGCCGCGTCGCTGATGTCGCCGGCCAATCCATCGCGCACTTCCGGATCCAGCGCCAGCACCGCCGGCAGCATGCGATAGCGTTCGACGATGGCGTCCAGGGTGTCGCGGTGCAGGCGCAGCTGCTCGCGGGCCTGTTCGGCGCTGGCGCGCAGGCTGCGGCGTTCGGCCTGCCATGCCGCAAGCGCGCTCAGCAGAGCGATGGCCAGGGCGATGGCCAGGCCGACCAGCAGCTGGCGCAAACGGGGGCGGGCGGAGGGAACCATGGCGGTCATCTTCACGCGGGGCGCGGCTTTTCTCCAGCACGAGGCTTTTTCCTTCTCCCACCGGGAGAAGGTGGCGCGCAGCGCCGGATGAGGGAGGGAGAATGACTTGCTGCGGAAGGTTCAGTAAGAACTGACAGGCCATTCCCTCATCCGCCCTTCGGGCACCTTCTCCCAGAGGGAGAAGGGAAAGCCTAGTACCAATGCGTTATTGGTGCCGGACCCGGACGCTGCCATTGTCGGCGCCGTCATCGCCACCGGAGCGTTCCGCCATGTCTGCCAAATCCTCGCGGCTGTATCTGTGGGTCCTTTGCGCCATCGTCATCGGCGGCTTGATCGGCCACTTCGCGCCGGAGACCGGCGTGGCGCTCAAACCGCTGGGCGACGGCTTCATTTCGCTGATCAAGATGCTGATCGGGCCGATCATCTTCCTGACCGTGGTCATCGGCATCGCCGGCGTGGCCGACGTGAAGAAAGTGGGGCGGGTCGGCGCCAAGGCGATCCTCTACTTCGAAGTGGTTTCCACCTTCGCCCTGGCCATCGGCCTGCTGGTGGTCAATCTGTGGAAGCCGGGCGCCGGTTTCAACGTCGATCCGGCCACCCTGGACGCCGAGGCGGTGGCCAAGTACGCCGAAAAGGCGCACGAACAGAGCACCGTCGACTTCCTGCTGCACATCATTCCCAAGACTTTCACCGAAGCCTTCACCGGCAACGGCGACCTGCTGCAGGTGCTGCTGCTGGCGTGTCTGTTCGGCTTCGCGCTGATGGCCGTGGGCGAGAAGGCCAAGCCGGTGCTGGGCTTGTTCGATTCCCTCTCGCAGGTGTTCTTCCGCATGATGGGCGTGATCATGCGGCTGGCGCCTATAGGCGCCGGCGCCGCCATGGCCTTCACCATCGGCAAGTACGGCGTCGATGCGCTGGGTCCGCTGATGAAGCTGATGGGCGGCTTCTACGCCACCTGCGCCATCTTCGTGCTGCTGGTGCTGGGTACGGTGGCGCGCATCACCGGTTTCTCCATCCTCAAGTTCCTGCGCTACATCCGCGGCGAACTGCTGCTGGTGCTGGGCACGTCCTCGTCCGAATCGGCGCTGGTGCCGTTGATGCAGAAGCTGGAGAAACTGGGCTGCCCGAAATCGGTGGTCGGCCTGGTGGTGCCCAGCGGTTATTCGTTCAACCTGGACGGCACCAACATCTATCTGACCATGGCGGCGCTGTTCATCGCCCAGGCCATGAACATCGACCTGAGCCTGCCGCAACAGCTGACCCTGCTGCTGGTCGCCATGCTGACCTCCAAGGGCGCTTCGGGCGTGACCGGCGCCGGCTTCATCACCCTGGCGGCCACCCTGGCGGTGGTGCCGTCGGTACCGGTGGCCGGGCTTGCGTTGATCCTGGGCATCGACCGCTTCATGAGCGAGGCGCGCGCCATCACCAACATCATCGGTAATGGGGTAGCCACCCTGGTGGTATCGAAGTGGGAAGGCGAGCTGGACGTGGCGCGGCTGCGCGCGGAGCTGGACGCCGGCCCGGGCGGATTGATCGAAGCGCCGGAGGCGCTGGCGCACGGACCCTTCGCCGGTCCCGGCCAGGCCGTGCTGGGCGACGCGGACTGAACCCTGCGGCAATGCGGCCCCGGCCGCATTGCGTGCGATCCCGTAGAATCCTGGTCCAGCCCACGGATGATGTGTCGATGTCGAACGAAGAACTGAAACAGGCCGCCCTCGAGTACCACCGCTTATCGCCGCCGGGCAAGATCAAGATCTCGCCGACCAAGCCGATGGTCACCCAGCGCGACCTGGCGCTGGCGTATTCGCCGGGCGTGGCCTACGCCTGCGAGGCCATCGTCGAAGATCCCAACATGGCCAGCGAGATGACCGCGCGCGGCAACCTGGTGGCCGTGGTCACCAACGGCACCGCGGTGCTGGGCCTGGGCAACATCGGCCCGCTTGCTGGTAAACCAGTAATGGAAGGCAAGGGCGTGCTGTTCCAGAAGTTCGCCGGCATCGACGTGTTCGACATCGAGATCGACGAGCACGACCCGGACAAGCTGGTCGACATCATCGCTTCGCTGGAACCGACTTTCGGCGGCATCAACCTGGAAGACATCAAGGCGCCGGAATGCTTCATCGTCGAGCGCAAGCTGCGCGAGCGGATGAAGATCCCGGTGTTCCACGACGACCAGCACGGTACCGCGATCATCGTCGGTTCGGCCATCGTCAACGCGCTGGAAGTGGTGGGCAAGGACATCGGCCAGGTGAAGCTGGCCACCAGCGGCGCCGGCGCGGCCGGCATCGCCTGCCTGGACATGCTGGTGGCGCTGGGCCTGAAGCCGGAGAACATCCTGGCCGTGGACCGCGACGGCGTGCTCTACACCGGCCGCGACCATCTGGACCCGGACAAGTCGCGTTACGCGCGCGATACCGACAAGCGCACCCTGGCCGACATCGTCGCCGGCGCCGACATCTTCCTGGGCCTGTCCGCCGCCGGCGTGCTGAAGCCGGAGATGGTGGCGACCATGGCCGACCGGCCGATCATCCTGGCCCTGGCCAATCCCAATCCGGAGATCCTGCCGGAGGACGCCAAGGCCGTGCGCCCGGATTGCATCATCGCCACCGGCCGCAGCGACTACCCCAACCAGGTCAACAACGCGCTGTGCTTCCCCTACATCTTCCGCGGCGCGCTCGATGTCGGCGCCACGGTGATCAACGAAGCCATGAAGACCGCCTGCGTGAAGGCCATCGCTGCGCTGGCGCGGCGCGAGGCTTCCGACCTGGGCGCCGCTTATGGCGACGAAATTCCCTGCTTCGGCCCCGAGTACCTGATCCCGCGTCCGTTCGACCCGCGCCTGCTGGTGGAACTGGCCGCGGCGGTGGCGCAGGCGGCGATGGACTCGGGCGTGGCCCTGCGTCCGATCGCCGACATGAACGATTATCGCGAGAAGCTGGGCCAGTTCGTCTACCGCACCAGCCTGATGATGAAGCCGGTCTACGACCGCGCCCGCGCCGACAAGCAGCGCGTGGTGTATGCCGAAGGCGAAGAGGAAGTGGTGCTGCGCGCGGTGCAGACGGTGATCGACGAAGGCCTGGCCTTCCCGATCCTGATCGGCCGCCCGGACGTGATCCAGACCCGCATCGACCGCCTGGGCCTGCGCATGCGCGAGGGCGTGGACTTCGAACTCACCAATCAGGACGACGATCCGCGCTTCAACGACTACTGGCAGTACTACCACGCGCTCACCGAGCGCCGTGGCGTCACTCCGGCCGCCGCGAAGAACCTGATGCGCTCGCGCCCGACCCTGATCGCGGCGGTGATGGTGGCGCGCGGCGAAGCCGATGCGCTGGTCAGCGGCATGGTGGGACGCTTCCACAAGAAGCTGGGCTACGTGCGCAGCGTGATTCCGCTGGACCCGGGCGTGCAGTCCACTTCGGCCATGACCGGGGTGATCAACAACCAGGGCGCCTACTTCTTCCTGGACACCCACGTGCAGGACGACCCGACCGCCGAGCAGATCGCCGAAGCCACGCTGCAGGCGACCTATCGTTTGAAGCTGTTCGGCATCGAACCGAAGGTGGCGCTGCTGTCGCATTCCAACTTCGGCAGCCACGACACCCCCGGCGCGCAGAAGATGCGCAAGGTGCGCGCGCTGCTGCGCGAGCGCATGCCCAAGCTGGAGATGGACGGCGAGATGCAGGGCGACACCGCCTGGGACGAAGTGCTGCGCAAGCGCATGATGCCCAACACCACGCTGACCGGGCGCGCCAACCTGTTCGTGCTGCCCAATATCGACGCGGCCAACATCACCTACAACATGGTGCGGGTGATGACCGACGGGGTGGCCATCGGCCCGATCCTGATGGGCATCTCCAAGCCGGTGCATATCCTCACCAGCAGCGCGACGCCGCGGCGGGTGGTGAACATGACCGCGATCGCGGCGGTGGATGCGCAGATAAGGGCGCAGCAGAAGTAGCACTTTGCTTCCCTTCTCCCACTGGGAGAAGGTGGCGCGAAGCGCCGGATGAGGGAATGGAAATTCCCAGGCCTTCCAACTTCCGCTACAAGCGGACGATCCATTCCCTCACACCCCAAGGGTGCTTGCTACGCGGCGTCCGCCCTTCGGGCACCTTCTCCCAA
>DASVNG010000016.1:0-3549 GCA_036383995.1 Pseudoxanthomonas sp.
GCGGTCGCCGCGCGGGGCGCGGATGGTGCGGGAGGGGTCGTGGCGCGGGTCGGTCATGGGGAAATCCAGTTGCAGGTGTAACCCCATTATCGGTGGGAGCACCGTCCCGGCGCGAGCTCTCCCCGCACAACAAGGCAAAAGCTCGCGCCGGGACGGCGCTCCCACCGATAATGGGGTTACACCTGCAACTGGATTTCCCCATGACCGACCCGCGCCACGACCCCTCCCGCACCATCCGCGCCCCGCGCGGCGACCGCCTCAGCTGCAAGTCCTGGCTCAGCGAAGCGCCATACCGGATGCTGCAGAACAATCTGGATGCGGAAGTGGCCGAAGACCCCACCTCGCTGGTGGTCTACGGCGGCATCGGCCGCGCCGCGCGCGATTGGGCCTGCTACGACGCCATCCTGCAATCGCTGCGCGATCTGGAAGACAACGAGACCCTGCTGGTGCAATCCGGCAAGCCGGTCGGCGTGTTCCCCACCCACGCCGATGCGCCGCGCGTGCTGATCGCCAACTCCAACCTGGTGCCGCACTGGGCCACCTGGGAGCACTTCAACGAACTCGATAAGAAGGGTTTGATGATGTACGGGCAGATGACCGCCGGCAGCTGGATCTACATCGGCAGCCAGGGCATCGTGCAGGGCACCTACGAAACTTTCGTGGAAATGGGTCGCCAGCATTACGGCGGCAATCTGAAAGGCAAGTGGATCCTCACCGCCGGCCTGGGCGGCATGGGCGGCGCGCAGCCGCTGGCGGCCACGTTGGCCGGCGCCTGCAGCCTGAACATCGAATGCCAGCAGAAGAGCATCGACATGCGCCTGCGCACGCGCTACGTGGACGAGCAGGCCACCGACCTGGACGACGCGCTGGCGCGCATCCGCGCCTACACGCAGGCGGGCGAGGCCAAATCCATCGCGCTGTTGGGCAACGCGGCGGAAATCCTGCCGCAGCTGGTGCGCATGGGCGTGCGTCCTGACGCGGTGACCGACCAGACCAGCGCGCACGATCCGGTGCACGGCTATCTGCCCATCGGTTGGACGGTGGAGCAGTGGCTGGCCGAACAGAAATCCGATCCGCAGAAGGTGCGCGATGCGGCCAAGCAGTCGATGCGCGTGCACGTGGAGGCGATGCTGGCATTCGAGAAGCAGGGCATTCCCACGTTCGATTACGGCAACAACATCCGGCAGATGGCGTTCGACGAAGGTTTGAAGAATGCGTTCGATTTCCCGGGCTTCGTGCCGGCCTATGTGCGGCCGCTGTTCTGCCGCGGCGTGGGCCCGTTCCGCTGGGTGGCGTTGAGCGGCGACCCGGAAGACATCTACAAGACCGATGCGAAGGTGAAGGAGCTGATTCCCGACGACGCGCATCTGCACCGCTGGCTGGACATGGCGCGGGAGCGGATCAGTTTCCAGGGCTTGCCGGCGCGCATCTGCTGGGTGGGCCTGGGCCTGCGCCACAAGCTGGGGCTGGCGTTCAACGAGATGGTGCGCAACGGGGAGTTGAAGGCGCCGGTGGTGATCGGCCGCGACCATCTGGACAGCGGCAGCGTGGCTTCTCCCAACCGCGAGACCGAGGCGATGAAGGACGGCAGCGATGCGGTCAGCGATTGGCCGCTGTTGAACGCGATGCTGAATGTGGCCGGCGGGGCGACGTGGGTTTCATTGCACCACGGCGGCGGGGTGGGGATGGGTTACTCGCAGCACTCTGGCGTGGTGATCGTCTGTGACGGCACTGCTGAGGCCGATAAGCGGATTGCGCGGGTGTTGTGGAACGATCCGGGGACCGGGGTTATGCGGCATGCGGATGCGGGGTATGAGATTGCCAAGCAGTGTGCGAAGGAGATGGGGTTGAAGTTGCCGATGGTTTGAAGAACGCGACTCAACAAAAGTCAACGACGGAATAAGACTTGCTATTGCGGGAGTGGAGAAAAGCACAAGCATTGCCACGGCAGGATTTAGTCTCGATGAATCTTGTATGTCCCGTAGATCTCATAGGTCAGGCTTCATGCGGCGGACTTGAACCCGCCCTATGTGGCCCGCGTAGCCTATTTGCATGTCCCGCAGGTAACCGCGCTGCTTTGGATGCGCCCGGATTTTGGTCTGGTCCTGGTTTTTATAGGTCATTATTGACTCCTACCAATCCCCGGAGTTTTTGATGAAGCTATCGCGCCCCCTGACCCTCACCGTAGCCGCCGCCTCGTGTGCCCTCGTGCTCGCCGCCTGCAGCCCGTCCGAAAAGGGCGTCGCAGACACCAAGGCCGGTGCCGATGCTGCCGCCAAGCCGGATGCGGCCGGGAAGATCCCGGGGTTGGCGACCGAGAAGGAGCAGATCAGCTATACGATCGGCATGGAAATGGGCAAGTCGCTCAAGCCGATCAAGGACGAAGTCGACCTGGCGACCCTCAATCGCGCGCTGGACGACGTGATCAACGACAAGAAGCTGCTGTTGAACGACGAGCAGGTAGCGAAGATCATGCAAGGCTTCTCGGTGAAGATGCAGGCCAAGCAACAGGAAGAAATGGCCAAGAAGCAGGCCGAAATGGCAGCGCAGGGCAAGAAGAACGTGGAACTGGAGAAGACCTTCCTGGCCGCGAACGGCAAGAGGCCGGGTGTAGTCACCACCAGCTCCGGCCTGCAGTACCAGGTCATTACCCAGGGCACGGGACCGAAGCCGAAACTGGACGACCGCGTGAGCGTGCACTACGCCGGGTCGTTGCTCGACGGCACCGAATTCGACAGCTCGTACAAGCGCAACGAACCCGCGCAGTTCGTCCTGAAACAGGTGGTGCCGGGTTGGACCGAAGGCCTGCAACTGATGCCCGTGGGCAGCAAGTACAAGCTATGGGTTCCGGCCAAGCTGGGCTATGGCGAAGCCGGCACGCCGGGCGGCCCGATCGCACCGAACAGCACGCTGGTGTTCGAAGTCGAACTGCTGCAGATCGTCAAGCCGTAAGTCGGTTCGGCCCCGGGTGCGAATCACACCCGGGGTCGTTGCCTGAAACCTCCTATCGCATGTGATTTCCCTGGTCTTTGTGGTGTTGGTGCCGGCCGTCAGCGGCCTCCTCTCCGCTCGCCCCTCATCCGGCGCTGCGCGTCACTTTCTCAGCCTTGCACACCCTGCGGGCGCCGCAAGGGAAGAAGGACGCTCTGTTACGCGATTGGTCGCGCTGTAAGCCAGCGCCTATTCGCCGACCTTACTCGCCTGCAGTCGGCGCAACGCTCGTCTTCCGCACATACGGCAGCACGAACATGTACAGGCCGGTGAGCATAAGCAACGCAAGCGGCAACAGCGGCGAATAGGTCACCCAAGGCGATGGCATCGCGCCGCCGCTCTGCGCCAGGGCGACGAAGTTGGCGATGACGGTCAACGTGAAAGCGATGGCCATCCAGCGGTGGAACTGACGGATCCACTTGTTCCAGTTCATTGGTAATTCCTCTCTGCAGGTAGGGAGAAGGCGTAAACCAAGCTCTATCAACGGTGCAGCGCGGGTACAACCCCGAACGTGGGAGCGGCGTCCCGCCGCGAGCTCTCTGCGGATGCGGTGGCGGC
>DASVNG010000017.1:0-12165 GCA_036383995.1 Pseudoxanthomonas sp.
CGCGTCGGGGACGTAGCCCCGACCTACTAGGCATTTTCACCGCGCGTCGGGGCGTGGCCCCGACCTACCCGGCATCTTCACCGTGCGTAGGCGACAATAGCGACCACTTGTCTGCCGGATTCGCTTCGTCTTCGTGAGAAAGGAACGTCTCCTCCCGCTCATCGTCGCGACCGCACTGTTCATCGAGAACATGGATTCCACCGCGATCACGACGTCCCTGCCGATGATCGCGGGCGACCTGGGCGTGGAGCCGGTGGCGTTGAAGCTGGCCCTCACCACTTACATGCTGGCGCTGGCGGTGTTCATTCCCATCAGCGGCTGGGTCGCCGACCGCTTCGGCGCCAGGCCTACCTTCATGGCCGCCATCGGCGTGTTCCTGCTCGGCTCCATCGGTTGCGCCGCCTCCAGCTCGCTGGGCGCGCTGGTGGCCGCGCGCTTCCTGCAAGGCATGGGCGGGGCGATGATGGTGCCGGTAGGCCGCCTGGTATTGCTGCGCACCGTGCCCAAGGCGCAACTGGTGCAGGCACTCAGCTGGCTGACCATTCCCGCCCTGCTCGGACCGATGCTGGGTCCGCCGCTGGGCGGCCTGATCACCACCTATAGCAACTGGCGCTTCATCTTTCTGATCAACCTGCCGATGGGCCTGCTGGGTATCTACCTGGCGTGGCGTCATATTCCGATGCTGCGCGGCGGCGCGCGTCCGCTGGACTGGCGCGGATTCGCGCTGTCGGCCACGGGCCTGGCGCTGACCATGTTCGGATTCGCCAGCATGGGCCGGCACCTGGTCAGCACGCCGATCGCCGCCGCCTGCCTGTTCACCGGCGCGGGATTGCTTGGGGTTTACGCGATGCATTCGCACCGCCATCCGCACCCGCTGATCGATCTGGGGCTGATGAAGCTGCCGACGTTCCGCATCGGCGTGCTGGGCGGCTCGCTGTTCCGCATCGGTATCGGCGCCACGCCGTTCCTGCTGCCGCTGATGCTGCAACTGGGCTTCGGCCTCAATCCGCTGCAATCGGGATTGATCACTTTCACCTCAGCGGCCGGTGCGATGTTCATGAAGACCTTGGCCGGGCGCATCCTGCGCCGCTGGGGATTCCGCAAGGTGATGATCACCAACGCGATGGTCGCCTCGTTGCTGCTGTGCTGCTTCGGCCTGTTCCGCGCGGAAACGCCCTACCCGCT
Source organism: Pseudoxanthomonas sp. (assembly GCA_036383995.1). Taxonomy (GTDB): domain Bacteria; phylum Pseudomonadota; class Gammaproteobacteria; order Xanthomonadales; family Xanthomonadaceae; genus Pseudoxanthomonas_A. Next base: position 1,186 of record DASVNG010000017.1, read on the forward strand.
GATCATCGGCGTGCTGCTGGTCAGCGGTTGCTTCCGCTCGTTGCAGTTCACCAGCCTCAACGCCATCGTCTACGCCGACGTGGAGCCGGTGCGCATGGCCCAGGCCAGCAGTCTTGCGGCGATGGCCCAACAGGTGTCGCTGGCCATGGGCATCACCATCGGCGGCTATGCGCTGAGCGTCGCCAGTGTGGCCACCGGCGAACCGATGACGGCCGTGATCAATTTCAGCTTCGCCTTCCTCACCGTGGGACTGATCTCGGCCAGCTCGGTCTGGATGATGCTGCGGCTGGCGCCCGATGCCGGCGCGGAAATGTCGGGCAAGGCCGAACCCGGCAAGGAAGTGACCGAGCCCAAACCGGAGCAGCGACCGGGGAATTGAAGCTCGGCATCGACAGGGTTCCGACTTGCCCTACGCGACTTTCCCGCAGCCTTCCGGTTTGAATACCCGTTCGGTCGATGCCGGATACTTCGCCAACAGGTGCGCCGCCCGGGTCGGCCGCGCGGTGAAATCGCCACCGCAGTTCGGACACTTTCCGTGCAGCACCGAATCGGCGCACGACGCGCAGAACGTGCATTCGAACGAACAGATGCGCGCTTGGTTGGAATCGGGTGGCAGGTCTGTGTTGCAGCATTCGCAACCGGGGCGCATTTGCAGCATGGGTTTCTCCTAGTTGTGACGATCAAGACACCCCAGATCAGCGCCCGAGTCTACGCCCGCCGATTGGTTCGGTCGCAATGCAATCACTGGAAATTCTTGGAAATAAAAAACCAAGAGAGCGAAAGAATGATTTCACTATGCATGGCAAAAAAATGTGAGACCACTCGCAAAATAATTCGTGTTTAAATTGCTTTCGAACATCAACTACATTTCAGCTATTCCAACCAAGACAAAGGAATATAGCCTGCATAAATGGACCTTATTCATATCTCAATCTGAAAGTGCCGATTGATCCGTTTGAGGTGGAAACGCTCAAGCTCTCCATATCGGAACATTGGATCAGAAGAATTCCGGGAGTTTCCGGGTACCTAGGTGCGGGATGCACCACAAAGCAGAAGGAAAATTGCAATGCGTGAGTTGAACGAGGCACAGGTTCAGATGGTTTCAGGAGGTATGTCTGTAAAGACGGGAATTCTGCTGGCGATGATTGCCGCAGTCTGCCCCCCTATGGCGATCGGCGCTCAAGTCGGTTACATCGCTAACGCCAAATAACTTAAGGAGACGTAGAAAATGCGAGAGCTAAAAGCAGAAGAATTTGATCAAGTTGGCGGTGGTATTTATCCCATACTCGTTGTTGCCGCCAGCCTCTTCGTTTTCGGATATTCGATAGGCAAAGATATGGCAGAGAGGGACAACGCGAAGCAATCTTGACGCACTAAACAAAGGCGCCTGCACACTAATGTGCAGGCGCCTTTGCAGATCGACCGATCAAAGTAGGTACCCATCCCTCCATGCGGGCAAGATTATTCCATCTCCCCGCGACATTGAGAAATGACTATGGCGAAGACAAGAAAATCGATGTTCTTGACCTTGGCGGTCTCTGTTCCAATCCTGTTCCTACTGGCTTTTGGCTATCAGGCGGGCAAGTCCATGGCCAAATCGGACAATGCGAAAGTCGAGGCACCTGAAGCACGGAAATAGCCGGACTTACGGGAACTCTCCAATGCCCGCATCGCGTCCTGTGGGTGCGGGCACTGACTATTAATAGATCGTGCGCATTAAAAATCAGACGATCAATCAGCTCGTAATCGTCTGCGTCAACGATTCCCAAGTCGGCGGCACCGGCCAGTCCGCCGCCTGATTGCCATCCAGCACGCGACGCAGATCGCGCCGGTCGACCTGCGGCGCCAGCACATGCACCAGTTCCAGCGCGTAGTCGCGCAGCACGCGTTCGCGCGGCAGCACCGCCCAGGCGATGCACTCGTTGATGGCCGCAGGCGCGGCCCAGGCGCGCAGATCGGTGTCGGCGGAAGTCACCGCCATTTCCGCCAGCAAGCCCACGCCCATGCCGGCGCGCACGTAGGTCTTGATGAGGTCGGCGTCCAGCGCGGTCAGCGCGATGCTGGGCTGCAGACCGACGCTGGCGAAAGCGCGTTGCAATGAGCTTTCCGGGCGGGTGGAGGATTCGTAGCTGATCAACTGCTGGGTGGCGAGGTCGGCCATGTCGGGAACGGCATCGCCTTTGTCCAGCGCATGGCCGCGCGGCACCAGCACCAACCGCCGCCAACGGTATAGCGGCACGGCGATGCCGGCCTGCGGCTCCTCGCCGGCGGTGCTGATGATGGCGATATCGGCATCGCCTTCGCTCAACAGATCCAGCGCAGCGCTTTCACCGGCCTGTTGCAGGTGCACGCTGACCTGCGGGTAGGCGCGCTTGATCTGGCCGATGGCCGGCGGCAGCACGAAGCGCGCCTGGGTGTGGGTGGTGGCCAGGATCAGCTGGCCCTGGCTTTCGCGGCGCTGGTTGGCCGAATAGGTGCGGATGTTGTTGGCTTCGGCCAGCACCGCGCGCGCGCGCAGGATCACTTCGCCGCCGGCCGGGGTGACCGCTTCCAGGCTGCGGCCCTTGCGCACGAACAGCAGGAAGCCCAGTTCGTCCTCCAGCTGCTTGAGCTGCTTGGACAGCCCCGGCTGGGTGGCGTGCACGCGCGCGGCGGCCAGGGTGATGTTGAGGTCGGCGTCGGCGATGGCCACCAGGTAGCGGAGTTGGGTCAACGTCATCGCGGTCTCTAAGCCAGGCGGCTGGGCCAAATTGGGGGTGGAAAGCGAATGTAGAGGATTTCCGGCCCACATCTTATAACCGCCCGTCATATGCAGCGGGCGGCAAGTCATTTCCTGCTGCATATAACCGGGCGTTAGGGTCATCAGCCGTTCCTGATGCCACTGCCGTGACCGCTTCCCTGTTCCCGCTGTTCGCCGACCTGCGCAACCGGACCGTACTGGTGGTCGGCGGGGGCGCGGTGGCCGAGCGCAAGGTGGAGGCGCTGCTGCAGGCCGGCGCCCTGCCGCAGGTGGGTTCACTGGATTTGAACGAGGGACTCGGCCGCTGGCTGGAGGAAGGCCGCATCCGCTGGCGCGTTGGCGCGTTCCGCGAGGAATGGCTGGACGAGGCGTGGCTGGTGATCGCCGCCACCGACGACAGCGCGGTCAACCGGAAGGTCTACGACGCGGCCACTGCGCGCCGGATCCTGGCCAACGTGGTCGACGACGCGGAACTGTGCAGCTTCCATTCCCCGGCGGTGGTGCGGCGCGGCCTGCTGCAGGTCGCCATCTCCAGCGGCGGCAGCGCGCCGATGCTGGCGCGGCACGTCCGTCGCCAGCTTGAGACCTTGCTCGACGATTCGCTGGGCACGTTGGCCGAATTGCTGACCCGCCAGCGCGACGCCATCCGCGCGCGCTTCCCCGATCTGGGCCTGCGCCGCCGTTTCTTCGACAGACTGCTGGCTGGTCCCTTGCCACGGCTGCTGCGCCGGCAACTGGACGCCACCCAGGCCGACGCTTATCTGCATGAGCTGCTGGAAAAAGAAAGCGGAAGGCCTGCGCCGGTCGGTTCGGTGGTGCTGGTCGGCGCAGGTCCCGGCGATCCCGGCCTGGTCACGTTGAACGCATTGCGCGCGATGAACGAGGCCGACGTGATCCTGCACGACCGCCTGGTCAGCGCCGAAGTGCTGCGCCTGGCGCGCCGCGACGCCACCCGCATCGAAGTGGGCAAGTCCGCCGGCCGCCACAGCATGAGCCAGGACCGGATCCAGGCGCTGATGCTGGAGCACGCGCGGCAAGGCAAGCGCGTGGTGCGGCTGAAAGGCGGCGACCCGTTCGTGTTCGGCCGGGGCGGAGAGGAACTGGAATTCCTGCGCGCCCACGGCGTTCCCTTCGAAGTGGTCCCCGGCATCACCGCCGCCGTCGCCTGCGCGGCCTACGCGGGCATTCCGCTGACCCATCGCGACCACGCGCAGTCGCTGCGCCTGGTCACCGCTCACTGCAAGGACTCGCTGGACACTCTGGACTGGAGCGCCCTGGCCCAGGAAAAGCAGACCCTGGCGGTCTATATGGGCGTGGCGGGGCTGGAAAAGGTGCGCGAACGGCTGTTGTTGGCCGGTGTCGCCCCCCATCTGCCGTTTGCGTTGGTTGAGAACGGTTCGCGGCCGCAGCAGCGGGTGATCACCGGCACGCTGGCGTCGCTTCCCGAAAGCGCGCGCCACCATGGCGTGCAATCGCCTGCGCTGCTGATCCTCGGCGAAGTGGCCGCACTCGCGGACTCGCTGCACTGGTTCGGCGCCGCACCCCTGGCCGCGCCAGGGTGGGCCGCAACGCCGCAACATTCCGACAACCTGGGCATGCCTACACTCCCGCAGGCCGCCTGACGCTTTCTTACGGAGAACCCCATGGCAATCTACGACAGTATCCTCGACACCATCGGCCGCACCCCGGTGGTCAAGCTGCACCGTGTCGCGCCCAAGCACGTCACCCTTTATGCGAAGGCGGAGTCGTTCAACCCCGGCGGCTCGGTCAAGGATCGTCTGGCGTTGGCCATCGTGCTGGACGCCGAAGCCAAGGGCCTGCTCAAACCCGGCGATACCATCGTGGAAGCGACTTCCGGCAATACCGGCGTGGCGTTGGCGATGGTGGCCGCCGCGCGTGGCTACAAGTTCGTGGCGACGATGGCCGAAACCTTCTCCATCGAACGCCGCAAGCTGATGCGCGCCTACGGCGCCAAAGTGATCCTGACCCCCGCCGCCGAACGCGGCAGCGGCATGGTGCGGCGCGCGGAAGAACTCGCCGCCAAGCACAGTTGGTTCCTGGCGCGGCAGTTCGCCAATCCCGCCAACCCGGCCTATCACCGCCAGACCACGGCAGCCGAAATCCTGCGCGATTTCGCCGGCTCGAGGCTGGACCATTTCGTCACCGGCTGGGGCACCGGCGGCACGTTGACCGGCGTGGGCGAAGTGCTGAAAGTCGCGCGTCCCGAAGTGAAGATCACCGCAGCCGAACCCGCCGTCGCCTCGCTGCTGCGCGGCAACGAGTGGTCGCCGCACAAGATCCAGGGCTGGACGCCGGACTTCGTGCCGGAAGTGCTGAACCGCGAAGTCGCCGACCAGATCCTGCCCATCGCCGACGTCGACGCCATCGCCACCTCGCGCCGCCTGGCCGCCGAGGAAGGCATCTTCGTCGGCATCTCCGCCGGCGCGACCGTGGCCGCCGCGTTGCAGGTGGCCGAAACCGCGACGGAAGGCTCGGTGCTGCTGGCCGTGTTGCCCGATACCGGCGAGCGCTATTTCTCCACGCCGTTGTTCGAAGGCGTCAACGAAGGTTCCGACGACGAGTGGTTGGCGTCGCTGGCTTAAGGCCTCATGCCTGAAGTAGGTCGGGGCTACGCCCCCGACGCCCCTCGCGCCGGCTTTCCGCTACTGGTTCGTCATTCCAGACCGAGGTAGGGCGGGCAGTGCCCGCCCTACATGCGCGAGTACCAGTAATAACCGACCGCGATAACGACCAGCAAAGTCAAAGCCCACAACCATCCATACCGGTTGCTTTCACGACTGACCGTATTCGCCCCACGCGCCGTGCCCACTGCATGCGGGGCCGATTCTTTGGCTTGCCGAACCAGATTCAACGCGGCCTTCAAATCGCCGCGCTCCACCGCAACCAGCGCGGCTTCCGGCAGCTTCATGCCGTGCTTGCGGGCAATGCCTTCCAGCTTGGCGCGCATCGCCTCGTCACGCACGGGCGCCTGCCCATCGCGATACTGTTCCACCAGATCCTTGGCTTCTTTCAAGCCGAGCCCAGTGGCAGCACGGACTATCTTTATCGCCTCGATCACCTGGCCGCGCGACAACGCCGCGATGGCTTCTGCGGGCAGGCCATCGACAGGCGCGATCGCGACTTCCGCAGGCGCATCGACCGTAAAGCGTTGCCCGCCGGAGGCGTACGCATCCACCGTCTCCATAGCCTCGCGCAGATCCATGCCAGGGTTGGACTCGCGCACCCGTTTGATCGCTACGATGCGTTGGCCTTGGGCCAGCGCCGCCACGGCAGCGGCGGGAAAACGGATTTCACGGGACATGCGCGATTACCGGCGGAAGGACGAAGCCACCATAGCGCATGAAGCGCTCAGGTTTCGTACAACTCCAACGGCAAATCGTCCGGATCGGCGAAGAAGGTGAAGCGCTTGCCGGTGTATTCGTCGACGCGGACCGGTTCGGCTTGTACGCCGTGCGCGGCCAGCGCCGCGAGCGCACGATCCAGGTCGGTTACGCTCAAGGCAAGGTGGCGCAGTCCGCACGCTTCCGGACGCGACACGCGCGGCGGCGGCGAAGGGAACGAGAACAGCTCGATCTGCACGCCGTCTGCAACGCGCAGATCCAGCTTCCATGAATCGCGTTCGCCGCGGTAGGCCTCGGCGAGGATTTCCAGGCCAAGCACCTCGGTATAGAAGCGTTTGGAGCGCGCGTAGTCGGAGGCGATGATGGCGATGTGGTGGATGGCGGAGATTTTCATCTTGCGTTTCCCAATTGGAAACGCCGGCGCGGGGCCGGCGTCTTTTCTATCCCTTCTCCCTGCGGCGCCCGAAGGGTGTGCACAGCTGAGAAGGTGCCCGAAGGGCGGATGTGGGTATGTCGAAATGGGAATGCTGGAATATTCGGACGTCAGGAAACGTGCGGCTTTTTTTGCCTGTCACTCAACTGACTGTTCGCCTGCACTACTCCGCCGTACCCTCACCCCAACCCCTCTCCCGAGGGGAGAGGGGCTCAAGCGCAATGCCTCAACCTTCCCACTGCCCCAACGCAGCCAGGCCATTTTCCTTCGCACGCGCATGCACGACCGTCTGCGCCTTGCCGAAGTTGCCGACCAGATCCTGCGACCACAGCTTCAACGCCGCCGACTGCATGGCGCGGCCGTAGGAGAACGACAGCGGCCAGGGCAGATTGCCCAGGCGGTTCATCGCATCCAGGTGGGCGGTGGCGTCTTCGTCGCTCTGGCCGCCGGACAGGAACACGATGCCCGGCAGAATCGCCGGCACGGTGCTCTTCAGGCACATCACGGTCGCTTCGGCGACTTCGTCGATGCTGGCCTGCTCTTCGCTGTCCTTGCCGGCCACCACCATCGAAGCCTTCAGGATGGTGCCTTCCAGCATCACGTTCTGCTCGTACAGCGCGCCGAACAGCGCGCGCAGCGTGGCTTCGGTCACTTCGTAGCAGGTTTCGATGTCATGGTCGCCGTCCATCAGTACTTCAGGCTCCACCATCGGCACCAGGCCGGCTTCCTGGCACAGCGCCGCGTAGCGGGCCAGCGCGTGCGCGTTGGCTTCGATGCAGGTGCCGGAGGGAATGTCGTCTCCGATGTTGATCACCGCGCGCCACTTGGCGAAACGCGCGCCGAGGGCGTAGTACTCCTTCAGGCGGTCGCGCAGGCCGTCGAGGCCTTCGGTCACCACTTCGCCCTGGCAGCCGGCCAGCGGGTGGGTGCCCTTGTCGACCTTGATGCCGGGGATGATGCCGTTGGCGGCCATGTACTTGGCGAACGGCACGCCGTCCTTGGTGGACTGGCGCAGGGTTTCGTCGTACAGGATGGCGCCGGAGATGTGATCGCTCAGCTTGGGCGTGGTCAGCAGCATCTCGCGGTAGGCGCGGCGGTTTTCCTCGGTATTGGGAATGCCCACGCTCTCGAAGCGCTTGGCGATGGTGGCGGTGGATTCGTCGATCGCGATGATGCCCTTGCCCGCGGCGACCATGGCCTGGGCGGTTTCGGCAAGCTGTTCGATGCTCATGAGGTTCCTGGGGCGCGACTGGGAAAGGGGGCGGAATTATAGCCCGCCCGCTGTCCAGCTTCCCTTCACCGAGCCGTTGCAAGCGGTTTCACCGCGATATCCACCGTGGGAGCGGCGTCCCGCCGCGAGCTCTTACTCCCAGGCCAAACAGCTCGCGGCGGGACGCCGCTCCCACGCGATCTAGAGTTCGCCCAGGCCTTCGGCTTTGCCGTCGGCGCCGAGCTGCAGCAGCCGCAGCGTGTTGGTCGCGCCGTGCTGCTCCATGTGGTCGCCGCTGGTGAAGATGACGCGATCGCCGGGAACCAGGCGGCTCAGATCGCGCAGGCAGCGCAGCGCATCGCGCGCGGCTTCGCGCGGAGCCAGGCCGCGGCTGTCGAAGGCGATGGGGAACACGTCGCGGATCATCGCCATCCTGCGGCGCGCGCCGTCGTGGCGCGAGAACGCATAGATGGGCGCATTGGAGCGGAAGCGCGACAGATAGCGCGCGGTGCCGCCCGATTCGGTCATGGCCACGATGGCGCGCACGCCGATGTGCTCGGACAGGAACATGGTGGCCATGGCGATGGCCTGGTCGGCGCGCTCCAGGTTGCGCGGCGCCTTCTCGAAATCGGTGTCCATCTGGAACTGTTTTTCGGCGCCCAGGCAGATGCGCGCCATCGCTTCCACCGCCTTGATCGGATAAGCGCCGGCGGCGGTTTCGGCCGACAGCATGACCGCGTCGGTGCCGTCGATGACCGAGTTGGCCACGTCCAGCACCTCGGCACGCGTGGGGATGGGGCTTTCGACCATGGACTGCAGCATCTGCGTGGCGGTGATCACCACTTTGTTGCGCGCCAGCGACTCGCGGATGATCTTCTTCTGCAGGCCGGGCAGTTCGGCGTCGCCGATCTCCACGCCCAGATCGCCGCGCGCCACCATCACCACGTCGCTGGCGTCGATGATCTCGGCCAGGTTCTCGATGGCCTCGGTGCGCTCGATCTTTGAGACCAACGCGGCGTCGCAGCCGTGGCTCAGCGCGATGCGACGCGCTTCGTTCATGTCCTCGGCATTGCGGCAGAACGATACGGCGATGAAGTCCACGCCGATCTTGGCGACGATGCCGATCAGTTCCTTGTCGCGTTCGGTCAACGCGCCCAGCGACAACCCGCCGCCCTGCTTGTTCAAGCCCTTGCGGTCGGACAGCATGCCGTCGTTCAACACCGTGTTGACGATGCGCTCGCCTTCCACCGATTCCACCCGCAGCTGCATCAGGCCATCGTCGAGCAGCAGCACATCGCCAGGCTGCACGTCGCCGGGCAGACCCAGATAGCTGACACCGACCTGGGTAGCGTCGCCTGGCGGCGCATCGGGATTGGCGACCAGGTCGAAGCGGTCGCCGGCCTTGAGCTTCACTTTGCCCTCGGCGAATTTCTCCACGCGGATCTTCGGGCCCGGCAGGTCGGCCAGGATGCCGACTTCGGCACCGGCACGCTGCGCCGCGGCGCGCACGGCGGCGGCGCGCTTGGCCTGGCCGGAAGGATCGCCGTGCGAGAAGTTGAGGCGCACCACGTTGACGCCGGCACGGAACAGTTCATCCAGCACGCCCGGCGGGTCGGTGGCCGGACCCAGGGTGGCGAGAATCTTGGTACGGCGTTGGCGATCGGTCACAGCGGTCTCCCCTCTAGAGTGACGGGAAACTACCACATCCATGGGACCACTACGATGCCATTGGTTTGCCGCAGTGCAAAAGACAGGAAATTAACCTTTAAATCATTGAGTTGCTATCGCCAACTGGTCTCTTATTGGTATCTTCAAACGATATGTAGGTCGACCCTGCGTGGCCGACGCGAGCGCAGTCCGCCAAGGGACGAGTTCCCAGGCGCGTAAGGTTCGCGGCGCGTCGGGGGCGTAGCCCCGACCTACGGCATGCTCAACCGCCGCGCGCTTCCAGCGCGGCTACCGCCGGCAAGGTCTTGCCTTCCAGGAACTCCAGAAACGCGCCGCCGCCGGTGGAGATATAGCTGACCTCGTCGGCGATGCCGTACTTGTCCACTGCCGCCAGGGTGTCGCCGCCGCCGGCGATGGAAAACGCCTTGGATGCGGCGATGGCGCGGGCCAGGGTTTCGGTGCCTTTGCCGAAGGCGTCGAATTCGAACACGCCCACCGGGCCGTTCCAGACCACGGTGCCGGCGTCGGCGATCATGCTGGCGTAGCGCCCGGCGGTATCCGGGCCGATATCCAGGATCATGTCGTCGGCGCCCACCTCGGCGACCTGTTTGACCGTAGCTTTGGCATCGGCCTTGAATTCGGGAGCGACCACCACGTCGGTCGGCACCGGGATGTCGGCGCCGCGCGCCTTGGCGTCGGCGATGATCTTGCGTGCGGTATCCAGCAGATCGTTCTCCACCAGCGACTTGCCCACGCCATGGCCTTCGGCGGCGATGAAGGTGTTGGCGATGCCGCCGCCCACGATCAATTGATCGACTTTACCCACCAGGTTGGAAAGCAGCTCCAGCTTGGTCGATACCTTGCTGCCGGCGACGATGGCCAGCAATGGGCGCGCGGGGTTCTCCAACGCCAGCGCCAGCGCATCCAGTTCGGCCATCAGCAGCGGACCGCCCGCAGCCTGCTTGGCGAAACGGATCACGCCATGGGTGGAAGCCTGCGCGCGGTGCGCGGTGCCGAAGGCGTCCATCACGAACACATCGCACAATGCGGCGTACTGCTTCGACAGCGCCTCATCGTCCTTGCCCTCGCCTACGTTCATGCGGCAGTTTTCCAGCAGCACGATCCGGCCCGGCGCGACCTGCACGCCGTCGACCCAATCCTTCACCAGCGGCACTTCCACGCCCAGCAGCTCGGACAAGCGCGCGGCGACCGGCGCCAGCGAATCGGCTTCGCTCCACACGCCTTCCTTGGGCCGTCCCAGGTGCGAGGTGACCATGACCGCAGCGCCTTTCTCCAGCGCCAGCTTCAAGGTGGGCAGCGAAGCGGTGATGCGCTGTTCGGAAGTGATGCGACCGGCTTCGATCGGCACATTCAGATCCTGGCGGATCAGCACGCGCTTGCCGGAGAGGTCGAGATCGGTCATGCGGAGGATGGACATGGCGTTGTTCCGTGAGCGGGTCAGGCGCCCATTGTCCGGGCTGGGCCAGCACACGGCAACGCGTTGTTGTGGGAGCGGCGTCCCGCCGCGAGCTCTTCGCCTATTTGCAGCGATAAGCAAGAGCTCGCG
>DASVNG010000018.1:0-210591 GCA_036383995.1 Pseudoxanthomonas sp.
GGGGAAGCGAAAAGCTCGCGGCGGGACGCCGCTCCCACAAACGCCGCTCCCACAAACGCCGCTCCCACAAACGCCGCTCCCACAGGCGCCGCTCCCACAGGCGCCGCTTCCACAGGCGCCGCTTCCACAGGTCCGGGCGTGAAGTGGCCATCAATCTTCCTCGTCGCCTTGCAGCACTTTGCGCTGCATCGCATCCAGATAGGCGTCGGCTTCGGCGGTGGAAGAGAAGATCTCGTTCAACGGCACCGCCTTGACCACGTCGAACACCTTCTGGATCTGCGCCTGCGGATTCACCACCAGCACCTTGCCGCCGTGCCCGCCCAAGGCCTTGCGCGCCTTGAAGATGGAACGGATGCCGGCGCTGCTGATGTATTCCAGCGCGGCCAGGTCCAGCACCAGCGATTGCAGGTCGCGGGTCAGTATCGGCGCCAGCTGCTCGTCCAGGTCTTCGTAAGTGTGCGTATCCAGGCGCCCGGCCAGGATCACGCGCTGGCTGCCCTTGGAGGCGGGAAGGATCTGGATGTCCAGGCTCATGACGGTGTCTCCGTGGCGGGAATGCGCAGGCTGACGCGCAGCAGGTTGGCGTCGTCGACGCGGCGGTAGTGGGTTTCTTCGGCGATCTGCCGGATCAGGTACAGGCCCAGGCCGCCGATGGGGCGGTCCATGATGTCGGCCTCCAGATCGGGCGGCGGTGCGGACAACGGGTCGAACGGCGCGCCTTCGTCGCGGAATTCCAAGGTCAGCAGGCCGCTGGCGATGCCGATATTCACCGACAGTTCGTGCTGGCCCACGTCGGTGCCGTCGGCGCCGCCGTATGCGATGGCGTTGCTGGCCAGCTCCTCCACGATCAGGCGCACGTCGCCGCGCACGCCCGCTTCTATGCCATGCCGCTTCAGCACCGCTTCCAGCGAGGTGTTGAGGTCTTCCACGCGGGCGTGTTCACCCGGGACGATCAGACGTATCAGCATGCGCGCTCTCCTCGGTGGTTGCGGACTGCGGATTTTCCGGCATCGTTTCCAGTGCCTGGCTCAAGCGTATCGCCAGCACGGTGATGTCGTCCGACTGCGCCGCCGCACCGGCGAAGCGGTGCACATCGGCGATCAGGCGGCGGCAATTGTCCTGCGCACTGTAACCGGGACGCACCGCGGCCAGCAGGCGTTCGCTGCCATAGGCCTGGTTGTCGGGGTCGAAGGCCTCGGTGACGCCGTCGGTGTAGGCGATCAGGCTGGCGCCGGGTTCCAGCCGGCCATGCCACAGCGGAAACTGCTGGCTGATTTCGAAACCCAGCGGCGGTCCCGCTTCGACGGCGATGGCTTCCACCCGGCCGTCGGCATGCAGCCACAGCGGCGCATCGTGGCCCGCGTTGGCCAGCGTGCACTGGCCGTTGCGCAGGTCGATGCGGCCGCACAGCACGGTGGCGAACATGCAGGTGTCGTTGCCTTCCACCAGCCGGCGCGACGCTTCGGCCAGCACCTGGTCGGGCGAAGACGACGAACGCGCCGCCACTTCCAGCACGGTCACGGTGCGGGCCATGAACAGCGCCGCCGGCACGCCCTTGTCGGAAACATCGCCGATCGCGAACCACAGTTCGCCGTCGTCGCGTTCGATGAAATTGTAGAAATCGCCGCCCACCGCCTTGGCCGCTTCCAGCATCGCGTAGGCTTCCAAGCGCGCGTGTCCGCGTTCGATCGTGCGCGCGGGCGACAGCATCGCCAGCTGGATGTCGCGGGCGATGGAAAGTTCGCTCTCCAGTTTCTGCCGCGCCGCGCCCATCTCGCCTATCTCCACCAGCTGCCGCTGGATGGAAGTGCGCGCGTGCTCCAGGGTGCGCGCCATCAGGCCGACTTCATCGCTGCGTCCGGTATGCGGCACCGGCCAGTCGTAATCGCCATGGGCCAGGCGGGTGGTGGAGACGGCCAGGTGCTCCACCGGCCGGCTGATGCGCTTGGCCAGGCGCCGCACCACCAGCATCGAAATCAGCGCCAGCAGCATGCCCACCGCCGCCAGTTGCCACAGCGCCTGGTTCAAGCGGGCCACGATCAGTTCGTACGACTGCGCCACCAGCAGCGACCAGCCGCTGTCGCCGATCGGTTCGACCACCGTGTAGCGCCGTTCGCCATTGCGCGTGTCCCGATGGCTGAACTGCGCCGCCCGGCGTTGGCGCACGGCGTCGGCCGCGGCGGCCAGATCGGTACGGCCGTTGCGCTGGAGGTACTGGTCCAAGGTCATGCTTAGCGCCACGCCGGGTTCGGGATTGGCGGCCAGGGTGCCGCCCGGCGCCACCAGCGACACTCGCCAGCCGGGCAGGTTGGCCAGCGATTCGAAGTGGTCGGTCAGCGTGCTCAGCGGCAGGTCCAGGCTGACCATGCCGCGCGCGCTGCCGCCGCGCGCGGTCCGTCGCAGCGGCAGGTTGTAGGTGACCATCCACACCCCGCCGGCGGTTTCGTTGCGGTACGGCTCCGACCACCAGCCGCCTTGCCCGGCCAGGGTGCGCAGGTACCAAGGCTGGCTGCGGAAGTCGTAACCGTCGGCCAGCAGGTCGCGGTCGTTGCCGTCGGCGGCGATGTAGCGGGCGTAGCCCAGCTCCTTGCGCCCGTGCACCGGGTCCAGCACCAGTAGCGCGCCATTGGCGCCGGGGGTGGCCCTGACCATGGCCCGCAGCGTGGCGGTCAGTTCGTCCGGGTCCAGGGTGGAAGCGGCCACCAGGTCGGTCAGGCCGGTGGTGGTGATGGCCACCGAACGCATCTGCACGGCCAGGCGCTGCGCCGCTTCCTGGGCGCTGGCGCGGGTGTTGCGCTTGGCGTCGTCCAGGATCATGTCGCGGGCCAGCCAGGCGATGGCCACGGTGACCAGCAACAGCAGCACCACGGTGAGCGCGCCGGACCAGAGGGCGATTTTCGTGCGCAGGCTGTCGCGCCAACGCACAGCGTCGGCAGGCGCCGTACTGCTGCGCTGCTGTGAACCAGCTCCGGACATGCCGGTATCCCGTGAATCCCCCAACCGGATCATATGCTTCCGGCCGCAACTAATGTGAGACGGGGCGCGGGCGTCTCCGTGGCTGCCCGTGGAACAGCCCGTGCCGTTTCCATACGCGGGCGTAGCGAGGCCGTTTTACGGTGCCTGCGTTACACTCGCGGGCTCATAAAAAAACGATTACGCCATGCCCGGCATGGCCCCCACGGGAGTGGCAATGAACTGGTTGAACGACATGTTGCAGAGCGATCCGGACCCGCAGGAAACCCGCGAGTGGGTCGATTCCATCAAGGCGGTGATCGACGCCGAAGGCCCCCTGCGGGCGCACCAGCTGCTGGAAGGCATGGTGGAACTGACCCGCCGTTCCGGCGCGTTCCTGCCGTTCTCGCCCACCACCGAATACGTCAACACCATCGCCCCGGCGCTGGAAGCCAAATCCCCGGGCGATGCGGCCATCGAATGGCGCCTGCGCTCGATCATCCGCTGGAACGCCATGGCCACCGTGGTCCGGGCCAACCGCAAGCCGGGCGATCTGGGCGGCCACATCGCCAGCTTCGCCTCCAGCGCCACGCTGTATGACGTGGGCTTCAACCATTTCTGGCGCGCCCCGTCCGAAAGCCACCCCGGCGACCTGCTGTTCGTGCAGGGCCATTCCTCGCCCGGCATCTACGCGCGTTCGTTCCTGGAAGGCCGCATCAACGAAGCCCAGCTGGACAACTTCCGCATGGAAGTCGACGGTCACGGCATTTCCTCCTATCCGCATCCCTGGCTGATGCCCGATTACTGGCAGACCCCCACCGTGTCCATGGGCCTGGGCCCGCTGGCGGCGATCTACCAGGCGCAGTTCATGAAATACCTGGAGCACCGCGGCCTGATCGAAAAATCCGACCGCAAGGTCTGGTGCTTCATGGGCGACGGCGAGTCCGACGAACCCGAAAGCCTGGGCGCCATCGCCCTGGCCGGCCGCGAGGGCCTGGACAACCTGGTGTTCGTGGTCAACTGCAACCTGCAGCGTCTGGACGGCCCGGTGCGCGGCAACGGCAAGATCATCCAGGAGCTGGAAGGCGTGTTCCGCGGCGGCGGCTGGAACGTGATCAAGCTGCTGTGGGGCAGCTACTGGGATCCGCTTCTGGCCCGCGACACCGACGGCGTGTTGAAGAAGCTGATGATGGAAACCGTCGACGGCGAGTACCAGAACTGCAAGGCCTTCGGTGGCAAGTACACGCGTGAGAATTTCTTCAACAAGTATCCGGAAACGGCGGCCATGGTGGCCAACCTGTCCGACGACGACATCTGGCGCCTCAACCGCGGCGGCCACGATCCGCACAAGGTCTATGCGGCCTACCACCAGGCGGTCAACACCAAGGGCATGCCCACGGTGATCCTGGCCAAGACGGTGAAGGGTTACGGCATGGGCGCGGCGGGCGAATCGCTCAACCCCACCCACCAGACCAAGAAGCTGGACGACGAAACCGTGCGCATCTTCCGCGACCGTTTCAACATCCCGGTCACGGACGCGCAGCTGGCCGACGGCAAGATTCCGTTCTACCACCCGGGCGAGGACTCGGTGGAAGTGCAGTACCTGAAGGAACGCCGCGCCGCCCTGGGCGGATACCTGCCGCAGCGCCGCCGCAAGTCCAGCGAGTCGTTCGAGACGCCCAAGCTGGAAGTGTTCGACCGTCTGCTGAAGTCCTCCGGCGAGCGCGAAATCTCCACCACCATGGCCTTCGTGCAGACGCTCAACATCGCCCTGCGCGACAAGCAGGTCGGCCCGCGCATCGTGCCCATCGTGGCCGATGAAGCGCGCACCTTCGGCATGGAAGGCATGTTCCGCCAGATCGGCATCTACGCGCCGTTCGGGCAGAAGTACAAGCCGGTCGATGCCGACCAGCTGATGTACTACCGCGAAGACCAGAGCGGGCAGGTGCTGCAGCAGGGCATCAGCGAACCCGGCGCGATCTCTTCGTGGATGGCCGCCGGCACCAGCTATTCGGTCAGCAACGTGCCCATGCTGCCGTTCTACATCTACTACTCCATGTTCGGCTTCCAGCGCGTGGGCGACATCGCCTGGCAGGCGGCGGACATGCGCACGCGCGGCTTCCTGCTGGGCGGCACGGCCGGGCGCACCACGCTCAACGGCGAGGGCCTGCAGCACGAGGACGGCTTCAGCCATCTGATCGCCGGTTCCATTCCCAACTGCCGCAGCTACGACCCCACCTTCGGTTTCGAAGTCACGGTCATCCTGCAGCACGGCATGCAGAAGATGATGCAGGAGCAGGTGGACGAGTATTACTACCTGACCCTGATGAACGAAAACTACACCCACCCGGACATGCCGGAAGGTGCGGCCGAGGGCATCATCAAGGGCATGTATCTGTTGAAGGATGCGGGCAAGCCGAAGAAGGGCGAGCTGCGCGTGCAGTTGCTGGGCAGCGGCACCATCCTGCGCGAGGCGATTGCGGCGGCGGAATTGCTGGACAAGGATTTCGGCGTCAGCGCCGATATCTGGTCCTGCCCCAGCTTCAACGAGCTGCGTCGCGACGGTTTCGACGTGGAGCGCTGGAACCGCCTGAACCCGGAAGCCAAGGCGCCGCGCAAGGCCTTCGTTACCGAACTACTGGAAGGCCGCCAGGGCCCGGTCGTCGCCGCTACGGACTACGTGCGCGCCTACGCCGACCAGATCCGCGCGTTCGTGCCGCAGAAATACACGGTGCTGGGTACCGATGGCTTCGGCCGTTCGGACACGCGCGCCAACCTGCGGCGGTTCTTCGAGGTTGACCGGTACTACATCGCGCATGCGGCCATTGCGGCGCTGGCGGCAGACGGCAAGATGACTGGCAAGGATGTGGCCAGGGCGATCAAGCAGTACAAGATTGATGTGGAGAAGGTTAATCCGGTTGGGGTTTGAGGTTCAGAGTCCACGCAGAGCACAAAAGGGACCGAATGGTCCCTTTTGTTTTTTTAAGTAGTCCTGGCGAATGTGAAGAAAGTTGTTATCAGCGCAGGTCCTGCGTCAACTTCCAACAGTCGCCACGCATCTCGAACACGTAGGCTCGTTTCGGCCCGTAATTTCGAATGAAGGTCTTCGAATCGCCTTCGCCATCGTCGCGAAAAACGACCTTGCTATAGTCGATACGATAGGTGTCGCCAGGCATTTTCTTTATTATCACCGAGACATCCTCGTACCAGTCTAAGGTCCCCAACCTCCATTTGTTCATGGAAACGGTATCGGCGTAGTAATAATCGCTAAGACTGATGTTGAAAGAGTGATCGTACTGGGTGCCATCAATCCTTCCGACGATAAGCGAAGGATTTTTCATTGATCGGAGCTCCACGAACTTAGCCGTTCTCCCAAGCCGTACCTCGGGCGACCTTACGAATGCCTCGAAGAATCCGTCGAAGTTCTTGCCCTCGCAGGCGCCGCGGCTTTGAGCCTCCCAGGACAGATCGACAATCCGTCCTTCTTCTCCGGCCGTATGCGCTTTAGATTGAGAAATGAAAGCCAGGACCAACAGGACTGCTACTTGAGGTGTCCGTTCGCGCCTAACTGTGATTCCATTCATTGATCTGGTCTTGTGGATGCTGTTTCTCTGAGATCCAGATACTACTACTCACACCATGGCATTGGCTGCGCGAAGCAACCTCAACGGAGAGCTCTCGCTGCCGGCGAGAATTGTGAGATGAAAAACAGTACTTCGTGACAGTCGGGAAAAGTCAGAAAACAAATAACCAAATTGGGGCGTGCATTCTCTGCGAAGCTTGACCAATGGTTGCCTGCATAGGCACAGTTGCTCCAACAGGGATTGATGCAGCAAGAAGGCAAGAAGCATGAAGGAAGCTATTGATACCGATGCGCGTGTCCGGGGTAGGTCGTTCTGCGCTGCCATATCGCTTGTTCTTGCGGGTTTTCTGACGGCCTGTTCCATGCAGGCTGATCTATCCAAAGGTGGCCACGAACGCCCGCAAAAGGTAATTGGCAATCACGACAAGCAATCGATTGATGATCCGACCAAAATAGAAAAAGCGCGTGAATTCGAGGGTCAATGGTCATATCGCGATGATTGCGACCGCGGCCATTACGTTACATTGGAACTCAAGAGAGAGAACGATCATCTGATTGGTTCTTGGTCGGACGGGACCCTGCTGCGTGGCTCGCAAGGATTGCTGAAGGGTAGAGTTAGTAAAGATCGGCTAATCGCAGAGTGGTGCAGCGAGTATGAGGAAGCAGGCGCTCCCGCACTCTGCCCGCATTACGATTGGTCAGAGGACTACTTGGTAGCGCGCGATGACACGCTTGTTTGGTATCAGAAGTACGGGCAGGACTATGTCGAGTACGTTGTTCTGAAGAAGGGAATCAAATCGCATCAGCCCATAAAGGCATGCGATGAAGACAAATAAGGAGTTTTACAATGAATCAGCAACGACGGGATCAGCAAGAGATTAATCCAACGCTGTCCGACGCGGAGCTGCGCGCAACGATATATTTTGCCGTAGGGGTGACGTCCGAAAGCGGAAACCAAGCCTACATGCTGGCAGTGGCCGGGGACCGCGCGGCAACGGCACGGCTAGAACCTGCTGACAGCAGCGGTTACAGCATAGGAACCATACAAACTGATCTAGGCCAGCACTATCAACCCGCCGATCCTCGTGGTGAGAATGTCCCCCGTGATCTGGTGAATGCCTACCAGGGCTGGGCAGCACGCACGCGGCCGAATGACGTGCTGACCGAAGACGAGGTTGCGCAAACGATAAGCGATCTGGGCCGCAATGGCCGCCAGATCAGGGCTCAGGACGGGCGGGCGCTTGATGCTACTGTCAAAGCAAATATTGACGATTTTCTAGCCTCGGACGAAGGCATCACTTGGGTTCACGAGCGGGACGTCGCACAAGTCAACAAGTTGATGCGAGAGGCGATCCCAGCGTTGCAGCAAAGTGAGATCTACCAAAACGCCTCTTTGGACGAGCAGGTTCGATTGGCCACCGTCATAAGCAAGGCCTACAACCAGAACGAAACAGCCAGTGCCCGGCTGTTGACCGGTCTGCGCGATGATCGGTATCAGAATTTTTCAGATGTGAGCAATGCCATAGACGGCTTGTCGCCCCGTGCAAACGACTACTTTGAAGGCGGGCGAGATCGCGCGCTGCTCGGCGCAAACGTAGTCAATGCGCTCCGGAACGCCGATCCACGAAGCCCTCTTCGAGCCTCCTGGGATTTGGTGCGCGAGAACTCGCTGACCAACCCAACACAGCTCGGTCAGCGGCCCGATGGGGAGCGGCTTGCACACGCCTATCCGGCCGTACGCAACTTGTTTGTCGAATACGATCGGGCGCCTCATTTCGTAAATGCTTTGAACGTCGGCGGGACCTACGCGTATGGCCGTGCGTCACGCGAAGATGCCACGCGGTTTTCCGGCTCCGGTCTCTATGCCGCCGGCAATGACATGATCGTCTGGAACACATCGGGGAAAGGCGATGCCTATATAGGCGGAACGTGGCAGTCGATTGATCGCAACGACCTCGTCAAGACAGTTGGGTCGCGCGGGATAATCGACATCGGGATGAACACGCCTACGTCGTGTTCGCAGCTCCTTCATATGGACCCAAACGCTCCGCAGTTGCGGCCTGCTGCGCGGCGGGCGGATTCGTCCTTGGGTGAAAACGACCAACCGTTCGCATATGGCGCTGGGGTGAGGCCGAAGGGGTACGCCCAGCCAGCTGCAGAACCAGCGAAAGATCCGCTGGTCGAGCAAGCCGAGGCAGCGGTGCGCCGTCTGGGCTCCCAGACCGGCCGCGAGTACGACGGGCAGAGCGCCTGCATGGCCGCCAGCGCCGCCTGTCTGGCCAAAGCCAATGGCCTGTCGGGCATCGACCACATCTTCCTGAGCGTGGAGCGTGGTGCAGTGCGCCAGGGCGAGAACCTATTCGTGGTGCAGGGCGATCCGGGCGATCCGGCGCATCGCCGGGCGATGATGAAGACCCAGGATGCGATCAACACGCCGGTCGAGCAGTCGCTGGCTCAGTTGCAGACCTTGAGCGAGGCTCGGCAGCGGGAGTCGCTTGCTCAGACCATGGATGAGCCTGGAAGGGAAACTAAGGCTCCGCAGATGCGGATGGGCTGATTCAAGGGACGTAGGCTGGACTGGCTCCGCCAGCCCAGCCCCTTTGAGTTGAGACCACTTGATGCTGGGTTGATGAAATCAACCCAGCCTACGGCCTAATCAAAGCCCCCAGAGTGGGCGCAAAGCACTGAGGTGCTTCCCTGCTAAATGCGGGTTGGTCCTGCAGAGCGCCGCCTTGATTGATGCCTTTGCATTGTCAGAGAGATGGCCGAGCAAGCAGGTCGGATCTCTTTGCATTTCTTTGGTTACCGATGCCAGCGTGTGTTCATGACTAATGTGGTCGCAACCGATGTAGCTGTCATGATCAAGGAATTTGTGTTCAGCGGCACGAAGGATTGGATTGAACTCAACATGGGCCGGCGAAGATGCTTGGAATCGCGTTAGTTCAGTGTTGATCATGAAGGCGCGGAGCAAGGGCTCTGTCTGCAGGATGATGTAATACTTAAGCTTCGGAGGATTGCAATGTGTACATTGCAGTCTTACGACATCTCCGATGCTGACAGTAAGCTGTACTGACATCCTGTCGTTTCACCTAATTAACTTAGGCTTGCTTCTTGAACAGGCGTTTTCGCGCGGCGGGCTGTTCGACTTCGCCGGGGTGCCGATCTCGCAAATGCTCAAGTAGCATTTCCCCATTGTCCAGTTGGCTAGCGATGCTCTCCAGCGCAATGGGAACTGATTTCTTTGATTTCTTCGATTCCCAAGCATCAGCCCAGGCAGGGTCATGGGAAAGGTCCCGCACACCCCATTTCCCCAGAGACTCATAGATGTTGTGAATCGTTTCGAGGCAGGCAATCTCGCCGCTACTTAGTTCGTCCATATCGACATCGTGGATCAATGCAACATCATGATTGTCACCGTAAACAAAATACTTCTCGGCAACGGAGAACTCAGGCTTTCTATCCTCACCCCGAAGGTGCTTAAGCATGTTGTAAGTGCATGTGGGCACTGGTCCTTGCTTGAGCGCGCTGTAAGTGTCGCCCACGATGAAACGACCATACCTTTCGAGGTGCAGCTTGTCTGCCAAGTACATCAATTTCATGAGGGAGTACATTGACTCCCTAGTGCGTTCGACAAAGAATCCCAACACTGCAATTGCTTTGTCGATCTCGAACGTTTGAATCTCGTTCGTTCGGCCGCTCATGGCCATCTCCATTTGCATTCGGCTCTCCCTTGACGCCTTGAATGCTACGCTCGTATCGGCAGCCCCCCGGTGCTTGGCTACGAGCAGCCAACACCTACAATTTGCGAGCACATCCCTGTAGCAGCCCCGCAGATGTTGGGGAATATACCCACTACTGGACGAATAGATAGTGACTGAGGCGTGGGTGGTACCTGCCGCCCGCTAGATGGGCTGTGGCCGCCCTGGAAGCCCCTGCCGGCAGTGCAAGCCTCCGCAAGAGGAGGGTGCAGGGGTCGTTATCCCCCCCACCTATGCTCTTAAATACGGCGTTCTGGGCGGAAATCGGTCAGTAATTAACAACTCGGCCCCAACTCCCGGCCAAACGGCTCACCCCCGGATGCCCGAATTGCGCGGGTCGCCGCTGGCCTAAACTGGCTAACCAACGACGGGAAATGGGGGCAAAGTGCTTTTTCAAGCTTCAGTTAGCCGATGCACTCTAGTCATTTACTCCAGTGACCCAGTACCCACTCCCATTTGCGAGTGCCGTAATCCCAGCGCCAATGAGCTTTGACCCACTTAGTCTTGCCTAAAGGCCGCAGAGTTTGCATGTTCTGTAAGCGGTCGATGGGCTTTGGTGGCTTCGGTGGGTGAATCTTTCTAATGACCATTAGTTTAGGACTCCTGTTTCCGTGCTTGATCGCTATAGCCTTAACCCCGATGAATAATCGATTGATTAAGCGCTTCAATGACTCCTTGAATGAACCCCTGATCTTGACTGGCCAATGCTCGCGTCTCTCCGGACGAACTACTCAAAACCACAAGCCACTCCGTTTTCTGCTGAGTCCACCAAATCACTGCTGCTACCAAAAGCAGTATTCCAAAGGTAATGCTTCCAGCGCTCCCGCCCAACATTGCCAATAAACCAACAATTGTTATCACGATCGGCCAGAATCGTGATGGCCAATTTACTGCCTGTTTGACTGAAGTTACCCCGTTCATTGCATAAGTCTGACCATAAACCGTGAGTTCGAGACGTACACATTCCCATGGTTGAAAAACTGCTTTTCTTCCATTGTATTCCTCCTATGCTTCTGGGTCTGGTTAGCACATTGGGGGAGGTGCTGCTAAAAATCATCGTTCTCATAGCCAGCATCTGACTCGGTTTCAGCAGCTGTTTCTTGGGCGGCTTCCTCAGCGGCTCGCTCGGCTTCCTCTTGTACCGCCATGTCGGCCTGCTCTTGGCGTTCATCTGCAAACTGCACGCACCCGTCGTAGAAAGATTGCGAGTTTCCACCACAATCTGATTCGTCTGTTACCTCATTGTCACGAGCCCACTCAAACCCTGCTTCATGACCAGAACAATCTTGCGTGCAATAGTCAAAGGAGGGTTTTTCAATGTCGTGAGCGCTCACGTTACTTGCATCGGCCCCAGTGCCATCGCTTGATGCACCGGCCTCGGCATAGGCTTCTTGCCGAGCCTCTTCGGCGGCTTCTTGTGCCGCTTCCTCCGCTGCCTCTTGATCAGCATCAGCGGCATCGTTGTAGTAATCGTCATATTCGGCATATCTGCTGCCTACACTACCTCCGCATCCAACAAGAGTAATAGTGAGAAACAATGCAGCAAAGAATAAGATGGCCCCGTTTGGGTTGGTCATCCAGCTGTTTTCATCGACCCCGATATGGCTCACAACCTACTCCATCGTTGTCCCGGTCCAAGTGTGGCCCATATCCAGGGTCTCCCCGTCGAACCGGAGTAGCCCCAGCGGCTCGTGCCTCAGCACAGTTGGCGAACGCGCCGCCACCGCGCGTTGTGCGGGGTGGCGCGTAGTTGGCCGGCGGCAGTTGGTTTGCAGGTCGATATCGCTGCTCCAACGCGGGCGCCGAACTTGCACCGCGATGACAGTGATAGTCGCCCGTCTTGCGGTTGTTGTGACAACCGTCTTTGTTCAATCCGCCACCATGCGCCCAGGCGTTTCCCGCCAGGGCAGGCAATGCAAGCAGCATCAAGTTAATTAGTTTCATGACTCCCCTCCCCAGAACCACAGACGCAAGACATATGCCAAGTGGGGATATCACGAGCACAGAGGGGTTCTGCAGGCGTGTGAATTATTTACATCTGACTTATTGCGTCACATCCATGCTGCTTCAGACAAGTTTGACTAGCTGCCCGAATAGGTGTGGCAACCAAATCCAATACGCTGATATAACGCAACTGGGGGTGGAAGCATCCATGATGCTTTCGCATACGGAGTGGCCGTCAATTTCGCAAGGGGGAAGAAATGCATAGATTCTTAATGTTAGCGAGCATCGTTCTAATGATTTTGAGTGGTCAGGCGGTTGCTCAAGAGGTGACGTGCAAGGTGAATGCGATGACGGAGAGTAAATTCTGCAGTTCAGAGATGGTTCGCAATGGACAGAACTACTATTTTTTCGGCACTAACGACACAGGTGATGCGGGCATGATCCTTTTCTCTTTTGGCGGGCTTATGACTTCGTCTCGCCCGGATGGGGTCATGATCAAATTGGATGGAAGCAAGCCATTCAAGGTGAATGCTGTTGCGGGAAGCCCAGATGTCAATTGTCGTGGTGGATGTCGGTGGACAGTATCAGCATTTGCAAGTCCTTCAGATGAGAATGTGAAAAGCATTGCCGCTGCGTCTGAAATGTTGGTGAGCTTTACACAAGGACCCTACGTATCGGAGCCCGTATCAGTTGATCCAAGAAAAATTGCGGGTTGGTTCAATGAGTGGCGATCTTTAACAAAGACTGCGCCGGAATAGACCTTGTAGCTCATCGCCTTTCATTTCGAGGGTGATGCATCCCGACGTATGGCAATGCTGGGTCAAGGCCCACTCTACGTCCCTTTGGAGAAACAGATGAGCAATGTCTATAAGCTGACCGATGAAGAACTTGAGACGCAACTGGTGCGTCAACTTCGTTTCCTTTCAACATCAATGGATGGGTTTGACAAGGGAGATGAAGACGAGGCGATACGCATTGCTGTTGCGGTACGAGTTCTGGCTCACGATACCGGGAAATCCGTGTCGCTGCTGACGCATCTTGACAAGAAGAAAGGTGGCTTCCTAGACACATCCCTGCCTAGACAAGAAGGGACGTCATACTACGGATTGACTATCCAAGGGGTGTTGCCGGATGGACGGGGAAAGGTTTTTCCTTTGCTCAATGAGAATGATGCAGCTGCGAAGCTTGTTCCCTTCGGTGAGTGGTGGGCCGGTGCAGCTATTGCAGATTTTGAAGGGAACGTAATAACGCGATCTGACCTTGTGAAAATAATGGCAAACAAAGATGGCGGAGCGCACGTAGATTTGAACCTCGATGCGGCATACGCCGCGCTGTCACGAGCTGGATCAATGCAAACGGTTACCTTGGTGAACGGGAAATGGGAGAGGATGCCTGGGCCAGAGAATGCAACGATGAGGCAGATAGCACATGAAATGATGAGGTCTTTGGTGCCTACCCACAATCAAACTCTGGTGTTGCCGAGAAACACGATTGGTATAACTTCGATAGGATTCAACTTGAAACCCGCTGATAAGACCCCGTAGAGCGCGCTTAAGCCCATCTCTCTTCGTTTCGAAGCGCTTAGGGGCCAGCTTCACTTACTGACTGGTATGGCTTCTTTTAAGGCGGCCCTGCCTTCTAGCGAAGCGGCAGACGCAAGCCGAACGTGGCATCTGCCGATGGGGAAAAGGGGTCAGAGTACCTTTCCAGGCAATGCAGCAGAGGGCGTGCCGCCCGGCTTGTTCGGTCATGGCATGGGCAGGCGCAAACCGAACGCCACACTTTCTGTGTCGTTCGCCGACCACGTAGGCTTGGCAAGCAACTCCGCCACGTCCACGGAGAGCGAGCCGGCCAGCCGTTCCAGCCCGTCTATTGAAATATTGGCGACGCAACGCTCCAGTTGGGAGACGTAGGTGCGATGAAACCCTGCCAGCTCCGCCAACTGTTCCTGACTAAGCTTTCGCTCAGTCCTTAGGCGCCTCACGCATCGGGCGACACGTTTCCGTGCATCGCCAGCTTTGCGTGGAGAGGACGACTTCCTGGTCATGATGCATTGTCGTGCGCAGCGACCAGCCGCACTACAGCCTATCGATCTACTGCTTTTAACTCTCGGTCAAACGCGGAAGGGATTGCTGCATAAGGGTATCGAGGGGAAAGCTGGATAGAAGCGACAACCTCGGTTTGCATCACGACATGTCGGTAACGATGATTGAGGCGCCTGCTGGAAATTCAGGCGAGTCCGTCCTCACTACAGGAAGTTGCCAATGAACCAGACCCTAAACTGCCAAGCCTCGCTGGAGGAAAGTGACCCAGCAGCACAAAACACCGACACCTTTACGTTCGCCGATACGCACACGCCACTAGATAGGCTTATCTGCCTTCTATCGGACAGCACAAACGCCACCCTGGCCGACACCGGCATTGCCCGCCTGTCACCGGACCGCCTGGATGCCATATCCGGCAACGCCCAGGAAGAGAGCGAAGCCTGTCTGGACCGCGCCTTCCTGCTCCTGCGGCTCATGCAGCACACCTTGCAGAACGGCTGCCCACCCGACCCCAGCGAACTCATGACCATGGCCCTGCACATCACCCACCTGCTGCAAGACCACCAACGCTGGCACACCCTCGCCGACAACGCCGCCTACTACCGCGATCACCCGGAGATATCGCGGCGCATCGCAATCCTGGACCCGCTTAGACGCTAACCACACAAAGTCGTATGGCTTCTAGAGCATCTCATTCAACAACTTCTTTTGCTGTTCCTGCAGTTTTGGGTCGGCGACCATGTCGCCAACGCCTCTAAGATCCGAGTTCTTGTATAGAAGAGTCTGATTCATAAGATAGGCCGCGCTGGTATCCGAGGCATTGGGCTCAGCAACAATCTCTCTGATGAACTGGCTCCTCCTCGCGACTAAGGCTCCAATCTGCGACGCCTGACGCGGATAGGCCCGGGCGAAGCCATTTCTATCCTGAGGCGAAAGCGAACTGTTTCGCGATTCACTGAAGCACGTACTCTGGGCGCCATTAACAAACATCCAAGCCGGAAATTCGTACTTCATGATTGATCTAGGATCGAAGCTGCTTAGATCGTAAGCTCTACTATCTTTCAGCTGGCGCAGGTTTCTATCTACCTTCGATTCAGACCATTCGTTGGGGCGACCCGCCAAGACTGTATATAAGCCCGGACGCTTACCGTTTGAGTCACTTACGAACTGCCCGTAGCTATCCTTGGTAAGGATGTAGCCGGCGTCGTTATACCAACGGAACTGGCTGTCGCATCCCTCAAGAGGGTGTTGGTGCTCGTGTTGGAATCCCAGCGCATGCCCGAACTCATGCAGTACTGTTCCTTTCCATTCGGCAGGAAGCCTCAGGTGAAAACCCCCGAGGTTCATCGATGCCTCATTTGGACTCACAATGACCGGGTTGCTGCTATCTGTACCCACCAAGGACCAGTATCCGCTCTGCTCAAAGCCAATGCGGATATCCGCGACGAAAGTCTTATCGTTGTAAGTCCATTGCCTAAACGTCTGGGTCGCCGGGTCATGTCCAAAGTCCAACTTCAGGTTTCCTCCGTCCGTCCACTGCTGAGCAGTGTCGGCTATATCTTTTCGAAGTTGATAAGAACCACCATTGAACGCAACCCTCACCACTTGGCCGGGACTCCAGCGTGTAATGTTGGTGATGACATATTGTGGGGCGTACTGATCAAGATTTGACGGCAAAAGGCGCGAGATTTCCCTGTTGACTACTTCCAAACGGGCTTGGATCTCCTCCGGGTAAGCTTCTTGCTGAGAAACGGAATAGTTGTCTTGCGCACGTGCCGGAAGCGTCCACGCGGCAAGTGCAAATACAATCAAACTAGAAAAAAATCTATTCATGGGTGCTCTCCTGGGTGGTTCCGACCAGCCTCCAACAAAGAACTGACTTCATTGATCGATTGTCTTCGCGCGACGTTCCCGAATACAGCTTTCAACTACCGAGATATCTCCACGGTCAGGATGTTTCCGGTCAGCTTGTCGGTTCCCCCGCCCGCGCCACCAGACAGCTTCAGAGGTGATATTGACCATTTGACCTCCGCCTTGTTGACTACTTTGTAGTCAACTGCGAACTGGTATGTGGCAGATTGCAGAGTTAGCTTCGGTGCGTGTGCGCCGGGTTTGGGAGCGGGCTGTACGGCCGTGTCGAGCATTGCCATCAGCGCCCCGTACAATTGTTGGGAGCTCTTGTTGGCTGGCGTGGTGGCTGGTGTCAGCTCACCGACCTTGTCGCGCGCTACCGGATGCTGCTCGTCAAAGCGAGCTCGTGCTTCGATCAAAGCCTGTCGAGGGCGATCCGAGATTGGCATCTCGACCTTCAGGTTATCCCCCTGAGCAGCTTCTGCGGCGATCCTCTCTTGTTCGCTACGTGGATATAAAATTCCAAGTTGCCTCTTGTACTCCGCAATGTCTTTCAAGAGATTGGGATCACCCTCCATAAGCTCCGCCTTCTTCGCAGGAAGTGGAATCAGAACTGCTACAAGACTGTGCTTGCGATTCATCGCACGACTCATATCCAGTGATATGAGTTTGATCGACGGAGTCAGGCCGGCAGAAGTAGTAGAGCTAGCCAGAAGCTCAACTTTCGCGCTAGTGATTCTAGGAGGAGCGATGAGTTTTGCCGATGTGCACGCATCAGGCTCTTTAGGCTTCTCGGCGTCGCACGCAAGCGAAGCGCGTCGCAAGCTGTCTACGCAAACAGGAACTGCTGTGGCGGCGGAGCGACTGTCGCATTGCTTTAAGGCTCCAGCTATCGCGGCATCGCAAACTTTCTTGTGCTTGGAGTTGCTTTCAACCGTGTCCTTCTCGCAGGCGGCGGAAAGCTCGACATAGTAGTGAGACTCTCCCCAGCCGGCGTGCGAATCGGTCGCATCAATGGCGGCTTGAACGGTCTGCAGGAAATCACTTACTCCGGGCATGTTGTCGGATATATCTAGCGGTCTTTGACTCTTGTCAAAAAGAGCACATCCACAAAGTGCCGATATGAGCAACACCAGGGACGTTCGGGCTAGGCGGCGTGACATGAGCTGTTCTCCCTTGGATCGAAATGAATGAAGCGTTTCGGCTTGGGAATTGCACTGCCTTTGACTTGGTTTCCGGTAGAGCTCTGGAAACAGTGGAAATAGAAATCGCCCGGATGTTGAACCTAGTCGAGAGATAAGGGATCAATCTTGAAAGAAGCTCTCATCAAGATTGCATCCGGAAAGGTTGCTATCACCAGCAGCTTGGCTTTATCCACGGACTCTGGCGCCTCACAACTTCTTCCCCGAAGCGGTTGGCAGGTGATTGTCTGCAGAAGATTTGCCGAATGGCAACGTAAATAGTTCACACAGGTCCATAGACTGATTTGGCCCCGCCCGCTTGAACTAAAGGGGATGGAAACAATTACGTTTGTGTATTGCCCCCGTCCCATTCTCGTCCACGATGCCGCATGGCCAGACCTACATTCACTTATTGAAGGGCTGTAGGCTGGGTTAGCTCTATCAACCCGGCGCCTTTACCCAAAGCCCGCGAATTGCTGGATTGATGGAACCAACCCAGCCTACGCGCTGCGCGCGAATCGCATGGGTTGCACGCCCGTCGCCGCACGCCCGATGCGGCATGCGCGAGACTTCCAGCAGCCTGGGCAGGACAAAAAACAGTCATCGATGGACGCGGGCGAGACACAATTTAGGAAGCGCGCGGACTTCGATGCAGGACAGCATTTTTCGTAGCGTGACGACCACAGCATTTTCGGAAATACACAGCTTGACGCGAGAGTCCTCGCGCACCACAGTCGGCAGCGCCGATAGGGCTGCACATGCATGCAGCGCACTCCACGGATCAGCAACACACCGCAACACTCTTGTCGTTCTTGCCTGAGGGAACAACCGCGCCGCCGCCGCTTTGCCGTGCGTCGCGTGAACGGCCCGCGCCTCCGCGCCCGCCTTTGTCCTTATCCACCAGGCACCTGGAGAACACACTCATGAGCATCAGATTGACCAACGGATTGCTGTGCGGCCTGTTGCTGTCCGCATGCATGTCGCCCGCGCAGGCGCAGAGCGTCAGCTGCGCGGGGATCGCCGAATGGAACGCGTCCACCATCTACAACGCGGGCAACAAGCTCGTGTATCAGGGGAGGCTGTACCAGGCCAACATCACCATCTGGAACGCACCGCCCACGCACTGCCCCAGCTGCGGCTGGTATCAGGACCTGGGCGTTTGCGGCACCGGCACCAACCAGCCGCCAACCGTCAGCCTGACCGCACCGGCCAACGGCGCAACCTTCAACGCAGGCGCCAACATCACGGTGTCGGCCAATGCTGCCGACGCCAACGGCACGGTCAGCCAGGTGCAGTTCTTCCGCGGCACCACCTCGCTGGGAACCGATACCACTTCCCCCTACAGCGTGACCTGGACCAACGCCGCCGCCGGTAGCTACGCCCTCACGGCGGTCGCCACCGACAACGCCGGCGCCACCACTACATCCGCGACGGCCAACATCACCGTCAATACCGTGGGCACGCCCGACACCACCGCACCCAGCGTGCCTGCCGGACTGGCCGCGACCTCAGTGACTGCTTCCAGCGTCAACCTGAGCTGGAACGCCTCCACCGACAACGCCGGCGGCAGCGGCATCGCCGGCTACGACGTCTACCGCAACGGCACGCTGGTCGGTTCGCCTACCGGCACCTCCTTCAGCAACACCGGCCTGTCCGCCTCCACCGCTTACAACTTCCGCGTGCGCGCCCGCGACAACGCCGGCAACGCCTCGGCGCAAGGTACGCAGATCACCGCGACCACCAGCGCCGGCGGCGGTAACAACGACCTGCCGCGCCATGCGTTGGTGGGCTACTGGCACAACTTCACCAATCCGTCCGGTCCCACCATCCCGATCAGCCAGGTCTCCAATGACTTCGACGTCATCGTGGTCGCCTTCGGCGACGACGCAGGCAACGGCAACGTCAGCTTCACCGTCGATCCGGGTGCCGGCAGCGAAGCGCAGTTCATCGCCGACGTGGCCGCGGCGCGTTCGCGCGGCAAGAAAGTAGTGCTGTCGCTGGGTGGCCAGAACGGCACGGTGACCCTGAACAATTCGACGCAAGTGGCCAACTTCGTCGACAGCATGGAAGACCTGATCCGGTACTACGGTTTCGACGGCGTGGACATCGATCTGGAAAGCGGCGCGGGCGTCTCCCATGGTGCGGCCGTGCAGACCAATCTGGTCACGGCCATCAAACAGCTCAACACGCGCATCGGCCCGTCGTTCTATCTGTCGATGGCGCCCGAGCACCCTTATGTCCAGGGCGGCTTCGCCGCGTACAGCGGAATCTGGGGCGCTTACCTGCCGATCATCGATGGACTGCGCCAGGAACTGGACCTGATCCACGTGCAGTACTACAACAACGGCGCGCTGTATTCGCCGTATAGCCAGAACGGTTTGGCCGAGGGTTCGGTCGACATGCTGGTCGGCGCCAGCCTGATGCTGATCGAGGGTTTCAGGACCAACAACAACACCGGCGTCGTGTTCAATGGCCTGCGGCCGGACCAAGTGGCCTTCGGACTGCCTTCGGGACCCTCTTCCGCCAACAGCGGGCAGGCGTCGTCGGCCACGATCGCCAATGCTCTGAACTGCCTGACGCGGCTGCAGAGTTGCGGAACCATCCGGCCCCAGCAGGCCTATCCCACCTTCCGTGGCGTCATGACCTGGTCGATCAACTGGGACCGTCGCGACGGATTCAATTTCTCCCGGCCAGTGCGGGCGACGTTGAACACCTTGCCCTGACGGATAGCGAAAAGGTTCGGGGCAGGCAACGCTTCGCTTGTCCCCGAACTGCACCATTCTCGGCACCCCTTGTGGGCGCCGATTCTTTTTTAGAGAGACCTTCCGATCCAACGCTCAATCACCATCACGCGTGACACGGGTGGGTTAAAGGGCCGTAGGCTGGGTTAGCCCCACCAGCCCAGCGCCCTTAGCCTCAAATTGCGGCAAGCGGATTGCTTCCATAAGCTTGTAGAGCATCAGCACACTGCATGCACATCGTGTGCTCCATCTCACACTACAGCGAGGTAATCGTGCTCACAGCAAGCAACGGAATGCGAAGCGTGCTCATGGCCTTGGCCTTATGCACGATGACGGGCTGCCAACAGCAGACGCAGCAAGTAAGCGAACCCGCCGCAAAGGAGCCGAGCGACATGCGAACTACGGTGCCTCTAGTACGCCATCTGGATCCCGACGGAGCCGCAGCCATCGAAATGGAATTCGATGTTCCTGCTCAAGAGGATGATCCTGCTCCGCCTGTTTTCATAGGCATACGCATAAAGGGCAAAGATTCTGATGATGCATGGAGTACGTACCGCCGTTTGAGGGCGGCTGGTATTTCAGCAGAAGTACACCTATATCGCCTTCAGGAATCTAGGCAGGTTGCCGTCGCACTTGAGCGCGTCCAAGACAAGAGCCGCAGTGAGGTCGAATTCATCACGCTTGCGCCCGACGGCTTGGTGCCAGGGTTGACGCCTGCGGATGCCGATTTCAGCACGATGCAAGCGGCGGGTCTGGTTGCACCGGGCGTCGAGTATCTGCAGCTGAAATTCGCGGCGGCCGCCAATGTTCCTGCAGGCCGGTACAAAGCCGTAGTGCGGCTTGGCCAGAACAGCCGAATGCTGCTCGACACAAATTCGGAACTGCTCATCGCTTACTCGCATAAAGGAAAGTAGGTCCCGTAGGATGGGTTGAGCGCAGCGGCTTTCAACAGCGAAGCTGGTCTACCCATCACGTGCGCTCTCCGAAGCCCGGCGTTGCTATCAAGGGCCGTAGGCTGGGTTAGCTCCACCAACCCAGCGCCCTTAGACTCAAATTGCAGCAAGCGGATTGCTTCCGTAAGCTTGCAGCACATCAGCGCACGCACATCGTGTGCTCCATCTCACACTACAGCGAGGTAATCGTGCTCACAGGAAGCAACGGAATGCGAACCGTGCTTATGGCCTTGGCCTTATGCACGATGACCGGCTGCCAGCCGCAGCCGCAGCAAGTAAGCGAACCCATCGCGAAGGAGCCGAGCGACATGCGAACCGCAGTACCCCTTGTGCGAAAGTTGGATCCGAATCAAACCGGACCCATCGAACTGGAGTTCGACGTGCCCGCGTGGGCGGACAATCCGGCTCCCCCTTTATTCATAGGGGTGCGACTAACGAATGTCGATCCCGCCGCAGCTTCCGATGGCGATTCCACTGCGGTCTCCGAGGCCGCCGACCGGTTGAGAGCTGCCGACATCTCGGCAGAAGTGCACCTTTACCGCATCCAGGAATCTGGCCAGATTGCAGTAGATCTTCAACATAGCCAGTGGAAAACTGGGTTTGGGCCAGGTGAGGCGGTCGTGACTCTGGCGGTTCCCGCCAATGGCCTGGTGCCCGGACTGACCCCCGCCGATGCTGATGTCAGCACCATGGAGGCAGCGGGTTTGCTTCCATCGGGTTCCACCTATCGAGAGTTCGCAAAATACAGGGAGCTCGAATTTGCCTATGTACGCAGTGTGCCTTCGGGCCGCTATCGGGCAACGATTCGCTTTGTCCAGAATTGCGAAGCGTTATTCAAAGAGAATGCAGAACTCATCAAGCCAGAATTGATAATCGCTTATCCACGCCAGGGAAAATAAGGCACAAGCAATGGAAAATAGATACACAGTCACCGTCTATGTCGCCGCCCCCGGAACGCCGTTGAGGGTGCCTTCCGGAGGCACCTCTGCGGCAGGGCACGTCTACTACTCGATTTCTGAGGGAGGGGAAGAAAAAAGCTACGGCTTTGCGCCAGCCAAACACGGGGAATCGAGCGGGCCGGGGAAGGTATACGACACGGATGTGAAGGACTACAAAGACCCGTACTACACCCGCACCATGGAAATCAGCAAGGAGCAATACGAAAAGCTGCAGACATTCGGCAGCAATCCGGCCAAGCATGGGTTCGATATGGAATACGGCGGCGCCACCAACAGTTGCATCGATTTCACCTGGGGCGCGTTGAACCATGCCGGACTGCACCGGGACAGGTTGTTCGGCAAGGACAAGGACTACGAAGGTGCGTTGAAGCCGCTGGACAATGTGCGGGACATCAAGAACATCGATGCGCCCTTCCCCAAGAGCGAGCTCAACAAGGAACAGCAGAACAAGATGCCGGAGCGCACGCCGCTGCAGTGGTTGATCTCCGACCAGCAACAAGGCGCACCGTCGGGTCCGGGCCACGCCCAAGCGAATGCCAACCATCAGGACCCGCTGATCCGTCAAGCCGAGGCGGCCGTGCGCCGTCTGAATACCGAAACCGGTCGCCAATACGACGGGCAGAGCGCCTGCATGGCCGCCAGCGCCGCCTGCCTGGCCAAAGCCAATGGCCTGTCGGGTATCGACCACATCTTCCTGAGCGTGGAGCACGGCGCAGTGCGCAAAGGCGAAAACCTGTTCGTGGTGCAGGGCGAGCCGGCTGATCCGGCGCATCGCAGGGCGATGATGAAAACCCAGGACGCGGTCAGCACACCGGTCGAACAATCGCTGGCCCAGCTGCAGACCTTGAACGAAGCCCAGCAACGGCAGTCGCCTGCGCAGGCGATGGACGAGCCAACAAGGGAAATGAGCCCGCGGATGCGGATGGGCTGAA
This sequence comes from Pseudoxanthomonas sp., assembly GCA_036383995.1. Classification (GTDB taxonomy): domain Bacteria; phylum Pseudomonadota; class Gammaproteobacteria; order Xanthomonadales; family Xanthomonadaceae; genus Pseudoxanthomonas_A. The sequence goes on from DASVNG010000018.1 coordinate 22,900, forward strand.
GCGTTCCGGTAGGGCCGTAGACTGGGTTGGCTCCACCAACCCAGCATTACTAGCCTGCCGCCGCGAGTGGATCGAGATTCAATGCGACGGTGGCGGCGCCGGTTTCCAGTCGCCGAACAGGAAAGTCAGCGCGCCGGGCAGCCGCTTCTCCCACGCCGCCTCGGTGTGTTGCGCCTCCGGGTCGATGACCACCTGGAAGTTGGTTTGATCATAGCCGGCCGTATGGAAGTTCGATTCGACCTGACGCACGAGCCCGATCATCTTTTCGCTGATCACCGGATCGGTCGCCTCCTTGCCGCCGAAGGCCACGAACACCTTACGGGGCATGGCCGTCAGCGGGTTGGTATCGCGCACCAGTTGGCCCATGCCTACCCACAACACCGGGCTCTCGATCAGGCCATAGCCGAAGACGCCCGGTTTGGTGAGCAACGCGTACAGCGTGGCGACGCCGCCGTAGGACGAACCGCCAATGCCGGTGTTGTGCCAGCCGGTCAGCGTGCGGTACTGGCCGTCGACCAGCGGCATGACTTCCTTGGTCATGAAGTCGGGAAACTGCTTGCCGGCCGGTTCGTCCATATCGGGGTTGCCGACGAAATCCTTGTACGGCAAGTACTCACGCGCGCGATCCTTACCGGCATGGTCCACGCCCACGATGATCAGGGATGGAATCTTCTTCTCTGCGATCAGCTTGCCCGCCGCTTCATCGGCACCCCATTCGTGGTGGCTGACATCGCTCAGGCACGCATCGAACACGTTCTGACCGTCGAGCATGTACAGCACCGGATAACGGCGATCCTTGTTCGCGGCGTCGCCATACCCCGCGGGCAGCAGCACGCGCACCTTGCGCTCATTGCCGAAGATCGTGCTCTTCAACGTATGCACCTGCAGATCGCCGCTGACCGTCGACTTGCACGCGGTGGCAGCTGTGGTCTGGGCGTGGGCCGCGCCGGCCGCCGACACGCTGGCGCACAGGGCGAGGCAGATCAGGATCGTACGCATCGGTGTTTCTCCGGTTTCGATCGAGTAGGGGCGGCACAACCGCCAGCCTGGTAGGACGCACTACAGCGCAAATGCGCGCACCGTCCAACCCATCCTACGGCACATGCCCGGGAGCCGCCGGTCGGCTTAGATTGGGCAAACCATCAATGGCCAGGCCGGCCGTTACCGCTCACCGCGTTGGCAGGCAAGGCATCGGTTCGCTTGCCGATGCCAAGTCGCCCGGACTCCATCAAATCTCGTGAGGCTGCCGTGATCCGCTACCTGCTCGCACTTTTCCTGGTGTTCGCGCCCGCCGCCTTGCAAGCCGCCGAACCCGCGCGTGTGCTGCTCGTCGGCACCTACCATTTCAGCAACCCGGGCCAGGACCAGGCCAATGTCGAGTCGGTGGATGTCACCGTGCCGCAGCGGCAGGCCGAGTTGCAGGCGGTGACCGATGCGCTGGCGAAGTTCCAGCCGACCGTGGTCGGTGTCGAATGGCCGGCCGACACTGCCAGCACCCAGTACGCGCAGTACCTCAACGGCAGCCTGCCGCCTTCCACCAACGAAGTAGTGCAGCTCGGTTTCCGTCTGGCCAAGCAGCGCGGGCTGAAGCAGGTGCATGGTCTGGATGTTCCGGGCGATTTCCCGTTCGAAGCCGTGCAGGCGTGGGCCCAGGCCAATGGCAAGGCCGATGCGCTGGACGCGTTGACAGCGCAGGCGCAGGGCATCACCGCCCGCATCACCGCGTTGCAGGCCACGCATAGCATTGGCGGCGTGCTGCGCGAAATGAACACGCAGCAGGCCATCGATGAGAGTGCATCCTTCTATGCCGAGTTCCTGCGCTACGGCAAGGGCGAAGAGCAACCCGGCGTCGCCCTCAACGCCGCCTGGGCCAAACGCAACTTCGCCATCTGCGCCCGCCTGTTGCAGGCGCTGCGACCCGGCGATCGCGCCGTGGTGTTCTACGGACAGGGGCACGTCGCGCAGTTGGCCGGCTGCGTGCGCGCGGCGCCGGGCGTTGAGTGGGTGGAGGCGAATGAATTCCTGCCGACGAAGTGATCGCTATCCAGCGAACTGAGCAGACGTCGCAGGATGAATTCGACCCAGCGGTTCCCATCACCTGTCGTTGTTGTAGCGGGTACGCTCGCACTCGATGCACACAAACGTTACGAAGCGGTTAACTTTTGCGCGCTTGTTCCGAGTTGCTGAGTCGGCCGCCCGGAACGGTATAGTACGTTCGGTATGGCGGGTACGTTGCCCGGCCACCAATCACGGAGAGATGTCATGGGTCTTGTGCAAGCAGTGTCGGGTGCGGTCGGTGGCATGCTCGGCGACCAGTGGAAGGACTTCTACACGGTGCCGGACGGCTTGCAGCCGACAGCGGCGCTGTTCGCGGCCGTGCCGCGCGGCACCAATGCCGGACGCGGTTCGAACACGCACGGTTCCTCGAACATCATCACCAACGGCTCCAAGATCGTGGTGCCGGAAGGCTACGGCCTGCTGCTGTTCCAGGACGGCAAGATCACCGGCTTCGCTGCCGAGCCGGGCGGCTACGAATGGCGCTCGGACGACCTCAACTCGCAATCCATCTTCGCCGGCGACGGCCTGGTCGGTCCGCTGATCAAACAGAGCTGGGAGCGTTTCAAGTTCGGTGGCCAGCCCGGTTCGCAGCAGGCCGCCTTCTTCGTCTCGCTGAAGGAATTGCCGGACAACCGCTTCGGCACCCAGTCGGAAATCTACTGGGACGACGCCTTCCTCAATACCCAGGTCGGTGCGGTGACGCGCGGTTCGTACACGCTGAAGATCGTCGACCCCATCCTGTTCGTGAAGAACTTCGTGCCGGCCAGCTTCCTGCAGCCGGGCCAGGTCTTCGATTTCACCGACCTGGACAATGCCGCGGCCGGGCAGCTGTTCAATGAAGTGGTGGGCTCGCTCGCTCCGGCTTTCAGCCTGTACTCCAACGATCCGGCCAAGGGCAACCGCATCACCAAGTTGCAACAGGATTCGCTGGGTTTCGCCAAGAGCCTGTCCGATGCGGTGGAGAACGGCTACCAGTGGAAATCCGAACGCGGCCTGGCCATCGTCAAGACCGCCATCGTCTCGATCGAATACGACGCCAACACGCGCGAGCTGCTCAAGACCGTGCAGCGCGCCGACGCGCTGGCCGGTTCGCGCGGTAATTCCAACCTGCAAGCCAGCGTGGCCCAGGGCATCCAGTCGGCCGGCGAAAACGGCGGCGCTGCGGGCCTGGTGGGCGTGGGCATGGCCTCGGGCATGCTGGGCGGTATCGGCAATCTGCAGCAACCGGCGACGCCTGCCGCGCCGGCTGCGGACGACCCGGTCGCCAAGTTGAAGAAGGCCAAGGAGATGCTGGACCTGGGCCTGATCACGCAGGGCGATTACGACGCGCTCAAAGCCAAGGCGCTGGGTCTGTAAGCAACGGGTAAGTAGAGAAGGTAAGTAGAGAACATGTCCAACCCGAACCTGCCGCCGCCGATTCCGGCGGCGCCCGTCACCGGTCCCGGCTCGCCGCAGGATGTCCCGCCGTTGCCGGGCGCGCTGCCGGTGGATCCGGCGACGCTGCCCGAAGCGATCCGCGAGGAATTGCTGGCGCCCGATCCGGTCGCCATCGACACTTCCGCCACCGAACTCAAGGACGGCCTGAACCGCTGCCCGAAATGCGGCTCGACCGATATCCGCCACAAACCCGGCAGCGACCTGCTGGTGTGCCTGTACTGCCGGCATCAATGGGATGGCGCACGGGTCGAAGAGGAATTCGGATTCGGCGAAGGCATCGCCCAGCTCAAGGGCACCGTCATCGCCTCCGGTGCGCGCGACATCGCCGCCGATGCCGCCAGCCTGATGAGCTTCAAGTGCACCGGCTGCGGCGCCGAGGTGACGGTCAACACCGACAACGCCATGACCGCGCGCTGCCATTGGTGCCGGCATGTGCTGGGCGTCAACGAGCAGGTGGCCAACGGTGCGGTTCCCGACGCGGTGCTGCCCTTCCACATCAAGAAGGAAGACGCCGTCGCGCGCATCCGCCAGTTCGTGGACAAGCGGCGCTTGTTCGCGCTGAAGGCGTTCAAGGAGCAGTTCACCCCCGAGAACGTCGTAGGCGTGTATCTGCCGTACATGATCGTGGACGGCAACGTCAGCGTGGACGTCGCCGGCCAGGGCGAAATCCAGACGCGCGAATACACGCGCGGCACCGGCGACAAGAAGAAGACCTACTACGATGCCGACGTGTACCGGGTGGAACGACAAGTGGACTTCACCGTGGACGACCTGCCGCTGGAATCCTCCACCGAACGCGGCAACCTGGACACGAAAACCAACACCAACAACATCATCAACACCATCCTGCCTTTCGACACCAAGAACGCGGTGAAGTGGAACGCGTCCTACCTGACCGGCTTCACTTCCGAGAAACGCAACACCGACGTCGAACGCCTGCGTCCACGCCTTGAGGACCAACTGCTGTCGGTCGGCCGCGCCCAGGTCGAAGCGTCGGTGCGCCGCTACGACCGCGGCGTGCGCTGGGAACAGGAACGCCTGGTCGTGCATGGCACGCGCTGGGTGTCGATGTACCTGCCGGTGTGGCTGTATTCCTACCACCAGCCGGGCGCCAACGGCGGCATGCTGCATTACATCGCGGTCAACGGCCGCACCGGCGAAACCATGGGCAGCGTGCCGGTGCAGCAATGGAAGTTGCTCACGACCGCGATCACGGTGGGCACGTTCCTTGAAGGCATCGCACTCTGGATCATCGGAGCTTCGTCATGAGCGACGACAATGGGCTTTGGCTGCTGGCAATCGGCCCGGCCGGTGCGACCGCGCTGTATTGGGCGTTGTACCGGTATTACCGCAACACCGACAAATCGCATGCCTTCGAGCGCGAAACCGCGGTTGAAGCCCAGCCGATCACGGGCTCGGACGATAAGATCGGCGAGAACAACGGAACGCAGGCCAAAAGCATCTCGGGCAATAACGTAGGTGCGTATCGCACGCGTGTAGAGCGTGTGCAGGACGATGACGGATAGTCAGCCCGCAAGGCCCGTAGGGTGGTTTGCCTCACCAACCCAGCGTTTAGCCTGCGGCCGCGAGCTACGAACTGTTAGGCAAAGCCGAAGTCATCGGCATAGCCATTGAACAGCCGCCATGTCGGATCGTCATGCCTTTTCCACGAGATATTTTCTTGTGGGAAGCTCGCTGAAACGCGCGCCATAAAGCTCTCCGCATCAAATGCAGCGGTGAGATAAACGTAGTAAGTGCGCTTGCCTGCAAATGTTTCAACCAGGGCCACGAGCCCGGTTGCCTCATCCCGAAAAGGTGTGGTCAGCGCGGCATCCAGCGGCGCAAGCGACTCGTTGTAGGCGGATTCGGGAAGGCCGTTGTTCTTTACCTGCGCTAGCTGGTGCTTGACTGCCAGAAGCGCGGGATACTTTTCGCGGAGCGCCTCGAACTCCGCAACACGAACATCCGGCCGGCGAAAATAGATCGGAAAGCCCTCGTGTTCGGCATTTGCGGTGAGCCAGGTTCTTGTCTTTTGAGTGGTCATGGTTGTGATGGCTGATGCGCAAAGACGATTAGACCCCAAAGCGGGATGTGGCGCGGATTCTGGGTGCGGCCCAGGAGGCTCGTCAATCGGACTTCGCATGCACGACAAAGAGATTGCGGCGATATCGCGGACCAAAGGGGACAACTTCTGACGGGAAAAATTGTTCCTGATACCCTTTCAACCGAATTAACCGCCTTGAGTGCGAGGATTCGCGGACATGACGACCTTCGTGTTGATCCACGGCGGCGGAGACGTCGGCTGGTACTGGCATCTGCTGGAGGCGGAGTTGCGTTCGCGGGGGCACGAGGTGGTCGCTCCCGACCTGCCGTGCGACGACCCCTCCGCGGGCCTGAATGAGTACGCGGACGCCGTGGTCGAAGCGGTCGGCGGTCGCAGGGATCTGGTCGTCGTGGGCCAATCGTACGGCGGTTTCACCGCACCGCTGGTGGCCGATCGTCTCCCGGCCGACCTGCTGGTGCTGTTGGCCGCGATGATTCCATCCCCGGGAGAAACCCCGGAGGACTGGTGGACCAACACCGGCTACTCGGAGGCCGCGCGGGAACAGGCCGGGCGCGATGACGGGAAGACCGGCAACGACGACCCGTTAGTCAGCTATTACAACGGCGTGCCACGCGCCCTGGCCGAGGAGGCATTGCGCAGGGCACGCCCGGAGTCGCCGATTGCCTGGCGTACGCCGTGGCCGCTCGACGCGTGGCCGGACGTGCCGACGAAATTCGTGCTGTGCAAGGACGACCACCTTTTCCCGGTCGACTTCCTCCGCCGGATTGCGTCAGAGCGCCTGGGCATCACCCCCGACGAGATTCCCGGCTGCCACTGCGTTGCGCTCAGCCACCCGAAAGAATTGGCCGACCTCTTGGTGGGTTACGCCGCCGGCTGATGCCGCGAGAAAAGGGCGGAGGTCTCGTAGGATGGATTGAGCGAAGCGGCTATCAACAGCGAAGCTGGTCTGCCCATCGCGTGCGCTGTCCGAAGCCAGCGTCGCTACCAAGCACGACACCCAATCCGCAGACAGGATGTCCTTTAGCCCAAGCGCAGCTCCTGCCTGCCGCCGATTTCACAGGCGGCATAGAGGGCATCGATGATTTTCAGGTCTTTCAGGCCTTCTTCGCCGTCGACAGGGACCACGGGTGTGTTCCCGTCAAGCAGGATGCCGGCCATCTCGTCCATCTGGAGGGTCTGGTGCATGGCGTGCGGCTGCGCGAGTTCGCCTTTGTGGGTACGGCCCTGGATGGGGCCATAGCCCGTGGCAGGCTGCAGCTCGGCGAATCCCTGTTCGCCGGTCATGAAAAAACGATCCAGATGGTTCATCTGGTAGGTGGACAGGCAGGAAGCCACGGCTCCGCTGGGGAAGCCCAGCTGGAACTGGATGGTTTCGTCCACCCCTTGCTTGAATTTGATCGGGTCGGTCTTGGTTTGCTGCGCGGTTACCCATACCGGGTCTTCGCCCACCATGTAGCGCGCGCCATTGATGGCGTAGATGCCGATATCCATCAACGCCCCGCCGCCTGCCAGCGCCTTGTCGAGCCGCCACTGGTCGGGGTCGCCGATGCGGAAGCCGCACAAGCCCTGGAAGAACGAGATTCTTCCGAAATCGCCTGCCTTGCGCATGCGGATCACTTCCAGCGTCTTGGGTTCGAAATGCATCCGATAGCCCACCAGCAGCTTCACGCCGGCGTCGGCGCAAGCGTCGACCATCTCCTGCCCTTCCTTGGCGTTGACCGCCATCGGCTTTTCGCAGATGACATGCTTTCCCGCCCTGGCGACGCGTATCGCCTGATCGCGATGGAGCGCGTTGGGCGTGATGATGTAAACCGCATCGATGTCCGGATCGTCCTTGATGCGGTCGAAATTCTCGTAGTCGTACCGGTTCTTTTCCGGCACGCCGAACTTCGTTCCCCATTCCTGGAGCTTGGAAGGCGTTCCACTGATGAGCCCGGCGACCCTGGCGCGCTTGCAGGACTGCATGGCTTCCGCCACCCGGGCGGCATAGCTGCCCAGTCCCATGAGCGCCACGCGCAACGTCGTCCCCTGATTGCTGCCGCTGCTGGCGCTATCCTTGCGGTCCGATGGATCGGCCCACGCGGCCAGCGGGCTCCATGCCGCACCTGCGGCCAGTCCCATTGCCTGCAATATCCGGCGCCGGCTGATCCCGGTCGATTGGCTTCGCATCTTCGTCTCCTTCGCTTCGGCCGCCGGGAAGAAGCGCGGCGGCATGCAACGGTCACGGCGCAGTGTCGCACGCCGTCTTCCGCGCACGTGAAAAAAGCCGGCGTAGCCCGGGTAAGCGAAGCGCAGCCGGGACTCTTCGGTCGTACTCGATCTAGCCCCTGGCCGGGAACCGGATGATGCCCTACAGTTGGTCGCCGATGCCATTCGCGTGGACAATGAGCGGGCGGCATGTCCTTTGCCGCGCGGAACAACCCATCGGTCATCACACACATGCGAACCTTCGTACTGAGAGCGCGGGCGGCGCCTACGGATAGCCAGAAACTGCTGACATCCGTGGGTAAGGAAGCGCATACCGAAATCCTGGCGCATACGCTGATGAACGCCATCTTCGTGGCCCAGTCGCATCGCGCCGACGTGACCGTCTACCTGGTGTTGGAAAGCACCCAGGACTTCTCCCGCACGATCCGCTTCGACGTCAACGCCATGCACGAGATCGGCGGCTTCGACGAGCGCGCGCTGCTGGGCAAGGTCGCCAAGGCGCTGGATGCCTCCCGGGGCATGGGCAAGGAAGAAACACGACCGGTGGAATCGGGCGTCACCGTGCAAACGCTGAGCTTCGAGCGGTTGGTGCAGACGCTTGCCGAAGACCACCAGCTGTTCGTCATGGACAGGAAAGGCACGCCAATGCGCGAACAGGCGTTCGCAGCCAATCCCTGTTTCCTGCTGACCGACCATATCCCGATGCCGAAGAAAACCTTCCACAGCCTCGAACGCCTGGGCGCGAAGAAAATAACGCTGGGATCGAAAATGCTGTTCGCGTCGCAGTGCGTGGTATTGATCCACCACGAACTAGATCAGGGCACGTAGGGTCGTAGGCTGGTTTGGTTTTACCAACCCAGCTCTTTTAGTCTGCGACCACGAGATACTGGGTTGATGAAGCCAACCTAGCCTGCCGCGCTCGAATCCGCAGGGCAAGATGCCGCTTGGTATCGAATACCTGTGAACTATTTACATTGAATGGCCTTGGATATGTGCCTAGAGTCATATTGGCAGGACAGATCCTGCATCTGCCTCAGCGATAGGCCTATGCATTGCCGAATCCCGGGGGCGCTTGGTAACTAACCGGGAGAGGCGAGCTATGGGTACTTACGTGCTGAAGAATTCGGGTACGCAATTCCACTTCACACTCGTGGCCGAGAACGGAAAAGTAATTCTGTTCAGCGAGCGATACACAACCAAGGCCAACGCGCTTGGAGGCATTCAATCCGTCAAGGAAAACTCTCCGTACGACGTCAGATACGAGAGAAAGGACGCGAGCAACGGAAGCGCAATGTTCAACCTGAAAAGCAGCAACGGGCAGGTGATTGGCACAAGCGAAACGTATTCATCGCCAGCGGCTCGCGAGGTCGGCATAACCTCCGTGAAAACCAACGGACCCACCTCGTCCACCAGGGACGATACGTGACCTGGCCCGCCGTGCTCCCGACCTTTCAATGCGCCGATGGCGGAGCGTCCGGTGTGGTGAGCATGGTTTCGGTCTTGCCGCGTTTCTTGCCGGTGGCCGGGTAGACGCAGGTCTCGGTTTTAAATTCGGCTGAGCGGGGCATAGGCGACTCGCTCCGCCTGGCCTTCTTCCATCGCGTCATAGACCTCTTGCGGCACGGAGAAGCCGGCCGGCGACTTGGCGGCGCGAACCCTCTGTTGCCGCAATGGCGCCGTGGCCGCCTCCCGCAGAAGCATCCGTTTATGGTTATGAAGGCGCCGGATGCGGCTGGCAGGCGGTGGCAACAGGGGGCACGCCTCACGCATCCGGCGGAGAAGGGAGTAAGCGCCCCGGCCGCCTGCGGGTTCTTCAGCGCATCGTCGGCGTGGGTTGTCGGGGAATTCGGCCGCAGGCAAGCCCGCGGGCATGCCTGCTTTCCCAAGAGGCATGCGCCATGAACGACAACAACGGCATCGCAATCCGTCAGGCCACGCTGGGGCCGCTGGCCTTTCTTTCGCTGCAGCATCCCGCGCGCCACAGCACGCCCGATGCGCCCAGCAACGAAGAGCGCTTCCGCGCCTACCGCAACCTGCTGCCGGTCATGCCCGGCAACAACTACGCATGGGCTTTCCGCCACGCCGTACTGCACGGCACAGGCGGGTGAGTCCGTACGGGGTTTCTGGTTAGGGGAAGATCTGAACAACCCTTGTCCTGTCATCCCTCGCTACGCCCGGGATGGCATTCGAATTGTTCGGAGGTTCCCTAGAACGCCCGCGGCTGCAAGGCGGCCGGCGACCCGTCGAAGATGGAGGGGTTGAGAAACTGCCGCCGCTGCAACAGGTTGCGATCGACGTCGTTCAAATCCGCTTCGTCGCAAACGCTTTCGAAGTGTTCGTGGACGATAGCCAACTGGTGGTTGATCAGGGCGAGCGCTTCCTTCTCGCTCAACAGGAAATGAGCGGAAGCCTTGAGGCAGAGAGAGAGATTGCTGTTGCGTTGCTGGCCCGTAATCAGCATCGCCTGGCCGGCTTCATTGCCGGCACGCGCCTGCGGACAGATGTCGTAGGCGGGTGTGAGGACAAGCGTCTCCCCGTCCCAGAACGCGGCGTGGTTGCGGGCGTGGTCGTCCGTGTTGCCGCATAGGACATTGAAGACCAGCCGACCATACAGTTCCCGCAACGTCGCCCTGGGTTGGGCAAAGCGGTGGCGTACGATTTCGGCCAGATCCTGGTAGCTGGCATAACGAGCCATCATTTCGTCCAGCCCAAGCATCGTCAGGGCCGAGACGAGGATCCTGCGGCGATAGCCGTCCGGCGCTCTTTGGCGGTCGAACCGGCGAATCAGCAAGACATCCTTGCCTGCGCTGCGCGCCAGTCGCACCGGCGCTGCGTCCAAGCCCGCCAGGGCCGCCAACCGCATCGCGATGTACTCGCTTTTGACGACGCTGTAGGTATCGGCGCTTGAGGAGAATTTGGCGATCCACTTGTATTGGTCGGCCTCGATCATCGCCTTGGGGCGGGCACCGCCGAGCGAACTGCCATGATGGATCGCCTGGTCGAGTTCAGGAGTGAGGGGAGTTCCCGCTTCCACCCTGGCGGCGGCATCCAACAGCTCGGCTAGCGTCGCCTGTTGGGTGGCTCGCGGCGCGTAGTCGGTGGCCGAGGTTTGGAAGTCGAGGCCGCCGATGCGGTCCGATCCCGATTCGAGCAGATAGGACAGCTCGTCCAGGCGTGCCGTATCCATGCTTTTCGCTTCTTTGCCGTAACGGTGGTTGAGGATTACCCGCCGCCCCCAAGCGTCCGGCGCGGCGTCGCGGATGCAGCCGGCGATAGTCAGGCCGGTCATCGGAGCAATCGCACCGGCTTTCATGGGTAATTCGGGCAAATACAGCGGGATCGAATCGTCGCGATCGAGATAGCTTCGGCCGTAGTTGAAAATCAGCCGCTCGCCATCGGGCACCAGCCGTCCCGCCACTACCGGCGCAACGGTGCCGGGAAGCCAAACCCACACGAACGCTTCTTCTGGCGTCTTAGAAGTCATCCTTTACCTTCTTCGAAAGCGGACGCGACGATTGCGGCAACAGGACCAGGTTTTTTTCGGCGGCAGCGACATGCATGGTCAGCAAGCCCTGGTCGGCGCCGAACAATTGCACGCCTACGATAGCGGCCATCTCGAAAACCGCGCCAATGGCGCAGCCCATGTCTCCCCGCTCCACACGCTGGACCAGGCCGCGCGACACCCCCGCACGCTCGGCCAACTCATCAAGCGTGAGCCGGCGTTCGATACGGGCTTGGCGAATGGTCAGGCTCAGCAGCCTTACGGCTTCCTGACCATAACGGGAGTAGGTTCGGCTGGCAGGTTTCGACATGGGTTACTCATAAATAGGCCATATTCGGCCATTGGGTATTATTTATAGCCAAATGTAGGGATGGTATTACCTGTTGTCAAGTGCGCTGGTTCATAAACGGCCAATGTTGTTCTATTAAGTACTATTTATAGCCAATTTAGAGAGGCGGTTAGCACAGGCCGCCTGTGCATCGCCTTGGCCACCTTCCCACACGGCCGGCACACCTAGCCGCGGCTGGCTGTCGCCAATGTACGCAAAGCGTGCAACTCCCCGCCACGGCCCGCGCTGCGCTAGCGTGCTAAACATTGCAGAGCCGGAGGGGACGCCCATGCACGGAATCGCACGCGCAACCGCACTGCTGGCGGCGATGTCGCTGGCCGCCTGCCAGCCTGCGGCCGAGGTGGCGCCCGCGTCCCGCACACAGACTGCGAACCTGGCGGTGCCGGCAACCACACTGACAGCACGCGCCCCGGTGATGGCCGCCGCGGTGGCCGACCCGCTGTACCTGGCTTCGGCCGCCTCTCCCTTCGGCGTCGGCTGCGAAGGCGAGGCCCAGGCCGGCACCAACTACGTCAATGCCGAAGTGGAACCCTATCTGGCCATCCATCCCACCGATTCCCAGCGCATGGTCGGGGTGTGGCAGCAGGACCGTTGGTCGAATGGCTCCTCGCGTGGCGTGATGAGCGCCACCACGGTCGATGGCGGGCAGACCTGGACGCGGCGGCCGATTCCGTTTTCGCGCTGCGGCGGCGGCACGGCCGCCAATGGCGGCAACTTCTCGCGCGTGTCCAATCCGTGGGTAGCCTACGGCGGCAACGGCGTGGTGCATGCGGTGGGGCTGGCCAGCAGTGGAGCGATCTTCCAGACCGGTTCGCGCAACGCCATCGTCGCCAGCCGTTCGCTGGACGACGGCCGCACCTGGAGCAATCCCATCGCGCTGATCAGCGACGGCCCGGGCTTCTTCAACGACAAGGACGCCATCGTCGTCGATCCGGCCGATCCGCTGCGCGTGTATGCGGTGTGGGACCGGCTGGTGGCCGGGGACAACGGCGGGCCCACTTATCTGGCGCGCAGCGTGGACGGCGGCGCCAGTTGGCTGCCGGCGCGTCCCATCTACGATCCGGGCCCGCACAGCCAGACCATCAGCAACGTGCTGGTGGTGCTGCCGGACGGCGCCCTGGTGACGATGTTCGTGCAGATCGATTACGCGGTGAACGGAAACCCGGAAAGCGCGCGCATCGCGGTGGTGCGTTCGTTCGACAAGGGCGCCAGCTGGACCGCGCCCAGCGTGGTGGCGAGCCTGCAATCGGTGGGTACGCGCGATCCTTCCACCGGCAATCCGGTACGCGACCAGTCCATCATTCCCTCCATCGCGGTCTCGCCCATCGGCAAGGTCTACGTGGTCTGGCAGGACAGCCGCTTCGACGGCGGCGTGCGCGATGCCATCGTCATGTCCTATTCCAGCGACGGCGGCGCGCAATGGCTGCCGCCCACGCGGGTGAGCACCGCCGCGGGCGTGGCCGCGTTCAACCCGGCCGTGCATGTGCGCCGCGATGGCGTGATCGGGGTGAGCTATTACGACTTCCGCAGCGATGGCGCGGCGGCCACGCTGCTCACCGACACCTGGTTGGCGTATTCCTCCAATGGCGGCGATAGCTGGAACGAAACCCGCATCGCCGATCCTTTCGATCTGGCGATGGCGCCGCGCACCACCTCGCCCTTCGATGGCGGCTATTTCCTGGGCGACTACCAGGGCCTGTCCAGCCGCGCCGGCGTGTTCGTGCCGTTCTTCGCCAAGGCCAACAACGCCAACACCGGCAACCGCACCGACATCTTCACCGCACCGGCCAATTCCCTGATAGTTCCACCGGCCATGCGCACCATGACCGACTGTGGCCCGCCGCTGCGCGGCACCCAGTCGGCGCAGGCGCAGGCCGTCACTCGGGGCAAGGTGGCCGCCAACCTTCGGCGCGCTCGCCTGCAACGCATTTCCGTGGCGACCGATCGGCCGCCGCAACCACGTAGAGGCCCCTAGCGTTTCCTGGGCAAGCATCTTCACTGCTTCTTTTTGTGGGCTGCGAAATGCCGATTGCTTCACCAATCGGCGTCTTCGGCTCGCCTGCGTCGGATCATCCGCCTACACTCCCTCTGCCTACCTCAGGGAACCCGCCATGCGCTCCAGTCTCCTGCTGTGCTTCGCTGCACTCGCTGCCTCTCCGGCCATGGCCGCGCCCGATTTCGCACCGGCGGTGAAGTCCGATTACGACCAGCGGCTTGGAGCATTGTTCGACTGGTTCCACCGCCATCCCGAGTTGTCCTACAAGGAAACCGCAACGGCTGCGCGGATGGCGAAGGAGCTGCGCGCCATCCCGGGCATCGAAGTCACCGAGAAAGTGGGCGGCACCGGCGTGGTGGGCGTGATGAAGAACGGCGCCGGCCCCACCGTGCTGGTCCGCGCGGACATGGATGGGCTTCCGCTCAAGGAGGCCAGCGGTCTGGCCAATGCCTCGACCGTCGTGCAGACCGGCATCGACGGGCGGGAGTCGCCGGTCATGCATGCCTGCGGCCACGACGTGCATATCACCTCGCTGATCGGAACCGCCACCCGCCTGGCGGCGATGAAGGACGCGTGGCGCGGCACGGTGGTATTCGTCGCGCAGCCGGCGGAAGAGCGCATCGGCGGCGCGCGGTTGATGCTGGAAGACGGCCTGTACACGCGCTTCCCCAAGCCCGATTACGCATTGGCTTTCCATGTCGACGCCGAGTCGCCGACGGGTACGATCGTCGCCGATCCGGGCATCGTCGGCTCGTCCTCGGACAGCATCGACATGGTTATCCATGGCGTCGGTGCGCATGGCGCGTATCCGCACCAGGGCAAGGACCCGATCGTGATGGGCGCGGAAATCGTGCTGGCCTTGCAGACCCTGATCAGCCGCGAGATATCGCCGCTGTCGCCGGGCGTAGTGACGGTGGGCGCGTTCCATGCCGGTTCCAAGCACAACATCATCTCCGACCGCGCGGACCTGCAGCTGACCGTGCGCACCGACGACGAGGCGGTGCGCAAAGTGCTGTTGGACGGCATCAAGCGGATCGCGCAGAACGTAGGCCGCATGAACGGTTTGCCCGAAGACAAACTGCCGGAAGTGAAGCTGTCGGTCGAATCGACGCCCGCCACCCTCAACGATGCCGCGCTCACCGCGCGCATGCGCACGGCCTTCACCCAGGCCTTCGGCGCTGCGGTTCTGAAATCGCCGCCGCGCAGCGGCATGGGCGCCGAAGACTTCGCGTATTTCGTACAGCCGGAACTCGGCGTGCCGGGTTTCTATTTCAACGTCGGTGGCACTCCGCAACAAGCCTTCGACGCCGCCAAGGCCGGGGGGCCGCAGGTCTCCGGACACCACTCGCCGTTGTTCAAGATCGACCCCGAACCTTCGGTGCGCCTGGGCACCGAGGCGATGACCGTGGCGGTGCTGGATCTGCTCAAGCCGGTCGCGGCTGCGAAACTGTAATCCCGCATTAACCCGGCAGGAGTAGGAGTCCGTCATGGCAAAACCTCCTCGTTCCACTCTTCATGATTTCGATCCGGCGGTACTGCGCCTGTTCGACCAATACGTGCATGGCCTTATCGACCGGCGCGGATTCCTGCGCGGCGCCACGCGGTTCGCCGTGGGCGCCGGCGGCGCGGCGGGGTTGCTGGCCGCGCTCAGTCCGCAGTTCGCCGCCGCGCAACAGGTGTCGCCCGATGATGCGCGGCTGTCGGCCGGCTACCGGGAATTCGATTCTCCGCAGGGCTACGGCAAAGGCCGCGGTTACCTGGCGAAGCCGGCGAAGGCAAAGGGCCCGCTGCCGGTGGTGTTGGTGGTGCATGAGAATCGCGGCTTGAACCCGCACATCGAGGACATCGCGCGTCGCCTTGCGCTGGAAGGATTCATCGCCTTCGCGCCCGACGCGTTGTTCCCGCTCGGCGGCTATCCCGGCGACGAGGACGCGGCGCGGGCGTTGTTCGCCAAACTCGAGCAGGAAAAATCGCGCGCCGATTTCATCGCCGCTGCCGGCATGCTGTCCACGCTGGAAGGCGGCAACGGCAAGCTCGGCGTGGTGGGTTTCTGCTATGGCGGCGCCATCGCCAATTTCCTGGCCACGCGTCTGCCCAACCTGGCCGCGGCGGCGCCCTTCTACGGCGGCGCGCCGAAAACCGAAGAGGTGGCCGCGATCAAGGCCGAACTGCTGGTGGTGCTGGCCGCCGAGGACGAACGCGTCAACGCGGCCTGGCCGGAATACGAAAAGGCGCTCAAGGTAGCTGGCGTGCGCTACACGCTGCTGCAGCCGCCGGGCACGCAACATGGCTTCAACAACGACACCACGCCGCGCTACGACAAGGCGGCCGCTGCCGAAGCTTGGGGGCGGACGGTGGCTTTGTTCAGGCGCACGCTGGGAGTAGCGGGTAAGGCCAAAGAAGCCTGATTCGCTCAGCAAGCTGTGCGCTGCCCTGCTTCGCCCCCTTTGCAAAAGGGGGCTACGGGGGATTTGCTCTTGATCTTGCTTTGGGTAAAAAGCAAATCCCCCTTAATCCCCCTTTTGCAAAGGGGGAGAAAACACTCCGTCGCTCATTGCAACGAACGAGTAGCCCTTCTACCCAAGCAGATCCAAACCCGCATTGCCTTCCCACCCTCCTTGCAATTGACTATGGTGCGTCCTCGCTCCCTACCTGCAGGACCGCATGAGCCGTAAACCCTGGCTGTGGGCCGCGGTGGTTTTGATTGCCGTCGCGTTGGCCGCCACGTTCTTTTTCGCGCCGAAAACTCCGGATTCCCCCACGCCCGCGTCCACGCCGTTCGGCTGGACGGCGCAGTTGCGGCTGGCAGCGGGCGATGGCGTGCGCGGGATGCGCAACGGGCCGGTCGCGCGGGCGCGCTTCGACGATCCGTATGGCGTGGCGGTAGCGCCGGACGGCACGCTGTACGTGGCCGATGCCGGCGACAACAATCGGATTCGCAGGATCGGCGCCGACGGCACGGTCACTACCTTGGCCGGCTTCAGCGAAGGCTTTGCCGATGGCGACGGCACCGCAGCACGCTTGAATACGCCTTCCGGTTTGGCGCTGGATGCTGCCGGCAATCTGTATGTCGCCGACACCGGCAACCACGCCATCCGCAAGATCACGCCGCTGGGCAGGGTCAGCACCGTGGCCGGCACCGGCGTGGCGGGGTTCGGCGATGGCGCGCGAACCCAGGCGCAGTTCAATGGTCCCATCGGCGTGGCGGTGGATGCGCACGGCAATGTCTATGTCGCCGACACCTACAACGACCGCATCTGCAAGATAGACACTCAAGGACAGGTCAGCACCCTGGCCGGCGGCGACCGGCCGGGCAACCTGGACGGCGTGGGTGCCGCGGCCCGCTTCGATACGCCCACCGCGTTGGCGGTGGATACGCAAGGCATCGTCTGGGTCGCCGACACCCGCAACAACGCCATTCGCCGTGTCGCGCCGGACGGTACGGTGACAACGCCCTATTACGCCGGACAGGATGAGGCGGTGCGTGCGCTGCACCGGCCGATGAGCCTGGCATTGACCCATGACGGCATGCTTTATGTGGGCGAAATGTCATGGGGAAGGGTGATCCAGCTTTCCCGCGACGGCCGGCCGCAGGTGTTGACCGGCGCCACTCAGGCGCAACGGCTGTCGCGTCCAGCGGGGCTGGCACTGGATGCCAAGGGCGCGCTGTGGGTCGCCGACGCCGGCGGTCGGCGTCTTCACCGCATCGCACCGGTAGACGCAGCGACCGCCGCGGCCATGCCGACACTGGGCGCGGTGGGCCCTGCGCCGAACGATCCGCTGCCCGCCACCGGTGGGCGCTGGCCGTTGCATCCGCAGGACGGTTGGCACGAAGTGGTCGGCACGCTGGGCGAAGTGCGCGGCAACTACGACAACGAAAGCCGCGATCATCTGCACGGCGGGCTGGACATCCGCGGCGACGTCGGCGCACAGGTGCTGGCGATCGCCGACGGCAAGGTCAGCAGCCCGTCCGGCGCCTGGGGGCTGGGCGAACTGGGCGAAGGCATGGCGATCGACGGCTTGAGCTACATCCACATGCGGGTAGGGCGCGATGCGCGCGATGCGGTAAGCGATCCCTCGCGCTTCCAGCTGCTGGGCGATGAAGCCGGTGAACCCGAACGCATGCGCGTGCGGCGCGGCACGCGCTTCAAGGCGGGCGAAGTGCTGGGCACCATCAACCGCATGGCGCACGTGCATCTCAGCGTGGGTGCGAGCGGTTTCGAGCGCAATGCGGTGGCGCTGGATTTCACCGGCTATGCCGACCATTACGCCCCGCGTATCGACGGCATTGAACTACTCGACGGCAGCGACCAGACATTGCCAAAACGTACCGATGGCCGGGTGCTGGTACCGCGCGGCATGGGCGTACAGATCGTGGTGGATGCCTGGGACCAGGTGGACAACAACCTGCCCAGGCGCAGGCTGGGCTTGTATGCGGTCGGTTACCAGCTGCTGCGCGCCGATGGCACACCATGGCCGGGTTACGAAACGCCGCGCATGAACATCGAATTCAACCGCATGCCCGCCGATCCGGACGCGGTGAAGGTGGCGTATGCGCCGGGCAGCGGCATCACCGTGCACGGCAGTGCCGCCACTCATTTCAAGTACGTGGTGAGCAACACGGTGCGCGACGGAGAACTGGCTACCGGCTTTTGGCAGGCGGATGGGCTGCCTGCCGGCGACTACACGCTGCGCATCACCGCAGTCGACTACATGGGCAACACGGCCAGTAACGGGCGCGACTTGCCGATCGCCTTGGAATAAACGCCCGAAGAGCAAAGAATTTGGCGTTACGCGCGAATAAAGCCAAGCCTGATCCGTCGTCCCCCGCGAGACGGAGGCCCAGCGCCTTTTCTCCTTAGCAACAAAACAATCATGACGTCATCCCAGCGTAAGCTGGGATCCATTTTGATCTTGTTCCTGGACTTTGCTCCTGCTTCTGCCTCCTCCCTTGCGCGCAGCGCAGGGGAGGATTGAGGAGGGGTGCCCTTGATCTTGCTCCTTAGCTATTTAGCTTTTCCTTCAAAGTCAAAAGCGTTTCGCGCTACGCGCGAGTCACTTTTCTTTGAACGGCAAAGAAAAGTAACCAAAAGAAAGCCGCCCTGCGTCGCGCCCGGCGATGAAGCCGCCGGGTCCGCAAGCAGGCCGGGAATTTCCGTAAGACACATCCTGTGTCTACGGAAACGGCGCACATCCTTGTGCGCCGCCCCTGCGGGGTTTGCCCGGCCTGCTTGCCGCGTCTCACGGGAGTGGTGGTGCAGGAGCCAAAGCCAAAGCCAAAGCTTAGATTCGTCGTCCTTGTGTAAACGGGGATCCATGAACGTTGCATTTGCTCAGCAACTCTGGTGCATCATTGCCGTCATGCCTTTGACCCTTGACCACCTGCGCCGTTACGCCATCGCCCGTTCGCTGTTCAAGCCGACCACGCTGATGCGGGCCATCGGGAAACTCGGCTTCGTGCAGGCCGATCCGATCCGCGCGCCGGCGCGTGCGCAGGATCTGACCTTGCGCCACCGTGTCGTCGGCTACCGCGCGGGCGAGCTGGAGCGGCGCTATCCGCGGCTGGCGCTGGAGGAAGACTTCTTCGTCAACTACGGCTTCCTGCCGCGCGCGCACCACGCGCTGATGCATCCGCGCACCGCGCGCACCGGCTGGACGCCGGCGCGATGGAGGCAGGCGCAGGCGGTGCGCGAGTACATCGCCGAGCGCGGGGCGGTGCACCCGCGCGAGGTCGATGCCCACTTCGCCCATGGCAAGACCACCAACTGGTTCGGCGGTTCCTCCAACGCCAGCACCCAGCTGCTGGACGGCATGCACTACCGCGGGCTGCTGCGGGTGGCCCGGCGCGACGGCGGCACCCGCGTCTATGCGGTGCGCGAAGACGCTGCGCCGGTGGACAAGGCCGCTATCGACGCACGCCTGGACGCGTTGATCGAACTGATCGTGCGCAAGTACGCGCCGTTGCCCGACGCCAGCCTGGGTCAGCTGGTGAGCTATCTGGGCCGTGGCGTACCGCAATGGGATGCCGCGCGCAAACCGGCGCTGGCCCGTGCGCGGCAAGGCCTGCAGCGCGCGCGGGTGGAGGGCGTGGACTGGGTGTGGCCCGCGGACGAGCGCGCGGACAGCCGGCGCTGGAAGCCAGACGAACAAGTGCGTCTGCTTACGCCGTTCGATCCGGTGGTCTGGGACCGCCGCCGCTTCCAGTTGTTCTGGGGTTGGGCCTATCGTTTCGAGGCCTACACGCCCGCCCCCAAACGCAAGCTGGGCTACTACGCGCTGCCTTTGTTGTGGCGCGACCGCGTGATCGGTTGGGGCAATCTGTCGGTGTCCGAAGGCGTGCTGCGGCCGCAGTTGCACTACATCGACGGCCAAAAGCCGCGCGAGGCGGCATTCAATGGTGCGTTGGAAGCCGAGCTGGTGCGGATGCGGGTGTTTCTGGGGTTGGGATGAAGACGCTGGATTGACGGGTTTCCCAGGCCACACCCACAATCCGTGCCATGCCCCATTTCGGGTCTAATCGTAGTTAGGTGCTGTATGGCAATGTCCGACGAAGAACTGGATGCTCTTATCAAGGTCTGTCGTAAGCGGCTCGGCTCCAAGAACGGCGCACTCACGCGCAAATACGGCATCGGGAAGCACAAACGATGGAACTTCGACTACACCACTGGAATCTTGGAGTTTGGGCCGGACAAGGGCGCGCCCTTGCATCGGTTCCGCGCATTCGGAATAGGCACTTATTCCGCTAAAGGATTCAAATGGACATGGGCGAGCAAAGAGGTTCCCGTTATCGCACAAGAACCAAGTGCCCGCCTCAAGGTGTTAGAACAACGATTCGATCTGCCTGCATTCGGCGTTCCGGCCTTCCCTTTTGACGAATGGTTGGTTCAATCGGTGATCGCGCTATCCGTTGAGGAGCTCGGGGCAATAGGCTGTTACTTTGCGGATGGCCCCAACTTCGGCACTGCAATTGCCATTGAATCGGTGCTGCCGGCAGACGGCGCCTAACAATCCATTCAAGCCGAACCAGCCTCATAACAATGCTCTAAGGAGCCCCGCGATGGCAATCGAGATAAAGCACGATGACGATCACACCATCGAGGTGCTCGATGAAGCGGCGATGACCTTCATGACTCTGGTCACTCACCGTCTGAATGCTGCTCTAGAAGAGAACGGCATCTCCGACTCGGAGGAAAGGCAGGAAATCTGCGCTCACTTCATGTTCGGCCTGTCGTATGACCTTGACGCGGGTTGGTTTCAAGAGGGTGAGACCCGTTTCTTCCCGAAGGTCTGTTTCCTGGAGCGCGCCAGGCCTGCCGAGGGTGAGAACCTCGGAACCGTTAAGGTGGTTCACATTCCGAGTGAAGCCTCTTCATGGCACGAGTATGCGCATGGCGTCGTTTCGGAGTATTTTGAAGAAGGGGAAACGCTTGGCCAGGGTGTCAGAACCGGTTCCTACGAGAACGAGAATGAGTGAGATCGATCCCTTCTTCGCCTGACATTTCATTCCAGCCGAAGCCGCTTCGCAGATCGGCCCAATTCAGGCGTTAGACCTCAAAAGGAGCTCCAGTGAAATTCGGTTACACAATCGTCTATGTCCCCGATGTCGCCGCATCGTTAGACTTCTTTACCCGGGCATTCGGCATCGAGCGCCGTTTTCTGCATGAGTCGGGGGAATACGGCGAGCTTGAAACGGGGGAGACCGCCCTGGGATTCGCTCGGCACGATCTGGCCGGAACGCATTTCGCGGGAGGGCATATTGAAGCGCATGGTTCGGCCAAGCCGTTGGGTATGGAAGTAGCTCTTGTCACTCCGGATGTGCCTTCAGCGCACGAGCGCGCCATTGCCGCAGGCGCTTTCGAGCTGTCCGCCCCTGCCGAGAAGCCTTGGGGGCAGGTCGTTTCCTATGTTCGCTGTCCCGATGGCACCCTCGTCGAGTTGTGCACGCCGATCGGTTCGTGAGATCGAGATATAACGAGTCATTTAAGCCGAACCCGCTTCACGGGCTGGCTATGTCAGGCGTTGGACCGTAGGAGAAAGCGATGAAGCGTACGTGGACGATCATCGGTGTTGCCAATGTCGCTAGCAGCTTCAAGTGGTATCAGTCGCTATTCGGACAACCGGAAACGTCTCCCGCCCATGAGTATTTTGGCCAGATTGCCGACACGGATGGGACCGTCTTGCTGTGCCTGCACCAATGGGGGGCGCACGAGCATCCGCCGTTGGCGAGCCCCGATCACGCTCAGCCTGGCAATGGGCTGCTTCTGTTCTTCCGCGTGGATGATTTCTCCGACGCCCTGGCTCGGGCTCGCGCGCTCGCGACCCGGTTTGAAGAGGAGCCTCATGTGAACCCCGGCACCGGAACCATGGAGTTCGCGCTTCGGGACCCTGACGGATACTACGTTATGATCAGCGCGCTGGATGCGGACTAGCGGTTCGTTCGAACCAAGCCTGCTTCGCAGGGTCGGCTGTGTCGGGAGTTAAGCGTCACAGGAGAGTGCCATGTCGGATAAAAAGAATTACTGGTTTCCCGCCAAGACCTACGGTTGGGGATGGGGTCTCCCCACTGCGTGGCAGGGATGGTTTGTTTACGGGATTGCGGCCGCTTTATTGGTAGCCGGCGTTTTTCTTTTCCCCCCGATCGCTCGTCCAATACTCTTCCAACTCTATATCTGGGGCGTTGTCTTCCTTCTTGTGGCGGTGTGCCGGGCCAAAGGCGAGCCACCACGTTGGCGCTGGGGAGAATAAGCGGCGCCCAACGATTCATTCGAGCCAAACCCGTTTCGTGGATCGGCTGTGTCAGGCGTTAGGCTGCAGAAAGCACGTTCTCCCTCATCACCACCAACGATGGAGGTTCTATGAAACGAGTCACTGGCATCGGCGGCATCTTCTTCAAAGCCAAAGACGCCCCGGCACTCCAGGCTTGGTACAAGCGGCATCTCGGAATCGATGTCCAGGAATGGGGCGGTGCGGCTTTCATCTGGGCCGATGGCGAAGGTAAGCCGGTCGCCGGAACGACCATCTGGTCCATCGGTTCGGCGCAAAGCGACCAGTTTTCGCCCAGCACAGCACCTTTCATGGTCAACTACCGGGTGGAGGATCTCCACGCCCTGGTTAAAGTTCTGCGCGAAGAAGGCTGCAACGTTCTCGACAAGATCGACGATTCCGAGTACGGGAAGTTCGCCTGGGTCATCGATCCGGAAGGAAACAAAGTAGAGCTTTGGCAGCCGCCCGTTGGCCAATAATTAGGCCAATCGGGCTCAGCGCAAACATACGGCTAAACTTCGGGCAGCTCCACCGCTTCGGGCAGCGTCTTCCGTGAGCGATCTACTTCGAAGGTCAGGCATCAATCAAGAATAAAGGAGATTCTGCGTGGGAACTTGGTCACACGAACCTTTTGGAAACGACACTGCGGCTGACTGGGCGTATGGTCTCGTGGAGCAGAAGGACTTCTCTCTTGTTGCACAAGCTCTTCAGGAGGTCCTGGACAATGGCTCGGACTATTTGGACTCCGACTTGGCTGTAGAGGCTGTCGCTGCCGTGGAAGTTCTAGCCAAGGCGCTGGGGCGCGGCACGCAAACCGACGCCTACACCGAAGAAGTCGACGCATGGCTCAAATCGGTTGCTGCCAAACCATCCCCAGAGCTGTTGTCCAAGGCACGAGACACGCTTGATCGCATCATGGCGCCTGACTCCGAGCTCAGAGAGCTTTGGGAGGAAAGCGACGA
Source organism: Pseudoxanthomonas sp. (assembly GCA_036383995.1). GTDB lineage: Bacteria > Pseudomonadota > Gammaproteobacteria > Xanthomonadales > Xanthomonadaceae > Pseudoxanthomonas_A. The sequence goes on from DASVNG010000018.1 coordinate 46,240, forward strand.
TTTTGAAAGCTGGAAATCGTCTATCAAGTCGCTGCGGTCGGCGGTTGACGCCTGACATTTCGTTCAATTCGACGCCGCATCGCAGTGCGGCTACGTCGAGCGTTAGATGGCCTCGGTCAGAGCGGCACGGAAGGCGTTGGATCGGCCCGAAAATAAAAAAGGAGGCGCTGCGCGCCTCCCCACAACCAATTTATACAACGCAGAGGGGCTTGCGGCAAGCCCCTCTGCGTGATGCAGCATTGCCGGCCTGTCGGAAGGGCAGAAAACCGGAGTGACGCGATGACCGATACGCAAACGTACTACCACGGCACAAAAGCCGATCTGAAGGTGGGCGACTTAATCGAACCGGGCTATGCCTCCAACTATGGAAAAAGGAAACAGGCGGCTTTCATCTACCTGACCGCCACGCTGGATGCGGCCATCTGGGGAGCCGAATTGGCCGTCGGCGCAGGGCAGGGCAGGATCTACATCGTGGAGCCGACAGGAGCCATCGAAGACGATCCGAACCTGACGAATAAGAGATTCCCCGGAAATCCTACGAAGTCCTACCGTTCCCGCAATCCGTTCCGCATCACCGGCGAGGTTGCGGATTGGAAAGGCCACTCCGCCGAACAGCTAAAAGAAATGCACGATCATCTTGAGAGCCTCAAGCAACGCGGTGTCGAGGCAATTGAAGAATGAGTGCGGTTCGGCCATCCGACGATTAATTCAAGCAGAAACCGCTTCTCGGGTTCGCCTACTCGATCCTGGCTGCCGTCTCCACCACCGTGCCGTTCTCGTAGACGCTCAACGCCGGCTTGCCAGGAACGGTGGCGAACTCGAAACGCAGGTCGCGTTCCAGGGCGAAGAATCGCGTTGGCGTTTCGGCGCGGAGGCTGACGACCAGTTTTCCCGCGGTGAGTTTCAGGCCGTCGCCATCGACCGTCACGGCGATGTCGCCGACATTGGCTCCCCGGTAGCGGCCCGCAAAAGCCGCCAGCGCAGAGGCCGGCAGGGTCAGGTGTCCGGTCGGCGGCGTATACGGCACTGGGCCGTGCGCGTAGCTGAAGATGCGCCGCATGCGCCAATGGCCATCGACCGATTGCCAGAGATTCGTGAATTCCGCCTGCCCGTCCAACCGCTCGGGTTTTTCGTTATCACGCACATAAAAGCGGTGCGTTCCAGAAAGCAGCGCAAAACCGCCGGCAAGCGGATGGAAGCGCAGGCTGTCGGCTACCGCTTCGCGCCGCAAATGCATGGCCGGGTTCGCACAAGGGCCTTTACGCAAAGAGTCGAGCACGGCACCCTTGGTCGAGGTGAGGCCGGTCTTGTCGTGGTAGAACTCCACGTCCTCGGTGAGAAGCTCGCCCATGGCCTGTATGTCGCAAGCGTTGTACGCCTGCCAGTAGCGGGCATCGGCGGAACGCACCTGCTGCTCATCGTTGGCATGCGCTGGCGAGGCGATCAGCAGCAGGGCTGCGGCAAGCATGGTTCGCAATGGCATCGTCTTGGTCCTTCCCGCGCAAGCGGCCCCCGCGCTGGGTGCAGATAGGGGGCGTTACCATTGGCACGTTCGTTTATGGCAACACGGCTGGATTCTATGCTGCGTCAGCCGCTTCCAGAAACCTGCCGATGTTCAGAAAAGTCTTCATGGGACTTCTCGCCGTGGCGATGGCCCTTGCGATCGCTGGCGCGGGATACAAGCTGGGGAAGCACCTGGCCAACAACGACAGCGCCGCTTCCAAGCAAGCTTCAAGCACCTAGGCGGCAGGGCCCGCAGTCGGAGTCGGACGAACAAAAAAGCGGCCATCGGCCGCTTTTTCTAACAATGCGTGCAGAGGGCGATCAAGCCGGCCACAACCACCAGAACGCCAACGCGCTGACCACGCCATAGATCAATGCATCGATCAGGTCCTTGATCACGCTGGTCCATGGCCTGCCCATCCAGATGCCGGATTGCACAGGGCCGCCGGCATAGGTGAGGAAAGTGACCACGCCGGCCAGATGCCCGGCCTGGTGGGCATTGCCGGGCAGGCCGTAGACCTGCAGCGCGATGGCGCCGACGGCGATGGCGACCACCAGGTTGAACAGGAACCACCGGATCAGCATGCCGCCCATCTTCGGCGCGCCGCTCTTGATCACGGTGAGGTGGCCCACCGGGCCGTCCACGTACTTCTGCACCACGGCCGGATCGCGCATCGCCTTCATGTCCGTGCAATGCGGGAAAACGTACTGGCCGGTCGCAGGAGATCCCTTGCGCAGGGCGGCCTGCACCTCCTCTTCGTTGGCCAGCTTCTTGTAGTCGCTGTTGTGCCACTTGAAGACCATGTGGATCAGACTGCTGGCGATGTACACCAGGACCGCTGCGACCAGGATGGGCAGCCAGAGTTGCGGCAGAGCGTTCATGACGGGGCTCCTTCGGGTTTGGGTGGTGGCGCGCGCAAGGGAGTAGGGCGGGCGGGAACCAAACGCAAGTACTGTGTGGGTAACGATGGCTGTGGGAGCGCCGGATGCATCTTAACTCCCGGGAACGCGATAAGAAGTGGCGGCGCATCAAAAGTAATCGCGATTCCGGGATCATGAGGCGCCCTACCGGAATCAGCCGCGCCGGCGCTTACTTGAGAACACTCCTCTGATGCGCCCACGTCCAGGGGTGGCCGATTGCCACGGCGGCCACGGTTTCCTTACCCTGCCCATAGTCACAATGACCAATGCGACTTCGATCCGATCATGGGGATGGGCGAGACTTCCTGGCCGCTCCCGGCACCGCGGGATGGCGGGAGCTTCGGGTCGTTGGCTTTGCGCGTGGCGCTTATGACAGTCGTTCGCGCGCATGAGAACTGGGGAGCAGGCTATGCAATCGAACAAGCGCACCGCGAGGATCGCCGGTTTGCTGTACCTGATCGTCGTGCTGGCCGGCATCTTCAGCCTGGCCTACGTGCCCTCGCAGATCAACGCGGGCAACGATGCGGCGGCCACGGTTCGCAACCTCATCGCGCATGAGTCGCTATTCCGGCTCGGCATCGTGGCCGGACTGGTGTGCTACATCGCTTTCCTGCTGCTGCCCCTGGCGCTGTACAAGTTGCTCAGCCCTTACGGCAGGCAACTGGCCGTGTTGATGGTGGCGTTCGCCGTGGTCAGCGTCCCCATCGCATTCGTCGTCACGCTCGACAAATTCGATGTCTTGTCGCTGCTGAGCGGGGCCGATTATCTGCAGGCTTTCGGTGCGGAAGAGTTGCAGGCCCGGGTCATGCTGTCGCTCGATGCCTATAACGATGGTTTGCTGGTCACGCAGATTTTCTGGGGCCTGTGGCTGTTTCCGTTCGGGTACCTGGTGTTCAAGTCGGGAATTCTGCCCCGCGCGCTGGGCATCTTGCTGATGTTGGGCTGTTTCGGTTATCTCATCAATTTCACCGGGCGCGTGCTTTTTCCTGGCTATGCGGAAAGCGGCGTCGCCGGCTTCGTCAGGCTTCCGGCTTCCCTGGGCGAGATCGGAATCTGCCTGTGGCTGCTGGTGATGGGTGCGCGAGAGTCAAAAACAGAATGATCCACGCGCCCGCTCAGGGCTTTCCTTCCCGGGCACCGGGTTCCACTTCCGGATCGTTGCGCTCCTCGCCGGATCGTTTTCCCGGTTGCTCTCCCACTTCATGCGGCGGCTCAAGCGTCGCATCGGGTACGGCGGGGTCCAGCTCCGGGGGAAGGTGATGCTTGGCGTTCATGGCCGCATTCCATCAAAAAACCAATCGCGATGTTCTCTTACCCGTATTCGTATCGCTGCGGCGTGAAGGGACGTGAAGGCCGGATGCCCCGTCAACGCGATTCGTCGTAGTAGTCGCCGCCGATGATGGTGCAGATCTGGGCCTCGGTGAAGCCATGGAAGCGGCGGCCCCCGACGGTGTTGCGTTTGGCGAACAATTTGCCGCTGGCCGGGGTGCGCTCGCGCTTTTCCTGCAGCAGCCATTTGGCGTAATCGTTGGTCAGATTGCGCGAGCGGATGGGGTCCAGTTTCAATCGGGGCATCGCCTGGGTCCTGAACGAGGGTGGCGACAAGGCTACCTGACCGGGAGGCCGGTGGGTGCCCGCGCACTCCCTGGACACCCCTGTACCGCAGCCTTTTTGCGTCCGACAAGCGGCGCAATCCGGCGTGTCCGCTCGTGCGGGATTCCCTCGTTGGCAAGTTTACGGGGGTCGATGGGAGATGATCCTTATGAAACCGCTATTACTAACCTGGGTGATGGTTTTGCTCCTCGCAGGATGCGAACACACACAGACCAAGCGTCAAGTCGTAGAGGATCTCGGCGGAACAGACGAAGCCAATGCGCAACGTTCTCGCGAGATCCTCTACGCCACCTTGTGGATGCAGCACAGCGCCGAGTACCGGGCCGCGGCCCTGCAGGCTTTCGAAGGCGCTAGAGCGCAACTGAAGACCGCGACCAAATGCGGTACGGCCGAGGCCGGACAACTGCAGCAGAGCAAGGGCGTGTGCGGCGCGAAATCGCCTTGGGCGAAACGTCCTGCGGCGGTCATCTTCGATCTTGACGAAACCCTGCTGGACAACTCCGCCTACCAGGCATTCCAGATCAAGCACCGCGAGCTCTATGAAGACGCGCGCTGGGAAACATGGGTCAAGTCCGAAGAAGCGCTGGCGATCGCGGGCGCCGTGGATTTCGTCAAGGCAGCCTCCAAGGCGGCCAGGATCTACTACGTTTCCGACCGGGCGTGCCGGGAACCGATAGACAGGATCAAGGCCGAGCTGAAAGTGCGGGAGCTGTGTCCGCAATTGCTCGACACGATGTCGCGCATGGACAAGCTTGGCTTTCCAAAAGCCAAGGATCGATCCTCTTTCTATTTGAAAGGCATGTACGCCGATCTGAAATCCAAAGAGGAAATACGCCAGAAGATCGCGGCCAAGCATCGTATCGCCATGCTCGTCGGCGACGACCTGGAGGACTTCGTCGAGGGTCACGCGGCCTATGCGCAGAACGAAGCCACGCTGGCGCCCTTGTGGGGGAAGCGCTGGTTCATCATCCCCAACCCCGCGTACGGCTCCTGGCCCGCTGCGCTTAGTGCGGATGCCGATCAGGAAGCGTCCAAGGCATGCGGCCAGCTGGCGACAAAAAAGGAGAGGGATTACTGCGCCTATCGACCGGAATACGAAGCAAGGGTGAGCAAGCTCAAGGTGTGGTTCCCGTTGGAATAGCGAACGCGCTCGCGCGGTCGCAGCGACAGCTCGACGTGGCTTGAGAAACCCTCACTGCTCCGGCTTCGGCGGACACCTCGTTACGCCAGATCCCACTACGCACTGCACACAACAGGTCGGCGTTTGGCTGGGTTCGGGCGTCACCGGCTCCAGACTTGCGGCACCGGGCAGACGGGCCAGCACTTCCGCAGGTTTGAGCTTCAACAACACCGCCCAGTCCTGCCGGTTGAAGTTGCAGGCCGCCTCGTTGTCCGGCGCACACAGCGACTCGCCGCCATTGCGGTACGGCAAGCCCCAGAACTCGCCGTTGCGGTTCAAGGGCAGCAACCGCATGATCACGGTCTGTTGCACGTTGCCGCTGATCAGGTAGGCGGTGCTGTCGTTGTTGGGGTTGGCCGCCACCACGATCTCGCAGTGCATCTCCAGACCCGCGCTGCCCGCGCTCACCAGCGAGGACAAACCTTCGTAGCCGTACATGCGGTCGCCGTTCCGCACGTAACAGAGCATGTCGCCGGCCGAAGGTTTGGCATGCGCAGGATCGACGAACTGGTAGGCGCTGGTTTCCGGACGTTGGTAAGCGTCGCGCACATAAGTGATATGGCTGGCCGAAGCGCGGAAGCCCGGCACGCCTGCCTTCCGCATCACCCAGGAAATGAAAGCCGCCGACCAGGGATTGTCGATGACGAAGCCGCGGCATGCGGGCGAAGGATAGGTGCTGCCGGCGGCGCCCTCGCACTCGCTGGCGCCCGCCAGTTGGCCCACCTGGCGCAATACCCCGCTTTGCTGCCAATAACCGGCTACCCGACGCCAAGCCTCGGTCTGGCCCTCTTGCAACGGTTGCGCTTCGGCTTCGGTGATGCCGCTGTTGGCGACGCGGCCGTTGCGATCGATGAAGGGCCGATACCACAGAGCGTGCTCGTGGCAGGCGTAGGCGGCGATGCGGGTGGCGACCTCCGGTGCCGCCCGCTGTTGATCCAGGCCTGGGCATACATCGGCGGCATTGGCCGTGGCCGAGGCCAACATCAGAATGTGGAACACGATCCATACGCGCATCGGCACGCTCCTTGGTGTGAAATAGCTTCCCCTGCGCGCATCATGCCGCAAACGAAGGTGGGTGCGCCTGCCGTGTTTTTCGAGCCGCGCTAAGAGCTGGCGGGCAGTGCCCGCCCTACTTCTTGCTGGTGGATTTCTTGCCTGCGGTCTTCTTCGCCGTCTTGCGGCCGCTGCCCCTGGCGCCGCCGTCCTGCTTGTTGACGGTGGCCCAGGCGATCCGCTCGGCGGCTTCTTCCGAGCGCCCCTGCTTGCGCTCGCTTTCCTCGATGTGTTCGGCCTGTCGCTTCTGTTTGTCCGAATAGGAAGATTTGTCTCCGCGTGGCATTCCGCTCTCCGACCGTGAGAAACGTCACGAGGGTATGCGCAGAAGCGTGATCCGGCGATGAAAGCTGCAAGTGTTGGAGCGCGGAGTTCACCGCTCGATGGCGTACTCCAGCACCGCGATCCCGCCGGCATACGACTCGGCCTTGACCAGACTCAACTGACGCTTGCCAAGATCGCCAGGGGCGAAGGAACGGCCACGACCGATCAGCACCGGCACCACCCGCAGGCGCAGCACGTCGACTTCGCCGGCACGCAACAGCGCATCGCACAAGGTCAGGCTGCCCCACAGGATCAGGTCGCCGGCGGTGCGCGCGCGCAGTTCGCGCAGCGCCTGCACGCCATCGGTGTGAATTATTTCCACCCCGGGGTAGTCGCCCCAGGGCGCCGTTTCCAAGGTCGAAGACACCACGAACTTGGGCAGGGCGTTGATCGGGCCGGCGACGCGTTCGACCGTTGCGTCGGCCTTGGGCCAATAGTCGGCGAACATGCGGTAGGTCGTCGCACCGAAGACGATCGCTCCAACTGTGACCATCATCCGCATCTGCTCGGGTTCGGTGCCGCTGAAATCGCTTCCAGGATGGAAGAAGCCTATGCCGCCGTCTTCTTCGGCCGCGTAGCCGTCCGCGCTGACGATCTGTTCCACGATGATTTTGCCCATACCCGTTTTCTCGCTGCGTTATGGAAGGGGGACCATGCCTGTTATGGAAACGACGAGCGGGCGTGCGCGGAATCGACAGGGCATGCCGCAGGAGAGGGAAATGCCGCTAAGATGGAGCTGCCGCGGTCCGCACGTCGACGGCGCCGCGCGCTAGACATCTCGTAGAATGCCGTTACCCGCAGTGTAAGGACGCATTGCCGTGCTCGATTCCATTCCTATCGCCATCGGAATATGTCCGCTTCTACGCTGGCGGCACGTTCTACCCGGACAGCATCCGCTTGGGGAAGTCGATGGCACAGCGTTCTAGAGACACTGCCAATGCCGTCGTCGCGCCGGGAATCTCGCATTCCAGGCAGGACGACCCTCCTGAAGGCCAGTTGCCGGTCCGCAGGTGGTATTTCCTGGCTTCCCGTCTTCCCGGCCAGTTGGCCACCAAGTCCATCGGCGGGCTGAGCACGCGAAGATTCATCGAAGCGGTTCTGTGGATCGCCGCAACCGATTCCACCTGGCCACAGCTTCCGAAGTCCTACGGCAACTTCCACGCCGTCTACCAGCGGTTCGCCCGATGGGCGCGTCTTGATGTCTGGGACTACGTAAGCACGTGCCTGGAAGGCGACCCGCGCTTGCCTGCGCTGCAGCGATTGGTCCGCCAGCATCTTGAGATACGCCGCAGGCGGACCAAGCTCGTCGAGCAGGCCCCGGCCGTAGAAACGATTCCGTCCGCAGCCGCTCCGATGGACCGGATCAACGAACTGGAAGCGCGGATAGCAAGAATGGAACGGATGCTGCGCGCGGTGCTGAAGGCGTTTCCGCAGGTCGCAGATGATTTTCCCGAGCTAGAGAACGGGGACTGACCGCTTGACGCCTGCAAAGATAGGCGTCTTCTCCAACGGAGTCAGAGTGCGTCCCCGATCGACGCCAGGACCGATTCGTCGCAGCAGACCCGGTTGCGGCCGCCGGCCTTGGCCCGATACACCGCACTGTCGGCCGCCTGATACAGCGCGTCGTCGTCCTGATGCAGGCTGCGGTCGAACTCCGCGACGCCGATGCTGGCGGTCACGTTCAGCACGATGCCGTCCGGCGCGATGGGCTGCTCGAGCAGGCTGGCGCGGAAGCGTTCGGCGCGCAACCTGGCTGTCGCCAGATCCTGTCCCTGCAGGATCACGCCGAATTCCTCGCCGCCTACTCGCGCAGCCAGATCGCCGGGTTCGTTGAAATTGCTTTTCAGCCGCGCGGCGATGGCCATCAGGCAGGTGTCGCCGATGGTGTGGCCATAGGTGTCGTTGATCTGCTTGAAGTGATCGATGTCCAGCAGCAGCAGGCTCAGCGGTTCGCGGTTGTGCCTGGCCAGCACGGTCGCCGATTCCAATACATCGGCGAATTGCCGGCGGTTGGCCACTTCGGTCAACGCATCGATCCGGCTTTGCCGCGAAAAAAGGTCGCGCTGGGCGCGCAGTTCCTGGTCCAGGTCCAGCCGCTGCTGGTATTCGGCATAGCTGCGCAACAGCGAGATCACCACGTAGATCAGGTAGATCACCATCATCAGCCCGTTGGGCCGGTCTTCGGGATTGATCCACAGCAGCAACAGTCCCGGCACGCACAACAAGGCGATGCCGGCGAAGGCGAAACCGCGGCGCATGCTGAAGGCGTGCGCTATCGCCGTGGCCAGGCCCAGGGTGAACAGCAGCGCGGTGATGCGTGCCGGCCCGAACCCGGAATCGAGCGTGGCCCAGCAGAACAATCCTCCCCACAGCGCGGTGGTGAGCAGCACGATGCCCCAGTGCAGGCGCAACCAGCGCGCGATGAGCGGGGCTTCGGTGCCCTCAGGCAGCGGACGATGCAGGAAGCGCCAGACCGTCAGTCCGATGAAGGCCAGCAGCAGGCCCCAGCTGAGCGCCGGCGCGCGCGCGAAGGCGTCTCCGTAGATGCCGACCAGCAGCCACGACGCCGCGTAGAAAGGCCCGCCCGTCAACGCGCGTTGATAGGTGTCTGCCATTTCCTGGGTAAGTCGGCGGGTCTGTACGGGGTTCATCGAAAGATCCGGGAATAAGGATTACGCACGCCTTATCCGTGGCGCTTGCTTACAGTCCTCGCAACTAGAGTGCCATTCCTAAGTCATTGAATATAAGTGTCTAATACCGCCGAATGCCGGTTTCCTGTGGCGATACGTCACTTTGTGACGCAGCCGCAGGGGCGCAACGACTAATGCTGGCGTGCAGGCGCCGCTGACCGTTATCGTAGCGCCCGCCCTCACTTCCCTCGAGAACCGCCGCATATGACCGTGCCCGAAAACGCCACCGGGCACGCTGCGCCGGCCCATTGCGAGAACTGCGCCGCGCCGCTGCAGGGCCAGTTCTGCCACCAGTGCGGACAGTCGGTACACAACCCGGTGCGGCACGCCGGTCACGCGATCGAGGAAGTGTTCGAGTCGTTCTGGCACCTGGACGGGCGCGTATTCCGCACCCTGCGCGATTTGCTGGTGCCCGGCCGCACCGCCCTGGAATACCTCGCCGGCCACCGCCAACGCTACCTGCCGCCGCTGCGCATTTTCGTGATCATGAGCTTGCTGGCGTTTTTCGTGGGCAGGGCAGCGATCCATTTCGACGATGAGCCAGGCGGGGTCGACGTCACTCCCATCATTCAAAGCAAGACCGTGGCGGAAGTCGAACGCAACCGCGACCGGATGCTGGGCGAGCTTGAAGAGGGGCGAAAGCAAGGCGGCGGAGTATTTCCGGGCGTGGATGCCGCGATCATCGCCGCGCAAGTGAAGATCCAGGGCGAGGCGGCGAACCGCATCGTGGAGCTGACGTCCGGCAAGAATGCGGATGTCGCTTCTACTGCGCAAAAAGACGGTACGGAAGCAACTCGGTCCAAGGGAGAACTGTTTTCCGTCGAAAACGAGGCCTGGGACCCAGAAGCCAATCCCGTGAAGATCGGCTGGCTGCCGGATTTCGTCAACGCATGGCTGACCCGCAAGGCGGTCCATGCCCTCGACAACATACAGCTCATGGAGAACCGGCCCGACCGCTATTTCCAGGCTTTCATGGGGTCTTTGCCTTCGGCGCTGTTCGTGCTGGTGCCGGTGTTCGCGCTGTTGTTGAAGCTGAGCTATTTCTTCCAGCGCAGGTTGTATATGGAGCACCTGGTGGTGGCCCTTTACAGCCACGTATTCCTGTTGATGGGGTTGACGGCGATCTTCGTGCTCACGGCCCTGAGCGGCGCGGTGTCGGCGCACGCGCACTGGCTTTCGATCCTGTGCAATACCGTCATCGTGCTGTTGCTGGTATGGATGCCGCTCTATCTGCTGCTGATGCAGAAGCGTGTTTATGGACAGGGCTGGGTCATGACCTTGCTGAAGTATTCGGTCATCGGCTTCGTCTACGTGAATCTGCTTGCGACAGTGGCTGCTGTGATGTTCCTGGTGAGGTTGACGAACATCTGATCACTGGATCTAGCGCGGGATCACGCGGGTATCGGTCGCGATCCAGTTGACCTCCCAGGTCTTGCCGCCGTCGGCCGAGTACGCCTGTTCGAAATGGCAGGAGTCGGCGGTGATGTCGGAAATGACGAAGCGCACCAGGATTTCGCGGCCGTCGAGCGTCTCCTTCGAATAGAACTCGCCGCGACCGTTGCTGAAACCGCCGATCGAGGGCGGACTCAGCGTGCCGCTCTTGATATTGGAGAAATTGAGGCTCCATTGGCGCGCTTTCGGATCGTATAGGCGCAAGGAGAGTCCTTCGATGCGGCCTGCAGGGCCCTGCACATCCAGTTCCACCAGATTGGCGCGGCCGCCCATTACTTTAATCCAACTTGCTTCGCTCACATTGCCCATGGGTAAGTGTGCGGGCTGGTGGAGAAATCATCGAGACAGTATGGGCAGTCGATAAAGTTATTTGCCTCACACTAAAAAGTACGAGTCGCAGTGTCCGCAGAACAAAATATTGTGTGTGAGAACTAACATTTCAAGACAATATTGCTTCTTGTATTGACCGTGGAATGTTTCTTTGTTGAACTTAAAAAGTGATTCTAGATTTGTCCATCAGGTCAGGCTCGATGGGATGGAAAGTAAAAAGTGTTTTCTTGCGAATGGCCACGAGCCAAGGATCAACGCTAAATGAAAAATAAGTCATACGCGCTAGTCTCTGTCTTGTTGTTAATTGTGCTCGGAGCTGCATTCTATTCTCAGCGTGATAGTGGCGCGCTGAGCAGTAAGCAAAAATCCGCACAATCCTCTGGCACTAACTCGCAAGAAGTGAGTGCAGAGATCTCTAGTGAAGATGGGCAAATGGGATCGAATAAGAGCGTGCGCAGAGGTGCATACTCGTTTCCACAACGCGCCTATGTTACGAGCGACAACGCCTTGGCTGTTATTCGTGAATTAACGCCGCGGGCGCAAGCGGGGGATGCAGAAGCAGCTTTGTCCATATATCTGAAGCTCGATGCGTGTCGAGACCCGATGAGCAACGACATGGGTCCCGAACAATTTGAAATGCGCCGCAAAGCAGGTCAGAGCGAGGAGAGTCTACTGCAAGCCATAAAGGAAAAAGCTGAAGGTTGTCAGGGCGTGGATTATTTAATGCAAAAAGATCGCGGTAAGTGGCTGGAGTTGGCCGCAAAAGCGGGTCAGCCAGAAGCACAGCTTATGTATGCCACTGATGTTGAATCGGTGATAGGAACAGGTTCTGACATGCTGCGAGACCCTGAGAGAATTCAGAAGTACAAGGCCGATTCGTCGCGTTATCTCCACGATCTGGCTTCAGGTGGAAACGTCAGTGCGATGCTGGAACTCGCTAATAACTACGATGTAGGAATTATGGCGAAAGAAGATCCGATGCAGGCGTATGCATATTACAGGGCGGCTCAAATGGCTATGCCAAGCAAGATACCTGAGAGTCTGATTCAGCTTCAAAAAGAAAAGGTGCCCGCTGGTAGCAGGGCGCAAGCTGAACGCTTGGCGCAGCAGATTTATGCAAGTTGTTGTGGAAAATAAAAAGGAGATTCACGTAGTGGAAGATAAAAAAGGAGATTCACGCATGCGTATATTTGCATGGCTAGTGCTGGGTGCTCTGTTGTTTACCGGGGTGATTTTTGCAGGAAACGCAATAACAGGCACAAGGGGCTTCTACGGACCATTTAAGTGCGCGTCTTGTACTTTGGGCGCACCTATGCCGGATGAGGGAACGATAGCTTTTATCCGAACGATGGATAATGCGTATGCGGCCCAAGGGTATCCCTATTACAGGAGAAACGGAGATCAATTTACGATCTGCACTAATAGCATCTGTGTGGACTACACAAGATCAGACGACAATCGATGGAGGGGTGGTCAGCCATACCCGCAGAAAAATAACAACACTGGTAGCGGCGGCGGCGGCGGCAGTGGTGGTGCTGGTGAAACTGTTGTTGGCGGCGCGGGCCCAGGCGCAGCCGGGTGCGTGTATGGATGCAGTGATGGGACAGTCACCGTTGGTCCTGTAAAACAAACTAACGACAAGTAATTTTCTAAATTCCCCGGCAGCATGCCCTAGCACCGGCAACGGATGCCGCTCAGCAAAGATGGTGGGCGCGGCCTTGAGCAAGCCGCGAAGCTGAGCCGGGGGATCTTTGCTGAACGCGAAACCTTCATCAACTCCTGGATCTAATGCGCGACCACACGGGTGTCGGTAGCGATCCAGTTGATCTCCCAGGTCTTGCCGCCATCGGCCGAATAAGCCTGCTCGAAATGGCACGAGTCGGCGGTGATGTCGGAAATGACGAAGCGCACCAGGATTTCGCGGCCGTCGAGCGTCTCCTTCGAATAGAACTCGCCGCGACCGTCGCTGAAACTGCCGATCGAAGGCGGACTCAGCGTGCCGCTCTTGATATTGGAGAAATTGAGGCTCCATTGGCGCGCTTTCGGATCGTAGAGGCGCAAGGAGAGTCCTTCGATGCGGCCTGCAGGGCCCTGCACATCCAGTTCCACCAGATTGGCGCGGCCATCCATTACTTTGCTTACGACGGTGCTGCCTTCGTATTCGACCCAGGTCTTGGAGCCCGACAGCGGATCGACCAACCGCTTGAGTCGCGTACGCCAAGTACCTATCTCGAAATCGAAATCGTGTTGGCCGTCGCGTAGCGGTTCCGATGCTGGTGCATTGGTTGTGGTTGTTGTCTGGGCAGCTGCATGAGGCGGGACTACTACGGCCAGCAGGGCGAGCGACAGCAAAGATCCGAAACCGGTGTGTGAGGTTTCCATCAAGGCGACTCCATAACGCCCAGGCAGGTGGGCGCGTAGCGCCATTCTAGGAAGACAGCGGAGAAGTGCGTTATTCAATTCTTGCCGTCAGGGCACTGCGCTTTCGTCACTGAAGTGATTGTTCGCCTGTACTGCTCCGCCATACCCTCACCCCAACCCCTCTCCCGATGGGAGAGGGGCTTTTATGGGGCTCCACTGCACACCCGGACGCGATGGCTTGCCAGCAGCGCGGTCAGGCTTTGGCGTAGTGGCCCAGGAACATGTCCACCGCCGAGGCCGCCACCTGTTCCTGCATCTGCGCGCTCAGCGGCGGCGCGCCCATGGTGATCTGCGGCCAGAAGGCGAAGCTTTTCACCAATCCCTGGATCTGCTGCGCGGCGAAGGCCGGGTCGAGCGGCTTCAGCCGTCCATCGGCCAGCGCGGCGCGGATCCACACGGTCACGCCTTCTTCCTTGTTGCCCATTCGCGCCACCATGTTTTGCGCGCGTTCGGGCGAATGGATGGTTTCGGCGATGGCCACGCGCGCCAGGTCGATGAAGTTGGCGTCGTCCAGCATGCGCAGTTTCTGGCGCAGCAATTCCAGCAACTGTTCGCGCAGCGGCCGGTCGGGGCGGTAGGCCAGGTCGATCAGGGCGGTGCTCTTTTCCCACAGTTGCACCAGGATTTCGGCGAACAGCGCGTCCTTGCTGGGGAAGTGGTTGTAGACGGTGCGCTTGGAGACGCCGGCGGCGGCGGCGATGCGGTCCATGCTGGTCGCCTCGAAGCCATTGCCCCGGAATTCGTCGATGGCCGCCTGCAGGATGGCCTGGCGCTTGCGGTCGGTCAGGCGCTGCGGGGCGGGGGAAGGCTTGGAAATCGGGCGCATGCGGCCATTTTACACTGAGTGGTTTACTTTTGGAAATATTGGAACTACACTGTGCAGTGTAAGCAGTGGCCGTCACTGCCCCGTGCCGCCGCCCATGAAATTCCCCGTCCGCTCCCTGATCCTGCTTGGAATCCTGACCATGACCGCCTGCGTCCTGCATGCCACCTCCCGCACGCCCGCTTATCCGGACTCGCCGCAATTGCACGAGGGCAAGTTCCAGAACGATGTGCCCACGCCGCCCACCGGGTTCTGGAAGACCGTGCGCCTGGCCTGGAACGTGCTGACCAACAAGCCGCGCGACACCGTGCCGGCCGGCGCCATCCCCCTGCAAACCCTGACCCGCGCCGAACTGCTGGCCGCGCCCGACCGCAGCCTGTTCCGGCTGGGGCATTCCACCGTGTTGCTGAAACTGCGCGGGGAGTTCTGGCTGACCGATCCGGTGTTCTCCGACCGCGCCTCGCCGGTGCAGTGGGCCGGTCCCAAGCGCTTCCATCAGCCGCCGATCTCGCTGGCCGATCTGCCGCCGATCAAGGGCGTGCTGTTGTCCCACAACCATTACGACCATCTGGATCGCGCCGCGGTCATCGCGCTCGCCGGCAAGACCGAATACTTCCTGGCCCCGCTGGGCGTGGGCGACACGCTGATCGAATGGGGCGTGCCGGCAGAGAAGGTGCAGCAGTTCGACTGGTGGCAAGCGGCCATGGTCGACGGCGTGCGCTTCGTGGCCACGCCGGCGCAGCATTTCTCCGGGCGCGGCCTGTTCGACGCCAACAAATCGCTGTGGGCCTCGTGGGTGATCGTGGACGACGACCTGCGCGTGTTCTTCAGTGGCGACACCGGCTATTTCGACGGTTTCAAGGCCATCGGCGAGCGCTTCGGTCCGTTCGACGTGACGCTGATGGAAACCGGCGCCTACGACAAGCAATGGCCGCACGTGCACATGCAACCGGAGCAGACCCTGCAGGCGCACCTGGACTTGAAGGGAAAGTGGCTGATGCCGGTGCACAACGGCACTTTCGATCTGGCCATGCACGCCTGGCACGAACCGTTCGACCGCATCTCCGCCTTGGCCGCGGAAAAGGGCGTGAACCTGACTACTCCGTCGATGGGTCAGCGCCTGGATCTGCAGCGACCGCAGGCGGGCGAAGCCTGGTGGCTGGCGACGCAGTGAGACCGCAGGGCGCCCGTGTCGGCGACAACGGGTCCTTGGCTGCGCTCGATCCGCCTGTCGTCCCGAATAGCGCGGCAGATGCTTGGCTACGTTCGGGATGACGATTCAAGAACGGCGCGATGGATCAGGTAACCAGCTGGCGCTGATATTTCAGCCACGCTTCCACTTGCGGCGCGGAATCGCCCACTTCGTCGATGGCCTGCAACAGCTGGTTGCGGGAAACGCCCAGACGGGTCGTCCAATACTGCACCTGCTGTTGCTGCTGCAGGGAAATGAGTAGCGTGGTGTCGAGGCCAGCATCGTCCGGTTGGTTTGTCATGACACGGCTCCAGGGCTGGATTCGGAAGGGCCGGAACTGCGCATGCGCCGACTGCACGCGCGCCCCGATATTCGGCAAGCCGCTGTGAGGACGGCGTGCAGAAACGGGGTGTCCGCTTTCTCCGGTTCAGGTCGTTAATAAGGCATGCAATCCTGGCGGTCGCAGCATCACGGCCGCCTTACAGGACAGGCGGAAGATAACGATACGACGGTAGGCAGGAAGGTGATTTTATGAAGACATTGAGAGCCGCATGCTTCCTGTGCCTGGGGATGATGCTGGGAACCATGCTTTCCGCGCTTTGACGCCCACTGCGGACTGGGCCGTTTTTTTGCGAATACGGGCGCTCATGCCGCCTGCAGCCGGCATGACCCGGGGATCAGCGCGCTGATCCGAACAATCCCAGGTCCGGCCCCGCAGCGCTTTCACCATTCCGCAATCAGATCCTTGAACGGCTTGCCCAGGCGGATGCCGTTGGCGTCGTAATCGGCGGTTCGCTTGCCATCGATGGTCACGCGCGCGGGCCTCTGGCGGTTGGGCCAGCTGACCGACAATGCGGTGTCCTTGCTCAGTCCCGATCCCAGCTTCACCCGCAACTGCTTGTCCGATTGGCGCGCGCTCATGTTCAGCGGACCGTACATTGTGGGCAGGTCCTCGACTTTCAGCCCTTCGCCGGCCACCCACGACGGCGGCGTGCCGAGCAGCAGCGCCAGGCGGTCGTCGTCCTCGTGCGCCAGCATGCCGAAAATGGTGCGTGCGTATTCCGCGCCGATCCACGTGTGCGGCATGTCGCCCAGGTAGCCCGGATAGCGCAGGCGCGAATGCACCACCTCGGCCAATACCTGCCACGGCAGCGGACGGCGGTGACGCATCAGGTTCATCAGCAGTTCGTCGGCTTCCTGCGGTTGGTTCAGGTGCATGTAGGTCAGCACGTTGCGCATCTCGTACGGCGTGTACGCGTACAACGCTCCTGGCTTGTCGCGCGAACGCACATCGGCGAGATAGCGCTCGAAAGTCAGCTTCAGCGCCTGTTCCGGCATCAGGTCCTGCTGGCCGGCAGGATCGAGCCCGATCGAAACGCTGGTCGGGTCGCCGCCGCCGGTGTCGGCGTCGGCCGGAATGAAGTCCGACCCCTTCCACTTCATGGTCGCGCGGATCGAGGCGGCCACCGACTCGCGCAGCGCCGCGTATTGTTCGCGCGCCCACTTGGCGGTTGCAGCATCGCCCCACTGCTCGGCCAGCCAGGCGCCGTCGTGCCAGCCCTTGAGCGCCCAGTAGTCGTCCCAGTAACTATGCGTGGGGCTGGAATAGCCTTCGTGGCTGATCGACGGCGCGATGATGCCGTGGAAACGTTCCGGCGCCGGCTGGTCGGCCAGGTAGCCGGGCACCATGGTGCGTTCGCGCAGTTCCTGCATGAACTTCATCGCGCGCTTCACCACTTCCTGGTAGTCGCGCACGCTGGACGCGCCGCCGTCGTAGCGCGCGGTGTCGGCCACCAGCGCGATGAACTCGCCCTGGCTGTCGTATTCGATGTCGCTGCCGAAGCCGGTGTTGACCGTGCCGTCCTGGTTGAGGATCGGCGACACCAGCCCGTTCTCGTGCACGGCGTGGTCGGAATACCACTTCAGATAATCGCGGGCGACCTTGGCCTGGCCCACGCGCAGCAGGATCGATGAGGTGGCGGCGCCGTCGCGGATGAAGGAACGGTTGTAGTTGCGCGGTCCCGGCTGCATCGCCGGTCCGGTCTGGTTGAGCAGCATGTACGCGCCTTGCGCGCGCAGCATGTCCACCAGCGAAGGGTCGGGCAGCGACAGACCCAGCTTGCCGAAGCGCGAATGCCATTGTTGCGCGACGTGTGCGGCGACCTTGTCGAAACCCGCGCTTGCATCGCCTGTGGCGCCGACCAGCGCCGCGCGATCGACCGCTGGCGCTTCCGGCAAAGCTTCGGTCTTGGCATCCGCGCGTGAAGTGCCGAGCGGGAACGCCAGCACCACGTCGCGGTGCTGGCCTGGCGCAAGCTCCACTTTGTAGTCGAGCAGCGCCGCGGCCAATCCGTCGGGGTCGCCGGCCTGCAGCGCATCGGGAACGGTGCCCGCTGCGATGTGGCTAGTGATTTCGCCTTCGCCATGCGCGCCGAACGCGGACGCGCCGCGCGCATCGGTGGGCGTCAGCGCGGCCAGCAGTACGCGGCCGTTGACGCGCACGTCGGTGCGGTCGGCGGCGCCTTCGATGGCCACTTCGCGGATCGGCGAGACGCCGCCGTGCTGCCACGGCGGGTTCACCTGCAAAGGACGCAATGCCAATGCGAGCGTTCCTTCGATGGGCTGCTGCCCGGTGTTGCTGACGCGATAACGCGTGAGCGTCACCGGCTGGCCGTTCTGTTCCACCGCCATCGCCTCGACGCGCACCTGCACGCCCGGTTGCGCTTCCCATTGCATCGCGGGCATCGGCATCCAGCCGTCGCGCAAGGAATGCGTGCGCTCGACGTTGTCGGAGACGGCGACACGGCCCGAGGCATCGCGCCACGCGGCCTGCACCAGCGGCGCGCCCTTGTAGGCTTCCAGGTTGCCGTATTCGTCGAAGATGGATTTCTGCATGCCGGCCGGAATGCCGACCACGGTCCAGTACACCTGCTGCTGGTGCAATGACGAGGGGAACAGTTGCGAATTCGCGCGCGCCGCCACCGCTTCATAACGGCGGGTCGGCGTCATGGTGCGTTCCGGGCCCAGCAAACGCAGGCGCTTGATCATGGGCGCCGCGCCGTCGATCTCGCCGGCGCTCAGGCGCAACGCCGTAAGCGTATGCACTTGGCGCGCGGCGAGGTTGGAAAGATCGCCCTGCGATCCGGGATCCTCCGCCAGCGCGATCCACTTGCCGGAAGCATCGCGGCCTTCCAGCTTGGCGCCGTTGCGCGGGCCTTTCCACCAGACTTCCAGGCCGGTGGTCGGCAGCGGGCGGCCCAAAGCGATATCCAGTTCGCGCGTGCCCGCTGTCTGGCCCTTGGCCTGCAGCGCGCGCGCCGGTGCGTCGCTCCACAGCGCCTGCGCATTGTCTTTACCGGGCAGATTGACGATGCGCGCCGCTTCGCTGGGCGAAAGCGGCTCGAACTCGAAGACCGACACGCCCCAGTCGGCGGTCTTGGGCAGGCTGGCCAGACGCACGTAGCGCGCCTTGGCGGCCGGGAAGAACAGGTAGTCGGTGAATCCGCGCGAGTCGCTGCTGATGTAGGCGTCATGCCACTGCTTGCCGTCCACCGAAGTCTGGATGGCGTAGGACACCGCGAAACCGCTATCCCAATGCAGCAGCACGCCGCCGACTTCGGCGACCTTGCCCAGATCCACCTGCAGCCAATGGTCGGCGCTGAAGGCCCCGCCCCAACGGGTCTTGGGATCGCCGTCGATCGCATGGGACGCGGCCAGCGCCGGCACCTGCAGCGAAGAGCCGGTGGCCTTCCACTGCGAGCGCGGGGGCAGGGCCTCGCCCTTGGCCAGGGCGGCCGAAGAAGACAGGAACAACGCCGACAGCAAGGCGAATCGCGACAGCCTGGCGGCCGGGGATGGGCTCGGGAATTGGGTGGTCACGTGGGTTTTCCGCGTCGATTGCAGGGGATGAAGCCGTGGACGCCGGGCTTCGCGTGGCACCGGATACTAGTGTTGAAAACGATTACATGCGAGCCGCAGTGCACCAAGCCGGGCCGACCGCTCATCGCCTGGCCTCCGATCCATGACTTCCTACCTGTTGACTACATTTGTAGTCATATGCATGATGACTACAAATGTAGTCACAAGGCGGATGACATGAGTCGCAAGACTATCGGTGATCAGGAACTGGCCCTGCTGCAGCACATCGCGGAACACGGCGACGCGTCGGTAGGCGAGGTGGCCACGAGCTTCGGCGAGCCGCGCGGACTGGCGCGTTCGACCGTGCTGACCATGATGGAGCGGCTGCGCGCCAAGACCTATCTCAAGCGCAAGCAAGTCGATGGCGGCGTGTATCGCTATTCCACCACCGCCCAGCAGGACGACGTAGTGCGCAACGCGGTCGGCAGCTTTGTGGAGAAGACGCTGCAGGGTTCGGTATCGCCGTTCGTGGCGTGGATGTCGCAGCGCACCGAAGTCAGCGACAACGAACTGGCCGAACTCGAGGCGCTGGTCGCCACCCTTCAATCCAAGCGCAAGGAGAGTTGAGTCATGGCCCTGGAATTCGTTTCGGAAATCCTGTTGCCGCGCCTGCTCGCCGCCAGCGTGCAGTCCACGCTGTTCGTCGTTGTGGTCTGGGCGCTGTGCAAATCGCTGCCGCGTCTGTCGGCCTCCGCCCGCGCCGGCTTGTGGTGGCTAGTAGCCCTGCAACTGGTGGTCGGTGTGCTGTGGTCCAGCCCGTTGGCGCTGCCGCTGCTTCCCGCCGAAGTGGCGCAACAGGTCAGCGCCGCGCCCGCGCAGATCACCTTGCTTGCTCCTGCCGAAGCGCTCGCTTCATCGCCGGCAAGCGCAACGTCTTACGGAACAGCATCTTACGAAACGGCGCCCGTATCATGGGCTTGGTCGTGGTCCAGCGCATTCGCATGGCTGTGGGTGCTGGGTCTGAGCTTCATGATCGCGCGCACCCTGCGCGGCTATCTGGCCACGCGGCGCCTGTTGCGCGATTCGCACGCCTGCAAGGACAGGACCTTGCTGCATGCCCTGCAACTGGCGGCCGAAGCGCACGGCCTGCGCCGCATGCCGCATCTGCGTTTGTCGGCATCGATCGATTCGCCGCAGTTGATCGGTCCGTGGCGGCCGGTGTTGCTGCTGCCTGCCGACCACCCGCAATCGATGCACGCCGACGAATTGGACATGGCGCTCACCCATGAACTGGTCCACCTGCAGCGCAACGATCTGTGGTGGGGCCTGTTGCCGGCGGCTGCGCAGCATCTGTTCTTCTTCCATCCGTTCGCGCACCTGGCCGCGCGCGAATACGCATTGGCCCGCGAAGCCGCCTGCGACGCCGCCGTGCTCGCCGGCAACCGTCACTGCGCCCACGCTTATGGGCGCCTGCTGGTCCGCCTGGGCGTCGCTCCACGGCCCAGCGCAGGCTTGGCTAGCGCTTCGCCCACCTTCCATATCCTCAAGAGGAGGCTCGTCATGCTGCAGAACACCGCTTCCACGCCGCGCGTCGTCGCGCTGGCCATCCTCGGCGTCGTCGCCGTGCTCGGGGTGATGCCCTACCGCATCATCGCGGCGCCCGCGGCCGAAACCCCGACCGCGCCACGGGCGCCGGTTGCGGCACGTACGCCCAAGCCGTCGGCTGCGCCGGTTGCTGCGCCGACTCCGCGCGTCGCGGCCACGACCGCTCCGGCCCCGGTCGCCGAGATTGCGGCGGTCGATCCGGTGGATGAAATCGCGCCGCCGCCGCCGGTTCCCGCACCGCCAGCCCCCTCCGCGCCGGCCCCGGCTCCGATTCCTGCTCCAGCTCCAGCTCCAATCTCCGCCCCGGTTCCTGCGCCGCGGGCATTGCCGGCTCCGCCCCGGCCGCCCACTCCGCCGGTCGGCGCACAGATCACCCGCGGTACCTTCCATCTGTCCGCAGGCAACAACGAGGGATACGTACTACTGCGTGAGAACAACAGCGTGATGAACGGTTCCATGGAAGATCTGCGCGAAGCGCAGCGTCTGCGGCGCAACGGCGAAGAGCTGCTGTGGTTCCGCAGGGGCAATGCGGAATATGTGGTCCGCGATCCCGCAACGTTGGAACGGTTTCGTGCCAACTATGCGGAAGTCACTCGCCTAGGCGACTCGCAATCGGCAATCGGCAATCGACAGAGTGGTATCGGCGACAAGCAGGCCGCCATCGGCAACAAGCAGGCCGAGCTCGGCATGAAACAAGCCGAACTCGCCACCCGACTCGCCACCCGCCAGATGCGGGAAAGCGAAGCCGACGCGCGCATGGCGGAACTGGACCGCCAGCAGGCTGTGCTGGACAAGCAACAGGCCGAACTGGATGCGCCAATGGCGGAACTGGATCGCCAGCAGGCCGAGCTGGACAGGAAGATGCAGGCCGCCGATGCGCGTGCCGAGCAGCGGGCAAAGCAGCTGATGGACGAAGCCATCTCCAAGGGCATGGCGCAGCCGCTGAAGAAGGGCTGACCGGTACGCCTGCGCGCACACTAACGCGTGTAGGGGCGGCGCCTGCGGGCCGTCGAACACGACCACGCTCAATCCTGCGACCAGATCCTTGGGTTGCCAGGCATTGCAAAACTAAAGAAAAAAGGAGCCGGCGTAATCGCCGGCTCCGGGGATCGGACGGAATCCGTATCAGATGTCGTTCAGCGGCCAGGTGTGCGGCAGCATGTGGCATTGATTTGATAGGAAATCACGCTCAGAAGCGAGCCGACCAGATCGCATTTCCAGCCTACAGGATGTCCTGCGACCACATCGGGCTCGGAGTTGCTGACGCTGATGCCGAGTGGACCGCCGCAACCGCCGCCGGTGGCGGTATAGCCTGTCGGGCAAGCCACCGATTTGGGTTGCAATCCGCCTAGCAGCGCCAAGTTGCCGCTATTCTGCACTACTGTGCAATCGAGCTCGGTCGCTTCGGGTTCCATGTAATAACCGTCCACATCGACGATCAAAGTGGATTGCGCATCGCTATATACATTGAATTCGCTCGTACAGCCCGGACGGCATAGCCGTATGGTGGACTGGTCGGATGTGGTTGAGCCGCCAGCGTAGTTTAGGGAGGATGCGAGCGGCCTAACTTCGTTGAAAGGATAGGCAGTGAAGTAGCCGGTCGCGGCCGGAAATTCGGAAACGATCTTTACGGAGATGGCCGAGGCGTTCGTCGGCAATCCGCAATTGGTTGCCGCACCGCCCTGCGCGGTGAAGTCCGTGGCGGTATTCGCCTTGAAGCTGCGTGTGGCGGTTGCGGCGATGGGACCGCCGGCCAGGCGTGTATCAATGATCCGGCACGGGTTCAATGGGGTGAAAACCAGATCGCTCCCTGCCGTGCCCAGTGCTTTCGGAGCGAAGCTCTGTTTCGTCCCTATCCCACGAGCGCCGGACACTGCGGTCAGTTTCTGCGTCTTGTACCCGCCCCCCAGTAATTCCATGGTCATCGAATCGTAGTTGGGCGCGCTCACTGCGCGCTCGAGGTTCGAGATATCCGCTTTGCTGAAGGTCGCCGTCATCTGCCGTTCCCAATCCGCGGCGGAGACCCCATAGGTTTCCTGTACATAAGGGGACCAGCGTTGGACAATGCTGCTCGCAAGCTCTCCGCGCATTTCCTCTGGCGCTACGCCCGTAGTGTTGGTGCGGAAAAAACCAACACCGAAAGCCGCCGAAGGCAGCCCCACGAGAATAGCCATTGCAATCAGAACCTTGTTCCTGGTACGCATGAGAGCCCCCTTGGCTTTATGTAGTGGAAACGCTTCATGCCGTTCCGACTCGGTCATGAGCGTGCTCAACCAATAGTCCCAGCGCGAAAAGTGCGCAATGCTCGCTATCACTAACATCCGGCGTCTAGGCATGTCTCATTCGACGATAGCCTCCATGAATTAACGTTTCGAATGTGATCTGCCACACGGATTGGACCAATTCCTCCATTTATTGCTATCCGGTTATCGTTTTCATAAGCCATCATCGTGTTCAAGTCTTGGGGAAGACCTATGCGCGCGCTCTCGGAAAGGATTAGATACGCCCGTGTTTTGTCCGGAACATCACAAACGGCGCTCGCTGATGCGGTAGGCGTCCAGCGTAGTGCGGTGGCCCAATGGGAGCGCAAGGATGGTTCGCACCCCTCTATGCAACATCTCATTGACATTGCCTCTGCGACTGGGGTGTGCATGGAGTGGCTGGGAACAGGCCGAGGGCCCGTGTTGCCTGAGCCGCAGGCATGGACCCAAACCATGCGAGTGGACGACTATGCCCAGGACGACATCGAGGCGCAGTGCCTTCTGGGCTTGAGAAAGCTTCCGTTACAACTCAGAAAGCAGATAGCCTCCATGATCTCGCTGGTGGCGAAGAATTTCTAACGATCGTTCGCCGCAGGTAATTCGTCGCTCCTCGCGGATGCACAATCTTGAAAGATCGGCCATGACGTTCCGCGCTTGATAGCAGTCGCACCGCTTCCTATGTCGGGGCTCAGGCGCCTGCGCGATGTCGTAGATGCTGTCTGCGCCATGCTCCCAGGCGCTGGACAGATGCTTCTGCCCGCACGCACACCAACGCCGCGCAGCCTCGCCCTTGTGGCGCATGCACGCGGAGTTGGTTGCAATGGCGTTGTCTTCGCAGGAGATCGCGTTACTCGGGTTCCCAGAACTTCGCCTCGCCGTACTCCCACGTCCACGGCACGCCGGTCTCGCCCAGCGCGAATTCGACCAACCGCGGGAACGCGGCTTCGGCACGCACATCGTTGGCCAGTATCACCACGCAACGGCGGCCGCGTTGCACGCATACCCAGGTGTTGCCGGTGCTGTCGTTGTGGCCGCCCTTGAAAAAGCCGGGTCCTTGCGGGCCATCGAACACGACCACGCCCAATCCTGCGGCCAGATCCTTGCGCCGCTTTT
Source organism: Pseudoxanthomonas sp. (assembly GCA_036383995.1). GTDB lineage: Bacteria > Pseudomonadota > Gammaproteobacteria > Xanthomonadales > Xanthomonadaceae > Pseudoxanthomonas_A. The sequence goes on from DASVNG010000018.1 coordinate 70,580, forward strand.
CAGCCGGCAGTTCTGGCTGCAACGAGGGGAACTGGCTGGCGGTGGTGATGGGCAGTTGCGCCTTCATCAGTTCCGCCGATCCCTGCGCGGACAGCCCTTCGCCGCGAATGTATCCGGCGGCAAGCCGCGCCATGTCGGCGATCGTCGTATCCATGGAGCCGGCGGCGCGTACCTTGCTGCGTTCGTCGTGCGGCTCGACGCTGCCGTCCTCGCGCCAGCCATCGGCGAGATTCTTGGCGAAGTCCGCCCGCCAGGTCATGCCGGTGTCGGCCATGCCGAGCCGGTCGAACACGCGCCGCTGCATTTCCGCGCCCAGGTCCAGGCCCAGCCCGCGTTCGATCACGAACTGCAGCAGGATCATGCCATCGCCCGAATAAGCGTAACGGCTGCCAGGCGCGAAATGGAAATGCAGTTTCTCGTCCGGTTCGACGAAATAGAAATTGGCGAAGCCGGCGCTATGCATCAGCAGGATGCGTGGGGTGATCGCACGCCAGCGCTCGTCGCCGGCCAGGCTGGACCATGGCGCGTAAGCGTCCTCGTCCGGATATTCCGGCAGTGGCTTGGCCAGGTAATCGCCGATGGATTTGTCCAGGTCCAGTTTCTTCTCTTCCACCAGCTGCATCACGGTGTAGGCGAACGTGGCCTTGGTCAACGAGGCGCCGTACATGATGGTGTCCGCCTGCAACGGGTCGCCGGCGGCATTGCGCGCGCCGTAGCTGCGTACCCGCATCACCTTGCCCTCGTCGATCACCGCGATCGCCAGGCCTTTGGCCTGTGTGGCCTGCATGGCGCGCGCGACTTCGGCGTCCAGCGCCGCCTCGGTGGGGACGGCCGCATGCGCGGCCTGCAAGCAAAACAACGCGATCAAGCCGGAAAACAGCCGCCGAAACCTCATCGAACCCCTCCGATTGCAATGCGGATCTATATGCTTTGCGTTTGCTTGCCGCCGCAGACCAGGCATTTGCGGAAATCGCCCTGCGCTCCATGATGCAATCGGCTTAGCGGTCCGCCGCAGCCGGCGCAGCGGGGCGCCTTGCCGCTCTTCCAGTTCCAGAGCCGCAGCGTGGAAATCAAACCGGTAACCAGGGCCGCCAACAGAAATACCGGCGGCAACCATTTCACATACGGCACCAGCGCATGCAGGTTGGAGACGCCGCCGAACAGCGACGTCCACAACATGCACAGCACCGCGGCCGCCAGCGCCGCCAGCGCCGGCAGGTAGGCGCGCACCACCATCCAGCCATATCGGTTCATCGCCAACCGCTCATAGGTCCGTTGCCGCTCCCAAGTGACGGCAGCTTACCGGGTTGTCCGTCGCAAACGCAGCGGCGCGGCGCATCCCGGTGGGGCGAATCGTCATACACTCCGGGTTCTTACCGGTCTGGGGGAAGTCGCGAATGAAGAAACTCCGTCTCGGCGGCCTGGCGGCCGGATTGCTGCTGGCTTGCGCCGGCCACGCGCAGACACCCGCAGCGCCCGCGCCCGCGGTCACCGTGCTCAAGGCCGCCCACCTGTTCGATGGACGCAGCGGCAGCCTGACTTCGCCGGGGCTGGTGGTGGTGCAGGGCAGCAAGATCGTCGCCGTCGGCGCCAATGCCGAGGTTCCGGCCGGGGCGAAGGTCATCGAGCTGGGCGACGCTACCCTGGTCCCGGGCTACATCGATGCCCACACCCATATTTCCTACGACCACGAAGACAATTGGGCGCAGGGTTTCTACGAAGGCATGCTGCGTTTCCCGGTGGAACAGTCCTTCCACGCCGGCAGCAACGCCAAGGCCACGCTGAAGGCGGGGGTCACCACCGCGCGCGAAGTGGGCGCGGGCGATTTCGTCGACGTGGCGCTGCGTAACGCCATCGAAGCCGGCCTGACCGAAGGCCCGCGCATGCTGGTCGCGGGGCATGCGATCGGCTCCACCGGCGGCCACTGCGACAGTTCGCCGTTTCCGCCGGAACGGGTGAAGCCGTCCGGCCCGCTGCAAGGCGTGTGCAACGGTCCCGAACAATGCCGCGAAGCCACGCGCCTGCAGATGAAGTACGGCGCCGACCTGATCAAGATCTGCGCCTCGGGCGGCGTGCTGTCCGAATCAGATCCGGTCGACGTGCCGCAACTCACCTCCGAGGAACTGCGCGCGATCATCGGCGAAGCGCACAACTGGAACCGCAAGGTCGCCGCGCACAGCCACGGCGATGCGGCCGCCAAACTGGCGGTGGAGGCCGGTGTGGATTCCATCGAGCACGGCAGTTTCCTCACCACGCCCACGCTGCAGCTGATGAAGCAGAAGGGCGTGTACCTGGTGCCCACGCGCATGACCCAGGTGTGGGTGCTGGACAAGGCCGACACCTATCCGCCCAAGATCGGCGCCAAGGCGCGTGCGGCCGGCGCTGCGCATTCGGCGATGTTCAAGAACGCGCTGAAGATCGGCACGCCCATCGCCTTCGGCACCGATGCGGCGGTGTATCCGCACGGCATCAACGCGCAGGAGTTCGGCGACATGGTCGAGCTGGGCATGTCGCCGTCCGCGGCGCTGCTGACCAGCAGTCAGGGCTCGGCGAAACTGCTGGGCATCGACAAGGAAACCGGTACGCTGGAAGCCGGGAAGTTCGCCGATATCGTCGCGGTCCCGGGCGATGTGCTGCAGAACATCCGCGCCACCGAAAAACCCTTGCTGGTGATGAAGCAGGGCGTGGTGGTCAGGCAAGCGGAATAGCTAACACTGCAGGAGCGAGGCGAGTCGCCGTGATGCTCCTGTTCTGGCGGCATATCAAACCTCATGACGTCATCCCAGCTTTCGCTGGGATGACGATACCGATTGAGCATCGCCTTTTACTTGTTCGCCCACACCCGACACCGACGGCGTCGTTCCTAAAGAGGATTGGGTCAAGCCGGCGATGCATCGCGCGCCTGCTTGCGCGCATTGCCCAACGCCGTTTCCAGTTCCTGCAGCCGGTAGGGCTTGGGCAGCACCGAAAGTCCCAGCGCCTCGGCTTTCTGCTTCGCCGCTTCCACGTGGCCGGTGGTGAGCACTACCGGTAGTCCGGGGCGGCGCGCGCGGATTTCCTGCGACAGGTCGATGCCGTCCAGGTGGCCCGGCATCATCACGTCGGAGAAGACGACGCCGAAGGGCTTCCCGTCGGCCAACGCTCCCAGCGCGGCGTCGGCGTTCTCCACGCGCGTCACTTCGTAGCCCAGCGTGGCCAGCATCTCGCTGGTCAGCGCGGCCACTTCGTCGTCGTCTTCCACCAACAGCAGAGATCCCTGCGCCTGTATCTGGTTGCGCGGCGCTTCGGCTTCCTTCTCTTCCTCGCCGCCGAGGGGCGATTTGTCGGTGCGCGGCAGATACAGGAAGACCGTGGTGCCCGTGCGCGGCTCGCTCTCGATGCGTACAGTGCCGCGCGAGGCTTTCGCGAATCCGTGCGCCTGCGCCAACCCAAGTCCTGAGCCTTTTCCGATTTCCTTGGTGGTGAAGAAAGGCTCGAACACGCGCGCCAGCACTTCGGGCATCATGCCGGTGCCGGTATCGGCGATGGACAACTCCACGTAGTCGCCGAACAGCTCCTCGTCGTTCAACGCGGGCGCGTTGCGGGCGCCGATGCGGATGGTGCCGCCGCCGGGCATCGCATCGCGCGCGTTGACCGCCAGGTTCAGCACCACCAGTTCCAGTTGGTCCGGGTCCACCTCCACCGGCCACAGGCCGCCGTCGAAAGCCACCTCCACATGCACGTCGCCGCGCAGGCTGCGGTCCAGCATCTCGCGCATGCCGCCGATCTTGCGCGCAAGGTTGATCGCTTCCGGGCGCAACGGCTGGCGACGCGAGAACGCCAGCAGCTGGCGGCTAAGGCCGGCGCCTTTCTCCACCGCCTGGCGCATGCCGGCGATCACTTTTTCCCTGCGCGCCGGCGCCAGTTCGTCCATGACCTCCAGCCCGCCGGAGATCACCATCAACAGGTTGTTGAAGTCGTGCGCCACGCCGCCGGTCAACTGGCCGATCGCCTCGATCTTTTGAGTCTGCCGCACCCGCGCCTCGGCCTCGGCCAGGCGCGCCTGCTCGTCCGCGCGGTCGGTGACGTCGTAGACCACGACGAACGCGCCGACGCGCCTGCCGCTGCGGTCTTTCAATGCGTTGAAACGCATGTCGTAGTGCCGCGTGCCGTCGGTGACCGAACCGAACGTCTCCGAGACGTGGAAATCCTCGCCGCTGATCGCGCGGTCCCAGAATCCGCGCATGCGTTCGCCGCGCACGGGATCGCCTTGAAGCATTTCCAGAAGATTGTCGCCGACCTTCAGGCGATGGCCGTAGAGACTCTCGAATTCTTCCGAATAGGATTTGTTGACCGCCAGAACGTAGTAGCACAGGTCGACGGCCATGGTGTGGGTTTCGGAAAATTCCACCACATCGGCCAGGATGTTGCGCTCGGCCACCGCATTGGCCACGCGCTGTTCCATGGTGTCGTAGAGTTCGCGCACGGCCTCGGCATCGGAATGCGCGCTGGTCACGTCGAAGCCTTCCATGAAGATTCCGGTCACCGCGCCTTCGGCATCGGTGATGGGCTGGTAGACGAAGTCGACGTAGCGCTCGACGCGCCGTCCGCTGGCGCCGGCGAACTCGAAACGCGCGCCGGTGGTGGTGAAGGCCTTGCCGTTGCGGTAGACCTCGTCCAGCAGGTCCACGTAACCCTGTTTGACCGTGTCGGGCAGGGCATCGGCCACCGACTTGCCCAGCAGGTCGTGGTTGCCGACCAGCTGCATGTAGGCGGGATTGACCATTTCGAACACATGCTGCGGCCCGCGCAGCAGGGCCATGAAGCCTGGCGCTTGCTGGAACAATTCCTTCAGCTTGTCGCGTTCGGCCAGATGCTCGCGCTGGGCGGCGGTCTGCTCGCTGTTTTCCGCGCACACCACCAGCACGCCGCCCACGCCGTGCGGCGCGTCGGGCTCGTCGATGGGGCTGTAGCTGTAGGTCCAGTACATTTCTTCGCGCGCGCCGTTGCGCGTGATCGGCACCCGTTCGTTCTCGTTCCAGGTGTCGCCGCGCCCTTGCATCACTCGTTCGATCTGCGGCCCGATGAGGGGCCAGATCTCTTCCCAGCATTCGCGGCCGCGCTGGCCCAGCGCGTGGTGCCGCTCGGGTCCGATCGAATGGGAATAGGCGTCGTTGTAGAGCTGGATCAGTTGCGGCCCCCACCACAGCAGCATCGGGTGGCGGGTCGATAGCAGCAGCCGCACGGCGGTCTTCAGCTGTGCGGGCCAAGCCTCGGGCGCGCCCAGCGGCGTGGACGCCCAATCGAAGGCCCGCATGCGCTCGCCCATCTCGCCGCCGCCATCCAGAAAGGCGAGCGGCCGTTTCGCGGCAGCGGGCGAGGTCATCGGCTTCCCCGAAGAAGGATCGGACGTTTCCATCTTATGCCCGGATTCCGTGAAAAATCCGTGTGCAGTCCACTTTCCCCCTTGTGGCGCCTCGCGGGCGCCGATCAGCGCCGATTGGCGGGATCGTCTGTCGGCAGCAATTGCCAGGTATTGCGGCCGGCGCTTTTCGCGGCGTACAAAGCCGCGTCGGCCGCGGCGGCCAGGGTCTTGGCCACCGCCGGATGCGCCGAATAGGCGATGCCGATGCTGGTGGTGACGTGCAAGGTGGTTCCCTCCACCACGATGCTTTCGCGCATCGCCTCGACCAGCTTGCCGGCGATCGCCTCGGCGGTTTCCGGTGCCGACAGATCCTCGATCAGCACCACGAACTCGTCGCCGCCCAGCCGCGCCACCAGATCGCCGGAGCGTACGCATGCGCTGAGGCGCTGACCGAACACGCGGAGCACTTCATCGCCCGCCGCATGCCCGTGGCCGTCGTTGACCTGCTTGAAATGATCGATGTCCATGTACATCAACGCCACCGCCAGTCCCTGCCGTCGCGACCGCCCCAATGCGTGCGCCAGCCGCTCATCGAATTGGCGGCGGTTGGCCAGCCCGGTCAGGCTGTCCAGATGCGCCTGCGCTTCCAGCTCGTCGCGGCTCGCCTTCAACGCCTGTTCGGCGGCCACGCGCTGGGAGACGTCGCGACCGGCGAAAATGATGTCGGTCGCATCGCCTTCCGCGCTGGGAATGGGCCGCGCCGCGGCTTCCATCCAAACATAGTGCCCGTCCTTATGGCGCACTCGGTAAATCGCGGTCACGGGGTGGCCCGAGGCGAGCACCGCGGCGATCGTCTGCTGCTGTACGGCGCGGTCGTCGGGATGCACCAGGGTCTGGTTGGGTTGCAGCAGTTCGGCCGGTTCCCAACCGAGAATCTCGCGCGCCGACGGCGAAACGTAGAGCCGTTGTCCATCGGCGCGCATCCGCACCACCACATCGTGCGAATAGTCGGCCAGCATCCGGTAGCGCTGTTCGCTCTCGCGCACGCGGGCGGTCAGCCGGGCGCGTTCGGCCATGCCCAGGGCCACCGGGAAACTCATCAGGCAGGCGGTGCCGACGAACAGCTGCAACAGAATGGTGCGCTGGATAAGGCTGCTGTCGTGCACCAGGGCCAGCGGCCCGTAGCCCAGCGCGGTGGCGATACTGCCGATGATGGCAAGCAAGGAAATGCCGACCACGACGCCGGCGAAGCGATGCCGGAAAACCCCGTACAGCAACGGCGGATAGACCAGGAACAGCAGCGGATAAGCGGACTGGTAGAACACCACGGCGCATACCGCGGCGATCAGCAGCATGTCGCCCAGGAAAGCCCAGCGTTGCCCGGGAACGTCGCTCAGGCCGATTCCTTTGCGATGGGCCACCAGCGTCAGCGTCGCCACGATCACAATGCCGACCACATGCGCCGAATACCAGATCAGGAAAGTGGTCAGGAACGGCGTGTGGGAAGCGGCCGACACCACTGCGCTGGCCAACAGGCCGGAGACGGCGCAGGCCGCCAGCGTACTGCTGGTGGCGATGCCCCCCAGGCCGAGCCAACGCGTGGGATTGCCGACATCCGGAACCAGCCGCCGGACCACGCCGGCGACGATCAGCACTTCGAGCAGATTGAAGGCGCTGAGCGCCAAGCCGAAGACCGCGCCGTCGCCGGACAGCAGCCGCACCGCCAGTTCGGCGGCGAAGCCGGCGCCGATGTAGCCTGGCCAGAGTTCGGTCCGTCGCGACAACAGCCAGCCGACGAAGATGCCGCTGCTTACCCATACCGCGGAAACCTCGCCGGGCAAGCGGGTGACGCTCAAAGACACCCAGGCCGTGGCGCCGATCAGCAACGCCATGAGTATCCGGTCCCGCCAGAGCCGGGTGCGGTGCGATTGTGAGGACGTGTCGTCGTTCAACAGTGGACATCCTGCCCAGTACGGCACCGGAAGCTTATCGGAGCGCATGTGAGCGCATGTGATGGCCGGAGTCCATGGGCGCTACGGGGAAGTGCGGCTTCCATCACTTCGCCTACATACGGCGCGGCACATAAGAAAAGCCCCGCGGGACGGGCTTTCCTGTTGCGAATCCTCGCCGGTGCGGACTCGGCGGCCGCTTTCGTGGCGTGAACAGGGGGATCTTTTTTGCTGGCGATTGACCACGCACGCGTCCAGGCTCGAGGATGACGGCCCGCCCTGTCTGCGTTTGCGTTGGAGAACCGCATGCCGTTCGTACGAGTCGATCTTCTGGAAGGCAAGTCCGCCGATTACCTTGCCGGTCTCGGCGAGGTCGTTTACGACGCGATGCGAGCGACGCTGAATGTGCCTGCCGACGATCGCTTTCAGGTCATCGTCCAACACAAGCCGCACACATTGTTCATCGATGGGCGTTATCTGGGCATCCAGCGCAGCAGCGAATGCGTGCTGATCCAGGTCACCCTCAATGCCGGACGCAGCGTGGAAATGAAGAAAAGCTTCTATCGCGCGGTCGCCGACGGCCTGCATGCGCGGCTCGGCCTGCGCAAGGAAGACGTATTCATCAATTTGGTGGAGGTGGCGAAAGAAAACTGGTCGTTCGGCAACGGCCAAGCGCAGTACGCGGATCCGTAGTAATCAGCGGCCGGTCGCCGCCCCAGGCCGCCATGCGGACGCATGGCGGTCATCGCAAGAGCTAACGCGCGCGCGGCCTTACCGCAGGCGCGGATTTGAGCACTTCGCCTTTCTGCGCCGGCGCCACGGTCTGCAGCACGCGGGTCACGCCCAGCTTCTCCACTTTGCCGCCGGATTTCTCGTAGTCGGCGATGTCGCTGGCGATACGCTCGCTTTCCAGGCGCTTGTGCGGATTGCCGTCGCTGCCGGCGGGCGGTCCCTTGGGGGCCGGTCCCTTGCCGCTGGTTTTCTTCGCTTTCATCAATCCCCTCCTGCGGGGCGGCGGAAGCCTCATGCTTCCGGGCCGTAAGCCGCAAAATGCGACTTCCGCCCCCACTATGCGCCTTTAGGCGGCAGGACGGTGTGATCGTCGCGTCGGCCGGCGGCAAGCCAAGGCGTTGGCCAGTTGTCCCAGCAGGGCCTGCAGCGGCTTTGCCGCCCATGGCGGGACGGAGTGTCTTGCCGGTAGCGGGTGCCGTGTTGCGGCCGCCGACTCAGGCGCCCACGCGCCTGCGTACCGCATCCATATCGCGTACCGGCCGCACTTCTATGCAGCCGGTTGCGGCCCAGGGGAATTCGGCGGCGATGCGCACCGCTTCGTCGATGTCGGCCGCTTCGATCAGATTGAAGCCGCCTAGGATTTCCTTGGTTTCGGCGAACGGGCCATCGACGACGCTGGTCCGGCCGCCGCGGATGCGCACGGTCTTGCCCGTGGAGGCGGCTTCGAGCTGCATGGATTGCTTCAGCTTGCCTTGCGCGCGCAATTCGTCGGCATGGACGAAGCAGCCGTGCATGGTGCGGTCGAATTCGCCCGCGGACATCGCTTCCAGCAGGGTTTCGTCGTTGTAGATCAGAACCAGGAACTGCTGCATGGCGGTCTCCACATAAGGGCTGCCAGAAGTACTGGTTGCCCGGCACGAGGTCAAGCTGTGCCTGCGCAGGGATTCATATTCCCGTATCCGGGACAGCTGCGTTGGCCCGGCTCCGGTAGGATTCACGCACTTCATCGTACCGATGCGGGAGCGCCGTGCAATCCATCATCTCCATCAACAAGCTAAGCAAGACCTATGCCTCGGGCTTCCAGGCGCTCAAGTCGGTGGATCTGGAGATCCGCAAGGGCGAGATCCTGGCCCTGCTGGGCCCCAACGGCGCCGGCAAGACCACGCTGATCAGCATCGTCTGCGGCATCGTCAATCCCAGCTCCGGCAGCGTGACCGCCGACGGACACGACATCGTGCGCGACTACCGCGCCGCGCGCAGCAAGATCGGGCTGGTGCCGCAGGAACTGTCCACCGATGCGTTCGAAACCGTGTGGGCCACGGTCAAGTTCAGCCGCGGCCTGTTCGGCAAACCGCCCAATCCCAAATACCTGGAAAAGGTGTTGCGCGACCTTTCGCTGTGGGACAAGAAGGACAGCAAGATCATGACCCTCTCCGGCGGCATGAAGCGCCGGGTGCTGATCGCCAAGGCGCTGTCGCACGAACCGACTATCCTGTTCCTGGACGAACCCACCGCCGGCGTCGATGTGGAGCTGCGCCGCGACATGTGGCAGATGGTGCGCAACCTGCGCGAGAGCGGGGTGACCATCATCCTGACCACGCACTACATCGAAGAGGCCGAGGAAATGGCCGACCGCATCGGCGTGATCAGCAAGGGCGAACTGATCCTGGTCGAGGACAAGCACGTGCTGATGCGCAAGTTGGGCAAGAAGCAGCTGACCTTGCAGTTGCAGACTCCGCTGCAGCGCCTTCCCGAGGAACTGTCCGGACTTGCGCTGGAACTCGCCGACGAAGGCCACGCGCTGGTCTACACCTTCGACACCCAGACCGAGGAAACCGGCATCGCCGCGCTGCTCAAGCGCCTGGGCGAGCTGGGCATCGACTTCAAGGACCTGCATTCCAGCGAGAGTTCGCTGGAGGAGATCTTCGTCAGCCTGGTGCACGCGGGCAAACAGGAGGCGCGCGCATGAGCACGCTGCTCAATTGGCACGCCATCCGCGCCATCTACCGTTTCGAAATGGCGCGCACCTTCCGCACCATCACCCAGTCCATCGCCTCGCCGGTGCTGTCCACCTCGCTGTACTTCGTGGTGTTCGGCGCGGCCATCGGTTCGCGCATGGGCGATATCGACGGCATCAGCTACGGCGCCTTCATCATTCCCGGCCTGATCATGCTGTCGCTGTTGAACGAAAGCATCTCCAACGCCTCGTTCGGCATCTACATGCCCAAATGGGCGGGCACCATCTACGAACTGCTGTCGGCGCCGGTGTCCTACATCGAAGTGGTGATCGGCTACGTGGGCGCGGCGGCCAGCAAGTCGCTGATCCTGGGCATCCTGATTCTGGTGACCGCACGCATTTTCGTTCCTTACGAAATCGCGCATCCGTTCTGGATGCTGTGCTTCCTGCTGCTGACCGCGGTGACCTTCAGCCTGTTCGGTTTCATCATCGGCCTGTGGGCCGACGACTTCCAGAAACTGCAGGTGATCCCGCTGATGGTGGTGACGCCGCTGACCTTCCTGGGCGGTGCGTTCTATTCCATCAGCATGCTGCCGCCGGTGTGGCAGAAGATCACCCTGTTCAACCCCGTGGTGTATCTGATCAGCGGATTCCGCTGGAGTTTCTACGGCGTGGCCGACGTGAACGTCGGTGTCAGCCTGGCCGCCATCCTCGGCTTCCTGGCGCTGTGCCTGGCGGTGGTGTGGTGGATCTTCAGGACCGGTTGGAAGCTGAAGTCCTGAGCCTCCGTAGGTCGGGGCTACGTCCCCGACGCCCGGAAATCCGAAACCACCCGTACGTCGGGGGCGTAGCCCCGACCTACTCGCGTGTCAGCGCTCGCTGGATATCCTCCAGCCCGTGCCCACGCGTCTCGATGCCGCTACGCAGCAGCATCGCTCCCGAGACCGCCATCGGCAGCGCGATCAGCAGCGCCGAAAGCACGAAGTTGTCGAAGAACCCCATTACCCCCAGCCCGGCGCCCAGAATGCCGCCGAACTTGGAACTGGCCGCGACCACGCCCGAACCGGTCGCGCGCAGATGCACCGGATAGATTTCCGCCGCATAGGGAATCAGCATCGCGATCACCCCGCTGACGCTGATCAGCAACGCGGCGGTGGCCACGACGGTGGCGGCGGCCGACTGCAGCTGCATCCAGCTCATCGCGCAGAACGCCAGCAGCGACAGCGTGGTCAAGGCGATGAACAGCACCAGCGCGCGGATGCTGCTCCAGCGGTGGTACAGCCACACCACCACAGCGATGCCGGGCAGCGCCAGCACCGCCGAGCGCGCCAGCAGCGCGCTTGCGCCCTTGGCGTCTACGCCCAGCTCCACCAGATTGGTGGGCAGCCACAGCAGAAAGCCGAAGTTCGCCAATCCCCACGCCACGCCGCAGACCAGCAGCCCCCAGGTGATGCTGGCATGGCGTCCGCGCAGCAGTTGGCGCATGCCCACCACCGGATGCTGCTCGTCGATCACGCTGCCGGCCGCATCGGCAGAGTCGTCCGCCTCTATCGCGGCAGGCGACGCGCCGGAGAATTTCTTCAACACCGCGCGCGCTTCGTTCTCCAGGCCCGCGTTGGAAAGGAAGCGCGGCGATTCGGGGATCCAGCGGTTGAGGAACACGATCAGCGCGCCGGTCGGCAGGCCCAGCAGCCACAGCACGCGCCAGCTGAACATCGGTTCGAGGATCGCGGCCGCGCCCGAGGCCAGCAGGTATCCGGCCGAAGTGCCGATGCCGCCCAGCGCCACCAGCAGCCAGCCGCGGTGCGCGGCGGGAATGGTCTCGGCCATCAGGGTGAAGGCGATGGGCAGCAGACCGCCGGCCGAAGCGCCCATCAGGAAGCACATCGCCAGGTTCCAGTTGAAGCTGGGCATGGCCCCGCAGATCGCCGTGCCCATGAACATCAGCGCCGACAGCAGGATCGCCGCGCGGCGCCCGAACAGATCGCCCATCCGTCCCCATAGCACCGAACCCACGGTGGTGCCGGTCAGCGCGAACAAAGCCAGCAGGCTGGCCTTGGCTTTGGTGATCTCGTATTCGGCGCTCATGCCGGGCATCACGAAGCCGAGCGTGGCCGGTTTCATCACGTCCACCGCCAGCGCCACGATCAGCACGATCACCAGCGTCCAGTGTTCCCGGTTCAGCGGCACGCCGTCGGCGATATGGAAATAGCGATGGTCGCGCGCGCCCTGCGCGGTGTTGCGCATCTGCTCCATGCGCGGCATCAGTCCGTACATGGACAGCGCCAAGCCCACCGGAATCAGGGCCATGCCGATCCACATCTCGGTGCTCATCGGCATGCCGACCATCTGCCAATGGGTGTGCTGGCCCATCAGGAACATCGGCGCGTGGGCCAGCACTCCGGCCAGCACCAACAGGCACCCGGACCAGAACGCGAAGGGATGGTGGAACGAAATGCTGCTGGTTTTCATGGGTTTGGGTGCGATCCGCGGCGGCGCCTCAAGCGATATCGCGGTAGTAGGCGACCACTTCGCCCTTGACCTTGATGGTCATCGGATTGCCGCGGCGGTCCTTCGATTTGCCCACCTGCACGCGGATCCAGCCTTCGCTGATGCTGTATTCCTCCACGTTGTCGCGTTCGACCCCGTTGAAACGGATGCCTACGCCACGATCAATGGCGGCCGCGTCGTGGAAGGGGCTGGCGGGATTGATGGCCAGATGGTCGGGAGGCGTGTCGGACATGATGGCGGGTCAACGAAGTCGAAATCAGGAGCGACAGGATAAACGAAGCAAAGAGGAGCGACGTAGGATGGGCCTTGGCCCACCCTACGGCTGTGTGGCTTGAGCCTTTGCGTTGCGGATCACAGCGCGGACCAGTTCGCGGTCGGTGTGTCGGGAAATGGCCACCGCGCCCAGGCCCAGCGCCTGTTCGCGCAGTTCGACGGTCACGTCGTAATGCGCGCCGCTGGGCTTGTCCTGGAACGCGCGCCGCGGCATGCCCAGTCGTGCGGCCATCGCATGCAGCTCGTCCAGCGTATCGGCCATCAGGTGCGCCCAGCGCTGGCCGCGCCACCAGGTCACTGCGTCGTCGACGTAAACGGTCATGCCGCGAGTTTTCCACAATTGCCCGGCATCCGCGAACGATAAGTTCATCCAACGCGATGGCAGTCGGATGAGGAAGTGCTTTCCAAGCGCCCCGTCAGCGGCCAATATCGGCATCCGCATCGCTGCCCAATGCCGCTCATGACCCTGCCCGACAACGAAGCCGACTACGGCGACGACCCGCCCGATGACGAAGGCATCGAGGCCGAAGAACTGACTACCGAAGCGCTGGTCTGGCAAGTGCTGCTGCTGGTCAACCCCGGCGACGAGGAAACCGCCCTGCGCCAGTTTTCGCACTACCGCGAAGCGCTGCAGGAAGCCGGCGGGGAAGCCGAGCCGGTATGGGCGCTGAAAGAGGCTATCGATTGGACTTCCGGCTTCTTCGTCGACTGGAAGGACAAGGAATCCTTCATCGACAGCGTCACCGAGCTGGTGCGGCGCTGGAACCTGGAGATCGACTGGGGCGGCGACCCCTCGGACGAGGATTTCCTGGACGCCACCGATGTGCCGGAACTGATGTCCACCGCCTACGACCGCCTGCGCGAACACGGCTACACCTTGTGGACCTGGGACACCGGCAGCGACAACTACGGCGGCTGGATCACCTCGAGCCGCGATGACGAGGCGATGCGGTTGTTGGCGGCCGCGCTGAATATAGAACTGCGGCCAGGCAGCGACTCGTTCTAGCCGCCCGGCGAGCGGGCTGCCTGCGATGCGTCGGCCGCTTGTTCGGCGGACTTACAAGCATCGCAGGCAGGACTCCGCCGCAGGCGTGCAGGCTTACTCTTCCTCGTCGCCGCCGATCTGCGGGTCGTGGTTGGCGCGTGTGTTCATGAACAAAACTCCTGGTGACAGGTCGCCGACGAGCGGAATTGCCGCCGGTCCCGCTTTGTAGGCGCGCAACCGTTAATCGATTGCGACGGGCGCGCTATATTTTCTTTACATCGCGCTGTCTATCCGCCCGCGGCCCGCTCGACGCTTGCGCAAACGCGGCTTGAACTGGCCCGGTGGCGCGGTTCTTCAGCGCCCGAGCCGAACCATGCTCTGCAGCAGGTGCTCCATGATCGCCGGCATGTCGCCGCACTTGCCCATGTGCACGGGCGAGGTCTGGATGATGGAACTGCGTTTGGCGGTGAGCCAATGGAAGCGGGCGCGCTGCGGCAACAGGCCGATAGGCCCGGTACCCGCGCCGCCGCGGCAGATGGTTGGAATGGTGTCCAGATGCCGGCGCAGCGACTCCATGTCCAGATCGGGCGCCAGCGCCAGCACGCGGGCCTGATCCAGCTCGATGCGCGCTTCCAGATAGCGCGAGGCTTCGCAGGAGAGGATCACGCCGACGTTGACGAATTCCTCGCGCTCCACCCGCGGCACGACCCGGATCACCGCATAGTCGTAGTGGTTGGGGCTATCGGCGTGCATGGATCGCCTCCTGCACGAAAGATTGGCGCTGATCGAGGCGCTTCACCAGGTACTCGACATAGGCGGCGCGCTGCGTGGCCGGGTCGGCGAAGGCATCGGCATTGAGCAGCCAGCCGTCCGGCACCTGCGCCACGATGTCCTGCAGGACGTCACGTCCGAGCCTGGCCGCAAGCGCCGCGTCCGCTTCGGGCAACGCCGCCGCCCACGGCAACAGCACGTGGTCCTTGATCAGCTTGAACGGATTGCCGGCAATGGCGCTGCCGCCGTCCCAGCCATGGTGGAAATACAGCGCCGCGCCATGATCGATCAGGCGCAGCTGCCGGTGCCACATCAGCAGGTTGGTGTTGCGGGGCGTGCGGTCGACGTTGCTGACGTAGGCGTCGAACCAGACGATCCGCGAGGCCAGTTCGTCCGAGGGCTGCTCGGCCACCGGATCGAAATTCACCGCGCCCGGCAGGTAGTCCAGGGCCAGGTTCAAGCCTGCGCTTTCCCGGATCAGGTGCTGGATTTCCGAGTCCGGCTCGGTGCGCGCCAGATCCGGATCCAGTTCCAGCAGCACGATCTCCGGAATGGGCAGATCCAGCGCGCGCGCGATTTCCCCGGCGATCAGCTCGGCCACCAACGCCTTGGCGCCCTGGCCGGCGCCGCGGAACTTGAGCACGTACATGCCCTCGTCGTCGGCTTCGACCACCGCAGGCATGGAGCCGCCCTCGCGCAACGGCGTGACATAGCGGGTGGCGGAGACGGTGCGCAGGGACATGCCCGATAGGATACCGGCTGGGACCCGGCGGATGTCAGGCGCGGGAATACGTCGCCGTTGCACGGCGACGTATTCCTTTCAATCAATGCGCGACGCGCAATCGCGCGGGGCCGGCGCAGCGCTCAGCGTGCGCTGAGCTCGGCTTCCGGTTTGAATTCGCGGCGCAGCCAGTCGTCCAGCAGGCCTTTCTCGTAACGCAGCGGGTCGCTGTCGCCCAGCATGCTGTTGCCCATGAGGAACGCGGAGTCGACCAGCTTGCGTTCGCCCTGATCGATGACATTGCC
Organism: Pseudoxanthomonas sp.; assembly: GCA_036383995.1. GTDB lineage: Bacteria > Pseudomonadota > Gammaproteobacteria > Xanthomonadales > Xanthomonadaceae > Pseudoxanthomonas_A. The sequence goes on from DASVNG010000018.1 coordinate 86,128, forward strand.
TTGTGCGTCGGTGCGCTTGAAGGTCAGGGAGATGCGGGGCGGATAGATGTCGCGTACGAAGCGCGTGTCCTGCAGGTTGGGCCCATGCCAGGGCTCGTACTGGCCGGCGCGCTTGATGTCGGTGATGGTGACCTGCAGCTGCTCGCCGGACGGCAGTCTCTTTACGGCGCTCTTTTGCAGGTACTGGGCCAGCTGTTCGACCCAGTTGCCGCGCTGGGCTTCCCAGCGGTTGCCGCTGTAGCGGATATCGGAAAATTTAGCGGGGTCGGTCCAGTCCACGCTGACCGGGCCTTCGGCGGGCAGGCTGCGCGGGGCGTCCGGATCGGTGACGTTGCGCGATTTGGCGGCCACCGGGCCGGCAAGGAACAACGCCAGCAGGATGCCTGCGAACAGGGAAGTTGTTTTCATGGGGGATAGCTCCTTTGACAGGGCGGCAGCACGATTCTGCTCTCCTTGGTCTTCCATACGCGGCAGACGGCGGATCCGTTGCGTCGCCGTTGCGCCGCATTCATGCAGCACGGTATGCAGTCAGTCCGCGATGCCCGCTTCGGCCCCGCCACGATGCAGCGGGTCGGGCAGCGCCGCCCCTTGTTCGGTGAAGCTCAGCGACACCGAATTGAGGCAGTGGCGCTCGCCGGTCGGCGGGGGGCCGTCCGGGAAAACGTGGCCCAGGTGGCTGTCGCAACGCGCGCAGACGATCTCGGTGCGGATCATGCCGTAGCTGGTGTCGCGGAGGGTCTTCACATGCGCCTCGTCGTAGGGCTTGAAGAAACTGGGCCAGCCGGTGCCGGAGTCGAACTTGGCGCTGGAGCGGAACAGCGGCAGGCCGCACAGCCGGCAGGTGTAGACGCCCTCCAGCTTGTTGTCCAGGAACACGCCGCAGAACGCGGCCTCGGTCCCATGCTCCAGCAGCACCCGGCGCTCTTCGCTGTTCAGGCCACCGATCAACTTCTGGCGCTGGGCGGGGCTGGGTGGGGTGAGGTCGAATGCGCTCATGGGGGGGCTCCTGGGTCGGGATCGAAGTCTATGCGGTACCGCATTGGCCACGTGCGAAGACATAAGCGGCCTGCGTGGGCGCGATATGGGGACGCGACGACTGTATTTCCACTGAGGGCAACCTTATTCCCGTTCGTGGTGAGCCTGTCGAACCACGAACGGTTTGCCGATGGCGAAAGTCAGCGGCCCACCCCGAACCTGCGCAACAGCACATAGACGAACACGCTGGAAACCACGCACAGCCCCATGGCGATGCCGAACCCATGGGCGCTTTGCAGCAACGGCAGGTTTTCCATGTTCATGCCGAACACGCCCACCACCAAAGTGGGCGGCAGCAACAGCGCGGTGACCACGGACAGCACGAACAGGTGCCGGTTGGTCTGTTCGGCCAGTTTGGCGGCTACTTCGTCCTGCAGCAGCCGCGCCCGCTCGTGCAGCGTGGCCACGTCGCTGTCCAGTTCGTCGAAGCGCTGCGACAGCCGCGTGGCCGCCGGCAGCAGGGCATGGGTGGAGGTGGCGGCGTAGCGCTGCTCGAACTGGCGCAGCACCCGCCGCAATGCGGTCAAGGGCCGGTGCATGTGCACGGCCTGGCGCCGCAGCAAGGCCAGATCGCGGCGTTCCTCGCCGATGTGGTCGGCCAGCACTCGGTCCTCGATATGGTCCAGTTCCCCGCCCAACTCCAAGGTAGCGTGGGCCACCGAGGCGGCGAACCGTTCGACGATGGCTTCCAGCGCCTCGGCTGGGGAATCGAAACGCACGCCGCTGCGCACTTGCTGGCGCACCTGTTCCACCGAACGCAGCGCCTGCCGTCGCGCGCTGACGATCAGGCCTTCGGTGAGCGCGAAATGCAGCCAGCCCACTTCATTGTCGCCGCGCGCGAACGATTGCTTGCTGTGGTCGCTGCCGCGCTGGTGGTGCCAGTCGACGAAAACCCCGAACGCCGTGTTCCCTTCCAGCTGCAGGCTGACGTGGGTGTCGTGCGAGAGCAGCGCCTCGCTGGCCGCTTCGGGCAGTTCCAGCTGGGCGATGGCCTGGGCGGTGCGCGCGTCGCTGGTGTTGAAATGCAGCCACAGCCAGGGATGGCTGGCCCGCGCGGCAGCCAGTGCCGCGGGGGCCAGCGTTTCCACTTCCAGGCCGTGGGCGCTGCCGTCGCTATCGAAAGCGTAGGCCCACACCAGACAGGGCATGCCGTTGAAGGGAGGGGCTTCAGCGGTGGGAACGAGCATTGGAAAGCGGATCCCGGTTTTCAAGACAGTCTGGTGACAAGCAAGCTACGCGCGCGTCATGCCAGTTTTGTGACAACGGACGTCTTGCCCGTTTTCAGTGGACAGGACCGGAAAAGGGGACGGCCGTGGCCGTCCCCTTGAGTGACGCCGCAAGCGACGACGAGGACGCTTGCGGCGTCAGTACCCGGTCGATGACGCGGAGCACGCCGTTACTCAGGTAAAAACGCCGGCCATCGTTGCAGCGGCCATGTCGCACCGTTCCAGCCATGAGGGTGGGCGCTCGGATTGACCCGCGGTCGAGCGCCCCCATCTGCTGTTTATCGCGGCATGGCCGCTGTCCGAAGCGTGTGGAGAGGTCATGTCCGTTCCCGTCAAGATCGATTTCGTTTCCGATGTGGCCTGCCCCTGGTGCGCGGTGGGTCTGAAATCGCTGGAAGCGGCGATCGCGCGCGTGGGTGGCGAGCTGGACGTCGAGCTGCGCTTCCAGCCCTTCGAACTCAATCCGCAGATGCCCGCCGAAGGCGAGGACGCGGTGGAGCATCTGACCCGCAAGTACGGCATCACCGCCGAACAGGCGGCAAGCAACGGCGAAGCCATCCGCGCCCGCGGCGCCGAACTGGGTTTCGAGTTCCGCATGGACCGGCGCCGGCACGTGTACAACACCTTCGATGCCCATCGCCTTCTGCATTGGGCCGAAAGCCAGGGCGAAGGGCGGCAGCTGGCGCTCAAGCACGCGCTGCTGCGCGCCTATTTCACCGAGGGGGAAAACGTCTCCTCGGCCGACGTGCTGGCCACCCTGGCCGAATCGGCAGGGCTGGACGGCGCGCGTGCGCGGCAGATTCTGGCCAGCGACGAATATGCCGAAGCGGTGCGCCAGCAGCAGCGCTTCTATCGCGAGCAGGGCATCAGCGCGGTGCCGTCGGTGATCTTCAACGATCGGCATCTTGTGCAGGGCGGACAGCCGGTGGAGCTGTTCGAACAAGCGCTGCGTCAACTGGCCGGCATTCCCGCACCGCAGAAAGCCTGAGCCTTCACCCGACCGCGCGATGCGGTCGGGGCTTGCGGTCGCGTCTGTGTTTCAGCCGTGACAGACCAGCATCACCGACTCGCGGCCGGCCATGTCCATGACCACCGCGGTGGGGATGCACTGCTTCCTACGAAGACATTGTCATCCGGCTCACATTATCAACAAGAGTTTTCGACGTTAGCCTCCGTCGTTCTCAAAACACGAACGCTAGGTTCGTCAATCCATGCGGATAGGCATTGAGTTCGTCGATAGGATGCCATCCTTGGCGACCCCGAAAAATGCTGCGGAACCGGGATGGACTATGACTAGAAAGTCATCAAGAAAAAAAGCCGGTTATGCCGCTTGGCTATTGGCGAAAGTGTTTGATGAGTTGACAGGCAACTATTCCGGGAATGCAACTGCTGAGAACCGGGTGAAGGAGCTCGCAAGTGAGGGTTCCTGCATATCCGATACAAGATTTTCTTATGTTGAGAAACCCGATAGATACAGCGACACCGACTTCAATTAGACGGCAATCTTCTAGAGAAATGCATTGCAATCCATGTTGATCCTGAGCCGGCGCGTCGGCGACGAGATCATCATCGACGATACGATTACCGTGACGGTCTTAAATGCGGTCGGAAATCAGGTGAGGATCGGCATCGCTGCTCCGCTTAAGGTGCCCGTGCACCGTGAGGAGATCTATCGCCATATCCAGGGCAATAAACCCGAGGGGCACCATTGATGAGTTCGGCGCCGAAATCTCGTTCCGGATCGGCGCAGCGATGTGTCCAAGAGGTTGAGTGCATAACCATGGCTGACATCGGCCTGGCGCTCGTAAAATTCCTGGGATATGGCGTTGAGCCCTATCCCAAGGAGGACGCGGCGCGGATTGAAAAGGAGTTCGGTGGAGAACGGGCGCTTGTGCTTGAAGGCAAGGTGCGTCTGATGCTTAGTGAGTTCGCTGCGATCAAGCCAGATTGGTCAAGGCATTCCCTGGCCGCCGCCGCCGAATGGGCCGGTGGGGAAATGAAGAGGAGGCATCCCGAACTGAGCGAGGAAAGCATCAGGGCGATGAGCTGGGTTTTTATCTGGCGATGGAAATAGGAAGGGGATACCTGTTAGTGAGTCGGCAACCGCGAATAGACGGAGGCTTTGCTTAGGAACGCTTTTGCCCGTGTAGGTTCAGACGGTGCGGTCTCCACGGGAAGACTTGTCAGCCGCCCGTCCGCGGATTAGGTGCAGAGTGCCGCGCGCAAGAAAACCTGCATCGGTTGAAGCGGATCTTCCTCCGTGATTCAGCACCCCTGCCCACGGGCAGGGGTTTTTTACGGATATTCCTAGCTGCCTTGTCGATGGGCGAGCTCATCCATAATCATCAACGAGTTGTGCGGTCATCGGGTGGTCGCTGCATACATTCAGCCGTGACAGACCAGCATCACCGACTCGCGGCCGGCCATGTCCATGACCACCGCGGTGGGGATGCCGTGGTTTTCGTGCAGGGACGTCGCCATCAGGTCGGCGGTTTCCACAGCGTCGTTGCGCGAAGCGAACCATAGCCGGCCCTGGTCGCCTTCATAGAGCTGCCAGCCGCTGTGCGCGGACACGAGAGTGAATATCAAGCGCTGCATGTCGGATTCTCCTGCGGCGATGCTGGCGCCGCAGAAGCATCCTGAGCTCATGTGATGTGAATCACATTAGGGCGATGGCCCTCTGTCGCGTAGGAAAAGTCCTACTTCCAGCCCATTCACTACCGCTGCCGCCCACCGCTACCGCAGTCAGCTGGTCAGGGGCCGCAATTCGTGTTGTTCGATATCGGTGGACAAGGCGTGGAACCGCAAGGCCACTTCATAGATGCCGGCCATCGCGAAAGCCGAGCGCTGGGAATCGGGGTGGTCCCAGAATTCGGTGATGAACACCGCATCGGGCTCGTCGGGCACGGTGCTCACCACGTAGCTCAGGCAGCCGGGCACGTTGAAAACCAGGCGCGTGACTTCCTCCAGCACTTCGACCAGCAGTTCATGCTTGCCCGGGAGCGCGCGCGCCTTGGTGGCCAAACCATAACCGTAGTGGGAGTTCATGGTCAGGCGTGCTCTGGTCAGGTGTGTTCACGGAGTTCCGATTTTCCATCCTAGAGTCATGCATCGGATAGAAGGTTAAGCATTCGGAAAAATCGTGGGATGCCTGTCGACACTTGAAACCAGAACCGTATCGTGCATCTGCGCATGCGCTCGCGCGCATCGCGTCGGTTCCCTCAATGCGCGGCGACAGTGGGTTTGGCTTCGAAACGCCGCGCGTAGCCGCGTTCGTCGGCAACGCGCTCCACTTCCTGGGCGGCCAGATCGGGCGCGCCGTAGACCGCATAGGCGATGCTGCCGTCATTGCGCTGGCCGACCTGGTGCAGCCGGTAGCGGGGGCGGCCGCTGCCGCTGTTTTCGGGGTAGTGCACCGGTGGCTGGCTTCCGTCCAGATCCATTTCGCTGTTGTCGACCACGCCGCCGATGAATAGAGCACGCATCGCTGTTCTCCTGAGAGACTTAAGGAATCATGATGGCGCGCAGCATCGCAAACGCATTGTTGGGGTTGTATGAAACTGGCGTTGGAATTGCGGCAAGCCCGCGTGAAGGAGCTTGCCCCAGCTGCCGGCGGCGTTTCATTTGAGCAAAGGCGCGAGGGACTTCCAGACATGATCGCGCAGCTTCGGCTGCGCGCTGGCGATGGGATGCAGGTTGTCGGCCTGGAACGCGCTGCGGTCCAGCGCGATGGGTTCCAGCAGAAAGGGCAGGAAGGCGGTCTTGTGCAGTTTGGAAAGCTCGCCGAAGGTGCGCTCGAAGCCCTGCGTGTAGTCGCGTCCCAGGTTGGGCGGCATGCGCATGCCGACCAGCAGCACCTTGGCGCCGGCGGCCTGCGATAGCTTGATCATGCGTTCCAGATTGCTGCGGGTCTGCTGCAAAGGAAGGCCGCGCAAGCCGTCGTTGGCGCCCAGTTCGATCACCACCACCGCGGGACGGTTGCGTTTCAGCTCGCCGGCGATGCGCGATGCGCCACCTGCGGTGGTTTCGCCGCTGATGCTGGCGTTGACCACGCGCCAGCCGGGTTGGGTTTTGTTCACCCGGTCGGCGGTCAACGCCACCCAGCCCTGCGCGGCGCTGAGGCCGTAGGCGGCCGAAAGCGAATCCCCCATCACCAGAATGGTGCGCGCGCTTTGCGCCGGCGCCGTTTGCGCGAACGAAGCCGGGACCAGCGTGGCGAAAACCAGCAGCACCCAACCTATGGCACATTGAACGCGGCCGCGCGCCGCCGCATATCGCAAGTTCTTAAAGAACATTTAATAACGTCTCCCGATCATGGGTGGACAAACACCAAGGACCATCATGGCCGATTCCACCGAACTGCGCACTGAAGCCGCGCGACCCGAGCGTACATCGCGGGGAGCGCGTCCTGCTCTCCAGGTCAGCGCTCTGGGCAAGCGCGTGTCTTTGCCTTCGGGCGAACTGACCATCCTGCAGAACGTGGGTTTCCGGATAGACCATGGCGACACGGTGGCCATCGTCGGCGCCTCCGGCTCGGGCAAGAGTACGTTGCTTTCGTTGCTGGCCGGACTGGACAGTCCCAGCGACGGCAGCGTGACGCTCGATGGCGAAGCGCTTTCCACGATGGACGAAGACGGGCGCGCGCGGGTGCGCGGCGAGAAGGTCGGCTTCGTGTTCCAGAGTTTCCAGCTGCTGCCCTCGCTGACCGCGCTGGAGAACGTGATGCTGCCGCTGGAATTGCGCGGCGATGCCGATGCGCAGGCGCCGGCGCGGCAGATCCTGCAGAAGGTGGGACTGGCCGAGCGTCTGGGACACTATCCGCGCCAGCTTTCCGGCGGCGAGCAACAGCGCGTGGCGCTGGCGCGCGCGTTCGTCACCCGGCCTTCGCTGTTGTTCGCCGACGAACCCACCGGCAACCTGGACACGCATACCGGGCAGGCCATCATCGAACTGCTGTTCGATCTGAACGCCGAAGCGGGCACCACACTGGTGCTGGTCACCCACGACGAACACCTGGCGGTGCGGTGCGGCCGTATCCTGCGCCTGGACAGCGGCGCGCTTGTCGGCGAAGGCGCCGCTGCATGAAGACCTTGCGGATGGCGTGGCGGCAATTACTGCGCGATGCGGCCGCAGGCGATATCCGCATCCTGTTCGCCGCGCTGGTATTGGCGGTGGTGGCGGTGACCGCGGTCGGCTTCGTCACCGACCGCGCCGAGCGTGCGCTGGCGATCGAAGCCAACCGCCTGCTCGGTGGCGATGCCGTGGTCCGTGGCGACGCACCCATCACCGGCATCGTGCGCGAGGCCGCCAACGCCGCCGGTTTGCGGCGCACCGAAACGCTCAGCCTGGACAGCATGATCCGTGCAGGCGAACAGCTGCGGCTGGGCGATCTGCGCGCATTGGGCGAAGGCTTCCCGTTGCGCGGCAGCTTCCGCATCATCGATACCGCCGGCGGCGCCGAACACGACGCGCAGGGCATTCCCGCAACCGGCACGCTGTGGATGAGCCAATCCGGCGCCGAGACGCTGGACGCGAAAATCGGCGACAGCATCGGCATCGGCGACTCGCACTTGCGGCTGACGGCGCTGGTGGTGCAGGAGCCCGACGCTTCGATGGACTACTTCAACGTAGCGCCCAAGGTTTTCCTCAATCTTGCCGACGTGCCGGCCACTGGCCTGGTGCAGGAAGGCAGCCGTCTGGGCTATCGATTGGTGGTGGCGGGCGATGCCGCCGCGGTGGAGCGCTTCACCGCCCTCGCACGCCCGGCGCTGGCGCGCGGCCAGCGCCTGGAAACCATCCAGGACGCGCGCCCCGAAATCCGCTCCTCGCTGGATCGCGCCGGTCGTTTCCTCGGCCTGGCTGCGCTGGTTTCCGTCGTACTCGCCGCGGTCGCCGTGGCCATGGCGGCGCGCCGTCATAGCGAACGCCATCTCTCGGGCACCGCGGTCATGCGTTGCCTCGGCGCCAGCCAGCGCACGCTGGTCGGCATTCACGTGGGCGAACTGGTGCTGCTGGGCCTGATCGCCTGCACCGTGGGCGTGCTGATCGCCTACGGACTGCAATGGGCGATCGGCAGCTGGTTGCAGGCGGAAATGAAGATCTCCATTCCACCTGCCGGCTGGTTGCCCGCGCTGCAGGGCTATGGCGTGGGCATGATCGTGCTGTTGGCTTTCGGCGCGCCGCCGGTGTTGGCGCTGCGCCGCGTGCCCGCCTTACGTGTACTGCGCCGCGACCTGGATCCCACCGAGCCCAGCGCGTGGCTGGTCGCGTTGACCGGTTTCGTCGGTCTGGGCGCGCTGCTGTGGTGGAAGGCGGGTTCGGCGACCCTGGGCACGGCCATGCTGCTCGGCATCCTGGGCACGCTGGCGGTACTGGCCTTGCTGGCGTGGCTGATGATCCTGCTGGTGCGTCGCCTGCGTTCGCGTCTGCGCGGCAGCCTGCGTTATGGCCTGGCCAATGTCAGTCGACGCGCCGGCACCAGCGTGGCGCAAGTGTCCGCATTGGGCCTGGGTTTGATGGCGCTACTGCTGCTGACCTTCGTGCGCACCGATCTGCTGGATCGCTGGCAGTTGTCGCTGGCCGCCGATGCGCCCAACCGCTTCATCATCAACGTGCAGGAAGACCAGCAGGCGGAAGTCAACGCGTTCATGGCGGAACAGAAAATCGCACCGCCCGTGTTGTTCCCGATGATCCGCGGGCGCCTGGTGTCGCTCAACGGCAAGCCCGCCAGCGGCGCCGATTACGCGGACGACCAGGAAGCGCGGCGCCGTGCCGAGCGCGAATTCAATCTCTCCACTGCCGCGACGTTGCGCGACGACAACAAGGTCACCGCCGGCAAGTTCTGGAACGGCCGCACGCCGGCTGCGCCGGAGCTTTCGGTGGAAGAGGGTTTCGCCGAACAGCTGGGCTGGAAGATCGGCGACCGCGTGGCCTTCGATATCGCCGGCCAGGCCTTCGAAGGAAAGATCACCAGCCTGCGCAGCGTGGATTGGGAAAGCTTCCGTCCCAACTTCTTCGTGATCGCTTCGCCCGGATCGATGGACGGTTATCCGGCCAGCTACATCACCGCCGTGAGCGTGCCGCCCGAACAGAAGCGTTTCACCGCGCAGCTGGTCGAGCGTTTCCCCAACCTGTCGGTGATCGATGTCGATGCGGTGCTCAAGCAGGTGCGCAGCACCGCCGACCAGGTGTCGACCGTGGTCCAGGTGGTGTTCTGGTTCTCGCTGGCCGCAGGCGTGCTGGTATTGCTGGCGGCGGTCAGCGCCAGCCAGGACGAACGCTTGCTGGAAGGCGGCGTGATGCGCGTGCTCGGCGGCAGCCGCCGGCAGCTACGGCTGGCGCAGGCGTCGGAATTCGCAGCGATCGGCTTGCTCTCCGGTCTGGTCGCGGCCATCGCCGCCTCGGTGTTGTCCGGCGTGATCGCCACCCAGGTGTTCGACCTGCCGTGGAAGGCCAACTGGTCGCTTGCCGCCATCGGCGGGGGCTTGGGCATGCTGGCCGCGCTGGCGGCAGGGCTCTTCGCCACGCGCCGCGTGCTGGATGCGCCGCCTTCGGTGACGTTGCGGGAATTGCAGGGCTGACTTTCGCACGTCCGGCTGCGGCGGATTCTTACCGCGGCCGGGGAATTCACCGATAACGCGACGTCAATACGCTGCCTACCTTGGCCTCATCGGCCAGGGAGGCAGTCATGCGCAGCAAACAGGATCACAGCACCGAACGGGCATTGCGTCGCGGACAGACGGATGCCGAATTTCTGATCTGGCAATGCTTGCGCGGGCGTCGGCTGCACGAATGCAAGTTCCGTCGCCAGCACAGGGTGGGACCGTTCTATCTGGATTTCGTCTGCCTGGAGCTCAAGTTGATCGTCGAACTGGACGGCAGCCAGCATCTCGAGCCTGCGCAGCAGCATGCGGATGGTTTGCGCACTTTGTATTTGGAGAGGATGGGATACAGGGTCCTACGATTCTGGAATGACGAAGTGTTGTGGGATACCGATGCCGTGTTGGACGAAATTACCAGAGCCATACAGGCCCCTCACCCGGCCTTCGGCCACCCTCTCCCCGCAAGCGGGGAGAGGGACGCGGAGTGAGATTGCTTTGACCTGTGGCTTTGGAGCGCGCGCCATGGCGCGTGGTGTTCTGCTGCCCGTCACATCGAAAACGCGCGACGATCTTCCAGGCCATGCCAACAAACCGAAGAAGCGTCCCTCGCCCCGCTTACGGGGAGAGGGTGGCCGAAGGCCGGGTGAGGGGCCGGAAGCGCCCACAAACAAAAACGCCGCCCGTTACCGGACGGCGCCCCACTCAACCCTTGATGCAGATCACCTGCCGCAAGGTATGCACCACCTCCACCAAATCGCCCTGCGCGGCCATGACCGCATCGATCGACTTGTACGCGGCCGGCGATTCGTCCACCACCGCCGCGTCCTTGCGGCATTCCACGTGCGCGGTGGCTTCGCGGTGCTGGGCTAGGGTGATGTTCTGCCTGGCCGCGGTACGGCTCATCACGCGGCCGGCGCCGTGGCTGCAGCTGTGGAAGCTGTCCGCGTTGCCCTTGCCGCGCACGATGTAGCTGCGCGTGCCCATGCTGCCCGGAATGATGCCCAGCTCGCCCGCCCGCGCGCTGACCGCGCCCTTGCGGGTCACCAGCAGCTGCTCGCCGCCGTGCGTTTCCTTCTGCACGTAGTTGTGGTGGCAGTTCACCGCCAGCTTCTCCAGCTGGAACTTCGGCAGGCGGTGGCGCATTTCCGCCAGCACCCGCGCCATCATCGCCTCGCGGTTGTGGCGCGCGTAATCCTGCGCCCACGACACCGCTTCCACGTAATCGTCGAACAACGGCTCGCCTTCCATGAAGAAAGCCAGGTCCTTGTCCGGCAGATGGAAACCGAGCACGCGGTGCGCCAACTGTTCGCGCGCACGCTCGATGAAGTAGCTGCCGATCAGGTTGCCGGTGCCGCGCGAGCCGCTGTGCAGCATCACCCACACCGCATCGGTCTCGTCCAGACAGATCTCGATGAAGTGGTTGCCGCCGCCCAGCGTGCCGATCTGACGCTCCAACTTGTCGGTGCGGATCTTGCGGTGCTTCTGCTTGATCGCTTCCAGGCCGGCATGCAATCCCGACTGCGCGATGCGCGTCTCGTGGCTGTCCGGCAGGTGGCGGTGCTCGCCGCCCGGTCCGTTGCCCACCGGCACGCCGCGTTCGATACTCGAACGCAGTTGCGCCAGATTGTCGGGCAGGTCATTGGCGCGCAGCGTGGTGCGCACCGCGGCCATGCCGCAGCCGATGTCCACGCCGACCGCAGCCGGGATGATCGCGCCGCGGGTCGGAATGACCGAACCCACCGTCGCGCCCTTGCCCAGATGCACGTCCGGCATCACCGCCACCCACGGCCCCACGAACGGGATGCTGGCGATGTTGCGCAGCTGCGCGCGGGCCTGGTCTTCCAGCGGCACGCCGCGCACCCAGCCCTTGATCGGGGTGGCGCTGCCTTCGGCATGCAGAAATTCATAGTTGCTCATAAGCTTTCTCCTTGTTCCCTGGAAAGTCCGCGCATCCGCTTCCCTGCGAATGCGCGGGATGTTACTTCAACGTCACCAGCTGCTTCAGCACGCCGTCCAGGCCGCCGAACACGGTGAGCTTGTCGATCTTCTCGGTGACCTTCTCCAAGGCCTCCAGCTCCTTCAGGCGCATCAGCACCGGGCTCTCCTCGATCAGCTTGGCGGTGTTGAGCAGGGAACGGGTGGCGTTCGCCTCCTCGCGCCTGCGGATCACGTTGGCTTGCGCCGCCTTCTCCGCCTGCACCACGCTGTTGAGGATGTCCTTCATCTCGCCCGGCAGGATCACGTCCTTCACGCCCACGCCCAACACCTCGACACCGAACGCGCCGACCTGGCCGCGCACGTAACCGAAGATGTCGGCGTCCAGCGAAGCCTTGTCGCCCAGCAGCTCGTCCAGCGTCTTGGCGGAAACCGCCTTGCGCAGACCGTACTGCAGTTCGCGGTACAAGTGGTCGCCGAACTTGGCCACCTTGGTACGCGCGGCGACCGGGTCGGTCACGCGCATACTGGCGGCCAGGTTCACACGCAAGGACACCTTGTCCTTGGTCAGCAACTCCTGGCCCGAGACCTCGACCGACTGCACGCGCAACTCGATCACCTCGGCGCTGACGTTCTTCTGGAAATTCCAGAAGGCGTAGGCGCCCGGCGCCAGCGTGCGCGCCAGCTTGCCGTCGACGAACACCAGGCCCGCCGACTCGGCCGGCACCTCGGCGGTCACCGCGACCTTGGACAGCATTCCGAGCTGACGCAGACGCCGGGTGACGTAGGCATCGACCTCGAGATTCTCGGCCAGCGACACGCGCTGTACCTCGACCTTGACCAGCCCGCGCCAATACAGCTTGCGCGAACCCGGCACCAGCACGTCCTCCAGCTTGCCGTTCTTCGACACCAGGCCGACTTCATCGGCGCCGATGTCGGCCAGCACGAAGGTTTCGTCCAGGCGCTCGCCCATGCCTGCGATCAGCGCATCGGCATCGCGTCCGGCGTATTCCGGATTGGCGATGTTGTGCACGGTCACTTCGATGCGCCTCAGCGGATCGAACAGGCGGTACACGCCTGCGCCCAGCACGCGCTGGAACTGACGATTTTGATACACCAGGCCGCGCTCGCCGTCACCGATCACGACCCTCTTGGTCCAGAACATGGCACTACTCCTTAGGTATGGCTCTGGTGGTCCGATCCATTGCATGACGCCGCAGGCGCGGATCGGTTCCGCCTGCGTCGCGTTCCCGCCGATGGCGGAAGAAGAAAGTGGAAACGCCCCTTGACGTCGGCGAAGCGGAACCGCGGCGCTGTTGGCGGAGAGCCGAAAGTTTCCTGTCTGCATGGCCATGTTCCGCCGTGAAGACGATCCGCTTCCGTCCGTCCGCTTCCAGAGCGACGATCCGGCCGCGCCGCCGCTGCCTTGCTCCGTTCCCGCAATCCTTCGCGGAAGAATCGGAGCGCCGCACGGGGCGTTTCCTGTTGTGGAACTTTCGTTCCGTGTCATGACGTTGTAGGTCATGTTTTGGAGCGGGAATCGAACCCGCAACTCTCGGAATAACACTCCGATGCTCTAACCATTTGAGCTATCCAGTGGTGGACGAACCGGATTCGAACCGGCGGCCAACGGCTTGCGCCGCTGCTCTACCTCTGAGCTTCCGTCCTCGCGAAACACCTTCTCCCACGCGTCGGCATACGCCACGGCAAAGCCGCGCGCACCGGACGGCATCGCAAGCCGTACCGCTGAAACGTGTTCGATCAATGCTCCGTATTGCCGGCTGTCGCCAACCGGCAATTGGTGCAGGCGCACTGCGCCTTATGCGTTGCAAACCCAGCCTCGCGCCGCTCGCGTCGAAGCATCACCACGCGGCGCACATGCGCCGGTCGCAGCCGCGCCCCTGCCTCGGGCGCGCAGCATCGCTGCGCCCGGATGCTTCAGGGCGGAAAACTTGTTCCGTTGGCTGGATTCGCCGAACTCTTGCGCTGCATGCGCTTCCTTTGCGAACGCGGGAAACAAAACGCCCCCGGGACTTGCGACCCGAGGGCGTTCGCGTTGCCTCGGGAGATCGGGGTGGCCGATCTCCCAGGGAGTCCGACCGTGATTAGGTGTGCAGGTACCGGTTGCGTTCGCCGGGCAGGCGATCGCTTGGCTTCGTGCAGGCGCGCGCATCCGCGCCGCGGCGGGTGGGCCACAGTGCAAAGAGGATCGCGTTGACGAAGTTCGGTTTCATGGGAAGTTCTGGTGTCGCAAAAAAACGCCACGTGGGCGAAGGCCGCGCACGATACGCTGCTTGTTTTCCATGCGCAACTATTTTTTAACATCGGAATCGCAATCCCGATGAGCGGTTGCGCTGCGTGTTCGAACGTTATCGTTCGAGACGCGGGGTCGCACGGGTAGAATCACTGCTGATTCTTTTCGGGTGACGCCATTTGGCCGCCAGCAATTCCGACCCCGCGCTCGATTCCCTGTTTCTGCCGTTCTCAAGCCGCGCTCTCGCATGGCCTGCGGGCGCGGTGCTGTTCCTGCGCGCGCGCGAGGGCGTGGCGATGCGCCAGTGGCCGCTGGCGCAGCTGGTTTGCGAACAAAGTTACAAGCCATTCGCCGACGAGCTGGAGCGCGGCGGCCTGCAGGTGATCGCCAATGCCTCTGCGTCGGACGCACGCTACCCGCTGGTGCTGGTGTTACCTCCGCGCCAGCGCGAGGAAGCGCGCGCGTTGTTCGCGCGGGCACTGTCGCTGTGCGCACCGGGCGGCGTGGTCGTGGCCAGCATCACCAACAACGAGGGCGCCAAATCCGGCGAAGCCGATCTCAAACAGCTCGCAGGCCTGGGCGGCAGCCTGACCAAGAACCATTGCCGGGTGTTCTGGAGCAAGCCGATGGGCGGCGACCACGATGCGGCGCTGTTCGCCAAATGGAGGGAGCTGGATGCGCCGCGTCCGATCGTGGGCGGACGATTCCGCAGCAGGCCCGGTGTGTTCGCCTGGGATCGTATCGACCCGGCATCGGCATTGCTGGTGGAGCATCTGCCCATCGACCTGGCGGGGAAGGGCGCCGATCTGGGCGCCGGTTACGGATATCTGTCCGCCGAGGTCCTGGCGCGCGGCAGCAAAGTCGTGGCGCTGGATCTGTACGAAGCCGAGGCGCGTGCGCTGGATCTGGCGAAGCAGAACCTGGCTGCGTTCGAAGACAAAGCCAAGCTGGGTTACCGCTGGCACGACGTCACCAGCGGCGTGCCTGAGCAATACGATTTCATCGTCAGCAATCCGCCGTTCCACACCCAGAGCCGCGCCGACCGTCCCGATGTCGGCCGCCGCTTCATCGCGGTGGCGGCCGAAGCGCTCAAGCCGGGCGGGCGGCTGTTCCTGGTCGCCAACCGGCACCTGCCTTACGAAGCGGTGTTGAACGAAAGCTTCGGCCAGGTGCGCGTGGCCGGCGAGCGCGATGGGTTCAAGGTCATCGAGGCGGTCAAGGCTCTGTCTGCCAGTACAGGGAAGTCTGCTCGATGAAACTGGTCAAGCACCTGGCGAATCTGGGCTACGGCAGCCGCAAGCAAGTCGCCCTGATGTTCCGCGAAGGCCGCATCACCGATGCGCAGGGCGAGGTGATGTACGCAGACGATCCGCTGGACCACGACAACCTGCGTGTCGACGGCGAGCCGCTGGATCCGCCGCAGGGACTGTTGATCATGCTGCACAAGCCGGTGGGCTATACCTGTTCCACCAAGGATCCGGGCCGCATCGTCTACGATCTGCTGCCGCCGCGCTACCGGCTCCGTTCGCCGTTGCTGTCCTCGGTGGGGCGGCTGGATCGGGATACCAGCGGTCTGTTGCTGTTCACCGACGATGGCGCGCTGCTGCACCGGATCGTTTCGCCGAAATCGAAACTCTCCAAGGTCTACGAGGCGAGCCTTGCCAACGATCTGCGCGGCGATGAAGCGCAAGTATTCGCCAGCGGCACGCTGATGCTGGAATCGGAGCAGACCCCGTTGCTGCCCGCGGACATGGAGAGCATCGACTCGCGTCGCGTTCGCCTGACACTGCACGAAGGCCGCTACCACCAGGCGCGGCGCATGTTCGCCGCGGTCGGCAATCATGTCGAGGCCTTGCATCGCAGCCGGATCGGCGGACTCGGACTGGGAAGTCTGCCTTCCGGCGAATGGCGCATCTTGGATGAAGCAGCGCGAATGGAGTTGTTCAACACATGAATGCACGCGCGGTGATCTTCGACATGGATGGCCTGCTGATCGACAGCGAGCGCGCCATCCTGGACTGCTGGCGCGAGACCGCGGCGGCGCAATCGCTGGACCTGGACGACAGCCTGTGGCTGTCGATGGTAGGTCTGCACGACGCAGGCTGCGCCGAGCTGCTGAACGGGCTGCTCGGCGTCGAGCGGGCCCAGCGTCTGACCCTCGAGTGCAAGCGCAGTTATGACTTGTTGGTGGAGGACGGATTGCCGCTCAAGACGGGCGCCCGCGAACTGCTGCAGGATCTCTTCGACCTGGGCATACCGTTGGCCGTCGCCACCTCTACCCGCGGCGAGCGCGCGCGGATCAAACTGGCGCGCAGCGGCATAGACGGCTATTTCAACCATGTGGTCACCAGCAGCGACGTAGCGCATGCGAAGCCGGCGCCCGACCTCTATCTGCTGGCTGCCGAACGACTGGGCATCCCGCCCCGCGAATGCATAGCGATCGAGGATTCGGAATTCGGCGTCCGTGCGGCTTCCGCAGCCGGAATGCGGGTGATCCAGGTTCCCGATCTGCTGCCCGCCACCGATCTGACCCGCTCGCTGGCGACGGTGGTGGAGTCGTTGCTTCTGGCGCGGCCGCATTTGGAATCGTGGCTGCGAAGGCTCCCTGCGAAAGAGCCGCAACTCACGTAGGAGCGACGTAAGTCGCGAAGCCCGTATTTTTCGTATTGCATGTTTCGCGACTCACGTCGCTCCTACAGTGGTGGCGCATGACCAGACCTAGTCGTAGGAGCGACGTAAGTCGCGATTACCAGAATATTCCTAGACAAAGGCAAGCCGATTTCGGATGGCCAGAACTTACGGGCAAGCACAATCTGCCTGTATGGGAACCTCTTTTTATGGAGAACGTGCTTCTGGCCATCGCGCATTGCGTCGCGGACGATTCTCTACTCCGGGGCAAACCTACCTGGTAACTTTCACCACTCATCAGCGCGCACAGATATTCAAGGAGGACGGGAATGCCGCCTTGATGGCCCGGTCGCTGCATGGACTGAAAGTGTGGAGAGAGGCTGAGCTGCTGGCCTGGACATTGATGCCGGACCATCTGCATCTGTTGATCACGCTATCCCACACGGAGACACTGCAGGGCGTCGTGCAGAAGGTGAAATCGAATACGGCGCGGGAACTGAAGAGCAACGACCTTAGTTTGGGTCAAGTATGGGCGTCCGCGTTCCATGACCGGGCGCTGAGGCGGGATGAGGACATTCGGGATGTCGCGAGGTATATGGTCCTCAATCCCGTTCGTGCGGGGTTGGTTGCGCGTGTTGGCGACTATCCTTATTGGGATGCCATTTGGCTCTGAGAGCTTCAGTCGCGACTTACGTCGCTCCTACGGAGCGGTGTCGGTGCCAAATAACTTATTCCAGCCCTGCAGGCCAAGCCTGTCCAGCGTCTCCACGTTGCGATCCACGATGTCGTCCGCATCCGGGAAAGCCTCCACCGCACGGCTGACGCTGTCTTCGCGCAACAGGTGCAAGGTGGGATAAGGCGAGCGATTGGTGTAGTTGCCGATGTCCTCGAAAGCGGTGCCGGCGAACTGGTAGCTTGGATGGAAGCTGGCCACTTGCAGCACGCCTTCCAGATCCAGCGTCTCCACCGCCGCATCGGCGTTGTCCAGGAAATCGTTGTAGTCCAGGAAGTCCTGCAACACGTCCGGATGCACGATCAGGGTCGTATCGATTTCATCGGCAGGCGTGTCGCGCAGCAACAGCAGCTCTTCGGCCAACTGCTCCAGCAGCGCCTCGGGCGTGCTCGCGTCGCTCAGCACGAAACGCACCTGCTGCTTCACGTACACCGCCTTGGCGAACGGGCACAGGTTCAGCCCGATCACCGCGCGCTCCAGCCATCGCCGGGTATCGGCGATGGGGTCGGCGGCGGCCGTGGTGGCTTCAGTCACGGAAATTGTCGAACTGCAGCGGCAACTCGAACTCGCTCTTCTTCAGCAGCGCGATCGCGTCCTGCAGATCGTCGCGCTTCTTGCCGTTGACGCGCAGCTTGTTGCCGTTGATCTGGGTATCGACCTTGAGCTTGGCTTCCTTGATCGCCGCGGCGATCTTCTTGGCGACCTTCTGCTCGATGCCCTGCTTGACCGTGATCTTCTGCCGGGCGCCGGCCAGGTTGGTTTCCACCTCGCCTTCCTCCAGGCAGCGCACGTCGATGCCGCGTGCGATCAGCCGTGCGCGCAGGATGTCGGACATCTGCTTGAGCTGGAAATCGCTGGGGGCCGACTGGCTGATGACGTTGTCGTCGAGCACGAACTTGGCGTCCACGCCCTTGAAGTCGAAGCGCGTGGTGAGTTCTCGGTTGGCCTGGTCGACCGCGTTGGTGAGTTCGTGGGTGTTGACTTCGGAAACGACGTCGAAGGAAGGCATGGGCGTGCGTTGTGCGTTGTGGGAGGCGGCTAGGTTAACGCAGAAGGCCTCTTTTTCCTTGCTTCGGGCAGAATGCGGCGCGGCAAATTGGCGATAATGCGGAATGACTCCCCGCGCCTCGCACCTGCCCGCCATCGCCTTCATGCTGTCCGCCGTGGTCCTGTTCGCGTTGATGGACGCGGGGCTCAAGCTGCTGTCGCCGCACTATCCGCCGTTGCAGGTGGCCACCCTGCGCGGCCTGGCATCGCTGCCGCTGGTGCTGGTGTGGGTTCTATGGACCGCCAAGCCGGGCACGCTCTGGCGGGTGCATTGGCCTCTGCACCTGCTGCGCGGTGCGCTGGGCATCGGAATGATGTTCGGATTCGTGTACGGGCTGCGCAGCATGCCGCTGTCCACCGCCTATGCCATCACCTTCGTGGCGCCGATGCTGGTCACCGCCATGGCCGG
Source organism: Pseudoxanthomonas sp. (assembly GCA_036383995.1). Lineage (GTDB taxonomy): Bacteria > Pseudomonadota > Gammaproteobacteria > Xanthomonadales > Xanthomonadaceae > Pseudoxanthomonas_A. The sequence goes on from DASVNG010000018.1 coordinate 104,996, forward strand.
CCCTTTTCTGGGCGAGAAAGTGGGGCCACAGCGCTGGACCGCTATTGTCGTAGGACTGATCGGCGTGCTGGTGATTCTGCGGCCGACCGGACAGGGCATGGCGACGCTGGGCGGACTGGCCATCCTGCTCGCCGCGATCTGTTACGCGGCCAGCGCCATCACCGTGCGCCTGTTGGCGCAGCGCGACAGCATCCAGGCGATGGTGTTGTGGTTCATCGTGCTGCTGTCGCTGGGCGCGGGAGTCATGGCCGCTCCGAACTGGCTGCCCCTGCGGTCGACGGACTGGTGGGTGATCGCGGGGGTCGGCCTCTCCGGATCGCTGGCCCAGGTCGCGCTGACCGAGGCCTTCCGCCGTGGCGAAGCCTCGCTGATCGCGCCCTTGGAATACAGCGCGCTGGTATGGGGCGTGTGCCTGGATCTGGCACTGTGGCATGTGCTGCCCGATGGCGTGACCTGGCTGGGCGCGGGCATCATCGTGGTCAGCGGCCTGTACCTGCTGCGCCGCGAAAAGGTGCATGCGGAAACCGAGCATCCCTGATGCCGCTGTTGATCGTCCCGGCCGTCATTCTGGTGCTGCTGGTCTTGTGGCTGCTGTTGCTGCCGCTGACCTTGTGGCAGCGCTACCGCCTGGGCAAGGCGCGGCGCAAGGCATGGCCATGGGCGGTGAGGCTGAATTCGTGGGTGCTGCTGTTTTCCGCGGGCGTGTTCGCAGCGAGCATGGCGCTTACCGAGCTGTGGTGGCCCGGCGCGTTGGGTTATGCCCTCGCGGGAATGGGGGCCGGTCTGCTCACCGGCGTCGTCGGTCTGTGGCTCAGCCGTTTCGAACGGACTCCGCAAGGCATGTACTACACGCCCAATCCATGGCTGGTGTTGACGCTGACTCTGCTGGTGGCCGCCCGTATCGCGATGGGGTTCGTCGAAATGTGGCGTTACTGGCAGGGCCGCGACGCGCTGTCGCTGCTGCCGGTGCTGGACCATGCCAGCCTGTTCGCCGTGGCCGGACTGCTGCTGGGCTACTACCTCAGCTATACCTGGGGCTTGCGGCGCCGGTTGCCGCCGCGCAGGCCCTAGCGCGCAGGATTCAGAAATCCTCGACGATTTCGATCGCGCTCTCGGTACGTTCGGCCAGCGCTTCGGCCACGTTATGGATGCGGCGCACGGCTTCCTCGTTGGGCGCTTCTATCTCGATGTTGTGCAGCCCGGGCGATTCGTCGTCCGGCAGGCCGGCGGAACTGGAATCGTCGTCGTCCATGTGCGCCATCAGGTCGGCGACCTCTTCCACGTGTTCGATGCCTTCGATCGCTTCCAGCGCATAGATGAGTTCGGAAGCGGCGTATTCGTTGCCGGTGACGCGCAGTCGCACAATGGGCATGGCTTGATCCACTAGGGCGGGGGAAGAAGTACCGTAGCCACTGCCGCGCGAAGGCGAAGTGAGAGCGATTTGTCAGTCGGGTGACTGCTTTGCCGAATCGCAGACCGGATAGTTGCAATAGAAACGGCGAGCCCATGGGCTCGCCGTTTGCGGTGACCGTGGCAGCGTCGATCCGGCTGCGAGGCCCGGCGCCGCTGGATCAAGGAGCGCTCGATCAGAAGCGCGCGCCCAGGCCCACGCCGATGGTCCACGGGTTCATCTTCAGCTGATCGCCGGTGCCTTCGCCGGCGACATTGACGTCGGCGTCGCCCTTCATATAACGCACATCGGTACGCGCGAACCAGCGGCTGTTGATGTTGAAATCCATGCCGGCGGTAGCGATGGCGCCCTTGGTGGTATCCAGGCCCACATGCGGGCCACCGGCCGAGATGTCCTCATTGCTGAAATTGGATTCGTAGTAGCCCAGGCCCACGAACGGACGCATCACCGCATCCGCGTCGCGGAAGTGGTACTGGCCGCTGAGGGCGAGAGGCTGCTGTTCCACCGTGCCGATCTTGCCTTCCGGCCCGCGCACGCGATGGTTGAACTTGTCCGCGGCGCCCCATAGTTCGACGGCGATGTTGTCGTTGACGTACCAGCTTGCGCTCAGCGTCGGTGCGGAGCCGCCATCGATATCCAGGCCGGGCGTCGGATTGGAGTCGGGCTGCAGGATGGCGCCGCCGCCGACGATGGCGATGCGCTTGCCGGAAGCGGTCTGGGTGGAGGAGGCGTCGGTAGTGGTGCTATCGGTATCCTGCGCGAACGCGGAAGGCGCGAACGCCAGAGCGGAAAGCAGGGCGATGCTCAGGGGGCGAAGTGAAGACATATGATTTCTCTCCATGTGTTTTTATTGGCCCGGGGAGTGGGCGCGCACACCGTAGCCACGTGTGCATGAATGCGAACCGGCGCGCGAATATTTGTTAACGCGAATTTTCATGTTCGCTTCAGTCTGGAGCTTTCGTGTGCTTTACTAACAATGCGTTCAGACACATGCCGTCCATCTCGCGCAACCTCCGTTCGCTTCGCTGAGCAATAGTGGGAGAGGAAAATGGTCAGCAGCGCAGCCGCAACCGTCGAAGCCTATCTGGCCGAACTTCCGCCCGAGCGCCGCGCAGTGGTGGCCACGGTGCGCGATCTGGTCAACGCGCATCTTCCCGCTGGCTATGCGGAAAGCATGAATTGGGGAATGATCAGCTGGGAGGTTCCGCTGTCGCGCTATCCGGTCACCTACAACAAGCAACCGCTGGCGTACGCCGCGCTGGCCGCGCAGAAGAACAACTACGCGCTGTACCTGATGTGCGCCTACACCGATTCGCAGGTAGAGCGCGACTTGCGCGCCGCTTATGCCGCGGCGGGCCTGAAGCCGGACATGGGGAAAAGCTGCCTTCGTTTCCGTGGGCTCGATACGCTGCTGCAGCCCGCAGTGGCCGCGGCGATCGCTTCGACGCCGCTGGAAACGCACATAGCGCGCTATGAGGCCAGTCGCGTGCGAAACTAGGGCCTGTTTCATGCTGAGTGTTATCGGGTACTGGCGCATGCGTCCTTCCAAGAACGATCCTGCCGGCGGCGGCAAGAGCGACAGTCCGACCATGGCCGACCTGGCCAAGGTGGCCGGCGTCTCCGCCATTACGGTGTCGCGCGCGCTGCGCGACAGTCCCTTGGTCAATCCGGAAACCCGCGCCCGCATCGCCGAAATCGCGCGCCAGTACGGTTACGCCTTCAATGTCAGCGCGCGCAATCTGCGCCTGCGCCGCAGCATGACCGTGGCCGTGGTGGTGGAAATGAAACCCACCCTGGAGCGGCAGATGTCCGGGCCCTATCCGCTGGATCTGTTGGGCGGCATCACCCAGGAGCTCACTTCCTCCGGCTACAGCGTGTTGCTGACTTCCCTGCAGGGCGGCGCGCTGTCGCATGTGCAGGCGGCCGATGGCGTGATCCTGCTGGGGCAGGGCGCGCATGAAGACGCGATGCATCAGGTGCAGGGCTGGGGACGGCCGATGGTGGTGTGGGGCGCGGTCAGCCGGCACGAATCGCATGTGGTGGTCGGCAGCGACAATCGTCGCGGCGGGGCGCAGGCCGCGGAAAGATTCCTGGCGCTGGGCCGCAGCCGGCCTGTGTTCCTGGGCGATCCGGCGCACGCCGAGTTCGCCGAACGGCTTGAGGGATTCGCCGATACCCTGGCCAAGTACGGCATCGCGCCGTTCACTCCCATGGTCTCCAGCTTCACCGTCACCGCCGGCGCCGAAGCGGTGCACGCCTTGCTGAAGGAGCATCCGCAGATCGATGCCCTGTTCGCCGCCAGCGATCTGCTGGCCATCGGCGCCATCCGTGCGCTGATCGAATGCGGACGGCGGGTGCCCGAGGATGTTTCGGTGATCGGCTACGACGACACCCCGCTGGGCGCCACCTACGTGCCGCCGTTGAGCTCGGTGCACCAGAACTTCATCGATGCCGGCGTGCTGCTGGCCCGCAAGATCCGGACCCTGATCGAAGGCCAGCCGGCCACGTCCGAGACCCTGCCCACCCACCTGGTGCTGCGCGCCACCTGAGCGCGGTTATCTGCTGCGTTGCAGCGATTGCGCGATGTCCCTTCGGCAAACACATCGCCTTCACGGGTCTCTTTCCTTGTTGCAATCTTTTGTTTTGCAAGGAATTTTTAACTTTATCGTGGAGTATTTCGTATTACGCCCGTACTCGAACCGCGTGCGGAAAACGGCCGATCGGCTATTTGTTATCGATAACTTGACATCGATAACAATGCTTCCTAGCTTGCCTCCCCGTCGGCATTGCCGCCGGCATCGGACAACTAGAATCGGAGTAGGGACGCGTGGCGGATGCAATCCAGGACACTGGCCGGACCCAGGGCGCGCAAGCGGCCCTCGATCCCTGGCGTCTGCGGCAAACCAGCTCCGAGCCTTCGCAGCGGGCGCGCGACGAAAGCCTGTTCGCGCTGGCCAATGGCTCGCTGGGCGTGCGCGGCGGTTTCGAGGAAGACGACAGCCCCAGCGACGGCAGCTTCCTGGCGGCGGTGTTCGAAAAGAACCCTATCCACTATCACGAGCGCCTGGCCGGCTTCGCGCGCAGTACGGACACGCGCGTGCCGGTGGCCGAAGGCAAGGGCATCGGTCTATGGCTGGGCGATAAGCGCGTACGCCTGGAGCAGGCCGAATGGCTGCAGTTCGAGCGCACGCTGGACCTGCGCCGCGGCGCGCTGGATCGCCGCCTGCGGATCAGGACCAGCGAAGGCCACCGCATCGAGATCCGCGCCGAACGCGTGGTCCCGCTCACCCAGCCGGCGCTGCTGGCGATACGTTTCAGCGTCGCTTCGCTTGATTACGAAGGCCCGTTGACGCTCGTCTCTTTTATCGAAGGCGGACGTCAGGCGGTCGAACAGGGCGACGATCCGCGCATCGGGGTGTCCGGCGGACAAGGCATGGAAACCTTCGGGCTGCATGCCGACGTACACGGCGCGCAGCTGTCGCAGCGCGCCTCGGGCAGCGGGATCGAGCTGGCCTGCGGACAGACGCATCGCTTTGCGGCCGACGAGCTGTCGTTCGTGGAGGCGCAAGCGCAAGACGCGCGCGTCGAGCAGCGTTTCCACGCATCGCTCCGGCCGGGCCGCACCGTTACGCTGGAAAAGTTCGTGGCCTACGCTGTCGATGGCGATGAAGCCAAGCGCCAGGACAGTTTGCGGGTGGCATTGCAGCAGGCGGCCGAGGCGGGTTTCGACAAGCTGGCGGCCGATCAAGCCGATGCGCTGGCCGATTTCTGGAGCCACGCGGAGCTGTCCATCGACGGCGATGCGGCGACCGAACAAGCGCTGCGTTTCAACCTGTTCCACTTGCTGCAATCGGCAGGGCGCAACGGCGTCGACGGCACCGCGGCGAAGGGATTGACGGGCGAAGGCTACGAAGGGCATTGCTTCTGGGATACCGAAGCCTTCGTGTTGCCGGTGATGGCGTTCACCGCACCGGAAGTGGCGCGCGCCATGCTGCTGTACCGCTACCGCACGCTGGAGGCGGCGCGCGCGCATGCGCGGGAAATGAACCACCCGGTCGGCGCTTTGTATCCCTGGCGCACCATCGACGGCGGCGAAGGCTCGGCGCATTACCCCAGCGGCTCGGCGGCGTACCACATCAATGCCGCCATCGCTTACGGCATCGGGCTGTATCTGGAGAGCAGCGACGACCTGGATTTCCTGGACCAGGCCGGTGCGGAAATGCTGTTCGAAACCGCGCGCATCTGGCCGCAGGCCGGGCATTTCAATCCGCGCCGCGGCGGCGCCTTCTGCATCCACGAAGTCACCGGACCGGACGAATACACCACCCTGGTCAACAACAACTACTACACCAACCGTATGGCCCAGCGGCATCTGCGCTGCGCGGTCGCTGCCTGGCGCTGGCTGTCGGGCGAACGTCCGCAGCGGATGCGCGAGCTGTCCGCCCGCTTGCAGCTGGACGCGCAGGAAGTCGAGCTTTGGCAACGCGCCGCCGATGCGATGTACCTGCCTTACGACCAGGCGCTGGGCATCTTCGAGCAGGACGACGGGTTCCTGGACAAGCCGCGTTGGCCTTTCCAGATGAAGGCGGCTAGCGGCGAACACCGCCCGCTGCTGCTCGATTACCACCCGCTCACTCTGTACCGCCATCAGATATGCAAGCAGGCCGACGTGGTGATGTCACTGGTGCTGGCAGGCGAGGATATCGAGCTGTCGCGCAAGCGCCGCAGCTTCGATTATTACGAAGCCGTCACCACCCACGATTCCACCTTGTCGGCGCCGGTGTTCGGCATCCTGGCTGGCGAAGTCGGCCATGCGGACAAGGCCTGGCGGTATTTCCACGACAGCGTGCGGGTGGACCTGGACGATCTGCACCGCAATACCGACCACGGCGTGCATATGGCCGCCATGGCCGGCAGCTGGCTGGGACTGGTGCAGGGATTCGGCGGACTGCGCGTGCGCGAATCGCAACTGCATTTCGCACCCAGCCTGCCGCAGGCGTGGAACGGCTACGGCTTCGACCTGCGCTGGCGCGGGCGCAGCCTGCGCGTGGACGTGTCCCGGGCGGGCGCGACCTACGTCTTGCGCGACGGCCAACCGCTGACGATCCACCACGCGGGCCGTGCGCTGGAGCTGGAAACGGGCCGGCCGCAGACGCGAGCATTGGAGTCGGAATCCACCCAGCAGCGATCGAACGCGATATTCCCGCGCTCGTGCCAGGCGCTGATCTTCGATCTGGATGGCGTGCTCACCGACACCGCGCACAGCCACTATCTGGCATGGAAGCGGCTGGCCGACGAAATCGGCGTGCCCTTCGATCTGCGCACCAACGAACGCCTGAAAGGCGTGGACCGCGCCGCATCGCTGGAGATCATCCTGGAACGCGCCGCGACCCGGTTCACCGCCGAAGCCAAGCGCGCGCTGGCCGACCGCAAGAACGGTTACTACGTGGCGGAGATCGAGAATTTCGGCCCGCAGGATCTGTTCCCCGGAGTGCGCGAACTGCTGCAAGCCGCGCGCGCGGCCGGGCTCAAGCTGGGGCTCGCCTCGGCCAGCCGCAACGCACCGGCGCTGTTGCGAAAACTCGGCATCGAAGACCGTTTCGACTACATCGCCGATGCCGGGCGGATCGCGCGGGCCAAACCCGATCCGGAAATATTCCTGACCGTCGCACGCGAACTGGGCGTCGCGCCGGAACGGTGCATCGGCGTGGAAGACGCCGCCGCCGGGATCGTCGCCATCCATGCCGCGGGCATGCCGGCCATCGGCATCGGCGATGCGCACGCGCTCGGCCAGGCCGACGCCGTGCTGCCGGATATCGCTGCATTGCAACTGGAGGATTTCGTTTCAACCTGACCGTACGAGGCCGCAGAGCCGCGATGGATCCGCAACCAACCTGTCCAAACGAGAGTGGAGGGAACACCCATGCAACAGACAACACTGATCCGTTACGCACTGTCCGTAGCCATCGCCGCAGCCCTGGCGCCGGCCCTGTCCCACGCCCAGGAGGCCGCTCCCGCGGAACAAACTCCCGCACAGCCAGCTCCCGCACAGCCGGCCACCAGCCAGCAGGAAGCCACCACGCTGGACACCGTGGTCGTCACCGGTAGCGCGGCCGGCGGCGTCAAGAAAATCGAGGCCAGCTACAACATCGTCACCGCCAATGCCGAGCAGATAAAGCAGGCCAATCCCAAGAGCACGGCCGACCTATTGAAGATCTCTCCCGGCATGTGGCCCGAATCGACCGGCGGCCAGACCGGCGCCAACATCGAGATCGCCGGCTTCCCAGGCGGCGGCGACGCGCCTTACTTCTCCACCTTGTTGATGGGCTCGCCGGTGTACGGCATGCCCACGCTGTCGTTCTTCGAAACCACCACGCTGATGCGCCTGGACGACACCATCGAGTCGGTGGAAATCCTGCAGGGCGGTCCGTCGGTGGTGTTCGCCGATGGCCAGATGGGCGCCACCGCCAACTTCTTCCTCAAGACCGGTACCGAAGAGCCGACCGGCAGTGTCGGCGTGACTTACGGCGACGAAGGCCTGTACCGCCTGGATGGTTTCGCAGGCTTCAAGGTCGCAGAGGGCTGGTACGGCAGCGTCGGCGGCTTCTGGCGCACTTCCGACGGCGTGCGTTCGCCCGGCTTCAAGGCCGATGAAGGCGGCCAGCTGACCGCCACCCTGGCGCACGATTTCGACAAGGGTTCGATGGTACTGTACGCGCGCTACCTCAACGACAAGAACCAGTTCATCACCCCGATCCCGCTGATCCAGACCGGCTCGGACAGCTTCAGCGAATATCCCGGCTTCGATCCGCTCACCGACACTTACTACAGCCGTGCGATCCAGCATGTGCGCCTGCCCACTTATCCGGGCGGCCCGAAAGATGCCGATCTGGCCGACGGCCGCGGTGCGGACATGTTCTTCGTCGGCGGCAACTTCGACTTCAGCTTCGACAACGGCTGGTCGATCAGCGACAAGTTCCTGTTGAACGAAGGCGATGTGGATACCAATGCCTTGTTCTCCGGCAACAATCCGGCGACGTTGAACGACATGCTGTACACCGCCGGCACGCCGGGCGGCTTCAATCTTCCGGCAGGTTCGGCGACCGCCACCTATGTCGGCGGCGGCGCGGTGCCGCTGGACCAGAGCGTGATCCAGCAGGGCTGGTGGCATATCCACAAGCACCTGAAGAGCTTCAACAACGATTTCCGCCTGAGCAAGGAGCTGTTCGAAGGAAATACGCTGACCATCGGCTTCTACATCAACCACTACACCATGAACGACAAGTGGTCGTTGGGTAATCAGATGCTGATGACCAATACGCCCAACGCTACGCCGATCACGGTCAGCTACACCGACGGCGGCCAGACCTACCAGCGCACCGATAGCCAGGGCTTCGCCGACTTCGGCGGCTTCCACATCGCCCAGCATGGCAGCGCCACCAACATGGCGCTGTATCTGTCCGATTCCTGGCGCGTCGGCAAGTGGTTGCTGGATCTCTCGGGCCGCCTGGAGAACCAGGACGCGACCAACAACGTGTGCAACCGCAGTCCGGTGAATCCGGGTGCGGGCGGCCTGGACGGCGACCCGAACACGCTCTACGACAACAATGTGGAAATGTGCAACGGCACCTATGCGCGGACCGAGTACAAGAAGAGCCATCCGGCCTTCACCGCGGGCGCCAACTATTCGTTCAACGACCACATGTCGATGTACGGACGCGTCAACACCGGCGGCCACTTCCTGGACTTCGACAACGGCATCCGCGGCAGCACCACCGGCAATACACCGCCGATCCAGAAGATCCGTAACTACGAAATCGGCTTCAAGTACCAGTCGGATCTGCTATATGCAGATATCAGCGCGTACCGGCGCGTTTTCAGCGGCCTGCAGTATCAGCCTACCGATGGCGCGGGTACGCCAGTGGGTACGCCGCTGATTTATGGTTCCGATTCTGTGGGCGTCAACTTCATCGGCGCGCTGACTCCGATCGAGAATCTACGTTTGCAGTTGGTCGCCAACTATCTCGACGGCGAGTACACCGACTTCAATGCCTGCTTCCCGTATACCGATATCAACGACCAGCCCGCCTGCGCACCGATCGAAGGCCAGCAGCTGCAACGCCAGCCCAAGGTGCGTTTCATGTTCACGCCCAGCTACAAGTTCGTGTTCGACTGGGGCGACATCATGCCGTATGTCACGTACACCCACGTGGGCGACCACACCCAGGACCAGTCCGGCCTGCAGCAGTTGGGTTCGTACCACACCTTGGACTTCGGTGTGACCTCCAACGTCGGCGAGAACTGGCAGTTCAATCTGCGCGGCACCAACATGACCAACGAACTGGGCTTGACCGAGAGCAACTCGCGCATCTTCGGTTCTGCGGCCAGTGCCGGCGGCGTATTGCTGGCGCGCCCGCTGGAAGGCCGCGAGGTCAACTTCCAGGCCAAGTACAGCTGGTAAGCCCCGCCGGGGACGCTTCCTTCCTCTCCCGGGAAGCGTCCCCGGATTCCTTTTCGCACCGCAGGCCAGGCTGGGAACCGTTCGCGTGCGTCGGGTTCCCTTGCCGCGCCGGCGGTGACACAGTGCGGCGGTCGCCAGCGCGCGCGGCACGGAGTCGATGATGAAGCGAACCCGCATGATCCTCGGGTTGATCCTGACCTACATGATTTTCGCGATGCTGTTGAATTCGGTGGGCGCGGTGATCCTGCAGGTCATCCAGGGCTTCGGCGTCAGCAAGGCGTCGGCCAGCACGCTGGAGGCGTTCAAGGATCTGCCCATCGCGGTGGCCTCGTTCCTGGTCGCTTCCACCTTGCCCCGCCTGGGCTACCGGCGCGCGATGATGCTCGGTCTGCTGCTGGTGGCGGCGGCCTGCGTCGGCATGCCGCTGCTGCAATCGTTCTGGGCCACCAAGCTGCTGTACGTCACGGTGGGCGTTTCGTTCGCCCTGGTGAAGGTCTCGGCGTATTCCAGCATCGGTCTGCTCACCGACAACGAACGCGCGCATGCCTCGCTGACCAGCACGATCGAAGGCTGGTTCATGGTCGGCATTCTCGGCAGCGCCTGGCTGTTCGCCGCTTTCATCAATCCGCAGGCGCCGGGCGACCCGGTCTGGCTGGATGTCTATTGGGTGATCGCCGGCCTTTGCGTGGCGACCGTGCTGCTGCTGGGCAGCGCATCGATGGACGAAGCCCAGGCGCGCGACGGCCATGCGATCGGCGAATCCTTCGCCGACATGTTCCGTCTGCTGGCGCTGCCGCTGGTCTATGTGTTCCTGGCGTCGGCCTTCCTGTACGTGTTGATGGAGCAGGCGATCAATACCTGGTTGCCGACCTTCAACCGCGAGATCCTGCACTTGCCGACCGCGCTCAGCGTGCAGGCGGCCAGCATCTTCGCCGGTTCGCTGGCGTTGGGACGACTGGCGGGCGGCGTCTTGCTGCGTCGCGTGCCCTGGTTCTGGGTGTTGGCGACCTGCGTGGTGGCGATGGCGGCGCTGGTGCTAGTGGCGTTGCCGTTGGCGGCGAACGTCGAGCCGCAGACCGAGCAGAGCTGGTGGAACGCACCGGTGGCCGCCTATGTGTTTCCGCTGATCGGCCTGTTCATGGCGCCGATCTATCCGACCATCAACTCGGTGGTGCTGAGCGCGCTTCCGAAGGCGCGGCATGCGGCGATGACGGGTTTGATCGTGGTGTTCTCGGCGTTGGGCGGCACCACGGGGTCGTTCATCACCGGCCAGTTGTTCGCGCATTTCGACGGCTCGCGCGCCTTCTACCTGCTGCTGCTGCCGATGGCGATGCTGCTGCTTTCGCTGACCTTGCTGGCCCGCGCCACGCGGGCCGGATCCGTTGCGCCGGTAGTGCCGGCCGGAGGCCATTGATTCCATGAACGACGCACCTCCCGTTTTCCGTACGCGCTTGCGGGAGGCCTTCGCCAGCCTGCTGCTGGCGGTCTTGCTGTTCGCGCCATCTTCGCCCCCTGCCCACGCCCTGGAAAAAGCACCGGCGGCCGACGCGCCGTTGCAGTTCCGCATCACCGAGGGCCGCATCGAGAATGCGTTCTACCAGGACGGCGGCATCGCCGCGCACCTGCTGCTCAGCTCCGGCGAGAGGCCGCGCGTGCTGGTGGCGTTCCCGGCGGGCAACAGCGGGGTAGGCGTTTGGTTCGAAGACACGTCCTCGCCGGTGCAATGGACGCTGGGCGCAGTGAAAGGAAGAGTCGCCACCCTGCAAGGCCATCGCTGGAACGGCATCGAAGCGCAGGCCAGTCTGTCCGCCGACCGCCTGGTATTGAAGGACGCCGTGCTGGGCAGCGTGCGGGTACTGCGCGACTATCAGCTGGGCTTGCCGTATCCCGAAGGCACCGGCGCCGAACCGCAAGTCTCCGAGCGGCAGGTGCAATGGCGGCGCGAGCGTCTGGATGGCGCGCCGGGCTATGAGATTTCATTGACGGCCGAGAACGGCAGCTTCAAGCGCGAACAAGGCAAGCTGGTGCTGAGTCCGGACCAAAAGAGCCAACCGCTGCGCTTGCGCATCCGCGCTTTCACCGGCGAAACGCCGCTGACGCCTTTCGCCGCTTCCGAACTGCTCAACGATCAAGCGAATTCCGACCTGCGCAGCCAGCAGGCGCTGCGTTTCCTCAGCTATCGCGAGAAATTCCTCGCCGGTTCCTGGCGCTTCGACACCTACTTCGGCCGCGACACGTTGATGTCGTTGCGCTTGCTGATGCCGGTGCTGCAGCCGCCGGCGGTGGAGGCGGGCATCGCCTCGGTGCTGGCGCGCCTGTCGCCGGGCGGCGAAGTGGCGCACGAGGAGGACATCGGCGAATTCGCGGTGCTGCGCCATCGCAAGGAGCAGGGGACCTCGTCGGTAGTACCTATCTACGACTACGCGATGATCGACGACGACTACATGCTGCCGCCGGTGGCGGCGGCATGGCTGCTGGACGATGCGCGTGGCCGCGCGGACGCGCAGCGCTTCCTTTCCTCGAACGGGCACGGCGATGCGCTGGTGCGCAATCTGTTGTTCGTGGCCGACAGCAGCGCCGCATTCGCGAACAAGCCATCGTATTGGAACCTGATCGAACTCAAGCCGGATAAGCCGGTGGGCCAGTGGCGCGACAGCAACGAAGGCATCGGCCGCGGGCGTTACCCATACGACGTCAATGCCGTCTGGATGCCCGCCGCGTTGCGGGCCATCGACGGTTTTCTCGACAGCGGCTTGCTGGAGCCCTACATCACGGCCGAGCAGCGCGAACGGCTGCGCGCCGCCGCCGCGCACGCCGATAGCTGGGAACAAAAGGCGGGCGCGTTGTTCACCGTGCGTCTGCCGCAGGATCGCGCCGCGGCGCAGGTGAGTGCGTATGCGGCGCGGGTCGGCGTCTCCGACGCTGCCGCATTGGCGGCGCTGGGTAAGGGGCCGCTGGAATTTCCGGCCATTTCCCTGGACGAGCAGGGCAGGCCGGTGCCGGTGCTGCATTCGGACGAAGGTTTTCGCCTGCTGTTCGGCCGGCCCGACGCAGCGACGCTGGAGCGCGACATCGAAGCATTGATGCGGCCGTTTCCGGCGGGGTTATTGACCGATGCCGGCCTGCTGGTCGCCAACCCGGCGTATGCGGATAGCGAGGTGTGGCCGCGTTTCGACAAGAACGCCTACCACGGCACCGTCGTGTGGGCCTGGCAGCAGGCGGTGATGGCAGCGGGACTGCAACGGCAATTGGCTCGCACGGACCTGACCGCGTCCGCGCGCGCGCGGTTGACCGCTGCGCAAACGCGGTTATGGCAGGTCATCCGCGCCGCCGATGCGGTGCGCACTTCCGAGCTGTGGTCGTGGTCGTATGCCGATGGCCGCTACCGGGTCGAACCGTTCGGCGCGCAAGGCGCGCACGAAGACGAATCCAATGCCGCGCAATTGTGGAGCACGGTGTTCCTGGCGTTGTCGCCGCCGGCCACAGCGCCCGCATCTGACAGAGAGGACAAGCGTCCATGAACGCCCGGCTGGTTCGCGCCGCGGCGGTAGCCGTCTTGCTCGCAGCGCAGACGTCTCTGTACGCCCAGGACAAACCGGCCGAGGAGGCCAGCACGGCGGCGATACCGGCCACGCCCCTGCCTTACAGCCGTTTCGCCAGCCCACAGGCACGGGCGAAGTTCGCGCAGCTGCTGGCGGAGACGCGCGAAGGCAAGGGTCCCAATCCCGCCGACCTAGCCGACCAGCGGCGCTTCTACCAGCGCTACAACGACGATCGCCTGCGCGAAGTCGAGCGTCTGTACCGCAGCCGTGTGCAGTCTTCACGCATCGGCGGCGTGCCTGTGCACGTGGTGGATCCGCAAGGCGGAGCCAAAGCCGACAACGCGCATCGCGTGCTGATCAACCTGCATGGCGGCGCTTTCATGTGGGGCGCGGGCAGCGGCGCGCTGGTCGAAGCGATCCCCATCGCCGCGGTCGCCGGCATGCGCGTGGTCGCCGTGGATTATCGATTGGCGCCGGAGCACACCTACCCGGCGGCGGTGGACGATGTGGAAGCGGTCTACCGCGAATTGCTGAAAATCTACCGCCCGGAAAACATCGGCATCTACGGTTGCTCGGCAGGCGGCGCGCTGACCGCGCAGGCGACCGCGCGCATCCTACAGGCCGGCCTGCCGCGCCCCGGCGCCATCGGCACCTTCTGCGGTTCCGGCATGCCCTTCGGCGGCGATTCGGCCATCCTGGGCCAGCTGGCCGTGGGCGCGGCGCCGATGCCGGCCGACGGCGAGCTTCGCTTGCCATATCTGCAGACCGCCAAAGCCGACGATCCGGTCGCTTATCCGGGGCAATCGCCGGAACTGCTGGCGCGATTTCCGCCGACATTGCTGTTGGCCGGTGGCCGCGATTTTTCGGTGAGCGCGCTTACCACCATGCAGCGTCGTTTGCTGGGTGCCGGCGTGGATGCGGAACTGGTGATCTTCGACGGGTTGTGGCACGCCTTCTTCGTATTTCCGGACTTGCCGGAATCGAAGGAAGCCTACGGCCTGATCGCGCGCTTCTTCGATCGCCGGCTGGGTCGCGCCGCGCTTGAAGGCGTCGCCGGCGACTAAGCGGCCCCCGGACCTCTGCGCTCGGCACGACAAGAAAAGCGGGACCGGCTCGCGTATCTTGAATGCCTTCGATACTGCGTGGAGAACCGAATGAATGCGATGAATGGTCTGGCCCTGGCGGTTTTCATCGGCATGCTGCTGCCGCTGCAGGCGCTGATCAATGCGGCGTTGGGAAAACAGACCTTCGGCCCGGTGTTCGCCGCCTTGATGTCCTTCGCCGTGGGCACCGTGGTGCTGTCGGTATGGTGGCTGGCGTCGCGACCGGCATTCGAAGCTTCCGCGCTGGCCCGGGTGCCATGGTGGGCGTGGACCGGCGGCATGATCGGCGCGTTGTATGTGGCCGGCGCGACCTTGCTCATTCCGCGCATGGGCGCGGCGGCGCTGATCTGCGCGGTGGTGTTCGGACAGGTGGTGGGATCGCTGGTGCTGGACCACTTCGGCGTGCTGCACGCGCGCACGCCGATCGATCCGTTGCGGGTGGTAGGCGCTTTGCTGGTGGTGGCCGGCGCGCTGCTGGTGGTCAGGCCCTGGCAGTCCGCTGCCTGAGAGCAGCCCGTGGGAGCGGCGTCCCCGCCGCGAGCTTTTCGCTAGGAATTGAAGAAGAGCAGGAGCTCGCGGCGGGACGCCGCTCCCACGTCAAGGACGACAGACAGGCATGACCAACGGCCTCCCTGCCGAACGGCACGTTGGCAACCGCCTGCAAGCTGGCATGCTGTTCACTGTCCGACCACTCCGGGAGACTCGCATGCGCCGTATTTTCTGTTCGCTCGCCCTGCTGTCGCTGGCCGCCAGCGCCCAAGCCAAGGACGTCAGCTGCAATATCGAAAGCGACTACGACCTCACCATCAACGACCAGAGCGTGATCCTGACCCGCGAAAACGGCACGCCCAAATGGATCGTGATCCGCGGCGACAGGCTGTTCGTCGATGACCGCTGGGTCGCGTTGGGCAAGGAAGATGCCCAACGCATCGCCGACTTCGACCGCGGCACCCGCGAGATCATGCCGCTGGCGCGCGAAATCGGCCGCGATGCCGCCAGCATCGCCTTCACCGCGCTGGGCGAAGTGGCCGCCGGTTTCAGCAACGACCCGGCCGATACCCGCGCCAAACTCGATCAGGCCCGCAAGAAGATAGACGCGCGCCTGGCGCGCTCGGTCACCGCCAACCGTTTCGACGGGCGCGACCTGGGCGATGGCATCGGCCAGGCCGTCTCGGAGGTCGTTCCCCTGGTCATCGGCGATATCGTCGGCGGCGCGGTGCGGGCCGCATTGAGCGGCGACACCCAGCGCCTGGAGCAAATGGAAGGCCTGGACAAGCAGATCGAGGCGCGCATCGAGCCGCGCGCCAAGGAGCTGGAAGTGCGCGCAGAACGGCTGTGCACGAAGATGGAAGCGTTGGACCGGTTGGACAATGCGCTGGCGTATCGTCTGCCGGGCGGCGCGGCGCTGGACCTGTTGCGGATCAAGCCGGAAACCGACGCGGATCCGGAAAAATAGAGGTTATCGGCCCACGCAGTGGCTGCGACAGAGGATAAGGAGACGAATTGTTCCAGTGAGAGGTTGGCGCATCGCGCCTAGATGGCCACAATAGGGGTCCCCACTCGATATCGATCACTGGAGTCTCTGTATGGCCGAACTCAAGGAAGCACGCGTTCCCGATATCGGCGATTACAGCGACGTGCCCGTCATCGAGGTCCTGGTCGCCGTCGGCGATACGGTGGCCAAGGACCAGGGCCTGGTCACGCTGGAGTCGGACAAGGCCACGCTGGAAGTGCCCGCGCCGTTCGCCGGCGTGGTGAAGGAACTCAAGGTCAAACTGGGCGATACGCTTTCGGAAGGTTCGGTGGTCGCCATGATCGAAGCGGCCGACGCTGCCGCTTCCAAGCCCGCCGCCGCGCCCGCGCCTGCGGCAAAAGCGGAAGTCGCGGCTTCCGAAACCGGCGCCAAGGTCGAACCGGTCGCCGCCGCCGCCCAACCCGACAAGATCGCCCAGCGCGAAATCGCGCAGGAGCAGTCCGCCCCGGCCGCCGCCCCGCAGGTGCTGGACAGCAGGCCCGGCATCGATCCCGAAGCCTCGCCGCCGCACAGCCCGCCGGTGGAATTCAACGCCGATGCGGTGCTGCCGCAGAAAGTGCCGCATGCCAGCCCCTCGGTACGCCTGTTCGCGCGCGAACTCGGCGTCGATCTGACCCAGGTCAAGGGCAGCGAACGCGCCGGCCGCATCAGCAAGGAAGACGTGCAGAAATACGTGAAGGACGCGCTGGCCGGTGGCGGTGCCGCTTCCGCAGCGCCCGTTGCCGGTGGCGGCGGAAATGGCCTGAACCTGCTGCCCTGGCCCAAGGTCGACTTCGCCAAATTCGGCGAGATCGAAGTCAAGCCGCTGTCGCGCATCAAGAAGATTTCCGGCGCCAACCTGGCGCGCAACTGGGCGATGATCCCGCACGTCACCCAGCACGACCACGCCGACATCACCGAGCTGGAAGAGCTGCGCGTGCAGCTCAACAAGGAGAACGAGAAGGCCGGCATCAAGCTGACCATGCTCACCTTCATCCTCAAGGCCGTGGTCGTGGCGCTGAAGAAATATCCGGATTTCAACGCCTCGCTGGACGCCAGCGGCGAGAACCTCACCCTGAAGAAATACTTCCACATCGGCTTCGCCGCCGACACGCCCAACGGGCTGGTGGTGCCGGTGATCCGCGACGTGGACAAGAAGGGCCTGGCCGAATTGGCCAGGGAAATGTCCGAACTGGCCGGCAAGGCGCGCGAGGGCAAGCTGGGCCCGGCGGAAATGTCCGGCGGCTGCTTCTCGATCAGCTCGCTGGGCGGCATCGGCGGCACCGCGTTCACGCCGATCGTCAACGCGCCGGAAGTGGCGATCCTGGGCGTGTCCAAATCCTCGATCCAGCCGAGATGGGACGGCAAGCAGTTCCAGCCGTACCTGCAGCTGCCGCTGTCGCTGAGCTACGACCATCGCGTCATCGACGGCGCCTCCGCCGCGCGCTTCACCGCGTACCTGGCCCAGCTGCTGGGCGACATGCGCCGCGTGCTGCTGTGAACCCAGGCGTTGTCGCGGTTGCGGCCCGGCTGCCCCCGGTGTTGTTGGTGTTGCTGGCGGCGCTGACGCCGTGGTCGGCGATGGCGAAGGAGTGCCCAGCGCAATTCGGTCGTGGCTGGCCGCCCGGAACCGCCAACTATGGTGGGGCGGTGGAACGATTGTTCGACGGACAGACATCGCCGGCTCTCTCATTGGTCTGGTTGCCCCGCAATGGCAAGGAAACCGGTCTGGCCCTGTTGCCGGGCGCCGAAGGCGCGGCGTGGACGCTTCGTTACAGCCAAGCCGACGAGCGCGTCTATCGTTGGAGCGGCAGCGCGCTGGAACTGAAAACCGAGCAAACGCCCCAGCAGGCCGCGGTGCCGATTCCCGCCGCGCTGGCGCAGCGGTTGCTGAAAGTCTGGGGCGATTCCTTGCGCCAGGCCGCGCCGGAAGCCACTGCCGCCACTTTTCACGAAGGCGCCGTGTTGACGGCCGTGGTCGACGGCATGCGCTTCAGCGGACCGGTTTCCGAGTGCGGCCCTCTCGAACAGATCCTGGAACAGGCCGGACTGCTGATCGAGGCCAGCGAAGAAAAAGAGAACAAGCGCGAGCGGCGCTGGGTCGAAATCGACGCGTCGCTGCAAACATTGCAGCAGTCCCTCGCTGGTGCGGGCGGCTGAAACGGCATCTGGAGAAACCAATGGCAGTCATAGAAATCAAGGTTCCCGACATCGGCGATTACACCGATGTCCCCGTCATCGAGATCCTGGTCGCCGTCGGCGACACGGTGAAGAAGGATCAGGGGCTGGTCACGCTGGAATCCGACAAAGCCACGCTGGAAGTGCCTTCGTCCGCCGCTGGCGTAGTGAAGGAATTGAAGGTGAAGCTGGGCGATACGCTGTCCGAAGGCAGCGTGGTCGCGATCCTGGAAGCCGAAGGCGCCGCCGCAAGCGCACCGGCCGCTGCCGCGCCGGCGAAAGCCGCTGCCGAACCGGCCAAGCCTCCGGTGACGCCATCGCCTGCCGCTCCTGCCGCAGCGCCAACGCCCAAAGCCGCGCAAGGCACCGGCAAGACCGCCGATATCGAATGCCGCATGGTCGTGCTCGGCTCCGGCCCCGGCGGTTATACCGCTGCGTTCCGCGCCGCCGACATCGGCCTGGATACGGTGATGATCGAACGTTATTCCAGCCTGGGCGGCGTCTGCCTCAACGTCGGCTGCATCCCGTCCAAAGCGCTGCTGCACGCCGCCGCGCTGATCGAGGAAGCCGCGCACTCGGCCGACATCGGCGTGGAATTCGCTCCGCCCAAGATCGACCTGGACAAGCTGCGCGCGTTCAAGGACTCCAAGGTGGTCGGCCAGTTCACCAAGGGCCTGGCCGGCATGGCCAAGCAGCGCAAGGTGCGCGTCGTGCAAGGCGTGGCTTCGTTCGTGTCGCCCAACGAACTGGAAATCGTCGGCGAAGACGGCAAGACCCAGCTGCTGCGTTTCGAGCAGTGCATCATCGCCGCCGGTTCGCAGGCGGTGAAGCTGCCCGCCTTCCCCTGGGACGATCCGCGGGTGATGGATTCCACCGATGCGCTGCAGATCGCCGACGTACCGAAACAGTTGTTGGTGGTCGGCGGCGGCATCATCGGTCTGGAGATGGCCACCGTCTACCGCGCGCTGGGCAGCCAGGTGACCGTGGTGGAATTCATGGACCAGTTGATGCCCGGTGCCGACAAGGACCTGGTCAAGCCGCTGGCCGACCGTTTGAAGAAGCAGGGCGTGGCGATTCACCTCAAGACCAAGGCGACCAAGGTGGAAGCCTCGAAAAAAGGCATCAGCGTGGCTTTCGAAAGCGCCACCGAAGGCCAGTCCGCCGAACTGCAAACGACGACCTACGATCGCGTGCTGGTCGCCGTGGGCCGTTCGCCCAACGGCAACAAAATCGGCGCCGACAAGGCCGGCGTCACCGTGACCGATCGCGGTTTCATTCCCGTGGATCGGCAGATGCGCACCAACGTGCCGCACATCTTCGCCATCGGCGACATCGTCGGCAACCCGATGCTGGCGCACAAGGCCACCCACGAAGGCAAGCTGGCCGCAGAAGTCGCTGCCGGCGAGAAGAAGGAATGGGTGGCGCGGGTGATTCCTTCGGTGGCCTATACCGATCCGGAAATCGCCTGGGTCGGCGTCACCGAAACCGAGGCCAAGGCCAAGGGCTTGAAGGTGGGCGTGGGCAAATTCCCGTGGGTCGCTTCGGCGCGCGCGGTGGGCATCGGCCGTGGCGAAGGCTTCACCAAGCTGGTGTTCGATGAAGAGACCCACCGCATCATCGGCGGCGCCATCGTCGGCGTGCACGCGGGCGATCTGATCACGGAAATCTCGCTGGCCATCGAAATGGGCGCCGAGGCGGCCGACATCGGCCACACCATCCACCCGCATCCTACGCTGAGCGAATCGGTGGGCATGGCGGCCGAGGTTTTCGACGGCACCATCACCGATCTGTACATCCCGAAGAAGAAATAATTGAAGAAGAGTCCTTCTCCCGCTAGCGGGAGAGGGACGCGTGGACGTTTGATGCGTCGAGCCGATAGCTCCGTATAGCGTTCGTAAATCAGACCGCCAACGTCACACGCGCAACCGGCTGCATAAGTGCAGGCCCTTGCGCGAATGCAGCGACGCCGTTTCCGCAGTTACACCGGCATCGCCCGCAGTGCGCGCTCGGCGCGCCGGCGCTCGATGCGCTTCCAGACTTTCTCGTGGAAGTGGAACACCACCGTGTTGCAGGCAGGTTCGACCAGGGCCAGCGCACCGCCCACCAGCAGGCTGCCCGTGAACAGCCAGCCCAGCAGGAAGGCGACGGTGAAATGCAGCGAGGCAAAGCTGAGGGTCTTGCTCATGACCGGCTCCAAATGAGAATCAATCTCATTATGGGGTCTCGAGTGATAAAGTCCAGCGCATAGTTTCTTTGCAGTCCATAGTCTTTGACTATGGATGGCTTGCGCATGATCCAAAAAGAGGAAGCCCCGGCAGCGGGCCGGGGCTTCATGGAAGGTCTGCGGCGGAGCATCGACGAGGAAGTTGAGCGCAGACCGTGCAAGGACTGACCGGGCCCCATTGAGAAAGTTCCGGCTTTTCCGGCTGAATAGGCGAATTGCCTGAAATCGTTTAACGCAAGCGCCGGCGCGGCACATTCGCCGCTTTCAATCCGGCTGAGCAGCCACAAACACGGCTTCTGGCGGTTGCCGCTGAAATTTAACGCCTGCTATACTTTTGCGGCTCGGCGAGGCGCCTTCAACGGCCTTGTCCCTTCCCACTCACCGGGTTTCGCGTGTGCTGAATTCCGCCGCTGCGGGCCGGCGACTGGCATTGCGGGCGGTGGCCTACCAGATGGCCGCCGTAGTGCTGGTGGCGCTGGTTTTCCTTGTACAGGGGTGGTCCGCTTCGCTGGCGGCGCTTCTGGGCGGGGCCAGCGTGGTGTTGGGAAGCGCCCTGGCTGCGAACATCGCGCTGGGTGGGGGAGTGGTTCCGGCGCGGTCCGCGTTCCTGCGGCTGCTGTTGGCAACCGGCCTGAAATGGGCGGTGGTGATACTGATATTTGCGATGGCATTGGGTGTTGGGCGCATGGCGCCGCTCCCGTTGCTGGCAGGGCTCGCGGTCGCACTGGTCGCGCACCCACTGGTTTTGAACTTTAGTGTCAGGGTAGAACGTGAGCGCTGAATCGGCTTCCGGTGGCGGGTCCACCGAATACATCCAGCACCATCTGCACCACCTGCAATGGCAGGTGGGCGACAGCAAATTCATGACCATCAACCTGGACAGCGTGTTCTTCACGCTGCTGATGTCGGTCATCTTCCTGTTCCTGTTCTTGCGCACCGCGCGCAAGGCCACCGCCGGCGTTCCGGGCAAGTTCCAGGCCGGCGTGGAAATGGTGGTGGGCTTCGTCGACGGCCTGGTCCGCGAAACCTTCCACGGCCGCAGCAAGATGATCGCGCCGCTGGCGCTGACCATCTTCTGCCTGGTGTTCATGATGAACTTCATGGACATGCTGCCGGTGGACTGGCTGCCGGGCGCCTGGGTCAAGGGCAACGAGCTGGCCGGTCACGACCCGCATCACGCCTATCTGCGCGTGGTTCCCACCGCCGACCTCAACACCACCCTGGGCCTGTCGCTGATGGTGTTCCTGCTGATCCAGGTCTTCGGCATCAGCCACAAGGGCATCGGCAAGTTCGCCGCCGAGGCCTTCACCGCGCCGTTCCACGCCGAAGGCACGGTGATGAAGATCCTGCTGGCCCCGGCCAATCTGCTGCTGCGCGTGATCGAAGAGCTGGTCCGCCCGCTCTCGCTGACCCTGCGACTGTTCGGCAACATGTACGCCGGCGAGCTGATCTTCATCCTGATCGCGCTGATGACCTGGAATTCGCTGTTTTCCAGCGGCATGACCTATGTGATGGCGCCGTTGCAGTTCATTTCGGGCTTCGTGTGGACGGCCTTCCACATCCTGGTCATCACCTTGCAGGCCTTCATCTTCATGATGCTGACCGTCGTGTACCTGAGCATGGCGGCGGAAAGCCACTGATTCCGCTTCACCCTTTTGCTTCATTCCTTTTTCACACCTGACTAGTTGTACGGAGAACACCATGGAAAATGTCGCCCTCTACGCAGAAATTGCGAAGTTCACGGTCATCGCGGCCGGCCTGCTGATCGGTCTCGGCGCCCTCGGCACCGCCATCGGCTTCGCCATCCTCGGCGGCAAGTTTCTGGAAGGTTCGGCCCGCCAGCCGGAACTGACCCCGATGCTGCAGACCAAGATGTTCATCGTCGCCGGCCTGCTGGACGCGGTGCCGATCATCGGCGTCGCCATCGCCCTGCTGCTGATCTTCGCCAACCCGTTCCTGTCCGCGATCGCGGGCTGATCAGGCAACCGGTCTTGGCTAACGCCGGCGTCTAGCGCGCCGGCGTCTGGAGTACGCAATGGATATCAACCTCACTTTCATCGTCCAGGGCTTCGCGTTCTTCGCGGTGGCGTGGATGGTGATGAAGTTCGGCTGGCCGCACATCATCGCCGCCATCGAAGAGCGTCAACAGAAGATCGCCGAAGGGCTGGCCGCGGCCGACCGCAGCCAGAAGGATCTTGCGCAGGCGCAGGAAAAGGTCAACGAGGCGTTGAAAGAAGCGCGCACGAAGGCCAACGAAATCATCGATCAGGCGCATCAGCGCGCCAACCAGATCGTCGAAGCCGCCAAGAACGACGCGATCGCCGAAGCCAACCGCCAGAAGGCGCTGGGCCTGGCCGAGATCGACGCCGCCAGCACCCGCGCCAAGGAAGACCTGCGCAAGCAGGTGTCGGTCCTGGCCGTGAGCGGCGCCGAGAAGCTGCTCAAGCGCGAAATCGACGCCAACGCCCACAAGGCGCTGCTCGACGAGCTGGCTGCGGAAATCTGATCGATGAGCCAGGCCCTCACCCTTGCCCGTCCCTATGCCCGCGCTGCTTTTTCCGCAGCGCAGGACGAGAACGCACTGGCCAAGTGGTCCGACGCGCTCGGTTTCGCCGCGCAAGTGGCCGCCGATCCGCGCGCCGCGTCGCTGCTGCTCAATCCGCAGCTGACCCATGCCGAAGCGGTGTCGCTGCTGTCGGTCGACGGTGCGGGCGAGTCGTTCTCGCGCTTCCTGGCCTTGTTGGCCGAAAACCGCCGCCTGGCCCAGCTGCCCGAGATCGCCGGTCTGTACGAAGAGCTGAAGGCCGAAGCCGAACGCGTGGTCAAGGCCACCGTGACTTCGGCCGCGGCGCTGCCGGCGGGCGAGCTGGAAGTGCTGAAGGCCGCGCTGAAGAAGCGTTTCGGCCGTGAAGTCGAACTCAGCACCGCGGTCGACGCGTCGCTGATCGGCGGCGCGGTGATCGACGCGGGCGACGTGGTGATCGACGGCTCGCTGAAAGGCAAGCTCTCGCGGCTGCAGGCCGCACTCGCGCAGTAACGCTACGGCGTGACCGCGCGACCAAATTCATTTGAACCGCCGGCCTCAACCGGCACATAGGACTTACCGATGGCAACCACGCTCAACCCCTCCGAAATCAGCGAACTGATCAAGACCCGGATCGAGAAGGTCAAGCTGGCCGCCGAGGCCCGCAACGAAGGCACCGTGACCAGCGTGTCCGACGGCATCGTGCGCATCTTCGGCCTGGCCGACGTGATGCAGGGCGAAATGATCGAACTGCCCAACGACACCTTCGCCCTGGCCCTGAACCTGGAGCGCGACTCGGTCGGCGCCGTGGTGCTGGGCGATTACGAAAACCTGCGCGAAGGCGACGTGGCCAAGACCACCGGCCGCATCCTGGAAGTGCCGGTCGGCCCCGAACTGCTGGGCCGCGTGGTCAACGCGTTGGGCGAGCCGATCGACGGCAAGGGCCCGATCGACGCCAAGATGACCGCGCCGGTGGAGCGCGTGGCCCCGGGCGTGATCTGGCGCAAGTCGGTGTCGCAACCGGTGCAGACCGGTTACAAGACCGTCGACGCCATGATCCCGATCGGTCGCGGCCAGCGCGAGCTGGTGATCGGCGACCGCCAGACCGGCAAGACCGCGCTGGCCATCGACGCCATCATCAACCAGAAGGGCACCGGCATTAAGTGCGTGTACGTGGCGATCGGCCAGAAGGCCTCGTCCGTCGCCAACGTGGTGCGCAAGCTGGAAGAGAACGGCGCCCTGGCCCACACCGTGGTGGTGGCCGCTACCGCTTCCGAGTCGGCGGCGATGCAGTACATCAGCGCCTACTCCGGCTGCACCATGGGCGAATACTTCATGGATCGCGGCGAAGACGCCCTGATCGTGTACGACGATCTGTCCAAGCAGGCCGTGGCCTACCGCCAGATCTCGCTGCTGCTGAAGCGCCCGCCGGGCCGCGAAGCGTATCCGGGCGACGTGTTCTACCTGCACAGCCGCCTGCTGGAACGCGCCGCGCGCGTGTCCGAGGACTACGTCGAGAAGTTCACCAACGGCGCGGTCAAGGGCAAGACCGGTTCGCTGACCGCGCTGCCGGTCATCGAGACCCAGGCCGGCGACGTGTCCGCGTTCGTGCCGACCAACGTGATCTCCATCACCGACGGCCAGATCTTCCTGGAAACCGACCTGTTCAACGCCGGTATCCGTCCCGCGGTGAACGCCGGTATCTCGGTGTCGCGCGTCGGTGGCGCGGCCCAGACCAAGATCATCAAGAAGCTGTCCGGCGGCATCCGTATCTCGCTGGCCCAGTACCGCGAGCTGGCTGCGTTCGCGCAGTTCGCCTCGGACCTGGACGAAGCCACCCGCAAGCAGCTCGAGCGCGGCCAGCGCGTCACCGAGCTGATGAAGCAGAAGCAGTACCAGCCGATGTCCATCGCCAACCAGGCGCTGTCGATCTATGCGGTCAACGAGGGCTACCTGGACGACGTGCCGGTGAACAAGCTGCTGGCGCTGGAAGAAGGCCTGCACGCGCACTTCGCCAACACCCAGGGCGCGCTGATCGGGAAGATCAACGCCAGCGGCGACTGGAACGACGAGATCGAAGCGGCCTTCAAGTCCGGCATCTCCGAGTTCAAGACCACCGGTAGCTGGTAAGACATAGGGTGGGCCTCGGCCCACCATTGCGTATACGTGCCGAACGGTGGGCTTGAGCCCACCCTATGCAGGAAACAAGAATGGCAAGCGGCAGAGAAATCAAAACCAAGATCAAGAGCGTGCAGAACACCCGCAAGGTGACCCGCGCGCTGGAAATGGTCTCGGCCTCGAAGATCCGCAAGGCGCAGGACCGGATGAAGGCCTCGCGTCCGTACGCGCGCGCCATGAAGCAGGTCATCGGCCACCTGGCCCAGGCCAATTCCGAATACCAGCATCCGTTCCTGGTGGAACGCGCCGAGATCAAGCGCGTCGGCTACATCATCGTGTCCTCCGACCGCGGCCTGGCCGGCGGCCTCAACAACAACCTGTTCCGCAAGGTGCTGGGCGAAGTGCGCCAGTGGCAGGACAAGGACGCCGAAGTCGACGTGGTGACCATCGGCCAGAAGGCTTCGGCTTTCTTCCGCCGCATCAAGGTCAACATGTTGGGCAGCGTGACCCACCTGGGCGATCGTCCGCAGCTGGAGCAGCTGGTGGGCGTGGTCAAGGTGATGCTGGATGCGTACGAATCGGGCAAGGTGGACCGCGTATACCTGGTCTACAACGATTTCGTGAACACCATGACCCAGCGCGCCGCGTTCGACCAGCTGCTGCCGCTGCCGGCCGCCGACACCCAGATCACCCACCACGACTGGGACTACATCTACGAACCCGACGCGGCCAGCGTGCTCGAGCACGTGCTGACCCGCTACGTGGAATCGCTGGTGTACCAGGCGGTGCTGGAGAACGTGGCGTCCGAACATGCCGCGCGCATGGTGGCCATGAAGTCGGCCAGCGACAACGCCACCAAGCTGATCGGCGACCTGCAACTGGTCTACAACAAGGCCCGCCAGGCGGCCATCACCCAGGAAATCTCCGAAATCGTAGGCGGCGCAGCGGCGGTTTGACGCGCGCGCCCACTTTTCCCAATTAAAGAATGCATAACTTAGAGGCTGCAGCAATGAACCAGGGCAAGATCGTTCAGATCATCGGCGCCGTCGTCGACGTCGAATTCGCGCGCACCGAGGTGCCGAAGATTTACGACGCGTTGAAGGTGGACAACACCGCCATCACGCTGGAAGTGCAGCAGCAGCTGGGCGACGGCATCGTGCGCACCATCGCGCTCGGTTCCACCGACGGCCTCAAGCGCAACCTGATCGCCACCAACACCGGCAAGGCCGTGTCGGTGCCGGTGGGCGCGGGCACCCTGGGCCGCATCATGAACGTGCTGGGCGAGCCGATCGACGAAGCCGGCCCGGTCGAAGCGACCGAGCATTGGGAAATCCACCGCGCCGCGCCCGAATACGCGGAGCAGTCCTCGGGCAACGATCTGCTGGAAACCGGCATCAAGGTGATCGACCTGATGTGCCCGTTCGCCAAGGGCGGCAAGGTCGGCCTGTTCGGCGGCGCCGGCGTGGGCAAGACCGTGAACATGCTCGAGCTGATCAACAACATCGCCACCGAGCACAGCGGCCTGTCGGTGTTCGCCGGCGTGGGCGAGCGCACCCGCGAAGGCAACGACTTCTACCACGAGATGGCCGAGGCCGGCGTCATCAAGCTGGAGAACATGAAAGAGTCGAAGGTGGCGATGGTGTACGGCCAGATGAACGAGCCGCCGGGCAACCGTCTGCGCGTCGCCCTGACCGGCCTGACCATGGCCGAGTACTTCCGCGACGAGAAGGACGCCGACGGCAAGGGCCGCGACGTGCTGTTCTTCGTCGACAACATCTACCGCTACACCCTGGCGGGCACCGAAGTGTCCGCGCTGCTCGGCCGCATGCCGTCGGCGGTGGGTTACCAGCCGACCCTGGCCGAAGAAATGGGCGTGCTGCAGGAACGCATCACCTCGACCAAGACCGGCTCGATCACCTCGATCCAGGCCGTGTACGTGCCCGCGGACGACCTGACCGACCCGTCGCCGGCCACCACCTTCGCCCACTTGGACGCCACCGTGGTGCTGTCGCGTAACATCGCCGCCCTGGGTATCTATCCGGCCGTCGACCCGCTGGACTCCACCTCGCGCCAGCTGGACCCGAACGTGATCGGCAACGAGCACTACGAAACCGCCCGCCGCGTCCAGGCCACCTTGCAGAAGTACAAGGAACTGAAGGACATCATCGCGATCCTGGGCATGGACGAGCTGTCGGAAGAAGACAAGCAGGCCGTGTCGCGTGCCCGCAAGATCGAGCGCTTCTTCAGCCAGCCTTTCCACGTGGCCGAAGTGTTCACCGGCTCGCCGGGCAAGTACGTGTCGCTGAAGGACACCATCCGCGGCTTCAAGGCGATCTGCGATGGCGAATACGACCACCTGCCGGAGCAGGCGTTCTACATGGTCGGCGGCATCGAAGAAGCGGTCGAGAAGGCCAAGAAGCTGGCCGAAAAGGCGTAAGCAGGAATCACTATGGCAAGCACCATCCGTTGCGACATCGTCAGCGCCGAACAGGAAATCTTCCACGGCGAAGCGACCCTGGTCGTGGCTACCGGCGAGCTGGGCGAACTGGGCATCGCGCCGCGTCACGCGCCGCTGATCACGCGCCTTAAGCCGGGCAAGGTCGTGGTGACCCTGCCCAGCGGCGAACACCTGGACTTCGCCATCAGCGGCGGCATCCTGGAAGTGCAGCCGCAGGTGGTGACCGTGCTGGCCGACACCGCGGTGCGCGCGCAGGACATCGACGAAGCCGCCGTGCGCGCGGCCATGGAAGAAGCCGAGCGCATGCTGGCCAACCGTGGCGAAGCGATGGACGTGGCCGAAGCGCAGCAGAAGCTGGTCGAAGCGACAGTGCAGCTGCAGGCGCTGGAGCGCTTGCGCAAGAACCTCAAGCACTGAGTTTTTTCGCCATAGCAATCCCGAAACGCCGGCCTAGTGCCGGCGTTTTTATTCGCAGTCCGATGTAGGGCGGGTCTTGACCCGCCTTCAGGCAGCATCGCGATAACCCGGATGGCGGGTCAAGACCCGCCCTACGCTCAGTGCTTGTAGACCCAGTGCCGCGACAGCAGGAAGCCGATCGCGCCCAACGCCAGTTCCACCGCAGGCTTGGCGATCCAGGCCCATTGCAAACCGAACCAGTCATCGATGCTGCCCATCGACCACGTGCTCACCGCCGTGGTGGCCAGCCACATCAGCACGAAGCGCGCCAGCGGCTTGCGCCCCATGTGGTGCTCGTCGCCGGAAAAAGTGAAGCGCCCGTTCAACCAGAAACCCAGCAGCGCGCCGCTGATGCGGCCGACCACGTTGGCCGGTTCCACCAGCATGCCGGCATGGCTCAGCCCGACCATCACACCCCAGTCCAGCAACCATTGCAGCACGCCGATCAGCAGGTAGTAGCGGCCCTGGCGCAATACGCTCATGGTCGCTGGCCCGTCGTCGCGATGCTCCACCACTGCGCCTGGCCTTGCTCTCCGCGCAATACCGCATGCATGCGTTGCAGGCCTGCACGTTGCGCAGGAGTGAGCGTGTCCTTGCGCAGCAGCACTTCGCCGATGCGCTCGCGTTCGAGCAGCGACTGCCAGGCAACACCGGTCGCGTCGCCGTCGGCCAGCGCGGCGGCGGCCGCAAACGAGGGGTCGTAGCGGGAGATCGTGCGCGCCCGCACACCCGTTTCGGCCGCGTGCGG
Source organism: Pseudoxanthomonas sp. (assembly GCA_036383995.1). Lineage (GTDB taxonomy): Bacteria > Pseudomonadota > Gammaproteobacteria > Xanthomonadales > Xanthomonadaceae > Pseudoxanthomonas_A. The sequence goes on from DASVNG010000018.1 coordinate 133,732, forward strand.
CAGCTCCGCATCCAGCGCCAGCACGTTGCCCGTGCTTGCCGGCGCGGCGCGCATATAGGCCAGCAGGATTCGTTCCGGCGCGTAATGGCGGAACGAGGCCGTATCGTCGCCCAGCGCCAATACCGTTTCCTTCAGCGCACCGGTGCGCAGCATCCAATGGCCATTGGCCTGGAACGCCAGGTTGAGCACGCACACGCCCGCCAGCAGCCAACCGGCGCGGCGCGGATCCACGCGCACCGTGGTCACCGCAAGCAGCGGCAGCAGCGCCACGCAGGCAGGGAACACATAGCGCAGGTACTGCATTGGAATAAGGGGAATAGCCACGCTCAAAGCCAGCATCGCGGCGATGGCCGAAGTCCTGCGCTGGATCAGCGCCAGGATCCACGCGCCGGCCAGCACCACCAGGACGAATCCGCCGCCACCGGCGAAAGCTTCCAGGTAGCGGCCGGTATCGAAAGTCAGATGCCAGGGCAGCCACCCATCGAATCCGGCATGCCAGCGTGTGTCGTCGAAATCGGCCGCGGCGAAGTAGGGCGAGCGGAACACAGAGTTGAACAGCGGCAGGAACGGGTTACCGGTCAGTACCGCGGCATAGAGATAGCTGCTGGTCCCGATCGCCAGCGACAGGGCGCCGGCGAGCAACGCCGCGCCTGGTCGCAACGCGGCGCGATGGCGCCACAACGCCCAGGGCAACAGCACGATCGCCATCGCCGCAGCGGCCAGTTTCAAGCCGAGCAGCCCGCCCACCAGCACCGAGCCCGCATACAACCCTGCAGCGCCTTGCACGGGCGCGCGCGCGATCAACACCACCAGCCACACCAGCAGTGCGGCTGTGGGCGTTTCGGTCTGCATGCTGCCGGCCAGCACCGCGGTCAGCGGCAGGCTGGCGTACAACGCCACCGACGCCCAGCGCGCCCGCGCATCGCCGCCCAGTTGCGTGGCCAATTGCCATACCCCGGAGGCGGTGAGCAGGATCCACAGCGCATTCACCGGGCCGCGCGCTTCAGCGCCGCCGATGACCTGCGGAAACGCCTGCAACACGTCGCCCAGCCACGGCGCCAGCGCCCAGATGTGGGTTTCGGCATCCATTGCGTAGCGGCCGTCCTGCAGCAGCTCCCACGGCAGGCGCAGGTGATAGCCCAGATCGTCCACCTGCAGGGTCGGCAACCAGCAGCCGGTGCTGGCCAGGCCCAACGCCAGCACCGCCAGGGCGGCCGCGTGCGGGTGTGCGGACACCGCATCGCGCCATTGGCCCCGCGCATGGCGCAGCGACAAAAGCATGCGATTGCGGGCCAAAGCCACCATCACGATGGCCAGGCCCAGGTAGCTCCAGGCGTAGTGCACCGGCAACGGCAGCAGCCATGCCAGCGACCCGCCCAGCAGGGCCAGTCCGGTGACCAGCTGCAAAGGCAGCGATTCCTGCTTCAGCAGCAAGCCGCCAAGCGCCAGGGCCAGCGCCGCCAGCACCAGCGTCGCCGCCACCGGAACCGGGTCTGCGAACAACACCAATGCCAGACCCCACGGCAGCGCCAGCGCCGCGGCCCACGACCAGCGCGCGAACCGGCGCAGCGGCCACGCCAGCACCGCCGACAGTGCGGCCAGCACCAGCAATTCGCCGAAACGGCCCGAATGCCAGTGTTCCCACAATCGATACCGAACCAAGCCCAGCGCGCACAGCGGCACGCCGGCCCACAGCAACGCCAGTTGCCAGCGGGCCGTAACGGGAGAAAGGGGTGGCTGCGAGGACGTGGAGGGGGAAGAGGGGATAGAACTCATCGCGCGCATGCTAACAGCGCGCCGATTTAGAATGGGTCACGACACCGATCGCTGGAGCGCACATGGCCGGACCCCTGCACGTCATCATCCTCGCCGCCGGCGAAGGCAAGCGCATGCGTTCGGCCAAGCCGAAAGTGCTGCAGCCCATCGCCGGGCAACCGATGCTGGCCCAGGTCATCGCCGCCGCGCGCGCGTTGAATCCGGCGGGCATCCACGTGGTCTACGGCCATGGCGGCGAGCAGGTGCAGGCCGCCTTCGCCGACCAGTCCGATCTGCAATGGGCGCAGCAGGCGCAGCAACTGGGCACCGGCCATGCGGTGGAGCAGGCCATGCCCAAGGTGCCCGATGCGGCCACCGTGCTGGTGCTGTACGGCGATGTGCCGCTGATCCGCAGCGAAACCCTGCAGCGCCTGCTGGAAGCGCCGGGCAGGCTGGCGGTGCTGGTCGCCGAAGTCGCCGACCCCACCGGCTATGGCCGCATCGTGCGCGATGCCGAAGGCCGCGTCGCCGCCATCGTCGAGCAGAAGGATGCCGACGAGGAGCAGCGCCGCATCCGCGTCATCAACACCGGCATCATCGCCGCCGAATCCACCGCGCTGAAGCGCTGGCTGGCGCATCTGTCCAACGACAACGCGCAGGGCGAGTACTACCTGACCGACGTGTTCGCCGCCGCCGCCGCCGAATTCAGCGCCGCCGAGATGGTGCTGGTGGGCGAAGCCATCGAAGCCGAAGGCGCCAACGATCCGTGGCAGCTGGCCCAGCTCGAACGCGCCTTCCAACTGCGCCAGGCGCGCGCGATCTGCGCGCAGGGCGCACGCCTGCTGGATCCGGCGCGCTTCGACCAGCGCGGCACGGTGACGGTGGGCCGCGACGTGGAAATCGACGTGGACGTGGTGCTGGAAGGCAATGTGGAACTGGGCGACAACGTCAGCATCGGCCCGTTCACGCGCCTGAAGGACGTGAAGCTCGGCGCCGGCACGCTGGTGCGCGCGCATTGCGACCTGGACGGCGTGGTCAGCGAAGGCGCCGCGCAGATCGGCCCGTATTCGCGCCTGCGCCCCGGTACGGTGCTGGCCGATGGCGTGCACGTGGGCAACTTCGTGGAAACCAAGAAAGCAACGCTGGGCGTGGGCAGCAAGGCCAATCACCTGACTTATCTGGGCGATGCGGTGATCGGCAGCGGCGTCAACGTCGGCGCCGGCACCATCACCTGCAACTACGACGGCATCAACAAGTTCGTCACCACCATCGAGGACGGCGCCTTCATCGGTTCCAACTCGGCGCTGGTCGCGCCGATCACCGTCGGCAAGAACGCCACCATCGGCGCCGGTTCGGTGATCGGCAAGGACGCGCCCGCCGACAAACTCACCCTCGCGCGCGCGCGGCAACAGACGCTTGAGGGTTGGCAGCGGCCGAAGAAGCGTCAATGAGATGAACAAAGGCGGCTAGGACCATGGACATAGAACCGACCACGGGCTCGGCAGAAATGACAGTCGATGGAGCCGATCTGGCTAGTGTTTTGAACCAGCGTCCAGGCGACGGTTTTCCCGCGGTGCTGGCCACCGTCCGCATGATCGGGCTGATGGAACTGGCCGCCTCGCGCGCGTTGCATCCGCTGCTGCAGGAGGGCGAGCTTTCGGTGGGAGTCACCGTCGACGTAGCGCATACCGCTGCGACGCCAATGGGCGCGAAGGTGACCGCTGAGGCGAGATTCGTTTCGCGCGAAGGCAAACTGTTCGTGTTCGAAGTTACGGCCCGCGACCCTGGAGGCGAAATCGGCAGGGGTACGCACAAGCGCGCTATCGTCTCCGCGGACCGGTTGTCGGCGGGCGCCGCGCGAAGGTGCGCTGGCGATGCGTGAGCACGTGCGATACCGTTGGTCGCCATGAACCAGACAACGATCTCAGCGCTTGCCGTGTTCCCGGCGCAGTTGGAGGCGTTCTTCGGCGTCATCCCTGCGCAGACCAGAAACTGGAAGCCCGCCTCCTGGGAAGGCATCCCCAGCGAACCCTTCAGCGCCATCGAGCAGATCTGCCATGTGCGCGATATAGAAATGGACGGCTACCACCAACGCTTCCACCGTGCGTTGCAGGAAATCAATCCGACGCTGGAGAACATCGACGGCGAGACGCTGGCGGTGGAGCGCGCCTACGCCGCCGCCGATCCCGTTGAAGTGTTCGCCGCAATCCGTGCCGCCCGCGCACAGACGCTCGCCACTATTTCTACGCTGACCGCCGGACAATTCGACCGCACTGCGGTCTTCGACGGAGCGCCGATCACCGTCCGCGGCCTGGTGCACATGCTGTGCAGCCACGATCAGCAGCACTTGGCGGGATTGCAGTGGCTGATGGCCAGGATCGATGCTTCCCGCCTCCGCTGAAGTGCGATGACCGGCTTGCTCTTGCGCGCAGGAACCGAAGCCGACATCGACGCCTTGCTGGAAGTCGAACGCCGGGCCGCCGCGCTGTTGCTGGGTCATGGCGCCTACGACCTCTTTGCCATGCATAGTTTGTCGTCGCAAAACCTGCAGGACGGCATCGCGCATGGAATCCTGCGCGTGGCGGAGGTCGGTGGACAGGCGGTGGGCTTCGCCTTGTGCGGCGAGATCGACGGACACGCGCATCTGTACGAAATGGACGTAGTGCCGGAACACGGCCGTCGCGGCATCGGCGGCGCGCTACTTGAATCAGTCTGCACGGAGGCTTGCGTGCGCGGGTTCCCCGCGATGACGCTGACTACGCTGCGTGATGTGCCGTGGAATGCGCCGTTCTATGCGGCGCGGGGTTTCGTTGAAACCCACCCATCGCAATGGGGACCCCAGCTTGCGGAGATCGTCGCTAGGGAACGGATGCTCGGATTTCCCATGCCGCTGCGGGTAGTGATGCAGCGCAGAGTGGGCGTCGGCGCGGACTGATTCGGAATAACCCGGCGAGCCACCAGATGCCCCCTTTGAAAAAGGGGACGGGCGTCCGCAAGGCGGGCGACGGGGGATTTGCTCTTGGCGCGAAGAGCAAATCCCCCGCAAACCGCTATACGCGCTTTGCTGCCCCCTTTTTCAAAGGGGGCACACGGAAAGCCGTCTCACATGGTTGTGAAAACATCGCTGCTCCTGAGTTGGTGTCGGATGCCATCACCGATTGACGACAGGCCAAGCCCTGGAGCGCAGCCTCCCGCGTCAGCCCACATCCGGCAACTGAATCGCCACGCACAACCCACCGCCCTCGCGGTTGTGCATCGACAAGCGACCGCCGTGCGCCTCCACGATCTCGCGCGTCAACGCCAACCCCAGCCCGGTGCCGTTGCGCTTGGTCGAATAGAACGGCACCAGCGCATTCTGCAGCACCGCCTCGTTCATGCCGCTGCCGCGGTCCAGCACCTCGATGCGCAGCCATTCCGGCAGGCGGGTCAGCTTCACGCTTACCGAAGAACCTTCTCCGCCGGCTTCGTGCGCGTTCTTGAGCAGGTTCAACAGCGCCTGTTCCATCTGCGCCTGGTCGATGCGGCTGCTCATGCCCTCGGTGGAGCTTTCCAGTTCGAATCCGATCTGCCGTTGCAGGCCGGACAGGAAATTGGTCCAGTCCACGGTGTTCAACAACGGTTGCGGCAACTTGGCGAAACGCGCATAGCCGCGGATGAAACCTTCCAGATGCCGTGCGCGCTCCTCGATGGTGCCGAAAATCTCCTCCAGCCGCTCGTTGCGTCCGCGCCGGACCAGTTCGGCGCCGGAATGGGCGAGCGAAGCGACCGGCGCCAGCGAGTTGTTCAGCTCATGGCTGATCACACGGATGACCTTCTTCCAGGTCTGCACTTCCTGACGGCGCAGCTCGTTGGTCAGCAGGCGCAGCAGCAGCAGTTCGTGCTTGCGTCCGTTGAGGCGGAAGTGGCGGCGCGACAAGTGGTAGACCTGCTCTTCTTCGTCCTCTTCCTCGTTGCCGATGGCGAACAGACTGTCGCCGCCGCGCTGCATGGCCTCGCGCATTTCCACCGGCGCGGCCGACATCAGATCGTCGAAGCGCTGGCCTTCCAGTTTCCAGCCGCTGTGCAGCAATTTGCGTGCGGCCAGGTTGGCGAACACCACGCGATGCTCGCCATCCCCGCCCGGCGCCACCAGCAGCATCGCCACCGGCGTGTTCTGCACCATCGTGTCCAGCAACAGTTCGCGCTGCACCAAGCCTTGCCGTTGCTCGCGCAGCACCTCGCCAAGTTCGGCGTGCGAACTGACCAGATCGCCCAAGTCGTCTTTGCCCTGCCAATGGATGCCGAAGTTGTATTCGCCGTCGCGATAGGTGTTGACGCTGCCGGCGAGCGCGCGGAACAGAGAGTTCAATGGCGCCAACGCGCGCCGGATCATCACTACCGCCAGCGGCACGATCACCAGCGCGGAGATCAACGCCACCAGCTTCCGGTCGTCCAGCCATTCCAGCAGCAGCAACGGCAAGACGATGGAAACCGCCAGCAAGGGCAACAGCCAGAAGAACAGCCGGCCAGCGACGGAGCGGCGTAGGGTCAGGCCTGTCATCGCCGCCGGCTCATGGAAGTTTGATGCCGAAACGTTCCATGCGCCGGTACAGCGCCTGGCGGCTGAGGCCGAGATCGGCGGCGGCCTGGGCGATCACGCCGCCGGCGCGCGCCAGCGCGGCTTCTATTCCGGCGCGGTCCGGCTCGGTCACCGTAGCCTGTTTCACCATCGCGGCCTTGGGCAGGTTGAGGTCGGCCGCTTCGATGCGGTCGCCGGTGGCCAGCAGTCCGGCGCGTTGCACGACATTGCGCAGTTCGCGCACGTTGCCGGGCCAGGGGTGGCGCAGCAATGCGTTGCGGGCGCTGTCGCCGATGGGCTTGTCGGCGGGACGGAAACTTTCGGCCAGCGGCAGGATGTCGCCGGGGCGTTCGGCCAATGGCGGCAGCGCCAACTCGATGGCGTTGAGGCGATAGTAGAGGTCTTCGCGGAAACTGCCGTCGCGGATCAGCGCCGGCAGGTCCGCGTTGGTCGCGCTGATCACGCGCACGGTGACGTGGCGTTCGCGGTTGGAGCCCAGGCGCTCGAAGCGGCCGGTCTCGAGCACGCGCAGCAACTTCATCTGTCCGGCCAGCGGCAGGTTGCCGATTTCGTCCAGGAACAGGGTGCCGCCGTCCGCCGCCTCGAATTTACCTTCGCGCGCCTTGTTGGCGCCGGTGTAGGCGCCGGCATCGGCGCCGAACAGTTCGGCCTCGATCAGCTCCGAAGGCAGCGCGCCGCAATTGAGGGTCACGAATGCGCCGTTCTTGACCGACGAATTGGCCTGCACGATCTCGGCGATCTTCTCCTTGCCGCTGCCGTTGGGTCCGGTGATCAGCACCGGCAGATCGGAGCGGGCGACCTGGCAGGCGAGCGCTATCACGCGTTCGCTGGCAGGGTCGTCGAAGACCACGCCGCGCAGATCGTATTTCTGCGCCAACTGCTCCTGGCGCGCGCGTTCGCGGTTGCGGCGCCGGTCCAGCTCGCTGCGCGCCTCGGCCAGTTCCAGCAGGTTGTTGACGGTGGCCAGCAGTTTGCGGTCGTCCCATGGCTTGGCCACGTAGTCGGCGGCGCCGGCCTTGACCAGTTCCACCGCGCTGCTCAGATGGGTCCAGGCGGTCAGCAGGATCACCGGCAGGTCCGGGTGCCGGGCGCGGATCTGCGCGAACAGCGCCACGCCTTCGTCGCCCGAGGTGGTGTCTTCGGTGAAATTCATGTCCTGGATCACCAGGTCCACCGATTCGTTCTGCAGCGTCGCCAATCCCGCTTCCGGGGTCTGCGCGTGCAGGGTGGAGATGTCGTGCAGCGAGAACAGCACTTCCAGCGCGGTGGCGACCGCGGGGTTGTCGTCGATGATCAGCAGGCTGGGCATGCGGGTTTCAGAGTCTCTGGATCAAGGCGCGCATCGTAACGTCATTGCGCACCGGCCAGCGCATGGTGCCCGTAGCTCAGCACGCGGGTGATCTCCCATTTGCCGTCGCGCAGGCGCCAGACGATGGCGAAATCGGCAGCGCCTTCGCACTTGCCGCTGTCGAGCTGGCAGAACCGGTGCACGCCCTCGGAGAGGGCGCCGAAGTCCTTGATCGGGTAGACCTTCAAGGTGCCGGGGACGAGTTCGCGGGTGAAGCGGCCGCATACGTACTTTTTCGTATTGCCGATCATCTCGTCGCGGGTCCAGGTGACGCCGCCGGTGTCGTGGTAGAACTCGACGTCGGGCGAGAAGTAGCCTGCGTGTTCTTCCAGGCGACCGGGTTCGCTGCAATGGTTGAAGGCGTCGAAGACGCGTGTGTCCAGGGCGGCGATTTCGTTGAACAAGGGTGCGGGGGCTTGTCCGTCGGCCGGAGAGGTTTCTGCGGCTATCAGGGATGTGGCATGCAGCGCGATCGCAAGCAGTGCAGCCAGTACGGGAAGGCGAAATTTTGTCACGGTACGCTCCTGCAGCAAGGTTCAGAAAAATCCAGTTCTATCGACCACAGGAAACTTTGGGAACGCATCCTTCTCCCGCATGCGGGAGAGGGACGCATCCCTCTTTTCTTGGTTTAATCACTAACCATTCTTGCGCCAAACCACTCCTACCGCTTCCTGATCGCCTTGGTCTCGCGCCCATCCATGAACAGCACCACCTGATCCGCTTCGCCCGCCGCGTTGACCCCGAAACTGACCTTCGCATCCACCGCCTGCACGCGGAATACCGTTTCCGAAATTCCCAGCAGCGGCCATGCGGCCTGGCCCGTTGCCTGCAGCATCAACCGTTCGCCCTCGCGCCACACTTTCAATTCGAAACCGGGCGAGATGACGTAGGTGCCCACATACGTGTCCAGCGTGCCTTCGGAGACGAACACGCCGCTGTCGGCGGGCGCGTCGGTAGTCTGCGCCGCGGCCGAAAAACAGGCCGAAAAGGCAAGCGCGAGGGACAGCGGAAGGATCAGAATTCTGTTCATGGGCGGCATGTTCCGGGGAAGGAAGCGACTATAAACAGCCGACCATGAACCAGGAAAAATCCGAAAACTGCGGGAGGGACTTCGGTTCCCAAGGCCTTGAGTCCTCGGTTGCCGGGGCTGCAGCCCCTCCCGCAATGAACCTGGAGTCTTTCCCGACCGGATCACGCGCTACGCGTGGCCACCGCCGGCGGCACCGAGGCGGCCTTGCGCGCCGGGCCGTATACCGCGACCTGGCCCAGCAGCCACAACAGCGCTGCGCCGACCGGCAAGTAGATCAATGGCAGGCGCGGCAGTTCGTACTTGCCCATCAGCAGCTGATTGATGGCGTAGGCGAACAGCATGCCCAGGACGATGCCGATGGTGGCCAACAGGAAGTTCTCGGTCTGGAAGTAACGCAGGATCTGGCCGCGGGTGGCGCCCAGCGCGCGGCGCACGCCGATCTGCTTGGTGCGCTGCTGCACCCAGAAACTCGCAAGGCCTACGATGCCCAGCGCGGTCACCACCAGCAAGGCGACGATCACCACGCCCAGCATCCAGGCCATGGCGCGGTCCTGGCGGTAGTACTCGTTGCGCATGGTCTCGAAGGTCTTCGCATCGTCCTCGGGGATGATGCGTGTGGGTCCACTGCTCTCCAGGATCTTCAGCGCCGTCTTCATGATCTCGTCGCGGCGCGAAGGATCCGCCACGCGGATCAAATAAGTACTGCCCGCCTCGTAAGTCAGGTTCACCGGGAAGATGGCCGAATATCCGTTCGCCGTGGGGCCTCCGTTGTCGTTCGGACGCACCAGAGTGTCGATGACGCCGATCACGCGGTGCGGATCGTCGCCCCACGAATAGAAACCCTTGCCGATCGGGTCCTGTCCGGGATACAGCTTGTCCGCCACCGCCTTGGTGATCAGGACGACCGGGATGTTGCCGTTGAAGCCTGGACCCTGCAGCGTTCCCCATTCGATCAATTCATTCTGCTGGAATTGGCGCCCGGCGATCAGCTTCAGGCCAAGCGTATCGAACAGATCCGGACCGCCCATGTAGGTCGATAGACTGAGATTGGAAATCTTCTGGTCCTTTTCCAATCTTACCGAGCTGTTCCAGGACGAGCCGCCGAATGGAACCTGGAGCGCTGCAGACGCGGATTTCACTCCCGGAATGCCGCGCAGGGCGGCCAGATCGGCCCTGGTGACCGCAGCGGCGTCCTCGTTGCGGGCGATTCCGTTGACGCGGATGCGCACGATCTCGCTTTCGGCAAGCCCGGTAGGGCGCTGCATGCGCTCCAGGCGGTTGCCGATCAGGAACAGCGCGTTGCAGACGATGGCGCAGCTCAGCGCGATCTCCAGCACGATCAGGGCGGCTGCGGTCTTGTGCCGCAGCAGGGTGGAAAGGATGGGGCGGATGTCCATGGTGGTTCTCCGTTCTATATCGTGATTGCAGCGATCGGATTCGTCGCGGTTCGGTTCATTGCGATTTGAGCTGGATGGCCGGCGTGACCTGCATCGCGCTCCAGGCGGGCAGCAGCCCCGCCAGCAAGCTGGCGACGATGGCCAGGACGAAGGTCGTCAACAGCATCACCGGGTTCAGATGCGCCAGCGAGGCGTAGTCGGACGGCTGCTGGCGTACTGCCCACAAGCCCAGCATCGCCAGGCCCAGGCCAAGTATTCCGCCCGCGATTCCCACCGTTCCCGCTTCCACCAGGCACTGCATGAAAATGGCCCGGCGCGATGCTCCGAGCGCACGGCGCACGCCGATCTCGCTGCCGCGGCGCAGGAACTTGGCCAACAGCAGGCCCACCGTATTCAACAGGCACACCAGCAGGAAACCGAACGCCAGCCAGGTCTGCAGGCGCACGTCGCCCGGCACCACCTTGTTCTCGTCCAGCCAGGTCATGACGTCGCTCAAGCGCGTATTGGTGGGCCGTTCGAAGCGGCCGGCTTTGCGCTGCTGATCGGAATAGTTGATCAGGTACTGGCGATAGGCCGCTTCCTTTTCCGCGCTGTCCAGCTGCACCCAGTACTGGATCCACGCACAGGGCGCATTGAGGCCGTTGGAACCTTCGGGATCGTTGTTCGGTTCGTCCCCCCAGCAAGTCATGTCGCCGCTGCTTCCCAATTTCAGCGCACGCGAAGTGGAGAAGGGGAGGTAGACCTGCTCGCCGTCGCCGTAATGGCTCTGGGTAAGATCGAAGAAGCGTGGCGTCGGGCGCCACTTGTCGGTCACGCCGATGATGCGGAACTCGTTCTGGTTAAGGCGGATGCTCTTGCCGACGCTGTTGCCGCCGCCGAACAGTTTGTCGTTGAGGTCCTTGGCGATGACCGCTACCCGCTCGCGCGCCTCGTCCTCCTTCGCCCCCCAGCCCTGGCCGTAGGCGAACGGAACGTCGAACATGTCGAAGAAATCGCTGGAGGTATAGCGCGATTCGACCGTGAACGGCGTCATGCCCTGTTTCTCGGGTTCGATCGCCAGCCCGCCAGCCGACATCATCGCTTGGCGGTCGCCGCGCTTGTCGCGCAACAAGGCTTCGGAATCGAAGCGCGTCATCTGGCTCTGGGGGTCCTCGCCTGCGACGTAGCCGTCCATCCCCGCCGGATCCATCCGTACGTAGAACAACTTGCCGCTCTTCTGCGGTATCGGGTCGCCGGACAGCACGTAGAACACGGTCAGCGTGGTCATGCTGGCGCCGATGCCCAGGGCGATGGCCAGCACCATCAGCGCGGTCAGCACCTTGTTGCGCTTGAAGCTGCGCAGTGCGAGTTTGAAGTAATAGCCGAACATGTTTCTCTCCCTATGGCGGGCATTGCCCGCCGCACGCGGTATCGGTTGGTTCAAGACAGGCAGCGCCTGCTCTACAGTGCCGCCTCGGCGGACTGCGCCACGCGGATCAGGCTGGGCTCCACCGACAGGTCGGTGGCCATGCCGTCGACGATGTGCACATTGCGCTGCGCGCGCGCGGCCAGTTCCGGGTCGTGGGTCACCATGATGATGGTGGTGCCCTTGGCATTGATGTCCTCCAGCAGCTCCAGCACGCCGCGCGCCATCTGCGAGTCCAGGTTGCCGGTCGGTTCGTCGGCCAGCAGCAGACGCGGATTGCCGGCCAGCGCGCGGGCGATGGCCACGCGCTGTTGCTGGCCGCCGGAGAGTTCGGCCGGGAAATGCTTCATGCGCGAACCCAGGCCCACCTGGCCCAGCGCTTCCTCGATGCGTTGCTTGCGTTCGGCCGCGGCCATGCCGCGGTAACGCAGCGGCACGTCGACGTTGTCGAACAGGTTGAGGTCGGGAATCAGGTTGAAGCCCTGGAAGATGAAGCCGATCTTCTGGTTGCGCAGGCGGCTGCGCGCATCGTCGGACAGGCCCTTGACGTTTTCGCCATCCAGGGTGAATTCGCCGCCGGTGAAGTTCTCCAGCAAACCGGCGATGTTGAGGAAGGTGGTCTTGCCCGAACCCGAGGGACCGGTGACGGCGACGAATTCGCCTTCCTTCACATGCAGGTCGAGCGAACGCAACGCGTGCGTTTCGACCATCGCGGTGCGGTAAACCTTGGTGACCTGGCGCATGTCGAGCATCGGAGTTTCCTTTGTCTGTGATTGATGTCGGTTGTCTGTTTCGGTGTCAGTGGTCATGCAGGAAGTCCGCAGTCAACATCGCGCCACGAACCTCCCCCTTTGAAAAAGGGGGATTAAGGGGGATTTGCTCTTGCCCTTCCTAACAGCAAGATCAAAAGCAAATCCCCCGTAGCCCCCTTTTCCAAAGGGGGCAAAAGCCGTGATTGCTGGCGCATTGATAATTCGCATATCAGTGAATGGTCACGCGTTCGGCGTCGCCGAACTGATCGGTGCCGGAGACCACGATCTTTTCGCCGGGCTGCAGGCCCGACACGATCTCCACGGCGCCGAGGCTGCTGACGCCGGCCTGGATCGGACGGCGCACGGCGCGGCTGCCGTCGACGACATAGGCGAAGCGGCCGCCGTCCTGTTCCAGGAACGAGCCGCGCTCGACCATCAGCACGTTGCGGCGCGTGTCCAGCACGATGCGTGCGGACAGGCGCTGGTTCTGGCGCAGTCCGGGCGGTTGCTTGCCGGCGCTGAAGCGCAGGCGCGCGTTGACTTCGCCGTTGACCACTTCCGGCGACACCGCCGAGACCTGCGCGGCGTACTGGATGCCGTTGCTGCCGATCTGCGCCGGCATGCCGATGGCCAGGTCGCGGGCGAAGCTTTCCGGCACCTTGATTTCGACTTCGAACAGGCTCAGGTCGACCACGCTGAGGATCGGTCCGTTGCTGGCGACGATGGTCCCCTGCGGAATCTGCACCTGGCCGATCTGGCCATCGAAGGGCGCGCGCACGGTGAGCGCATCGACCTGGCGCTGCAGCTCGGTCACCACCGCGCGCTGGCGGTCGGCCAGCAGGCGCTTGTTGCGCGAATCCAGCCCGGCGCCTTCGCCCTGCAGGCCCGAATCCTTGCGCGCGGCGGCCAGGCCGATGTCGGCCTTCTTCAGTTCGTCCTGCGCCTTGGCGTATTCGTTCTGCGAAACGGCGCCGCCCTGGTAGGCGCGCTCATAACGCTCCAGGTCGCGCTCGGCGGCGGTGCGTTCGATCTGCGCCTGGTCCAGCAACTTGGAGGCGGTGGAGCGGGTGATCTGCGCATCCAAGAGGGCGCGGCTGGCTTCGGCTTCCATGCTGGCCAGGGTGGAACCTTCCTGTGCCAGCTTGCTGCGCAGCTCGGGGCTGTCGATCTCGGCCAGGGCCTGACCCTTCTTGACCACATCGCCAGCGACCACTTTCAAGGACACCGTGCCGGCCGCGATGGCGTACAGGGTGGGGCTGTTGGCGGCGATGACCCTGCCGTCGGCGCTGATGTCGCGGACCAGGTCGCCACGGGTGACTTCGGCTACGCGCACTTTGGAGGCGTCGAACGAGCGTCCGCCGGACATCCAGCCGCTGATCACCCATACCGCCAGCGCCAGTACCGCCGCGCCGGCGATGCCGCCGATCAGCCACGGTTTGCGGTCGCGCCGGGCTGAGGCCGCCGGCTTGATCGCATGGTCCTGGGCCGAGGTGTCGCGGATGCGGAAGGGGTCGCGGGTTTCCATGGGGCGGTCGGGTGTCCGTAGGTGGCTGGGTCTTGGATGTCTTATCCGAAGCAATGGTTGTGCCAATCACAACTATCTGAACCAAAAGGAAATATTCGGCGGACACAGTGTCCGCGCGGACACTTTCCGCGTCCGTGCGGACGGTCCGCCGCGGTTTCGGCGTTTACACTGGACACCCAGAAGACAGGAGCGGTCATTCATGTGCGGCATCGTTGGTGCGATCGCGGATCGCGATGTGGTTCCGGTACTCATCGAGGGACTGAAGCGGCTGGAATACCGCGGTTACGACTCGGCCGGCATCGCCGTGGTCGAAGAACGCGACGTGCGCCGGGTGCGCCGCACCGGGCGCGTGGCCGAGATGGAGAGCGCCGCGCTGGCCGAGGGCTTCCACGCCCATCTGGGCATCGGCCACACCCGCTGGGCCACCCATGGCGGGGTCACCGAAGCCAACGCCCATCCGCATATCAGCCAGGGCGTGGCCCTGGTCCACAACGGCATCATCGAAAACCACGAAGAGCAGCGCGAGCGCCTGCGCGGGCTGGGCTACCAGTTCGAGTCGCAGACCGATACCGAAGTCATCGCGCACCTGATCCACCACTATCTGAAGGAAGGCAACGATCTGTTGGCCGCACTGCAGCGGGCGGTCAAGGACCTGACCGGCGCCTACGCATTGGCCGTGGTCAGCCGCAAGGAACCGGACCGCATGGTCTGCGCGCGCATGGGCTGTCCATTGCTGGTGGGCCTGGGCGAAGGCGAGAATTTCGTGGCTTCCGACGTGTCGGCGATCCTGCAGGCCACCCGCCGGGTGATCTTCCTGGAAGAGGGCGACACCGCCGAAGTCGGCCGTAACGGCGTGCGCGTGTTCGATACGTCCAATGCCGAAGTCGCGCGCGAAGTGCACGTGTCGGACGTGTCGCTTGCTTCGCTGGAGCTGGGCCCGTACCGCCACTTCATGCAGAAGGAAATCCACGAACAGCCGCGCGCGCTGGCCGACACCATCGAAGCGGTGATCGACGGCGGTTTCTCGCCGGAGCTGTTCGGCAAGAACGCCGCCGAAGTATTGCGTGACGTGGAAGGCGTGCAGATCCTGGCCTGCGGCACCAGCTATTACGCCGGGCTGACCGCGCGCTATTGGATGGAGGCCATTTCCGGCCTGCCGTGTTCGGTGGAAATCGCCAGCGAATACCGCTACCGCGCCGCCTACGCCAATCCCAGGCATCTCATCGTCACCATTTCCCAGTCCGGCGAAACCCTGGACACGATGGAAGCGCTGAAATACGCCAAATCGCTGGGCCACAAGCACACGCTGTCGATCTGCAACGTGCCGGAAAGCGCGATTCCGCGCGCCAGCGAACTGGTCTGCTACACGCGCGCCGGCGCCGAGATCGGCGTGGCTTCCACCAAGGCCTTCACCACTCAGCTGGCCGCGTTGTTCCAGTTGTGCGTGGTGCTGGGCAAGCTGCACGGCAACGTCGGTGCGGCCGACGAAGCCGACTATCTGGAACAGCTGCGCTTCCTGCCCGGCAGCGTGCAGCACGCGCTCAACCTGGAGCCGCAGATCGCGATCTGGGCGGAGAAGTTCGCCAGCAAGCAGAACGCGCTGTTCCTGGGCCGCGGGCTGCATTATCCCATCGCGCTGGAAGGCGCGTTGAAGCTGAAGGAAATCTCCTACATCCACGCCGAGGCCTACCCGGCCGGCGAACTCAAGCACGGCCCGCTGGCGCTGGTGGACGCGGCGATGCCGGTGGTGGTGATCGCGCCCAACGACAAGTTGCTGGAAAAAGTGAAGTCCAACATGCAGGAGGTGCGCGCGCGCGGCGGCGAGCTGTTCGTGTTCACCGACCAGGACAGCAACTTCACCGAATCAGAAGGCGTGCATGTGATCCGCACGCCACGTCACGCCGGCGTGTTGAGTCCCATCGTCCATACCATTCCGGTGCAGTTGCTGGCTTATCACACGGCGCTGGCGCGCGGCACGGATGTGGACAAGCCGCGGAATCTGGCCAAGAGCGTTACGGTGGAATGAGTTTCGGCTGGGAAGCGTCCTTCTCCCCTTGTGGGAGAAGGTGCCCGAAGGGCGGATGAGGGGAACGAGCGTAGCGAGCGCTCTGGCATTGCGCCAAGATCAAAATGGATCCCAGCTTTCGCTGGAATGACGATGATCCTTCTCCCCGTGTGGAAGAAGGTGCCCGAAAGGCGGACGCTGCGAAGCAAGCACCCTTGGGGTGTGAGGGAACGAGCGCAACAAGCGCTCAGGCAGCTTGCTCCCATGCACTGCGCTGCGCGCGCCGGGCGGCGACGACCGTCGGAGGCGCGGTGGCCGCCAGGCGCGTCAACACCTTCTCGGCCATCGCATCGTCGGCCATCTGCGAGGGATGGAAGCCAGGCCGCAGGTAATCCAGCAGATGTCTCAGCGTGCGCCTGAACATGTGGTGGCCCGCGCCCAGGTGCGATCGGATCTGCGCCCAGGTCTTCCTGCGCCACAACAACCCGTCCTGACGCAGCAAGGCGACCGCCTGGCCGCCCATCAGCAGATAGAACAAACCCACCGTCAACGCGAACCCGAGCGCCCTGACCGGATAGCTGGGAGCCACGTGCTGCAGAAGATCGAACGCCACGCGCCGGTGCTCGATCTCTTCGGCGAAGTGCCACTCCATCAGGTCCCTGATCCTCGGATCGGCATCGGCCAGTACTTCCTGGGAAAGGAATTCGTGGCCCACGTAGGCGTTGATGTGCTCAACGCAGCTTACCAGCGACACGCGCAGCCACAACGGGCCCAGCTTTTCCATGGTGCGGAATACGAGTTTGTCCACGTTGCGCTCGAACTTGCGGAACCGATAGCCCTGGTCGTCCAGGTTGTCCCAGTAACGCACGTGGGCCACGCCATGCTGCGCTTCCTGATGGATGAACTGCGCGCAGCGTTCGCGCAGCCGCTGGTCGTGCAGGCGCGGCATGCAGGCCTTCAGCGTGCGCACGTAGAAGCCTTCGTTGGCCGGCACCAGGATGGTGTAGGCGTTGAGCAGCGAAGAGACGACTTCGTTGCCCGGCAGCCAGTGCTTGGGAATATCGGAATCCATCTTCGACACGAAGCGGCGGGGAGTGATGGTTTCGTTCATGGGTAAACCCCTTATCTGTGACGGCTCACTGAAAGCGGTGGACGGCTTGCCTATGCCGGAACCGGCAGTGCGAGCCGTAAGCGCCGGGGTCGTAGCCGTTGGGAGAGCAGCTCAGGCGAATGGCGGCTGCTTGGCGAACGCGCGGATCGGGCCGATGGAAACCTTGAGGGCCTCGACGCCGAATGGCCGGTTCCAGCCGGCGTGCACATCGTGATAGGTCGCCGCCCCAGCCTATTGCGCGACAGCGCCGGATTGGCAGGATTCGGGCCCGAGCATAGTCCCAATAATGTTAGGGAAAGCTCAGGATCGCCGTCGAAACCTCCCGCTCGTCCACCTGCTCGCCCTTTGATCATTCATTGACCATCCGCTCACTTTACGGGGCAATCATCGGGGCGACTACTGGCGGGGGATATCCACGCGCACCCACTTTGCGCAGAACCAAATACCTGTTCAAGCAAAGCGCGGCGTCGGCATCCCTGCGTCGCCGGATTCGGCGACGGCTTGGCGAAAGAGCAGATCGAAAGAAAGCGCTTCGCTAACGCGGAAGATCCGTGTCGCGCAGCAGGGCCATGGCCTGCGTACGCGAGTGCACGCCCAGTTTCTCGAAGATGCGGGTCAGCGTGTTGCGCACGGTCTTGTCGCTGATGAACAGCGACGCGGCGATCTGCGCGTTGGTGCGGCCGGCGACCAGGCCGGCGACGATCTCGCGTTCGCGCGCGGTCAATGCGGACAAGCGCGCGTCGTTGTCGTCGGCTCCCTCGCCGAGGAACTGCAGCACTTCGGCGCAGAAGCGTTCCCACGCCGGCTCGTGTTCCAGCAGCACGTGGTTGCGCGACTCCAGTTCGACGAAGCGCGAGCCCGGGATGCCTGCCGCCAGCAAGCGACCTTCCTCCAGCGGCACAACGCCGTCCTGGCGCGCGTGCAGCACCAGCGTGGGCACGGCGATCCGTTGCAGCATCGGCACGACATCGATGCGGCCGCGCGAGTCGAGCAGCGCGCCGGCCGCCTCGGCGGTGGTGGTGGTGCGCGCCAGTTCGTTGAACCATTGCACCTGCGCCTCGGTGGCGTCGGGGATGAAGCGCGAAGTGAACAACTGACGGAACACCGGGTTCTCGTTGGCCCAGCCCGCCCGAGCGATGTCGGCGATGGCGTGGTACAGGCGCGCGCTTTCCTCGTCGCCGCGTTCGTAGGGTCCGCGCGCGTAGGCGCCGTACAGCACCAGCTTGGACACGCGCTGCGGATGCTTGACCGCATACGCCACGCACGCCGCCGCGCCCTGCGATATGCCCAGTAGGGCGAACGGCCGGTCGATCGCCGCCGCATCCACCACCGCTTCCAGATCGCCCAGCCAGTGCTCCAGGCTCAGGCCGCGCGGATCGCCGCCGGTCATGCCGCAACCGCGTTCGTCGTAACGCACGAAATGGAAATGGTTGCCGAAGAAGCGTGCCCAATGGCGCCAGATCGGGCTTTCCAGGTCGTATTCCAAGTGGCTCAGCCAGTTGGCCGCCTTCACCAGCGGCTGGCCCGTGCCCATCGACGCCCAGGCCAGGCGCGCGCCGTCGCCGGTGGTCAGGTAGCGGATGGATTGCTGCATGCATGGCTCCCGGAAGGGGCTGGGCCGGAGTGTAGCCGGGACATTGTTCATCCATCGAACACGTAAAACAGGCGCATGTCGGGACATTGCTCACCTGCCGCGCAGGCGCCGCGCGGGCGATGCTACGGCGTCCGCTTTCTACCGCGCGTGCTTGGGGGCACGCTTTCGCCATCGCATCGAGGTCGCCGATGAAACGTTCCCTGATCCTGCTTTATGGCGTGTTCTGCTATGCCGTGTTCTTCGTCACTTTCCTGTACGCCATCGGCTTCATCGGCAACCTGTGGGTGCCCAAGAGCATGGATTCGGCGCGCGGCACCAGCGTCGGCGCCGCGGTGTTGATCGATCTGGGCCTGCTGGCCTTGTTCGCGCTGCAGCACAGCGTGATGGCGCGGCCGGCGTTCAAGCGGGTGTGGACCCGCATCATTCCCGAATCTGCGGAACGCAGCACCTATACGCTGCTGTCCAGCGTCGCCCTGATCCTGCTGTTCTGGGTCTGGCGCCCGATCGGCGGCGCGGTCTGGAACGTGGAGAACGAAACCGCGCGCATGGCACTGTATGCGCTGTACGCGTTCGGCTGGGCGCTGTTGCTGTACGCCACCTTCCTGCTGAACCACTTCGATCTGTTCGGCCTGCGCCAGGTCTGGTTGCAGTTCCGTGGACGGCCGTACACGCATCTGCCGTTCAAGACGCCCACGTTGTACCGCTGGGTGCGCCATCCCCTGTATGTAGGTTGGCTGACCCTCTTCTGGGCCACGCCCGCCATGACCGTCACCCATCTGCTGTTCGCGCTGATGACCACGGCCTACATATTGATCGCGATTCAGTTGGAAGAACGCGACCTGGTTGCCGCGCTGCCGGAGTACGCCGATTACCGCAAGCGCGTGCCGATGCTGGTGCCGGGCACCAAGCGCCGCGGAAGCGAAGGCGTGAACGTCGCTGCACGTCGATCGGCGGGTTGAAGACAGTCCATCGTAGGTCGGGGCTACGCCCCCGACACCGAGGTCTGGCATGCGTCGGGACGTAGCCCCGACCTACTTTGCGCAAAGAACGTGTGTTTACCCAAAGCGGTGGAAACTCCCTGCCATCGGTCAGTCCCTTGCGCCGACTTTTTCCGCTGCAAAACGCATCGAGGCTGCGACTAGAGTGATCGGATCGGCAAATACGCCGGGACGGAACGCTCATGGATACATCGACCGCCGCGCTGGACGAACTTATCGCGCCACGCACCGCTTCGCAAAAAAACAACTCCGGTTCAAGCCGCAGGATCGCCAAGGCCATCGCCTGGTTGGCCATGCTGCTGCTGGCCCTCTACTACGTGCGCCACAGCGTCATTCCGTATCTGGAAGTGCGCCCGGAGATCTACGACTATCTGTGGCCCAAGCGCGGCTGGTTGTGGCTGCACCTGAGCGGCGGCGTGCTGACTCTGCTGCTGGGCTGGCTGCAGTTCGTCGGCCGCCTGCGCAGCGCTTATCCGCGCTTCCATCGCTGGACCGGTCGCGTCTACCTGATCGGCTTGCTGGTGGCCGCCATCGGTGCGACCGCAATGGTCATGACTACGCCGCTGGGGTGGACCACTGCCTACGCCTTCGCGGTCATGATCGGCGCATGGCTGATCACGGCGATGCTGGGCTGGCTGGCTATCCGCAAGGGCGACATGGCCACCCATCGCGATTGGATGCGGCGCAACTACATCATCACTTTCGCCTTCGTCACCTTTCGTCTGGCGGGCAAGATTCCCGGCCTCTACAGCCTGGGTAGCCTCCAGGAAGTGTTCACCACTTTCGGCTGGATGAGCTGGACCGTGCCCCTGCTGCTGAGCGAAGCCTTCCTTGCGCTGCGCCGACTACAGGCGACCCCTTCACTCACGGCAACTGCACAATGAGCGCGTCGGAATTGGAAATCGCCATGTCCACTGCCCCTTTGACCACGCCGGCTGCCTCGGGCAATGCGTTGCTCAAGCCCATACCGGCCGGCGAACGGGCCGAATGGCTGGACGCGCTGCGCGGTTTCGCGCTGCTCGGCATCCTGCTGATCAACCTCACCGCCTTCAGCGGCTACGCCTTCATCGATCCGGCCAACAAAGCCGCGCTGCCCTGGAATGGCGCGGACGGCGTGCTGGAATACCTGATCCATGCATTGGTCGAAGCCAAGTTCTATTCGCTGTTCTCGTTCCTGTTCGGCCTGGGCTTCGCCCTGCAGCTGCAGCGCGCCGAACAGCGCGATGGCGACTTTCGCAGCGTGTTCCGTCGCCGCATGGCCTGGTTGCTGGTGTTCGGCCTGGTGCATGCGGTGTTCGTGTGGTTCGGCGACATCCTCAATTTCTACGCGTTGATGGGGTTGGCGCTGTTGTGGTTCCGCAGAGTATCGACGCGCGTACTGTTGGGCGCGGCGATTTTCTGCCTGACCGCACCGGTCTGGCTCTACGCCTGCTACCTGCTGATCGTGCAGCTGTCGCACGCCGCGCCCGCTGCGGCGCCGGAAGGTGGCGCCCGCTTCGCCGCCATCGTCGACGCCTATGCGCACGGAGACTACGGCGATGTGGTGCAGTCCAACGCGATGATCTATGCGTTCGCGTGGATGCGGCGCATCTACCGCTTCCAGCTGCTGCGCATCTTCGGCATGTTCCTGCTTGGCGCATGGGCCGGCAGGATCGGATTGCCGATGGCGCGCGAAGCGCTTCGCCCGTTGCTTCGCCGCTGGCTGCTGGTGGGAATGGCGATCGGGCTGCCTATGAATCTGGCCTTCGCCGCACTGGGCGGCAACGATGCGCTGCTGCCGGCAAGCGCGAAGGGATTGCTGTCGATCACCCTGGGTTCGTTCGGGATTCCGTTGCTCAGTCTGGCCTTCTTCGCCGCGTTCGCGTTGTACTGGCGCAAGCTGCGCGGCAGCGGGAATCTGTTCGTCGCCAGCGGACGCATGGCTTTGACCCATTATCTGAGCCAGAGCACGGTCTGCGTAATGCTGTTCTACGGCATCGGCTTCGGCCTGTTCCGCCAGGTCAGCTACGGCGTGGGCATGCTGATCGCGTTGGCGGTGTTCCTGAGCCTTGCGCTGCTGTGCCGCGCGTGGCTGAAGTTCAATGCGCAGGGTCCTATGGAAATGCTGTGGCGCAGGCTTGCTTATGGGCGTCAACGTCCAGCGGACGCACTGACGATGGAGTGAGTGCAATGCGTCGCCGGATTATTCCGGCGGCAGCCCTTCGCGATGCGCCAGCAAGGCCGCCTGGGTGCGGTCGGCCACGCCCAGTTTCTCCAGCACCTGGCTGACATAGCCTTTCACCGTGCCGGCGGTCAGGCCCAGGTTGCGTGCGATCTGCTTGTTGCTCTGGCCTTCGGCCAGCAGACCCAGCACCGAGCGTTCGCGCACGGTCAGGCTGTCGATCTGCGAAGGCGGGCGGCGCATCCATTCCAGCATCTGCCGCTGCGCCTGCGGGTGCAGCCAGGCGCGGCCGGCATTGACCTCGCGCACCGCGCGGATCAGGTCCTCCGACAACGCATCCTTCAACAGATAGCCGGTGGCGCCGGCTGTCAGCGCGTCGCGCACCTGGCTGTCTTCGGCGTAGCTGGTGAACACCAGCACCTGCGTGCGCGGGCGCAGCTGCTTGATCGCGGCGATGGTGTCCACCGCACCGGCGCCCGGCATCTTCATGTCCAGCACCACTACATCGGGAAGTTCGATGGCCACCTGTTGCACCGCGCCGGGGCCGTCGCTGGCTTCGGCGACGATGCGCAGATCGGGTTGCTGTTCCAGCAATGCGCGCAGGCCTTCGCGGACCACCGCGTGGTCGTCGGCCAACAGGATGCGGATGACGTCGCTCATGTCTTGCTCCGGTCGAAACGCGGAAGGTAGGCCAGGATCTGCGTGCCCTGCGGTAGCACGGGCAGGATACGCAGGCGTCCGCCCAGTTCGGACAGGCGCTCGCGCATGTTGGTCATGCCCATGCCCTTGTGAGCCGCATCGCCGATGCCACGTCCGTCGTCGGTGACGCTGAGGCGGATGCCGGAACTGCTGAGCAGGGTCTCGATGCGGATCGACGCCGGCGCGGCATGGCGGATGGCGTTGGACACCGCTTCCTGGCATACGCGCAGCAATGCGTCTTCGTGTGTGATGGCCTGCGGCTGGTAGTCGCCCAGATTGAGATGCAGCTCCACCTGCGCCGGCACCATCGCCGACATCATCCGCCGCAGACGATGCGGGAAGGCGGGGCGTTTGCTCGGCGTGCCGGCGGCGCGGGTGGCGGACGAACGCGGCGAGAGTTCGTGCAGCAGTCCGCGCATTTCGCCGAAAGCCAGGCGCGAGAGTTCGCCCAGCCGTTCGATGCGGCGTTCGCCTTCGGCCGCATCGCGGCGCCAGGCTTCGGCCAACGATTGGGTGATCAGGCTCATCGAGGCCAGGATCTGGGTGACGCTGTCGTGCAGGTCGCGGGCCAGGCGCTGGCGCTCTTCCAGCACCGCCGCTTCGGTGGCCCGTTCGAACAGACGCGAATTGACGATGGCCATGCCCAGGTTCTCGGCCACGATCTCCAGGCTGGCGCAATCCAGTTCGTCGAAGCGGCGGTTTCCTTCCACGTTCAACACGCCCAGCACTTCGTCGCCGTAGACGATGGGAATGGCCAGTTCGGCCTGCGGCGGCGGCACGCCCGGCGGGCACACGTAGCGCGGATCGGCGGCGACGTCGTTGACCAGTTGCCGGCGGCGTTCGCGCACCGCCGCGCCCATGATGCCCTGGCCGATCGGCAGGCGGTCCTCGTGCTGGATCAGGCGTTTGTATTCGCCGCCGCGGATGCGGATCAGCAGGGTCTGCGGGTCTTCGGGATCGAGCAGCGGAATATCCACGTTGGGATAATCCAGGGTGTCGTGGATGGCGTCGGCGGCGTTCTGCAGCAGGCTGTCCAGGTCGGGCCCGGCCGCGCCCAGCGCGGCCACGCGCGCAAGCAGGGCGAAGCGCGAGGCGCGGCGTTTCTCCTCGCTGTAGCGGCGCGCGTTCTCGATGGCGATGGCGGCGTGGCGGGCGAAGATCTGCAGCAGTTCCTGCGCGCGCGCATCCAGCGTGCGCGGTGCATGGGTGCCGATGCCGAACACGCCGATCAGCCGGCCGTGCGCGCGGATCGGCATGCCGATCACGTGCATGCCTTCGGGCGCCTTGCGCGCAGCGTGCGGCAGGTCGCTGTAGTAGCCGCGGAGCGGTTCGCCGGTCTCCAGCACGCGCCCGGTCAGGCCCTGACCGCGCGGCAGTTCCTCGATCAGCTCATTGGCCGGAATCTTGTGGCTGGCGGCGGTGCGGATGACGTCGCGCTCGGGCACGTACAGCCCGATCACGCCGTCGTCGGCGCCGATCAGGTTGCAGGCCCGCTCGACGATGTGCGAAAGCAGTGGCTCCAACGCGAGTTCCCCTGAAATTTCCTCGACTATCTCGGAAAGGAGTTCGAGTTGCGGGCGGCGTACGTGGTCTTGGTCCGTTGCCATGGCGCGGAGTAGGGGAATCCCCAGGCGGACTGTTGGCCCATGTTACGCCGCGGCGTCGTCGGCGATGCGGACCGGCGACAGGGACGCGACCCTGCCAAGAGTGAGGGGTGGCCGGCGCGCCGTCGCGCGGTCCGGCAACGCCCGCGATAAGTTGCCGGGCTCGGGGTTTGCGCGGTTGCTGGTTTCGATGGCGCATGCATGAAGACAGATTAGGCAAACTCCCGCATGCGGCGATACGCACGCGAAGGGGGTGCGCGGCACCGACCTGCGGCTGCGCGCGCACTGCGCAAGGAGGGTAGCGGAGAGCGAGCGCGAACACCGAGGATGACCGTCGTCGCAGATCGCAACGTGAACCATGTCCCCCCGACTCAAGCGTTACCTCAAGCGTTCCTTCATCGCGATCGCCGCATCGCTGGCGATCGCCGTGTTGGCGGTCTATCTGCTCAGCCAACAGCGGCTGCGGCGCGACTACGAAGTGTCCGTGCCGCTCGCCCCGCCGCGCACGGAATTGGCTGCCGAGGGCGCGCGGCTGGCGCGCTCGCGCGGTTGCGCCGATTGCCATGGCCAGGACTTCGGCGGCAAGGTGCTGCTGGACGAAATGCCGTTCGCGCGCGTGGTCGGCACCAACCTGACCCACCAGCAGGGGAAGTCGAATCCGGCGCGTGAGCACGAACGTTTCTATCGCGCGCTCCATCACGGCGTGGACATGCGGTCGCGGCCGTTGCTGATGATGCCGTCGGCGGAGTTCGCGCATTTGAGCGCGCACGAGATCGAAGCGCTATCGGCTTATCTGACCGGACTACCGTACGTGCGGCGCACGCCGCCGGCAAGCGCCATGGGTCCGCTCGGGCGCGCGTTGCTGGTCGGCGGAAAATTGCAGGGTTTCCTCTCGGCCGAAACGATCGACCATGCCAGGCCCGCGGTCGCCGCCGCGCCGCCGCTGGGCACCCTCGCCTATGGCGAACACGCCGCGCAACTGTGCACCGGCTGCCATCGCAGCGATTTCGGCGGCGGCCGCATGTCCCATGGCGGACCCGGCGCGCCGCCGGCAGCCAACCTGACGCCCGATGGCACCGGTCTGGGCGCGTGGAGCGAGGCCGATTTCGTGGCCGCGCTGCGCACCGGCAAACGTCCCGACGGCAGCGACATCGACGGCGCCTTCATGCCCTGGCGCGCGGTGGGCCAGGCGTCGGACCAGGAGCTGCATTCGATCTGGCTGTATCTGCGCTCGCGCCCGGCGATAGCGCGTACGACGCGCGCCGCGCAGTAGCGCGCACTTTTCCCGGCCGCGCACCGCCGCACGATTTCCCCCCAACCCATGGAAACCCGATGAAACTCTTCACCATTCCTGGCGCGTGCTCCACCGCCGACCATATCGCCCTGCAATGGACAGGCCAGACTTTCGAAGTGGAAGTGCTGACGCCGGAGAAACTCAAATCGCCCGACTACCTGGCGTTGAATCCGGCCGGCACCGTGCCGGCGTTGAAGGACGACGATTTCCTGCTCACCCAGAACGTCGCGATCCTGGGTTACGTAGGCGACAGCTATCCCGAAGCGCGGCTGTTCGGCGACGGCAGCGCGCGCCAGCGGGCCGAGACCACGCGCTGGCTGATGCTGTGCAACGCCGACATGCAGCCGGTGTTCGGCACCTTCTTCGCGCCCATGACCTACATCGCCGATCCGTCGCAGCACGCGTCGCTGCACGCGAGCTCGCACCTCAAGCTGCGGCGCCTGTTCGAGCGCGCCGACATGCAGCTGGAGCGGCGCGACTGGCTGGCCGGTTTCCGCAGCGTGGCCGATGCCTATCTGTTCATCATGTTGCGCTGGGCGGCGGCCTTCCAGGTGGATCTGGAAGGGTTGGCGAACCTGGCCGTGTTCCGTCGCCGCATGCAGCATGATGCCGGCGTGCAGGCCGCGCTCGGGGCCGAGGGCCTGGCATGAGGCGGGCGGGGCGCGGGATCGGCATCCCTGCCATTAAGGGGGTGGTTTCCCCCTCCCATGCCCGTGGCGGCGATACCGGCGGACAGGTCAGGATGATGGCCGAAGCCGACGGCGGTTCCTGCGATCAGGGTGGTGGCACGGTCTGCCGACGCTTCGCTCTCTCCCGGCGGGAAGGTCTCTGCTTCCCTCGGCGCTTCCCGAGACATCCGTCCCCCGGATCCCGGCGGGAGAGAGCCCTTTCGATGGCATCGCTGGAGCCTGCCGATGCCGGCCGCAAGTGAATCCCGTGCATGCGGCCGGCGCGCCCGGGTCGGCTACAGTAGGGGCAGCCATCATCGGTAGTCCGTCATGCCCCAGCGCGTCGCAGACCTGATCGCCCAGTACGACCCCGCCTTGCCGCTGGCCGAGGCCAGCACCATCCCAGCCTCCTGGTACATCGAAGAAAGCATCGCCGAACTGGAACGCAAGACCACGTTCTCGCGCACCTGGCAGATGGCCGGCCGCGTGGACCAGCTGCGCAATCCCGGCGACTACGTCACCTGCGAGATCGCCGGCGAACCGATCCTGGTGGTGCGCGGCGACGACGGCGTGCTGCGCGGTTTCTTCAACGTCTGCCGCCACCACGCCGCGGCGGTGATGACCGAGCCTTCCGGCTGCGCGAAGAACCTGCGTTGTCCCTATCACGGCTGGACCTACACGCTGGAAGGCGCGCTGAAGGGCACGCCCAGCTTCAACAGCGAATGCCACTTCGACCGCAGCGCGCACGGGCTGGCGCCGGTGGCCACAGCGGTATGGGAAAACTGGGTATTCGTGCGCCTCGATGCGCAAGGCCCTTCGCTGGAGGAATTCCTGGGCCCGCAGCTGATCGAAGAATTCGCCGCCTTGCGCTTGCAGGACCTGCACTGGTTCGAGCGCCGGCATTACTACTTCGACTGCAACTGGAAGGTGTTCGTCGACAATTACCTGGACGGCGGTTACCACGTGCCGCACCTGCACAAGGGTCTCAACAGCGTCCTGGATTTCAAGAACTACACCATCGAAAACGGCATGCACCACTGCCTGCAATCCAGTCCGATGGTCAGCGGCGGAGACCACGCCGAATTCTCCGCCGTGCGCGGCGGCGACCGCGCGCTGTACTACTGGTTGCATCCCAACTTCATGGTCAACTGGTACCAAGGCCAGATGGACGTGAACCTGGTGCTGCCGCTGGGCCTGGACCGCACCGAGGTGATCTTCGATTTCTATTTCGCGGACGTGTCGGAAGCGGCGGCCGAGCGCAACCGCGCCAGCATCGACGTGGGCAACATCATCCAGGACGAGGACATGGCCATCTGCAAATCGGTGCAGCGCGGGCTGCGTTCGCGGGCGTATTCGACCGGACGGCTGTCGATACGCAGGGAGGCGGGGGAGCATCTGTTCCATCGATTGCTGCATGGTGAATTGTCCAGCGCAATCGGCGGATAAGCCTGGATCCGTCGCTCCTGGCGTAGGTCGGGGCTACGTCCCCGACGCACGGAATCCGATGTCGGGGGGGTAACCCCGACCCACGTGCTTGGACTCGTTCGTGCGGCCTCGATGGCCCGGGCATAATGCGCATGTGCGCAAGATCCTCCACATCGACATGGACGCCTTCTACGCGTCGGTCGAACAACGCGACGATCCCGAGCTTCGCGGCAAGCCCGTGGTGGTGGCCTGGCGCGGCGCGCGTTCGGTGGTGTGCGCGGCGTCGTACGACGCGCGCAAGTTCGGCGTGCGCTCGGCGATGCCGGCGGTGCGGGCCGAGCGCCTGTGCCCGCAGGCGGTGTTCGTGCCGCCGGATTTCACGCGCTACAAGGCGGTTTCCAGACAGGTGCGGGAGATTTTCCTGCGCCACACCGATCTGGTGGAGCCGCTGTCGCTGGACGAAGCCTATCTGGACGTCACCGAACCCAAGACCGATTTCCCCAGCGCCACCGCCATCGCCGAGGAAATCCGCCGGCAGATCCGCGAGGAAACTTCGCTCACGGCCTCGGCCGGCATCGCGCCGAACAAGTTCCTGGCCAAGATCGCTTCGGACTGGCGAAAACCCGACGGGCAGTTCGTGATCCGTCCGCAGCAGGTGGAAGCGTTCCTGGCGCCGCTGCCGGTGGCCAAGATTCCCGGTGTGGGCAAGGTGATGCAGGGCAAGCTGGCCGCCTTGGGCATAGAACTCGTCGGCGACTTGCGCGAATATCCGATGGACGAACTGCAACGCCATTTCGGCAGCTTCGGCGCCTCGCTGTACCGGCGCGCGCGCGGCATCGACGAGCGACCGGTGCAGCCCGACCAGCCCGTGCAGTCGATCTCGGCCGAGGACACCTTCGAGCACGATATTCCGCTGGAAGAGCTGGCACCGACCATCCGCAGGCTCGCGGTCAAGACCTGGGAAGCCTCGCGCAAGACCGAGCGCGTGGGGCGCACGGTGGTGCTGAAGTTGAAGACTTCGCAGTTCCGCATTCTCACGCGCAGCCACACGCCCGACGCGCCGCCGCCGTCGCTGGATGCGTTCACCGAGATAGCCTTGTCGCTTTGCGAGCGTGTGCAACAGCCTGCAGGCACTTTGTACCGGTTGGTGGGGGTGGGGCTGGGCGGATTCCGCGAGCGCGAGGAAACTTTGGCGCAGGGGTCGTTGTTCGAGAAAGATGCCGGCGAACAGGTATCCGGATAATGCGTTCGCTACGAATCGCCATCCCCGCACGTAGGTCGGGGTTACATCCCCGACCCTGGGTGCATGCGCGTCGGGGGCGTAGCCCCGACCTACAGCAAGGGATATAAGTTTTTTGCCTAACCCACAACCTCAAACGGAGAACAATTTGGATTTCCCCTACTCGCTGGTGGTCTTCGACCTCGATGGCACCCTGGTCGACAGCGCCTCGGACATATCGGAAGCGGTCAACCGCACCCTGGCGGACTGGTCGTTGCCGCGCGTCGAAGAAGCGGTGATCCGCGGCTGGATCGGCGACGGCGCGCGTGCGCTGGTGACCAGCGCGTTCGCGCACGCAGGCAAGACCATCGACCTGGACGAGGTGATGCCGGGCTTCATGGTCCACTACGCCGAATGCCTGCTGCTGTACCCCACGGTCTATCCGGGCGTGGTCGAAACCCTGCAGGCGCTGCGCGATCGTGGCGTCGCCGTGGCCGTGTGCACCAACAAGCCGGAACGCTTCGTGCGTCCACTGTTGGATGCGCTTGACCTGGGCGGCTATTTCGAAGTCATCGTCGGCGGCGACACCCTGCCCGAGCGCAAGCCCAGTGCGGTGCCGTTGCTGCATGTGGTCGAACGCTTCGGCCTGCAGCCGGCGCAATGCCTGATGGTCGGCGACTCGGCCACCGACGTGGAGACGGCGGTGGCGGCCAGGATGCCGATGGCGCTGGTGACTTACGGTTACTTGCGCGGCTTCGATCCGCATGCGGTGAAAGGCGTGCGCGTGATCGATGACATGCGAGAGTTGCTGCGCTAGGCGACTTTGCGACGAAGAGCAAATCCTCCCCAACCCTCCTTTTGCAAAGGAGGGAGCAGCCAGCGACTCCAGATCTCCCACACTTCATGACCTCCCCCTTTGGAAAAGGGGGATCAAGGGGGATTTGCTCTTGCTCTTGTCTTTGCTCTTGGCAGAAACGCAAAGCAGCCGAGCAAGCCCGGCGCTACGAAAGTCTCAACGCGCCGGCTGGTATCGCAGGCTCAACCCGTACTCGCGACCCGGCTGGTTGTACCAGGCAATGGTTTCGTATTGACGGTCGAACACGTTGGTGGCGCGGGCCTGCAAGGTCCAATCGTCGTTCACCGCGTATTCCGCACGCAGGTCCACCGTGGCGTAACCGCCGACACGAACGTTGTTGGCGGCGTCGTCGTAGCGCGCACTGGCGCCGTTGACCGTGGTGCCGAAACGGAACTTGCCGAAGCTGCGATCCACGTCGATGCGTCCGGTGCGCGGCGCGCGGCGCGGCAGCAGGTTGTCGTAGTTGGGGTTCGGATCGCCATCGGAGGTCAGGCGGGCGGTCGCGCGCGGATCGGCGTAGCTGAGCTGGGTGGACAGGTCCCAGCCGGCCAGGGTCGTGGCGAAAGTCAGTTCGGCGCCGCGGATGCGCGCCTTGTCGGCCTGCACCAGGTTGAAGAAGCTGTCGTAGCCGGTCAGCGCGTCGATGCGGGTCTCGAACAGATTGAAGGTCCAGGTCCAGTCCGTGGCGTATTGCCCGATGCCTACATTGAGGCTCTTCGATTCTTCCGGCTTCAGCTCCGGGTTGCCGCCGAAGGGGAAGTACAGGTCGTTGAACGTAGGCGCCTTGTAGCCGGTGCCGTAGCTGGCGTTGAGCTTGAAGCCATTGCCCAGCGACATGCCCCAGCCGACGCTGCCGGTGGTGTGGTTGCCGAACTGTTCGTTGTCGTCGTTGCGCAGGCTGGCCTGCAGCTGGTGCACGCCGAAGCGGCCCTGGTATTCGACGAACACGCCGGTGTTGTCGCGGTTGTCCACCAGGAATGCGGTGGTGCTGGTGACTTCGTCCTGCTGCCAGTCGCCGCCGGCGGTAAGCAACTGTCCTTCGGCGAAGGCGAAATCCGCTTGCACCGAGGCGGTGTCGCGCTGCGTGTCGAAGGTGTTGACGTAGCTGCGGACGTCCGCTTCGCGGAAATACGCGTCGGACTTGTCCGCCGTGCGGCCCGCCTGCACGGTGACCTTGACGCTGTCGCCGGGCGTCCAGGTCAGCTTGCCGCCGGTCACGCGCTGGGTGGTTTCGGTTTCGTTGCCGCCGAAGATGCTGCCGTCGTATTCGTTGTCGGCATCGGCGTTGAGGAAATGACCCTCAAGAGTCAGGTCGTCGCCGACTTCGATGCCGCCGCGCAGCGACACCGACACGTTGCGGTAACCGTCGCGATCGGGTTCGTCGGCGAAGCAGCCCTGGAACAACGCTTCGGAGCCGTTGCAGGCATTGATCCCATCGGTTTCCTGATACGCGCCTTCTGCGCTGACCCAGCCGCGCTCGCCGCGATTGCTGAAACCGGCGCTGGCTTCGCGCAGGTTGTGGCTGCCGGCGCCGATGCGCAGGTGCGGCGAGAAACCCTCACCGCCCTTGCGGGTGAAGATCTGGATCACGCCGCCGATGGCTTCCGAACCGTACAGACTGGAGCGCGGGCCGCGGATGATTTCGATGCGTTCGATCTGGTCGACCGGCAGGTCCTGGAACGAAGCCAGGCCTGCGGTGGCCGAACCGATGCGGATGCCGTCGACCAACACCAGCACGTGGTCGGATTCGGCACCGCGCAGGAACACCGAAGTCAGCTTGCCGGCGCCGCCTTGGTTGGTGAGGTTGATGCCCGCGCGGCCTTTCAGCAGTTCCGGCAGCGAGCGCGCCTGGGTGCGTTCGATCTCTTCGCGGTCGATCACCTGTGCAGGCACCAGGCTGTCTTCGATGGCCACGTCGGTGCGGGTGCCGGTGACTACGATCTCGTCCAGATCGGTGGCGTCGGCGGCGATTTCGGCATGAGCCATCGTGGGCAGGCCCAGCGCAATGGCCAGGGCAAGAAGATGTTTGGCGGGGGAGTTGGTGGCGAAACGGGAAAGACGGTGCTGCATGGCGGACTTCTCCATCGCGCACGACCCGTACGCGGAATGGTGTGATGGAGTCGCGAGCAGGAAGGAGACACGAACGGAAGGCCGCAGCGCGGACCGCCGCCGCAATGCCCGCCGCATCGCAACCAGTGAACTCCAGGGCCGGTCTCCGGGCTTGCGAGTTGAAACCGACACTCATTGAGTGCGGCTTCGGCCGCAGCGCCTTCCCGCACAGGCGTGCAGTGGCTGATGCTTTGGCTGACTCGCTTACCGTTGCGGGGGCAGCGCCGGACTCGCGGTTCGCGACCTGGGTCGGAACGACTCACCGGCTTCCCGTTTCAACCCGTTGGCGCGTGCCGCGGGGTCACCTTGAAGCGCGCGCAGTGTACGCGATGCGCGGCGGGCGGGCACGCCCAGCGTGCTCAGTCTTCGCGTTCGCCGCCGTCTTCGCCCGGCGAATCGAACAGGTCCAAGCCAGGCGCTGCGTCGTGGTCCTGCTGTTCGTGATGGGTGGTGGTGACCGGCGAAGCAGCGGGGCGTCCGCGCGGTGCGGGAAGCAGGGCGGCGGCGGCTTCGTATTCGGCCACCAGCACCTGCCGGCGCGCTTCGGGCACTTCTTGCCAATGGCAGTCGGCCAGGGCGCCTTCCAGCGCGTACAGCAGGTTGAGGCTGGGACGGAAACCGGCGCGCTTGACCCGCATGAAGGCCTCCACGGCGCCGGCGGCGGAGATGTCCTCATGGGTGCGCAAGCCCACCTGGCGCAACCAGGCGGCGGACTTGGGGCCGATGTTGCGCATCTTGATCGGCGGCGCGGCGGTCATGACAGGGATTCCAGGAAAGCCTGGGCGATGGCTTCCAGGCCCTGTTGGTCCTGTTCGTCGAAACGGTTGACGCGCGGGCTGTCCAGATCGAACACGCCGACCAGCGCGCCCTCGTGCACCAGCGGCACCACCAGTTCCGAACGCGAGGCCGCGTCGCAGGCGATATGGCCGGGGAAGGCCTCCACATCGGCCACGCGCTGGGTCTGGCGGGTGCGCGCCGCCGCGCCGCACACGCCTTTGTCCAACGCGATGCGCACGCACGCGGGCAAGCCCTGGAACGGGCCGACCACCAGTTCGGTGCCATCGTAGAAGTAGAAGCCGACCCAGTTCAGATCGGGCAGTGCGTGGTAGACCAGGGCGGCCAGGTTGGCGGCGTTGGCCACGCGATCGGGCTCGCCCTGGATCAGCGCGTGCGCCTGAGCGACGAGCTGCGCGTACTGCTCCGGCTTGCTGCCGGACAGGGTCTGGGTGGCGAAGGACATGGCTGAATTCTATCCGTTACCCGGGACGGGTGCGTTGGGGCCTTATGATTGGCCATTACCCGAGAGAACGAAGAATGGCGGTGAAACCGGTAAAAGGCCGCTCCCTGGTCCATGCGGAGCGAGTGCGACAACCGCTGAAGTGCGATGACGATCGGTGATCGGCGGATGAGCGGTTTCTACGTCACCGGCACCGATACCGGCATCGGCAAGACGGTCGTTTCCACTGCGCTGCTGCATGCGCTGCGGTCGCAAGGCTTGCGCGCCGTGGGAATGAAGCCGGTGGCCAGCGGCTGCGAGCGATCCGCAGCGGGCTGGCGCAACGAGGATGCACTGGCCTTGCTGGCTGCAAGCGATCCGCAGCCAGCGTATGCGGACCTCAATCCCTATGCGTTACCCGCGCCGCTGGCGCCTGAGCTGTCGGCGCGCGAGGCGGGCGTGACGATCGAACTGGCGACCCTGGTGGCAGCCTTCGAACGCCTGCAGGCGACGGCCGATGCGGTGGTGGTGGAAGGCGTCGGCGGATGGGCCGCGCCGCTGGCGACCGAACTCGACCAGGCCGATCTTGTCCGCGCGTTGCGCCTGCCGGTGGTGCTGGTGGTGGGCATGCGCCTGGGTTGCATCAACCACGCACGCCTGAGCGCGCGCGCCATCGCCGACGATGGCTTCGAGCTGGTCGGATGGATCGCCAACCATGTCGATCCGGACATGCAGCGGCAGGACGAGAATTTCGAACTGCTGTCCCGGCGCTTGCGTGCGCCTTGCTGGGGAAGGTTGCCTTACGCGCCCGAAGTGGATGCCGCGCGGATGTCGAAGGAGCTGAAGCTCAAATTCCCGTAGAACCTGTAGGAGCGACGTAAGTCGCGATGAATTGCCGGTAAGGCTTCATCGCGACTTACGTCGCTCCTACGCCTGGCTTTTTGGCAATAAAAAACCCGGCAGCGTGGGGGGCTGCCGGGTCGGTTGCGCGGAGGGAGGGGGGCCGCGCAATAAACGAACGAGGTGTTGCGAACGGCTTACTTGCCCTTGGCGGCCTTGGTCGCCTTGGCCACGGTCGCCTGCGCGGTTTCGCTGGCGGCTTCGAACTGGCTCTTGGCCAGTTGGCCGATGGCTTCGTTGGTCTTCAAGGTCAGGCCGATCACTTCCTGGCCGGCAGCGGCGAAGCGCTCGGCGTTTTCCTTGGCGATCTGCAGGCCCTTCGGCCACACGGTCTTGTAGGCTTCGACATCGCGGATTTCCGACAGCTCGCCGAAGAAAGCGGTGGTGGCTTCGACGTTCTTTTCGAAGGTCTTCAGCTGCACGCCGAACACGGTCTCGGCGTTTTCCAGGGCCAGACGGTTGGCGCGCGCGGCGGCGGCGGCGAACTGGTGGGTGAAGGTGGTGAACTGCTCGTTGATCTGTGCGGACATGGTGATGTCTCCTGAAAGGGGTTTTACCGACTTGTTGCGGTGCAGCATACAGAGCTGTTTGTTGCAACGCAACAACAGGCGTATGGAAATCCGACGAACGGTCAGTACCCGTTTAGAATCAACCGCTTAGATCGATTGAAAGCGGCCCGTGGGAGCAGCATCTGGTGGGAGCGGCGTCCCGCCGCGAGCTTTTGACTTTGGAACCTACCGGCATTGCCTTGCCAAGCAAGAGCTCGCGACGGGACGCCGCTCCCACCAGCCTCCCAGGATGGCTCAGCCGCGGTAGCGGCAGCCGGAGGTGCAGGTTTCGTGGACCACGATCTCGCTCAGCGCGGGCAGCACGGGCTTGAGGCGTTCCCAGACCCAGATCGCCAGCCGTTCGCTGGTCGGGTTGTCCAGGCCTTCGATGTCGTTGAGGTAGTGATGGTCCAGCTGGTCGTAGAGCGGCTGGAACGCGGTCTTGATGTCGCCGAAGTCCATCACCCAGCCCGTTTCCGGACCCGGTTCGCCCGCCACCCGCACTTCTATGCGGAACGAATGCCCGTGCAGGCGCGCGCACTTGTGGCCGGGCGGCACATTGGGAAGCCGGTGCGCGGCTTCCAGGGTGAAGATTTTGAAGATGTCCATGGGCGGCATTGTAGGGGTGGGCGGAGAGACAGACGAAGTTGCCTGGAAAACTTGAAGGTCGTCATCCCGGCGAATGCCGGGACCCAACTATCGGCGAGAAGGTGTTGCTGCGTCCGGATCGCGTCGGGCGAGCTTGGGTCCCGGCATTCGCCGGGATGACGACCTTATTTTGGTTGCTCGATGACAAAGAAAAGGCTGACTCGAAGGCCAGCCTTTTCCGAATCAATTACCTAAGAAGCTCAGCGCGCCGGACGCGCACCCTGACGGTACGGGTTCGGACTGCGCGCGCCATCGCGCTGTCCGCCACCGGAATTGCCGCCGCCAGTGCGCTGCTTCGGACCGGCATGCGCATGACGCGGCGCATCCGAATGCGGGCGACGCGCGGTGTTGGCGCGGCGCGGCGCGTTGTTGCCGCCCGGACGCTCGTTGGGCGGATTGTCGTTGCCCCAGCGGATCGGGCGCATCGGCTCGAAGCCCGGCACGTCGCGGATTTCCACATCGCGCTTGAGCATGCGGGTGATCGCGCGCAACAGCTTGGCCTCGTCCTGCGCCACCAGCGAGATCGCTTCGCCCTGCGAACCGTTGCGGCCGGTGCGGCCGATGCGGTGCACGTAGTCCTCGGCCACCATCGGCAGATCGAAGTTGATCACCGTGGGCAGCTGGTCGATGTCGATGCCGCGTGCGGCGATGTCGGTGGCCACCAGCACGTTGATGCGGCCGGCCTTGAAGTCCTTCAGCGCGCGGATGCGGGCGCCCTGGCTCTTGTTGCCGTGGATCGCCGCGGCCTTGATGCCGGACTGTTCCAGGAACTTGGTCAGCTTGTCGCAGCCATGCTTGGTGCGGCCGAACACGAGGGTCTGCTTGCGCGAATCGGCGGCCAGGATATGCAGCAGCAGCTCGCGCTTGCGGGTGCCGTCGACCGGGTGCACGCGGTGGGCGATGGTGTCGGCCACGGTGTTGCTGGGCGTGACCTGGATGTGCTTCGGCTCGACCATGAACTCCTGCGCCAGCTGCTTGATGCTGTCGGCGAAAGTGGCCGAGAACAGCAGCGTCTGCCGGTTCTGTTTGGGCAGCTTGCCCAGGATGCGCTTGATCGCGGGCAGGAAGCCCATGTCCAGCATGCGGTCGGCTTCGTCCAGCACCAGGATCTCGATGCCCGACAGGTCCACGTTGCGGCGGTCCATGTGGTCGATCAAACGGCCCGGGGTGGCCACGATCAGGTCGACGCCGCGACGCAGCGCGTCCTGCTGCGGGCCCATGCCGGCGCCGCCGTAGATGGTGGTGCTGGGGATGCGCAGGTACTTGCTGTAGTCGCGCAGGCTGTCGTGCACCTGCACGGCCAGCTCGCGGGTCGGGGCCAGGATCAGCGCGCGCGGCTTGCGCGGGCCGTTGACGGCCTGCGGCGAAGTGCCCAGGTGCTGCAGCAGCGGCAGGCCGAAGGCGGCGGTCTTGCCGGTGCCGGTCTGCGCGCCGGCCATCAGGTCGTGGCCGGCCAGGGCCAGCGGAATGGCCTGGGTCTGGATGGGGGTGGGCTGCTCGTAACCCTGTTCTTTCAGGGCGCGCAGCAGGAAGGGCGAAAGCCCGAGGTTTTCAAAAGACATTCGATGAAGCTCCAGTATTCCGATCGAAACGGCCCCAGTCGCCCACGCAAAGCGCGGACGACAGCAGACCAGTAAGGATCGAGGTATTGCCCGAAGCGTTCCCGATGAACCGCGCTGCGAGAAATGTAGGCGGCCGGCGCCAAAGCGGCGGGGCCGTATCTGCAAGGCGAATGGCGTCGGAGTGGGGGCGGGCGCATCGGTCCATGGCGTTGAAGGCATGTGACCTGAAGGCGCCGGCGAACCCGAAGGGAAACGGACGGCCGCTTGCAAACGGGGCGCACTGTAACCGATCCCGGCCGCGAATGCTCGCGCCGCCGGCATGGGTCGTTCAGAAAGGCCGAGGAGTATCATTGCGTCCATGCCCGGGAAACCCCGCTCCTGACATGAACACGCCCGATCCCGGCGCGCCCGTCCTGCGTAGCTCCAGAGGCAAGGATGTTCCCGGCCAGATCCGGGTGGCGCCGCCGTCGCGTCGCATCGGGACGCACGCCTGCAGCGGTTGCCTAGTGCGCCATCTGGCGGTCTGCGATGCGCTTTCGGCCGTGCAAGCCGATGCGCTGGACGCGATGGCCGGCGATGTCCGTCTGCAGGCCGGACAGATGCTGGCCCGCGAAGGCGATGTACGGCGCTATGTCTTCACCGTCACTTCCGGCGCGCTGCGCCGCATCCGCGTGCTGCCCGATGGCCGGCGGCTGGTGGCCGGCTTCCTGATGCCGGGCGATTTCATCGGTTTCAGCGGCGCTTCCCACTACCGGCACTCCATCGAGGCGATCAGCGACAGCGTGCTGTGTTCCATCGCCCAGGCCGACATGCGCGAGCTGTGCGAGCGCCACCCCGGACTGGAGCACGAATTGCTGGAGCGGGCCTGCGTCGAGCTCGATGCGACCCGCAACAACCTGATGGCGCTGGCGCGAATGACGCCGCTGGAGCGTTTGGCCGGTTTCCTGCTCGACATGGCTGCGCGCCGCCAGCGCCAAGGTGTGGGCGGAAATCAGTTGGTGCTGCCGATGACGCGCGCCGATATCGCGGACTACCTGGGGCTGACCGTGGAAACGGTGAGCCGAAGTTTCACCAGGTTGCGCCAGGACGGAATGATCGCGGCAAGCGATCCGCATCGCATCGAGTTGCTGGATGCCACGCGGTTGTTGGCGTTGGCCGAAGCGCGGGCGTAAGCCAGGCCCGGCTCTGCAAATCGGGCGCGAGATATAAATAAAGAGGCCGTCATCCCGGCGAAAGCCGGGACCCAGCTTTCCGTCGATGTGCGGCCTGGGTCCCGGCTTTCGCCGGGATGACGTTCCTTATTTTTCAAGCACCAAGCGACCCCCGATCAATCGGTAGCTCGCATGCACCACCCCTCCCGGCAACTCGTCATGGCTGATCATCAGCACGCTGCGCGATCCGCTGGCCTCGGCTAGATCGAGCAGCAGCTCGTTGGCGGTATCGGTATCCAGTCCTTCGGTCGGCTCGTCCAGCAGCAACAACGGCGTGTCGCGCAACAATGCGCGCGCAAGCGCGATACGGCGCGACTGACCCGCCGAAAGCGTGGCCCCGTTCTCGCCGATCCACGCATCCAATCCCTCCGGCAGCGCGCGTATCGCGGCTTCCATCTTCACTTGCGACAACGCTTGCCACAGGCGCGCATCGTCGGCCTCCGGCGCGCCCATGCGCAAGTTGTCGCTCACACTGCCGGCGAACACCGGCGCGTCCTGCGGCAACCAGGCGATCTGCGCATGCCAGTTGGCCTGAGCGAACTGGCGCAGATCGATGCCGCCGTAACGCACCGACCCGCCTTGCGGATCGCATAGCCGCAAGGCCAGCGCCAGTAGCGAACTCTTACCCGCGCCGCTATCGCCGCTCAACGCGATCCGTTGTCCCGGCGCGATGCGCAGGCTGGCTTCGCGCAGCACATCGCGCGCATCGTCTGGCCAGTGGAAGCGGACTTCCCGGAATTCCAGTTCTCCATGCTGGGGAACCGGGTGGGTCGTTGCAGCGTCCTTAACCAACGGCGTCTGCGCGGCGACTTGCCGCAGGCGCCGTTGCGAAGCGCGTGCGGCCTGCAGCGATTGCCAGGCCAGTCCGATGCCGGCGGCGGCTTCGTAAACGGCGACGGCCATGAAGAACAATCCGCCCGCCGCTGCCGGCGACAATCTTCCGCTATGCGCGGCATCCAGCAGCAGCCAAAGCATGGCCGGCAGCGAAACCGCTACGACGGCCGCGTGCAGGGCGACGCCCAGCGACAGACGCGTCTTGCGCTCGCGCTCGCGCCTGGCGACTTGCGCGGTGGCGGCATCGATATGTCCGATCCAGGCTGCAGTCGCTTCCAAAGCGGCAAGATCGGTCGCGCCTTCCAGCCCTTCCAGCACGGCGGTGCGCAAATCCGCGCGCGCTTGCGCCCTCGCCGTTTCGACATGGCTCGCGCTGCGGGCGACGACGTAGGGAACGCCGATGCCCAGCGACAGCAGAACCAGGGCGAGCAAGATCCCCGCGGCAGGCAACAGCAATCCCGTCACCACGGCGGCGGTCAGTCCCAATCCCGATAGCGCCAGCAGCGGGCCGACGGCGCGCACCAGCAAGCCGTCCACGTTTTCGATATCGGCCACCAGCCGCGCCAGCAGTTCGCCCACGCGATGCCGTCCCAGTCCCAGCGGGGCCAGCGGCAATACGCTGCGGAAGAAATCCACGCGCAGGTCGCGCGCCAGACGCAAGGTCACGTCGTGGCCGATCAGCTTCTCGGCGTATCGCGACAGGATGCGGATAAAGGTCAGTGCGCGGATGCCGGCAGAGGGTCCAAAGAAATTGAAGCCCAGCGCGCCCACGCCCGCCAACGCGGCGGCGGTCAGGAAATGGCCGGCCAGACCCAGCAAGGCGGTGCCTGCCAGCAACGTGAGCAGCAACAGGAAGATTGTCAGCGCGATGGAGCGTGCATGCAGACCGAACACGTTCACGCCGCATCCTCCGCGGGGAAGATCGTGCCTTCAGGCAGCCGCAACACCTGTCCGGCCATGCGCATGGCGGCCGGACTGTGCGTGGCCATTACCAGGCAGCGTCCGCGCGCGAATCGCGCCAGCGCGGCGAGCAGCGCGGCTTCGGTTTCCGGATCCAGGAACGCGGTGGGCTCGTCCAGCAGCAACAGACGCGGGTCGCGCAGGAATACGCGGGCCAACGCGATGCGCCTGGCTTCGCCGCCGGACAGGCCAAAGCCGCGTTCGCCGATCACCGTATCCAGCCCCTGCGGCAGATTGCGCGCGAAGCGCATCACCTGCGCGTCTTCGGCGGCGGCGCGCACTTGCTCATCGCTGGCATTCGGATCGGCCATGCGCAGGTTGTCGGCGATGCTGCAGTGGAACAGATAGGGACGCTGCGAGGCGTAGCCGATGCGCGCGCCCTCCGGGATCGATATCGCGCCAGCGGTCGGAGCAAGCCAGCCGGCCAACGCATCGAGCAGCGTGCTTTTGCCGCAGCCGCTGGGGCCCGCCAGCGCAAGACGGCCGCCGGCTTCCAGATTGAAATTGATGCCCGACAGCACATCGCGCTTCGCGCCGAGCGGACGCAGACCGAGATTGCTTACTTCGTATGTAGCAACCCGCTCGGAAATCGCGATGCGTGGGAGCGGCGTCCCGCCGCGAGCTTCTGCCTTTGCTTGTGGTTGTAGTTCTGGTGCGTCGGCAGAAGCCAAGAGCTCGCGGCGGGACGCCGCTCCCACGTGCGCGACACTCGCGACGTCTTCCAGTGCGCTTTCGATTTCATCGAGCGCGGCCAGGGCATTGGCGCGGTCGTGGTAATGCGCCGCCAGCCGCCGCAGCGGCGCATAGTATTCCGGCGCCAGCAACAGGCAGAACACGCCCATGCCCAGGCTGAGCGGGGCGTTGCGCAGATCCAGCATGCCCAGGTAGCTCAGGCCCAGATAGACCGCCACCATGGCCACGCTGAGCGAAGCGAAGAATTCCAGCACCGCCGAAGACAGGAAAGCGATCCGCAGCACCTTGAGGCTGCGCACCCGTACTCCTTCGGCCGCGTCGCGTATGCCCGCCAGTTCGGCATCGCCGCGTCCGTACAAACGGATCACTCCCAGTCCGCGCAAGCGGTCCGCGAAATGGCCGCCCATGCGCGCCAACGCCTTGAGTTGCTGGCGGCTGGCCGCTTCGGCGCCCCAGCCCACCAGCATCATGAACAAGGGAATCAGCGGCAAGGTGACCAGCAGGATCGCGCCGACCACGCGGTCCACGCAGAACACCGCGGCCAGCAAGGCCAGCGGCACCGCCACCACCTCCACGCGCGCCAGCAGGTAGCCGCCGAAATAACCTTCCACGGCGTCGGCGTGGGTGCCCATCAATTCGGCCAGCTCGCCGCTACGGCGCTGGCGCAACCACAGCGGACCGCGCGCCAGCAAGCGGCGGATCAGTCCGTTGCGCAAATCGGCGCGAATGGCCTCCACTGCGGTATCGGCTTGCGCGCGCGATACCCAGGCCAGGCCGGCGCGCAACAATCCCAGCGCCAACAGCGCGGCCAAGGCGGTCATCGCGCCGCGGGGATCGGTACGCGCCGCCAACACTGCTTGCACGGCCCAGGCGATAGCGGCCGCCTGCGGAATCAGCAGCCAGCCCGCAAGCACAGTGCATGCCCCGGCGATGCGCAGACGGTACTTGCAGGCAAGCCCCAATCCATCGAGACGCCGGACCTTTCCCCGGCGCAGGGCGAAAGCTTCCTCTTCGGCCGTTGCTATGGCTTCCATGCGGGAGGAGTCGGTGGAGGGCAGGTGGCGGGCAAGGCGGACCGTGAAGTTCCCCGGCAGGAAGCGCCGAAGAACGCATTGTAGCTTCGCGCCTGCGGCCGACCTTGATCCAGATCAATGCGGCAGGCGGGGAAGGGGTGCAGAATGCGGGCATCTCCACCGGGTAGCTTCCGCCATGCCGGACATGACCGTAGTCGAGTTGTCGCGCCTGCAGTTCGCGCTGACCGCGATGTACCACTTCCTGTTCGTGCCGCTCACCCTGGGGCTGTCCTTCATGATCGCGATCATGGAGAGCGTCTACGTGATGACCGGACGCGATATCTGGCGACGCATGACCTTGTTCTGGGGCACTTTGTTCGGCATCAACTTCGCCATGGGCGTGGCCACCGGCATCGTCATGGAATTCCAGTTCGGCATGAACTGGTCCTACTACAGCCAGTACGTCGGCGACATCTTCGGCGCGCCGCTGGCCATCGAAGGATTGATGGCGTTCTTCCTGGAAGCCACTTTCGTGGGCCTGTTCTTCTTCGGCTGGGACAAGCTGTCCAGGGTCAAGCACCTGATGGTGACCTGGCTGGTGGCGCTGGGCACCAATTTCTCGGCGCTGTGGATATTGATCGCCAACGGCTGGATGCAGTACCCGGTCGGCGCCAAGTTCAATCCGGACACCATGCGCATGGAAATCACCGATTTCATGGCGGTGATGTTCAATCCGGTGGCGCAGGCCAAGTTCGTGCATACGGTAAGCGCCGGTTACGTGTTGGGCGCGGTGTTCGTGATGGCGATCAGCGCGTTCTATCTGCTGCGCGGCCGGCATATCGACCTGGCCAAGCGCTCGATGGCGGTGGCGGCGAGCTTCGGACTGGCGGCGTCGCTGTCGGTGGTGGTGCTGGGCGACGAAAGCGGTTACGTGGCCGGCGAAAACCAGAAGATGAAACTGGCGGCGATCGAGGCGATGTGGGAAACCGAACCCGCGCCGGCCGGCTTCAATGCCTTCGCCATTCCCAACCAGGAAACGCGCACCAACGAATACGCCGTGCATATCCCCTGGGTGATGGGGCTGATCGGCACGCGTTCGTTCAACACCGAGATTCCGGGCATCGAAGAACTGGTGGAGCGCGCCGAGGAACGCATCCGCAATGGCCAGGTCGCCTACGCGGCCCTGCAGCAGTTGCGGGCCGACCGCAGCGATATGCACGCCAAGGCCATGTTCGACCTGCACTGGGAAGACATGGGTTATGCGCTGCTGTTGAAGCGCTACCGCGAAGACATCGGCAATGCCAGCGAGCAGGAAATCACCAAGGCCGCCTCGGACACCATTCCGCGCGTGGCGCCGTTGTTCTGGAGCTTCCGCCTGATGGCCGGGGTGGGCTTCTACTTCATCGCCTTCTTCGCACTGGCGTTCTGGTTGGCCACGGTGCAGAAGCTGGACAAGTACCGCTGGTTCCTGAAGCTGGCGCTATACAGCCTGCCGCTGCCGTGGCTGGCGATCGAAGCGGGCTGGCTGATCGCAGAATACGGACGCCAGCCGTGGATCATCGACGGCGTGCTGCCGACTTTCCTGGCGGCCTCGGGATTGAAACTGCATCAGATCGTCATCTCGCTCACCGGGTTCGTGGTGATCTACACCTCGCTGGCGATAGTGGACGTTTATCTGCTGCGCAAGGTGATCCTGAAAGGCCCCGACGATGTGCCCGGCGGCACGCGACGCCCCAACCATGAAGGCGCGCCGCTGGCGGCCGCTTCTTCCACCGCGGTCTGACCGGAGAGCGGCATGGACACGATTCCCCTCGATTACCAAACCCTGCGCCTGATCTGGTGGCTGCTGCTGGGCATTCTGCTGATCGGCTTCGCGGTGATGGACGGCTTCGACCTGGGCGTGGGCACGCTGCTGCCGGCGGTGGCGCGCACCGATGCTGAGCGCCGCCTGGTGCTCAACGTGATCGGCCCGGTATGGGAAGGCAACCAGGTGTGGCTGATCGTGGGCGGCGCGGCGATCTTCGCCGCGTTTCCGGCGTTGTACGCGGTGAGCTTTTCCGGGTTCTACCTGGCGATGTTCCTGATCCTGTTCGCGCTGATCCTGCGGCCGGTCGGTTTCAAGTTCCGCAGCAAGGTGGAAGACAAGCGCTGGCGCGCGGTGTGGGACTGGGGCTTGTTCGTCGGCGGCCTGGTGCCTTCGCTGGTGTTCGGCGTGGCGATGGGCAACGTGCTGCTGGGCGCGCCTTTCCACTTCGATCAGACCTTGCGCATCTTCTACACCGGCGGGTTCTTCGCATTGCTGTCGCCCTTCGCGGTGCTGTGCGGACTGGTCAGCGTGGCGATGCTGGTGGCGCACGGCGCGGCCATGCTGGCGATCAAGACCGAGGGCGAAGTCGCGACGCGTGCGCGGCGTTATGGTTCGGTGGCGGCGCTGGCCACGGCGGTGCTGTTCGTGCTGGCCGGGGTATGGGTGGCCAATGGCGTGACCGGTTATTCCATCGTCGGCGCGCTCG
Source organism: Pseudoxanthomonas sp. (assembly GCA_036383995.1). Taxonomy (GTDB): domain Bacteria; phylum Pseudomonadota; class Gammaproteobacteria; order Xanthomonadales; family Xanthomonadaceae; genus Pseudoxanthomonas_A. The sequence goes on from DASVNG010000018.1 coordinate 177,364, forward strand.
ATGCGGCGGGCGCTTCCAATCCTCTGGGCAAGCAGGCGATCGCCGCGCCGGGTGCCTGGATGGCCAACTACCGGGCCATGCCGTGGACCTGGATTTTCCCGGTGCTGGGCGTGGCCGGTGCTTTGCTGAGCGCACTGATGTTGCGCGCGGGACGAGGTCTTGCGGCGTTTCTAAGTTCGGCGCTTGCCATCGCCGGCATCATCCTCACCGAAGGCGTGGCGGTGTTCCCGTTCCTGCTGCCGTCCTCCACCGATCCCAACTCCAGCCTGACTTTGTGGGACGCCTCTTCCAGCCACATGACGCTGTTCATCATGCTGGTGGTCACCTGCCTGTTCCTGCCCCTGGTGATCCTCTACACCAGCTGGGTGTACCGCGTGCTGCGGGGCAAGGTGAGCCCGGAAAGCCTGGAACGGAATCACAACTCCTACTGAGGAAAGACCATGTGGTATTTCTCCTGGATACTCGGCGTGGGCCTGGCGGCCAGTTTCGCCGTCCTCAACGGCATGTGGTACGAAATGCGCGAGAACGACCGCACCGCGCGCGAAGCGAAAGAGCAGGAAGCCGAACGCTTGGCCAAAGAAGCGCGCACGTAGGTCGGGGCCACGCCCCCGACGCTCCGGAATGTTCGAATGCATCGTGGGAGCGGCGTCCCGCCGCGGGCTCTTGGGCCAGCCTTTCCAAAGTCAAAAGCTCGCGGCGGGACGCCGCTCCCACGGCATGGGGATTGGCTGCACGTGCGTCGGGGGCGTAGCCCCGGCCTACCGCAGGCGCAGGGTGGTGCGGGTGCCGCGGCCGGAGACGGACGAGAACTCGAGATTCCAGCCCAGGTGTTCGCACAGGCGCGAGATCAGGTCCAGGCCTATGCCTCCGCCGTCGCGCCCACCGCCGCCACGCGCCATGCGCGCATAGATTTCGCTGATCTCTTCCGGCGACATGCCATGACCGGGGTCCTCGATCACCACGGTGGCGTCGGAGCGCAGGCTGATGCGGATCTGGCCGCGGTCGCTGTTCTCGATGGCGTTGCGCAACAGGTTGCCGATCGCCGCCTGCACGATGGTCACCGGCGCCACGATTTCGCAGGCGGGCATCGCTTCCAATACCAGCGTCAAGTCCTTGTCGCGGGTCAGGTGGCGGTGATCCTCCACGATCTCGGGCAGCAGCTGGTCCAGCGCCACATGGTCGCTCGCATCGGCCAGCCGCGAAGGATCCTTGGCCAGGGTCAGCAGCAACGAAATCAGTTGTTCCACATTGCGCGCGGTGCGGTGGATGCGCGCCACTTGCTTGCGTGCGGCCGGCGGAACGTCCGCCTGGTCCAGGACCAACTCTGAGGCGCCGGCGATCACCGCGATGGGCGTGCGCAATTCGTGGCTTGAGCTGGCGATGAAGGCATGCTCGCGCTCCACGAAGCTCTGGTTGCGGCGCAGGTAGTCGTTGAAGGCGTCGGCGATGACCACCATTTCGGCGCTGGCGTCTTCATCCAGCACGACTTCCTGGTCGGGCTGGGCAGGCTTCAGCTCTTCCACCTGGCGGGCCAGCATGGCCAGCGGCTGGATCACCAGCCCCAGCCGCCACATCACCACCAGGCCAAGGATGAGAATGACGACCACCGTGCCGGCGGCCACGGCAGCGGTAATGGCGCCCTCGACGCCTTCGAACTCGGTCAGGTTCAGGGCCATCGCCACCGGTTTGCCGTTGATCTGTTCGATCAGCACCACGCTGCTCACCCCATCCAGGGTCATGTCGTCGTGCAGCCCCGGTTCCAACGGCGCCAGCACGGCCGGCAGCGGCGGAGCGCCGGCCACTCCGAACAGGCGCAGCGTGTCGGTATCGCGCCAACGGTAGGTGGGGTTGGCCTGGGTGCGCTGCCCGTAATAGTCCAGCTCCGCGCGCAGCAGCGATTCCCAGGCCAGGTGCTCGACCCGTTCGTGGATGATGTAGCCGCCCGCCAGCACGGCGGCCGACAGCAATACCGCATAAAGGAAAAGCCATTGCAGGATGCGGCGCTTCAGTAGTGGCCTAGATCGCATCCAGTTGTTCCTGTGCGATGGCCGCCAGCCTGTAGCCGACACGCGGCAAGGTATGGATCAGCTTGAGCGGGAAAGGGCCATCGACGCTGCGCCTGAGTTCGTAGATGTGCGAACGAAGCATGTCGCCGTCGGGCGGGTCGTCGCCCCACAGCGCATGCTCCAGCCGCTCGCGGCTCACTGCGGCAGGGCTTGCCTGCATCAGCGTCTCCAGCAATTTGCGGCAGGCCGGATACAGGTGCAGCGGTTGCCCGGCACGCGTGGCTTCCAGCGTGGCCATGTCCAGGCGCAGATCCTCGACTTCCAGTATCCGGTTGCGGCCGCGGCCGGCCACGCGTGCGATCAGCGCCTCGATGCGCACCTCAAGCTCCGGCAAAGCGAATGGCTTGGTCAGATAATCGTCGGCGCCGGCGCGGAAGCCGGCGATCTTGTCGGGAAGCTCGTCGCGGGCGGTCAGCATGATGACCGGGGTGGCGGCGTTGGCATCGGCGCGAAGGCGCTGCAACACTTCGCGGCCGTCCATGCGCGGCAGCATCCAATCCAGCACCACCACGTCGTAGGTCTGGGTGGTGGCCAGGTGCAGGCCGGTGACTCCGTCGGGTGCGGCGTCCAGGGTGTGGCCGCGCGCCTCGAAGTATTCGAAAAGGTTCGCCACCAGGCTTCGGTTGTCCTCGATCACCAGCAACCGCATCGTTTTTCCTTTGGACACCGGCCGGCAAGGGTATCGCAGGATTCCACGAGGCGTGGCGGGCATTCAACAACAGCTGAACGAATAACGTTGTTGTAACGTCATTACGACATGTTTACGACATTGCGGATACCACCCTTTCCACTAAATCGGCCTTCCACGGGGGCGCTATGCTGCGACCGTCGACCACTGCAGAACACCCAGACAGCGAACCGTCCGAATCCGTTCGCTCTTCCCGTGCCCGGTCGTTTCCGCGCTTGTCCGTGGTCGTGCCGGTGTTCAACGAGCGCGACAACATCGCCAGCCTGGTGGGCGAGATCGTAGCCGGCCTGCGCAACGGGCCCGAGTTCGAGATCATCTACATAGACGACAATTCGACCGACGACGGCCTGGAAATCCTGAGCTCCTTGAAGAAGGAGGTCCGCCAATTGCGGGTGCTGCGCCACATCAGGCAGAGCGGCCAGAGCACCGCGATCCGCAACGGGGTGAAGGCGGCACGGGCCGACTGGGTGGTCACCCTCGACGGCGACGGACAGAACGATCCCGGCGACATCGCCAAACTGCTGGCCGCGCGCGACGCGGCCAGCGCCGATACCAAACTCTTCGCCGGTTGGCGCGTCACCCGCCGCGACAACGCGGGCAAGCGCTGGGCATCGCGTTGGGCCAACGCCATCCGTTCACATTTGCTGAAGGACGCCACGCCCGATACCGGTTGCGGCATAAAACTGTTCGAACGCAGCGCTTTCCTCGACCTGCCGTACTTCGATCACATGCATCGTTATCTTCCCGCCTTGATGCAGCGGGCGGGATGGAAGACGCTCAGCATTCCGGTCAATCATCGCAACCGCGCGTTCGGCGTATCGAAGTACGGCAATCTCAGCCGCGCCCTGGTCGGTCTGCGCGATCTGCGCGGCATGGCGTGGCTGATCAGCCGCAGCAAGGTCACGCCCGTACAGGAGGTCTGACCATGAACCAGGAACTGGTGTGGCTGGCATGGACCGGCCTGCACATGACCCCATGGAAGGTGATCGGGCTGACCGGCGCCTTGATGTTCGGCGCGCGCTGGTTCGTGCAGTTCCATGCGTCGCGGCGCGCGCGCAAACCGGTGATACCGCGGGCGTTCTGGTACATGAGCGTGGTCGGCAGCGTGATGACGCTCAGCTACTTCCTGTTTTCGGCCAAGCAGGATGCGGTGGGCGTGCTGCAGAACCTGTTCCCGGCCTTCACCGCGATCTACAGTTTGTACCTGGATATCCGGCATCATGGTTGGAAGCGGGAAATGGTCGCCCAATAGCCCGTGCCGTAGAACCCGCCGATAACGGCATGCCGTTCGTGGGCTCGCCGCGAGTCAGGGGAACCTCTGTTTGACCATCACCCAGCGCTTCACCCGGGACCGCGTCCGCTTCCTGCTGCTGCTTGCGCTGGCGGCGCTGAGCCTGTGCGCCGGCCTGGGCCTGCGCGATCCTTCGCCGCCGGACGAACCACGCTTCGTTCTGGCTGCGCGCGACATGGTCCAGTCCGGGCAATGGCTGTTCCCGCACCGCGGCAGCGAGTTCTACGCCGAAAAGCCGCCGGTATTCATGTGGATGCAGGCGGCCGCGTACGAAGCGATCGGCAACTGGCGTATCGCCTTCCTGCTGCCCTCGCTGCTGGCCGCGTTGCTGACTTTGTGGCTTACCTACGATCTTGCCGCGCGGCTATGGAACCGCAGGACAGGGCAGTACGCGGCGCTGGCCTTGTTCGTCTGCCTGCAGTTCGGGCTGCAGGCCAAGCGCGGCCAGATCGACATGGTGCTGGTGGCGATGACCACCTTGTCGCTGTACGGATTGTTGCGCCATCTGCTGCGCGGACCGCATTGGCCGCTGGCATGGCTGGGGTTCTTCGCCGCCGGTTTGGGTACGGTGACCAAAGGCGTTGGCTTCCTCCCTGTGCTGGTGCTGTTGCCATGGGCCGCATGGTCGTGGCGGAACCGCAAGGCTTCCGTCGATGTGCCGGGATCCGGGAACGGGTGGCGTTGGCTGCTGGGCGCGCTGTGCTTCGTCGCAGGCGCGTGCGTGTGGGTGGCGCCGATGCTGTGGGCGGTACATAACAGTTCCGATCCTGCGTTCCAGGCCTATGCCAGCGAGATCCTGTTCAAGCAGACCGGCAAGCGTTACGCCGGCGCCTGGCACCACGTGCAACCGTTCTGGTACTACGCGCAGGTCATCGTGACTTTGTGGCTGCCGGGCGCATTGCTGTTGCCCTGGCTGGCGCCTGCATGGTGGCGCCGGTTGCGCCGCGGCGACCGGCGTTTCTGGCTGCTGCTGGGCTGGAGCGCGCTGGTGCTGCTGTTCTTCAGCGCCAGCCCCGGCAAGCGCGAGGTCTACATTTTCCCCATGCTGCCGGCTTTGTGCGTGGCGGCCGCGCCATTGACGCAAGGCCTGATGCGGCGGGTCGGCGTGCAGCGGACTCTATTGGGCTATCTGCTCGCGCTTTCCCTGGCGATGTGCGCCATGGCTTTGTCCGGGCTGCTGGGCATGAGCGAATGGGCGCATCGCCTGGCGGCGCAGCGCGACATCGACGAGGCAACGTTGCGGACGTTCCTGGTCTGGTTGCTGGCTTTCGGCATGGTTTCGCTGGCCGTGATCCTATGGGCGCGCTTGCGGCGCGTGGGCGTGGCGGTCGTGTTGGTAACGGCGTTGTTGTGGATGGCGTACGGCTTCGGCCTGGCGCCGACGCTGGACGCCGACAGTTCCGCGCGCAAGCTGATGCAGCGCGTCGGCGAGCGCATCGGACCGCAGGCGCAGTTGGGCATGGTGGCCTGGCGCGAACAGAACCTGTTGCAGAGCGACCGGCCCACGGTCGATTTCGGATTCAAGAACTCATGGCAGGAGCAATGGGACGAAGCCGGTCCCTGGTTGCGGGAGGACCCTGCGCGACGCTGGGTGTTCGTGCTTGATCAGGCGGTGAGCCCTTGCGTGGACAGGGCGCATGCGGTCGACATAGGTCAGTCCAACCGCAATAGATGGGTGCTGGTGCCGGGCGATGCGTGGAAAAAGGGCTGTAAGACGCCCGCTTTCGGCGCAGAGGAAGCAGAAACTCCTTGAATCGTAGCTAACCGGTTCCGGAGTTTTAACGGACAACGAACTTCACTCCGACCACTCTCCGACAGCCCCCATCCAATCATTCGCGCCACCTTGTTCCCAAGTGCGCGGATGCAATCTCCTCTCCTTTCACCTGCCCTGCGAACCTTGTCGACGATCGGTTCCGACGTGCTGGGCGGCAATCGCGCGCGCGATTGGAGGGGCTGGGTATCGCCGTTCTACTGGCGCCACTTGTGGATGCCGCTGGCCGTCTTCGCCGGCCTGTCCCTGTTGCTGATGGGCCTGCATGGGGACTTGTGGCTTGCTGATCGCTTGTATGCGATGGAGGGCCATGCGTGGACGCTGCAAGGCGGCTATGTCACTCAGGACCTGTTGCATGCGGCGGGGCGCCAGGCCAGCAAGGACGCGTGGTTCGCGCTGGCGTTGGTTTTGGCGATCTCGCTGTTCGCGCGGCCGATGAGGCAATGGCGATGGCCACTGGCTTATCTGCTGGTCGCGACTTTGCTGTCCACTGCCGCGGTCGGCCTGCTTAAGCGCTGGACCAACATGGATTGCCCCTGGGACCTGCTGCGCTATGGCGGCGACAAGACCTACTACGGTCTTTTCATGCATCGGCCTTCGATACTGGGCCACGCCAAATGCTTTCCCGCCGGACACGCCAGCGCCGGTTACGCGTGGACGGCGCTGTATTTCTTTTTTCTGGGCACGCGGCCGCGTTGGCGCTGGTGGGGTCTGGGTTTTGCGCTCGGCTTGGGATTGATATTCGGAATCGCGCAGCAACTGCGCGGCGCGCATTTCCTTTCGCACGACGTTTGCGCGCTGTTGGTCTGCTGGCTTGTGGCGTTGGGGCTTCATCGGCTCATGCTGGCGCGTCCGCTGGTGCATGCTCCGCTCCGGGCCTGGCCATGAGCGTTGTAACTCTGACCCCGAAGGGGCTAGGCCAAACCGATTCGGCGACGGAATGGTGGAAGCAGCGCATCGAGCTGTCCAGCGAGGGTTTGATTCTGCTGTGCAGCGCGTTCTTCGCGTTGTTCAATAACAGCGCGTTCTGGCACGGCGCGATCTCCAACCCGGTGCAGCAGTGGCCGCTGGCGCTATCCCTGTTCCTGATAGTGACCGCCGTGCATGCCTTTCTGCTGGGGTGGGTGGTCAACCGCTGGACCGCCAAGCCATTGCTCACGTTGCTGTTGCTGGTGACTGCGGTCGCCAGCCACTACATGAATGCCTATGGCGTGTATCTGGATGCGGACATGCTGCGCAACGTGCTGCATACCGATAGCAAGGAATCCGGCGAGCTGCTGACCTGGTGGTTGCTGGTTCCGCTGGCCCTGACTTCGCTTCCGGTAGCGTTTCTGTGGCGCGTGCAACTGCGCAGGCGCAAGTGGCCGCGTGCGCTGGCGATCCGCAGCGCATTCCTGTTGGGCGCGCTGCTGGTCGGCGCCGCGGGCGTGCTGATGTCGTCGCAGGGAGTGTCGTCGCTGATCCGCAACCATCGGGAAGTCCGCTATCTGGTGACGCCGGCCAACTACCTGGTGTCGCTGGTCAGTGTGATGCGGGCTTCTCCCCCTGGCGCGAAGCGCGCGCTGCTGCCGGTGGGGTTGGACGCAAGACAGGATCCACGTCCTGCCGGCGGCAAGCCGCGCTTGCTGGTGCTGGTAGTGGGCGAAACCGCCCGTGCCCAGAACTGGGGATTGAACGGTTACGCACGCCAGACCACGCCCGAGCTCTCGCGGATCGAGGGTCTGCTCAACTTCAGCGATGTCACTTCCTGCGGCAGCAGCACCGAAGTATCCCTGCCGTGCATGTTCTCCCCCTATGGACGGCGCGACTACGATGAGCAGAAGATCCGCAGCCATCAGTCGTTGCTGCATGTGCTGGATCGCGCGGGCATCGGTATCTTGTGGCGCGACAACCAGTCGGGCTGCAAGGGCGTTTGCGATGGATTGACCATCCAGCGACTGGAAAATTCGAACGAGCCGGGCCTGTGCAATGGCAAGCGTTGCCTGGATGAAATCCTGCTCAAAGGATTGGAAGCGCAGCTCTCTCCCTCGAAGGGCGACCGGGTGGTGGTGTTGCACCAGCTCGGCAATCATGGGCCGAGTTACTTCGAGCGCTATCCGCCGGAGTACAAGCGCTTCACTCCCACTTGCGACAACCCCGAGCTGGGCCAGTGCGCCCGCCAGGAGATCGTCAACGCCTACGACAACGCATTGCTGTACACCGACCACTTCCTGGCCGAAACCATCGCTTTGCTGAAATCGCAGACCGATTACGACACCGCCCTGGTCTATGTGTCCGACCACGGCGAATCGTTGGGCGAGAAGGGCCTGTTTCTGCACGGCGTGCCTTATTCCATCGCCCCGCAGGAACAGATCCGGGTGCCGATGGTGATGTGGTTCTCGCCAGGGCTGGTGCAGGACGCCAAGCTGGACACCGCCTGCCTGAAGCGCGAAGCGGCGCAACCGGCCAGCCACGACAACCTGTTTCCTTCCGTCCTGGGGCTGATGCAGGTGAGTACCCGCGACTATCAACCCGCTTACGACCTGTTCGCGAAGTGCCGCAACCCTCGATAGACAAGGACGGCACGATCGGCCTGCAGCGATCGGCGCCCTAGCGTTTCCACCAGAGAGCGGCCGCCTCCGCCAGCAAGCAGGTCAGCATGGAGAGGAAGGCGCAGGCGGCGGCGATCGCCAATAGCGTGGCCAGCGCGAGGAACGGAGCGGGGTGCAGACCTTTGTCGCCATCCGTTGCCAGGGCGGCAAGACCGCACAAGGCTGCGGCAATGGTCGACCCAATGAAAATACGGAGAAGACGCGGGTAGGCGGAGGTCGGCATGTCGCCTTCGGCGCCACCCTGGGCAACGGCCGCGTCCGGAATTTTCATGCTTGAATTCTTCATCGCTGCCTGCTCAAAGGGACCGGCGGCAATGGTGTCTACCGATACGTCGGAACCCGGTCGTATCGACGTTCGTTCCGGGTTAAGAGCCCGTCTTCGTTCAGTCTTGGATTGGAAGCCCGATTCGGGTCTGCGCGGCTTTTCGACACGAGACGAAAAATGCGGGGCAGGGGATGGCAGAAACCGGCTCTTGCCTGGATGGGCGGCTGCTTGGCCGCTGCGGAGTTCGCACCCGGGCCGGGAGCCGCAACGTTCCGGCCACAAAAAACCCCGCAAATACGCGGGGTTAGATGACTCAATGCCGGATCCAACGAGTTCTTCGGTGGTGGTGGCTATGGGTGGACTCGAACCACCGACCCCAGCATTATGAGTGCTGTGCTCTAACCGGCTGAGCTACATAGCCGTGCATTGAACCGCGCATTTTTCCTGCCTGGCCCGTCTCTGTCAATCAGAACCGCTTTGCTTGAGACATCCGCTTGGGCGTGGCACAGTCGGAGCCAGTAGATTTCAGGAGTCCGCATCGTGATCGATCCGGACGGCTACCGACCTAACGTCGGCATAGTGTTGATGGGCCCGGATGGGCGGGTGTTCTGGGCGCGCAGGGTGCGCCGGGATGGCTGGCAGTTCCCGCAGGGCGGCATGAACACCGATGAGACGCCGGTCGAGGCCATGTACCGCGAATTGCGCGAGGAAACCGGCCTGCTGCCAGAGCATGTCGAGGTTCTGGGCGCCACCCCAGGTTGGCTGCGCTACCGGCTGCCGCACCGCGCTGTGCGCCACAACGAACGGCATGTCTGCATCGGCCAGAAGCAGGTGTGGTTCCTGTTGCGGCTGGTGGGCGACGAGTCGCACGTACGCCTGGATCTGACCGAAACCCCCGAATTCGACCATTGGCGCTGGGTGGACTTCTGGTACCCCATGGAGCACGTGGTGATGTTCAAGCGCGGAGTCTATGCCCGCGCCCTGCGCCATCTGGCCCCTTTCGCCCGCTTGGTGGCGGGGGCGCACGCGGTGCCGCAGATGCTGATCGATGCCTGGCTGCCCGATCTGGGCGGCGCGCGCCCTGCTTCCCGACCGCCAGCCAAACGCGGTGGCAACGGCGGCCCCGGCAAGAATTGACAATCATTCTCATTCGCGATGGAATAGGCCACGCCCCTCCGGGCCGCCAGGAATCCACCGAACGTGTACGTCTGCATCTGCAATGGAGTCACCGACCGCCAGATCCGCGAAGCCGCCGCCAGCGGCGTGCGCAGCGTGGCCGAGCTGACCATGCGCACCGGCTGCGGTGCCACCTGCGGCAGCTGCCTGGAGATGGCCGCCGATATCCTCGACGCCCACGCGCCCGAACGCCGCAGCGCCTTTTCCGTGCCGATGCTCGGCGCGGGCATTTCCCAGGCCGCCTGACCCGCCGCACTCCGCCTGCGGTTCGCGCCGCGAGATGAGCACGATTCGCGTTCCGTCATCGCCTTGCGCGAGTGGTTAACCTGCCCGCCTTCCCCATACCGGAGCACGGCCATGAAGGGCGACGCCAAGGTCATCGAATTCCTCAACAAGGCGCTCTACAACGAGCTGACTGCGATCAACCAGTATTTCCTTCACGCCAAGATGCTGAAGAACTGGGGCCTGAGCGAACTGGCCAAGCACGAGTACGAAGAATCCATCGACGAGATGAAGCACGCGGACAAACTGTCCGAGCGCATCCTGTTCCTGGACGGCCTGCCCAATTTCCAGATGCTGGGCAAGCTGCGTATCGGCGAGAACCCGCGCGAATTGCTTGAATGCGACCTGGCTTTGGAAATGGAAGGCCTGCCGGTGTTGCGCGACGCCATCGCGTATTGCGAAACGGTCAGCGACTACGTCAGCCGCCAGCTGTTCGCCGATATCCTGGAATCGGAAGAAGAACACATCGACTGGATCGAGACGCAACTGTCGGTCATCGACCGCATCGGCGAACCGAACTATCTGCTGACCAAACTGGAAGACTGAGCGGTCGCGTCGGAATCGCGGTCGAGCTGCGCGATGTAGCCCTGCAGGGCCATGCGCGCGCGCGCGTATTCGGCGATCACCAGCGCCACCGCTACCGCCGGACGGTCCAGTTTCTGCGCGCGCGCGCCCAGCTCCACGCGCTTGGCCGCAGTCGACAGCGCCATTGCGCCGACGTTGGCGCTTGAGGATTTGAGGGTGTGCGCGGCATCGCGCATCGCTTCCAGATCGGGAACCGTGGAGGCCGATTCCAGCCGGGCGATCAGCCGCGGCGCATCTTCCAGGAACAGGCCGATGATGCGCACGGTTTCATCGCCGGCGATTTCCCGCAGCTCGTCCAGCATGCTGTGATCGAGTACCGGGAAGATCGACGGCGCAGCCGGACGCGGCGGGGACGGCGCGGCCGCATCGGGGACGGACTGGACCGCGTTGCGCACGCCGAAATTGGCCCGGCCCGGCAACCAGCGCTGCAGGCAATTTTCCAATTGCTCGCGCGATACCGGTTTGGAAAGATAGTCGTCCATGCCCGCATCCAGGCAGCGCTGCCGGTCCCCGGCCATGGCATTGGCGGTCATGGCCACGATCGGCAGGCGCATCGTCGAACCCTGCAGTACTTCCTGGTCGCGCCATTCGCGGGTGGCCGAATAACCGTCCAGCACCGGCATCTGGCAGTCCATCAGCACCAGGCTGTAACGGCCCGTCGCCATTTTCTCCAGCGCGATCTGGCCGTTGATGGCGATGTCGCAGCTATAGCCCAGGACGGACAGGAGTTTTTCGCCGACCGCCAGGTTGACGGGGTTGTCTTCCACCAGCAGCAGGCGGGTGGCGGCGGTCGATCCGCCAACCGGATCGTTGGCGATGGGCGCATCCGCGTCGGGCAGCGCTGAAGCCGGGCCCGCGACCGCTGGCGTTTTTTCCACCGCGATCGGATCGTCGCGCTGCGGAATCTCCTCGAAACCCACGGTCGCCGCCTGCAACACCGGCGACGCGAAAGAAAGGGCGGCGTGCAGGTCGGCGCCATGCGACTGGCGCGGCAGCAGGATGCTGCCATCGCGCAGTTCGTCGGGAATTTCCTCGTCGCTGTACAGCCAGACCATGCGCACGTTGTCGGCCACGTTGTTGCGGGTGACGCCACGGTGCAGCGCACGCGCGCTGGCGCGGATGGAGGAAAGATCGCCCAGGACGATGGAAAAAGTCGCGGCGCTAGGCGCCTGGATAGAGCGCAGGCGCTCCAGCGCTTCCTGAGTGGTGTCCACGCAGGTCAGCTGTATGCCCCAGCTGGGCAACAGAATCGACAGGCGCTGGCGCAGGCGGGCTTCCGGACTGACCAGCAGCGCACGGGTCGGCTCCAGACTCGAATCCTGGGTGCGCATGTCGCCGATCACTTTCAGCAGCGGCACTTCGAACCAGAAAGTCGAGCCGCGTCCCGGTTCGGAAAGCACGCCGATGCGTCCGCCCATCAGGTCGATGATGCGCTTGCAGATGGCCAGCCCCAGCCCGGTGCCGCCGTACAGGCGGGTGGTGGAGGCATCGGCCTGGCTGAAGGAATTGAACAACCGCGTCTGCGCTTCGGCGTCGATGCCTATGCCGGTGTCGCGCACTTCGAAACGCAGTAGGTGCTGGGCCGCGGTTTCGCCCAGCCTGCGCACGTTGACGATGACCGTGCCGCGTTCGGTGAATTTCACCGCGTTGCCGATCAGGTTGCTGAGCACCTGGCGCATGCGTACCGGGTCGCCGCGGACGGGCAGGCGCACCGCGGGGTCCAGTTGCAGGTTGAGGCGGAGGTTCTTGTTCTCGGCCGGGCGCTGCATCAGCTGCATCACGCCGTCCAGCACTTCGCGCAGATTGAAACCGGTGATTTCCAGTTCCAGCTTGTTCGCTTCCAGCTTGGAGTAGTCGAGGATGTCGTCGACGATGCGCAGCAGCTGCTGCGAAGAGGCGCTGGCGGTATTGAGCATGTCGCGCTGGTCCGGCGGCAGCGCCGCGCGCGACAGCAGGTCCAGCATGGGCACGATGCCGTTGAGCGGGGTGCGGATTTCATGGCTCATGGTGGCCAGGAATTCGCCCTTGGCCAGCACCGCCGATTCGGCCGCCTGCTTGGCCAGCAGCAGCTGCTGCTCCAGGCGGTCGTGACGGTGCAGGTCCTTTTGCAGATTGTCGCGTTCGGATTCGGCCATCGCCGCGCGCGCTTCGGTGCCTTCGTAGTAGGCGGCCAGCCTGCGCATGCGCAAAGCGACGATCACGCAGACGAACCCGGCCACGCCGGCGCTCGCCAATGCCACCCATGGCCAAGGACCGGCGATGCCGAACCAGGCCAGCAGCAGCGAGGCCAGAGTCAGCAGGATCGCCGCCAGCACCAGCCAGGGCGCTATGGGCATGCGCCCAAGCCGGCTCATTTCTAGAGGACCGCGTTGTGGAAATCGAAGCCCAGATCGCTGCCGACTCCCTGCACCAGGTTGCCCTGTATGAAGTCGACGCCGCCCATCCACATCGCAGCGGCGGCCTGGGGATCTTCGATCTGCTGTCCGATCACCTGCAGTCCCATCCGGTGGGCCAGATCGATCATTCCGCGCAGTTGGTCGCGCAGGGCCGGGTCGTTGTGGGCGGCGGCGTAGCGGCTGGCCACGCGCAGGTAGCCGAGCGGCAGCTGGGTGAGCAGCGCTTCGGCTTCGCGGCCGGGTTCGAACTGGCTGAGGCAGAACTGCACGCCCGCGGTCATCAGCCGGTTGCAGAACTGGCGCAGGGTCACCGAATGGATCAGGGCATCGTCCAGGCGCAGGTCGATGATCAGCGAAGTGCCTTCGATGCCGCGCGCGGCGATGTCCTGCAGCAGCCAGTCGGCGAACGCCTCGCGCGCCAGCGAACGCGGCGATTGCGAGACGAACAGGCGCAGCAGCCTGCCCTCGCTCTGGGATTGGGAAAGCAGATCCAGCACCCGTTCCATCACCTGCCGGTCCAGCTCGACGATGCGGCCGGCCATTTCCGCAGCCGGCACCGCCTGCGCGGCCGGCACCAGGGTGCCGTCGGTCTGGCGCATGCGCAGAAACACCTGGTACTGCGCCAGATTGTTGCCGGCGACCGAGACGATAGGCTGGTAAGCCAGCTCCAGATCCGCGTCCAGCAACGAAAGGCCTTCTTCATTGGCCGCAGGCGGCGTGTAGGCCGCGATGCCCTCGGACTGCTGGCGTGCCAGCAGCGCGGCGCGCTCGGTGGCTTCCAGTGCGCTGCCGGTATCGGAGAACGTATGCGGCACCTCCGCATAGCCCACGGCGCCGGCCAGACGCAGGGTTTCGTCGGCGCGCACGGGGAAATCGTGCTGGCTCAGCTGTTCGCGCAACCTGCGCGCGAATGCGGCCATGCTGTCGGCGTCCAGATCCTTGGCCAGGGCCAGGAAACTGTTGTCGTTCAGTCGCGCAAGCGGGTGCGGCGCGGCGGCCAACGCCAACTCGCGTCCGGCGGCGGCCATCAGGTTTTCGAAGTTCGCATACCCGTAGCGCTCGCGCAGGCCCAAGGTGCCGCTGATTTCTATGAAAAACAGGCCGCCCGGCGCTTTTTCCTCCAGCGCGTTGCCCAGTTGCAGCATCAGGTAGGCGCGGGTGGGCAGGCCCGTTTCCGGGTTCAGCGTCAGCTGCGGCGCAGCGGCCAGCGGCGCGCGCTGGCGCGCCCGTTGGATACGGTTGGACACCGCCGCGATGAGGTGGCGCGGGCGGATGGGTTTGGTGAGGAAATCGTCGGCGCCGCTTTCCAGTACTTCGTACTCGCGCTCCGGGTCCGGATCGCCGGTCAGGAACACGATGGGCAAGTGCAGCAGCTCCGGACGCTGGCGGATCTGCATGGTCAGCGACATGCCGTCCCGGCCCGGCATGTGCAGGTCCATCAGCACCAGGTCGGGTTTGAAGCGCTCGATCGCCCCGATCACCGCGTCCGGCGCCATTTCCACTTCGGCCTGCATGCCCGCGCCATGCAGCACGCTCTGGGCGAACAGCGCCTGTCCGCGGTCGTCTTCCACGATCAATATGCGGAAAGGCGTTTCGCCGGTTTCGTGTTTACGCGTGTTTTTGGCGGCAGCGGGCATGGTGGCGATGTTCTCGTCGGCTGCGTCCGGCTCGGGGGCCGGAGCGTCGTTGGCGGCGAGGGTGATCGCCGGCTCTTCCGCAGGCGCGTCGTCGGTCCAGCGACGCCAGTAATGCGACGGTGGCTTTTCGGCGCGCAGTCGGGAGCGTAAAGGCTCGTCCTGCGGACGGGATGTGGGTTCAATAGCTGACATCAGGCTTCCCCAAGCATGAGCCCATTATGCGACGAAGTTCACAAGATTGTGGGCGCCGGTCATGCCCTTGGCCCGTCCATCGGCCCGGCCATGGGCGGGGGACCCTGCATAAGGCTGCGCAGTCCCCTCGACAGTTTGCGCCAGACCCACCATACCGCCAAAGCCAGCAACACGCTGACCCCCACCACCAGCGCCAGCGCCAACCAGGGATGGGCGAAGGCCAGCGACAGGCCGCCGACCACCACCACATCCTCGGTCACCGAGGCGGTCCAGTTGCTGACGGGCTCCGGCGAGGTATTGAGCAAGGCGCGCGAACCGCTTTTCAATAAATGGCTGGTCAGCGCCACGCCCGCACCGGCCGCCAGGGCGCCGGTGCTCAGCTGGCCGTCGGGCGACAGCGTGGCCGCGGCCAGAAAAGCGCCTGCCGGCACCCGCGCCAAGGTCTGCAGCAGGTCCCAGCCCGAGTCCACGCCCGGAATCTTGTCGGCGAAGAATTCGGTCAGCGCCAGCGCGCCCGATGTGCCCAGTACCCACCAGGATTGGGTGACTTGCAGCGCCGGCGGCAGATCCAGCCAACCGAGCGCGCCGGCCACGCCCAGTCCGAACACGGTCAGGTACACACGGATCCCGGCCATCCATGCCAACAGGATCCCAATTACGAAAAGATGCGCTTCGGACATGAGGATGATTCGCCTAGACTGGGGCACAGCGGACGGTCACAGGGGGCCGTCCAACCGTTACCGAGTATAGGCCCGTTGCCAGGGCGCTACCTGAGCCGTCTCGGGTGTCGCCGGACGCGTGTCTGCCTGAGTGGCGAATGCTTCCCAGGCTTCACCCAGTACTGAACTCCGGACTCCCCCGATGCCCGCGACCCCTTCCCGCTACCAGATCGTGCAACGCCGGCACACGCGCCGCTGGCCCTGGGTCGTTGCGGTAAGCGCGATCTGGTTGCTGTCGTTGGGACTGGCCTGGCAATGGGCGAGCCTCCGCGCCGCGCCCACCCTGTCCGAGGCGACATCGCGCATGCGCAGCGCCGAGCGGCAGCTGGCCGACCAGCAAGCGCGGTTGAAGCAGTTGAGCCAGCGCGAAACCACCCTGGCCGTGTCCGACAAGATCAGCCGCGACGCCAACGGCGATCTGCAGGGCGCGCTGGCCGAACGCGACGAAGAGATTTCCGCTCTGCGCGCAGACGTGGCTTTCTACGAACGCCTGGTGGGGCCCACCCAGCAGCGCAAGGGGCTGAACGTGTTTTCCTCTGAATTCGCCCCAGGTGTCGGCAGCGCCTGGCATTACCAGATCGTGCTGACCCAGAACCTCAACCGCGGCGCGATCAGCCAGGGACGGATGCGCTTCGTGCTCGAAGGCGTGCGCGCCGGCAAGCTGGCCACGGTGGACTGGGCCGAACTGAACCAGCGGCCGGGCATGCAGGGGCAGGGATTCTCCTTCCGCTATTTCCAGAGCCTGGAAGGCCAGGTGATGCTGCCCAGCGACTTCACTCCGCAGCGCGTGCGCGTGCTGCTGGATGGCGAAGACGTGGCGGTGGAGCAGGCCTTCGACTGGAAGAACGCCAATACCTGAGCGCCACGTACCTTTTGCACGCCCCCTTTTCTTAGTCGCCAGCGGAGACCCCCCATGTTCAAGAACAAGCCGATCCATCACGACGGCCATGCCATCGATACGCTGATCGGCCCCCAGGTCACGATCCACGGCGATCTGGTCTTCAGCGGCGGCCTGTATGTGGAAGGTCGCATCCACGGCAAGGTCATCGCCGAAGAGGGCGAACGCGCCGTGCTGACCTTGGCCGAGCAGGGCCGGATCGAGGGCGAAGTACAGGTGCCGGTGGTGATCCTCAACGGCCAGCTGCAGGGCGATGTGTACGCCGCCGAGCGGGTGGAGCTGGCGGCCAAGGCGCGGGTGACGGGCAACGTGCACTACCGGATCGTGGAAATGCGCGCCGGTGCGACCCTGACCGGGCGTCTGATCCATGTGGATGCCGAAACCGCGGCGGCGCCGGTGGCCACGCTGGTGGCGTCCAGCGGTTGACGTCGGGGGCTAGGGCCCTTGTTCAGAGGTTCCTTAACCCGCAAGGGCTATGCTGGGTCATGATCGATCCAGGCGCTCCGGCCCAGACCAAACCGCAAATGCAGCCGCTGTCGCCGCTGGCGCGCGGCACCTTGTACGCGACCGTGGCGCTATTGGTGCTGGCGCTGTGCTTCGGCGGCTGGGGGCTGTGGAAGGTGTTCGGCGGTGCGGATGCCAGCCAGCCCACGCCTGCGCAGCTGCAAGCCCAGCAACGCAAGATCGACCAGCTGGAACAGCGCGCCGCCACGTTGGCCCGTTCGGACCAGATCAGTCGCGACGCCAACGGCGATCTGCAGAGCACCCTGGCCGAGCGCGACGAGGAAATCGCCGGCCTGCGCGCCGACGTGGCCTTCTACGAGCGTTTCGTCGGCGCCACCGCCCAGCGTCGCGGCCTGGCCGTGCACGAGCTGCAATTGCAGCCCTCCAGCGACCTGACCTGGCATTTCGTCGCCACCCTGACCCAGAACCTCAACCGCGGTGCGGTCAATGCCGGACGACTGCTGGTCTCGGTGGAAGGCACCCGCGCGGGCAAGCTGCAGCGCCTGGTCTGGGCCGACCTGCGCCAGCAGCCCAATGCGCCGGGCGTGGAATATTCGTTCAAGTATTTCCAGCAGGTCGAAGGCGACCTGATGCTGCCGGCCGATTTCAAGCCGACCCGCGTCGCCGTGCGCCTTGTCCCGCAAAGCGGCAGCGCGCTGGAGCAGTCCTTCTCCTGGGCCGATTCGCTGGCCGGCACGCCCGCCGCACCTGCCCCCTGATGCGGGCCTGCTTGAACCGGCAGCCGTCCGGCCCCATCCTGATCCCATGAGCACGCTCGTTTCCCTGCCAGGCGCCGCACCTGCGCCGAACTACCAATCGCTGGACCGCCCGCTGAACTTCACCCATGCGGCCGCGGCCAAGGTGCGCGAGTTGATCAGCGAAGAAGGCAACCAGTCGCTGGCCTTGCGCGTGTACATCCAGGGCGGCGGGTGTTCGGGCTTCCAGTACGGTTTCGAGTTCGACGAGAACCGCGCCGACGACGATGTGGCGGTGGATACCGACCAGGTCACCCTGCTGGTGGATCCGCTGAGCCTGCAATACTTGATGGGTTCGGAAGTGGATTACACCGAGAGCCTGCAGGGTGCGCAGTTCGTGATCCGCAATCCCAACGCCAAGACCACTTGCGGTTGCGGAAGCAGCTTCAGCATGTGAGTGCGCGCCTGTCGCCGCGTATCATGCCTGCGCCGTGACCGACACCCTCCCCAAATTCCCCGCAGAACTTTCCGGATTCGCCTTTACTGGCGAACCGCTCAACCGCGCCGATGCCTTGCGCGACGATGTCGGCGCGCTGGTGCGGCTGTGGCCGCAGGCGCGTGTGATCGTGCTGGACGCCGACGGCAACGCCTTCGCCGACGAAGCGGGGCGGCTGCTGGTCGCCACCGGTGCGACGCTGGGCGGCGGACCGGGGACCGCGGTATTACTGGGACTGCAGAACGACACCGCCTGGTTTTCGCTGGAAGCCGAGGCGGTGCCCTTGGCCGCTCCGCAACGCATCGACCTGCGCCGCGCCGCCGCCTCGTGGCCGGTCGCCGAGGCCAGTGCCTTCGCCTTCGCGCGGGCCATGCAGCACTGGCGCAGTCGTACGCGCTATTGCGGTATTTGCGGCGGGGCCATCGAATTCCGCCGCGCCGGCTACGTGGCCCATTGCACCCAATGCGGCGCAGATCATTACCCAAGAGTCGATCCCGCAGTGATCGTCGCGGTCAGCGACGGCGAGCGCCTGTTGCTCGGCCGCCAGGCCAATTGGCCTGCGCAGCGGTATTCGGTGATCGCCGGTTTCGTCGAGCCGGGCGAATCGCTGGAGCAGACCGTGGTGCGCGAAGTGTTCGAGGAAACCCGCGTGCGCGTGCGCAGTTGCCGCTATCTGGGCGCGCAGCCCTGGCCGTTTCCCGGCGCCCTGATGCTGGGCTTCGTCGCCGATGCCGAACCCGACGCGCCGCAGGTGGACGGCGAGCTTGAAGACGCGCGCTGGTTCACCGTGGAAGAGATCGCCGCCGCGCGCCAGCGCAAGGGCGAGGAGGGGTCGGGCATGCTGCTGTCGCCGCGCATTTCCATCGCCCGTTCGCTCATCGAACATTGGTACCAAAGCAAAGCAGGTCGGGGCCACGCCCCCGACGCACGCTGATTCACCGGATGTAACGCGCGTCGGGGGCGTGGCCCCGACCTACGGGCCGCTACCCGCCGTTCACGGCAAGCCAAGCTAGAATCGCCCACGGAGGGACACCCATGTCGATCACTTTGGTTGCCGTCGTCATCGCGTTGGTGCTGGGGCATGTCGCGCCAGCGCTGGTGACGGCCGCGCGTCGTTACCATTGGTACGGCCACTGGCTGCGCTGGCTGGATGCGCAAATGGGCGAAGGCGGTTTCTGGCGCGGACGCTACGGCATAGCGGTGGCGTTGCTGCCGCCGTTGCTGATCGTCGCCCTGCTGCAATGGGCGTTGCGCGCGCCCACGCTGCTGTTGGGTTTCCTGGGACTGCTGTTCGGCATCGTCGCGCTGGTCTACGCCTGGGGGCCGCGCGATCTGGATATCGACGTGGAAGCGATCATCGATGCGCACGATCCGCCCACGCGGCGCGCGACCATCGCGCAGCTGTGGCCGGACGGCGCCGCCGTCGCGGCCGACGGCCCGGCACTGGTCGAGGCGGTGTTCCGCAACGCCCTGCATCGCTGGTTCGGCGTACTGTTCTGGTTTCTGCTGCTGGGGCCGGTGGGCGCCCTGCTGTACCGGCTGACTGCGTTTTCGGCCGAAGGCGAATTCGCGCGCGGCCTGCCTGGCGAAACGCGGGAAGGCGCGCGGGGCCTGTATGCCGTGCTGGACTGGCCAGTGGCCCAGCTGATGACGCTGTCGATGGCGCTGGTGGGCAATTTCGATGCCGTGTTCAATGCGTGGCGCGAAGCGCGCGGCAACCAGTTGCAACTGGACAGCGGCTTCCTGGGCGCGGCCGCGCGCGCCAGCGTCAAGAGCGAGTTGGCAGAAGAAGCCGAGGAATACGCCGAAGAAGGCATGGTACAGGCCATGCGCGAGCTGCCCGAACTGCGCGATGCCATGAGTCTGGTGTGGCGCATCCTGCTGTTGTGGATGGCGGTGTTGGCGTTGTTCGTGGTTGCTGGGTGGGTGAGCTGACACGCTTTTCCTTCTCCCTCCGGGAGAAGGTGGCGCGCAGCGCCGGATGAGGGAAGGAGAATGACTTGCTACGGAAGGTTCAGTAAGAACTGACAGTCCATTCCCTCATCCGCCCTTCGGGCACCTTCTCCCGGAGGGAGAAGGAAAAGCTAGCCCGGCGCCAGCAACGTAAAAGGAAACCACGGCAGGTTCCGCGCCACCCAATAGAAGGGCAGCAGCACCAGCCAGAATTTCGGCTCGGCCACCACCGCGATCAAAGGCCGCAACCAGGCCGGCTGCCAACCCAGTTTCCATGCGACCAACAAAGGCGAGATCGCCAACATCGTCATCGCCAGCGGATTCATCGAGAACGCGCGCGGCACATCGCCGTGGGCCAGGGCGTGAAGAGCGCGGGTCATGCCGCAACCGATGCAGTACCAGCCGGTGAAGGCATGGAACATGCATTCCGGAAAAGGACTGCCGGCCGCGTTGGGGTCGAAATTGCGCAGCAGCCAGAAACCGACAACGGCCGCCAGGGCGGCCGCTGTCAGTCCAGCTATCTGCAAAGGCTTCAGTGTTGCGATCACTGCGCGGATTGCACCTGCTCCATGATCTGCTGGTACTGGGCGAAACCGTCGCCCATGGTCAGGCTGTAGGTCGTCCAAGCCACGCCGATGATGGCCAGCGCGGTGGCGACCCAGCACCAGGTCTTGGCAGTGGCCGAGGCGCGCTGTGCGCCGGCGATGTCGCCCTGTGCCAGCAGCTTGTTGACCTTGCTGGAGAACACGATCGCCACAATGCCGACCAGGCCAAGCGGGCAGCACAGACAGGTAGCCAGCACGGTGGAAATGATGGCCCAGGCAAGGTGATTGGGGACGCTGCCGGGGGCGGCGGCGGAAGCGGGCGGCGGTACGTAGCTCATCTGGATTCTCCGTTCTGGATGGTTGCTGGGACAGGGTGGATGTCGGGGACAGTCTAATTCACGCCGCTCAGTCCGCCCAGTCCGCCCACCACTCCCAGGACGATCACGAAGATCAGATACAGCAGGATCGGGATCACTGCCAGCCCAGCCGAAAGCATGGCCCAGAACTTCGCCTTGTCCGAGGCTTCGCGCGCACCGGCGATATCTCCCGCTCCCCGCTTCCCGTCCACCTGCGAGGCATAGACGATCGACACGATGCCCAAGGGCAGGCAGCAGAACAAGGTGCTCAGGATCGCCCAGACCAGGTGGTTGGGAATGTATTCCCGATAGCCGCCCGGAGGCGGAGGCACGTAACTCATACAAGACTCCGGTGACGCCGGGACTGCGGACAGCCCGGGCTTCGATTAATTCGTGTTTCCCCGCCGCAAGCGTAACCGAACGCGGCCTATCGGGTCATGACCTATCGGAGCACGGCCGCTACGCGTCGCCGCCACGCAGTTCGCGCACCTTGGCCTCCAGCTGCTCCGCGGTGGCGCCCTTGCCATCGATGGTTTCGCCCGCAACCACCTCGATACGCGCGCGGAAGCGGCGCGGCACGCGCATGCGGGCCATGCGCCCGTCGCGGTGGCTCCACATGCTGGTCCACATGCCTTTGAGCGCCATCGGCACCACCGGCACCGGCCTTTTCTCCAGAACCTTCTCCAGGCCCGATTTGAACGGCGCTATTTCGCCGTCGCGGGTCAAGGCGCCTTCCGGGAAAATCCCCACCAGCTGGCCGTCGGCCAGCGCCGCATCGATTTCGTCGAACGCGCGCTGCATCAGTTCCGGATTTTCCCTGGCGCCGGCGATGGGAATGGCCTTGGCGGTGCGGAAGATCCAGCTCATCACCGGAATGTTGAAGATCTTGTAGTACATGACCCAGCGCACCGGCCGCGGCACGCTGGCCGACAGGATCAGCGCGTCCATGTAGCTGACGTGGTTGCAGACCAGCAATGCGGCCCCTTCGTCGGGCACGTTCTTCTCGATACCGTGCAACCGCAGCTTGTACAGGCCGCGCACCAGCACCCAGCTGAGGAAACGCATCAGGAATTCGGGGACGATCGTGAAGATATAAATCGCCACCGCCGCATTGGCGATAGCCAAAGCCAGGAACACTTGCGGGATGGTCAGTCCCGGCATCGGCAAGGTGTAGCCGAACAGGCTCAGCTGCTTCATCTGCAGCAGGATCGCCAGCACCGCCGCCAGCACGATGAACGCCGCGTTCTGTATGTTCATGCCCGCGATCACGCGCGACAGCTCTTCGCGTGGCGTGCGGCTCTGGATCAGGGCGAACAGCGGCACCACGAAGAAACCGGTGAACAGACCGATGCCCACCAGATCAACGATGATCCGCACGCTGCCTGGCGCGCGTACGAACTGCATGACTTCCAGGCCCGATAGCGACGCGGCCCCGCTGCGCGCGAAATACAGATCCAGCAGCAATGCGCTGATGCCGAAAGCGCCCAAGGGCACCAGCCCGATCTCGACCGTGCGCGCCGACAGCTTTTCGCACAGCAGCGAGCCTACGCCGGTGCCGATGGAAAACAGCGCCAGCGCGAAGATGTAGAGCGTCTCCGAGCCGCCCAGATTCACTTCGGCATAGGTCGGCAGCTGAGAGGTAAGCACGGTGCCGATGAACCAGAACCAGGACACGCCCAGGATCGAGTTGCGCACCGCCACCTGTTTCTTCGCCAGGCGCAGTACCGCCAGCGATTCGGGAATGGGGTTCCAATTGATCTTCAGGCCGGGCGCGCCGGCCTCGGCCCGTGGGATCGCGCGGCTGACCAGGTTGCCGCTGATCGCCAACACGACGATGGCCGTAGCGGCGACGACCGGTCCCTGATCGCCGGCAAGCTTGAAGATCAGGCCGCCGAAGATCATGCCGACCAGAATCGAGATGGAAGTGCCCATCTCCACCAGTCCGTTGCCGCCGGTGAGTTCTTCGGGCTTCAGCACCGAAGGCAGGATCGAATATTTCACCGGTCCGAACAGCGTGGATTGCAGGCCGGTGCAGAACAGCGCCACCAGCAGCACGATCATGTTCTGGGTCAGGAAACCGATCGCCGCCAGCGACATGATCACGATTTCCATCGTGGTGGTGATGCGGATCAGCTTCGATTTTTCCAGCTTCTCGGCGATCTGCCCGGCGGTGGCCGAAAACAGGAAGTACGGCAGGATGAACAGCGCCGGCGCCAGATTGGTGTACAGCGTCCGTTCTTGCGCACTCACGCCCAGGTAGAACAGCAGGCCGATGATGGCCTGCCGGTACACGTTGTCGTTGAAGGCGCCGAAGCACTGGGTGACGAAGAACGGCAGGAAGCGCCGCTGTTTCAGTAGGGCGAACTGGCTGTGGCTCGACATGCGGGCTCCTTGGATGCGCGGAGACTAGCAGATTCGCTTTTCCTTCTCCCTTCGGGAGAAGGTGCCCGAAGGGCGGATGAGGGAATGGACCGTCAGGTTGCAATAGGCTTTCCGTGGGTCGGAATTCTCCTTCCCTCATCCGTCGCTGCGCGCCACCTTCTCCCGGTGGGAGAAGGAAAAGCTCAACTCTCTCTCGCGATCGCCCGCCAGCCTATGTCGTGGCGGTGGAATTCCCCGTTCCAGGAAATCCCCGACACTTCTTCATACGCCTTGCGCTGCGCGTCGGCCACGGTGTCGCCCAGCGCGCATACGCACAGCACGCGGCCACCGGTGGTCACCACGTGGTCGCCTTCGATGCGGGTGCCGGCGTGGAAGACCTTGGTGTCGGCCACGTCGGGTACGTCCCAGCTGTTGATGACATCGCCCAGGCGCGGCGTATCGGGATAGTTCTGCGCCGCCATCACCACGCCCAGCGAAGGACGCGGGTCCCAGCGCGTCTCGGTTTCGTGCAGACGCTGGTCGATGGCCGCTTCCACCAGTTCCAGCAGATCGGACTGCAGACGCATCATCACCGGTTGCGTCTCCGGGTCGCCGAAGCGCACGTTGAATTCGATCACTTTGGGCGCGCCGGCCGCATCGATCATCAGCCCGGCGTACAAGAACCCGGTGAAGGGAATGCTGTCGGCGATCATGCCCTGCACGGTGGGACCGACCACTTCGCGCATCACCCGCGCGTGCACTTCCGGCGTGACCACCGGTGCGGGCGAATACGCGCCCATGCCGCCGGTGTTGGGGCCAGTGTCGCCGTCGCCGACGCGCTTGTGGTCCTGCGAAGTGGCCATCGGCAGCGCGGTGACGCCGTCGACCATGCTGATGAAGCTGGCTTCCTCGCCGTCCAGGAATTCCTCGATCACCACGCGCGCGCCCGCATCGCCAAAAGCGTTGCCCGACAGCATGTCGGTGACGGCGGCTTCGGCCTCGGCCAGCGTCATCGCCACGATCACGCCTTTGCCCGCGGCCAGGCCGTCGGCCTTGACCACGATGGGCGCGCCTTTGTCGCGGACATAGGCCAGCGCGGGCCCGACTTCGGTGAACACCGAATAGAACGCCGTGGGAATGCCGTGGCGGGCCAAAAAATCCTTGGCGTAGGCCTTGCTGCCTTCCAGCTGCGCCGCCGCGGCAGTGGGCCCGAAGATGCGCAGGCCGGCTTCGCGGAAGCGGTCGACCACGCCGGCCACCAGCGGAATCTCGGGGCCGACCACGGTGACATCCACTTTCGCGTTCCGTGCCAGGTTCAGCAGGCCGTCGATGTTGTTCACGGCTACGTTGGCGTTGCGGCATTTGGCTTCGGTCGCGGTGCCGGCGTTGCCAGGCGCGACGATGACTTCGACGACGCGTTCGGATTGCGCCAGTTTCCATGCCAGGGCGTGTTCGCGGCCGCCTGAGCCTATCACCAGAACTTTCATGCTGAGCCTCAACTTTTCGTCTCCCGCGAAGGCGGGAACCCAGTGACTTGAAGCCCCTCTCCCTGCGGGAGAGGGGCTGGGGTGAGGGTACGGCGGAGTCCGTGATCTTCAGCGACCATGACTTCGCCGTGCCCTCCTCCGGCGCTTCGCGCCACCTTCTCACCTTTGGACACCCTTTGGGCGCCGCAGGAGAAGGGAACAGCAATCAGTGCCTGAAATGCCGCACACCCGTAAACACCATCGCCAACCCATGCTCATCCGCCGCAGCGATCACTTCATTGTCGCGCATCGAACCGCCCGGCTGGATCACCGCCTTGATGCCCGCCGTCGCCGCCGCATCGATACCGTCGCGGAACGGAAAGAACGCATCGGAAGCCATCACCGAACCGGGCACCACCAGCTTGGCTTCCTCGGCCTTCAGGCCGGCGATCTTGGCGCTGACCACACGGCTCATCTGCCCGGCGCCGACACCGATGGTGCGGTTGTCCCTGGCGTAGACGATGGCGTTGGACTTGACGTACTTGGCCACGCGCCAGGCGAACAGCAGATCGCGGAGTTCGGCCTCAGTCGGCGCGCGCTGGGTCACTACTTTCAGTTCTCCCAGCGTCATGCCGCGATTGTCGGAAGACTGCAGCAGCAGGCCCGAACCGATCCGCTTGCTGTCGTAGTTGTTCAAGCCCGCGCCGTGCGGAATCTTCAGCACGCGCACGTTGGCCTTCTTGGCCGCGTAGTCCAGCGCGCCCTGTTCGTAATCCGGCGCGATCAGCACCTCGACGAACTGCCGGTCCAGGATGGCCTTGGCGGTGGCCGCGTCCAGCGTACGGTTGAAGGCGATGATGCCGCCGAACGCGCTGGTCGGGTCGGTGGCGTAGGCCAGTTCGTACGCGTCGCCGCAGGCCACGCCCACGGCCACGCCGCAGGGATTGGCGTGCTTGACGATCACGCAGGCGGGCGCGTCGAACTGGCGCACGCATTCCCACGCGGCATCGGCATCGCCCAGGTTGTTGAAGCTCAGTTCCTTGCCCTGCAATTGCTCGAACGTGGCCAGCGTGCCCGGCACCGGGCCCAGGTCGCGATAGAACGCGCCGGCCTGGTGCGGGTTTTCGCCGTAGCGCAGGTCCATCACCTTGACGAAAGTGGAGTTCATCTGCGCGGGAAATTCATTGCGTACCGGCACTGCCGCCGAGGAATCGGTGACCGCCGACAGATAGTTGCTGATCGCCGCGTCGTACTGCGCGACGCGATTGAAGGCATCGACCGAGAGCGCGAAACGCGTGCCGGCCGACAACGCGCCATCGTTGCCGTCGAGTTCCCGCACGATGCCGGCGTACTGCGCCGGATCGGTGGCCACGGCCACGCGTGCGAAATTCTTGGCGGCCGAACGCAGCATCGCCGGTCCGCCGATGTCGATGTTTTCCACCGCGTGCTCCAGCGTGCAGGCAGGATCGGCGGTGACCGTTTCGAACGGATACAGGTTCAGCACCAGCAGATCGATCGGGGCGATGCCGTGTTCGGCCATCACCGCATCATCGGTGCCTTTGCGCCCCAGCAGGCCGCCGTGGACCATCGGATGCAGGGTCTTGACCCGGCCATCCATCATTTCGGGAAAACCGGTGACTTCGGAGACATCGCGTACGGTCAGCCCCGCGTCGCGCAATGCCTTGGCGGTGCCGCCGGTGGACAGGAGCTCGACGTTGCGGGCGGCCAGCGCGGTGGCCAGTTCGACCAGGCCGGTCTTGTCGGATACGGACAGCAGCGCCCGGCTGATTTTCACGGGAGCGCCAGGCTTGGAATCGGAAGTCATGGGAAGGGCGGTGCGGGAAGGTGGCGCGAATTATAACTTCCGCAGCGCAGCACCGCCGTGCGCGGACTGCCCTAGGCCAGCCCGTAGTCTTTCAGTTTCTTGCGAAGCGTGGCGCGGTGGATGCCCAGCAGGGCCGCGGCGCGGCTCTGGTTGCCCTCGCAATGGTTCAGCACTTCGACGAACAACGGGATTTCCATTTCGCGCAGCACGATCTCGTACACATCGTCCGCATCGCTGCCGTCCAGATCGCGCAGGTAGCGGCGCACCGATTGCGCGACGTGGTCGCGCAACGGGGGTTTTGGATTGCCACGGCTGGTGTCGTGGCGAGCGGCGGCATTCACGAAGGGCGATCCCCTGGCCAAAGTCGTTGCTGGAAAACCGTCGAGCGGGTCACGGCTTTCGACGGGGAGGGGAGTCTAGCGCGTGATTTGCGCGGCTGCATCCCTTTGTTGGCAAATTTGCTTCGCGCTAGCGAAAGTCGAACGAGAACGCCACCACGTCGGGATTGGGTTCGTGCAGTTTCAATGCGATCTGGGCGCTTTGGCCTGGGGCGAGTTCGGTTTGCGTTGCCGCGGCGCCCAGATATTCCTTCGGCGAAAAGGCGCGCGAACC
This sequence comes from Pseudoxanthomonas sp., assembly GCA_036383995.1. Taxonomy (GTDB): domain Bacteria; phylum Pseudomonadota; class Gammaproteobacteria; order Xanthomonadales; family Xanthomonadaceae; genus Pseudoxanthomonas_A. The sequence continues at coordinate 204,734 of DASVNG010000018.1, forward strand.
GAGCACGCGGCCATCGGCATCGGACAACGACAACAACAAGACCGGCCAAGCCTGCGGCCAGCGCGCATCGTTGCGGAAAGTGGCTTGCACGTTCAGGCCGCCCTGGGTATCCGGGATAGGACTCACATCGCGGCTCAGCATCGCGAACGCACCGGGTTGGTGCCAGGCCGGCACCGAGCATCCGGCCACTGCGCACAAGGAAGTAATGACCGGCCTCCAGTTCGCATCGGCCGCCAGACGGGCGCGGTCGGCCACCAGTACTTGAACCGCCAATAGCGCTGCGAGCGCCACCAGCGCGGCCCATTGCCATTTCGCGGTGCGCGCAGGCAACGGGGTGTGCGCACGCTGCCGGGCAAAACTGGGTCCCGCATATTGCGGGGCCGGCGACAATGCGGCGGGCTCAGGCGCTTTCGTTGGGATTCCATCGGTTGCGGCAGCGGCCGTCTCGATTTCCTCACGCTCTGCGACAGGCGATTCGTCTTCAACGACGCTGACGGGCGATTCAGCGTCGACGACCGCTTCGACCGCCTCGCTTGTTGCTTCGCTCGCCGTTTCCTGAGCCGGAGGCGCGTCGGTTTCCGCTGTTGTCGGAGCGGTTCCCGCCTCTTGCAGAAACCTGGCGAAACTGGGCCCGCCTGTTGTCGGCGCATCGCCGGTGGCGGCAACGGCAGTGGCCGCTTTTTCGCGTGGCGAATCCGCACGCAACCGGCCGCCGCAACGCGGACACATGACGGGCGGCAGATTGGTTTCGCGGTCGGTGGCGACCAGATCGCGGCAATGCGGGCAGGAAAAGAACATACGGCTATTCAAGCATGCCGGAGCGGAGACGGAGAAGAAGCAACGTCATTCTTTCCGCACACCCTCGATGCGCATCCAGTCCCCCTCCTGCTCAGTGGTCAACTGGTCGAACCAGACGGCGTAGCGGACCAGCAGCTCATCCTGCTGTCCCTGCAGAATGCCCGACAGCGCAATACGCCCGCCGGACGCGACGCGTGTGGCCAGGGTTTCGGCCAAGGCGTCCAGGGCCGAGGCGAGGATGTTGGCGACGACGACCGGATAGGTTGCCGACGGTTCGTCCTGCGGCAGATACACCGCCAGCCGTTCGCCCACGCCATTGCGTTCGGCGTTGTCGAAACTGGCGGTCAGCGCCTGCGGATCGTTGTCCACGCCAACGGCGTTGGCGGCGCCCAATTTGAGCGCGGCCAGGGCCAGGATGCCCGAGCCGCAGCCGAAATCGAGCACGGTCGCGCCCTGCAGCTCTCCTTCGCCCGCCAGCCGGTCCAGCCAGCGCAGGCACAGCGCGGTGGTGGGGTGGGTGCCCGAGCCGAAGGCCAGGCCCGGATCCAGCCGCACGACCGCCGCCTGGGCGTTGTCCGCTTCTTCGGGAAGCGCTTGATTCCACGGCACGATGAAGGTGCGTGCGCCGAAACGCAGCGGTACGTACTGGTCCATCCAGGCGCGTTCCCAATCCTGGTCCTCCACGCTGCGGAAGCTGGCGTTGGACCAGTCCAGGCCGGGATCGAACGATTCCAGCGCGGCCAGCAGCGCCAGCGCGTTGGTTTCGGCGGGGAACAGCGCGGTCAGCACCAGCGCATGCCACAGCGGCGTCTGGCCCACGCCGGGTTCGAGGATCGCGTGTTCGTTGCTGGTGTCGGCATCGGCGTCCAGCAGGGTGACCGATAGCGCACCCACATCCTCCAGCGCGTTTTCGTAGCGCGGTTGGTCGGATTCGCTGCAGCGTAGGGAGAGTTCCAGGTAAGGCATGTCGCCGCTCGGTCGAAAGTCTGGGGAAAACAGCGTGCCCGATTCATGAAAACGCAGGAACCGGTCGCGCCATCTTGCGGGAAGTCTGCATTAGACTACGGCCCGGCCCGTAAATGGTCTTGCGTCGATTCGGGTCTGCCCTCCGTAATCAGGGGCCAAGACTCGGCCGTCTTGCTTCTCGCCTTGCCATGGCCCGCCTTAGCGCAAGTGGATAACCAGCACCTCCCATGCTCACGCTGAAAACAAAATCCGTGTTCCTGCTGCTGGCCGCCGCAGGGTTGCTGGTGGCTGTGGGCTGGAATCGCAGCATGGCCGATACATCGGGTTTGTCGCTGCGTACGCTGAGTCCGGAAACCGCCGCGGCCGGCCCTGCCGATTCGCGCGAACGCCCACGCACTATTCCCGGCATTTCCCGCAGCGCCCGCGTCGATTTCGAAGGCGCCAGCGATTTGTATGCCTACGTGCAGTCGCTGCGCGCGCGGGAAAGCGCGGGCGATGCGGAAGCGTTGTGGAAGGTGAGCCGCGTCCTGGACTATTGCACCGCCTATGCGGCCGACCCGGCGGGCTACGCCTCCGACACCCGCACGATCCGGGAATTGAAGGGCTCGGCGACCGCGGCCATGGCCGCCGCGCGCGACCGCGTCGGCCAGCGTTGCGCCCGCTTCGTCCCCGCCGATGGCATTTCCGCGTCGGCGTTGCGCGCCAAGCGCTTGGATGCCGCGCGCGCCGGAAATCTGGCCGCGGAGGCGGCGCTGCTGGCGATGGGCGAGCCCTTGCTGCCGGGCAACGAATACATGCGGGATCTGGTGGAACGGGTGCGCCGTTCGGGCGATCCGGAAGCCTACGTCGCGATCTCGCCCGCCATGGGCATCGCCGGGAGCGGGCGCGAGGCTTACCTGGGCAGAATTTCCGGCACCCAGTACTCCGAACTCGCCTGGCTGCTGGCCGCGTGCCGGCTTGGCAACGATTGCAGCCCCGGCAGCGTATTGGTGACGTCGTATTGCGCCAATGGAGGGATCTGTTCCCGCGACGGCTCCCAGGATTTCTACACGTTTGTTTTCGACGCCGGCGTGCCCAGGCAGGGGGCGGACAGTTTGAACGGAATGGTGGACAGCCTCATGACGGATATTGGAGTTGCGAAATGACTCACAAGCGCTTTGCGGATAAAGCGAAGAAAGGGTTCTGGATACTGCTGTTCGTGGCGTACGCCGCATTGGCTGCGGGCGTGGTGGTGGAAACCACCCGGCCGGAGTTCCGTGGCCTGACCCAGATATCGGTGGTTTCGGTGCATTCCAGCGAAGAGACCAGAAGCAAGGGCGCAAGCCAGGCGGCGGCGGTCTACCGAGCGACCAGTGGCGTGCCTTTTTCGTCGTTGCCGCCCGGCAGCACGTTCAAGATCGTGTGGCCGGACGGGTCTTCGGAAGAGATCGTTGTCGGCAGCCCGGTTTCCAGCATCGCCGCACGCCCGCTGCACGGCACGCAGCAGCCGGCGACGAAATAGATTCACTCGCCGACTTTCCTCCAAGTCGGCGAGCGCCCTAACCCGCTCAGACCAGCGCGATGGTCTTGTTCTTGCGCTCGGCCAGCCGTTTTTCCAGATAGTGGATGTTCTGCGCGCCGGCCTGGAAGCCGGTGTCGCGCATGATCGACTGCTGCAGCGGAATATTGGTCTTGATCCCGTCCACTACCATCTCACTCAGCGCCACGCGCATGCGGGCGATGGCGGTTTCGCGGTCCGGACCGTGCACGATCAGCTTGCCGATCATGGAGTCGTAGTTCGGCGGCACGCGGTAGCCGGTGTAGATGTGCGTGTCCACGCGCACGCCCGGGCCGCCCGGCGGATAGAAGCCGGAGATCAGGCCAGGACTCGGCGCGAACGTATCGGGGTCTTCGGCGTTGATGCGGCACTCGATGGCGTGGCCGCGCAGCACGATGTCGGACTGCTTGATCGACAGCTTCTGCCCGGCGGCGATCTTCAGCTGCTCGCAGACCAGATCGATGCCGGTGATGCGCTCGGTGACCGGGTGCTCCACCTGGTTGCGGGTGTTCATTTCGATGAAGTAGAAGCGGCCGTTCTCGTACAGGAATTCGAACGTGCCCGCGCCGCGGTAGCCGATGCGGATGCAGGCGTCCACGCAGACCCGGCCGATCTCGTCGCGTTGTTCCTCGCTGATGCCCGGCGCCGGCGCCTCTTCCACCACTTTCTGATGGCGGCGCTGCATCGAGCAGTCGCGCTCGCCCAGATGGATCGCGCCGCCCTGGCCGTCGGCCAGCACCTGGATTTCCACATGGCGCGGGTTCTCCAGGAATTTCTCCATGTAGACCTGGTCGTTGCTGAAGGCGGCCTTGGCTTCGGCCTTGGTGGTGCTGATGGCGCTGTTGAGCGCGCCTTCGGCATGCACCACGCGCATGCCGCGTCCGCCGCCGCCGCCGGCGGCCTTGATGATCACCGGGTAGCCGATCTCGCGCGCGATCTTGGTGTTGGTGACGATGTCCTCGCCCAACGGACCGCCCGAGCCCGGCACGCAGGGCACGCCCGCGGCTTTCATCGCACGGATCGCTTCCACCTTGTCGCCCATCAGACGGATGGTGTCGGCCTTGGGGCCAATGAAGATGAAGCCGGACTGCTCCACGCGTTCGGCGAAGTCGGCGTTCTCGCTGAGGAAACCGTAGCCGGGATGGATCGCCTGCGCATCGGTGACTTCGGCGGCGGCGATGATCGCCGGCACGTTGAGGTAGCTCTCGCTGGAAGGCGCGGGGCCGATGCAGACCGATTCGTCGGCCATGGCCACGTGTTTGAGGTTGCGGTCCACCGTGGAGTGCACGGCGACGGTGCGGATGCCCATCGTGTGGCAGGCGCGCAGGATGCGCAGCGCGATTTCGCCGCGATTGGCGATGACGACTTTGTCGAGCATGGGCCGCGCCTCAGCCGATCACGAACAGCGGCTGGTCGAATTCGACCGGCGAACCGCTTTCGGTCAGCACCGCCAGGATGGTGCCGGACACATCGGCTTCGATCGGGTTGAACATCTTCATCGCCTCGATGATCGCCAGGGTCTCGCCGGCCTTCACCGACTGGCCGACGGTGACGAACGCCGGCTTGTCCGGCGAGGGCGAGGTGTAGAACGTGCCGACCATCGGCGAGCGCATCACGTGGCCTTCCGGCTGGTCGTTGCCGCCGGGTTTGGCGCTGCCGCCGGTCGCCGACTCGGTCGGCGAGGACATCGGCATGGGCGCGGCGGGGCGCGTTTCGGCGGGCGCGGCGTAGACCGGGGCTGCGGCCTGGTAGCTGCCCTTGGGCACGCGCGCCAGGCGCACGCTTTCTTCGCCTTCCTTGATCTCGATTTCGGCGAGATTGGATTCTTCCAGCAGGTCGATGAGTTTCTTGATCTTGCGCAGGTCCATGTTGGCCTCTGTGGTTGGACGCCCGCGCCGGCGACGGCGCGAGTCGGGAAGGGGTAAGGGAAAAGGTCAGGCGGGAAGCCGCTTGAGCGCGGCTTCCATCGCATAGCGGTAGCTGTCGGCGCCGAAGCCGCAGACCACACCTACCGCCAGATCGCTGAAGTAGCTGTGGTGGCGGAAGGGCTCGCGGGCATGGGGGTTGGACAGATGGATTTCGATGAACGGGATGGCCACGGCCGCCAGCGCGTCGCGCAGGGCCACCGAGGTATGGGTGAAGGCGGCTGGATTGATCAGGATGAAGGCGGTACCGTCGGTGCGTGCGGCCTGCACGCGATCGACCAGCTGGTGCTCGGCGTTGGACTGCAGGCTCTCGGTCTGGTGTCCGCCCGCGGCCGCCTGCGCCGCCAGTGCGGCGTCGATCTCGGTCAGGGTGGTGCGGCCATAGACCTCGGGCTCGCGGGTGCCGAGCAGGTTGAGGTTGGGGCCGTGCAGGACCAGCAGCTTTGCCATCGAACGCTCCAGCGGAAGCGCCGCAGTCTGCGTGAAGACGCCAATACTGTCCAGTTCGCAGAAGTTACTGGTGTTTTAAGCAATCATTTGAATTACGTAGGTCGGGGCTACGCCCCGACGCCTGGATTGTCCGATGCGCCCGATGGTGGGAGCGGCGTCCCGCCGCGAGCTTTTGATCCAAC
>DASVNG010000019.1:0-13951 GCA_036383995.1 Pseudoxanthomonas sp.
ATGTGGGAGCGGCGTCCCGCCGCGAGCTTTTGACTTGCAAACCGCGTAAGCGAAGGCTTGAGCCGAATCTTGAAAGATCGAAAGCTCGCGGCGGGACGCCGCTCCCACGACAGGACTTCGATTTCACTGAATCCCGCTCCAGCGGATGTCGCTCCGCTCAGAGCTCTCTCACCCAAATATTCCTAAAACTGATGGGCTCGCTCGGATCTCCATGGTCCTGAAGTTTGATGGGCGCAGGACCATGCTTCTTGTAAGACGGTTTGCCGATATAAACGGTAGTGCCTTGCAGCTCGACATTGTTCTGCATCAGCACCCCATTGATGAAGGCCGTCACCCTTGCCGGACTCTTCAGCGATCCATCGTCGTTGAACCTGGGGGCGGTCCAGACCACATCGTAGGTCTGCCATTCCCCGGGCTTTCTGCTGGCGTTGGCCAGTGGAATATGCTGCTTGTAGACCGCACCCGCCTGGCCGTTCGAATAAGTCCTGTTGTTGTAGGAATCCAGGATCTGGATTTCGTAGCCTTCGTCTCCAGGGCCCGTGGACGCCAGGAACAGGCCGCTGTTCCCGCGCGCCTGTCCTTCGCCGGTGATGTTCCCGGGGATTCGCCATTCGAGATGCAGCTGGTAGTCGGTGAACGACCGTTTGGTCTGGATGTTTCCGGTTCCCTTCTTCACCGTGACGGCGCCGTCGGAAACCGTCCATCGCGCGGAAGCCTTCGCATTGTCGGCCGATTCCCATTCGTCCAGATTCGTTCCATCGAACAGAACGACGGCATCGGCCGGCGGCGCCGCGTTTCCTGTCGTGCCGGGCGCGACGATTTTCGGTTCGGGCTGCCAGACCTCGGTCGCTTTCGGGTCTTTGCTTTCCTGGGCGGATGCGGCGTTCACCGAGAGAATGACGAGAGCGATAGCCGGAAGTTTTCCCATGCTTTTAGCAACCTGTGAAGAGTGCCTGCCTCAGACTTTGTAGCCCGTATGCACCGCCACGATCCCGGCCGACAGATTCTTGTAGCTGCAGCGCTCGAAACCGGCCTCCTGCATCATCGCCTTCAGTTCTTCCTGCGGCGGATGCTTGCGGATGCTTTCGGCCAGGTACTGGTAGCTGTCGGCGTCCTTGGCGAACAACTGCCCCAGCCGGGGCAGGATCTTGAACGAGTGGAAGTCGTAGACCGGCTTGAACCAGTCCACCGTCACTTCCGAGAATTCCAGCACCCGCGCCTGCCCGCCCACCTTGAGCACGCGGAACATCTCGCGCAGGCCGGCGTCCTTGTCGGTCACGTTGCGCAGGCCGAAAGCGATGGTCACCAGATCGAAACTGTTGTCGGGGAACGGCAGCGCCTCGGCGTTGCACTGCACGTAGTCCAGTCCGGCGACCAGGCCGCGGTTGGTCATGCGGTCGCGGCCGACCGAGAGCATGCCGGCGTTGATGTCGCCGAGCACGATCTCGCCTTCCGGGCCCACCCGGTCCTTCAGCAACGCCGCGATATCGCCGGTGCCGCCGGCCAGATCCAGCACGCGGTCGCCGCGCTTCACCTGTGCGGTGCCGACGAAATAGCGCTTCCACACCCGGTGCACGCCCAGGCTCATCAGGTCGTTCATCAGGTCGTAGTTGCCCGCGACCGAGGAGAACACTTCGCCGACCAGCTTCTGCTTGTCCTTGGCGGCGACGTCCTTGAAGCCGAAATGGGTGGTGCCGGATTTGTAGGGGGATTCGCTCATGCCGCCATTATCGCATTGCCGGTGCGGAGGTCGCCCGCAAGCGGGCTACTTGGCGCGTCCGCATCCGCCCTTCGCCGAGATTTGCCCGCGTGCGCTCGCGCAATCGCTGGTTTGGCGGGGCTTGCGGCTCGTTGGGGTCGACAGCACCGACGGCTGCGAGGCGCTGGCCGTACCGCCGGTCGAGCGTTGCACAGGCGCCGGCCCGCCCATGTAGCGCGGCTGCGGACCCAACGACACTACGAAACCCGTCGCGGTTTCCGACTCCACCGTGACCCAATAGGCGTCGTAGGGCGACACCCAGGTTTCCCCGACCTTGAACATCGATCCTTCGTTGTTCGAAACATTGGCCGGCGGCACGGCCGCATCGACGCTGTAAGCCGTGCCGCCATTGACGATGCGATGGATGATGACCGCGTTCCCCGCCAGGTTGGCTTCATAGGCGCCGGTGCGTTTGCGCGCCTCCAGGGTGTACAGGACCCCGGCTTCCTGCGGAATGGTGAACACGACCATCTGCGTATTCAGCGAACCGGCCAGACTGGCCGCATCCAGGTTGACCGTCACCCGCGGTCCGCCGGCCGTGACCGTCCGCTTGCGCGCCGCGTCCACCCAGCCCAGACGATCGCGCTGGTAGATGTTGATGTGCTTGGGCAGGCTGCCGTAAGTGGCGTTGGGAACGGCGTTGTGCCACGCATCGCTCATCACGTCCCACGGATTGTCGTAAGGATCGTCGTCGCCGTCGGAGTTGTTGGAGTGCGGCAGCCCGTAGCCGTGGCCCATTTCATGCGCCAGCGGCGCCAGGTTGTTGAACGACCAGGGCGGGTTCCAGGTGTTGCGGATGCACCGGTTGGCGCCTTCCAGGGGACCACAGGCGCTGCCGCCCCACGCGTAGCCGTCCAGGTCGCCGTTGAACATCATGTTGATGCCCTGCGCGCCGGTGAAATTCACCGTGGGATCGGCCGCGGCGGCGCAATCCTCGAACAGTTTGTCCAGGTCGGCGTCTCCATCGCCTTCGCCGGTGACGTAGTACGAACGCGGCTGAGGCAGGGTGAACCAGCCATAGGCATCGCTGCCGGCCAGGCTTACTTTTCCGTAAGACACCTCGGGCCAGTAATGGCCCAGCTGGCCGGCCAGCGTGCCGTACTGGCCGCGGAAAAAGTCCACCGTCTTCTGCTCGGTGGCGATATCGGAGAATTTGCAGGCCACCGTCACCCAGCGCGTGGTGCCCGCCACCGCCTTGGCCACCGGGCCGGTCTTCAGCGGCACCGCCGGGTCGTAAGCCTGGCCAAGATTGTCGGCGGGAACGATGGCTTCGACTTTCCCGCGCGCCGCATCGCGGGAACCGCTGCCGAACTCGACCGCCACCCGGCGGTTGGCCAGCGCATACAGATCGCCGGCGGCGATGCGCGCCTGTGCCGGGTCGAGCGCCTGGCGCTTGCCGTCATCGGTCACCAGGGCGACCAGGAGCTTGCCGGGTCGCTTCGCCTGACCGGCATCGCCGCGCGGGTCGCCCCATTGCAGTTGCAGCTGTCCTTGAACGACCTGGGCCCGCGCCTGCAAAGCGCCCGTCATCAGCGCCGCTCCCAGACCGCACGCCAGCATGGCCCGCATGCCGGCCATGATCGATGCGCTTTTCGCTATTGCCATTTCGGCCCCCTGATCTTTCTTTGCGGAAGCAACGACGCGCCTCCGGTTCCGCCATGACTAGATAGACGACAACCGCCGGTGCCGGAGTGACCCAGGCCGCATTTCCTGAATCGCTTCGACGCGTGGCAACATCCTACCGCGCCGACCCTTATGGATCCCCATGAACGACCCCATCGACTACCGCGCCCTGCTGGAAACCGCCGTCGCCGAGGCCCGCCGGGGCCTGGCCGAAGGCGGCATTCCCATCGGCGCGGCCCTTTACCATCAAAACGGCGCTCTGCTGGGTTGCGGCCACAACCGGCGCATTCAGGAAAACGACCCTTCGGTGCATGGCGAAACCGACGCCTTCCGCAAGGCAGGCCGCCAGCGCCGCTACCGCGACACCATCATGGTCACCACCCTGGCGCCCTGCTGGTACTGCAGCGGCCTGGTGCGGCAATTCAACATCGGCACGGTGGTGGTGGGCGAATCGGTCAACTTCGGCGGCGGCATCGACTGGCTGCGCGACAACGGCGTCAAGGTCGTCGATCTGCACGACGAGGAATGCATCGCGATGCTGGGCGATTACATCGCCGCCAATCCGGAAGTGTGGAACGAGGATATCGGCGAAGGGTGACGCCGCTCATCGCATCAGCTGCTCCTGATGCGACCTCAATCTGACGATCCAGCGCCAGGCGCGATAACTGCGGATGATGGCGTAGGGGATGCACCAGACCGTCGCGGCCAGCAACGCTGTCCGGACCACGGGAACGAGTTCGGGCGGGATCACGAACAGGGCCCAGGCCGCCAGCAGCAGCCCACCCGATACGCCGAACCACATGTTGGCGATCACGTAACGGGCATGGCGAATCTCCGCATCGATCAAACCGACCAATCCGCCACCCGGCGCGCCGAACAAACGATAGCGATGGCGCATCAGCAGATAGCCGGCCTGCCAAACCACCAGCACTAGCGCAGAGCCCCAGTACCAGCTTCGCATCCCTTCGATGGGCGGCCTGGTCAGCAAGGCGTAGCCGGTCATGGCCAGCACCGCGATCGTCCCTAACAGCTCATGCATCAAACCCAGCTTCCGCCAGCGCTGTTTGCGCATCACCGAACGCATCAACACCGTTTCATCGGAACGCGGTTGCGACTTCCATTCCGGAACCAGGTCGCTCCAGCCGTCTGCGCTCATTTCGAACCCTCCAGTTGTCCGCGCAACCACACGCGGGCGCGGCTGAGGCGCTGATCCACCGTATTGGCGGCGACGCCCAGAATGTCCGCTATCTCGTTGTTGCCGAAGCCCTCCAGTACGAGCAGAACGCATTCGCGCTGACCGGTCGGCAAGCTGCGGACCGCGCGCATCAGGTCGCGCCGCTTTTGCGATGTCTCGGCGTAGGCCTCCGGCGTGGACTCCACCGATTCGATGGCAAGGTCGTCTATCCCGATTTCATTCCTTGCATTCGCCACCCGCAGGCGATCGAGCGCAGTGAACTGGGCGACCCTGGCCACGAAACCTTTCAGGCTGCCTTCCCCACGGAAGCGCGGGAGCGCCTGCCAAACGGCAACTGCCATTTCCTGGGCCAGCTCGTCCGTGCCGGTCCGCTGGCTTCGATAGGCGGCCGCCATGCGCAGCAGCATGGGGCCGTGTTCTCGCAGTACTGACTCGATATCAGGCGTCGTCATCAGCCGAATGTCCGGGACCGCCCAGGAAGATATCGCGATAGGCCGCATAACCTACGAACAAAGCGATCGGCAAATAGAGCAGCAGCATCCAGATTTGCCACAGCATTCCCGCGAGCAGGGCCGCGGAGACCAGCGCATAAGCCAGCATGGGCCGCCAGTAGCGCAGGACGGCGAAGAAGCTTTCCCGCATGGCATATCCCACGGAATGCCCCGACAGCAGCAGCAACGGCGAAGCGAACGCCAATAAGGTCGCCGGCACCAGACCGGATACGAGAATCGATGCCATCTGAATGCGCGAAAGATCCAGATTCGCAACGTTGCCCGCGGCAAGCGCGATCGTCTGGTCCTGGCCTGCGATCAACAGGCCCGCGAGCAATTGGAAGGCGAACACCCCGACCGACGCCAACGACAGCAACAGCAGCTGCCGAAGCCTGGCGAGCCAGAGCTGACCCGCGTATTTCGGGTCGAAAATGCCTATGGAGGCCCGGTTATGCACCATCGCCAGCACCCAAGACGCCATCAGGGGAGTCGAAAATTTGGAGAGCACCACCCCCGCCACGGGTATCAACTGCACGATCGCTTCGGAGACGATCGGAAGCAACGCCAGCCCCATCGACCGCAAGGGTGCGGAACGAAACAGATGCCAGGCGTATTTTCCCCACCTCCACAAGCGACCGGCGGAGATATCGGAGATCTCCCGTCGATAAGGCTCATTTGATATTTCCATCCCCAGCTCCACGCGCCATAGGTAGATACATAGGACGGTGGCGAGGAGGCGAACCTGACAAGAGATCGGCGAGAGGTGAGCGGCGCCTAGGCCGGCTTCATCACCATCAACCAGAAGATCGCAATGACGCTGATGAAAGCCGGCCAACCCAGCCAGAACCACCAACGCATGACGCGATGGTAGGCGGCGGGCAGCGGTTGGTTCTGGTCGAGCGCCTGCTGCGCCAGATTTCTAGCGCGTATCTGCAGCCATAGAACCGGCAGCCAGCACAAGCCTACGAGTACGAACAACATCAGTGCGAGCTTCAACCAGAAGTGGTCGAGCGGCATGCCCAATATCCGGGCGAGCCAGATGCCGGTAATCAGCTGCACTACCACCGCCGGGGCGGTGAAGCAGGTATCGGCAATGACCACAGTGCGAGCGGTTGCTGCAATCACCCGCACGTCGCCGCGCAGATGCGCGACCCACATGAAGAAGGCGATGCCGAGACCGGTGCCCATCAGCAGCGTCGACGACAGGATGTGGATCCACTTGACCCAAAGATAGAGCATGCTCACCTCCTCTCCGAAAGCACCCACAGCACGGCGAGCGCCGGGAGGATAACCAGGTTTTTTGCCAGCCCGCCCAGTGGGTCCAGCCATAGCACGGGCAATGCGATGCCGAACACCAAGGTGTAAACCAGCACGAGCGCCATCGTCGATGCGATTGCCATGCGCAAGCGCAAACCAAGCAGCAACCACAACCCTAGAATCAGGTCGAGGGTGGCCGCAGAACGTGCGATAGCTACCGGATCCATCGCGCCCAGCACCGATCTGGAGGCCAATCGCTCGATCTCGGATGCGGAAGTCGTCCAGCCGACCCATGCCGAAATCAGGCAAAGCACGGCAACGCCCAGACGCAGCACGGGCGCGAGGAAGTAAAGCTGCGCCTGCCATCGGTCCTGGACCTGGCTGGGAGCCGAGGCCAGCACTTCCTGCAATGGCCGTGGGGCGATACCGAAGTCACGGCGCAAACGTGCGCTTTCGCCATCGGCGGCGACGTTTCCGCGCCTGAGCATGCGCCACATGGTTTCGCCTACCGGACCGCTGCCGATGGTTTCCCAGAAGCGCACAAGCAACGACACGCAACCCACAGGAGTGAAGACGGTGCGATTTCCAGGGATGCGCAGCCATTCGCGCCAAGTGCGCTGGTATTCCCGCAGGGTCATGCGCTCTGGGCCGCCGACCTCATAGATACCCGAAGCCTCCGATTCCAGCGCGCGCGCGGCGAGATCGGCCAGGTCTTGAACCGCAACAGGCTGGATCAACCAACGGCCATCTCCCGGCAACAACAATGCAACGGGAAACGCGGCGAGCGCGCGCAACAGGGAAGTTCCGCCATACGAACCGGAAATGGCGTACACCACCGAAGGTCGCAGTATCACGCTGCGCAGGGGCAGCTCCAGCAAGGCATGATCGAATCGATGCTTCGACGCGACGAATTCCCCGTCCTCTCGCAATCCCAACGCTGATATCTGCACGAAGCACTGCACACCCTGTTCGACACAGGCACGGGCCAGCGCGAGCGGTGCGTCGAAGTGAACGGTCGCGAACGTCTGTCCGCCCTCTTCGCGCAATATGCCCGCAACGTTGACCACCGCATCAACGTCCGCCAATAACGGCAACCAGCTTTCGACAGTCAGAAGTCGCTTCAAGTCGCATTCGCGTTCATCGGACGCCAACTCCCTGTCCCGGGGGCGCACGCCACGCACTACGCGCCAGCCGCGTTCCCGTAACGCCGCAACCATGTAACCGCCCAGGAATCCCGCCGCGCCGATTACCAGCACTGTCCTGTTGGGTTCTATCTCACTATCCATAGTGACGCTCGATCTCTATCTGCTTGCAATGCTAGCAGACGCCTTTGGACCCGACATTGGGATATCGTTGGCCTCCCCAGCCACGCGAGCGACACCATGTCCGAGCACAAGACCGTTATCCAATGGAACCGCGACGGCAAGCCCTTCACCCCGGATGGCTACAGCCGCGACCACGAATGGAATTTCGAACGCGGCCAGCGCCTGACCGGTTCCGCGGCGCCGGCTTACCTGGGCAGCGCGCACGGCGTGGACCCCGAAGAAGCTTTGGTGGTGGCGCTGTCGTCGTGCCACATGCTCACCCTGCTGGCGATCGCGGCCAAGAAGGGATGGGTGATAGACAGCTACCGCGACGAAGCGGAGGGCAAGCTGGGCAAGAACGACGCCGGAAGGATCGCGTTGACCCAGGTCACCCTGCGGCCGAAGATCGTGTTCGCCGAAGGCAGCGCGCCCGATGCCGAAGGACTGCAGCGCCTGCACCATTCGGCGCATGAGCATTGCTTCATCGCCAATTCGGTGAAGACCGAGGTCGCCATCGAACCGCAATGACCGGAATCATTGCGGAGGCGCTTACAGGATGTAGCGGCTCAGGTCCGGATCCTGCACCAGTTCGCCCAGGTGCGCATCGACATAGGCGCGGTCGATGCCGACCTTCTGCCCGTCGCGGTCGGGGGCTTCGTAACTCAACGTATCCAGCAGCCGCTCCAGCACCGTGTGCAGGCGGCGTGCGCCGATGTTTTCCTGGCGCTCGTTGACCTGCGCTGCGATCTCCGCAAGACGGTCGACGGCATCGGCAGTGAACTCCACGGTCACGCCCTCGGTCTTCAGCAGCGCTTCGTACTGACGAGTCAACGCGGCCTTGGGTTCGGTGAGGATGCGTACGAAATCCTCCTTCGACAGCGCCGACAATTCCACGCGGATCGGGAAGCGGCCCTGCAACTCAGGAATCAGGTCGCTGGGCTTGGCCAGGTGGAACGCGCCGGAAGCGATGAACAGGATGTGGTCGGTCTTGACCGTGCCGTACTTGGTGCTGACGTTGGAGCCTTCCACCAGCGGCAGCAGATCGCGCTGCACGCCTTCGCGGCTGACGTCGCCGCCGCTCATGTTGCCGCCGCGCTTGGCGACCTTGTCGATCTCGTCGATGAACACGATGCCGTTCTGCTCGCAGGCTTCGATGGCAGCGGTGCGGATATCGTCTTCGTTGACCAGTTTGGCCGCTTCCTCTTCCACCAGCTGCGGGCGCGCGGCCTTGATGGTGAGGGTGCGCTTGTGCGATTTGGCGTTGCCCATGCTGGAGAACATCTGCCGCAGCTGCTGGCCCATTTCCTCCATGCCCGGCGGGGTCATGATGTCCATGCTGACGTTGGCCGAGAGTTCGAGTTCTATCTCGCGCTCGTCCAGCTCGCCGGCGCGCAGCATCTTGCGGAACTTGGTGCGGGTATCGCCGTCGTGCGCCGAGGGTTCGTTGCGGGCGGCTTCGGCATCGAAGCCGATGCCGGCGCTGCGCCGCGGCAACAGCGCGTCCAGGATGCGGTCTTCGGCGCGCTCCTCGGCCTGGGTGCGCACGCGCACTTTGGCCTGCTCGCGGTACATCTTCACCGCCGTGTCGGCCAGGTCGCGCACGATCTGTTCCACGTCCTTGCCCACGTAGCCGACTTCGGTGAAGCGCGTGGCTTCCACCTTCACGAACGGCGCGTTGGCCAGCGTGGCCAGGCGGCGCGCGATCTCGGTCTTGCCCACGCCGGTGGGGCCGATCATCAAGATGTTCTTCGGCATCACCTCGTCGCGCAGATCCGGCTGCAGCTGCATGCGCCGCCAGCGGTTGCGCAGGGCGATGGCCACGGCGCGCTTGGCGCCGTGCTGGCCGACGATGTGGCGGT
Organism: Pseudoxanthomonas sp.; assembly: GCA_036383995.1. Taxonomy (GTDB): domain Bacteria; phylum Pseudomonadota; class Gammaproteobacteria; order Xanthomonadales; family Xanthomonadaceae; genus Pseudoxanthomonas_A. Next base: position 9,489 of record DASVNG010000019.1, read on the forward strand.
CGAGTTCCTGCACGATTTCGCGCGGGGTCATGGTGGCGCTGATGTTTTCTGGTTTTGCGGACATGAGTAGGCTCTTTGAATTGTCATCCCGAACGCGGTGAGGGATCCGCCGTTGGGTTTCCGGGCGAGTGAAGCAGATTCCTCACTTCATTCGGAATGACATCGGAAAATCTGAAGGGCTCAGAGCTCTTCGACGACGACGTTGCGGTTGGTGTAGATGCAGATATCGCCGGCGATGTTCAGCGACTCGACCGCGATGGATTTGGCGTCCATCTCGGTGTGCGCCAGCAAGGCGCGCGCGGCCGATAGCGCGTAGGAGCCGCCGGAGCCGATGGCGATGATGCCGTCTTCCGGCTCGATCACATCGCCGGTGCCGCTGATGATCAGCGAGGTGTCCTTGTCGGCCACCGCCAACAGCGCCTCGAGCTTGCCCAGGCGGCGTTCGGTGCGCCAGTCCTTGGCCAGTTCCACGGCGGCGCGCTGCAGCTGGCCGTGTTTCTCAAGCTTGGCTTCGAACAGTTCGAACAGGGTGAACGCATCGGCCGCCGCACCGGCGAAACCGGCCAGCACCTGGCCGTCGCGGCCCAGCCTGCGCACCTTGCGGGCGTTGCCTTTCATCACCGTATTGCCCAGCGTGACCTGGCCGTCGCCGGCCACGGCCACGCGGCCGTTGCGCCGCACCGACAAGATGGTGGTGGCGTGGAAAACATTGGGGTTCTGACTGGGGTCCATGCGGCCTCCTGGGGTTCAACTAGGAGGTGGGGACGGTCGGGACGGGTTCAAGCATGACCTTCTGCACACCAGGAACGGCGATGGAAGCGGGCAGTGGGAGCGGCGTCCCGCCGCGAGCTCTTCTGCCTTCAGGACAGAATTAGCTAGGTTGCTTTGGACTCCATGGCTAGGAGCTCGCGGCGGGACGCCGCTCCCACGACTTCGCTTCCGCGAAATCAGGTCTTGCGCTTGGCGCGCGGGTGCGCGGCGTCGTAGACCTTGGCCAGGTGCTGGAAATCCAGGTGCGTGTAGATCTGGGTGGTGGCGATATCCGCATGCCCCAGCAGTTCCTGCACGCCGCGCAGGTCGCCGGAGGATTCCAGGATATGACTGGCGAAACTGTGCCGCAGCATGTGCGGGTGCACGTTCTTGAACATCCCCTGTTTCTGCGCCAACAGCTTCATGCGGATCTGCACGGCCCGTTGCGAAATCGGGCCGCCGCCGCGCCCCGGAAACACCGGCGTATCGGCCGCCGGTTTCTGCTCCTCGCGCCAGGCTTGCAGCGCCTTGCGCGCGTGCGAACCGACCGGCACCTTGCGCTGTTTGCTGCCCTTGCCCAGCACGGTGACGAACCCGCTCGCCAGATCCAGATCGCTCCAGCGCAGGCCGCACAGCTCGCTCAGGCGCAGGCCTGAGGAATAGAACAATTCCAGCAGAGCGCGATCGCGGAACCCCAGCGGCACATCGGTGGGCACCTCGACCAGGCGCGAGGCTTCGTCGGCATCCAGCACCTGCGGCAACTTGCGCGGCGCTTTGGGCGCGCGCAGCGCGGCGGCCGGACTGGCGGCGATGCGGCCGTGCCGGAGCAGCCAGTTGAAATAACTGCGGCAGGCCGAGAGGCGGCGCTGCAGGCTTTTCGGAGACAGGCCGCGGCGGTGTTCGGTGGCGACGAAGATGCGCAGTTGTTCGGAATCCAGTCCGGCCAGATCGTCCGTGCCCTGCCCTGCGGCCCACTCGGCCAACGCGGTCAGATCGCGCCGATAGGCATCGAGCGTGTGCGCCGACATGCGTCGTTCGACTTGCAGGTGGGAAAGGAAGTCTTCGATCATGCGAGCAACCCTAGAACCGTCATTCCCGCGAAGGCGGGAACCCAGCGACTCTGCTCCTCGGCAATAAATTACCGCTGCTGAACTTCGATGAAGCAAAAAGCAAAGTCGCTGGGTTCCCGCCTTCGCGGGAATGGCCGCTTAAAATTCGGCGGGTTTTTTCAGCCATCGAACCGTTTCATCGCCACCGCCAGCGCCTCACCCATCATGCGCAGGAACAGCGTACCCATGCCCGGATAGAAGCGGTTGCCGTCGCGGCTGCCCACCGCCACCAGGCCCAGGCCGGGCAACGGCAGCAGTGCGGACGACTGCACTTCCTCGGCGCGCGCGCCGTACAGCAGGGCGTTCTTCTCCGGCTGCAGACGGCCGCAGAGCGGCTCGCCGTCCTTCAGGCAGTCGCGGAACGAATTCAGATGCGCGCTGTTTTCCGCCACCACCTGCAGCCACTCGGCATCGTCCAGGCCGGCGAGCGGTTCGAACAGCACGATGCGCACCAGGTCGCCGTTGAAATCCTCGGCCAGCGAAGCGGCCATCGCGCGCAAGGTGTCCTGCGCGGTGTTCTGCTTCAACAGCGAAAGGGTCAGCTGGTGGGTACGCACCGCCAGGCGCTCGTTCTCCTGCGCGTTGGCGAACAGGTCGTTGAGGCGCTTGGACAACTCGCGGTTCTTGTCGCGCAGCACTTCCAACTGGTAACTGGCCAGCGAAGCGGTAGGGCCTTCCTCGCGCGGCACCACCAGGGTCAGCGCCAGATCCGGGAACTGCTTGAGGAAGGTCGGGTGCCGGCGCAGCCAGGCCGCGATCTCGTGGGCGCCCAGTTTTTCTTGTGCTTCGGTCATTGTTCCCATTCCCCTTCGAATACGAATGCCGCCGGTCCGGACATGATGACCTCGGCGGCGTCATCGGGCCAGTCGATATGCAGATCGCCACCCGGCAAGGTGATGTCCACGCTGCGGTCTATGCGCCCGCGGCGCATCAACACGGCCGCCGCCGCGCAGGCGCCGCTGCCGCAGGCCAGCGTCTCGCCCACGCCGCGCTCGTACACGCGCAGGCGCAGGCGCTGCCGGGAGACGACCTGGGCGAAACCGATGTTGGCCGACTCCGGAAACGCTTCGCTGTTCTGCAGCGCCGGTCCCTGCACCAGCACCGGAGAAAGATCGACGTCGGCCACTTCGATGACCGCGTGCGGGTTTCCCATGGACACCGCACCGAATTCCACGACTTCGCCATCGAGGTTCTGGCGATAGCGGTCGGCCGCGGAAAATCCGGCCAGCGGAATCAGCTTCGGTTCGAACTGCGGCATGCCCATGGCGATGGCATAACGATCGCTGCCGATCCGTTCCACCTCATGCGTGGCCAACGGGCTGTCCACCCGGAAGCGCTGGCCGCCGGCGGTTCCCTCGCGCACCAGCCAGGCCGCCACGCAACGTGCGCCGTTGCCGCATTGCTGCGAAGGCGAACCATCCGAATTCCAGATGCGGTACGACGCCACCGCGCCAGCGCTACGGGGAGCTTCGATGGTCAGGATCTGATCGCAACCAACGCCGAAATGGCGGTCGGCCAGCCGCGAAGCGAGCGCCGCATCCGGCGGCGGCGTGCCGTCGCGCAGATCGATCACGACGAAATCGTTGCCGGCGCCGTGCATCTTCGAGAAGCGCAACACCGGCACGCCCGGAGAAGCTTGGTCAGTCATTCCCCGGCCGGCGTCACGGGATCGTCGACCGCTTCTTCGGCCTTCTGATCGGCCGGAGTGGTGGTGGTTTCGTCCGTAGGCGCGGGCGCTTCCGGGGCCGTTTCCGCGGGCGCCTCGATCGGCGCCGCCTTCTCCGGCAGGATCAGCGGGCCCTTGGCGCCGCAGCCGGCGAGGAGGGCGGATACCGACAGGGAAAGGGCGATGAGGATGGGTTTGTTCATGGCCGGAGTATAGCCAGATGAGCATGAACGGGCATGGCCGGAAGATGTCGTTTTACCGGTTCATGCCGGGATTTCTTTCAACCGTTCGTGGTGAGCCTGCAGGTCGGGGCTACGCCGCCGACGCGCGGAAAGGTAGGGTTCGACAAGCTCACCACGAACGGATTATCGAGATCCGGAATCGGGAAGGCACTAAGCCGGCGGTTCCGGCCGTAACCACAGCCAGAGAGAAACGGCCGCCATGCAGGCGATCGGCAGCGCCGCCATCCACCAACGGTGCGAGGCCACGCTGACCATGATCGCCAGCAGCACCCCCGCGCAGGCCAGCATGGTCAGCGTGGCCGCCCACTTGGCGCGACGCGACACCGCCCCGTGAGCCTGCCAGTCGCGAATCATCGGCCCGAAGCGGGAATGCTGTTGCAGATAACGATGCAGGCGGTCGGACCCGCGCGAGGCCGCATACGCGGCCACCAGGATGAATACGGTGGTCGGCAGGCCCGGCACGAAAATACCGACGATGCCAAGGCCCAGACTGACATAAGCCAGCAGCCACCAGGCCCAGCGGAAGCGGGAGCTGCGCCGGGTGGTGGAATCCTGCGATGAGGGGGAAGGAGGCAAGGAATTCACGGCCCCGTTTTACCAGAGTAGGGCCCGTCGCCGGGATTTGCGTGATAGCGGCTTGGTGGGAGCGGCGCTGTGGGAGCGGCGTCCCGCCGCGAGCTCTTGGAGGAAAAAGCT
>DASVNG010000020.1:0-2874 GCA_036383995.1 Pseudoxanthomonas sp.
GTCGCTGAGCAGGAACAGTTCGCCGCTGGCGAGGGGGCGGCAATGCTGCCAAGAGTGCAGTGGCCGGCGCGCGCCGTCATGGGTGAGTGCGGTCGTCGCCACTGCGCCATCAATCAGCACGACCTGTTCTCGAACGCACACGGACTGCGGTGCAATGGCGCCGATACGCTTGAGGATCGGCACACCGTTCGGCAGATAGTGGCGTTGTCCTGCGAAGGCTGCCACGTCGACAGGAAGCCGGGCGAGCACAATGCTGCCGACGTGCAGCGCAGCTGCGCTGTCGATGCTGCCGACTTGATACCAGCCGCGCGGCACACTGTCCGTCGGGTTGTAGACCAGAAACACACGTTCATGCACCGACATCGGCATGAAGGCCGGCGCGCACAGCGCAGCCAGGCCGATGCCCATGCCGGCAAGAAGTACCCGCCGGCTCATAGCAGCGCCCCGCGCGCAAGATGCGCCGCATGGCGCTCGCTTGTGTAGTCCGGCAGCGGCTGGCGCGCAGCCAGCCGGTTGCCGACGGTGTGCCAATATGTGGAGGCAACCATAGCCGTTTCAATGCCCAGCGTTTCGATGGCATCGATCTTTTCGAGCACTGACTTGACCTGCTGTTCGCCATCGGCGCGCAGCAGGATGCGCGCGCAAGGCACCACGCCGGCGATGCGCTGCGCACCATCGAACGGCATCGGTGCCTGCAGCACCATGAGCTGCCAGAGCGCCGTGCCGTAGTCGTTGCCGATCCATTTGACTCTGCAGCACACCGCGCCGGGCTCGAAGATTGCCACGCGCCGCCAGCGGTCGAGCACCGTCTCGCGCACCGGCTGGCCGAAGCGCAGCCAGACGTTCACGTGATGCTCGACGAAGGCGAGGGAGACGCGCATAGGGGCAGGCCGTTACGGCGACGCTGGGTGGGGCCAAGTCTGCACGGCAGTGGGCGAGGATTGCATCATGACTGGCCTCCACCGTATTCGCGCTCCAGCAGCTCGCGCAGCATTTCGGCCGCCGTGACGCCACGTTTGAAGGCAATCACCTTGATGCGGCCCCGCAGCGCCGGCGTCACGTCGACGGTGAGGCGTGCGGTGTAGATCGACGCCTTCGCGAGGCTCTCCGGTGCGTCCGCCTGGCGCACCCACGTCGATGCCGGGTCGGCGGCAGGTTTACGGCCGATGGATGCCCGCTTCGGTACGGCAGAAGAAGCGGATGCCGTCATTGCAGCATCTCCTGCACAGCCCGCGCCAGCGCCGCGATCTCGCGCGCGGCTGCGCACTTCGGCGCCGCTTCGCATGCGAGCCGGCCGGCGGCCACGCTGTCGGCGAACACGATGCGCTGCGAGACTTCGGTCTGCAGCGCGGCAAAGGGCTGATCGGCCAGGGCGGCGCGCGCTTCGCGGCCGATTACCGTTCCGACCACGCGCCGGTTGATCACGAAGGCCGCGCGAAGCTGCGGCCTGAACACCCGGGCTTCGGCGATGAGCGTCACCATCTCGTGGCTGGCCCACACGTCATAGGCGCTGGGCTGGACGGGGATCAGCACCAGGTCGGCCGCCAGCAGTGCGGAGCGCGCAAGGGCCGCCACGCGGGGCGGCCCGTCAATCACCACATAATCCGCCTCCAGGGCAATCTGAGGCGCCTCCTGGTGGAGTGAGTCCCGGGCCAGCCCGAACACGCCGTATAGCCTTCCCTGGCCGTTCTGAAGGCGCCGTTGCGCCCAGTCAAGGGCGGACCCCTGAGGATCGGCATCCAGCAGCGTCACGCGGCTCCCTGCCATCGCCAGTTCGCCGGCCAGGTGCGTGGCGAGCGTCGTCTTGCCCGCACCGCCTTTCTGGTTGAGCAATGCGATCACCTTGCCAGGCCGCCCCTGTCTTCCTGGCAAGCGGTTTTCTGGTGTTCGGACTGCCTCCTGCGAGGCGTTGCCCGGTGTTTGGGCAGCTTCGGTTCGCGCGCGTGTGAATTCCATTTATGTATCCCTTTAGATGTTTAGGGAGGCCCGAAACCGTTGCTGGGCGCGGCCTTCAGGCTGTTTTGCGCCGCTGATCCACCGATGGTTGCGCCGGTGATCACCCGAGTCCCGCGCCGGTGATCCACCGAGTCCGTCCCCATGAAATCCACAGGTTCTTCAACAGCAGCTGTGGATAAGTCCCGGTCGACGCGAGGAGTGGATAAGTCGGGCTTTGAAGAGTTGTCGATGCAAGGGTGAAAGGCCAACCATTCGATTCCGCCGCTGCGTTCGATGGACAAGCGGTAACCCGGCAGCGCCTGGCGCAGTGCGAGACCGCGCACGTGGGCGGCGAAGTCGCGGGAGCGCTGGAGCGCGCCGGACTTCAAGTACAGGTGCCGCATCTCGAAGCGCCAGCCATTGGGCTGCCGCCCGCCGTGCTTCCGCACGAGCCGGTACAGCCAGCGTTCAATGCCGCCTGAAAGCCGGAAATATGTGGGATCAAGCGTGAGCACGAGCGCTTCTTCCATCACGCCGGTGAAGAACCAGTCGGCCAGGATCAGCTCGATGCCGTCGGAGCGTCCATCCGGCCGGATGTACTCCTTCCACTCGTTGATCCAGGAGAAGCGGTGCACCCGTTTGCCGCCGTTTGGGCGCTCGCGCTGGCGCAGCGTGGTGGCGACGGTGGTGGACTGCAGACGGTCCAGCGCGGCGCGCAGCGCGAGGTAGTCGCTGCGACCGGTGCCCCGCTGCGCAAAGCGCAGAATCTCGTAGGGCGTGGCCACCATAAGGCGCGAAGGCGCGATGCCTTCCTTCTTCGCCTGGATGATCTGGCTGGCAGCCCAGATCAGCACGTCGGCATCCCAGATGGTGGCGATGCCGTGCTCGGGCACACCCTCAACGGTGAGTGAAATGCCACCGGCCTCGAAGCGGATCGGC
>DASVNG010000021.1:0-34746 GCA_036383995.1 Pseudoxanthomonas sp.
GACCTCCCTGATCATAGCCGCCACCCTTGGTATCACGTTAGCCGTTGAGAGCCACCCTCGCCTCCCGCAACCACCCAATGGGTACTTTAGTCCGTGGAATAATAGTCATCACCTGCCGCACTCTTCCGGGATGAAACAGACTCCCCTTGAAGAGCTTGGACTAAGGATTCGTACTCGCCGGAAGGAGTTCGGCTGGACGCAGGAAGATTTGGCAGCGAATGCCTCGCTTGATCGCTCTTACGTTGGAGGCATTGAGCGAGGAGAGAGAAACATTACTTTCACGGTGCTTTGCCAAGTCTGTGTAGCCCTCGACTGTGATGTTGCAGCCCTTACCGTTGGCCTTCCAGAGTTGCCAAAGTGAAGTGGCTCCGCACGGTAGTGCTCTTTGATCGCGGAAATATCGTCCAGATCCCGGATTGGGATCGAGTGCATCAGTCGTGCGTGCGTGCAATCGAGCGTATCGACTTCCCTGAGAATTCTGGATCGTTAACGCTCCGCAAGAAAGCGCGTGTTCCAGGTTCAAAGCAGTGGCGTCGGAATGGAGTGGGTTATCTAAAGACTCGTTTCCTTAAGGGGATGATGGCTGACGAAGGATGGAAACCCGAAGCACAGTTCGGAATTGAACATCTCACGTTGCAACCACAGCTTCACACTTACCCGGGAATGGTTCCGTACAAGGAGCCTATTGCATCGTCATTCGGCGGTTTCGACTTCCTAACAGAAACCACATCAGGACTTCATGTTGCTATCGAGTGGGAAACCGGCAACATCTCGTCCTCCCACCGCAGCGTCAACAAGCTTGCCATAGCGCTTGCGGCGGGAAAGATTCACGCTGGACTTCTGATTCTTCCCAGCCGAGATACATACGAGCAGCTAACAGATCGCATCGGTAACATTAATGAGCTGTCACCATACCTCACTCTCTGGAACAGCTTAGCTTCAACGGTAAAACATGGCCTGCTAGCCATAAGTGTCGTAGAACACGACAAACTCACCGAGGATGAGACCTTCCCATATCTACCATCCGGCAATGATGGCCGCGCTAAAGAAGGAAGAGACAAGCTTCCCCCAAAGAAAAGTTAGAGCGCACTGAAAATGTCCGCCTGTGCCTGGAGTGCGCAGCCGCAGCTCTCAACCCTGCTATCAGCAGCAGCAATTTGATAGTTCTTTGACAAGGGCCTTCCTGAGCGCGCCCGTTTCTGGATATCTGCAGCGGTAAACAGAGTGTTTTTGCTCTGGTGAATTTGAGCCAAATGCTCTCTGTCCGGCCCAAGATTCTTAAATCTTTCAACAATTGACGAGCACTCCAGTTCGCTGCCAATCCAACGACGCCCCGTAAGTTCAGCAGCGGCAAAAGTTGTGCCTGATCCGCCGAAGGGGTCTAGGATCATCGACCCTTCATCGGAACACATAGAAATAATCCTATCCATCAACTTTAAGGAGAGCGCATTTGCCTCTCGTTTTTTGTATTTCGAGTGCCGCACAGGGGGAATATCTGTCCAAACATCAGAAATGTTGACCCCTCTGGGGTTCATCTTATCTTTGTAACCACCGTAGTCCTTAAGCTCGCCGCCGCAATGCCGGCAGCAGGCGATTGGTGTGCGGTCCGGATGAAAGATTGAAGGCTTCTTACCTTTCACGAAATACACGAGAGCATAGTGCGACGGATACAGTCTTCCCGTGATCGGCAACGTGTATTTGATGTCAACAGCAATCCAATGACGGAAAGTCAGATGCCTACTCAAATAACCGCCCAACAAGAGGTTCCACTTGGGCAGATTCCAATGCATTAACGTGCCACCAGGCTTCAATACACGGATCATCTCTTCGAGCCACGCCTCACACCATTCGATGTATTCGTGGCTTGCAAGGTCATCATTGATATTTGATGTGTACTTCTTTCCCAGGTTGAACGGTGGATCGGCAAAGGCGAGATCCACTGACTCAGATTCAACCTCCGAGAGCATTTTCATGCAATCAGCCTGATAGAGGCGTCCGAGGGGGGTTTGCAAAATTGGTATCATAGTCATCATGGTCGCAATAAAGGCTATGGCGCGCAAGAGCCATCAAAAGTCATTCAACGAAGTAATTCAGACCATAGTGACTAACTGTCGCACCATCTGAGCCTTGTTCTATCTGAAAAGTGCTGCCATTAGTTCATAAAACAAAAGGCACGCGCTGGGTGGAGAACCCGCTGAATCCCTCTAAGGGGAATGGGGAAGCGGAAATCAGAATACGCCTCTAAGAAAAGTACCCTGCTCCTTACTTTTAACTATTTGTGAGTTGACGTTCGTCGGACGCTCGTAGCAGACTTTCCCCACGGAGCCTAGAAACTCCTCGTAAAGCGGTACCCACCTCCGAAAGACCGGTGGGTTTTTTGTGCCTGCAGCATTGGGCACAACCGGCGCAATGCTCTGCGTCGGGAGGGCGGCTAATACAACACCCGCAAGGGAAATACGCCCGCCGGCTTTACGCGGTTTCTAGCCTCCCGACACCCCGCCTGCCCCCCGCAAGCGGGCGTACCCACGGACCGGAGTACCGCCACCATGCCCAAACCCCGCCGCACCGCCGTGCCCTCCCCCGGCTACCTGCTGCCCGAAGAAGCCCACCAACAACTGCAATGCCTCTGCCAACACCTGCACCTGCTGGCCGAACTCAGCCAGCCGGAAATCCTCAACCCTGACCATCTGATCCTGCCCCGCGCCGGGCTGGCGCAGTGCTTTGCGCAGCTGGCGGAGGTTGCGGATCGGGTTGTGGCTAGTGCTGCTTATCGGTCGGGGTAGTTTCCGGCGGCATCAGGCGAAGAGCACCCCTCCCCAACCCTCCCCTGCTTTCGCAGGGGAGGGGGCCATAGCTGGCACGCTTGCATATTGTATTTCGATGTGTTTAATATCGTTTAACGATATATCAGGAGGCCGTGCCATGACCCGTACCAGCGCCCAAGCCCTCGCCATTGCCCGGCCCGTCATCCTGGGCCTGATCGTCCTCAACGTCCTCTATGCCCTGGGCCTTGCCGGCCTGCTTGCCACCAGCTTCTTCATAGCAGACTGGCCCGAGCGCCCGCTCGGCTTCGACATAGTCAACGCCCACCCGCTGGTGGGGTACGGACTGCGCGCCATCGTCCTCATCGGCCTGGCCGGCGCGGCCATCGTGCACACCCTGCTGCGGCGGCTGCTAGCCATCGTAGACACCGTGCGCGTCGGCGACCCCTTCATCCTTGAGAACGCCCAACGCCTCAACGCCATCGCCTGGAGCATCGCCGCCCTCGAAGGACTGCGGCTGATCGTCGCCGCGATAGCCGCGGTGGTGTGGGAACCGGGCAAGCTCGACGCCTTCTCGCCTGCCGCGTGGCTGGCGGTGCTGCTGATGTTCGTACTGGCCGGCGTATTCGCCCACGGCGCACGCATGCGCGCCGACCTTGAAGGCACGGTGTGACATGGCGATCCTGGTACGGCTGGACGAAAAACTGCACGAACGGCGGATGACGTTGACCGAACTGGCGGCGCGCGTGGATATCACTGTCGCCAATCTTTCGATTCTCAAGACCGGGAAAGCCAAGGCGATTCGCTTCTCTACGTTGGAGGCGATTTGTGTGGTGCTGGATTGTCAGCCGGGGGAGTTGTTGGAGTTTCGGCGGGAGGGCTAGAGGCACTTTGCGGTTTCCGCGGATACAAACCGCGGAGCGCGCATGAAGAACAGCGAAGAAAAACCCCGCATTACGGGCCGGGCCTAGCGAAGCTGCCTAAGCGTGTCCGCAATCGGGCCATGGACGATTTGCCTGAGCAATCGCGCCTCGCCCGGATTGACGGCCCCGTAATTTCCGCTTTCGTGGCGCTCCAGCAGCAGAGCGGCCTCCCGTTCGATCCTGTCCGCAAGTTCCTGCAGCATTCGGCCTGCGACACTTTCCGGCAGCCCAAGCTCGAGACCGAACGCCAGAATTTCCTTGCGGCTTACATCCCCGAAATACCTGGCCTGCCCCATCGAAGTCACCAGCTCGGCACGGGCCCAGCCTTCTTGATGATAGACAGTAGTGGACAGCAGATCGTAGTGCGGCGCCAGCTCAATTCCGTGTGGGGTTATGAGAAAACTGATGTTCTTAAGATGCGAATCGCCATTGCCCACCACCACGTTGAAGACCGCCCACCGGAACAAGGCAGCGCGCGCGGCCGCGCGCGTCCGGCATTCCTCGACAAGCCGGCGCAACGTGGCGGGTGTGGCTTGCTGATACTTGAAAGCGGCATCCAAAGACAAGAGCTGGCAGGCGTCCAGCACATGCAAACGACGCGCCGACCCGGGCGAACCCTCACGATCGAATCTGCGGATCAGGTAGACCGGCTCGGGAACATAACGCATCGCCACTTCTGGCACAGGCAGCCCCGCCGCGCCGGCCAAACTCATCACAAACCATTCGTTGATGGCGCTGTGTGGATACAGGTCGCTCTGTTGGTGATCCGGCTTCAGGATGTGCGTGGAAGCCAGATTGCCCGTTGGCTCCCAAAGCTCGCCTTCATCCAGGATCACGGCAAGTTTGTGTTGCGCGCCGGCCATCGACATGCGTTTCGGAGCCCCGTGCGACAAGGGCACTCGAGGCAATGCACGAATCCGCTCGGAAAGGACCTGGTCCCTGAGCAGTTCCAGGTGTCCGTCGCGGACATTTCCACCTGGCGGCAGCAACGTCAATGCACCGGCCGATTCGGGCCCATAGCGCTCCAACAGGCCGAAGGCGTCGGCTTGAGCAACGCCCACATCGCGCGCCAGCAACGTACGGGCGCCTTCTTCCGGCAACAGATTGTCGAAAAACCATTGCACGGGACGGACCGAGCCGCCGTCGACGATCAACCCTTGTGCACGCGGCAATGCCGGCGACAGATCGAAACCTTCAGCAGACCCCTGCCAGTCGGCGTCGTATTCCAACGACCAGACGTTGTTGGTTTCCCGCAGTTCGCCTACCCGAGTTCCCGCAAATCCAATGGTCAAGGTACGTGGCGCTGGAATGCTCACCTTCTCAAGCCTTTGCGGACTTTCTGTGAAGAATCAGGGACGTCCATTTCCAAGGAAATGCCCAGTTCTTCCAAGATGCGCAGCACCCGCCCCAATTGAACGGTGGGTTTGCCCGACTCGACATCACGTAAAAATACGTGGCTTGATCCGACAACGGCAGCCAAGTCGTCCTGTCGCAACCCTTGTTGTTTGCGGGCAGCGCGAATGGCAGTGCCTATGTCTTCAGTGCTGTTGATTGGGATACGCATCACCCCTCCAAATCTAAACCACAATTTAGATAATGGCAGACTTTGATCCCTGCAACAACGAAAACTAAACCAGAGCTTATAAAATGGCGACAGTAATCCCAAAACAGCCAAAAAAGAAACTGTGGTTTAGTTTTTTCCTGATCCTTTAAGCAAACGGATCCTGCAGCACCATGGTGTGGTCGCGGTCCGGACCGGTGCTGACGATGGACAGCGGGCAGCCGGCCAGCTCTTCCAGCGCGCGCAGGTAGGCGCGGGCGGCGGCGGGCAGTTTGTCCCACTCGGTCACGCCGTGGGTGTTCTCTTCCCAACCCGGGAATTCCAGGTACACCGGCGTGCACTCTTCCCAACCCTGCGCGTCCAGCGGTGCGTATTCGGTGCGCTTGCCGTGGTACTCGTAGGCGATGCAGATCTTCAGCTTCTCCATGCCGTCCAGCACGTCCAGCTTGGTGATGCACAGGCCGCTGATGCCGTTGATGGCAACGGCGCGCTTCAACGCCACGATGTCGATCCAGCCGCAACGGCGCGGACGGCCGGTGGTGGCGCCGAACTCCTGGCCCTTGGCGCGGATCAGTTCGCCGGTTTCGTCGTTCAACTCGGTGGGGAACGGGCCGCCGCCCACGCGCGTGGCGTAGGCCTTGCAGATGCCCAGCACGTAGTCGATGGCATCGGCGCCCACGCCGGTGCCGGCCAGCGCGCCGCCGACGGTGGTGTTGCTGGAGGTGACGTAGGGATAGGTGCCGTGGTCGATGTCCAGCAGCGAGCCCTGCGCGCCTTCGAACATCACCCGCTTACCCTGCTTGCGCAGATCGTGCAGGATGCCGGCCACGTCGGACTTCATGGGCTGCACGTATTCGCCGAAGGCCAGGGCCTCGTCCAGGGTCTTCTGGAAGTCGACCGGATCGGTGCCCAGATATTTGGTGAGCACGAAGTTGTGGTAATCCAGCGCCACGCGCAGCAGTTCGGCCAGTTGCTGCGGGTAATGCAGGTCGGCGATGCGGATGCCGCGGCGCGCCACTTTGTCTTCGTAGGCCGGGCCGATGCCGCGGCCGGTGGTGCCGATGGCCTTGCCGCCGGCCTTGATCTCGCGGGCCTGATCCAGGGCGATGTGGTACGGCATGATCAGCGGCGCGGCCGGGCTGATCTTCAGGCGCGAACGCACTTCCACGCCGTTGGCTTCCAGCTCGCCGATTTCCTTCATCAGCGCGGCCGGGGAGATGACCACGCCGTTGCCGATCAGGCACAGCGCATCGGAGCGCAGGATGCCGGAGGGGATGAGGTGCAGCACGGTCTTCTTGCCGTTGATGACCAGGGTATGGCCGGCGTTGTGGCCGCCCTGGAAGCGCACCACGGCGCCGATTTCCTCGGTGAGCAGATCGACGATCTTGCCCTTGCCTTCATCGCCCCACTGGGCACCGAGAACGACGACTGACTGACCCATGATGTTTGAACTCCGGATAGTTGGGGCACGTAGGAGCCCTGGACACAGAAAAAGCCGGAGGGGAAGAGTCCCCATCCGGCTTTTGTGCATTATCCGGGTTTTGTGGGGCGGGGGCTACCTCTATCTTCCCTTCTCCCAACGGGAGAAGAGCCTGCCCCGGACTTGATCCGGGGTGCCCGAAGGGCGAATGAGGGAAGCTTTGGCCCCTCCCCTTGCTCGCGCAGCGAGTAGGGGGAGGTTGGGAGGGGGTGCTTTTGGCGGTGAAGCAAGATCAAGAGCGCCCTCATCCGGCCTGTCGGCCACCTTCCCCCGCACGCGGGGGAAGGACGCTTCGATTTTTTAAATGAGAGCTACCGATCGCTCTTCATGTACTGCAGGAACGGATCGTCCTTGTCCAGCACGATCACGCTGTTGCCGTCGCCGAACGAAGTGCGGTAAGCCTCAAGGCTGCGCTGGAACGCGTAGAACGACGGATCGCGGTTGGCGGCTTCGGCGTAGATGCGGGCGGCTTCGGCGTCGCCTTCGCCCTTGAGCTTCTGCGAATCGCGTTCGGCTTCGGCCACCAGCACGGTCTGGTCGCGGTCGGCGGAGGCGCGGATGGTGCGGGCCTGCTCTTCGCCCTCGGCGCGCAGCTTGCTGGCCACCTGCATGCGCTGGGCGCGCATGCGTTCGTAGACCTGCTTGATCACTTCGCTGTCGGTGGGCAGGTCGATCTGCTTCAGGCGGATGTCGGTGATGTGCATGCCCAGCGTACCGGCGCCTTCGTTGATGGCGGTCAGCTGCTTGGTCACGATTTCGTTGCGGTCGCCGGATACCAGCTGCTGCAGGGTGCGCGAGTTGATCTCGTTGCGCAGCGAGTCGGTGATGATGGGCGCCAGACGCTCGTTGGCGGTCTTCTCTTCGCCGCCGGTGGCGCGGTAGAAGGCGCGCACGTCGGAGATGTAGCCCACGGCGAAGAAGTCGACGCTGACGTCCTTGCGTTCCAAAGTCAGATAACGCTCGGGCGCGGTTTCCAGGATCTGGAAGCGGCGGTCGAACACGCGCGCGGTTTCCACCAGCGGCACTTTGAAATGCAGGCCGGGCTTGATGTCGGCGCGGACCACCCGGCCCAGGTTCAACACCAGCGCGGTCTGGTCCTCGCGGACCACGTAGACCGAACCCAGCAGGCCGAACAGGACCAGGGCCGCGATGGCGGCGTAGAGGGAAGTTCTCATCGTTGCGGCTCCTCACGGCCGGTGGGTCGCGCGGGGCGTTCGTTGGGGAGGGACGGCGACCTGCTCTCCACGGCCGGCATCAGCACGTCGTTGGGCAGCACCGCCGGCGCGCTGGCGGCCGGGGCGCCGGCCTGCGCGGGCATCGGCACGTAGATCAGCTGCTTGCCGTCGCCGCCGACCACTTTGCGGTTCTGGGCCAGCACGTGCTGCACGGTTTCCAGCCACAGGCGTTTGCGGGTGACTTCGGGCGCATTCTTGTATTGCTCCTGCAACAGGCTGAAGCGGGCGGCGTCGCCGGTGGCGCGGGCCACGGCGGCGGTCTTGTAGCCGTCGGCGGCGGTGCGCAGGCGCGCGGCTTCGCCGCGGGCTTCGGGCACGACCTTGGCGGCGTAGGCCTGAGCCTGGTTGACCAGGCTTTCGCGGACCTGCTGGGCGCTGTTGACCTCATCGAAGGCCGGTTGCACTTCGGTGGGCGGGCGGGCGTCGGGCAGGTTCAGCTCGGTCACCACCAGGCCGGTGCGGTAGGCGTCGAGCGAGTGCTGCAGGCGCTCCCTGGCCGAACTGCCCAGCGGGCCGCGCACGCCCAGCACGGTGTCCAGGTCGGAACGACCGACCTGTTCGCGCACGGCGCTCTGGGCGGCCTGCTTGAGCACTTCGTCGGCGTTGCGCGAGCCGAACAGGTACAGGCGCGGGTCGCTGATGCGGTACTGCACGTTGAGCGAGACGGTGACGATGTTCTCGTCCTTGGTCAGCACCGGCACGGTGTTGCTGAAGGTCTTGATTTCGGTGGCGTTGACCTTGGTGACGCTTTCGATGGGCCAGGGCCATTTGAAGTTGGGGCCGGGCTGCATGATGCGGGCGAACTGGCCGAAACGCAGGACCACGCCGCGCTGCTGTTCGCCGATCAGCTGGAAGCTGCTGAATACCAGCAGCAGGGCCAGGCCGATGACCACCCAGCGCAGCGGGTTGCCGCCGCTGCCGTCGAACAGGCCGCGCAGGCGGTCCAGCCAGCCGCTGAAATCGTTGCCGCCGCCCTTGTTGCCTTTCGGCTTCCAGGGGTTGGGCCTGGGCTTTTCGCCGTCGCCGTTGGATCCGTTGCTACCGGGGGTGTTCCAGGCCATGCCTACTCCACGTTTATATGGTCGTGCAGGCCAGAGCCCACTGCGAGGTTCGATTCTACTAGATAGGGCCGCACCGCCCGCCGGACAAGCGTGACTTTGGACAGGGGTAGGTCGGGGCTACGCCCCCGACAGAACGAAGTCGGGTACCCGAGCGTCGGGGGCATAGCCCCGACCTACGCCATCCACTCTTCGCGGGCGGGCTCGGGCAAGAGCGCTTCCAGCGGTGCGCCGCCGGCCTGCACCGCCAGGCGCTGGGCGTCGGCGAGGGAGAGATCGACTTGCAGATGCCAGCCGTCCTCGTCGTGGGTTTCGGCGCGTACCGCCCCCAGGGCGTGCAAACGCGAACGCAGGCGTTCGGAATGCACGGCCGGCAGGTGCAGCGGGCCCTGGATGCGCACCAGCGACAGGCGCTGGGCCAGTATCTCTTCCAGCAATTCCAGGCCCAGATTGTCGCGCGCGGACAGCCAGACGCGTTCGCGGCCTTCGCTGGGCTGGTCCAGGCGCGGCTCTGCCCCTTCGATACGGTCGATCTTGTTGTAGACCAGCACCTGCGGGATGTCGCCGGCGCCGATTTCCTGCAGCACCGAATCGACCTGGGCGATGCGGTCTTCGCGCAGCGGGTCGGCGGCGTCGATGACGTGCAGCAGCAGGTCGGCCTCGCGCGCTTCGGACAGAGTGGAACGGAACGCGGCGACCAGTTCGTGCGGCAGATCGCGCACGAAGCCGACCGTGTCCGACAGCATGATGCCGCCGCCGCGCAGGTTGACCCGGCGCACGGTGGGATCGAGCGTGGCGAACAGCTTGTCGGCGGCGTAGGCGTCCGAGCCGGTCATGGCGTTGAACAACGTGGATTTGCCGGCGTTGGTGTAACCCACCAGGGCCACGCGCGGCATTTCGCTGCGCACGCGGGCGCGGCGCATCTGGGTCTGCTGCACTTCCACTTTTTCCAGGCGCTTCTGCAACTGGTCGACGCGTTTCTGCAGCAGGCGGCGGTCGGTTTCCAGCTGGGTTTCGCCAGGGCCGCGCAGGCCGATGGAACCGCCGCGCTGGCGTTCCAAGTGGGTCCAGCCGCGCACCAGGCGCGTGGCCATGTGCTGCAGCTGGGCCAGTTCCACCTGCAGCTTGCCTTCGAAGCTGCGGGCGCGCTGGGCGAAGATGTCCAGGATCAGCCCGGTGCGGTCCAGCACGCGGCGCTCCAGGAATTTCTCCAGGTTGCGCTCCTGGCCGGGCGTCAAGGCATGGTTGACCAGGATCAGATCGGCGCCGGTGGCGTCGGCCGCAGCCTTTACCTCGTCCAGCTTGCCGCTGCCGATGTAGGTCGACGGGCTGGGCTTGTCCACGCGCGCGGTGATCACCGCGGCGATGGATGCGCCGGCGGAACGGGCCAGGTCGGCGAATTCCTCCTGCGCCCCGTCATCGGGCGAACTTCCCCCGGAACCGGAGCGCATGGGCTGTATCAACAGGGCGTGCTCGCCCTTTTTGGATCTTTCGAACATGGGGTAAGTGTGGGGGCGGAAGGCTGGAATACAAAGGGCGGGGGCGTTTTTGCTTCAGATTTGGCTTCTTGGCTCTCCCTCCCGTGAGTCGCGGCAAGTGTGGCGGGTCAAACCCCGCAGGGGCGGCGCACAGGGATGTGCGCCGTTTTTGGAGCAGCAGGATGCTGCTTCCAAAAATTCCCGCCTCGCTTGCGGACCCCACGGCTTTATCGTGGGGCGCGGCGTTAGGGCGGCTTTCTTTTGGTTACTTTTCTTTGCCGTTCAAAGAAAAGTGACTCGCGCAAAGCGCGAAACGCTTTTGCTTCGATGGAAAGGCAAATGCCAAAGCAAGATCAAGATGGATCCCAGCTTTCGCTGGGATGACATCGATATTTAGGATGACGTCGGGAAGGATCAGATCGCTACGGAAAAGCCAGCCACCTACTCGTTCTCGTCGCCGCCTTCTTCGCTGCCGTCCTCATTGCCCTGCACATAACCGCCGCCCGGCCCCACCCGCACATTGCGAGCCGGCACTACAGTGGAGATCGCGTGCTTGTAGACCATCTGGCTGACCGTATTGCGCAGCAACACGACGAACTGGTCGAACGACTCGATGGTGCCCTGCAACTTGATTCCGTTGACCAGATAGACCGAAACCGGCACCCGCTCGCGACGCAAAGCATTCAGGAAAGGATCCTGCAAGGATTGCCCCTTGGACATTTCTTACTCCCGCCTATTTCAATAGGTGTTGTTTTTATTGGTCCGGGACGGCGCACAGCTCCCCTGCCGCTAACCCGGAAACCCGATGTTACACAACATCGGGCGCTTGACCAGCTACCCAGTGCGCAGATTGGAGGGCAGGAACAGGGCCAGGGCGGTTTCCAGGGCCTGACGGTCGGCCAGCGGATCGAACCAGCGCGCGTCCCGTTCCCCGCGCAGCCAGGTGAGCTGGCGCTTGGCCAGCTGGCGGGTGGCGAAGATGGCGCGGTCGCGGAATTCGTCTTCCCTAATGGCGCCGTCCAGATATTCCCAGGCCTGCCGGTAGCCCACGGCACGGATCGCCGGCAGATCCAGCGGCTTGTCGATCACCTGCAATTGCGGCGAAGCGCGCAAACGGCCGACCTCTTCCATGAACCCGGCTTCCAGCATCGCGTCGAACCGCAGCTCGATGCGCCGGTGCAGCACGGCGCGATCGCGTGGCGACAGCACCAGCTTGAGCACCCGGAACGGCAGGCGGTCGCGCGCGGGCATCGCCTGCCATTGGCTGATGGGTTTGCCGCTGAGACGGAACACTTCCAGCGCGCGCTGGATGCGCTGCGGATCGGTGGTTTTGATCTTGGCCGCCGCGCGTGGGTCGATTCGGGCCAGTTCGGCATGCAGCGCCGGCCAGCCTTTTTCGGCCGCTTCGCTGGCGAGGATGGCGCGGGTCTCCGGATCGGCTTCGGGCATCGGCGCCAAGCCTTCCAGCAACGCCTGGAAATACAGTCCGGTGCCGCCGGCCAGGATCGGGACCCTGCCGCGCGCGGCGATCGCTTCGAGCGCGACGCGCGCATCGGCCGCGAACTCCGCCGCCGAATAAGGCTGCCACGGCTCGCGCACATCGATCAGGTGATGCGGCACGGCGGCGAGCATGGCCGCGTCCGGCTTGGCCGCGCCGATGTCCAGCCCGCGATAGACCAGCGCCGAATCGACGCTGACGATTTCCCCCTGCAGGCGTTGCGCCCATTCCATCGCCAGCGCGGTCTTGCCCGAGGCGGTGGGGCCCATCAGGGCGATGGCGATCGGCCGGCGATCGGCCGCCATCAATCGTCGTCCGGCCAGCGGATCGTGGCCGCGGAATCCTTGCGCGGCATGGGCACGGCCGCGACCGCATTCCACACCTTCAGCGCATCCACGGTCTGCGCCACGTCGTGCACGCGCAGGAGGCGGGCGCCGCGCTGGGCGGCGATCAGATGCGCGGCCACCGAGGCGGAAACGCGATCCTGCGCGGCGTCGCGGCCGGTGATTTCGCCCAGCGTGCGCTTGCGCGACAGGCCGGCCAGCACCGGCACGCCCAGTTCGGTGAAGCGCTGCAGTTGCGCGAGCAGCGACAGGTTGTGCTGGGTGTTCTTGCCGAAACCGAAACCCGGATCGACGATCAGGTTCTTCTTGGCGATGCCCGCCATTTCCGCGGCGAACAGGCGCTCGGTGAGGAAACGGTGCACGTCGCCGACCACTTCGTCGTACTCGGGCGACCGCTGCATCGAGCGCGGTTCGCCCAGCATGTGCATCAGCACCACCGGCACTCGTAGTTCTGCGGCGGCGTCCAGCGCGCCTTCCCGGCGCAACGCGTAGACGTCGTTGATCATGCCCGCGCCTGCGGCGACCGCGGCGCGCATCACTTCCGGTTTGGAGGTGTCGATGCTGATCGGCAACGAGGTGCGCTTGGCCAGCTGTTCGATCACCGGAACGACACGGCGCAGCTCTTCTTCGAGAGAGACTTCTTCCGCACCCGGCCGCGTGGATTCGCCGCCGATGTCCAGCAGGTCCGCGCCCTGCTCCACCAGCTTCAACGCGTGCGCTATCGCAGCTTCCACAGTGTTGTGCTCGCCGCCGTCGGAAAAGGAATCCGGGGTGACGTTGACGATGCCCATTACCTGGGGGCGGTCCAGTTTGATCAGGCGGCCTGCGCAATCCAGTTGGGGCACGATGTCGAACATGGGCTCCTTCCCTTCTCCCATCGGGAGAAGGTGGCCCGAAGGGCCGGATGAGGGTACGGCGGAGTGAAATACAGCCGCTTTGCGGGATTTTTGCAACAAGCGGCTTTTTGCGGATGCGGCAAAGCCACCGCGATCTGCGCCTTCGCCGCTTCGGCGTACCCTCACCCCAACCCCTCTCCCGATGGGAGAGGGGCTTGATTCGTCAGGTCTGCGCGGCAGGCCCGCCGATCGGCGGCAGCGGCATCACTTCGCCCTTGTCGGTCTTGGTCCAGCCGGCCGGCGGCGGCGGCTCGCGGCCTTCCATGATGGCGTCGATCTGCGGCACGTCGATGGTTTCGTAGGTCATCAGCGCTTCGGCCATCGCATGCAGCTTGTCGATGTTCTCGGTCAGGATCTTGGTGGTGCGCGCATAGGCCTTGTCCAGGATGGTGCGCACCACTTCGTCGATCTTGCGCGCGGTGTCGTCGGACACGTTCTTGTGCTGGCTCACCGAACGGCCCAGGAACACTTCCTCTTCCTCTTCGGCGTAGGTGATCGGGCCAAGCTCTTCCGACAGACCCCACTTGGTGACCATGTTGCGGGCCATCTTGGTGGCGCGCTCGATGTCGTTGGAAGCGCCGGTGGTGACCTTGTCGGCGCCGAAGATCAACTCTTCGGCCACGCGGCCGCCGTACAGCGTGGCCAGGCGGCTCTCGATGCCGGTGCGGTTGATGCTGTACTTGTCGCCTTCGGGCAGGTACACGGTCACGCCCAGCGCGCGGTCGCGCGGGATGATGGTGACCTTGTAGACCGGGTCGTGCTCGGGCACCAGGCGGCCGACGATGGCGTGGCCGGACTCGTGGTAGGCGGTGTTGCGCTTCTCTTCCTCGCTCATGGCCAGCGAGCGGCGCTCGGTGCCCATGATGATCTTGTCGCGGGCGCGGTCGAAGTGGTCCATGCGCACTTCCTTGCCGCTCTCGCGCGCGGCGAACAGCGCCGCCTCGTTGCAGAGGTTGGCCAGGTCCGCGCCGGAGAAACCCGGCGTGCCGCGGGCGATGGTCATCGGCACCACGTCGTCGGCCAGCGGCAGCTTGCGCATGTGCACGCGCAGGATCTGTTCGCGGCCCTTCACGTCGGGCAGGCCGACCACGACCTGACGGTCGAAACGTCCCGGACGCAGCAACGCCGGGTCGAGCACGTCGGGGCGGTTGGTCGCGGCGATCACGATCACGCCTTCGCCGCCTTCGAAACCGTCCATCTCCACCAGCAGCTGGTTGAGGGTCTGCTCGCGCTCGTCATGACCGCCGCCCAAGCCGGCGCCGCGATGGCGGCCGACCGCGTCGATTTCGTCGATGAAGATGATGCACGGCGCGTGCTTCTTGGCCTGATCGAACATGTCGCGCACGCGGCTGGCGCCGACGCCCACGAACATCTCGACGAAGTCCGAACCGGAGATGCTGAAGAACGGCACCTTGGCCTCGCCCGCGATGGCCTTGGCCAGCAGCGTCTTGCCGGTGCCCGGCTGGCCGACCATCAGCACACCGCGCGGAATCTTGCCGCCCAGCTTCTGGAACTTGCCGGGGTCGCGCAGGAATTCGACCAGTTCGCTGACTTCTTCCTTGGCCTCGTCGCAACCGGCCACGTCGGCGAAGGTCACCTTGATCTGGTCGTCGCCCTGCAGCTTGGCCCGCGATTTGCCGAAGGACATGGCGCCCTTGGCCCCGCCGCCGCCGCCCTGCATCTGCCGCATCATGAAGATCCAGAAGCCGATGATCAGCAGCACCGGCAGGAACGTCATCAGGATGGAGCCCAGCGACAGGCCGCTGGCCGGCTTCTCGCGGGTGATGGCGACGTTCTTCTTCACCAGCATGTTGACCAGATAGTTGTCCTGCGGACCGTAAACGGTGCCCGCAGTACCGTCGGTGCGCTTGTATTGGATCGCGTTGGTGACCAGGTTGCTGTCGTTGGTGAAATTCACCGACGCCACCGACCCGTTATCCACTTCCTGCAGGAATTGCGAATAGTTGGTCTCGGCGCCGGCCGCGTTGCCCAACTTCGGCGAAAAACTCTGGAACACCACCATCAGCACGACGGCGACGACTACCCATAGCAGCAGATTCTTGCTCAAGCCGTTCATCCTCATTGACTCCGGTGTTTCCTGTTAATTCGATTGGAAGACTACAACTAACCGCTTCATTTCATGTGCAGAAGCTTGCCCTGCCCCAGCGCATAGACTTCCGGGGAGCGCTTGCGGGAGGCATCCGGCTTGCGGATGACCACCTTTTCGTAACGCCGCCGCAGATCGCGCACGTAGTCATCGAAACCGGTGCCCTGGAACAGCTTGATCAGGAAAGCCCCGCCCGGTTTCAGATGGCCGTCGGCGAAATCCATCGCCAGCTCGGCCAGATGCATCATGCGCGGCTGGTCGACCGCGTCCACACCACTCTTATTGGGGGCCATATCCGACAGCACAAGGTCCACCGGCTGGCCGTTCAACATGGCTTCCAGCTGCGATAGGACGTCATCTTCCCTGAAATCCCCATGAAGGAAGTCCACCCCGGCCAGGCTGGGCATCTCCAGGATGTCCATCGCCACCACCCGGCCGCTGTCGCCCAGCGCCTTGCGCACGAACTGCGACCAGCCGCCCGGGGCCGCGCCCAGGTCCACCACCACCATGCCCGGCTTGAGCAGGCGGTCGCGCTCGATCAGCTCTTCCAGCTTGTAGGCCGCGCGCGAACGCAGGCCCTCGGCCTGCGCCTTCTTCACGTAGGGGTCGGCGAAATGCTCTTTGAGCCAGCGTTGGCTGCTTTTGCTGCGGGTGGCCATGGGCGCGTGAGTCCCCCGGCCCGCGCGCAGGCGGCTGGAGAAACGGGTTCGGTGGGGCCGCCATGATACCCTGAACCCCCTCAAGACCCCGTACCGCAGCGCATGTCCACAGCTTTGACCTCCAGCCAGTCCCGCTTCCTGCGTGGCCAGGCCCACGACCTGAAGGCCCTGCTGCAGATCGGCGCCAAAGGGCTTACCCCGGCCTTTCTGGCCGAACTGGATGCGGTGCTGGAGCAGCACGAACTGGTCAAGGTGAAGATCGGCGCAGAAGACCGCGAAACCCGCGATGCGATGGTCGCGGAAATCGTGGAGAAATCCGCTGCCGCCCTGGTCCAGCGCATCGGCCATGTGGCGGTGCTGTACCGGCCCAGCAAGGACCATCGCCAGATCGTGCTGCCGCGGAAATAACCGGCGGCCTTACTTTCCGCCTGATCCCGGCCAGGCGCAGACGACCCACATGCAACTGAACCACGAACGCCCCGACTACACCTACGCCTTGCGCGCGGCCGACGGCCACAGCGCCAAGGTCAACGACCGGGTGCTGGACGCCAGCTTCATCCTGGCGCCGAACGAACTGGTCGAGAACTGGAACGTCCGCGACCCGGCGGCGCTGTTGCCCGAAGACTTCGCTCCCCTACTCGCGCTCAATCCGGAGCTGGTGGTGCTGGGCACCGGCGAGCGCCAGATCTTCCCGTCCGCAGCGGTCATGGCCGCCTGCCTGACCCGGGGCATCGGCATTGAAGTCATGACCAACCCCGCAGCCGCGCGCACGTTCAACGTGCTCGCAGGCGAAGGCAGGCGCGTCGTAGCGGGTTTCCTGCTGACGTAGGTCGGGGCTACGCCCCCGACGCGCGGCCACGTCCGAATTCTCGCGAGCGTCGGCCGCGTAGAGCCTGCCCCGTACTTGATACGGGGACCGACCTACATGGCTTAGCGCTTGGGCAGGTACTGCAACGGATCCACCGGCTTGCCGTTGTAGCGGATCTCGAAATGCAGCATGTCGCGCGAAGCGCCGCTGCGGCCCATCTCGGCGATCTGCTGGCCGGCCTTCACGTTCTGGCCTTCGTTGACCAGGCGCTTGCGGTTGTGGCCGTACGCCGACAGCCAGGATTCGCTGTGCTTGATGATGATCAGTTCGCCGTAGCCCACCAGACCGCCGCCTGAGTACACGACCACTCCGTCCGCCGATGCGCGCACCGCCTGGCCGTTGGCGCCGGCGATATCGACGCCTTGCTTGGTGGCATCGCCGGTGGTGAAGCGGCCGATGACCACGCCTTCAGCCGGCCAACGCCAATTGAAGCCGCTGCTTGCAGGTCCCGGAGCCGGTGTGGGTTTCACCGCTGCCGGTGGACGCGGGGCGGCCGGAACGGTCGCCGGCTTGCTGACCGGGGCCGCCGCGCCACGGCTGGGCGGATACAGCTTCAAGCTTTGTCCGGGGTAGATGGTGTACGGCGAGGGGATGTTGTTCCAGGCCGCCAGGTCGCGGAAATCGATGCCGTTGCGGAAAGCCACGCCGAACAAGGTGTCGCCGCGTTGCACGCTGACGGTGGCGCCGTACTTGGGCTGGGAAACGATGCGCTGCGGAGTGCGGGAAGAAGAGGTCTCGCGCACCACGGTGCTGCTGCATGCCGCCAACAAGGCGGTCGCGGCCAACAGGGCCAATGACTTATGCCTATTCCATTTGCTGTTGGTCATTTCCGTCGGTCGTTCCGTGGTTTGTTGTGCGTCATCCGCCGTTCGCTTTCCACACCAGCCAACCGATCAGCAGCACCAGCAGCGCGGTGGAAACCCAGCCTACCGGTTCGATCCAGCGGTGCAGCGCTGCTTCAGCGCGCGCGCCACCCAGTCTGATGGCGCCGGCGACCAGGTACAGGCGCTTGCCGCGGCCGACCAGCATGCTGGCAAGGAACGGTAACAGCGGCACGCCGACTATGCCTGAGGCCCACGTGAATATCTTCAGCGGGATCGGCGTGAACCCGGCCAGCACCAGCAACCAGAACGCCTTCCACGGAGACTCCGCCACCACCTGCCGCAGGTGCGCCACCTGCTCGTTGATGCCCTCGCTCCAGCCCAGCCATTCGATCACCGGCTTCAACGCCTCGAACGCGAAGTGACCCAGCGCGTAGCCGACCACCGCCCCGGCCAGCGAACCGATCAGGCTCAAGGTGGCGAACCACAGCGCGCGCTTGGGTTGCGCCAACGACATCGGCGCAAGCATGACTTCGGGCGGCACCGGGAAAATGATGGCTTCGATGAAGCTCAAGCCGGCCAGCAATCGTGGCGCATGACGATGCTGCGCCCACTGGATGGCGCGCGCATACAGAGGTCCGAAGATTTTCACGGGTTCAATCCAGGGTGCCGGAAAGCAGCGGAACGAACACCACCGGCGCCAGCACCTCTTCGTCCACGCCGCCGTCTTCGCGCTTGGTCAGCTTGATCAGCGATTGCGAGGAAGCGCCACCTACCGGCGCGACCAGACGCGCGCCGACCGCGAGTTGGTCGATCAACGCATTCACCAGCGCGGGCGCGGCGGCGGTGACGATGATCGCATCGAAGGGCGCATGCTCGGGCCAGCCGATGCGTCCGTCGTCGTGCTTGCTGCGCACGTTCAAGCCCAATTGGCGCAAGCGCTTGCGCGCCTGCCGCAACAGGTCGCCGATGCGTTCCACCGTGTATACCTCCAGGCCCAACGCGGCCAGGATGGCGGCCTGGTAACCGGAACCGGTGCCTATCTCCAGCACCTTCTTCGGCGACGCATTCAGCAGCAGCGCTTCGGTCATGCGCGCCACCACCCACGGCTGGGAAATGGTCTGGCTATGGCCGATGGGCAAGGCGGTGTCTTCGTAGGCGCGGGTCGCCAGCGCTTCGTCGACGAACAGATGGCGCGGCACCGTACGCACCGCATTGAGCACGTTCTCGTCGCGGATTCCGGTTTCGCGCAGACGCTCCACCAGACGGTCGCGAACCCGCTGGGAAGTCATGCCCTGGCCCACGGCCTCACGCAACCTTGGGGTCACGCCGATGCCTCCAGCGAAGCGCTCAGGCCACCGACCCAACTGGCGACTTTTTCCAGCGCCTGATAGCGGGTCAGGTCCACATGGATCGGGGTGATGGAAATGAAACCGGTGCGCACCGCATGGAAATCCGTGCCCGGGCCGGCGTCCTGTTCCTGCCCGGCCGGGCCGATCCAGTACACCGTGCCGCCGCGCGGATCGGGCTGCGGCAGACAGGCCTCGGAACGGTGACGGTTGCCCAGGCGGGTGACTTCGAAGCCGGCGATTTCGTCCCACGGCAGATCGGGCACGTTGACGTTGAGGATGGTGTCGGCCGGCAGCGGATCGGATTTCAGCCGGGCCACGATCTCCACCGCGGCGCGCGCGGCGGTCGCGAAATGGTTGGCTTTGTGATCGGCGGTGACCAGCGACATGGCGACCGCGGGCAGGCCCAGGAAACGCCCTTCCATCGCCGCCGACACGGTGCCCGAATAGATCACGTCGTCGCCCAGGTTGGCGGCGTTGTTGATGCCGGACACGACGATATCGGGTTCTATTTCCAGCATGCCGGTCAGCGCCAGATGCACGCAATCGGTGGGCGTGCCGGCCACGCGCCAGGTCTGCTCGTCCAGCTTCTTGATGCGGATGGGCAGATCCAGGGTCAGCGAATTGCTGGCGCCGGAGCGGTCGCGGTCGGGCGCGACCACCAGGACTTCGTGGCCGGCGCTGCGCAGGCCTTCCGCAAGGATTCGAATGCCGGGGGCGTCTACGCCGTCGTCGTTACTAACAAGTACGCGCATGGGGTTCCTCAAGTACGGTCCCATGATACCGCACGCTCTTGCACCCCGCCCCGATGCCGCTAACCTGCAGGCATGCCAACGCCTCCCGACGACGATGACGATGCCGCGCTGTTCCGCGAAGCGATAGGACCCATCAAACGATTGCCGGAATCGGTCCCGGCTCCCGGCAAACCCAAACCCCGGCCCGCCGCACGCATGGCCGAACGCGATGAGCGCGAGGCGCGCAGCGAATTCCAGCGCGGGCTGGACGATCTGTCGGCCCTGGCGGCGGGCGACACCCTGAGTTATCGGCGCGATTCGGTGCCGCCTGCGGTCTTCCAGCGATTGAAGCGCGGGCGTTTCTCGGCGCAGGACGAACTGGACCTGCACGGCGCCACCATGCTACAGGCCGAATCGATGCTGAGGCATTTCCTGGCCGAGGCGCACGCCCACGATTTCGGCTGCGTGCGCATCATCCACGGCAAGGGCCAACGCGACGACGGCGGCCCGCCGGTGCTCAAGAATCTGGTCGACCGCGTATTGAGGCAACGCGCCGACATACTCGCATTCCATTCCGCGCCGGCCGCGCAGGGCGGTACCGGCGCCGTGGTGGCATTGCTGGCCAGGCGCTGACGCTTGCGCCGTGTCCGTATTACTCGACGACTGCCACCTTAGGTATTTTTTTCGTGGGCGGGTTGACCCACATCACCTTTGCCCCACGCTGCCTAGCGACATGCTCGACGATCGCCACATACCTGTCGTCGGTCACGGTGGACCCCGGTACCGGCGGCATGGGGCGGTACGCTGTCCGCGTGCTTGCGCAACCCGCCAGCAACAGAATTCCGAGCGACAAGGTCGAGATTCTCAAAAGAGTCTTCATGACACCCTCCGATTCGAAAAGTCAGAACTCCATGGCGGCCGGCGTATGCTCCGAAAAATACTCCGGACGTCAATTCGGCTTATACGCCGCGCCTGCTGGCGTTCCAGTACCCGCTAAGGCTTTCCGACGAACGGCGTCAATTACGGGCCGCATCGGAGATTTCTCCGAGTTCTTGCAGCAAAGCGGTGGCGTAACAGCCGGGCGGCAGCGAGAACGCCAGCGATAGCCCGGCTTCTTCAGTCCAGTTCCAGCTGAGCCCTTCGGCGACCAGACGCAGCGCGCGGCGCTCCTGCTTCAGCCCTGCCTTCTCCAGGCCTTTGCGCAAGGCGAGCGCATCTTCACCGTCCATGGCCGATCGCTCCACCTCGGCGCAGCGCGCCGTACTGCGAAGCTCGCCGGCGCCCCACAACGGCCCGCTGGGGTGGATATCGAAACGTGCCAGACGCGCGGCCAGCGCTTCGCTCCAGGGTTCCGGACCGAACACGCTGCGGCTGCCCGCCAGCGTCCACACCTCCCCTTCCAGCCCCGCATCCCAGCTGCCATCGCGCACGCGCGCGGCCAGCGCGCGGTTGAAAAGTTCCGAACGCGCCGCCGACAACAGGATCGAACGCTGGTCATGGCGAACACGGCGTCCCGCGAACATCGACAGCGCCGATTCGACATTGTCGCCGCCCCGGCCGAAGCGCTGTTCGCCGAACCAGTTGGGCAGGCCGCGGGCGGCGATCTGCCGTAGACGCTCCTCAATCAGCGCAGGTTCGCCCGCCACGTCGCGCAAGACCAGCACGAAACGGTTTCCAGCCAGCGCGCCGCGCGGCAACTTGCGGTTGTGCCATGCCGAATGGGTCACAGCCAGATCTTCTGACCGCAGCGACGCCGGATCCGGCGCGATGCGCTTGGGCAGGTGCACGCTGAAGCGCTGACGGGTCACCGCGTGCCTGTCCTTCATGCCTGCGTAGCCGATGGCCATCTCCGGCACGCCGGCCCATTGGGCCAGACGCTTGGCCACCGCGGTGGTGTTGAGGCCTCGTTTTTCGATGGTCAACAGCAGGTGTTCGCCTTCCCCGCTGGGCTCGAAGCCTGCGAGTTCCTCGACGAAGAAATCCTCTGCAACGGTGCGGATGCGGGCGCGCAGCACCGGCGCGCCGAAGGCGCTGGGCAACGGCTGGGTCACGCGTTGCGGACCAGCAACACCACGGCTTGCGCGGCGATGCCTTCGCCGCGTCCGGTGAAGCCCAGTTTCTCGCTGGTGGTGGCCTTTACGCTGACCGCGTCCGCATCGATGCCCAGGTCGGCGGCGATCAGCGCGCGCATCGCATCCGCATGCGGTCCGACTTTGGGCTGTTCGCAGATCACGGTAATGTCCGCATTGCCCACCTTCCAGCCTTTTCCGCCGATCAAGCTATTGCAATGGCGAAGGAACGAGCGGCTGTCGGCCCCTTTCCATTGCGGATCGGACGGAGGGAAATGCCTGCCGATATCGCCCATCGCCAGCGCGCCCAGCATCGCGTCGCACAGCGCATGCAGGACCACATCGCCATCGCTGTGCGCTTCCACGCCGCGGTCGTGCGGCACGCGCACGCCGCCGAGCATGAGGTGGTCGCCCGTGGCGAAGGCGTGGACGTCGATGCCCTGGCCGATGCGGATGTGGGTTGGATCAGGCATGTCTTTGGTTCCATGGGGATATCGAACGGCTCGCGTCCGTCGCCGTCACTGCGCGCGTTGCGAAAGTATGAACTCGAAGCGCGCCAGATCGGCCGGCGTGGTGATCTTGAAATTGTCCTCGCTGCCTTCGATCAGCAACGGCCGCAAACCCTGCAGTTCCATGGCCATGGATTCGTCGGTGGCCTCGACGCCCGCCTTGCCGGCTTCTTCCAGCGCGCGCGACAGCTGCAGGCGCCGGAACAATTGCGGGGTCAGCGCACGCCACAGCCGTTGCCGCGGTTCGGTGCCGTCGATGCCGCCGTCGTCGCCAGCGCGTTTCAAGGTATCGCGCACCGGTGCGGCCAGGATCGCACCCACCGGGTCGTTGCGGCCGCGCTCCAGCAGTTGCTGCAGATCGTCCTGGCCCAGGTTGGGCCGGGCCGCATCGTGCACCAGCACGAAGTCGTCGGCCCTGACCTCGGCCGGCAGCGCATTGAGCGCGGCCAGCACCGACCCGGCGCGGGTGGCGCCGCCGATGCAGGTCAGGATCGGTTTACCGCTGAAGCTGTCCCAGCCCGGCCAGTCCGCATCGTTCTCCGACAGCGCCACCACCGCTCCTTCCACCGCCGGATGCGCGAACAGGGCCGTCAGCGTGTAGGCGATCAACGGTCGTCCGCCGACGCTCAAGTACTGCTTGGGAATCTCGGCGCCGAAACGGGTGCCGCGTCCGGCGGCGGGCACCACCACCCAGATGCCGGGCATCAGCGGCCTTGCTCCGCCTGCGGCGCGGCGGTTTCTTCGGCAACCGGCGCGGGCGCGGTGGGCGGTTCCACCACGCGGTAGAACTTCTCGCCCGGCTTGATCATGCCCAGTTCGCTGCGTGCGCGCTCTTCGACCGCTTCTTCGCCCGACTTGAGGTCCTCGACTTCTGCGGCCAGGGCATTGTTGCGTTCCTTCAAGCCTTCGTTATCGCGCTTCTGGTGCGCCACCTGATTCTGCAGCCCGGTCACTTCGCCCCAGCTGCCCTCGCTGAACCACAACCGGTACTGCAGCCATCCGAACAGCAGCGCCAGCACCAGCAGTGGCCACGCCAGGCGCCGCATCGCTTACCGCTTCAACGACACGAAAGCGTCGCGGCCGGCGTAACGCGCCTTTTTGCCCAGCGCTTCCTCGATCCGCAGCAGTTGGTTGTACTTGGCGACGCGGTCGCTGCGGCACAACGAACCGGTCTTGATCTGGGTAGCGGTGGTGGCCACCGCGATGTCGGCGATGGTGGTGTCCTCGGTCTCCCCGGAACGGTGCGAAATGATCGCCGCGTAATTGGCGTGGTGGGCCATGGAAACGGCCTCCAGGGTTTCGGTCAGCGTGCCGATCTGGTTGACCTTGATCAGGATCGCGTTGGCGGTGCCGGACTCGATGCCTTGCTTGAAGATCTTCGGATTGGTGACGAACAGATCGTCGCCGACCAGCTGCACTTTCTTGCCTATGCGCTCGGTCAGCAGCTTCCAGCCGGCCCAATCGTCCTCGGCCAGGCCGTCCTCGATGGTGATGATCGGATACTCGGCGGCCCAATCGGCCAGGAAATCCACGAATTGCTCGCTGGTCAGGCGCTTGCCTTCGCCCATCAGGTGGTACTTGCCGTTCTCGAAGAACTCCGTGGAGGCCACATCCAGTCCCAGCAGCACGTCCTCGCCCGCTTTGTAGCCGGCCTTGCCGATGGCTTCCAAGATGGTGTCCAGCGCTTCCACATTGCTGCGGAAATCCGGGGCGAAACCGCCTTCGTCGCCGACCGCCGTGCTCAGGCCGTGGCCTTTCAGCACCGACTTGAGCGAATGGAATATCTCGGTACCCGCGCGCAGGGACTCGGCGAAGGTATCGAAGCCCACCGGCAACACCATGAACTCCTGGAAGTCCACGTTGTTGTCCGCATGCGCGCCGCCGTTGATGATGTTCATCATCGGCACCGGCAGCACCACGTCATCGCCATTGGCCAGGTGCTGCCACAGCGGCATTTTCTTCGACGCGGCCACCGCATGCGCATTGGCCAGGGAAACGCCGAGCAGCGCGTTGGCGCCCAGGCGGCCCTTGTTTTCGGTGCCGTCGATATCGATCAGGCGGCGGTCCAGCCCTTCCTGGTCGGCGGCGTCGAAACCCTTCAATGCCGTGGCGATGGCGCCGTTGACGTTGCCCACGGCGTGCTGCACGCCCTTGCCCAGGTAGCGGGTCTTGTCGCCGTCGCGCAGCTCCACCGCTTCCTTGGAACCGGTGGAAGCGCCCGAAGGCACCATGGCACGGCCGAAGGAGCCGTCCTCCAGGGTGACTTCCGCTTCGAGGGTGGGATTACCGCGGCTGTCGAGGATTTCGCGGGCGTGGATCTTGGCGATTGAGGTCATGGGGTCGAGTGTCGAGTCAGAGGGAGGATTCGAGGAAACCGTTCTTCTTGGTAATGCTGTCCAGCGCCATCAATGTTTCCAGCAGCGCTTCCATCTTGCCCAGCGGCCACGCATTGGGACCATCGGAGAGCGCTTCTTCCGGCTTGGGGTGCGTTTCCATGAAGATGCCGGCGATGCCCACCGCCATCGCCGCGCGCGACAGCACCGGCACGAATTCGCGCTGGCCGCCGGACTTGCCGTCCATGCCGCCAGGCAATTGCACCGAATGGGTGGCGTCGAACACCACCGGGCAGCCGGTGTCGCGCATCACGCTGAGCGAGCGCATGTCGGAAACGAGATTGTTGTAGCCGAAGCTGGCGCCGCGTTCGCAGGCCATGATCTGCTCGTTGCCGGTGGCCTTGGCCTTGTTGGTGACGTGCTTCATTTCCCAGGGCGAGAGGAACTGGCCCTTCTTGATGTTGACCGGCCGGCCGGCGCTGGCGACCTTGTGGATGAAGTCGGTCTGGCGGCACAGGAACGCGGGCGTCTGCAGCACATCGACCACCGAAGCCACTTCGTCCAGCGGGGTGTATTCGTGCACGTCGGTCAGCACCGGCACGCCGATCTGTTTCTTCACTTCGGCCAGCACCTTCAAACCCTCTTCCAGGCCGGGGCCGCGGAAGCTGGTGCCGGAGGTGCGGTTGGCCTTGTCGAAGCTGGACTTGAAGATGAAGTTGATGCCCAGCTTGCCGGTGATCTCCTTCAGCTTGCCGGCGACATCCAGCTGCAGCTGCATCGATTCGATGACGCAGGGGCCGGCGATGAGGAAGAAGGGCTGGTCCAAGCCGACTTCGAAGTCACAGAGTTTCATACAGTTTCCCGCTGAAGAAGCCCCTCTCCCATCGGGAGAGGGGTTGGGGTGAGGGTACGGCGAAATAGCGAATGTTCAGGCGTTCGTGACTTCGCCGCACCCTCATCCGCCCCTTCGGGGCACCTTCTCCCGATGGGAGAAGGGAATAGAGCCGGAAGCTTCACGCCCGCGCTTCCTTCAACAACTTCCCACCTGCTTTCATCTCCCGCGCAGCGCGGATGAAACCGACAAACAGCGGATGCCCGTCGCGCGGAGTGGAAAGGAATTCCGGATGCGCCTGGCAAGCCAGGAACCACGGATGCTGGCCGCGCGGCAGTTCGATCATTTCCACCAGCAGATCGTCCATGGACTTGGCGGAAATCACCAGACCGGCGTCTTCCAGCTGGGTGCGGTAGCGGTTGTTGAATTCGTAGCGGTGGCGGTGGCGTTCGGCCACCACGTCCTTGCCGTACAGCTCGCGTGCCAGCGTGCCCGGCTTCAGCCGCGCTTCCTGCAGGCCCAGGCGCATGCTGCCGCCCAGGTCGCTGCGCTCGTCGCGCTTCTCGACTTCGCCGGCGGCGGTACGCCATTCGGTGATCAGACCGATCACCGGGTGCGGGGACTGCTTGTCGTTCTCGGTGCTGTTGGCGTCGGCCAAGCCCAGCACGTTGCGGGCGTAGTCCACCACCGCGGCCTGCATGCCGTAGCAGATGCCGAAATACGGTACGCCGTGTTCGCGTGCGTATTGCGCGGTGACCACTTTGCCTTCGAAGCCGCGATCGCCGAAACCGCCGGGCACCAGGATGCCGTCCACGTCCTGCAAGGCCGCCATGTCGCCGGCTTCCAGTTCTTGCGCTTCCAACCATTTCAGGTTGACCCGCGTGCGCTGACGTAGGCCGCCGTGTTTCAGCGCTTCACCGACCGACTTGTAGGCGTCCTTGTGGTCCACGTATTTGCCGACCACGGCGATGGTCACTTCATCCAGCGGATTGAGCGTGGCGTCGACCGCCGCTTCCCACTCGGAAAGATCGGCCGGGCCGGTCACCGGCAGCTTCAGCTGGTTGACCACGATCTGGTCGAGCTGCTGTTCGTGGAGTTCCAGCGGAATTTTGTACAGCACGTCCACATCGCGCGCGGTGATCACGGCGCGTTCCGGCACGTTGGTGAAGGAGGCGATTTTGCGGCGTTCGGAATCCGGCAACGGCTGCTCGCTGCGGCACAGCAGCACGTCGGGCTGGATACCGATGGAGCGCAGTTCCTTCACCGAGTGCTGGGTGGGCTTGGTCTTCAGCTCGCCGGCCGCGGCGATGTACGGCACCAGGGTCAGGTGCATGAACAGCGCCTTCTCCTGGCCGCGCTCGGTGCGGATCTGGCGGATCGCTTCCAGGAACGGCAGCGACTCGATATCGCCCACGGTGCCGCCGATTTCCACCAGGGCCACGTCGAAACCGGCGGTGGCGTCGTCGATGCAGCGCTTGATTTCGTCGGTGACGTGCGGAATCACCTGCACGGTGGCGCCCAGGTAGTCGCCCCGACGCTCCTTGCGGATCACGTTCTCGTAGATACGGCCGGTGGTGATGGAGTTCTTGCGGCTCAGGCGCGTGCGCACGAAGCGCTCGTAGTGGCCCAGATCCAGGTCGGTTTCGGCGCCGTCGTCGGTGACGTAGACCTCGCCGTGCTGGAACGGGCTCATGGTGCCCGGGTCGACGTTGATGTAGGGGTCCAGCTTCATCATCGTGACCCGCAGGCCACGGGCTT
Organism: Pseudoxanthomonas sp.; assembly: GCA_036383995.1. Classification (GTDB taxonomy): domain Bacteria; phylum Pseudomonadota; class Gammaproteobacteria; order Xanthomonadales; family Xanthomonadaceae; genus Pseudoxanthomonas_A. The sequence goes on from DASVNG010000021.1 coordinate 27,275, forward strand.
CAAGGATGGAGGCAAGCGAAGCGGCGGCGATGCCCTTGCCAAGCGAGGACACTACACCGCCGGTAACGAAAATCAGGGGGGTCATGGCTCGAGGCCTCCCGGAAAGCCATAGTTTACCGGTTGGCCCCCTCATGTACAAAGCGGATTGGCAGCGGACCCGTTAAAACCGCACGCCCCGACCAAGCGGGGCATGCGTGGGCCTATTCGGCCCGATAAGCGTTGCCGGAGCGCCGCGGATCAGGGCTTACGCTCTTCCTCTTCTTCTTCCGTGTCCGATTTCTTGCCGCTTTCGCCCTTGGCCTTGGCCCGGGCGGCCGCTGCGGCCTCGTTCTGGGCGCGGCGCTCGGCCTTCTTGTCGGCGTCGGATTTCTCTTGCCCGGACGCGTTGGCGGTCTGGTCGGCGTTGGAATTGGCCTTGGACTGGGCAAAAGCCGCGGTGGCGGTCAGTGCGGCGGCGATGGCGCCAAGGAGGATAAGGGTGCGTTTGTTCATGGGGGTTCTCCGTTTGCCGCCGGCCAGGGGCGAGTCGAGCCAAGACACCCTTGCCGGTCGCGCGAAACATAGTCCACTGCAACCCACCTGCTACTGAACGTGCAAAAAAAGACCCCAAGCCGCACACTTCGGGGCTGTAGTGGCCCAAGAAAAAAACCGCCCAATCCATGAATACCCGTTACAACGCCGCCGATATCGAAGTCCTTTCCGGCCTGGACCCGGTCAAACGCCGTCCAGGCATGTACACCGACACCACCCGGCCCAACCATCTGGCCCAGGAAGTCATCGACAACGCCGTGGACGAAGCGTTGGCCGGCCATGCCGGCGAGATCGAGGTGATCCTGTTCAAGGACGGCAGCTGCCAGGTCAGCGACGACGGCCGCGGCATGCCGGTGGACATCCATCCGGAAGAGAAGATCTCGGGCGTGGAACTGATCCTCACCCGCCTGCATGCCGGCGGCAAGTTCAACAACCGCAACTACACCTTCAGCGGCGGCCTGCATGGCGTGGGCGTGAGCGTGGTCAATGCGCTGTCGAAGAAGGTCGAGCTGTTCATCAAGCGCGACGGCAACGAATACCGCATGGAATTCCGCGACGGCGACGCGGCTTCCAAGCTGGAAATAGTCGGCAGCGTGGGCAAGAAAAACACCGGCACACGGTTGCGCTTCTGGGCGGACCCGAAATACTTCGACACCGCCAAGTACAACCTGCGCGCACTGAAGCACCTGCTGCGCGCCAAGGCCGTGCTCTGCCCGGGCCTGACCGTGAAGCTGTTCGACGAAGCCAGCGGCGAGCGCGACGAGTGGCACTACGCCGACGGCCTGCGCGACTACCTGTTGGGCGAGCTGAGCGGGCGCGAACTGCTGCCGCCGGAATTGTTCGTCGGCCAGTTGTCCAAGCAGAGCGAGATCGTGGACTGGGCCGTGTCCTGGATTCCCGAAGGCGAGCTGGTGCAGGAAAGCTACGTCAACCTGATTCCCACCGCCCAGCACGGCACCCACGTCAACGGCCTGCGCAGCGGCCTGACCGATGCGCTGCGCGAGTTCTGCGATTTCCGCAACCTGCTGCCGCGCGGCGTGAAACTGGCGCCGGAAGACGTGTGGGACCGCGCGGCCTTCGTGCTGTCGCTGAAGATGACCGACCCGCAGTTCAGCGGCCAGACCAAGGAACGTTTGAGTTCGCGCCAGGCCGCCGGTTTCATCGAAGGCGCCGCGCACGATGCGTTCTCGCTTTGGCTCAACCAGCACACCGATTTCGGCGAGCGCATCGCCCAGCTGGCGATCGAACGCGCCAGCGCGCGCCTGAAGACCGAAAAGCAGATCGTGCGCAAGAAAATCACCCAGGGCCCTGCCCTGCCCGGCAAGTTGGCCGACTGCATTTCGCAGGACCTCTCGCGCACCGAATTGTTCCTGGTGGAAGGCGACTCGGCCGGCGGCAGCGCCAAGCAGGCGCGCGACAAGGATTTCCAGGCGATCCTGCCGCTACGCGGCAAGATCCTCAACACCTGGGAAGTGGCTTCCGGCGGCGTACTGGCTTCCAACGAAGTGCACGACCTGGCCGTGGCCATCGGCTGCGATCCGGGCAAGGACGACATCACCGGCCTGCGCTACGGCAAGGTGGTGATCCTGGCCGATGCGGACTCCGACGGCTTGCATATCGCTACGCTGCTGACTGCGTTGTTTCTCAAGCATTTCCCCGCGCTCGTGCACGCCGGCAACATTTTCGTGGCCATGCCGCCCTTGTTCCGCGTGGACGTGGGCAAGCAGGTGTTCTACGCGCTGGACGAGGAAGAGAAGCGCTTGTTGCTGGAGAAGATCGAGCGCGAGAAGCTCAAGGGCGCGGTCAACGTCACCCGCTTCAAGGGTCTGGGCGAAATGAACCCCTCGCAGCTGCGCGAATCCACCATCCATCCGGACACGCGGCGGTTGGTGCAGCTGACCAACGACGACGACAGCGGCACGCGTTCGCTGATGGACATGCTGCTGGCCAAGAAGCGCGCTTCCGACCGCAAGGCGTGGTTGGAGCAGAAGGGCGATCTGGCTTCGCTGGAAGTTTGAAAACCATAAGATTCCCCTATAGAAAGACCCGCCGAAGTGGGTCGGTCACACAGAACAGTTCTGCGCCAGATTAAAAGCCCTGGGTTTCGCTGCGCTCTACCCGGGCTACGTCACTAACGCAGCCGGTCAGTTCGCTTGCTTCCGGCTTCCAGCCATCGCACAACTCCTGCTTCTGTGCGGACGAGAGCCGTTTGATGCGGTATTCGGCCCGGCTGGCTTCGGCGCGGCCGGGGTATGCGCATTGGCCCAACAGCCGCAGCGGCGGATGCGCGCGGGTATAGCGGGCTCCCTTTCCCGCCGCATGCTTCGCGTAGCGCAGCGCCACGTCGACCGCTATGCCGTGTATAGGCTGCCGTCGCGGCATTCGATCAGGTAGACGTACCAGGATGACGGCAGGTTTTGATGTCCGGGCATAAATGATCTGTCTTCGCTGGCTGTGCCAGTGGTTGCTGATAAATCCGTCCTGATAGTTAGGTCTCGGCGCACCGCCTTTGGTTCCGACGTCAATGCAATCTGATCCATGGCAATGGTGGGCTAAGGCCCACCTTGCGAGGTCTCGCCATCCCAAGCAGTCGTCCCTATTAATCGTCGTCCTCAGGAATCGTCATCCCAGCGAACGCTGGGATCCATCTTGATCTTTGCGCAGTGACTAAGGCAATCAAGCAACCTCACCTGCCTCCGTCTCTTTCATTCATTCTCCATCTCGAATCTCTTGAAGCGAAAGCTACCCAAGGTTTCTTGAAAGAATTTCTCCAGAGAAGAGTGATCGCCCTGAATCAATTCCCCGGTAATGCTGATTATGCGAAATTTTTCAACGAACCCTGTGAAAAAAAAGTAACGATCAAAGCTGTCGTATCCAAAATAATTAACCTGAACCACATCATCTGCTGCGAATACCGTTGACCAAGGGTTACTTAGAAACACCTTACGGTCCGATGCTAGCTCTATTTCGGCCTTATGCCGCACTTCCAGCAATTTATCAGCAATTTCGTCAGTACTCTTGTGACCGAAATCTATGATGGCACTGGAGATTGTCAGATGGGCGCCCCGTATCACCGAATGAAAAATGTGTTGCTCGGGATCATCTTCTTTCTTGCCAGTCCAATCCTCGGGAAGAAACAAGGTGAAGTGGTCGTTATCTACATCCATGTTAAATCAGTCCATGAAAGTGCGAAATTTGTAGAAATAGGAGAAGGGTGTCTTTTTATACGCTACCTCTGGCAATACGTTAGATCGAATTCCCAGCAAATACCTTTACCCTCAACCCAGAGAAAGACATCCAGCATTTCCTGTCCATCCAACTCTGCGCGCCCCATGACAACATCGCCATGCTGATATAGCTTCCCCCGATACTCGTCGCTTCGGTACGTGCCGTCTGCGGCAAAATAGTAGCTTCCTACCCAGTCTCCAGCCTCGACATCTAATCGTGCAGGGCCATTCCATCGATTGACCGGCTTAAAGTCTTTTGCTTCTACAACGGCGGCCTTGTCCAGCCATCCTGTGATGTTTCGATGTGGCGAACAGTCAACCAAGCGATTCGTCTCAACATGTCCCCACCGTTGTCCATCGCTGGCCAATGTCTCAGGCGAGGACTCCTCTACTTTGACTTGCTCACCCGGCATCAAAGATGCGATGGCCTTAGATTGACTTGACGCCTCCCGGTACAGGGAGGCCTTTTTAACCACAAGCGCGCTTAGCATCCCTCTACGAACCGGCACCGAGTTGGCTGCACATTCTTGTTCATTCTTTTTCTGCTCCGCCGCAATGCGTGGAGCCGCTTCTGCGGCTAGCACTTTGGAAATCGCATCTGCAGCCGCAGCAGCCGCATCAGCAGCCCTCTGCTCTTTGCTGTCGATTTTATGCTGCCGCATGAAGCATCCGGACAATACGACTATGGCGACGACAACTGCCAAGAATAGAAGCGTGGATATTCTTCTCATTTGATTCAATTCTTAGATAGCAGATTGATCCGATGCAAAGCATTGCTTTCAAGAAACGCCTTATTCAGGCAACCCTGTAGGGGTTGAATCGACATACAACCGACAGTTGGAGCGATTGTAGGCGGCCGCGTACTTCTCGTGGTCTTCCACGGCGGAGTCACGGTACTGATCCGCCACATGACAGTATTCTGTCATCACGAAATCATTCCAAGGGTTTCTTGCCCTGAAGGATTCGGCACGCTTCTCGGCGTAGGCCACGTCGTACTGGGCCAATAGCCATAAAGCATGACCCACAGCTCCTTCATAATGATAAACATCGCCGACCACTGATATTTGGATAAACGCCTTCTCAAGGTTGTCGCGACTGAGGCTCGTTTGTGCGCTGTCATCGAAATACTCAATATGATCGGCGTGGCATCCCATCTTTTTATTAAAGTCTGACATCGGACAATAGCTATCGAGCAATGTCTTGGCTGCGTCTGGCTTCTTGTCGACATACAGTAAAATGGCAGCGTCCAGATATTTTCCCAACCACATCAGCTCGTCATAGACCTTGTTTGACCTGGACAGGTCTTCTAGTGACCCCACCCCTCGGTAATATTTCTTGAGATTTGCTGCGTTCGAGGCGTCACCAGTCCGCATGTACCTGGAGAGATAGTATTGGGCAATAAAAAGACGTGATGGCAAATCATATTTGGTGTCAAGATCATCAATAGCGAGGCTTAATGCTTTCTCATCGTGTCCATCATCGTATTCAAAGAAAGGCGAGGGGGGATGTTCGCCAATCTTTCCGCACGCGCTAAGAGCCCCTACGATAAGTAGAGTTAGGCTAGCGGTCCGGGTGAAGAAGACTTTGTATAGTATTTTCATTTGTTAGTGGTGCCCTCTCCACGAAATCGTTGACACGCGCATCATATGCATATTTTCTAATCTCAAAATATCGCTTGCCGGGATCTTCCTTGGAAGCGAAGACATCAATCGTTATATAGGGCTCGTTAGCGACAGTGCGAGCCTCCATGCCAATGCCAACAACTGCTTTCACTACATCCCTTCCCGCTCGAGTCTTTGACTCCTTCCTGGCAACGAAGGGCTGCTCATCTTGAATTTGCTTGTCTGCCCACCTCTGCCCACGCTCGCCTCCATGCGCAAAGTTGTCCACGGACTCGAAGGTATGCTTGGAAATTGCGTCTGGCAGTGCCTCCAAAACACCTCGCTGCTGAATCACTTGACCGACAAGATCGTTGCGCTTTCGGTGATCCTCGTTGCGAATCGCGAACTGCCCACTGCTTGAGTACGCCTCGTTGGGATTATGATTAAGTATCATGTGGCTGATATCCGCATCCTTGCCCACGCCTAACAGATTCCTCAAGTGCAGGGCAGCATCCGATGCGCTCTCCACGTAGATCGTGGTGGGGGTGCTGGGGTTGTAGAGGTTGTAAGTGTCGATGGTCTTTCGACCGATAGAGTCTGCCTCACCACCGATCGGCCCATGCTCTGGATAGTCAATTCCAAGCCGAACACCGGCGGACCCTGCTTTGGCACCCATCCCGTATAGACGGTCGTATTTCTCTTGCATCGGCATGTCGGGATCGGTGGCGACCCTTTTGGCGTAGGCTTCGGCCGCTGAGCTTATTTCCGCATTGAACCCGTCGCTGGTCGCTCTGCGCGCTGCGGCGTAGTCGCTGTCCGAGGGGTGACGCTGTCTGACGTCCTCTTGAAAGGCCAGTAATCCTTGCAGTTTTTCAGGCGAGATCAGGTCCCGCAGATAGCCATCTTGCGCGGTCGCAACTACTCCCATCGCAACCAGCATTGATGCCGCCGGCAAGGCGTCGCCGCCTCCTATCAGGCTATTGGATGCCAACGCGTTGGGGTATCTCTCCCGGAAGTCATCGGTCGTCGCTTCTGGGGTGCGTTTGATCTCATCTCCAATTCCTTCTTGGAGGACACCAGAGGGGCTGTGTCGGAATGCCAAGACTGGTGACGCCGTCGCCGTATCAGGTTCACTACTGGAATATGCGGGACTATCGGATTGTGGCTGATTCTGTCTGCCCCCACCCCCAAACGCCGAGAACGGACTGAAATTCCCCAACACCCCATTGAAGAACTGCGCCGCCATCGGCGGAGCGCTGAGGATCAAGATGGTCAGCACCAACCCCAGGCAGCCCTGCTGCATGGCCAGACTGGTCAGGCCATCGGCGCTGCCCATGAGCACGCCGCTGGTCCAGAACGCGGCCCCTACCTTCAGCACCATGTCCAGGGAGATACCGACTATCACGCTCAGCACCGCCAGCGAGAACATCGTGCCGATGCCGAAATACAGCCATTTGCCGAACAGCCCCTTGGTCTGCTCAAACAACAAGCTCAGGACGAACAACGGCCCCAGGCCGATGAACAAGGCCAGGGCGATCTGGTTCATCAACAACAGGGAACCGCCGCTCATCGCCGGCCCGGCCGTGCCCAGGCCGGCGAACCACGAGGCGCGGCCCTTGGCAGCGTCCAGCGTGGTATCGCCCATGACGTCCAGCGCGTCGATGCGGCCCACGGCAATCTGCATCAAGGCCAGATTGCGGTCGATCTGTTCGTTGATCGGCGCCGCATCGCCGGTCACCACGCGGGAGATTTCGTTGGGCAGATCGCTGCCCAGCAATTCGTAGAGCGTGGAGCCGCCCAGAGACATGCCGCAGGCCAAGCCGAGGATCAGCGTGGTGCGCAACGTGTCGACGACCAGACCCATCATCGGCTGAGGCGACTGGCCGGTGACGATGCGGTAACCGCGGATCAGGATCCACAGCGTCAACACGCTCAAGGCCGCGGTGCTGACCAACGCCATGGTCCGGGCCAACAGATCGATGGCGAACTCGTCTATTTCGCTATGAATGAAATCGTAGAGGGCGCGAAAGAATACGAACTCGCTCAGCTCTTCCATGTCGCCGCCTGCACTTAGCCGTCTTGGCTTGAGTGCGAGCGTAGCGTCGCCTATCTG
>DASVNG010000022.1:0-38932 GCA_036383995.1 Pseudoxanthomonas sp.
GCTGGACAATGCCGGCAACCGTACCCAGGAAGACACCCAGGACCCGGGCAACGTGCTCAAGCGCACCCTGTCGCGGGTGTACAACCAGCTGGGCCAGCTGCAGACCCAGGCCGATGCCCAGGCCAACCCGACCGACTTCACCTATGACGCCAACGGCAATACCAACACCGTCACCGATGCATTGGGCCGGATCACCGACAACGACTACGATCCGCTCAATCGTCTGAGCCGTACCCTGCAGAACGTGGGCGGCATCGCGGCCCAGACCCAGTTCGCCTACGACGCCCAAGACAATCTGACTCAGGTCACCGATCCGAAGGGCCTGAACACCAATTACACCTACAACGGTCTGGGCGATCTGACCCAGTTGGTCAGTCCCGATACCGGCACCACCGGCTACACCTACGACAGTGCCGGCAACCGCGCCACGCAGACCGATGCGCGGGGCCAGACCAGCACCTACAGCTACGATGTGCTGAACCGGCTGACCGGCATCGCCTACGCCACTCCCAGCCTCAACGTGGGTTATGTCTACGACACCACACAGACCGCTTGCCAGAGTGGGGAAACCTTCTCCGCCGGCCGCCTGACCCAGCTGAGCGATGCCAGCGGCAGCACCCAGTACTGCTATGACCGCTTCGGCCATCTGGTGCGCAAAGTGCAGACCACCAACGGGGTGGCCCTTACCGTGCGCTACGCCTACACGCTGGCCGGGCAGCTGAGCAGCGTGACCTATCCGGATGGTGCGGTGGTGGCCTACACCCGCGATGCCCAAGGCCGCACCACTCAGGTCGAGGTGCAGCGGGCCGGCGCCGCCCCTGAGGTGTTGTTGAACCAGGCCAGCTACCACCCGTTCGGCCCGGTCGCCGGTTGGACCTATGGCAACGGCCGGCAGCTGTTGCGTCCGCTCAACCAGAACTACCAGCCCACGGCCATCCAGGACACGGGCGTGGGCGGCCTGTCGGTCGGCTTCCAGTACGACCCGGTCGGCAACCTGACCCAGCTGACCCCGGCGGCCAGTGCCACGCCGCTAGTGAAGTTCGACTACGACGCCCTGAGCCGGCTGACCGCGTTCAAGGACGGCCCCACCGACGTGGCCATCGAAAGCTACGCCTACGACGCCACCGGCAACCGCCAGAGCTTCACCAATGCCAGCGGCACCCAGGCCTATACCTATCCGTCCACCAGCCATCGCCTGAGCCAGGTGGGCGCCACCGCCCGCAGCTACGATGCCGCCGGCAACACCACCGCCATCGGCGGCACGGCCAAGGAGTTCGTGTTCGATGACACAGGAAGAATGGCCCAGGTCAAACAGAACGCCATCGTGCAGCGCAGCTATGCCTACAACGGCAAGGGCGAACAGGTCCGCAAGTACGCCGGCACCGCCAACACCTACACGCTCTACGATGAAGCCGGCCATTGGCTGGGCGACTACGACAACACCGGGACTGCCCTACAGCAGGCGATCTGGCTGGACGATCTCCCGGTGGGCCTGATCGCCAACGGCAACCAGCTGCACTACATCGAACCCGACCACCTGGGCACGCCGCGTGTGGTCATCGAAGTGGCCCGCAATGTGCCGGCGTGGACGTGGGACCTGAAGAGCGAGGCCTTCGGCAACAGTGTGCCGGCTCAGGATCCGGATGGGGACGCCAACCCACTGGTGTTCGATATGCGGTTCCCGGGGCAACGGTATGACGCAATCAGTGGACTGAATCAGAATGGCAACCGGGATTACGACGCGGGAATTGGACGCTATCCCCAGAGCGATCCGATAGGCTTACGAGGCGGAATAAGCACCTACAGTTATGCGTTGAGCAATTCGCTGATGTGGGTTGATCCTGACGGATTGCAGGCTAGTAGAGGCCTCCCACAACGGAGCATGACAGGGCCGTCGGGCGCAGCAGGCGCCTACAATCCTAATGACCCAAACAATGTGAGCCCAGGAATTCCTCCGCCCAGCCCGGGTGGTTGGCCTCGAATGAATTCGCCGGAAATTACCGCAGATGGCCTGCTCGAATCGCTATACAGAATGTCGCCACTTAGTATGCTTAGCCAATTGGAGCAAGCGGTGAGCAACAATTTAAGTAATGTATGCGAGAACAAAAGCTGCCCACCTTGCCGAATGATAAGCGGAAAGATAATTCCTGTAGGGACGATTGGTTATAGGCCTTTGGATGTGATCCCCGATACAGAAATGCAACACGGCGTTTACGGGTCTCACCACAATATTTTCATAGCAAACCAGTATCCGTATCCAAAATGTGATTGCTTTTGGGCGAAACAAAAGTGGGTAGCGAAGCCAGAAGCGTTGCAACCGATATGGGTTCCAGTAGAACCATTTGCCAACTAATTCTGGAGATTGTCATGAAGTATGTAGGTAGTGATCAGGAGATATGTATTGGGGATCCCGTCCTCGTGGAGAGTGGCGTCGTAGGCACCGTCGTCTGTGATTTCGAACGATGGATCTGTCTTGATGGCTATGAAAGTTGGCTTACCAAAGAAAAAATGGTCGGCGGCGATTATTTATCTAGCGGAATACTAGTTGAGACTGCGGACATCGGAATGATTCATTACGCGGAGCCTGACGAGACAATTATTTTCAATGGTTGACTAGCCCCGCAAGATGGGTTGAGTGGCGTAGCCCCGGCAGAGCGCAGCGAAACCCGGGGCTTTTGATCTGGCATACAGATTCCGGTGCAACCCAATCCGCTTCGGCAGATAACCCTAGAACGGTGGCGTTCCCACGTCGGCGTCCCTACGGTGGGGTTGGGAAGAGCATTATGAGAACTATGTGTATGGCACAAAGATTCCACTACTCAACTAAACGTTTCACACTACTGTTATTCGCATTAGTCTCGCTGTCCCTAGGCGGTTGCGCACGCGGCCCGCAGGCATCAGAAAACGTCGCGGAACAAAAGGAACAAAAGGGGCCAGAGTAAATATCGGTTTGAAACGGATATTTACTCCGGCCCCTTTTTCGTCTAAACGGATATTTACTCCGGCCCCTTTTTCGTCTCTTGATAGAGGAAATTCTCCCTCGTCCTGGGAAGATTTTTTTATCGAAAGATGGTGCTTGTTGAGTTCCGATGAATGCAGGGTTATTCAAGCTTGGCTGATTTGGCTGCAAGAAGTAGATCCCATGGCTTTCTCCGATAGTGAGCTAACTCGCGCTGTTGATACTCTGGAACTTCTAGTCCATAGGAACTCTGCCACGCCAATCGCACAAGGGATTAGAAGTCGCCCTCAATAACAAAAGTGGCCTTAACAAAAGGAACAAAAGGGGCCAGAGAGGAACAAAAGGGAACAAAAGGGGCCAGAGTAAATATCGGTTTGAAACGGATATTTACTCCGGCCCCTTTTTCGTCTGAAACGGATATTTACTCCGGCCCCTTTTTCGTCTCAAATTAGGCCGCGTGAAATTGATTGAGGCCCGCAGGATGGGTTCGAACTAAAGGGGACGGAGGCAATTAAGTTGCGTTAATTGCCTCCGTCCCCTTTACTTCGACAACCACCTTGTTTGCGTCGACAAGGACGCCAGAGAATTGATCATCTTTCGTGTGAGCGCGGACGGAGAAAAACCTTGCTTGCCAGGACGGCGCTTCCAATGGCATCTGGCTGGTCGGCTGAGTTGAAAACTCTTGCAAAAACGCTTGGCGAGAATTTATTGATGGACTCTCCGGCGGCGCGCCAGTTGTTAGCAATCTAGTGACGTAGGCCCCGCAGGATGAGTTGAGCGCAGCGATACCCATCGTTGCTTGGCCGACGCAAATGATGGGTATCGCCTTCGGCTCAACCCATCCTACGAGCTAAATCCTCTTACTCCCCTTCAGCTCGTCCCCTAAACAACTAGACCGTCATCCCGGCGAAAGCCGGGACCCAACTTCACGCGCGCGCCGGCTCGGGTCCCGGCTTGCGCCGGGATGATGTCCCTTGAAGGGTTGTGATGGCGGCCGCTCGCTCGCTTGCTTCTACTTCGCAATCAACAACAACACCGAGCGCCCCTGCAGTCCGTACACCGTGTTCTCCCCACCGATCAACGCCTCGGAACCCGGTACGACCACCGTGTTAGGCCCTTCGTTCCAGGTAGCGGTATCGGTAACGCGGTACCACTGCTTGCCGGTGCCGGGCCACGGCAGCGTGAAGTTCACGTTGCCCGACCAGCCGTTGTAGGCCGCGTAAATGGCGCTTGCCGAATCGCCGAACTCGCTGCCGTCGATGCGCCAGGCGATGGCGTGGTTGTTGGCGTTGGTGAAGTAGGCCGTGTCGGCCTGCGCGCCGTCGGGCTTGAACCAGCGCAGCTGTTCCATCACGTTGCCGTTGTTGTCCACGCCCGAATAGAAATTGGCCGGGCGCAGCGCCGGGTGCGCCTTGCGGAAGGCGATCAGGCGCTTGGTGTAGGTCTCGTGATTGGCCTCGACCGTATTGCGGGTCCAGAACAACCAGTTGGCCGACGAATCCAGGTTGTAGACATTGTTGTTGCCGAACTGCGTGCGCAACGCCTCGTCGCCGCCGGTGATCATCGGCACGCCGGCGCTCAGCATCAGGAACGCCAGACCGGTGCGCGCGGCCCTGCGCTGGTCGACCACCACGCCGCCCTGGTCCCAGCTGTGGTTGTTGTCGTCGCCGCCATCGGACGGACCGTACGGCCAAGGCTGATTGTTCTGCTTGGTGTTGTAGGCGTACAGATCGTTCAAGGTGAAGCCATCGTGCGCGACCATGAAGTTGACCGAATGCCAGGGCTTGCGGCCATCGTCGCCGTACAGATCCGACGAACCGGCGAAACGGTTGGCCAGCTCTCCCGGCGTCACCGCCTCCACGCCCATCTGGTTCTGCTTCTTGCGCAGCGAATCGCGGTAGATGCCGTTCCATTCGGCCCAGCCGGTCGGGAAACCGCCGACCTGGTAGGAGTTGCCGCCGATCGCCCACGGTTCGGCGATCAGATCCAGGCCGGTGCCGCCCGCGGCCGGTCGCGGCGGCAGCTCGGTCACGATGCGGTTGAGCGCATTGCCCGCATCCATCTTGTCGAAGTTGAAGCAGCCGTGCTGGCAGGTATTGCCCAGCACCGAGGCGAGATCGAAACGGAAACCGTCCACGCCCAGCGTGTCGCGCCAATAGGCCAGCGAATCGACGATCAGGTTCTGCGCGATGGTGTTGCGCGTGTTGTAGTTGCCGCCGACGCCGGTGTTGTCCCACGAATACTGCAGGTCGTTGGTGAGCGAGTAGTAGGTGGGATTGTCCAGGCCGCGCCAGGACTGCAGGTTGTACACGGTCAGGCCATCGCTGCCGCCCCACGCCCCGCCCTCGCCGGTGTGGTTGTAGACCACGTCGATGTAGACCTTGATGCCGGCGTCGTGGAAGGCCTTCACCATCGCCTTCCATTCGCGCGTGGGTCCGCCCGGCGTCTTGTCCGACGAATAACGGCGGTCCGGCGCGAAATAGTTGAGCGTCATGTAGCCCCAGTAGTTGTCCCCGGCGGTGGACAGGGGGTCGACGTCGTTGGTGTCGTTCTGGGTTTCCTGCACCGGCAGGAATTCGACCGCGGTAACGCCCAGGCTGGCCAGAGCGGGAGCCTTGAGCGCCGCGCCGGCATAGGTGCCGCGCAGCGAGGCCGACAGGGCGGTGTCGTCCTTGGTCAGCCCGCGCACGTGCACTTCGTACACCACCTCGTCCTTCAACGCGCGCGTGGGCTTGGTGCCGTTGGAGGTGGTGATGGGCGCCAGCACGATGCCCTTGCTGGCGCACGCACCGCTGTCCTTGTTGCGATGGGTGGCGCCGCTGGCGTAAATGGTGCCGTCGGTGCAGGTGGGGGTGTTGGGGTCCTGGCTGATCTCGACCGCGTACGGGTCGATCAGCAGCTTGTTCGGGTTGAAGCGATTTCCGCTGGCGTCGATGTCGGTGATGAAGCCGGTGCCGCTGCCCTTGGTCCAGCTGGCGTTGTACGGCCAGTTCGGGCCCCAGGCGCGGTAGCCGTAATAGACCGTGCCGGTGATGCCGTAAGTGTTCTGCAGCGTGGCCACCGAGGCGGTCTTGGACCAGACGTTGGCGGCGTCCTTGGTCAGCACATAGCGCACCACTTCCTGCGCGCCGGACGGAGTCTTGTACAGGAAGACTTCGATGCGCGTGGCGCGCGAAGAATAGACCCGGAAGGTGATGTTGCTCTGGGTGCCGTCGTATTTCGCACCGAGGTTCTGCGCGTTGATCGCCGCCTGCGCGCCGGGAGCCGGCGCTAGCCACAACGCCAACAGCAAGAAGACCGCCACCGCACCGCCGCCAAGACGCATCCAGTCACGCATCGCACTTCCTCCCATAGATTGGCACCGCGCCGCTTCTGCGCGCCGTCGGACTATGACCTCAGGTGCAGTTGCAGCATGGCCGCAGGGGGGCCGATGCATTCGTATTCATTGCCCTGTTTCGGACGTACGGGCGGTGTTGGCGGGTCGCACGACTTTCATGGCCGGCTCATCAACCGATCGAGTTGCCGCGCCGGGTTATCGAGGAAAGCCTTGGTCACCTGGTAGTGTTCGGTCTGCTCGTACTCCACTTCATGCAGGCCGTCTTCCCTGATCTGGTAGATGCAGGCGTCCGGGTAAGCCATCAGGATCGGCGAATGCGTGGCGATGACGAACTGCGAACGCGACTGCACCAGTTGATGCATCCGCGCGATCATCGCCAGTTGCCGCTGCGGGGAGAGCGCGGCCTCGGGTTCGTCCAGCACGTACAGACCATTGCCGCCGAAGCGGTTCACCATCAATGCGAAGAACGACTCGCCATGGGATTGCTGGTGCAACGAGGTTCCGCCATAGGAATCGATGATCGGCGGCCCGCCGGGGCCCTGGTCCAGGCGCTCGATCTCGGTGGCCAGGTTGAAGAAGCTCTCGGCGCGAAGGAAGAACCCATCCCTGGCCCGGCGCACGCTCTTGGCCAGCGTCAGGTATTCGTGCAGCACCGAGTGCGAGGCACGGGTCTGGAAGTTGAAGTTCTTGGTGCCGCCTTCGGGATTGAACCCCCAGGCGATGGCGATGGCCTCCAGCAGCGTGGACTTTCCGCTGCCGTTCTCGCCCACGATGAAGGTGACTTTCGGATGCAGTTCCAGGGTGTGCAGGTGACGCACCACGGGCAGCGAGAAGGGATACCGGTCGAAGTCCTCGACCTTGTTCCGTTTCAGCTTCACGTCCAGCAGATAGTGTTCGGCGTCGATCGCACGCATGGGTCGGCCCTGATTGCCCAATGGCCAGCCTACCCTGCGGCATTCGCGCGCTGTGAGACATGCAACAACCCACAGCCGCGAAGGTGGGAGCGCCGTCCCGGCGCGAGCTTGTTGCATCGTCCGTGCGAAGAGCTCGCGGCGGGACGCCGCTCCCACGTTCCTCTACTTCGATTTCGCTGCTACAGCCAGCCCTTTTGTCGGGCCAGCCGGTAGGCCTCGATGCGGTTGCCCACGCCCAGCTTGCCGATGGCTTCGGAAAGATAGTTGCGCACCGTACCGTGCGAGAGATTGAGCTGGGTGGCGATATCGCCGGCCGAGATGCCTTCGCCGGCCAGGCGCAGCACCTGCCGTTCGCGGTCGTTCAGGGGATCGGCTTCGGACCACGCTTCCACCGCCAGGTCCGGGTCGATGGCGCGGCCGCCGGTGTGCACCTTGCGCACCGCCTGGGCCAGATGGTCGGCCGGCGACTCCTTCAGCAGATAGCCCGATACGCCGGCGTCCAGCGCGCGGCGCAGGAAACCGGGCCGCGCGAAGGTGGTGACGATGATGACCTTCACCGGCAGCTGATGGCGCTGGATGCGCTGGGCCAGCTCCAGGCCGCTGAGCCCGGGCATTTCGATATCGGTCACCAGCACGTCGGGCTTGAGCCGCTGCAGATCGCGCCACGCCGCTTCGCCGTCGGCCGACGCGCCCAGCACCTGGAAATCGCTTTCCATGCCCAGCAACGCCGACAGCGCGCCGCGCACCATGGCCTGGTCTTCAGCCAGCAGGATGCCGATCACTTGCGGGTGCGGAGAATGGACATGCGGCGAAAATAGCAAATCCGGACGTCTGGCTGGCGCTCGCATTCGCAGCCGCTCCCGCTTTCACTCGGGAACCTCCGCCTCCTGCGCCGTGCCGGCGGCCAGCAGCGGCAAGGTCACCTCCACTTGCGTGCCCTGCCCGGGCGCGGCGTCCACGCGCAGCCGGCCGCCCAGCGATTCGATGCGTTCGCGCATGCCGCACAGGCCGTTGCCCGGCACGATGGCGCCGCCGCGACCGTCGTCCTGGATGCGCAGACTGACCTGCTGGTCGGCGCTGCGCAGGGAGACGCTGGCGCCGGCGGCGCGCGCGTGGCGTTGGATGTTGGTCACCGCTTCGCGCACGGCCAGGGCCAGCACGGTTTCCTGTTCGGCCGACAACGCCACTTCGCTCATCTCGTAGCTGAAGCGCACGCCGTCCGATTCCAGCAGCAGCCGCGCCGAAGCCAGTTCGGCCGCCAATCCGGCGGCGCGGATGCCGCTGACCGCGCGCCGCACCTGCGCCAGCGCATCGCGCGCCACGTCGCTGACATCGTCCATTTCCTTGCGTGCGGCTTCGGGATCGTGCCCGATCAAACGCGAGGCCAAGTTAGATTTCAGCGCCACCAGCGACAGCGTGTGGCCCAGCAGGTCGTGCAGATCGCGGCCGATGCGTTCGCGCTCGGCCAATGCAGCCAGGCGGCGGACTTCTTCGTGGCTCAGGCGCAAGCGCGCCTCGCTGCGCAGTTTCTGGCGCATGCCTATGTTGAACAGGCCCACCACCACGCCGGCGATCACCCCGCTGCTCATGTAGATCATGGGGATGTGCGCGGCATGCCACGCCGTTGCATAAGCGGCAAGCAGGGCCAGTATGGCCAGCATCGCCTTGCGCGCGCCCATGCAGAACGGGAAGAAGGCGCAGGCATAGATGATGTAGCTCTGCGAACCGGGGTTGTAGGGCAGCAGGGCAAAACCCAGCACTGCAATCGTCAGGTTGATCGGAAGCCGGTGGCGCCCGTAATGGAAGCGATGGAACAGCACCAGGAACACCGCGTAACTGGCCAAGGTGGGCCACAGCCAGCCGCGGTAGTACTCGGTGGCGTAGAACGGAGTGACGAACAGCCACACCGACCACACCAGATTTATCCATGGGAACCAGCGCATGCCGACATCGGCGCTGGCCTGTTGCTGGCTGACCAGCGAACCCGGGACAGTGCGGAACAGGGAGCGGAGCAAGGCGATCGTCACGGCATCCTCAGGCGCGTTGCAGGCGTCGTTGCGCCAGCAACAAGCATATCGCCGTGAAGCCCAGCAATACGGCCACGTGCATCCCGACCGGGTGGCCGCTGTCCTGGCCGACGATCTTCAGCGCCAGCTGGCCCAGGTGCCAGGCCGGCCACAGCGGTGCGATCTTTTCCACCAGCGACGGCAGCATGTGCAGGGGCAGCCACAGCCCGGACAGCAGCGCCATCGGCATGTAGATCAGGTTCACCACCGCCGGCGCCGCGCTGCCGTTGAGCAGCGTGCCCAGCAACAGGCCCAGCGCGCAGAACGGCATCACGCCCAGTACGTCCACGCACAGCAGCCAGGCGATCTGCGATGCGTCCATGTCCACACCGCCCAGGGTGACGCCCAGGGTCAGCAGCATCGCGCCGATGCATACGGCGAAGATCATCGACATACCCACCTTGGCCAGCAGCACCGCCGAGGCCGGCACCGGCTGCACGCGCTTGAGCGTCAACAGACCGCGTTCGCGGTCCATCGCCAGGCCCACGCCGAAACCGAACAAGCCAGGACCCATCACGCCGAACACGCTGTAGGTCGCCATCAGGTAACCGGCAGCGCCCGCCTGGCCGCGATTGAGCAGCACGCCGAACAGCAGGTAGAACATGGGCGCGAACACCAGCGTGGGCACGCTGAAGGCCGGCGTGCGCAGCAGGCGCAGGAATTCGTAGCGCGCTTCGCGCAGGTACAGCGCAAGGATCGCACGGGCGGGCAAGGAGTCTGGAACGACGGCGTTCATGCGGCCTCCGCGGCGCGGGTGATTTCAAGAAAGGCGTCGGCCAGGCCGGCGCGGTGCACTTCCAGCGCCGACAACTGCGGGTCTTCGGCCAGCAGACGCGCGACCACCGGCTCCACCGGTTCGGCCTGGATTTCCAGCAAACCGCCCTCGCGCTGCACCCGGCGCACGCCCGGCCAGCGGGCGACGCCTTGTTCGTCCATCTGCGACTGGCAGCGGATGCGCCGCTGCAATACGCGTTCGCGGATCTGCTCCACGCTGCCTTCGGCCAGGGTGCGACCGGCCTGCATCACCACCACGTGGTCGGCCAGCGCTTCGGCTTCTTCCAGATAGTGCGTGGTCAGCAGCACCGCGCAGCCGGCGGCGGCGCGTTCGCGGATCGCCGCCCACATCTGCTGGCGCGCCTCGATATCCAGGCCGGTGGTGGGTTCGTCCAGGAACAACACCTGCGGCCGCCCGCAGATGGCCATGGCGAACTGCACGCGACGCTGCTGCCCGCCCGACAACTTGCCGTAGCGCCGCTGCAGCAAACCGTCCAGCCCGGCCATCGCCACGCAATCGGCCACGCTCAGCGGTTGCGCGTAGTAGCCGCGCGTCATCGCCAGCAGCTCGCCGACCTTCAGCGTGTCCGGCAACTGGGTGGACTGCAGCATCACGCCGGTGCGGCGGCGCGCCGCCATGCTTCGCGGCAGCTGGTCGAGCAGGCTGGCCTCGCCCTGGTCCGCATCGCACAGCCCCAGCATCACCGACACCGCCGTGCTCTTGCCCGCGCCGTTGGCGCCCAGCAGGGCCAGCACCTGGCCGCTGCGCAATTGCAGATTCATCTCGTCCAGTGCGACGACCTTGCCATATGATTTGCGCGCAGAACGCAGCCGGGCCAGGACTACAAGAGGAGAAACTACAGTGGAAGCAGACATGGCGATGTCTCTGGTGGAAGTAACGCCATCCTCCGCCGCATGCCTCCGGCCTTGCAGTGCAAGCCATCAGCCCGATCGGGTGACAGCTGTCACTGGCCCGGCCCCGGCCCCGCAGGCAAGCTGGAACCGCAGAAAGTGACTTCCGGCAACTGGGCTCGGTTACCCTTGCCGGTCACACTCTCCGCCCTGCCCCGTCTGGTTATTCGATGAATACTTCCGCCGACCTGCTCAAAGAACTCCGCATCGACCGCAAGGCGCCGCCGCCGGCCCCCAAATCCCGGCGCGGGCTGTGGCTTGCCCTGGCCGCGGTGGTGGTGCTGTTGCTGCTGGCGGCAGGGGCCTGGGCGATGTTCGGCCGCGACAAAGCCATCGAAGTACGCACCGCGCCCACTGCGGCCATCGGCGCGGGCACGGCCTCGGCTTCGGTGCTCGACGCCAGCGGCTACGTGGTCGCGCGGCGCATGGCCACCGTGTCGGCCAAGATCACCGGCAAGGTCAAGGAAGTGATGATCGAAGAAGGCCAGCGTGTGGAGGCCGGCCAGGTGCTGGCCACGCTGGACCCGATCGATGCCGATGCCGAGCGCTCGCTGTATGCAGCGCAGCTGGGCGCCGCGCGCAGCCAGGTCACCGGCACGCAGGCGCAACTGGTGGAAGCCGAAGCCAATGCACGGCGCCTGTCCACGCTGGTCGGCCAGCAACTGGTTTCCAAATCGCAATACGATCAGGCCGTGGCCCAGCGCGACTCGCTGCGCGCGCAGCTGGTCACTGCCCAGCGCAACGCCAAGGTCGCCGCCGACCGCCTGACCATCGCCGACAACGGCGTGGACAACACCGTGGTGCGCGCCCCGTTCGCCGGAGTAGTCACCGCCAAGGCCGCGCAACCGGGCGAAATCGTCTCGCCGTTGTCGGCCGGCGGCGGCTTCACCCGCACCGGCATCGGCACCATCGTCGACATGGATTCGCTGGAAGTGGAAGTGGAAGTAGGCGAGCAGTTCATCGGCCGTGTGCAGCCGAAGATGCCCATCGAAGCCACGCTCAATGCCTACCAGGAATGGAAGATTCCCGGCGAGGTGATCGCCATCATTCCCACCGCCGACCGCAGCAAGGCCACGGTCAAGGTACGCGTGGCCCTGAACGTGAAGGATCCGCGCATCGTCCCGGACATGGGCGTGAAGGTAAGCTTCCTGGAATCGGCCAAGCCGGCCGGCGCGCAGCCGAAGAACGAAGGCGTACGCGTACCGGTCGCGGCGATCAGCAACCGCGAAGGCAAGGACTACGCCTTCGTGGTGACAGAAGAAGACGCCGTGGAACAGCGCGAACTCCGCCTGGGCCGCGAAATGGGCGACGACCGCCAGGTACTGCAAGGCCTGTCCCCCGGCGAATCGGTAGTGCTGGACCCGCCGGCGGAACTCAAGGAAGGCGCCAAGGTGAAGATGGCCGAGGAAGCTGCAGAATGAAAACCCGCCGAGATTTGTGATTTTCATCGCTCTCGGACGAACCAAGTAGGAATTGCTGTCGATTTTGCTGTTGCTCCTGCGTCGCTTCACAGAACCCCGTGAGACGCGGCAAGCAGGTCCAGTTAAACCCCGCAGGGGCGGCGCACAGGATGTGCGACGTTTCCGGACGGCACATGGATGTGCCTTCCGGAAATTCCGGGCCTGCTTGCGGACCCCCACGGCTTTATCGTGGGGGGCGCGACGTAGGACGGCTTTCTTTTGGTTACTTTTCTTTGCCGTTCAAAGAAAAGTGACTCGCGCGTAGCGCGAAACGCTTTGGACTTTGAAGGAAGAACTGAAGAGCAAAGATCAAGAGCAAGAGCACCCCTCCTCAATCCTCCCCTGCGCTTTGCGCAAGGGAGGAGGCAATAGCAACGGCAACGGCAAGATCAAGATGGATCCCAGCTTTCGCTGGGATGACGGCGGTGGGGTCTACGCACTGGCGTCCGACGCTGGAAGTTCAGGCTTAAGAACGAACTTAGACGAAATAAACTTCACGAGAAGGAAAACGCACATGTCCTCACTGGTCTCCATCCGCAACCTCCACAAGACCTACCAGCGCGGCCCCGAAAAGGTCGACGTGCTGCATGGCCTGGACCTCGAAATCCCGCGCGGCGACTTCGTCGCCCTGATGGGACCTTCGGGCTCCGGCAAGACCACCCTGCTCAATCTGATCGGCGGCCTGGACACGCCCACCGGCGGCGAGATCGAGATCGAAGGCGAGCGCATCGACAGCTTCAGCGACGGCCAGCTGGCGCACTGGCGCAGCCAGCACGTCGGCTTCGTGTTCCAGTTCTACAACCTGATGCCCACCCTGACCGCACAGAAGAACGTCGAACTGCCGTTGCTGCTGACCAAACTGGGCGGCGCCCAACGCAAGCGCAATGCCGAGATCGCGTTGCAGCTGGTGGGCCTGGCCGACCGCGGCGCGCACCGTCCCAACGAACTGTCCGGTGGCCAGCAGCAACGCGTGGCCATCGCCCGCGCCATCGTCTCCGACCCCACCTTCCTGATCTGCGACGAACCCACCGGCGACCTGGACCGCCACTCCGCCGAAGAAGTGCTGCGCCTGCTGCAGCTGCTCAACAAGGAACACGGCAAGACCATCATCATGGTCACCCACGACCCGAAGGCCGCCGAATACGCGACCCACACCATCCACCTGGACAAGGGCGAACTGGCCGACACGCCGGCCGCTCACTGA
The DNA here is from genome assembly GCA_036383995.1 of Pseudoxanthomonas sp. Classification (GTDB taxonomy): domain Bacteria; phylum Pseudomonadota; class Gammaproteobacteria; order Xanthomonadales; family Xanthomonadaceae; genus Pseudoxanthomonas_A. The sequence goes on from DASVNG010000022.1 coordinate 13,627, forward strand.
AGGAGGGCGCCATGAAATATTTCTCCCTCATCTGGTCGGCGCTGTTCCGCAGCAAGACGCGCACCTTCCTGACCCTGCTGTCGGTGATCGCCGCGTTCCTGCTGTTCGGCCTGCTCGATTCGGTGCGTGTGGCCTTCAACAGCGGCGGCAGCGTCGCCGGCGCGGACCGCCTGGTGGTGGCTTCGCGGTTGTCGATCACGCAGATGCTGCCGTACAGCCTGCTGCCCCAGATCCAGTCCACGCCCGGTGTGAAGAAGACCACTTACGCGGCCTGGTTCGGCGGCATCTACCAGGACCCGAAGAACTTCTTCCCCAACTTCTCGGTCAGCCCCGACTACTTCGAGATGTATCCCGAATACATCATCGATCCGGCGCAGCTGAAGGCTTGGCAGGGCGACCGCACCGGCGCCATCGTCGGCGAGTCGCTGGCCAAGCGCTTCAAGTGGAAGGTCGGCGACACCATTCCGTTGCAGGCCACCATCTTCCCGCAGAAGGACGGCAGCAACGCCTGGCCGCTGAAGCTCAGCGGCACCTTCAAGCTGGCCGACAGCAAGCGCAAGGGCGAAGAGAACCAGCTGGTGTTCCACTGGAAGTACTTCGACGAAGCCAACCAGTACACCAACGGTCAGGTCGGCTGGTACATGGTCAAGCTGGACAACGTGAACCACGCCACCCGCGTGGCCAAGGCCATCGACGCCATTTCGCAGAACTCCAGCCACGAAACCAAGGCGCAGACCGAGCAGGCCTTCAACCAGTCCTTCGCCAAGCAGTTCGCCGACATCGGCCTGATCGTCACCGCCATCATGGCCGCGGTGTTCTTCACCCTGCTGCTGCTGACCGGCAACACCATGTCGCAGGCGGTGCGCGACCGCATTCCGGAACTGGCCGTGCTCAAGACGCTGGGCTTCACCAACGGCACCGTGCTCACCCTGGTGCTGGTGGAAGCGATCCTGCTGATCGTGCTGGGCGGGGTGATCGGTCTGGGCATCGCGGCGGTGATCATTCCGATAGTCAGCGCGATGAGCGGCGGCATGCTCAATCTGCCGGGCATCCCCAAGGAAACCTGGCTGATGGGTTTTGCGCTGATGCTGGGCATCGGCATCGTGGTGGGAGCGTTGCCTGCGATGCGGGCGATGCGCCTGAAGATCGTAGACGCGCTGGCTGGCCGATAAGGAGCATGACATGAAGAACAAATGGCTTTGGAATGCGCTCTCCATCCTCTTGCTGATCGTGGGCCTGGTGGCCTGGATCGTGCTGCCTTGGTACGGCGTGGCCGCGGTGGCGGCGGTACTGGCGCTGTGGCTGCTGCTGACGCGCACCGGACGGCTGGCGCTGGCGGCCACGCGCATCGGCATCGCCAGCCTGCCGCAACGCTGGGGCGCTTCCAGCGTGATCATCGTCGGCATCGCCGGCGTGGTCGGCGTGCTGGTGGCGATGCTGGCGATGGGCGAAGGCTTTTCGGCCACGCTCAAGCAGACCGGCAGCGACGACACCGCGATCATCCTGCGCGGCGGTTCGCAGGCGGAGACCAACTCGGTCATCACCCGCGACCAGGTGCCTTTGATTGGAACACTGGCCGGCATCCGCAAGGACGCCAGCGGCAAACCGATCATCTCGCCCGAGCTGTCGCAAGTGGTCAACCTGCCCACCGCCAGCAGCGGCGAAGACGCCAACGCCCAGTTCCGTGGCGTCAGCGAGGAAGCCTGGGCGATCCGGCCGCAGATCAAGCTGATCGAAGGACGCAAGTTCAACGTCGGCGTGCGCGAGCTGGTGGTCGGCAAGGGGGCGAAGAACCAGTACCGCGGGTTGGATATCGGCAAACAGGTCAAGCTGGGCAACCAGAGCTGGACCGTGGTGGGCGTGTTTTCTTCCGGCGATGCGCACGACTCGGAACTGTGGACGGATATCGAAACGCTTTCTTCCGCTTACGACCGCCGCGCCTACCAATCCGTGACCGTCGGCGTGAACGGCAAAGCCGGGTTCACCGAGCTGAAGAACGCGCTGGACAACGATCCGCGGCTGAAGCTGGATGTTTCCACCACGCGCGACTACTACACCAAGCAATCCACCGGCCTGACCACGATGATCAAAGTTCTGGGCACGGTGATCGGCACCATCATGGCGATCGGCGCGGTGTTCGGCGCGTTGAACACCATGTACGCGGCGGTGGCCGGACGGGCGCGGGAAATCGCGACCATGCGCGCGATCGGTTTCCGCGGCACGCCGGTGGTGATGGCGGTGATGCTGGAAACCATGCTGCTGGCGCTGTTGGGCGGGGTGCTGGGCGGCTTCATCGCCTGGGCCATCTTCAATGGCTATAGCGTGGCCACCCTTGGCGCGAACTTCAGCCAGGTGGTGTTCCAGTTCAAGGTCTCGCCGGAACTGCTGTGGAGCGGTTTGAAGTGGGCGCTGGGCATCGGCCTGGTCGGTGGCCTGTTCCCCGCCTTGCGCGCGGCGCGGTTGCCGGTGACTGAGGCGTTGCGCGCGAACTGATTGGCGTGGGTATGCACCTTGGTTGGGTTCCGACAACCCAACCAAGGCATCGCACGAGAACAGTCGTCGCACGAAAAAATGAAGAGGAAATGTCGTCATCCCGGCGAAAGCCGGGACCCAATTTTAAGATCAACGGTGAGTTGGGTCCCGGCTTTCGCCGGGATGACGTTGTTTATTTTCCCGGATTGCTCTAGCCGACCGCTTATTGATTGGCCTCGGATCCAAGCCGAAGATCAATCCAGCAATCCATCGGCAACCGCTTTTTCCACCTCAGACGGCGTATCCAAATCTAACTCAAGTTCAGCCGCTTCCAGCAGATAGAGCGAATCGGAAGACAACCGCTGCAACGACCCGCGCAAACCGCTGTCGCCATGCAGCTCATGCGCCCCCCGCAACACTGCAGCGCTCACCACCGCGGGAATACCCGGCACTGCGCCATGCAGAGTAGCGGCACAGCCGGACACCGATGCAGGTGCCCCAGCAAGCAATCGCTGCAAATGGCTTTGCTCAAGCGCCGGCTGATCGCAGCCCAGAATCAGCGCGGATGCGCTTTCATCCAGCGCGCCGACCGCAACGCGCAAACTGCTGGCCAGTCCTTCCTGCCAGCCATCGTTGACCAATATCTCGACCTGCAGATCGGCAACGGCCGCGCGCATTTCCTCCGCATAGGCGCCGACGACCAACAGCAGCCTGCGTGGCCGCGTGGCCCCTGCCAGCCGCACCGCGCGGTGCACCAACGTCTCGCCGCCACGTTTCAGCAATTGTTTGGGAGCACCCAGCCGGCGGCTGCCGCCGGCTGCGAGCACTATGGCGACGTGCGGATGCGGTGTTTGATTCATTGCGGGAATCGATACGCCTGCAACTGCGCGGCAATGCTCAAGGCGATCGCTTCGGGCCCCTGCCCGCCCAGCTTGAGTCCGACCGGCGAGCGCAGGCGTGGCAGCAGGGCTTCGCGCGCGGCCGGCGGCAATACGCGGAACAGGTCTTCCCGCCGCCGCGTGGGGCCGAGCAAGCCGATGAAAGGGAGTTCGCCACCGGCAAGGGCATCCAAAGCTTCGCGATCCATCTCGAAGTTGTGGTTCATCACCAGCGCCGCATCGAATGCGCGGTCGAGCATCGACAGCGCGGCTTGCGGCGAAGCTTCCATCAACACGTCGGCATGGCGAGCTTCGGGCAGCCAGCGCGCCCGGCGCTCCACCAGCGTCGTCATCCAGCCCAGGTTGCGCAATAACGGCAGCAACGTCGGTGTTTCCGGACCCGTGCCGAACACAAGCACAGCGGGTGGCGCGGGAATCGCCAAATTCCATGTCTCGGTCGATGGGTGGAACTCTTCCGAATCCGCGACGTCCATTCGCCATCCCTGTTTCAGTTCGCCGACTTCGGCCGAGACTTCGCCTTGTGTCGAAACCGAAAGCCGCAGAACTCCTTGCCCATTCCTCCAGACTTGCACCAACACGGGCCAGTCGCGCAAGACGGCCAGCGGCAGCAGCGCCAGACGCAGGCGGCCACGGCAACCGAGCGCGGAACCGCCGATCAGATCCTCATCGTCGCGGGTGTCGATGTCCATCCATTCGATGCGCGTTCGCGCCGCCGCCGAGCGCGCACGCTTCTCTATTTCCGGCTCCAGGCAGCCGCCGCTCAGCCAGCCCACCTGTCCTTCCTGTGCGCCGAACAATGCCATCGCACCAGGACCGACATAAGTCGAACCTTCGGTTTCCACCACCAGCGCCAACGCGGCCGAATCCCCGCGTTGGTGCGCGGCGGCGGATGTTTCCAGAGTGTGACGGTAGCTGCTCATACCCATCAGACGATGGACTAAGCCGCGCCCGGTTGGCAACCCGAAACGGCGGGAGTAAGGTGAGCGCACCCCAGCCGCCGCCAGGGAACCACCATGAAGTTGAACGTCAACGGCACCGAGCGCGAAGTCGATGCGCCGGCCGACATGCCCCTGTTGTGGGTCCTTCGCGATCTGATGGGACTCACCGGCACCAAGTTCGGTTGCGGCATCGCCCAGTGCGGTGCCTGCACCGTGCACATCGATGGCGCGCCGCTGCGCGCCTGCATCACCCCGGTCGCTGCGGTCGCGGGAAAGAAGATCACCACCATCGAAGGGCTTTCCGCCGACGGACAGCACCCCGTGCAACAGGCGTGGGCGGAATTGGATGTGGTCCAGTGCGGTTACTGCCAGTCCGGACAGATCATGTCCGCGGTGGCGTTGCTGACCAAGATCCCCACGCCCACCGATACCGACATAGACCAGGCGCTGTCCGGCAACATCTGCCGCTGCGGCACGTATCCGCGCATCCGCGCGGCGGTGCATCGGGCGGCGGAGATCGACAAAGGCTGATTTGAGCCCCTCTCCCATTGGCGCCCGAAGGGTGTGCAAGGCTGAGAGGGGTTGGGGTGAGGGTACGGCGAAGTCACTGACACCCGAATCATCATGAACTCCGCCGTACCCTCATCCGACGCTTCGCGCCACCTTCTCCCGACGGGAGAAGGGAACAGCAAACGGAGATCCACCGTGAACGCAGAAACCAGCAACTCACGACGTCAATTCCTCAAAGCCGGCGCTGTGCTCGGTGGCGGCTTGGTAATCGGCTTCGTCATCCCAGGCGCCAAACGCCTGGCTTTCGCGCAACCGGCAGCCGCTGCGGCGGTGGCCAATTTCGCCCCCAACGCCTTCCTGCGCATCGGCAACGACGACAGCGTGACCGTGCTGCTGTCGCACTCGGAAATGGGCCAGGGCATCTGGACTGCGCTGCCGATGCTGATCGCCGAGGAACTGGACGCTGACTGGTCGAAGATCAAGGTGGAACACGCGCCAGCCGCGCCCGATTACTTCAGCCCCGTATTCGGCATGCAGGGCACCGGCGGCTCCACTTCCACCGCTTCGGAATTCGACCGCTACCGCCAGGCAGGCGCCGCCGCGCGCGCGATGTTGGTGCAAGCCGCAGCCACGCGCTTCAACTTGCCGGTGTCCGAGATACGCACCGAGAAGGGCGAAGTGATCGCGGGCGCGCAGCGCGTGCGTTACGGCGCATTGGCCGACGACGCCGGCAAATTGAAAGCGCCCGACGCAACGACGCTGACACTGAAGGACCCCAAGGACTGGAAAATCATCGGCAAACCGACCAAGCGCCTGGATTCGCCCGAGAAGATCACCGGACGCGCGCAGTTCGGCATGGACGTGCAGTTCGAAGGCCTGCTGACCGCGGTGGTGGCGCGCTCGCCGGTGTTCGGCGGCAAGGTCGAGTCGTTCGACGCGACGGCGGCCAAGGCGGTGGCGGGCGTGCGCAACGTGGTGCAGATACCGACCGGCGTGGCAGTGATCGCCGACCACTACTGGGCGGCCAAGCTGGGCCGCGACGCATTGAAGGTGGAATGGGACCTGGGCCCGAACGCGGCGCTGGACAGCACCGAACTGCGCAAGCAGTTCAACGAACTGGCGGCCACGCCGGGGCTGCCGGCGGCGCAGACCGGCGATGTCGTTGCCGCGCTCTCCAAGGCGGCCAAGACGGTGGAAGCCGAATACGCGCTTCCTTATCTGGCGCACGCGCCGATGGAGCCGTTGAATTGCACGGTGAAGCTCTCGCCGGACAAGTGCGAGCTGTGGATCGGCACCCAGTTCCAGACCCTGGAGCAGAAGACCGCCGCGGAAATCACCGGGCTCAAACCGGAGCAGGTGTTCGTCCACACCACGTTCCTGGGCGGCGGTTTCGGTCGCCGCGCCAATCCCTCGCCCGACATCGTGTTCGAGGCGGTGCACATCGCCAAGGCCGCCAACGCGCCGGTGAAAACCGTGTGGAGTCGTGAGGACGACGTGCGCGGAGGCTTCTATCGCCCTGCGTTCGTGCACAAGGCCAAAGTGGGATTGGACGCGCAAGGCAAACCGGTCGCGTGGCAGCACGTGATCGCCGGCCAGTCGATCATCGCCGGCACCTTCTTCGAACCGATGATGGTCAAGAACGGCATCGACGCGACCTCGACCGAAGGCGTCGCCGATTCTCCCTACCTCGCCGATGTGCCGGACCACCGGGTCGGCCTGCATTCGCCCAAACCCGGCATCCCGGTGCTGTGGTGGCGTTCGGTCGGCCACAGCCACACCGCCTTCGCCATGGAAAGCCTGGTCGACGAGCTGGCGCACGCCGCCGGCAAGGATCCGGTGGAATACCGGCGCGGGCTGCTGGCCAAGCATGCGCGCCATCTGGGTGTATTGAATCTGGCGGCCGAAAAAGCCGGCTGGGGCAAGCCACTGGAAAAGGGCCGCGCGCGCGGCGTGGCGGTGCACGAATCGTTCGGCAGTTTCATCGCGCAGGTGGCGGAAGTATCGGTAGAGAACGGAGCCATTCGCGTGCACCGCGTGGTCTGCGCGGTCGACTGCGGCATCGCGGTCAATCCGGCCGGCATCGCAGCGCAGATGGAATCGGGCATCGCCTTCGGCCTGGGCGCGGCTTTGCACAGCCACATCACCTTCAAGGACGGCCGCGTGCAGGAATCCAACTACCACGACTACCAGGTGCTGCGCATGAGCGAGATGCCGGCGGTGGAAGTGCATATCGTGCCGAGCACGGAGAAATCCGGCGGCATCGGCGAACCCGGCACCGCGCCGATCGCGCCGGCGGTGGCCAATGCGCTGTTCGCCTTGAACGGGCAACGGCTGCGCGAACTTCCCTTCCAACTTGCAGCGACGCCGGCCGCGCCGGCGAAGGCGTGAGGAGACGACGATGCCTGTCCTGAGCCGCGTCCAAGCACGCATCGCAATCGCCGGCCTCCTCATGCTTGCGCTGAGCGCCTGCGGCCCGCGGGTGAGCCCCGAGCAGAAAGCCAAGGCGGTGGAAGCGTTCGCCACGGTCGAAAAAGTGTTCCAGCATCCGCGCTGCAGCAACTGCCACATCCCGGGCGATGCGCCGTTGCAGTTCGATGCGCAGACGCCGCACCAGATGGGCGTGGTGCGCGGCCCCGAGGGCAAGGGCGCGCCGGGCCTGCCCTGCGCCACCTGCCATGCCGAAGCCAATCCGCCGGCCAGTTACGGCCCGCACGCGCCGCCGGGCGCACCGCACTGGTCGCTACCGCCGCCGGACCACAAGATGGCGTGGATCGGCCTGCCCACCGCGCAGCTGTGCGCGATGATCAAGGACAAGAAGAGCAACGGCGACCGCGATTTCGCCGCGCTGCTCAAGCATGTCAGCGAAGACAAGCTGGTGTTGTGGGGTTGGAATCCCGGCAATGGCCGCCTGCCGGTGCCGGTGCCGCACGATCAGTTCGTGGCTGCGTTCAAGCTGTGGGCGGATGCGGGTGGGCCTTGCCCGGAGTAAGACTCCCTTCTCCTTTCGGGAGAAGGTGCCCGAAGGGCGGATGAGGGAATGGGAATACCGCTTGTAATGGATTTGGCAGGCAAGTCATTGCCATTCCCTCATCCGTCGCTGCGCGCAACCTTCTCCCGAAGGGAGAAGGGAGAAGCCCGGCGCGAACGCAGCACACCATCGATCGCGAAGATCGCCAGCCCTATCCAGATGAAGATGAAACCGATCGCCCGATCGCGGTCGAAGACCTCGTTGAACACCAGCACGCCGATCAGCAACTGCAGCGTCGGCGCCAGGTACTGCATGAAGCCCACCACGCTGTAGGGAATGCGCCGCACCGCATAGGAAAAGCCGATCAGCGGCAACGCGGTCAGCACGCCGCCGAAGACCAGCAAGGCATCGGTCTGCCAGCTCCAGCTGCTGACGAAGCCACCGCTGCCATGGCTTTCCAGCCAGACCAGCGCCGCGACCGCCGGCACGAACAGGTACAGGCTTTCGATGGCCAACCCGGGAATGGAATCCACCACCGCCAGCTTGCGGATGAATCCGTAAAAACCGAAGGAGGCCGCCAGCGACAACGCGATCCACGGAAAGCTGCCGTAGTTGAAGGTCAGCCACAGCACGCCCCCGGCGGCCACCGCCACCGATACCCACTGCGCCATCGTCAATCGTTCGCGCAGCAGCAATACGCCCAGCAACACGTTGAGCAACGGATTGATGAAATAGCCCAGGCTGGTTTCCACCACATGGCCGGCGTTGACCGCCCAGATGTACAGCCCCCAGTTGAAGGCGATCAGCACGCCGCTCAGGGCCAGCATCCACGGCACTCGCGGCCGCGCCATCGCCGTGCGCAACCATCGCAGACCCTGGGTCAGGCACAGGCCGCCGACCACCAGCACCGTGCTCCAGGCGATCCGGTGCATCACGATCTGCATCGAAGGCACGTTCTTCAGCAGATGCCAGTACAGCGGCATCATGCCCCAGATCACGAACGAGCCAGCCGCTGCCCACAGACCGCGGCGGTCGATCGCGGCGGGGGTCATTTGCTTTGCCCGGTCGCGGTCTGCTCGACCGTATTCTTGGGAGCAGACGCGGTGCGCGCCTTGCCCAGCGTGATCGCCACCACGCCGAACAGGATCACCGCCATCGCGCCCAGATCGTGCGCGGTGAACTGTTCGGCCGCCAGCCACGCGCCCAGCATCACCGCGATCACCGGATTGACGTAGGCATAGCTGCCCGCGAGCGTGGGACGAACGTGGTGCAACAGCCACACGTAAGCGGTGAAGCCGACGATGGAACCGAAGGTCAGCAGATAAAGCACCGACAGCGTGCCCTTGAGCGTGGGCATGCCGGCGAAGCTCTCGCCGGTCACAGCGCCGGCGAACAACATCATCGCCCCGCCGGTCAGCATCTGCCCGGCGGCGGACATGAAGGGAGAGGGAAGATCGCGGCCCTTGCTCCAGATCGATCCGAACGCCCAGGCGATGGGTGCGATCAGCAACGCGACCAGCCCCCACGGCGTGGCCGACAAGGTGCTGCCGGCATTGAGCCACAACACGCCGACGAAACCGATGCCGATGCCCAGCCACTCCAATCCGCTGGGGCGTTGACCGCGCGCCAGCGAGAACAAACCCATCCACAACGGCGTGGAAGCGATGGCGACGGCGGCCAGCCCGGAAGACACCCACTGTTCGGCGATGCTGACCATGCCGTTGCCGATGCCCATCATCAGCAACCCCATCAAGGCCAGGTTCTTCCACTGCGCGCGCGTGGGCGCCGCTTCGCCGCGCATGCGCAGCACTGCGAACATCATGCCGCCGGCCAGCAGGAAGCGACCGCCCGCCATCAGCAAGGGCGGATAACCGCCTTCCAGCGCAAAGCGGATGCCCAGGTAGGTGGAGCCCCAGATCAGATAGACAGCGGCCAGAGCGACGGCAATGGCCAGACCGCTCGCCGGAGCGGCAGTATGGGAAGCAGAGGAGTTCATGGGGGATAACCGACAGTCAAGCCGCTATTGTAATCCCGCGCCCAGGCAGACAGCGGTCCGCGCGCCTTGAAAATTCCGGGCTCGCGCCTTGCATGCCGCTCAAGCCGGCGATCTAGTTGTTGTAGGAGCGATGTAAGTCGCGAAGCTCTGAAACCTTCACGGCTTCGCGACTCACCTCGCTCCTGCCTTCACGCTGCCCGCTCGCGCTGCAGCAACGCCTGCTTCATCGGCAGGCCCCAGCGGTAGCCGCCCAACGAACCATCGCCGCGAATGATGCGATGACACGGCACCACCACTGCGATGCGGTTGGAAGCGCAGGCGCTTGCCACCGCGCGCGCCGCTTTCGGCGCGCCCAGTGTGTCGGCGAGTTCCGCGTAACTGCGGGTCTGGCCGGCAGGTATTTTCATCAACGCGTCCCACACGCGTTTCTGGAACGCGGTGCCCACCAGATCCACCGGCACATCGCTGCCGCGGCCGGCCAGGCGCTCGGCCACCGCTTGCAAACGCGGGGCGAGGAAATCGTCGCTGCCGGCGTCCACGCGTTCTATGCGTGCCTGCGGAAATTCCTCGCGCAGGCGCTTTTCCAGCGCCTGCGCATCGTCGCCCAGCTCCACCGCACAGATGCCGCGCTCGGTGGCGGCAACCAGGGCGTTGCCCAGTACGGTGTCCACCAGCGCCCAACGGATTTCCATTCCCGCACCGCCCGCGCGGTAAGTGGCCGGCGTCATGCCGAGCTTGGCCGCGCCCTGTTCGTACACGCGCGAAGGCGATCCGTAGCCGGCGTCGTAAAGCGCGGCGCTGACGTCGTTGCCGGCGCGCAGACCGGTTTTCAGCGCGCCGAGTTTTTTCTGCGCCAGGTATTCGGCCGGGCTGATGCCGTAGCGGGCCTGGAACTTGCGCTGCAGATGCGAGGCGCTAAGGCCGACCGCGGCGGCCAGTTCGTTCAAGGTGGGCTCGCCGCCGTCCAGCAGCTCGCGGGCGCGTTCTAGTTTTCGGTCGTGATTGTCCATGGCCCAAAGCGTAGCGGGCGCACTGGGCGCCCGCTATCCGATTCTTGCTTTGTTCTTTCTTTCCCTTCTCCCTGCGGGAGAAGGTGCCCGAAGGGCGGATGAGGGTACGGCAGGGTCATGACAGTTAACCGCCGTCGGCTCCGCCGTACCCTCACCCGCCGCGCTATGCGCGTCGACCTCTCCCGAGGGGAGAGGTGATCACCAGAGCTTCAATCCGCCCAGCGGCCCGGCATGGTCGATACCGGCAACACCTGCGCCGACAGCGTGCGGTCGTTGCCCAGTACGTCGATGGCGTCGCCCAGGATCGCGGCCGATTCGCGCAGCAGCGGATCGGGGCGCTTGTCGGCCAGCTTCTCGCGGGCGGCGTCCTTGACGATGTCGCGCTCGTTGGCGCCCAGACCGTCGTCGGCCGCATCGTCGGCCAGCGGATCCAGCGCCAGACCCAGGACCTTGCGTTCGGCCTGGCGCTCCTTGCGCTGGTTGTCCTGCTTGTCGCGTTCGGCGCGGCGCTCGGCTTCGTTGAGCGATACGTATTTCTTGGCGGCTTCGGCGCGGAAATCGGTCACGTCCTGCGACCACCACTGGAATTCCTTGTCGGTGGCCACGCGGGTGGCGTGCAAGGCTTCCAGACGCGGCAGCAGCGGCGCGAAGTTGCCGTACTGGGTGTGCGGCACCGCCGCGATCTTGGTCCACGGCAGCGCGTTGTCGTAAGTGCTCTCGCCGTATTCGGTGGCGTCCACGCTGACCGGGAAAGCGATGTCCGGCACCACGCCCTTGTGCTGGGTGCTGCCGCCGGCCACGCGGAAGAACTGCGCGATGGTCAGCTTGACCGAACCGAAGCGCGGGGTTTCGTTGGCCGGCCAGCGGTCCAGGTCGGCCAGGTTCTGCACCGTGCCTTTGCCGAAGGTGGTTTCGCCGATCACCAGGCCGCGTCCGTAGTCTTGGATGGCGCCGGCGAAGATTTCAGAGGCCGAAGCCGAGCCGCGATTGGTCAGCACCGCCAGCGGACCGTCCCAGGCCACGCCCGAAGTGCGGTCGGCGTTGACGGTGACGCGGCCGCCGGATTCGCGCACCTGCACCACCGGGCCCTTGTCGATGAACAAGCCGGTGAGTTCCACCGCTTCGTCCAGCGAACCGCCGCCGTTGTTGCGCAAGTCCATGACCACGCCGTCGACGCCGTCGGCCTTGAACTTGGCCAGCAGTTTGGCGATGTCGCGCGTGGCCGAGGTGTAGTCGTTCGGATTCTTGCGGCGGCCTTCGAAGTCCTGGTAGAACGCAGGCAGTTTCACCACGCCGATGCGGCGCGCCGGCTCGCCGTTGGCGGCGGGCAGATCGATGGTCTCGGCCTTGGCCGCCTGTTCTTCCAGCTTGATCTTCTGCCGGGTCAGGGTGACTTGCGCGTGCTTGCCGTCCACGCCGCTTTCGGCGGGGATGTATTCCAGCCGCACCTGGGTGTCTTTCTTGCCGCGGATCTGCGCCACCACGTCGTCGATGCGCCAGCCGATCACGTCGGTCATCGCGCCGGATTTGCCCTGGCCGACGGCGACGATGCGGTCGCCCGGCTTGAGCGTGCCGTTCACGTCGGCCGGGCCGCCGGCGATGATCTCGCGGATCACCACCAGATCGTCCTGGCGCTGCAGCTGCGCGCCGATGCCTTCCAGCGACAAGGACATCGACTGGTTGAAGTTCTCCGCCGTCTTCGGCGTGAAGTAGTCGGTGTGCGGATCGATGGCGTTGGTGTAGCTGTTGAGGAAGGTCTGGAACACGTCCTCGCTCTTCAGCTCGTCCACCGTGCGCTGATACGTCGCATAGCGCTTGTCCAAAGTCTTGCGGATTTCATCGGGCTTCTTGCCGGCCAGCTTCAGGCGCAGCCAGTCGTTCATCACCGACTTCTTCCAGACCTCGTCCAGCTCTTGCGTGTTGGCGGCCCACGGCGCCTTTTCGCGGTCGTATTCCCAGCGCTGGTCGCCGGTGAAATCGAAGTTCTGCTTCAGCAGGGTGCGCGCATAGGCGATGCGCTGGCCGACGCGCTGCTTGTACACGGCGAAGATGTCGTAGGCCGGCTCCAGTTCGCCGCTGCGGATGGCGTCGTCCAGTTCGGTCTTGTACGGGCCGAACTTGGCAATGTCGGCGGCGGTGAAGTACTGCTTGCCGCCGTCCAGGGATTCCAGGTAACGCTTGAAGATGTCCTGCGACAGCGCATCGTCCAGCGCGCGCGGGCGGTACGCGTAGCGGCTGTCGGACAACAGGCCGTACACCTGCTTGGAGGTGGAGGACTGGTCCGCCGTGGGCCCGGTGGCCACGGACAGCGGTTGGCTGTCGGCACGCGCAAGCAGGGCCAGCGGTGCGACCAGAGCCAGGGACAGGAGGGCGACGGCAGGGGTCTTCAATTTCATTGGGTCTACTCGTTGGCCATGACGGCCTGTGGGGATGCTGCGGAAAGCTCCGACCTGAGGACAGTGCCGAAAGTTGCCGGCCCTGTCATCCGCTTGCAGCCTACCGGCGCTAAGTCGCCAAAATGTGAATGCTTCGTTCGCCCATCGGCCCCGGCGGGCAGCCGTTCAGGCGACGCCGGCCTGCTTGGCCTGCAGATCGGCGTGATAGGACGAACGCACCAGCGGGCCGGAGGCCACATGGCTGAACCCCAGCTCGTAGCCGTAGCGCTCGAGCTCGGCGAATTCATCCGGCGTCCAGTAGCGCAGCACAGGATGGTGGTGGGCGGTGGGCTGCAGGTACTGGCCGATGGTGATCATGTCCACCTGGTGCGCGCGCAGGTCGCGCAGGGTGGCCTGCACCTGTTCCATGGTCTCGCCCAGGCCCAGCATGATCCCGGACTTGGTGGGCAGCTGCGGGTGCTGCTGCTTGAACTTCTGCAGCAGGGTCAGCGACCACTGGTAGTCGGCGCCGGGGCGGACGTTGGGGTATAGGTCCGGCACGGTTTCGATGTTGTGGTTGAACACGTCCGGCGGGTTGGCCGCCAGGATCTCCAGGGCCCGGTCCATGCGGCCCTTGCCGCGGAAATCGGGGGTCAGGATCTCGATGCGGGTGCCGGGCGAATGTTCACGGATGGCCGCAATGCAATCGACGAAATGCCGGGCGCCGCCGTCGCGCAGGTCGTCGCGGTCCACCGAAGTCACCACCACGTATTTCAGGCCCATGTCGGCGACGGTGGTGGCCAGGCTGAGCGGTTCGCTGGCGTCCGGCGGCTTGGGGCGACCGTGGGCGACGTCGCAGAAGGAGCAGCGCCGGGTGCAGACCTCGCCCAGGATCATGAAGGTCGCGGTGCCGTGGCTGAAGCACTCGTGGATATTGGGGCAGCTGGCTTCCTCGCAGACCGTGACCAGGCGGTTCTCGCGCAGCTTGGCCTTGAGCCGGGCCACCGAGCCGTCGCTGGGGATGCGCACGCGGATCCAGGAGGGCTTGCGCAGCACGGGGGCGTCCAGGAACTGCACCGGCGAGCGGTTGATCTTGTCCCCGCCCAGCTGCTTGACCCCGGTTTCCAGCGGCGCAGCGGCCGTGCTGGAGCCCAGGATCTGAAGGGGGATTTCCCGGGAGAAGCCGGGGCGTACGCCTGCATCGTTGCTCATGGGCCAATTCTAGCCCCTAAGGCCCCGGATCGGCGGTCCGGAAGCCGGCCGGCGCTGGGAAACAACGATCCATCCGCAGGCCATGCAGACAAGCCGCCGGGCAGCGCCCGGCGGCTTGTGCGTGAAGAGCTCAAAGACAAATCGCGGGCAAAAAAAGCCCGCAATGGCTAGGCCAGTTGCGGGCTTGCTCCCTCCCCCACGTCGGGATGCGGGCGCATCGTGAAGTACCCCTCACGGCTCTTGCACGCTGCACTGCAAAACAGAACTGGATGGTTCAGTAGCGAAGCTTGCGAACCGATTCCGTGAGAACGGTTACAACCCTTGTGAGAGCTGGAGATGGCTCCTTTGTGCGCGCCGGTGACAGCTTCCGGCGACTCGCGGCAGGGCCGGGGGAAACCGAAAAATGAATAGGCGAGTCACGTTTTTGTTGCGCACTGCTGCCAGCTTTTTCGCCCGGGCGAACCCCCTTCACGCACGGGAGGCCGGAATCGTCCTATGGCGACAATTGCGGCTGGGCGTCGTACCACTGCTTGGCCCGCAGCAGATGAAAGCTGTTCTGCGTACCGTTGGCCTGCACGCCCACGCTCAGCACACCCCACTTGGCGTAGAGGCTGCCATTGCGGTTCTGTCCGCGCAGGCGCAGGCGCGCCTGCAGGTCGAAGCGGTCGTTGCTGGCGTCGATGCGGTCCAGCACCAGGGTGTCGCGCCGCCATTGCACCCTGCCCCGCACCTGCGCCTGACCGGCGTCGACCAGCTTGAACACCCACTTCGGGTATTCCTTCTGCCGGGAGAACAGCGACAACAGGAAGCCGACATCCTTCATCTTCACGCTGGCGTCGCCGCCGATGCTGAGCGGCTTGTTCCAGTCCATGCGCGCACGCGGCAGATTGATGCGCGCCCACCAACCGCTGCGCGTTTCGCCGCCGGGTTCGCTGAAGCTGATGTTGTCCAACGCGATGCTGCTGCCGTCGACGGCGAAGTTGCGCCTGGCCAGATCGGCGCGGCGCAGGCGCGTGTCGATGCCGATATCGCCGCGCAACGCGATGCCGGCCACGCGCAGCCAGCCGTTTCCGATTTCGCCCTTGCCGTCCAGGTGCAGATCGCCGCTGAGCAGGCCGCTGCCGCCGTCGAAACGCAGATGCTGGCTGGGCAGGTAGCGGTTGTAGATGCGCAGGTCCGGAATGCTGGCGCCCTTGAAAGTCAGGTGCGCGCGCAGCGAATCGCGCAACGCGGCCAGGTCTTCGCCGGCGGCCACATCCAAGCGCAGATCGCTGCCTTGCACGTAAGGCATGCGCAGGTTGTCGTTGGCGGCGACGTGGAAGCGGCTCAGGACAATGTTCAAGGTCGGCAGCAGCCCACCGTTGGCGCCGGCGTCGAAACGTCCTTCTGCACGCCCGCTGCCTTCGATGCGGTTGCTCATCACTTCGGCCATCACGGCCACCTGCGGCACGCTGAAGGTGCTGCCGGCCGCGACCTTGCCGTTGGCCACCTGCACATCGGCGGCGACGTCGCCCGCGCCATCCAGTGTCAGCCACGGTGTTTTGGTGAAGAAACGCCCCAGCCAGCGCAACGAGGAGAACCGCCACTGGCCCGCGACATGCCCTGAGGTGCGCGGCAGCAGGCTGGCGAAATTCTCCAGCGGAATCCGGTTGCCGGTCACACGCAGGTCCGCGTCCAAACCGAACGCGCCACCCGCCTGCGGCGGCATGTACGCCGTAAGCGTCATGTCGCGATCGACCTGCAGCGCCACCTGCACATGGTCGGTATGAGTGATGCCCTTGGGATCGGTGCTGACCACCGGCATCTGCCAGCGCACCTGACTGCCCGGCGCAAGCGCGCCACGGGAAAATTTCAGATTCGCTTTCGCCTGCCCCTGACCAGGCACGGTCTTGAACGAGCCTTGTCCCTTGGCGTCCAGCGCTACCGCCAATGCGGCGGTCGTGCCTTGCAGATTCAATTCGATATCGCTCAGGCGCAGCTTGTCCAAGCCCTGCGCCTGCGCACGGGTGTGTCGCGCGATGGCGAAACGCGCATCCAACGTACCGTCGCGCAGCCATTCCTGCCCCTCCTGGGTCAGGCGTGCGCCGGTGAATTTCGCGGTCGAAGGCAATACTTCCATCGGCCCGCCGCGCAATTGCTTGACGAAGCCGAATTCGGCGCTGCCCCGGCCTTCCAGCAATAGCTTGTCGAAGCTGCCGCGCCGCACGCTGTCGCTGGCGATGCGGTCGAAGCGCAGCGTCCAGCCGCCCGGACGCGGTGCCGGCGAAGGTTGCTCGGCGTCGACCCGATCCACCGAGCCCTCCACTTCGCTGACCAACACGTAAGGCACGTGCAATTCCCTGTGCAACAGGGCGAGCAAGCCGATACGGCCGCTGACGCGCGCGGCTTGGACCGACCATCGCGTGCGCCGCACATGACCCTGCAGCTTCACCTCCGACAGCGACACGCGACCCGGCCACCAGGTGCTGCCGCTCGCCCACTGCATCTGGAATTTTTCAGGCTTGCGGTTGAGCGCCGAAGGACCGAGCGAAGTATTGAGAAACAGGTTGCCGACGATCAGGTACAGAACGTACACGACGATGACGGCAATCAGCAGGCGTCGCAGCCAGGAGACAATCAAGCGACGCTTGGACAGGGGCGCAGGGTTCATTGCGGCAGCATGCATGAAGCCGCCCGCCAGCATCAACGTCCATGCCGGCCGTATGACGCGTAGCCCCGACCTACCGATCGTCTGTTGCTATTTCCAGGCGCAGGATCCGTCGCAATTCCAGGATCGCCCCCGGCGTCTCCTGCACGCTATGGCCCGAGGGAATCGCCTTTTCCGAAAGCGCGCCGTCCAGATGCGAGCTGGCATAGGGAACCAGGCCGTCACTGGATTGCGCCAGCGGCACCGACGGATCGTGCCAACCGACGATGCTGTGGTAAGGCAGTCCCGCTTCGATCGGCAGATCGGCGGTGCTGCGCATGAACAACGAGCCGGGACTGAGATCGTCCGGCCCGGTCGGCGGACGGCCTTTTTGGAAACCGATACGCTTGAGTTCCTGCTCATCGATCTTGTTGCGCTGGAACAGTTCGGAAGTGTCGCGCAAGACGGTGAAGGGCAGCCGGATCATGCGCCGCACCAGACGCAACGCCCAGCCTTCGCTGACTTCGGCGCCGCGATGGGGCGAGGCCAGAAATACCGCGCGGCCGACTTCGGGCAGCGGGTGGAACACCGTCAGTTCGCGCACTATCGGTTCCTGCGCCAGCGCCGCGGCCTGCGCCGGCGGGAACGACTGCAGCGCGTGCTGCAGCACATACTCGCCGCTATCGCTGACCAGCAACCGCGCGATCACTCCGCCCATGCTGTGGCCCACCAGCACGGCATCGTGGCTGGCGCGGTCGTCGCCTTCCGGGTCGAAGTGCGCGAAGGTCTCGCGCAAGGCCCGGTCGATGCGCTGGCGGCTGGTCAGGATGCTCAGATTGGTCGGATAGAACACCTGCCAGACCTGATAGTGCCGGCGCAGTTCGTTGTCGCCCAGCAGTTCGTTGGCCAGGTTGACCCAGGCCTCCGGACTGCTCGCCAGTCCGTGCACCAGGATCACCACGCGCTTGTCCGGATCGTAAGGCTGGGTCAAATAGACGCGCGGGTCGAAAGGACTCTGCTGGCGCGGACGCAACAGGCTGGACAGACTCAGGTGCGCCAGTTTCGAACGCGCCAGCCATACGCCGTAGGCGGCCGAGAAATTCGCGGCCAGCGGAACGCTGCGGCCGGCGATGGTCTCCTGTTCGTAGCGATAGGGGTTGTAGACATCGATCTGCACTTCTTCGGTCGCCAGCACTTGGCCCAGGGTTTCTCCCTCGAAGCGCAGCGTGCTGGTCACCGGCAGGTAGCGGGTGTCGCGATAAGGCGGATCGGACGGTGCGGTTTCCGCGGTCGTCGCGGTCGTCGCGGTCGCCTTCAATGGCGGGAATACCGCCACCAGACTGCTGCCGAAACCATCGCGGCCGTACACCGCGCGCAGGTTGTCGAAGCCCAGCGTGTCCGATGCCAACAGCATCTCCGGCGTATCGTCCTGCTTGCGGTCGAAACCGTGCAGCGCGATGCGCAGGCGCAGGTTGTGGACTTGCTGGGTTTGGTCGGGCGCGCTTTTGCGTGCGCGCGCGAGTTCGAACAGCGACTGCGCCGTCACTTCCACCGCGCGGTTGTACAGGCGCAACACGCGGCCCTGGCGCGATTCGAATACGCGCTGCTCGGGCGTGCGCGCGGTCATGAACAGGTAGGCGTAGGCCCAGCGCGCGGTATCCATCGCTTCGTGCGCGGCTACTTCCGGCGCCGTCCGCATCGCCTCGGCCGCGGCCTGCATGCGCAAGGTGCGTACTTCGGCGATCGTCGCCAGCCAGGTTTCTTCCGGCACCGCCTGCCGCAATTGTCCGGCGCAGGGTTCTGGCTCGCGCCGGCAGCTTTCCGGATCGAGGCCGGCCGAAGCGAGACTGGAAGCCGCATCGGCGCTCAAACGGCCGCCGCCAAGCACATCTGCGCGACGCGCCAGATCGGCATCGCTTGCGCGCTGCTCCCTCACCTTGACCACCGCACAGCCGTTGAGCAAGGCCAACGCCAGCAACGCGCATGCCAACGCTCCGGTTCTTCGCGAATTCCTGTCGACGATCATTGATTGGATGTCCTGGCGGCATGCCCGAGCAGCGGCGGGTCTTGGGCCTGTTAACGCTATTGGGATAGGCCCTAGCGTATGCGAAACGCGCACAAACGAAAGGCCCGCACGGGGCGGGCCTTTCGGGATTGCAACACTTAGGTCGCAGAGCGGGATCAGAAATCCATGCCGCCCATGCCGCCCATACCGCCGCCGCCATGACCGCCGCCGGCCGGCTCTTCCTTCTTCGGCGCTTCGGCCACCATCGCTTCGGTGGTGATCATCAGGCCGGCGATGGACGCCGCGTTCTGCAGGGCCGAACGGGTGACCTTGGTCGGGTCCAGGATGCCGAACGCGATCATGTCGCCGTATTCGCCGGTAGCGGCGTTGTAGCCGTAGTTGCCGGTGCCCGAAGCGACCTGGTTCAACACCACCGACGGCTCTTCGCCGCAGTTGGTGACGATTTCGCGCAACGGCGCTTCCATCGCGCGCTTGGCGATGTTGATGCCGTGGTTCTGGTCTTCGTTGATGCCCTTCAGGTCGCCGATGGCCTGCAACGCGCGGATCAACGCGACGCCGCCGCCCGGAACCACGCCTTCTTCCACCGCAGCGCGCGTGGCGTGCAGGGCGTCTTCGACGCGCGCCTTCTTTTCCTTCATCTCGATTTCGGTCGATGCGCCGACCTTGATCACGGCCACGCCGCCGGCCAGCTTGGCCACGCGCTCCTGCAGCTTCTCGCGGTCGTAGTCCGAAGAGGTGTCTTCGATCTGCGCCTTGATCTGCTTGATGCGCGCTTCGATGCCGCTGGTGTCGCCGGCGCCGTCGATGATGGTGGTGTTTTCCTTCGACACCTGGATCTTCTTGGCGCGGCCCAGGTCCTGCAGGGTCGCCTTCTCAAGGGACAGGCCCACTTCCTCGGAGATCACCACGCCGCCGGTCAGGGTGGCCATGTCTTCCAGCATCGCCTTGCGGCGGTCGCCGAAGCCCGGAGCCTTCACTGCGCAGACCTTGACGATGCCGCGGATGGTGTTGACCACCAAGGTGGCCAGCGCTTCGCCTTCCACTTCCTCGGCCACGATCAACAGCGGCTTGCCGGCCTTGGCCACGCCTTCCAGCACGGGCAGCAGGTCGCGCACGTTGGAGATCTTCTTGTCGTACAGCAGGATGAACGGGTCATCCAGGTCGACCGACATCGACTGCTGGTTGTTGACGAAGTACGGCGACAGGTAGCCGCGGTCGAACTGCATGCCTTCGACCACATCGAGTTCGTTGTCCAGGCCCGAACCTTCTTCGACGGTGATCACGCCTTCCTTGCCGACCTTCTTCATCGCGTCGGCGATGATGTTGCCGATCGACTCGTCGCTGTTGGCCGAAATGGTGCCGACCTGGGCGATGGCCTTGTCGTCGGCGGTGGGCTTGCTGATCTTCTTCAGCTCGGCCACGGCGGCCACCACGGCCTTGTCGATGCCGCGCTTGAGGTCCATCGGGTTCATGCCGGCGGCGACCGCCTTGGAACCTTCGCGGATCAGCGCCTGGGCCAGCACGGTGGCGGTGGTGGTGCCGTCGCCGGCGTTGTCGGAGGTCTTGGAAGCGACTTCCTTCACCATCTGCGCGCCCATGTTCTCGAACTTGTCGGCAAGCTCGATTTCCTTGGCGACGGAGACGCCGTCCTTGGTGATGGTCGGGGCGCCGTAGCTCTTCTCGAGCACGACATTGCGGCCCTTCGGGCCCAGGGTTGCCTTGACGGCGTTGGCGAGGATGTTGACGCCGCGCACCATGCGCGAACGAGCGTCTTCACCGAAACGGATTTCTTTGGCGGACATTGTTTATTGCCTCAATTCAGATTGCGGAAATGAAATTCGGGTTCGCCCGCGACTGCGCCGCAGGCGAGAGATCAGCCGAGGATCGCGAAGATGTCGTCTTCCTTCACCACCAGGTAGTCGTTGCCGTCCAGCTTCACTTCCGTGCCGCTGTACTTGCCGAACAGGACCTGATCGCCGACCTTCACCTTGGGCGCGCGGACGGTGCCGTTGTCCAGGGCTTTGCCGTCGCCGACGGCGATGACGTTGCCTTTGATGGGCTTTTCGGTGGCGGAGTCCGGAATGACGATGCCGCCAGCGGACAACTTCTCTTCTTCGACGCGCTTGATGACTACGCGGTCGTACAACGGCTTGATATTGCTCATTTCAATCCTCTTAAGTGATTGATTGCACTGGGAAAGGGGCGGCGATGTTAGCACTCGTACCGGGTGAGTGCCAGCAACGCGGGCATAAAAACCCGGCGACGCCGGGATGCAAGACAGATGGGGCGCCCTTACGCGCGATTCAAGAGCGAAAACTCAAGACAAAAAAAGAGCGCGCATGACAGGGGCATGCGCGCTCTCATGGAGATGGTGTCGTGTCCTTGCTTAGGCGTGCCTCACCCTGCGCCTCTCCCCCCGCCGACTTCCTGTCGAAGCCGACTTCCTGCCAGCGAGCGTAGGAATACCAACCCGATCTTGCCGTGGGAAGACAGGGACAGGACAAAAAGGGGTCAAATGAGGTTAGTCTCAGTACCTTACAGATGTAACCCACCAATTAAATTGAGATAAATTGCCGGATCGCTACCAAAAGCAGACAGTGTGTGCCTAATATTGGTCACCTGCTTAGTATCAGTAGCCCTTTGTCTTATGCGGGATGTACTGTCTCCGGTAATGTAGATTTCCTTTTCCAAGATGCTGGGCCAAGGAGTGCCGATGATTCAGCAAGAAAGGATTCGCCTGGCCCGCCGTGCCGCGGGAATGTCGCAGAAACAGTTGGCCGAGGCCGTGGGCGTGCAGCGCAGTGCCGTCAGCCACTGGGAAGCGCCCCTGGGAAAGAACCCCAGCGTCTCCCACCTGCGCAAGCTGGCCCAGGTGACCGAGGTGCAGTTCGAATGGCTGGTGACCGGCCGCGGCGAGATGTCCTTGTCGCGCGAAGTCCAGCTGGACTCGATCGCCACCGCCGAAGCGCTGCTGATCGAGGACCCGCTGGAGTTCCGGCTGGTGCATGCGTTCCGAGAAGTACCGCTGCGCGCCCGGATCTCTTTGCTGGAGGTCATGGAGGAATTGGCGGCGCAACGGACCGGCCGCGCCGTCGGCCGCCGCGGATTGGGTTCGCGGCCAGGAATCCCCGTCACCGGTTAACCTAGGGCCCGTTGACGGACCCTAGTGAACTGCGGCGCGTGCATGCGGTCGAAACGGCCGCTTATTTTTTGCCCGCCCATGAGGAAAACCGACCCGATGACCATCCTGCCGCGTCTGCTGGCCCTGCTTGCCTTCGCCCTTCCGGCGATGCCGGCCTTCGCGGTGAGCGAAGCGGACCTGCTGCCGGTGGACCAGGCGTTCGCATTGACCGCCAGCGCGCCCAGCCGCGACCGCATCGAAGTGCAATGGAAGGTCGCAAATGGCTATTACCTGTATCGCCACCGCACCGACGTACAGGTCGAAGGCGCGGACTTCCGGGCCGGCAAACTGCAGCTGCCCAAGGGCAAGGCCTATCGGGACGAATTCTTCGGCGACGTGGAGACCTATCACCAGGACCTGACCGGCGTGCTGCCCGGCGAGGCGGCCCCTGCAGCGGAGAGCGTGACCCTGAAGGTGAAATACCAGGGCTGCGCGGACGCCGGCATCTGCTACCCGCCGCAAACCCGCAGGCTGGTGGTGAAGTTGCCCGCTGCCGTTGCCGGACTCGCTGGACCGCTTGGCCCCACCAATGCCGGCGGCCTGCCGCGGTTCGGCCCGTCGGCAGCGGCGCCTTCCGGCGCGATCGAAGCCTCGCCGCTGCCGCAGGAACAAGCCTTCGCCTTCGAAGCCATCGCCTACGACGGCAACCGGCTGCTGCTGCGCTTCACTCCGGCGCCGGGCTACTACGTGTATCGCGACCGCACCACGATGAAACTGGAAGGCGCCAAGCAGCTTGCGCTGGGCCGTCCGCAGTGGCCGAAAGGCCAATCGCATCGCGACGAACATTTCGGCGAGGTGGTCGTCTACTTCGATCAGGCCGAGGTGCCGGTCCCCTTGCAGCGCAGCTCGGGCGAAGCCGCCGACGCCACGTTGAAGGTGACTTTCCAGGGCTGCCAGAAGGACGGCATCTGCTATCCGCCGATGACGCGTGCGGTGAAGCTTAAGATTCCCAAGGGCGAAGTCACCCCCATCGCAGATGCAGGCGAAGCTGCCGCTCCGCCTCTGATTCCCGCCCTGCCCGGCGCAAGCCCGAACGCCACTTCGCCCGCTTCGGATTCCGGTGCTGGCCTCGCTCCTGCTGCAGTGAGCACCGATGCGCCTCGGGAAGTCGCCCGCACCACTCCGCCCGCCGACGTACTGCGCAAAGCCGGCAAATCGACGAGCGTGTGGGTGGCGCTGCTGCTGGCGCTCGCCGGCGGACTGGTTCTCAACCTGATGCCTTGCGTGTTGCCGGTGCTGTCGCTGAAAGCTTTGTCGCTGGCCGACAGCGGGCGCGGCGGCGGCCATGCCCGCGCCAGTGCGCTCTGGTACACGGCCGGCGTGCTGCTGAGCTTCATCGCCATCGGCGCCATCGCCCTGGCCCTGCGCGCCGCCGGACAGGCGCTGGGCTGGGGTTTCCAATTGCAGCAGCCGCTGGTGATCGGGGCCTTGGTGTATCTGATGTTCGCGGTGGGTCTGAGTCTGTCGGGCGTGTTCGCGCTGGGCCATCGTTTCGCCGGAGCCGGGCATGAGCTCACCGCGCGCAGCGGCCCGGCCGGGGATTTCTTCACCGGCGTGCTGGCAGTGGTGATCGCCAGCCCGTGCACCGCGCCGTTCATGGGCGCGGCGCTGGCCTTCGCCTTCACCGCGTCCACGCCGGTGGCGCTGCTGGTGTTCGCGTTCCTGGGGCTGGGGCTGGCGTTGCCTTTCCTGCTGATCGGTTTCGTGCCGGGACTGGCGCAGCGCCTGCCCAAACCGGGCGCATGGATGGAAACGCTGAAGCATTTCCTCGCTTTCCCGATGTATCTGACTGCGGTCTGGCTGCTGTGGGTGCTGGGCAAACAGCGCGGCGTGGATGCGATCGGCCTGGCGCTGGTCGGACTGGTGCTGCTGGCGCTCGGGCTGTGGTGGTACCAGCGCCTGCGCCTGCAAGCCGCGCCGCTGCGGCGTACGCTGGCGGTGCTGCTGCTGTTGGCTTCGGTGGCGCCGCTGGTGCTGGTGCACCGCCTGCAACGCGAAACCACCGGGCCGGTAGCAAGCGCGGCAGAGGGTGTGGTTCCGTATTCGGCAGCGAAGCTGGCGGCATTGCGCGCCGAGGGCCGCGTGGTCTTCGTGGACATGACCGCCGACTGGTGCGTGACCTGCAAGGCCAACGAGAAAGCGGTACTGGGACGCGAGGATTTCCGCGCTTCGATGCGGCACGCCGATGCGGTATTCATGCAGGGCGACTGGACCAACGTCGACCCGGCCATCACCGAATTTCTGGAAGCCCACCACGCCGTGGGCGTGCCGCTGTACGTCGTGTTTCCCAGCGATGGCGGCGAAGGCGAAGTATTGCCGACCGTGCTGACCCAGGAGCTGGTGGCCAAGGCGCTGGCGCGCGCCAGGCGATGAAGCTGACCACGACACGGATTTTGCTGGTTGCCGTGGTGGCGGGCGCGCTGGGCGTGATCGCCAGTCTCTGGTGGGGGGGAAGTCCACTGCTGCGTACCGATACCGGCCAGCGCGCGTTGCAGGCTGCGATGGAAACCTCCGCGCCGGAACCGCCGCCGGGGGTGAAGCCCGCCCGCCCGGGCGAGCCGATGCCGGCCATCGCCCTTCCCGATCTGCAGGGGCGAACGCAGTCGCTGCCCCAGGCCTACGCCGGGCGGCCGTTGCTTATCAACGTATGGGCCAGCTGGTGCGGGCCCTGCATCGAGGAGATGCCGGAACTGGAGCGCTACGCACGCACCCAGGGCGCCACCGGCGTGCAGGTGATCGGCTTGGCGCTGGACACGCCCGACAACATCAGCCGGTTCCTGAAACGCGTACCGGTGACCTATCCGATCCTGGTCGACACCCCGGGGCCGGCCGATGCCAGCGTCTGGCTGGGCAACCGCAAAGGCGTGCTGCCGTATTCGGTATTGGTCGGCGCCGACGGCAAGATCCTGAAGCAGAAGGTCGGCCCCTTCGCCCCCGGCGAAATCGACAACTGGTCCAAGTAGGTCGGGGCTACGCCCCCGACCCACATGAACCTTCCCGCAAGTGGGAGCGGCGTCCCGCCGCGAGCTCCTAGTTAGCCGATCAGGCCCTGCGCGACCGATGCGTTGGATCAAAAGCTCGCGGCGGGACGCC
>DASVNG010000023.1:0-134891 GCA_036383995.1 Pseudoxanthomonas sp.
GTCCCGGCGCGAGCTCTTGGCTGGAGAACGGCCGCATGGATTGGCGATCGACCCAAGAGCTCGCGCCGGGACGGCGCTCCCACAAGGGGAGGTTTCAGCGTTCGGAGATTTCGGTGGCCGCCTCGGCCGGCCGCGGTTCGGTCCGGAACACTTCGTCCGGCGTGCCGGTCTGCCGCGCCGACGGCCGCACGTATTCGAACTGCTGCTGCGCCGGGTCCGCGGTTTCTTCCACCGCCTCCTCGGCGACCACGTCTTCAGCCGTATCGGCCGCCTCCTGCGCCGTCTCCGCCGCCACCGTCGCCTGCACCGAGGCGAACAGGCCCGACACCGCGCCGATCATCTGCAGCAGCCGCGGGCCGCTCAAAGCACGCAGCGGTTCGGCGCGGCCGGAGATGAAACCGCTCACCAGTCCGGCGGCGATGATGCGCGCCGGGGTCCAGCCTTCGCGCCAGTCCAGTTTCAGCGCCGCCCACTGCTCGCGCGCGCGTTCGCCGCGGCTTTCCACCCGGCGCTCGGCGATGTCCACCCGCCGCTGCAGCTGCTTGTAGTTCATGGCGGCGCCCCGGGCGTGGCGTCTTCGTCTTCCTCGCTTTCGTCGCCGATACCCAGGCGCGCCAGCTGGCGGCGCGTGGCGTGCATGCCGGCGCGGTCGAAGTAATGGATCGTCCGCCACGCCGCCACGGCCGTGACCGCAATGCTGAGCGCGGCCGCGAACGACAACGACTGCAGCCAGCTCCAGCCCAGGCGTTGCAAGACGGCGATAAGCGCGCCGACCACCAGCAGCCAGGCCGAAGCGCCGAACACGATGGCCACCGCCACCCACGCCAGCGCGCGACCCAACGCGCTGCGCGCCAGCGCCAGGTCGGCCGAGATCAGGCGGCGCAGCGCGCGGCCGGTGTCCTTGGCCGCGGCCAGGGTCGCCTTGCCGGCGGCGCCGATGCGCCGCACGCTTTCGTCCAGGTGCGGCGGCTTGGTGTCGGCCTGGGGCTCGTCGCCTGCCGACGCGCCGGGCAGCTCGTTGTCGCTCACGCGGGGTGCGGCTTACTTGTCGCTGCCGCCGCTGCGCGCCAGCTTGGCGATGATCCAGCCGGCGGCGAAGGCCACGCCGAAGGAAGCCAGCGGACGTTCGCGGATCAGGTCGGCGGCGCTGTCGATCAGGTCGCGGCCCTTGTCCATCAGGTGGTCCACCTGCTCCATCGCGGCGGCGCCGCCATGCTCGGCGGCGGCCAGGCCCGACAACGCGCCATCGGCGAGTTCGGCTTTCACATTGGCCTTGCCCAGTTTCAGCTCGTCGCCTGCCGAACCGGCAGCGCCCTTCAGCGCTTCGCTGGCGGCAGCGGCGGCGGATTTCAGATGCGAACCGGCTTCGCCCAGGTTGCTTTTCAATGCATCGGTCGCGGTGGGGTTGTTCATCGTCATCTCCTTTGAATGAGCAGGCGTTGTATGCCCGTGGGGAAGCCATCTATAGCAGGTGGCCATTAACAAGCCGTCATCGCGGCGCCGGATCGATGCGGATCATTGCACCAGCAGATTGCCGCGTGCGTTGCCGCGCATGATCTGCAGCACCAGTTGCTGCGGTTTGCGCGCGAAGCTGGCCTGGAACCCGGCCAGGTCGGTGAACTCGCCGGTGGTCGCTTCCAATATCACATCGTCAGGCTGCAGCCGGTTCTGCGCGGCGCGGCTGCCGCGCGCCACGTCCTTGACCAACACGCCGCTCAGCCCGGCGCTGCGCAGCGACTCGGGCAGCTCGGCGAAGGAGGCGCCGGTCAGGCGCGGATCCAGCGAAGCGCCCGCCACCGCGCCCGGCTGCGCCTTCAGCGCCGCACGCAGGGTCAGCGGCTTGCCGTCGCGGCGCAGTTCCAGCGCGATCGCATTGCCCACCGGCTGCAGGCCTTCGTAGTTGTGCAGCGCTTCGGCGCTGTCGATGCGCTGGCCGTTGGCGGCCACCACCACGTCGCCCGCCTTCAGGCCGGCCGCCGCCGCGCTGGAACCGGCGTAGATGCGGGTGATCAGCGCGCCGCGGGTTTCGCCGATGCCCAGGCCCTTGGCCAGCTCGGCGGTCAGCGTCTGCGATTCCAGGCCCAGGGTGCCGCGGATCACCACGCCGTTGTTCTTCAGCAACTGGTCCACCACATCGCGCGCCAGATTGGTGGGAATGGCCAGGCCCAGGCCGATGTTGCCGGCCATGCTGCCCTGCGGATTGAGGCTGGCGGTGTTGATGCCCACCAGCTGGCCCTGCAGGTTGACCAGCGCGCCGCCGGAATTGCCCGGGTTGATCGAAGCATCGGTCTGGATGAAGTTCTGCAGGCCCAGGCCGCGGATGCCGCTGCGCCCCACCGCCGAGACGATGCCCGAAGTCACCGTCTGGCTGAGCCCGAACGGATTGCCGATGGCCACCACGAAATCGCCCACGTTCAACGCGCCGCTGTCGGCCAACGGCACCGCGGTCAGCTTGTCGGCGCGGATGCGGATCAGGGCCACGTCGGTGTCGGCGTCCGAGCCCAGGAATTCGGCCTTAAGCGTGCGCCCGTCGGCCAGGGTCACCGACACGTCGTCGGCGTTCTCGATCACGTGGTGGTTGGTCAGCACGTAGCCGTTGACTGCATCGATGATCACGCCCGAGCCCAGCGACTCGTTGATGCGTTCCTGCGGAATGTTGGGGAACATGCGGCGGAAGAACGGATCGTTGGCGAACGGATTGCGCACCCGCACCACCTGCTTGGTGTTCACGCTGACCACCGCCGGCATCACCTTCTGCAGCATCGGCGCCAGCGAAGGCAGTTGCTGGCCATCGACCGCCGCCGGCAGGGAGCCGATCGTCGGAACCAGGGCGGGGGCGGAGACCGAAGCCGGAGCGGCCTGGGCCGGTTGTTCGAGCAAGGCGGTAAGGCCGGTGGCGGCGAATCCGCCGAAGGCGGCAGCGGCGGCAAGGGCGATCAGGGTGGGGAACGGGCGCATGGTCGAAAGGTCGCGGTATAGGTGGAAGGGGTGGCGGCCGGGCCGCCCGCCAGCGGCGGGGGCGTCTATATGAACGAGTGTGATCAACATGCCCTAAACCGGCAATGAAGTCGGCCGGACGTCCCGCAGGGGGTCCCACAAAGCTGAACAGGGGTGTCATCAAAAATCATTACGCAATAGCCTTTTTGCCGTTGACAGGCCGGCCGGGCGGGCGTAGCTTGCAGCCTTCGCTTTAGCCACTAGATATAGCGGTCAGATGCGAAACGGACCCAAGCAGTAGGGTTTTTGCTTGGAAATAGGGCGCTGGAGGGGAAGCGCATGACATCGACGGCGACGCTGGTTTTACGGGACCGCACGCACAATTTGCAGTCCACCGCAGCGCCTGGCGCACCGCGGTGCGAGGCGACGTCGCGGCCAGTCCGGTCCGTAACGAACTTGCAGCAACCACGCACCGGCCGGCACGACCGTCCGGGCGCATAAGAACGAGCTCCACAACAGTTTCAGCAACCAACGTTTTAGACACCATTAGTTACAGAACAGGGAGAGCAACAGAATCATGAGCACGGTGCGCCTCGAGGCGGTTAAAACAGAAGAAGCTGCAGGGTCCCTGGTACCGATGCAGCCGGCCTCGCAAGACATCTGGGACAAGAAGTACCGGCTGAAGACCAAGCAAGGCGAAGCGATCGATGCCGACATCGACGGCACCTACCAGCGCGTGGCCCGCGCCCTGGCCGACGCCGAACCCACCGCCGAGAAGCGCGCCTACTGGTACGAACGCTTCCTCTGGGCGCTGCGCCGCGGGGCCATTCCCGCCGGCCGCATCACCTCCAACGCCGGCGCGCAGGAACACAAGCCGGCCACTTCCACCATCAACTGCACCGTGTCCGGCACCATCGAGGACTCGATGGACGGCATCCTGGACAAAGTCCACGAAGCCGGCCTGACCCTCAAGGCCGGCTGCGGCATCGGCTACGAATTCTCCACCCTGCGTCCCAAGGGCGCGTTCGTGGCCGGCGCCGGCGCGTACACGTCGGGCCCGA
The DNA here is from genome assembly GCA_036383995.1 of Pseudoxanthomonas sp. Taxonomy (GTDB): domain Bacteria; phylum Pseudomonadota; class Gammaproteobacteria; order Xanthomonadales; family Xanthomonadaceae; genus Pseudoxanthomonas_A. Next base: position 3,999 of record DASVNG010000023.1, read on the forward strand.
TGTCCTTCATGGATATCTACGACAAGATGTGCTTCACCGTGTCCTCGGCCGGCGGCCGCCGCGGCGCGCAGATGGGCACCTTCGACGTGTCCCACCCGGACGTGAAGGACTTCATCCGCGCCAAGCGCGAAGACGGGCGCCTGCGCCAGTTCAACCTGTCGCTGCTGATCACCGACGGCTTCATGGACGCGGTGGCCAAGGACGCCGACTGGCCGCTGGTGTTCCCGGTCAACGCCAAGGAACAGGGCGAGATCAACGTCGACGACGAGTCCGAAGTGATCTGGCGCGAGTGGCCCACCCACAAGAACTACGTCAGCCGCGACGACGGCCTGGTGGCCTGCAAGATCTACGGCCACATCCGCGCCCGCCACCTGTGGGACATGATCATGGTCTCGACGTACGACTACGCCGAGCCGGGCTTCATCCTGATCGACCGCGTCAACGAGATGAACAACAACTGGTGGTGCGAAAACATCCGCGCCACCAACCCCTGCGGCGAGCAGCCGCTGCCGCCCTACGGCGCCTGCCTGCTGGGCTCGATCAACCTCACCACCTTCGTGCGCAAGCCCTTCACCGACCAGGCGACCTTCGACTGGGAGGAATACAAGGAAGTGGTGCGCGTGTTCACCCGCATGCTGGACAACGTGGTGGAAGTGAACGGCCTGCCGTTGCAGCAGCAGCGCGACGAGATCCTGCGCAAGCGCCGCCACGGCATGGGCTTCCTGGGCCTGGGTTCCACCCTGACCATGCTGCAGATGAAGTACGGCAGCGCCGAGTCCTGCGAATTCACCGAGTCCATCGCCCGCGACATGGCCGTGGCCGGTTGGGAAATGGGCCTGGCCCTGGCCAAGGAAAAAGGCGCCGCGCCGATCATGGAGGAGCTGTTCGACGTCACCGCCGCCATGCTGCGCCAGCGCCCGGAGATGTCCAAGGACGGCTGGCGCGTCGGCCAGCAGATTCCCGGCAAGGTGCTGCACGCCAAGTACAGCCGCTACATGCAGCGCATCGCCACGGTGGCGCCGGACCTGGTGGACGAGCTGGCCGAGATCGGCGGCCGCTTCACCCACCACAGCTCCATCGCGCCCACCGGCACCATTTCGCTCAGCCTGGCCAACAACGCCAGCAACGGCATCGAGCCTTCCTTCGCCCATCACTACAGCCGCAACGTGATCCGCGAAGGCAAGAAGACCAAGGAAAAGGTCGACGTGTTCTCCTACGAGCTGCTGGCCTACCGCCACCTGGTCAACCCGGCGGCCATGCCCTTCGCCGAAGACGCCGCCGGCAAGCTGCCCGACTATTTCATCAGCGCCGACGACATCAACCCCAAGGAACACGTGGACGTGCAGGCCGCCGCGCAGAAGTGGGTGGACAGCTCCATCTCCAAGACCGCCAACGTGCCCACCGACTACCCGTACGAGCAGTTCAAGGACATCTACCGCTACGCCCACCAGCAGGGTTTGAAGGGGTGCACCACCTTCCGCTTCAACCCGGCCGCCTTCCAGGGCGTGCTGGTCAAGGAAGCGGACCTGGAAAACACCACCTACCGCTTCGAGCTGGAAGACGGCAACGTGATCGAGGTCAAGGGCAACGAGCAGATCGAATACGACGGCGAAATGCACACCGCCGCCAACCTGTTCGACGCCCTGAAAGAAGGCTATTACGGCAAGTTCTAAGCTTTCGCCCCCTCCCTTGCGAAGCTGGGGTGGGTTGGGGCGGGGTAGCGAAGCGCAGCGAGCCGCTCTTAGCGCCAAACCCACCCCCGCACGCAATCACTCCACACCCAACACCAACCGGTATAGCATCGGCTCTGTACCAAACCCACGGCCCCAGGAGGGCATCTACATGAGCAACGGAAACGGTGTGGTGGCGACCCTCACGGGCGCCGCAGAAAGCGTGAAAGAAACCGCAAGCAACATCGGCAGCTCAATCGCATCGACCGCCAGCGGCGCAGTCGCCTCGGTCAAGAAGTCGGCGACCAAAGCGCGCAAGGCCGCCACCAAGCGCGTCAGCGCCGCCAAGAAGGCGGTGGCCAAGCGCACCGACAAAGCCAGCAAGGCCGTGAAGAAGACCGTGGCCAAGGCCAAGAAGAAGCTCGCTTCGGCCAGCGCCTCGGCCAAGGCCGAAGCCGCCGCGCTGAAGAAGAAGGTCGGCAAGAAGACCGCCGCCAAGAAGACCGCGAAGAAGGCAACCAAGAAGGTCGCCAAGAAATCCGTAGCCAAGAAGGCGCCGGCCAAGAAGGCGGCGAAGAAAGCCGTCAAGAAGGCCGCGCCGAAGAAAGCCGCCAAGAAAGCGGTAAAGAAGGCGCCTGCCAAGAAAGCAGTGAAGAAAGCCAAGAAGAAATAAAAGCATCCGCTTAAAGCCCCTCTCCCGTCGGCGCCCGAAGGGTGTCCAAAGGTGAGAGGGGTTGGGGTGAGGGCCTCTACTTCAGCGCCCCAACCGAACCACCTACCAAGCCACACAACACCAGCAATCAGGAAACAGCTCCATGGCCGTCAAGATCGACAAGAAAATCAAGGGTTACACCGTCCTCACCCCGGAAGACCGTGCGCGCGAGAACGCTGCCGTCGTCCAGGCCGAGTCGGTGTCCCGCGCCAAGGCCGAGGCCGAACTGCCGGTGGCCGACATCATCCACATGCACGAGCGCATCGAGCGCCCGGAAGTGCTGATCGGCAGCACCTACAAGATCAAGTCGCCGTTGGTGGAGCACGCCATGTACGTGACCATCAACGACATCGTGTTGAACTCGGGCACCGAGCACGAGCTGCGCCGTCCGTTCGAGATCTTCGTCAATTCCAAGTCCATGGAGCATTTCCAGTGGATCGTGGCGCTGACGCGCATCATGTCGGCGGTGTTCCGCAAGGGCGGCGACGTGACTTTCCTGGTGGACGAGATGAAGGCCGTGTTCGACCCGCGCGGCGGTTACTTCAAGGCTGGCGGCGTGTACATGCCGTCGCTGGTGGCCGAGCTGGGCGCCATCGTGGAAGAGCACCTGAAGTCCATCGGCATGATCCACGACCCGGAAATGAGCGCCCACCAGCGCGCCATCCTGGCCGAGAAGCGCGCGCAGTACGAAAACCGCGCAAAAAAAAACTCTGATTTAAGCTCCGGTCCTTCTCCCGCTGCTGCGGGAGAAGGTGCCCGCAGGGCGGATGAGGGCGCCTCATCGTTCGGAAACACCGACCCCGCCTCCCACGAAGACATCTCCGTCACCGGCGACGGCACCAGCTTCCCGCCCAGCGCCACCCTCTGCCACAAGTGCAACACGAAGGCGCTGGTCATCATGGATGGGTGCGCTACGTGTTTGAACTGTGGGTATTCGAAGTGCGGGTGACTTCGTCTGCATGAACCATGTGCTCACCAAGTCCGTCGTGATACTTGGTGCTGGTGCATCGAAGGGTGCTGTACTAACGGGAAAACTAAATCCGCCACTTGATGCGGAATTCTTGGGTGCTGCAAGAAATTTCTTTAAGAAGAAACGTGAATCTGCGTGGAGAACACACCACAAGGTATGGAATGAATTAAATCGTTACCTCAAGAAGGCAGGGCTTGAGTTTGACGATATCCAAAACTGGAGGCTTGAACAGCTCTCGACTTTTTTGGAGGCTAGATCGGAATTAACAGGGCTGCAAATGAATAAGGGCCACCCTGTTGAATACAAGAATGCCCTTGTTGCCTTAAAGGGAGTTGTAGCGTCTGTATTAATACAGAGTGGAGGATTCGGTGTCTGTAAACTTCACTCAAGGTTGATTGAGAGATCCTCTCCTCACGCAATTGTGTCTTTTAACTACGATCTGATAGCAGATCAGACGCTTGCATCGCTAGGTAGATTGAAATGGGATGCGCAAACATATTGCGGCGATAGGGTCATGCGTGTTCGCCGCAATGTTCATCGCATGCCTGTCCTGTTTGAGGTGCCGAGGTATCGTGGTGTTAATTCGGTTCCGTTACTTAAGTTGCATGGCTCAATTAATTGGGAGCGACTCCCTAAGTCTGGTTCAGGCGCACACCGATTGATTGGTGTGGTGCCAATGTTTGATTTGGAAGATTCTCTTGAGGCTCAGTTCTATACGAAAGAGCCATTCATAATTCCTCCCATAGCCGCAAAAACAGAGATACCAGAAGCTTTGTCTGTTATATGGCGAGAAGCTATGAGGAGGCTTCACTCGGCAACTGAATGGATCATCTGGGGATACTCATTTCCGATGACCGACACGATTTCTCAGGTTCTGTTTAGGTCCGCACTGGTAGGACATGTAAAACCAAAGACTGTTGTGATCATCAATCCAGATTATGGCGCTGCTGGCCGCGCTAAAGATGTGTGCGGGAATGTCTCAATTAAATACTATCCATCCATGGAGAGATTCTTGTTGGAAAGACAGTGGATGCAGATATAGAACAAGACTCCTAAGGTAGCCAGCGTAGTCCGGATTAAAACGGGGTCTACTTAAAACGGGGTCAGAGTACCTTTCCTGCTTAGAAAACGTACTTTGATCCCGTTTTTCGAGAATAGGGCAATTCAGCGCGGTGAGATCTTGTCGAGCCAGCGCAAGATCTCTTGAGGAGTGCGCTTCCGACCACCTCGCAAATCATAAATTTCCTGATCTGATTGTTGAACCCGACAAACCGTGAAGGCATGCTTGAGATCGCGGCTGTTATCGGTCAGGATCGCCAAATCGGCGACATTCAATGCGGCTTTAATCGCTTTTTGCGTTCGTGGAAATCGTTCAGTGAGCTTGGCTGTTGGAACGGAGTGCCCGCCCACCTCGACGCGCGTGCTCACGCGTGCGATAGAAAGAGAGCTGTCGGTCAATCCTACGAAGATCAAGAGCACGAAATATCCGGCATCCTTCATATCCATGATCATCTGGATCTTGGACTCGATGGTGCCGTCTGCCTGCGGCTTCCAGTGCGAAAAGACGGTCTCCATGGCAAACGGAACGCGCTGAGCCATGGCGTGCGCCACAAAGGCCTGCACGCCCAGCTGCGCTACGGCCATCCAGCTTGTGTCGTTGTCTCGTAGTTTGGACGCCCAAGGCGGCAGATCAAGTGGATCGGCAACCTCGGGCAAGATCGACATCATCATTCGATCCGCATTGACCAGCGGCATTCGCAAACTAGGAGCTAGGTGTTGATACCACATAGTCGACTTACCGGATCCGTTATGGCCGGCCAGCACAACCGCTAGGGGCTTTTTCGACTTTCGCTGCAGCTCTAGAACTTGCTTGATGGAAGCATCAAGACGAGCCATTAGGCAGGCTTAAACTTGCCGCCCACAATCTTTCCAGACTGCTGACTGCCCTTTAGCGTGCGGATCAGATATCCAGCGCGACTGGGATCCGCCTTGTAAAGAGGCACGTCCCTGCCCAGTTCGACCTTGACGCCCGGACGAGCCAATGCCCGGCCGACTCGACCCATGGCGACGCTGCCAGCTTCGATATTTCGTTTAGCTGCGCTTTTTGAAGGCGCGCTGGCTTCTACCAAGACACTGCCGAAACGGATCTTCAGAGACGCAGAACTTCCGGGCTTGATCACATCGAACTGCGTAGAGCCCGTTCGAATTTTCCCATCAGTTGCCTGGCCGAGCGAACGCTTAGCGGTTTGTGGATTGTTGGATTTAATGCGACTCATCAACAACTTCCCTACAAGAGACAAATTACTTGCTCAACAAACGTTCAGCGCGCTTTATGCGGTCGCGGAGGCTGTCTTGAAAAGCAGGATCTTTGGCTCTGCGCGCGACATGCTCGGTAATAGCGGCGCGTATGACTTCAGAAACCGGTTGATTTTCGACGTTAGCAACAGTCGCGAGCGCATCCGCTTGATCGTCAGATAGGCGAATTGTCATTGCTTTGGCTGGTTTCATGGGGCAAATGCTGCCCCAACGCACCGCGGTTGTCAAGTATCTTGATACCGTGGTATCATGCAACCAAGCCAACCGAGGATCGACCATGAACGCGACGCCTGACACCCATAAGCCCGACAAGCACACCAACATCCAAATTGACCGCGTCCATTACAAAGTGGAAGGAAATCGGCTGACCGGTCAGCAGCTAAGGGACCTCCCTACACCGCCCATAACCGCGGATCGGGATCTCTTTTTGGTAGTCCCTGGCGCACAGGATCGAAAGATCGGTGCAGATGAAAAAGTAGAGCTCCATGACGGGATGCGGTTTTTTACTGCTCCGGGCCACATCAACCCTGGTTCTATGGCCTGAACCACTTCTGAGACCTTAGCCATGGCGCTGCCAACATTCGACACTGACGCACTGGAACGCCGCGGTCATGCCTTTTCGGTTGTGGACGAAGGGGGCATGACTTGTGTCTTGCTTCCGGATTTCGCGCTTCCCGGAGGCTTTACGGTCGAAAAGTCAAATTTGCTGCTGCGACTTAATCCTGGCTATCCCGATGTTCCGCCTGATATGTGGTGGTTCGATCCGCCGGTACAGCGTGCGGACAATGTGCCGATTGCTGCTACTGACCATTACGAAGACTTTTTCGGCCGCCGGTGGCAGCGTTGGTCTAGGCACTTGACCCCTGATCAGTGGCGCCCGGGGATCGACTCCATTGAGTCGTTCGTGGCGGTAATCAACCGCGAACTCTCCAGTAACGCGGCTTTGGCAACGGCATGACGACCACCTTGGTTCTAACTGATGCCATCGCCGATCAACTCGTCGACTTGGCTGAGCAACCGATTGAGACCGGTGCGGTGTTGATTGTGTCCCTTGTCCAGCACCGAACCGGGATCCGATTACTGGGCAGGGAGCTGCATCTGGTTCCCGAACGTGCATATGTACGACGCACCCCTTATGAATTAGAGGCAACTTCCGCAGGTTTTGTGCCGGCATTGCAGCGCGCCGATGAGCTGGGTGCCGTGGCCATATGGGTTCATAATCACCCAGGTGAAGATGCACTTCCTCTGCCTAGCTCATACGATGAAGTGGTCGACCAGAAGCTTGCAGACACTTTTCGCATCAGAACTTCATCAGATTTCTATGGAACCTTGATAGTCAGTCCCAGGGCCAACGCCGATCGCGTGGCTTTTAGCGGGGAGGTGCATTGGGGCCAGGCCAGTAGCATAGCCATTGAGCGGCTTTGGATCGTTGGCGATCGACTGAGGCTTATTCCGAACTTTGGCGCTTCTTTGGATCACTCGCGCGAGCTTTTTGACCGCAATGTTCGCGCCCTGGGCGGAGCTGTCCAATCGACCTTGGGCGATCTGCGCATCGGAATTGTTGGTTGCGGTGGCACAGGTTCTGCGGTGGCCGAGCAATTGGCCCGTATCGGTGTAAGGCGCTTCGTTCTGATCGATCCAGACACGCTGTCGCTGAGCAACACTACCCGCGTCTACGGATCGACACCGGCCTTAGTAGGTCAGAAAAAGACCGAAGTTGCCGCTAGCAACATTCAGCGGATTGCTGAAAATGCGGACTGCACCCTGTTGAACGGGCGGGTTACTGATAACGAAGTAATCCAAGAATTAGCTCAATGCGATGTGGTATTCGGCTGTACCGACGACAACGGCGGCCGTCTGGTGCTATCGCGCTTCTCTACCTATTTATTGTGCCCACTTATTGACTGTGGCGTGCTGATATCTAGCGACTCCCAGGGGCAAGTTACGGGCATAGACGGACGAGTTACGGTCCAAACCCCAGGTAATGCGTGCTTGATTTGTCGCTCTCGTATCGACTTGGCGCGGGCTGGAGCCGAATTGATGCCTGAGGCCGAGCGCCAGAAGCTCGAACGTGAGGGCTATGCACCCGCCTTGGGGCAAGCGGAGCCTGCCGTCGTTACCTTTACCACCTCTGTTGCGGCGGGCGCGGTTAACGAACTGCTCGAGCGATTGATTGGTTTTGGGCCTACCCCTAGACCTTCCGAGGTGCTCTACCGATTTCACGATCGCGAGATTTCCACCAATAGCGCTGTGCCGCGGACTGGTCATTACTGCGATCCGACCGCCGGAAAGTGGGGGGTTGGACTCAGTCAACCTTACTTGGATCTCGCATGGACTCGTTAAAATTCAAGTGGTGGGACTGGATCATTTGGCCCTTTCGCAAGTGGCGAGTGGTCGGTGAAGTCGAGGCAGCCGACGAAATTCCTGACAAATTGCCAAGACGTGCGATTGTCCTCGTGGGCAATGCCGCCTATCCCAAATGGGTGGCGTTTGACTGCCCCTGCAATCGCGGTCACCGCATTATGCTTCCATTGGGGAAGTGGTCAAAGCCGCGTTGGCATATCCAAAATCTCGAGCCAGCCACCATTTGGCCTAGCATAGATTCAGATGATGGCTCATATCGATGCCACTATTTTATTCGTGGCGGTAGAGTCAAATGGACCCAGGACTAGGAGTCAGTACTATGAGTAATGAGAAGAATAATAATAAGGACATAGAGGCCTCGGGGCGTCCGACCCACTCCAAAACGCCAATGTTTGCGGCAGTGCATGCCATTCGTTACCAGCGCCAGCAGCTAATTCGCGAGATCCAGGATGAAACAAAAACCGCAGTACTTTGCTATGTAGGTGGAGCCGCGACTTCGGTAGGACGAGACGACGCGGTCTTCTTTGGAGACTTGCTGCACAACGTGGCACGCGGAAAGCCCATCGACCTTCTCTTGCACACGGGCGGAGGCGATATCGATGCTGCCGAGAAGCTTATGTCGATGCTCAGTGATGCTGCCGGGACTGCACCGCTACGAGTCATCATCCCCGACTATGCCAAAAGCGCAGGAACGCTCATGGCGCTTGGTGCTGATTCGATCATGATGAGTGACTCCTCTGAACTCGGCCCTATAGACCCACAGATAGAGACTCAGGATTCAGAGGGTAGGATCAGTGTGGTTGCAGTCCAAAACCACTTGGATGCGTACAAAGAAGCTTTTGAGCTTGTCAAAAGGGAGCCGGACAACAAGGCTGCGCAGATAATGCTTAGAACTTTTGACGCTAGTCGCATTCACAAATATAGGGCAGCGCAAGCGCGCGCTAGGCAGTTGGCAGAAAAGATGCTCAAGTCACGGATGTTTCGCGATGATCCGTTCTTGCCCACTGCGCCTGTGAATGCATTGATGGATAACACAAAATATCAATCGCATGGTCAGATGATTGGCATAAACGAAGCCAAAGAAATTTCGCTAAAGGTCGAAGCAAGGCCGCCAGATGATCCACTTTGGCGAAAAATATGGCAGCTCTACTGTTATCAGCGCATGGGCATCACAGATGAGATCAAGTTATTCGAATCAGAGGTGGCATCCCTACCTATCTGATGAACGCACGTGCAAAAAAACCCCAGTCAATCAGCACGTGCCCTAGCTAATAATGTGAGTTGACACTGCGCCCCTGTTTTCGCAAACTAACTTTCAAGGAGCGTCGAAACTCCTCTAGTAGCGGTACCCACCTCCGTCAATCTGGTGGGTTTTTTGTGCCTGAGTCTTGGGTACAACCGGCGCAATGTTCCGCGTCGGGAGGGCGGCTGAATACAACACCCGCAAGGGGAATATGCCCGCCGGCTACTAGCGGTTTCGAACCTCCCGACACCTTGCGCCCACGCGCAAGGCATTCCATCGCGAACAAGAAAGGAGACCGTCATGCGCCAAGGAACGCCATGCGAGCCCGGCTATTTCCTGCCGGAAGAAGCCCACCAGCAACTGCAATCCCTGAGCGAATACCTACACCTGCTGGCCCAACTCAGCCAACCCGAACACACCAACCCCGACAGCCTCATCCTGCCCCGCGCCGGCCTGGCCCACTGCTTCACCCAACTGGCCGAAGCCGCCGCCCAGATCGTCGCCACGACCCGCTTCCGACCAAGATGACGCGCGTCAGGCCAAGCCTCCCGCGACATAGCCGTAGCCCTTGCGCCGAATAGGCAAAGTTAGATTGACGGGCCTCCCAGGCCACACCCACAATCCGCGCTACACCCCACTTTGGGGTCTAGTCGTAGTTGGGGCTAAACGCGCATGTCCACACTTGTTCTTGCAGCACTCCTCCAGCTCGCTTCAGGTGATATTCCGATTGAACAGGCGGAGGCGCTGGCTAGGCGAGATGAGGCGACTTTGCAAGGTGAGCAGGCATCGGAGTTCTTCGACAAGCAGGGCAAAGCGCTCGGAATGGCTCTCTACAAGTGCGGTGTCACAGAAGTAGGCGAGGCTTCTGGCCTGAGAGTCGTGATGAGGCTGGATGCGCAAGGGCGCGTCACAAGAACATGGCTTAACAAGCCAAGTGTGCTGGGCCAATGCTTTGAGAAGGAGCTCCAATCAGCCGCTTTTCCCACAGATGGGCGACCGGAGTTCTACACGTTCATAGGGTTCAGCTTTTGAGCCCTAACAATTCATTCAAGCCGAACCCGTTTCGCGGGCCGGCTTAATTCAGGCGTTAGGGCGCATAGAAACAGTGCAGCAACTTGTGACATTTCTTAGGATGCTCACTGGACCAGCTTGGTTCTGCTGCCTCGTTGCCGGGGTCAGTGGCTTACTGAGCATCTACGCTTGGCTGCCACTTCCGCACCACGCAAATCGCGTAACCATCTACATTCTTCTTGCGGCGATGGCTGCATGTGTAGTCAGTTTCATGTCCATCGTCGGGCATCACCTCATAACCTGGGAACATCGCAAAGATCCTCAGCCCACAGTTTGTTTGCCCAAGGTGTATTGGCACATCGCGACATGGTCACTTGCTTATTTCCTCGCTGTTTTTGTTAGTGCCTTCATCTACTATCCACACGGGGTTGATCTTGGGCCAGCGGTTAATCTGCGCATTGCTTCTGCTGGCTCACTGTTTTTGAGCGTTGCGGCATTAGGCTTTACTCAGTGGGCCGGGCTGAGAGTGCGTGCACTCCAGTCTGCGCCCTAACAATTCATTCAATCCAGCGTAGCCCGGGTAAGCGAAGCGCACCCGGGGTGTTTTACACGGGGTCTGCGGTGCTCCGGGTGCGGCCTTTGGCCTTACCCGGGCTACTTGCTCTGCACACGCCAAATATCTAGGACAGCAATGAGTCGTTCTTACGAGGTAGGTACGCGCACGTACAAAGTCACTGGTGCGGTTTGCGGCCTGTTCTTCATCGGTTGCAGCATTGGCGCAATTTACGCACAGGCGTACGGGCCAGTTGTTGTGTTTGCGATATTCGTCGTTATGGGAGCGTACTTGCTGCTGACTTCCGGTTCCTTTGAGCTTTCAGAAACAAGCATCGAACATAAGAATGCGTTTGGACGATTTGGTATGCGGTGGAGCGACATCTCGCAGGCTGAATTCGGACCGCAAGGTTCAATCGTTCTTCACGGCGAAGACCAACGGCTGGTTGTAGCCCCGGTTTCTGCCTGGTCCGGCCCAGATAAAGCCGCAGCAATAGAATTGTTGTGTACCAAGCTCGACGCGCCAAAGATCGAATCGTTCGCGAGCAATTGGGCCGACTTCAAGTGTCATCGGAACGTTCGAATCTGAGAGGAGACGGCAATCCCTGAGCGAGTACTTGTTCCTGCTGGCCCAGCTCAGCCAACCCGAACACACCAACCCCGACAGCCTCATCCTGCCCCGCACCGGCCTGGCCCACTGCTTCACCCAACTGTCCGAAGCCGCCGCCCAGATCGTCGCCGCTACCGCCTTCCGACCTAGGTAAGGCAAGTCAGTCCGCTTTTGGCCGTTGGAAGTCACTTACTGCCGTGTGGATGCCAGCACGGATGCCCGCTTCCGACCTAAAGCGGACAAGCCAGCTCAATGATCGTCGGCTTCCGCAAGGGTCCAGCCGAGTACGAGCAGCGACATTCCGGCCATCGTCGACAGCACGATGAGGGTCGAGCTGGACCATTGCCCGACGAGCCAGCCATGCCACGCCGCGCGCCACAGCGGTGAGCCGGACAGGCTCAGCGAGCACAGGACGGCTCCGACGAGCACGCCCGCCGCGAGTGGCCACGCCGAGCGACGGCGGCGGGATGGTAGTTGCTGCATCACGCGATCGCAAAAACCGGCATCGGGTGTGGGACCGTCGAAGGACTGCCGAAGCAGCGCGTCGATGTCGTCGTCGTGTATGGAATTCATGATGCTCGCTCCTCGCCGGCGGCTTCATGCCACGCCGACAGCCATGTCTTGAGTTTTGCCTTGCCACGCGTTGCGTGGGTCTTGACTGTTCCCAGCGGCATCGCCAGGACATACGCCGCTTCTTCGTGGCTCATTCCCAGTTGCACGCAGTGCAGCAGAACGGCCTGTTCACCGGTGGAGAGATGTCGCATGGCGCGCGCCAGATCCAGTCGCAGATCCATCGCGTTCGTTGGCGCGGGCAGGCGTTCCATCGCATCGTCTTCCGCATGGCGGCCTGCCCATGACTTCGTGCGGCACGCCTGCAGGAAACAGGAATAAGCGATGCGGTGGACCCATGTCGAAAAACGCGCTTCACTACGGAACTGATCGAGCTTGCGCCATGCGAGCAGGAATGCTTCCTGCGCCAGGTCGTCGGCCGCGGCCTCGTCGCCGTGCAGAAGGCGGCACAACTGCGCGCGCACCATGCCCTGATGGCGGCGCACAAGCTGCTCGAACGCACGGCGGTCGTCGCCCAGCAGGGCGCGCGCCACCAGTGACTGATCGATGCGCGCCTCGTCGGCGCTGTCAGCCACGCACGTCACCGCGCCGGTTCAACCACCAGCTGGCGAGATAACCCAGGCCGGTCATCAGCGGCAACAAGCCCAGGCCCCACATCTCGTGGAGGCTGTGTCCGTTGTCGAGCTGGCCCGGCAATGCGAGCAGCGTGAGCATCACCCCGACGCCGCCGCTGATGAGGACCAGCGCGCGACGGCGTTCGGAATAGGCGACCTGCGGCTCGACCAGCAGTTGCGTCGGCAGCTCCACGCCTTTGTCGGCCAGTTGCAGCAGGGTGCGGTAACGCGCCTGCGACTGCTGATAGCGGTAGCGCAGGACGATCAGCACGATCGCTACCGGCGCGCTCAACATGATCAGGGGAAGGAAAAGTTCAGCAGGTTCCATCGTGGTACTCCGGGAAGTTGTGGGATTGGTGATTGATCCGATGTTCTCAGGGATTGCGGGGTTTCTCGGCTTCGGCAGCGAGCAAGTCGGCGATGTGCTCGGCCAGCATCCACGTTCCCGAGGGCCCTTCATTACTCGTCAGCGCGACAGCAGCGTTGGCGTTCCAGATCATCTGCAGGTTCGCCGTCGTGCCTTCGATACCGCCAGTGTGGCCGCGAATGGGACTGCCATGCGAGAGGCGAACGCCGAATCCAGCCGCATAGCCGCCCGGACCGGCCGGCACTTCGTTATCGAACATCTTTGCGAGGGTTGCCGGCTTGACCAGTCTGCCATCGCGCAAGGCGTCGGCGAAACGCAGCAGGTCGACGTTGTTGGAGTAGCCCCCGCCCGCAGGGCCGCCCTTGAATTGAATTTTTGACCAGTCCATCTTCCAGATGCTCGAAAACATCCCGTCGTGGTAATAGCCGACGGCTAGCTTCGGAGTGATCTCGTCCAGACGGTCGAAGCCGCTGGCGCGCATTCCGGCAGGCGCGAACACATGGCGCTGGATGTAGCCATAGTAGTCCTCATGGGAGACGTTTTCGATGATGCGGCCGAGCAGCATGAAGCCCGCATTGCTGTAGCTCCATTCCTTGCCAGGTTCGCTCACCTTCGGCTGCCGGGCGATGAGATCCAGGTAGTCGACCGGATCAATGAAGTTTTCGCGGTGCGCGAAGTACTCCGGAACCATGAAGTCGCCAAGGCCTGCGGTGTGGTGCAGGAGTTGCCAGACCGTGATCTTCTTCGCTGCGTCGTGGTCCGGGTACTCGGGGACGAGCTGGGCCAGGGAGGTGTCCCAGGACAGCTTGCCCGTTTCGACGAGCTGGGCGATCGCCACCGCGGTGAACATCTTGCCGATCGATCCGATATGGAACCTGGTCTGCGGGTCGATCGGCGCGGCAAAACGGCGGTCGGCCTGGCCACGGCATTCGTCGAAAATGGTTTGGGCGTGAACGGTGACCGTCACGCAACCGGAGAAGTCCTGGGTGCGTACGAGGAGGTCGAGCTTGTCGTGGATCAGCCGCGCCAGCTCGGCGTGCGATACCGCGGTCTGCGGCCAGTCGGCATACAGCGCCGGATCGTCCATCGGCACAAGATGCGCGTCCGCCAGCTGGCTTGGATGGGCTGGATCGGCGGTGATGAAAAACAGGCCCAGCTGCCCGGTGCGGCGTGCCTTGACCACGACCTGCAGCAGGCCCGGCTGACGCGAACTGGCGCGCACATCGAACAGATCGACGCCGCCGCTATCGCGTGCCGCAGAAACGAGGTTCATGACGAAATCCGTCTTGTCGCCCTGGGCAACCGATGCAGACAGAACTCCGGGCGCCCACTGCTGGATCTGCGCGGGGTTGTCCGTGTTGATGTGGTGGACCAACTGCGCGGCAATCTGACCCACGGGTGTAGCCGGCAGGGTAGCGGGGGCTGGCGCGGGCGCCGTGACACCCGGCAACGGGTAAAGGAGGGCGCCCATGGCCAGCAGGGCGGAAACGAAGGGTGCTCTACGGTTGAGCGCGCGAAACGGATTCTGAGGATTCATCGGTGGCGTCCTTGTGGGTATCCCATTCATCCACCCATCGGTGGATGGTCTGCTGATCCGAAAGGACTGCTGGTTCGCAGCACTCACGGCATCTGGACATTGGATGCGTCGATGGCGTGAAATGGATTCAGCCAGCGTAGCCCGGGTAAGCGAAGCGCACCCGGGGTGCTTTACACGGAAGGTCTGCGGTGCCCCGGGTGCGGCCTTTGGCCTTACCCGGGCTACTTGCTTGCCCTGATGGCGCGATCGCCCCTGCGGGAAACCTGCGCATTTGGTCCGTAGAATCGAGTTTTCACACCGGCGACGAAGGAACTACAGCGATGCATAGCGACAACCGGATCAAGGACATCGTCGTCGTGGGGGGCGGCAGCGCTGGCTGGATGGCGGCAGCCGCGCTGGCCACGTATCTGGGGCAGGGCGCATCGATCCGCCTGATCGAATCGGAAGAAATCGGCATCGTGGGTGTGGGCGAAGCCAGCGTCCCGCACATGAAGATCTTCAACACCAACATGCTGGGCATCAAGGAAGCCGATTTCGTCGCCCACACCCAAGGCACGTTCAAGCTCGGTATCCAGTTCAAGGACTGGGGCCGCATCGGCGACAGCTACCTGCATGGCTTCGGAACGATCGGCCGCTCACGGGGACCGCTGCCATTCCACCAGTTCTGGCTGAAATTGTTCCAGGCGGGGCGTGCGCCGGACATCAGCGCATACACGTTGCAGACCGTGGCGGCGCCGTTGAACAAGTTCATGGTCAGCCCCGCCAACGCGCCCGCAGGCTCGCCGCTGGCCGATATCGCCTACGCCTACCATTTCGACGCCGGCCTGTATGCACGCTACCTGCGCGAGCTGTCCGAGCGCCGGGGCGTGAAACGCACCGAAGGCAAGATCGTCGCGGTGAACCAACGCGCCGAGGATGGCTTCATCGAATCGGTCACGATGGAAAACGGCGAGCGCATCGAGGGCGAGCTTTTCATCGATTGCTCCGGCTTCCGCGGCTTGCTGATCGAACAGACGCTGAAGACCGGCTACGTGGATTGGACCCACTGGCTGCCCTGCGACCGGGCGATGGCCGTGCCCTGCGAAAGCGCCGACCCACTGACGCCGTATACCCGCGCGACCGCGCGCACGGCGGGTTGGCAATGGCGCATCCCACTGCAGCATCGCACCGGCAACGGCTACGTCTACTCCAGCCAATACCTCAGCGACGACGAAGCGGCGGCGACCCTGCTGAAGAACCTCGACGGCAAGGCGCTGGCCGATCCGCGCCCGTTGCGCTTCACCACCGGCATGCGCAAGAAGTTCTGGAACAAGAACGTGATTGCGCTGGGGCTGGCCAGCGGTTTCATGGAGCCGCTGGAATCCACGAGCATCTACCTGGTCCAGTCGGGCATCGGCCGCTTGCTCAGCCTGTTCCCCGACCGGAATTTCGACCCTCTGCTGAGCGATCGCTTCAACCGGGAATCCGCATTCGAGTACGAAAGAACCCGCGACTTCCTGATCCTGCACTACAACGCGACAGAACGGGACGACACGCCGTTCTGGAACTATTGCCGCACGATGTCGGTTCCCGACACGCTGCGCGAAGCGATCGACCTGTTCCGCCTGGACGGGCGCTACTTCCGCAACGGGGAGGATTTCTTCGCATTGCCGAGCTGGGTGCAGGTGATGCTGGGCCAGCGCATCATGCCGCGCGGCTATCATCCCATCGTGGACGAGATGCCCGAGAAGGAACTGGTCGACTATGTCGATGGCATACGCAAGATGATGGCGAACTGCGTCGATGCGATGCCGACACACCAAGCCTTCATCGACAAACACTGCAAGGCGCCGGCAGTGTGACGCAAGGCCAGAGGGCCGTAGGCCGGTTTTCTGGCGGTTTTTTCCATTGGGGCGCGCGGGCGCTAGACTACGGGCCACATAACTACCGAGCCCCCGAAGGAACCTTTCATGCCGTTCACCACTCTCGCTTCCGGCCTGCAGTTCGAAGACTCCGTCGTCGGCACCGGCGCCGAGGCCAAGCCTGGCCGCAACGTCACCGTGCACTACACCGGCTGGCTCTACGAAAACGACGCGCAGGGAGCCAAATTCGATTCCAGCAAGGATCGCGGCGAACCCTTCATATTCCCGCTGGGCGCCGGCATGGTCATCAAGGGATGGGACGAAGGCGTGCAGGGCATGAAGGAAGGCGGCCAGCGCACGCTGATCATCCCGGCCAACCTGGGCTACGGCGCGCGCGGCGCCGGTGGCGTCATCCCGCCCAATGCCACGCTGAAATTCGTCGTCGAACTACTGGGCGCCTGAAGACCGGAGTCTGGGCGGGCCCGAGTAGGTCGGGCAGAGCCGTCCTGTCATCGGTGGACAAGGTTGTGATAGCCGATCAAATGCTGCGAGTTTTCGTGGAGACTGATGGATTTAAGCCGTAATTCTTACTACTTTCATCATCTTCACAGCCCATCTACGTATCCCAACGTCAGCTAAAGGCGGATCATGACTTCGGCAAAAAGGCCGCTATATTCCAATACCCCCGATACCCCTGACGTAAGGAGAAGTGGAATGTTTCTGACCAAACAACATGCGGTGATGGCGCGTACGCTCGGCGTGGCGATCGTCGCCCTGAGCCTTGGCGCCTGCGCCACCTATAAAGACGAGTTTGCAGGGATCAACTCGCGCCTCGATCAACTCGACACCAAGGTGCAGGGCGCGGCCCAGAGCGCCGAATCGGCCAATCAGTCCGCGCAGCAGGCCAACCAACGGCTGGATCAAATAGAAAGCCGCGTCCAGAACCTCGAAGCGGCGCCGCGTCGCGTGCCGCGCGGTTAATCGTTCTTGCACCCTTCGCGACCAACGGCCTGAACGTGACCGGTGGCCTTTGCGGGCCACCGGTCTCTTTCTCTTCACCCAGTCTTAGTTCTGAGGAATCGTCCCATCCGTACGTACACACACCCAGCGATCCGGGCCGTTTTTGGTGCGCTGGCGCTGGCGTTCGCCAGCTTCGGCGTGGCCAACGCCAAGGAGGCCGAGGCCCCCGCGCAACCGGTCGCCGCCTTCGACCAGCTTCCGCCAGGCCAAGAGGTCTCCGACACGGTGATCGAGCTCGCGGGCTGGGTGGTCGCGGCCAAGGACAGCCAAGGCTATCCGTTCGCGGTCATAGACAAGGCCGCCGCACAGATCCTGGTGTTCGGCGGCGACGGCCGGCTTCGCGGCGCGGCGCCTGGGCTGTTTGGCTCGGCGACCGGCGATCATACGGCCCCCGGCGTCGCCGGTTACGCGCTTCGCGAGATCCCGGGCCGGGATCGCACCACGCCTGCGGGTCGCTTTGTGGGCGGTTTCGGTCCGTCCATCGACGCGGGGCGCGTGCTGTGGGTGGACTACGATTCGGCGGTCTCCATGCACCCTACCGCTACGGGCGTGCCGGCCGAGAAACGCGCCGAACGCCTGGCATCGCCTTCGCCGGACGACAACCGCATCACCCATGGCTGCATCAACGTCTCGCCCGAGTTCTACGAGCAGATCGTCCGTCCGACGTTCGAGCGCGGCGGGGTGTTCTACATCCTGCCGGATGCGGATTCGATAGCGGACACCTTCCCGGAGTTCGCGCAAAGTCGCGCGACTACGCAACGCAAAGGCGGAAGACGCGCACGGTCCGCCCGCCGGTGAAAGGCGCTGCCTTAACTCAGGCATCCGTCTCCTCTGCGTTGCTCCGTCCACTTTGCTCAGTGAACAGGCCCGACAATTTATTCAAGCCGAAGCGGCTTCGCGGCTCGGCTTAATTCTGGCGTTGGTCTATGTCCGCTTGTAGCCAGCGTAGCCCGGGTAAGCGAAGCGCACCCGGGGCGCATCACTCTTACCCACCTTGTCGAAAAACCGGCGCCGGGCCGCCGGTGTACCTGACCTTCGCGGTCTTGGCGGTTTCGCCCAGGTAGGCCAGTGCGAACTGCGCGAACTTGACGCTGTTCTGCGCCGATTCGCCCATCGTCGCCAGCGTGTCGTTGGTGGTGTGGATGTACGGGAAGGAACCGTTCGGGCTGCCGGCCTCGAACATCATCGCGGCGGGATAGCCGGCGTTGGTCCACGAGGCGTGGTCGGAGCAGGCGTAACCGCAAGCTACGCTGCTGCGCGTGAGACCCATTGGCGCGAGGTAGGCATCGAACAGCGTGACGAAGAAGTTCTTCAGATCGGCGTTGGAGTAGTCGGAGATCAGTTTCATGTCCGTTACCGCGCCCGATTTGTAGTTGGTCATGTCTACCTGCAGCACGCCGACCACATTGACGCCGCTGCTGCGGAAGGACTGCGCGATGGCGTTGGAGCCGCGCAGGCCGACTTCCTCTGCGGCATAGCCCATGAACTTCACCGTGCGCCGCGGACGCCAGCCGTCGGCCAGGGCGATGCGCAGCGTTTCGGTGAGGGTGGCGATGCCCGACGCATCGTCGTCGGCGCCCGGCGCAAGCTGATTGAGATCGCTGCGGTTACCGCCGTTGATCGAATCCAGGTGCGCGCCCAGCACCACGACTTCGTTGGGCAGGTCCCAGCCCTGGATGGTGAGGATCACCGAGGGCTGCGTGGAGCAGTTGGTGCAGGCGGTGAACAGTTCGGTGGTGACGTAGCTGCGGCCGGCGGCGAGCGATTGCCAGTGGGTGCGGATCCATTCGGCCGAGGTCTTGCCGAAGCTGCTGGCGTAGTAGCGGTTGCGATAACTGGAGAGGTGGTTGATGGTGTCGTAGAGACGGCGTTCCTCCACCTGCGGCAACCAGCGGTCCACGGTGGCTTGATTGTCGAGCATGTAGCTGGCGAGCAGCGATTTGGTCATCGCCTGCCGGGAGCGATCGGTCTGCAAGAAGGCCTCGGCCTGCGCGCGGCTGGGGAACGCGAAGAAGCCGCCGCAACGATGCTCGTTGACATGCACATGCCGGCCGATCTCGCCGAGGCGATCGGCCCTGGTTTCGGCAATCACCAATGGCATGCCGGTGCTGTCGCGCCGTCCGACCGCCTCACGGGTCAGTCCGCGGATACCCTGATAGGTGTCGCGCGAGGTCACGATGTAGACCGGCGCGAACGGGTCGGTCTGCGACCACGGCGTCGCCGCCGCCGGTGGCATGACCGTGCCGTCTGTCCAGGCCGGACGCAGACGCGGCGTTTCAGCGGCATTCGCGGCGCGCTGCGCGTTCAGTTGAGCCACGTAAGGCGAGGCGAGTGTGCGATCGGCGCTCGCTCGCGTCGCGCGCATGTTCTCCGATCGCAACATCACCGCCCCGATCAGCATGCAGAGCACGAGCGTCGTCGGAATTAGGAAGAACGGCTTCATCGTGGCATCCCCCGGATGGCCGTCAACGGCTTTTCTGGCGCCACGCTACCACTTTTACGGCCGGTCCAGATTGCATGGATTGCTCGTTGCATCCGCGCTGGCATCGACAAACGGGCCAACTCATGCAAGGCAGGCTGAAACCGCTCTATTGGCTCCGCATCTATGCAACTCCCGGAAGGCGGGATAACACACGGAAGGCGGGTTAAAACCCGCCCTACGCGGGCTCACGCGCCAGGGGTGATGGGGGACTTGGCCAGCAGAGCCTCCAGTTGCGCGATGCGCAGGTCGCGCTCGTCGAGCGCGCGCTGCACGTCTTCGGCTTCGAATCGAAGCGGGATGTGTTTCGGACAGTTCCAGTCGAAGGCCTCCACGCGGATCGTCATTTCGCGCCGTGCACGCCCGGGACCTGCGGGCTCCTGCACGGCCAGCCGGCCCAGGAGCTTAAGACGCTGCCGATGCGCGTAGTCGACCAGAATCAAGGCCACACGATCGTCGTGTGCGAGGTTGCCGACGCTGATGAACTGTCGGTTTCCCGGTAAGTCCGTGAACGACAGGGTCCGGGGGTCGACGACGTGCAGGAACCCCGGGCTGCCGCCGCGATGCTGCACATACGGCCAGCCCGTTTCCGACACTGTGGCCATGTAGAAGCTGCGCTGCGCATGGATGAACGCTGCTTCGTCCGGCCCGAGTTCGGCATTCCGAACGCCGTCGCCGGACTCGAACGCACGTGCGTACTGTGCGCGGCTGCCGTTGCGGGCCTGGGCTTCGCGTACGGCGGGTGTGAAGGCGATGTTCGCGAAGGCGTGGCTCATCTCGATCTCCGTTCCGGGTCGCCGCGCGCGTTTTCGAGCGTGGCGGTGAATGCCGATTTCAACATCCTTCGCACCGCTACAGGCTTACGGCCAGGCTCGCGCAGCATGTCGAACATGGCGTAGCTGGAGAGGGCGAAGAGCATGTCGACGACTTCGTCCGCCCTTGCCTTGCCGACGATACCCGCTGCAACCGATCGCTGCACCAGCACAGCGAGGACCTTGCGCCGGCGCTCCTGACGCTCGGCCATGGCCGTGGCGAATTCCGCGTCTGCGGCGGCGGCCGCATGCAGCATGCCCAAGGCGTGATCGGAGGCCCAAAAATCGCAGAAGATCTCCAGCAGCCGATACAGCGCAGCGTTCGGGTCCGGCAACGCCATCGCGGCCGGGATGCGATGCAGTCCACCCAGGCGCGCGACTTCATCGAAGACCGCCTCCAACAGACCGCGCCTGGACCCGAACTGGTTGTAGACGGTCAGCCGGGTGACGCCCGCTGCCTTGGCGACCGCGTCCAGCGACACCTTGCTGGGGTCGGGCGCCTGCCGCAACAGCAAGCTGGCGGCATCGAGCAGCCTCGTTCTGGTCTCGGCCGCCATCGCGTCGCGTCCCGGGCTGGAATAAATACGTTCGGGCATTGCAATTCACTCTAGTTGGGTATACAACTTGTATATCTAATTTTTCGCAGTCAGGAGCAATCCATGCAGACGATCTTGATCATAGCCTTGTCCTTGCACGTTCTCGCCGCGGTGTTCTGGGCCGGCGGCACTTTCGTTCTCGCGCGCCTCGGCGGCCTCGGCGGTCCACGCTTGCGCGGGCCGATGCTGGGGGCGGCGGTCATGACCATGCTCACCGGCGGCTATCTCTGGCACGCCGTGCACGGCGCGGCCTTCGGAAGGCCGGAAAAGGTACTCGTTGTCGGTATCGCCTGCGCGCTGCTGGCCTTCATCGTGCAGGTCGGCGCCGGCGCGCGTACTCGCCTGCAGCTCGCGCGAGGAACGTTGCCGGAAGCCGCCGCGCAGGCGCGCATGGCCCTGGTCGCCCGCCTGGCCGCCGCTCTGTTGGCGATCACTGTGATCTGTATGGCGGCGGCGCGCTATGCATGAGCGAGCGTAGCCCGGGGAAGCAAAGCGCATCCAGGACGCTTCACACGGATACTCCACGTTCCCCGGGTGCGGCCCCGTATCAAGTACGGGGCAGGCTCTTGGGCCTTGCCCGGGCTGCTCGCCGTTGTGGACCGGTTAGCGATCCCTGGCAAGGGTTGGGCGAACAGTAGCCATATTGACAATGAAACTTTGAAGTTCGGTCGAGGCTGGAGCGATGCCATAGACGTGGCACAGCATGGCGAGAGCGCGCGCAGTCTCTATACGGAACCGTTGCAACGACATGAACATTTTGATTTGCCCATTGTGATGCGTGGTGTCGTATGCCCAAAGGTTGCCTAGCTCGTCTGACATGACATGAATCAGGCGCGCCATGGCCCTGCGCGTGGCTGCGTCGTCGATCTTTTTCCGCAGCTGCTCCGTCTCATCCTTGATCTGCTCGATGCTGGTGATTACCGCCCCCTTTATTTCCCGATCGATCTGCGCGTACAGAACCTTGCGTGGCTCCAGAAAGCGAATGTACTTTTCGACCTCCGCACGCTCTTGGTTCTGGAAGAGCCGCATAGCGACATCGCCAATTGAAACGATATCCCCGGTCAGGGACAAAAGACTGATGAATGAGAAAGACATAGAACTCCTTGTTGCGAGGTTGATCTGCTTCGTGCCCGGAAAAAACCAACGCAGATGGGTCGGTTCCTCAGACGCTAGCGGTTGGACCGGAATGGGGGTCAGGGCGCGCTTCTTGAAAACGTACCCCGATCCCTATTTCTCTATTGGCCGGTTTTCGTCAATCATAAATTCGTATCCATCACGTAGTAGAGATCGCCTCTCCTTTCGAAAAGCACGTACTCTCGAACTGGCTCGGAAACGCCTGCCATTGCAGACAGCGGCTGTCCATCAAGCCAGGACATGCTTTTGTCGCTCAAATTTCTATATTCCCAGCCTCCATGGCTTCGATCAAAATAGAGTAGCGAATACTGCTCTTCTGAAGGCAGACGCAAAGCAAAAGTAAGGGCCGAATCGCCTTCCATAAAGCCCTTCAACTCCAGCATCCTGGTCTCGGTATGTTCGAAAGCGATACCGTTTCGACCCGTGCTGTTGTGCCACTTGCATAGCGGCATGAGGTAGCTTATCTCTCCGGTCGGCACAATCCCCGTGCTGTTTGGCGTCATGTGCCCTCCGACCAAGAAGTTGGGGTGGCTGGATTCTCCCTTCGGAATTTCATTCGTTACGTAGCAGTTTGCCTCATCGAGATCCGCGAGTCGGACAAGTAGATTCCTCCACGTCACGCCCCGGTGTCCGGGCACTTCTGTTGGGTCGTCGGTGCTGCCCGTAACGTTGTAGAGTTCGTCTGAAAAATCCACGAGTTTTGCGCCTGTGCTGAACAACCCAATGTTTGCATAGCGCTTTATGAAGGCTCGTACCTGCTCAATCTTCTGTGTCTCATTCATGAAACTCACTCCCGGGGTCGATACCACGTTCAGTGCGGAGCCGACATGGCCCGGATAAGCGAAGCGAACCCGGGGCTTTTCCGGAAGTCGTGCAGCACGTCGAAGAATTACTTGTCGAGGAACGCAACCAGTGCAGGAATCGTCTGCTCCGGCGCTTCTTCCATCAGCCAGTGCCCGGAACCCTTGATGATGACGCCTTCGACGTTCGCGTCCACCAGCCGGCCTTGGTCTATCAGGAACTGGCCGCCGGCTTTTTCGCCCGACAGCACCAGCATGGGCATCTGCAGCTTGGTCTGGGCGAAGCCCGCGAAGTCCTTGGCATCCTGCTCGAAATTCCTGAAGAACTCGAAGCCGGCCCGCATGCCGCCGGGCTTCGCGTATTCGGCTGCGTAGAACCGACGGTCCGCTTCGGGAAGGGAGCGGGTGCGGTCGGCGGCGAAGTCGTTCCAGAAGTGTTCGAAGTAGATGCGCTCGCGGCCATCGACCAGCTTCAGCGGCGTTTCGCCGTAGAAGTGGAAATGCCACAGGTCGCGC
Organism: Pseudoxanthomonas sp.; assembly: GCA_036383995.1. GTDB lineage: Bacteria > Pseudomonadota > Gammaproteobacteria > Xanthomonadales > Xanthomonadaceae > Pseudoxanthomonas_A. The sequence continues at coordinate 27,733 of DASVNG010000023.1, forward strand.
AACAGCCAGACCTTGGTCCAGTCGCCGACGCCGGGCAGGAAGGCATCCATCAGCACGATGCTTTCCACTTCGTCCGGATATTGGGCCGCATAGGCGTAGGCGACCATCAGGCCGATATCGTGGCCGACGATCTTGACCTTGGGATAGCCCAGAGACTTCACCAGCGCATGGATATCCTGGGCCAAATTCTTCTTGTCGTAGCCGCCGTCGGGCTTGGAGGACGAGCCCGCACCGCGCAGGTCGGGCGCGATCACCACATGGCGATCGGCCAGCTGGAGCATCAGGGGACGCCACATGCGACTGGTTTCAGCATAGCCATGAAGCAGCACGACGGGCGATTGGCTGCTTTGGCCGGCTTGAAGGTAGTGCAGGGTGACGCCGTTGACGTTTGCCGAATGGCTCTGGATGGAGTCGTTGCCCGCCGCCTGTGCGGTGGACTGGACGGCCAGGACCATCAGCAAGGCGATGGCGGCACGCTGGAAGGGGCGCGGCAAGGGGTTCATGGCGTTCTCCTGGGGGTTGGTGTCGCGCGAAACCGACGCGTACTCAGCCGTAACGTAAAAGCCGGTGCCCGTCGGCCGGGTGCGGGGTTGTTTCCTTATTGTTCCCTGAGGGATGCATTGGTTCACCGCATCCAGGTGGTTAGCGCCGTCTGCAAAGACGAAAGTCCGATAGGATAGATCCAGCCAATTTCGCGAAAGGAGTCGCCATGTCCATCGTTCACCGAATCCTGCTGGCAATCCTGGTTCTGTCGATCGCGCCTGCCGCCCAGGCCACCGCGCAGGTCCCGGACCTGTTGATTGTCGACGGCAAGGAGTTCGCCCTCAACACCAATCCGCTGGAAAGCCAGCTTGAACAGAAGCAATGGAAGCCGCCTGAGGAAGCAATGACCTCCACGGCCAACTGGAGGGGTTACATTGCGACTTGGGAGGTGAAGGAAGACAAGCTCTTTCTGAAAGAGGTCGCGATCATGGTGAGCGATCCCAAGAGCGATCCCAAGAGCGATGGAAAATACCGGCGCAAGGTCATTACCAGCGACCTGTATCCCGGTGTCCCCGAAGTGCATGCGGTGTGGTACACGGGCGCGTTGATCGTGCCGGACGGGAAGATGACCGAGTACGTGCACATGGGTTACGGCTCCTCCTTCGACCACTACCAGATCTTCCGCGTGCGCGCCGGCCAGGTGATCGAGCGCCTTTCCATGACCGATGCCCAGTTCGCCGCCTACAAGGAAAAGAAGTTCGCCGAGTTCCGCAAAACCGAAACGTACAAGAAGGCGTACGCCGATTTCCTCAAGGAAGCCCCGGACCTGGGCGAAACGCACGCCATTGGTTTCATCAAGGCATACTTCGCCGAAACCTATCTCTCGCAATGACATGCAGGAGGGGTCGTGTGGCCTGGTCCCCACATTCGGAAGGCGGAATCAAAAAGGAGATTTGATGATGAAGACCATCACGGTAGTGGCGCTGGCCTTGTTCGCCGCGGGATGCGGCGAACGTGCCATGGACGCGCCGGCGAAGCCCGATGCGGCGCCGCATGCCGCGCCGCCACGGCCCGACGGCGCCATCGCCATCAAGGCGGCAATGGATGAGTGCTATGAGAACCAGGACGCCGATACGCAGGAGACATGCGTGCGCGCACTGGAAAACAGCCAGTTCGCACTGACCGATGGTCACGCGAGCCGCAACGACTTAACTCTTTGCTTCAAGACCCATGCCCCCGCACCGGTGTGCCTGGAAGACAGGCCTGCGCTCGGCATGGACAGCGAGCGCGACTTCACCGAGTACCGGTATCTGGGGCGCTTGCCCGGGCCGCGCCTGTACGTGGTGGAGCGGTGGCAGTATCAGGGTAGCGGAGTGACGTTGATCGACGCGGACACCGGCGCAGTCAGCCAGGTCGGCGCCGTGCCGGTGGCCTCGCCCGACGGCGCGCGCATCGCGGTCGCCTCGACGAATCTGGACCCCGCAGCCGATGAGGCGGATCAGGTGGTCTATCGTCTTGCATCGGAACTCACGATCTATCGCTATGGCGAGGGAAAGCTTGTTCAGGAGTTCAAGTTCGAGGCGCCGGACGACTGGGGGCCGGGCGAGCCCCGTTGGCTGAGCGCCCGGCTGCTGGAGGTGCCCGTGATGCAGATACTCGAAAGAAGCGACCACGCCGAGTTGCGAGCGACGGGAACCCGGACCTACGAACTGGTCGATGGCCGTTGGCGTGAGGCGGCGGCATCGGCAAAGCCGGTTCCGACGAACTGAGCGCTGGTGCTGAAGGGCACCCTAGAACCTCTCCATATTTGACGCTGGCCGAAATATCGGTAAGCAGTCGCTTGGGAGAGGCCCATTCACACGAACGCCCGCAATCTAGAGTGACAACATGCATATTCGCAATGGATGCGCCATCGTTCTGATGTCGTTGTTGTTCGCCGGACAGGCCTGGGCCGCACCTTCCAGCACGCCATCCCGTAGCGAGCTGAGCTTGGCCGGTTTGAAGATCGATGATTCTCTGGACCTGGTACGCAAGAAGCTAGGCAAACCGGAGAGTACGGTGGGCGCACCCGGCGACCATCACTACATACTGATCTATCCCGGCTTGCGCATCGAAATGACCGAGCCAGATCGAATCCTCATGCTGGAATCCACTTCCCCGCGCTACTGCACGCCTTCTGGCTTGTGTCCGGGCCAGCCATTGGAAGAAGCGCGCAAGCGTTGGGGCCAAGGCGAAACCTACGATGACGACAGCAGCGGGACGTTGAACTATAGCGTCGACGAAGAGTCGTGCTTTCTGCAGATAGAGCCAGACTCGTCGCGGCAATTCATCCGCAGCGTGGCCTTCGCCTGCCCGTGAGCGGCGTAGCCCGGGTAAGCGAAGCGCACCCGGGAGGCTTTCACGGATACTCCAAGTTCCCCGGGTGCGGCCCCGTATCAAGTACGGGACAGGCTCTTTGGCCTTACCCGGGCTACTTGCTTCCGCCGAGATTGCCGTAGCGCGCGGATGCTAGCATCCGCGTTTTCGGCATTCGCAGCTCACCCCACATGAAAACCTTCCTGGCGCTCCTGCTGATCGCATTGTCCATGCCCTCGACCGCCCGCGCGTCGGAGGTCCGCGTTCCCGCAGGACTGCACGCAGACGCCATCGAACAAGCGATGCCTCTCCTCGCGCGCGAGACGATGGCGGGCTATCGCGATGAGGACCGCCAGCGTTATCTGGGCACGCTGTTCCGGCTGCAGCTGGCCGCCGGGCAGTACGCAGAGGCGGTGAAAAGCATTCAGGCCCTGCGTGCCTTGCGCAACGACGATGCCTCGCAACCGCCGTTGTACCTGCAGTACGAGATCTATGCGCGGGCGAAGACCTTGCAGGCGATGCAGGGGCTGCCGTTCGCCCAGGCCTGGAACGCGGCCTTCGCCGAACGCTTCGGGGCATTGGAAGACAAGGCCGCGCTGCAGGCCGAGTTCGGTTTCGGCGGCTACCTGCCGCGAATGCGCGGCGACCTGGACGCGGCGCTGGCACGGACTGCGGGAAAGAAGCGGCTTCCCTTGGCCGAGGCGATCGACCTGATCCGCGTCTGGCAGGTGCATGCGGCCTACAGCGCGTTCCAACCCCTGTTCGATGCGGCACTGGCGGCGGACGACGCGCGCCGTTACGCGATCGACCGCGATGCCCTGGTGCGCACGCCGGACGGCGCCAGCATCGCCGTCCTGATCGTGCGCCCGGCCAAGACGCCGCCGCTGCCTGCGCTGTTGGCGTTCACCATCTACGCCAACGACGGCTGGGCCTGGAGCGATGCGAAGAAAGCCGCCGCGTACGGGTATCCGGGCGTGGTGGCCTATTCCCGCGGCAAGGGCCGCAGCCCCGATGCCATCGTCCCCTTCGAACACGATGGCGCCGATGCCGCTGCCGTGATCGACTGGATCGCCCGGCAGCCATGGAACGATGGCCGTGTGGGCATGTACGGGGGCAGTTACAGCGGCTACACCCAATGGGCCGCGCTGAAGCACAAGCCAAAGGCGTTGAAGGCCATCGCCGCGTCCGCCACCACAGCACCTGGTATCGACGTGCCGATGGAAGGCGGCATCTTCCTCAACTTCATGTATCCCTGGCCGCTGTATGCCGCAAGCAACCGTTGGCTGGACGATGCACGCTACGGCGACAACGCGCGCTGGGCCGCGCTCAACCGCAACTGGTACGCCAGCGGCCGCGCCTACCGGGAGTTGCCGACCATCGAGGGAAGCGCGAACCCGGTGTTCGCCAACTGGCTGAAACACCCCGGTTACGACGCCTATTGGCAAGCCATGATCCCGCAAGGCGATGCATTCGCCGGCATCGATATCCCCGTGCTGGCCACCACCGGCTACTTCGACGGCGCGCAGACCGGCGCTCTGCATTACTTCCGCGAACACCTGCGGCACCGCCCGGAGGCCGACCACACTCTGCTGATCGGCCCCTATGAGCACTTCACGATGCAGACGGGCGTGCCGCCAACGGTACAGGGCTATGCGCCGGAGCCCGCGGCGCGGATCGATCTGCAAGCGGTGCGGCTGGCATGGTTCGACCATGTGCTGAAGGGCGCCCCGAAGCCGGAAGTGCTGGCCGACCGGGTGAACTGGCAGGTCATGGGCGCGGACGCCTGGCGGCACGCGCACACGTTGGAAGCGATGGCGACGCGCACGCAACGGTTGTGCCTGGCGCCGGGCGCGGCGGCCGATGCGAATGTCCTGTCCACGCAGGCGCAGCCGCAAGCCATCGTCACCCAGCGCGTGGACTTCAGCGACCGCGGCGACGCCGATTGGACGCAGCCGGCCAACGTGGTCAACACCCAGCTCGACCCGCACGCGGGTCTGGTCTTCGTCGGCGATGCGCTGCCGCAGGACACCGAACTGGCCGGGGCGTTCAAAGGCGTACTCGACTTCACCGTGAACAAGCGCGATGTCGATGTCGTCCTGGGCGTGTACGAGCGCAACGCCAAGGGCGAATATCTCGACCTCGCCTGGTGGTTGCAACGCGCCAGTTACAACGCCGATCGCCGCCAGCGACGTTTGCTGCAGGCCAATGCGCCGCAACGGCTCATCGTGGAGGACACGCGCCTGATCGGCCGCAAGCTGGCCGCCGGCAGCCGCCTCGTGGTGACGCTTGGCGTGATCAAGCAGCCCGACCGCCAGCTCAACCTGGGCAGCGGCAAGGAACCGTCCGATGAAGTCATCGCAGACGCGGGCCAACCCCTGGAAATCCACTGGCGCGGCAGCAGTTGTCTGGAGTTCGGCTTGCGCGAGTGATAGAGCCAGCGTGGCCCGGTGAGCGAAGCGCATCCGGGAGCGCTTCATACCGAAACTCCACGTACTCCGGGTGCGGCCTTGGGCCTTGCCCGGGTTACTTGCTCACTCGATCGCCTTCGTCACCGCCAGTCCGTAGTCCGTATAGAGCGTATTGACGAGCGGATCGCCCAGACTGATTTTGCTTTTCCTGTACTGCGTAGGGCTTACTGAAGTGAGTTCCTTGAAATCACGGCAGAAGTGCGCCTGATCGAAATAGTCCGCAGCCGGGTCGCTATGACGCTTCCCGCCCCAAGGGTGGGGATGCAAGGTTCGCAATGCGCGCCCAAGCCTAGCGATACGCATGACCTGCTTGGGACCTTGCCCCGACGCGGCTACGAAAGTCTTGTGAAGCGTCCTGAGGGAAATGCCGAGGCGTTGCGCCAATGCCGAAACACGCACGGGTTCGTTGGCGGAGAGGATGGCGTCGACCATGCGCAGCAGCGTAGCGTCACGGCAGCTGACTTCGTCCGATATGGATCTCAACCAGGCGCTGGCGAACAGGGCTTTTTCGCGGAAGCCATGCAGAGCGGATAGCCGCGCCTCGATTCCAGCGGCGTGCGGGCATGCTTCGGAAAGGGCGACGCGTCGATTCAGCAGCTCTCCCGGCATGAATCCAGTGAGGCGGCGAAATCCGCTGTGGGTGAGGATGACGACGAAGGCTTGAAGAGCGCCTTCATGGTGGGCCTGGAAGGAAGTGGTGGTCGGCCCCCATAATCCTGCCGAAGGCGCGCGCTCGAAGCCGCCCACGCCGTCGACCGGACGCAGCACGTAGGCGGAGGCCGTGAGGAATTGCAGAAGCGGATGCTGCAGGGGAAGTTCCAAGGCCGACCCTAACGGCCTGATATCCCTACGCTGGGCGAATCCGATGACCCAGGGCTTCAGGTCGTTGGAAGGTTCCAGGAATGCGAAATCCATCGTTGTCCCTCCGCAAGGGCCGATTTCTACAAGTCATTTGATTCCGTTGCCGCTAGATTCCAGGTTTCGCCATTTCGACGGAGACCGCCTTGAAAAGCATCCGACGCCACACGATCCAGGCCGGCGCCATGCTCGGTTTCGGCTGCCTCAGCATGAGCGCCTTCGGGGGCGCCGATCAAGTCCTGCGCGGCGACCTTCCCCAGTTCGGCGATGGTGTCCAACCCGGATGCGCAATGGGCATCTTCGGTCCCGCAGAAAAGACGCAGTACAGAAGCGGCGGGTATGCCCAACTCTCCTCCGCCAAACGGCTGGATGAGAATACGCAGTTTCTGGCGGCGTCCATGTCGAAGCAGTTCACGGCGCTGGCCGTACTCGTCCTGGTCGACGAGGGCAGACTCGAGCTTGGGGATCGGGCGAAGGAGTGGGTTCCCGAACTCGCCGGCGCCGTGGGGGATGCCACGATCGGAGAGCTGCTCCATCACACCGCCGGCGTCCGCGACCACGTGAACCTTCTGCTTCTTGCCGGCGTCGAGGCGCTCAAGGATGTCGATAGAACCGAAACCCTGGCCCTGATGGCGCGCCAGCGACGCACCAACTTCGCCCCCGGCACCCGCAGCCAATACTCCAACGGAAATTATTTCGTACTGGCCGAGATCGTTCGACGCGTGGCCGATGAGCCATTGGAAACGTTCGCAGCGGACAGGATATTCGTTCCCGCTCGAATGAGCCGTACGTATTTCCTGGATGGCGCGGATCCGGTCGCCCTTGCCGACGGCTACCAGCTCCGAGGCAAGGAGTCCGGGTTCCGCGTGGCTAACGACCGGCCCGCTACAAATGGTTCGGGCGGGCTTGTGACCACGGTGGCGGATCTGTCCCGCTTCGAACATTCGTTCCGAGCAGGAACAGCCCCATGGAACCCGCGCATCAAGGCCTTGTTTCTCACCCCGGGCACGCTCAGGTCCGGCGAGGTCGCCATCCTTCCCGAATTCGGAACGCCCTACGGGACGGGAGTGGGCCTGGCCCGTGTGGGCGACGACCTGCAGATATCCCATGACGGGGGCGCGGAAGGATTCCGGAGCGAGTATGTCCGGATGAGGGACGCGCCCGTTGGCGTAGCGGTGCTATGCAATCGAGTCGATGCCGACGCCTCCGCTATGGCCATGGAGGCCTTGGGAATCGCCCGAGGAACTCCCCTGCCATCGCCCGCTCCACAGGCGAGCGCTCCGGCCCGTCCAAAAATCCAGCCGGAGCACCCCGACCCGTCGCTCATTCGGGCCGTTGCGGGCAACTACGGAGCCGATGAGTTGGATGCCGTTTTCAGCATCGCGCCGATAGAAGACGGTTTCGAGGTGAAGATCCGCTCGCCATTCGTCCAGACCGAAAACTATAGCGAGACGTGGGGTGGAGTGACGTTGGGTGGGCCCAATATCCTGAGAAGCGGTCCGCTGAGGATTGAATGGGATAGGCATGCGGACCGGATCGATATCGTCGCCCTGTCCTTTGGGCATCGTGTCGAAGGAATTGTCTTAAAGCGACTCGATGCCGACGCGGAATAATGGCGGAGACCCCGTTGCAGGAGCGGCGACTGCGAGTCCGGGGCAGCCAGCGTGGCGCGGGTAAACGCAGCGCGCCCGGGGCGTTGGCAGCCTTGGTGTGGCGCGAAACCCTCAGCGCCGAACGCTTCCCAGTTTCGCGACTTGCCTCGCTCCTACGGCGCTGACGCAACCGGAAAGTTTGGTGAACGCTGAGTCACCCCGGGTACGCCGCGCTTACTCGGGCCACTTGCCGACGCGTTACGATGCCGCACCCCACCGCTGGCACGCGTTAGATTCCGCATGAAGTTCCCCACCCCCGAGGCACCCCCGGCCGCATGAGCAAGGCGTCGAGCGCAGCGGATGCCAAGGCCGAATCCTGGATAGAACGCTGGCAGCACTGGATCGCAGTGCTGTCGAGCGCGCTGCTGCATCTGCTGCTCCTGCTGCTGGCGATGCTGACCCCGCCGATCACCGTGGCGCCGCCGCAAGGCGCGGCCGCTGGCGGCAGTCGGATGGCCGTGGATTTCATCGGCGCCACCACACCGCAACCCACGATTTCGCCGCCGGTCGACAAGCCGCCAAGGCCAAAATCCGCCAAAAAGAAAGCGCCTGCCTCGCGCGTCCAGGCTACCCGGGTCGTAGTTGCCGAAGATCCGCTGCTGCTCGACGAAGAGGACGAGGCCACGCAGACCCAGGCGCCCGCCGCCGCCCCGCCGCCAACGCCGCAGCGTCGCCCGCACGTGTGGGGACAGCCGCCGGGCATGCTGCAGGAAGACACCGCTCCCGAAAACGCGGGGCTGGCCAGAAGTTCTGCCATCGACCGCGGCCGTGGCAACGCTTCCGGCAACGACACCAGCCTGGAAGTGGGCGGCTATCAGGTCTATTACGACCTGCGTAACGACATCAAGCTGCGCGCCTGGCGCGACCAGGGCATGACGGAGATCTTCCTGCCGCTGCCGGGCATACGGCAGTACATGGTCTGCCCGCTGGAAACCGCGCTGAGGCGCGAGTCCGGTCCCTGTCGTTTGCTTGAGCCAGGCGCTCCGGAGCTGAAGTCCATCGGCGACGCACGCGACGTCATCGACATGCAAAAAGTCTACCGGCGCGGGGAACTGGTCTGGGACGGTCCGGGACCGTACCGCTGAGCCAGCATAGGGCCGTAGGCTGGGTTAGCTTCATCGACCCGGCGCTCTTGATCAGTTGTCTACGAGGAACGGAGTCAGGGCAAGTTTTCTAGTAAGCAGGAATGGTCGAATGTCCTTTCGTGGAAAAGTCGGGACGACCAGATTGGCAAGAGCTACAGGCGATTGCCCTATAGACTAGGTTTCCGGATGGTTGCGGTCCTTGCGAATGACGGGGAGGGGGAGATGAAAATGGGGTGGATCGTCGTAGGGATAGTCGCGTTGTTGGTCGCGGGCGCTGTCGTTTTCGGCCGCAGCATTCAGGCGCGCGGCGCAGAGGCGGACAAGGCCATGCAGGGCAGGGCGCCCAATGCCGGCGACGTAGACCTTTTCCTTCAGCCCTACCGCGCGCGACTGGAGGCCACCCGGCGGCCGCTCGCCAGAATCTCCCTGGAACCGATGGCCCAGGACGACCTGCGCGCCAGCAAGGTCGGCGGACGTCCCTACTGGCAGGAAACAAAGCCGGTGCCGACGGGAAGCGATGGAAAGCCGCTGTATCTGCTGGCGCAGATCAACTTCTCCGAGATCCCGCGGACGCTCGCCGACTACCCTTCGCAGGGTCTGCTGCAATTCTTCATCGCCGACAACGACCACTACGGCGCCGATTTCGACAGCGGCTACGGCCCCGATGTCTTGAGCGTGCAGCGCGGCTTCCGCGTGGTGTACTGGCCCGACATCGCCGCCGATCCGGTCGATATCCCCGTACCGCCGCAGCCCAATCAATCGCCCATGCTGCCGCACGACCCGGCGCGGCCGCGACGCATGCGTTTCGAGGCGGACGAAGAGTCGTTGAGCGTCAGCGACTACCGTTTCGACAAGTTGCTGGGCGGAAACACGTATGCCGCAGTGGAAGCGTTCGCGGCAGCCCGGAAGCTGAAGGCCGACAACCTGCTCGACGCCCTGTGGGAGCGCAACTCCGGCAGCGGCCACAAGCTGGGCGGGTATCCCTACTTCACGCAAGAGGATCCGCGCACGCAAGGCCCGATGGAACTGTTGCTGCAGTTGGACTCGGACGACGAGATGATGTGGGGCGATGTGGGCGTGGGCGGTTTCTTCATCGCGCCGGAAGATCTGGCCAAGGCCGACTTCAGCCGCGTGATGTATACCTGGGATTGCCACTGAGGGCTGCAGGCCGGGTTGGCTTCATCAACCCGGCGCTTGATCGGTTGTCCAGACATGCTGGGTTGATAGGACTGCCCAGCCTGCCAACGCAGAGCGTCAGCCGCGCCGTGCCGCTTCGATAGCGGCGATATCTATCTTGCGCATGCCCATCATGGCGTCGAACACGCGTTTGGCGGCGGCGCGGTCGGGGTCGGCCATCGCGTCGGTCAATGCGCGCGGCGTGATCTGCCACGAAAGGCCCCACTTGTCCTTGCACCAACCGCACACGCTTTCCTGGCCGCCGTTGCCGACGATCGCGTTCCACAGGCGGTCCGTTTCGGCCTGGTCGTCGGTCGCCACCTGGAACGAAAACGCCTCGCTGTGCTTGAAAGCCGACCCGCCGTTCAAACCGATGCACGGCACTCCCAGCACCGTGAACTCAACCGTAAGGGGGTCGCCTTCCTTGCCCGAAGGAAAATCCCCCGGCGCGTAATGGACCGTGCCCACCGCGCTGTCGGGGAAAATTTCGGCGTAGAACGTCGCGGCTTCCAGTGCGGTGCCGTCGTACCACAGGCAGAGCGTGTTCTTGCTGATCATTTGGCTGCTCCCGGAAAAATAACTGGCTCGGATCGAAGTGTTCCGGTCGCCTTTTTACACCTTGCCCGTTAGGGAAGCTTGAAGGCCCATAGAGACCAAAGGAGGCCGAGGCACTGCGCGACCTGGCCGCCGCCGACCCCTCGCCTGTGTTTAAACCCTGCGACCTTGCGGCGCATCCCAACGTCAGGCCGGCTGAAAGCGATACCGCTAAGCCATCTACCCTCACATCGTTGGCGACATCGCCTTGGGGAAATACATGCTGTTCGGAAAGCGCAGTCTCACCGCGATCATCGTTGTCGCTCTACTTTCGCTTCATTCCTTTATGGCGGTTGCAGGCGCATCGGAAGAAGAAGCCAATGAACTGGCCAGGCAATTCATCCGGAAGACGATGGAGGAGCAGCGCATACCGGGCCTGCAGATCGCCATCGTCAAGGACGGCCGAATCGCGTTATCCGAAAGTTATGGCCTGGCCAACGTAGAGAACCGCGTGCCCGCCACGAAAACGACCCTGTTCCCCCTCAACTCCGCCACCAAATCGTTCACCGGCGTCGCCATGATGCAGCTGGCCGAAGCCGGGCTAGTGGACCTCAACGCTCCTGTCTCCCGCTACCTGGACGATTTGCCAGAGGCTTGGCGAGCGGTTCGCATCCGCCAGCTTCTCGCGCATACCTCGGGGCTCCCGGACATTCTGGATGAACAGGGCTTGCTGGGAGGAGGTTCCGAAGCGGATGCGTGGAAGGTGGTGAAATCGCGACCCATGGACGCGCCCATCGGCGAGAGATTCGCCTACAACCAGACCAACTACGCTTTGCTGGCGCAGATCATCGCCAAGCAAACGAAGATGCCGTACGAGAAGTATCTGGCGGAGCGTCAGTTCGCCGTGGCCGGCATGCCTTTATCGACCTTCGGCGACAGCTACGACCTGGTCGCCAATGCCGCCACCATGTACAGCTATTTCCCGCGCAAAACCGACGCGGAAGGCGACAGCCAACGCCTGTCCCATTGGTTCTACGACATGCCCCATGGTCTTTGGGCGGGCGGGGGAATCCAGACCACAGCCGACGAAGTCGCGCATTGGATGATCGCGCTGTCGGCCGGCCAGCTGATCAGCCCGGCCAACGTAAGCAACATGTGGACGCCGGAAAAATTGAACAGTGGCGCCGACGGAAGTTGGGCCGCGGGATGGCCGGTATCGGGAACCGCTTCCGATCGGCAAGTGGCGGGCATGGGCGGCGCCCGCGCCGCCTTCATGGTCTATCCGCAGGATCGGCTGGCCATCATCGTGCTGACCAACCTGGTGGGAGCCAACCCGCAGAACTTCATTCCGAAGATAGCCGGGTTCTACCGGCCATTGCAGCGCAAGCCCTCGCAATGAATGGGATGGGGCGGTAGGCTGGGTCGGTTTCACCGACCCAGCGCTCTTGATTGTTCCGGCGTGCTGGAGGGGCGGGATGAGGAGCAGGGTCGGAGTACCTTTCCAATAAGAAAGGTACTCTTATCCCGTTTTCCGCAAGGCAAAGAGGAGCACTCCCATGCGCCGGAAGTCAGCGGCATTGCTCGTACTCGCGCTGGCCCTATCCAGCGGACCGCTCCACAGCGCAACGCACACCTCCGCAGACCCGGGCGCAGAAGAAGCCGCCATCGGCCGCTGGGACATCACCCTGCAGACACCTGCCGGCGCTGTCCCTTCCTGGTTGGAAATCCGCCGTTCGGGATCGCGAGCGCTGGTAGGGCAGTTCGTAGGAATCGTCGGCAGCGCACGCCCGATCTCGCGCATTGAAACGAAGGATGGCGAACTGCGTTTCGCCATTCCGGCGCAGTGGGAAAGCGGCGCCGGAGATCTGTCGTTCCAGGGACGGGTGCAGGGCGACAGCATGACCGGTTCGGTGACGTTCCCCGACCGCAAGCGCCACGAGCTGGCCGCCGTCCGCGCGCCCTCGCTGCGAAAGCCAGCCGACACCGCTGTGCGCTGGGGCGAGCCTATCCGCCTGCTCAACAGCACCGATCTGACCGGCTGGCGCGCGCTGGGCGAATCGCATTGGCAGGTCGCCGGCGGCGTGCTGCGCAACACCAGGGGCGGCGGCGCCAATCTGGTGACCGAACGCAAATTCACCGACTTCAAGCTGCATGTCGAATTGCGCCTGCCCGCAGGCAGCAACAGCGGTGTCTACCTGCGCGGACGTTACGAGGTGCAGATTGCCGACCCGCTGGGCGAACCGGCCAGCGACGGCCTGGGCGCCGTGTACGGATTCATCGCGCCCAGCGAAGACGCAGGCAAAGGCCCGAATGAGTGGCAGTCGCTGGACATCACGCTGGTCGGGCGTAGGATCACCGTCGTGGTCAACGACAAGACGGTGATCTGTGATCAGGAAATCCCCGGCATCACCGGCGGCGCGCTCGACAGCGACGAAGCCGCGCCCGGACCGTTGTTGCTGCAGGGCGATCACGGACCGGTCGAATTCCGCAACCTCATCCTGACGCCGGCGCGATGAGCAAGACCACCGACAACACTTTCGACGCCATCGTCATCGGCTCCGGCATTTCCGGCGGCTGGGCGGCCAAGGAGTTGTGCGAGAAGGGGCTGAAGACGCTGGTGCTGGAGCGCGGCCGCAACGTCGAACACATCAAGGATTACCCCACCGCCAACCTGGCGCCGTGGGAACTGCCGCACCGCGGCGTCATGCCGCGCGCGCTTGCCGAAGCCAACCCGATCATGAGCAAGATCGCCGGTGAGGACAACGCGCACTTCTTCATCAAGGACAACGAACACCCCTACGTGCAGGAACGGCCTTTCGACTGGCTGCGCGGCTACCAGGTCGGCGGCCGCTCGCTGGTGTGGGGGCGCGGCTGCCAGCGCTGGAGCAAGTACGAGTTCACCGCGCCCGAGCGCCAGGGCTACGGCATCAACTGGCCGATCGGCTACGACGACATCGCCCCGTGGTATTCGCACGTGGAGCGCTTCATCGGCGTCACCGGCACGCGCGACGGGTTGGAAGCGATGCCGGACGGCGAGTTCCAGCCGCCGTTCGAAATGACCTGCATGGAAAAGCATTTGAGCGAGCGCATCCATTCCCACTACGGCAACCGCCATGTGGTGCACGGCCGCTTCGCTCACCTCACCAAGCCGTTGGAAGTGCACGCGCAGCAGGGCCGCGGCTCGTGCATGGCGCGCAATCTGTGCATGCGCGGTTGTCCGTACGGCGGTTATTTCAGTTCCAACTCGTCCACGCTGCCGTGGGCGCAGAAGACCGGCAACCTGACCTTGCGCCCGCACGCGGTGGTGCATTCCATCCTCTATGACGAGGCCAAGGGCAAGGCGACGGGCGTGCGCGTGATCGACGCCAACACCCATGCCATCACCGACTACCACGCGCGCATCGTGTTCGCCAACGCCTCGGCGTTGAATACCACGCTGATCCTGCTCAACTCGGTTTCCGCGCGCTTCCCGCATGGGTTGGGCAACGACAGCGGGCTGCTGGGCAAGTATGTGGCGTTCCAGAACTACCGTGCTTCTGCCAACGGCAAGTTCGACGGCTTCCAGGATCGCTACCACTACGGCCGTCGGCCGTCGGAATGCATCATTCCCAACTTCCGCAACCTGGGCGAACAGGACATGGATTTCGTCGGCGGCTACACCACCTTCACCGGCGCCTCGCGCGGGCGCGGAGCCGTCACGCCCGCACGCCTGGGCGGTGCGTTCAAGGATGCGCAGGCGCAGCCGGGGCCGTGGGACATCTATATGTATCTGCAGGGCGAGACGGTCCCCAAAGAAGCCAATCACGTGCGCCTGCACGAAACGCAGAAGGACCAGTGGGGCATCCCGTTGCTGGTCACCTCGGTGGGTTACGACGACAACGACGAGCGCATGATCCGCGACTGGCGCACGCAGGCCACCGAGATGCTGGAGGTCGCCGGCTGCCGCGATATCACGACGGTGGACAACAGCTGGTCGCCGGGGCGCGACATCCACGAGATGGGCGGCTGCCGCATGGGCAGCGATCCCAAGACTTCGCTGCTCAACCGTTGGAATCAGTTGCATGCGTGCCCCAATGTGTTCGTCACCGATGGCGCCTGCATGACTTCCACCGGCAACCAGACGCCTTCATTGCTGTACATGGCGCTGACGGCGCGTGCGGCCAATCATGCGGTGGAGGAATTGGGGAGGCAGAATCTGTGAGCGAGCGTAAGCCGTTGATGGTTCCCATGACGCGGCGCGAGGCGTTGAAGACGGCATCGGTTCTGTTGGGCGGTGCGTTGATCGTGCCTGCTGTGCTGACGGGGTGTGCGCCCGAGGATCAAAAGGCGGCATCTAAAGGGCTACGCCTGGACGACGAGGCGTTGCTGGGCCACATCGCCGATACGCTGTTGCCGACGACTGCGGCTTCGCCGGGTGCGGCGGCGGCCGGGGTGGGGGCGACGATGTTCCTGCTGCTCAGCGAGTGCCAACCGGTGGAGGTGCAGCAGCGGGTGGCCGACGGGTTGCAGGCGTTGCGGGCCGCTTGCCGGGCGCGTGGGGTTGCCGGTTTCGATGCGATGACGCAGGGGCAGCGGGAGCAGTTGTTGGGCGAGATCGACGCTGCGGCGCAGCAGGCGGGGGACAAGCATTGGTTCGCGGTCGCGCGTGGGTTGGCGTTGCATTCCTACTTCACTTCGGAAATCGGGATGACGCAGGCGGCGCGGTTTGTGCTTGTTCCGGGGCGGTGGGAGGGGTGCATTCCGTTGGAGGCTGGGCAGCCGGCGTGGGGGTGACGGGTGGGGTGCGTAAGTCGACGGGTTAAGCCCTTGCTAAGGGCACAGCAAGAAAGGTTGCTCTCCTGCTGGTGTGAATTATTTACGTTGTGCCCGCTCGTTCTCGGTGCTCCCATGGAGCGGGGAGTGCATCGACGCATTTCTCTAGAGGCGACTAGGTACGACCGCCACAGCCTGTTGGATTAATAAGGCGAAAATCGGTTGCTAATACCAGGATGAACTTTTCATGCTGAAGGCTTTGTACTATCCGCATACAGATATAACAAATGAAACTATTCTTAAGAATGCTTTATTGCTATGGGATGGCGTAGAGACCATTGTTCCCAGAAAAAACTGGAAGCCAAGAAGGGTTTCATCTAGGCCTCTTATTAATGAAGCGGTCGATTTAATTGTCAGTAGTCGAGTTCCTAGCGACTCGGAACGACATGCGGCTCATGAATCAATTGATAGAGCGATTCGAGATGGGGTGCTGACAGCAATAATAAAAAGTTCCAGTGAGTTCAAACATCGACGCGAGTATTTAATCTATCCGGAAAAGTTTGTATCTGAAACATGGCGGGCACTAGGAGAGCAAGGTATTGCACGATGGGTGGACAATGCATCAGATTACGGTGTTCCTCCCGCAGTCGGTTTCTTCATGATGTCACTTCTTGCTGATGCATGTGCAGGAACTCAGCTCCAGAAAATTACTGATCGCGCTGAGGCATACGAATGGCTCGCGGAGCATCACGCAAAGATATTGGGCAGTCAGAATGTTAAGGGAATAGATGGTGGTCTCATCGCTCCGTCCTTAGATCGTCTTGTGGCTCTCTCACTTAATGTTCTTGACGCGCGCGAAATTCCTCTGAAAAAATTAATAGCTTTTAGAAAGCGAGAGATGCGTTCCGGCGGCTCTGATTACAGTGCGATGCGACAACGATATCTGAAGACTTTACAGGCGCACCTGAAGCGTATTGGGACTGAAGCGACTTCTTCTTCAGATGTAAAAGAATTGGAGCGGCAATTTAAGGAGGATTTGAAACAAGATCTAAACGACCTAAAGTATGAGTTAAGCATCGCAAGCGTGAAGACACTGTTCTCCAAAGATGTGGCGTTAACGACCCTAGTGACGGCCGGGTGTTTGATTGCGCCGGTTGCCGGTGTAACAGCGCTGTCGACCCAGATAGGTGCTATTGGGGTGATTCCGTTATTGCATGCGGCGGTAGAATTCCGGGGTGCGCGCCGCGCTGCTTTGCAAAAGCATTCGGCATCGTGGCTGTATCTCGCTAGTAGGGCCAAATTGCAAGTTAGATGATTTAGAGAAATAAAGCAGATGGCCGCAGACTAAGTTGATTTCACCAGCCCGGCATTCTTGACCAAACGTCGCGGCATATGCGGTTGATAGAGCTAATTCGGCCTATTCGCCGCGTAATGAAGACAGCTAGACATGGCGAGGCCCAGGGAGGGTCTGGCATGTTAGGCTATAGCTTGGGGCGGATGACTAAACTTGTTGTTTAGGGCGCGATTCGCGTCCGCCATCGCGGTATCACTTGCTTCGCCTGGTTTAGTATCCGCCCCTCTTCTTTATGAGCATATCCAAGTTCGTCCCGGACCTAAGCGCAATACGGTCGACTGAGGGCTTAGCTCGGGCTTTAGGCATTAGCACGCCACTTTTCTTGGAAGTGTTGGAAAACACCAAGCCTGACGAACTTTACCGTCGTCACGAGATAGCGAAGCGCGCGCCGTCAAGACTGCCGCCTCGCTTTGTTGAGGTTGCCAACACCGGAACCATGGCGCAAGTCGTGGGACTTCCTGACTACAGACTAGTCTGGGAACCGAACTCCATACCTTTGAAGCTTGCGCACAAGTCCACCGCTGCGTGCTTGAGTATCTATTTAGGCGCGCGAGTAAAAGGATTTCCGCATCAGAATTCATATGGTTATCTCAAGGGGCGGTCAACTCGAGACAATGCAGGTAGACACAAGGGCGCAAGGCGGTTGCTTGGCGCCGACATCAAGAATTTTTTCCCATCCATAACCATTGGTCGCGTGGAAGCTGTCTTAAGAGACGCAGGAATACGAAGTGACATTGCAAGGTCTCTATCTAAATTCTTGACTATTAATGGAGAACTTCCGCTTGGCCTTAACTCCAGTCCATTGATTGCGAACCTCGTTGCGCATCCCCTCGACATTGAATTCTCTGGTCTTGCCGAAAGACTTGGCTGTAATTACACACGTTACGCTGATGACATAACGTTCTCGTCAAATGAATTGTTACCAGAACGTAGAGACGTAATTCAGATATTTGCGCGCAACGGATTCGAGGCAAACGAAAAAAAATGGCGCTTGTCTAAGCGGGGTCAGCGCCACTATGTGACGGGATTGAGCGTAGCGGATTCGCTGAGGCCGCATGCACCTCGAGCTATGAAAGCGAGGCTTCGTCAAGAACTTTTCTATATTTCCCGCGACGGCCTCGCAAGCCATATGTCAACTTTGAAAGGGGAGCCTACAGAGCAAAGCGTGGTCAATCGGATAGATGGTATGGTGAGTTATATCGCCAGTCTCGAACCTACGCTTGCATTGACGCTCAGAACCCAGTGGGCGTCAATCTGTGAGCACGAACAAGTGAGTCGTTCGTTCGAGCCGAGAAAGTTTGTGAATTTAGTGGACTTCGATTGGTTTATTGATGAATCTGAACTCACTAAGCCAGATGGAACAAAGGTTCTTGCTCTCGCTTGCGTACACGTCCACAAGCCAGTGGAGTTCGAGAATGAGATCGTCTCCGCTTACGAGCAAGAAGTGGGCGATCCATTTAGCCGAATGGCTTCAAGTAGAAGGTCTGAGTTTCACTGGTCCGATGCTACACCTAGCCTTCGAGAGAAGGTTGCTAAGCATGTCGCTGTTCATCCGCTTCGCGCAGTCATAGCAATTGACGCGATAACTTCTAGCAAAATGTACGAAGAAGTGTATTGTCGATTGTTAACGGAAATAATTGGACGAATGCTGAGAGTCGCTGACGGCGCATCCGTCACTATCACTGTCGAAGCAAACTCGTCAAAAATATCGGAACAAAAGATCACATCAACCATTGATGCTGTTCATAAACGTCTAGTGGAAAGAAATGAGCGCCGCCCTGTCGCTCCCGCTAAAGTCTCCGTTCAGAAGAAGGGCGGTGCACGTGGAATGAGTGCTCCAGATATAGTGCTAGGTGCATTGGCTGGCTATTTGCACTATTACCTTGGAAAGGATACCGATTCATTGCGAGTTGAAACTTTCGAAAGGATCAGATCTCGCGTGAAAATGCTGATCGATCTTCAGACTGGTGAGATCTTTCACCGGAACAACCCTATAGTTCCATGGCGTAGCGCTTCTAAATAGAGAGAGCAGCGTTGCCAGTGGTGACCTTTGAAATCGGGTCGCATAGATGGCTGTGTGCCACTCTGTATATATGTGAGTTGACAGTCAGCTGCCGCCTTTTGCAAACTCCACCCAAGGAGCGTCGAAACTCCTCATATCGCGGTACCCACCTCCGTCAATCTGGTGGGTTTTTTGTGCCCGAGTCTTGGGTGCAACCGGCGCAACGTTCCGCGTCGGGAGGGCGGCTGAATACAACACCCGAAAGGGGAATACGCCCGCCGGCGATATGCGGTTTCGAACCTCCCGACACCTTGCGCACACCTGCGCGCAAGGCATTCCATCGCGAACAAGAAAGGAGACCGTCATGCGCCAAGGAACGCCAGGCGAGCCCGGCTATTTCCTGCCGGAAGAAGCCCACCAGCAACTGCAATCCCTCCGCCACCACCTGCACCTGCTGGCCGAACTCAGCCAACCCGAAATCCTCAACCCCGACCACCTCATCCTGCCCCGCGCCGGCCTGGCCCACTGCTTCACCCAACTGGCCGAAACCGCCGACCAGATCGCAGCCAACACCACCTTCCAGACAGCCCGGCGCAGAAAGCCAGCGCAGCCGGAATAACCGAAGCGCAGCGTTGCCCCCGTAGACTGGCTTGAACAAAGCGGTACCATCGCGGACATGCACTGGAGCCTGGGGAGGCTGCCATGACGAGAGAAAACCCGGACCGCAAAGAAGCCGATTTCTCGCAAGTGAATTTCGCCGCGCGCCAGGCCAACGCGGACGAATATCTGGCCGAGAACTCGTTGCTGGGACGCACCTGGAAAGCCTGGCGGCTCTGCATGGTGGCGCTTGCACTGATCCTGGCGGCCGGCACCGTCTACCTCCTGTCACGCGGCTACCGCTCGGGCGCGCCCGCCTTCCTGCCCGCCTCCGATTACATGATGTGCCTGCTGTGCAGCGCCGGCGGCGCCATGGGTGTGGGCTGGTCCGCCCGCTCACTATTCGACGAAGAGACCACCGGCTTCGACAGGTTGCACGCGTGGATGGCGGCTTCCACCCCGCTGGTCGCTCTGACCGCCTGGGCCATCGGCCTGATGTTGCTGCACGCCTACCTGAAAGGTTGGCAGCCGCAAATCCCATTCCTGGTCTGCAATCCCTTCGGACTGATGCTCACCATCTACTTCATCGGACTCGCCTTGTTTCACCTTTCGGTGCGATTGGGCCATTTCCTTCTGCGGCGCGCGTAGTGCCGCAGGCGGGCTTAAGCCCATCGCTCATGCGCCAACAATCCGGTCTGGCGTCGCGGCTGGAGCCCCAACGCGCGGAAGGCGGATTAAAACCAGCCTTGCGTGAACTTCATGGATTGATGACCGCTTCGCAAAGCCTCGCAATCACCTTGCTGCCTTCGCGGACTTCCTCTTCATTGGAAGGAGCGAATTCGGTCACCGTGAGGCCGACCACATCGGCTCCGCGCGCGATGCGGCCGACCAGGGCGACCGCATCATCTATCCCGAGGCTCCCTTCGGGATAGGCGACATACGGAAATTCTTGCGGATCGAGCACATCAAGGTCGAAGTGGATATGTACCGGCCCGTCGATAGATGTCTCCGGGTCCAGCAACTTCAGATCTAGTTCGCGCTGCAGCGCCCAGTCGCCGTCGTCGCCGAGCCGGATACCGAAATAGCGGAAGCGGGCCGGATCGATGGGCGCGCCCAGGAAGGCCCGCATCGGCTCGGGCGCGCGTCCCAGGATCGCGCTCACCGGCATGCCGTGGAAGTTGCCGCTGGGGGAAGTCGCCGGCGTGTTGGCGTCCAGATGCGCGTCGATCCAGATCACGCGCAGGCCTGGATGGATTCCGTTTAGATAATCGATCACCGCCACATCCACCGCGCAATCGCCGCCGGCGGTCAGCACGCGCCTGGCGCCGGAGCGCGCGAGGATGTCCTGCGCACTGCGGAACTGCGCGAAGATCGCCTCCCAACGCTGGACGCCGTGAGCGCTATCGGCAGGGTCGTCGTGCAACGGCACTTGCACCGGCGGCGCGTATCGTCCACACACCGCAGCTGCCGCTGCGGCGCCACGCGGTAAGTTCTCGTGCCGGCCCGATCCCTGCCATTGCGGGTAGGCGAGGCTGAGATCGAACGGCTTCTGGGAAGATTGCATCTGTTTTTCGCTCCATTCCGATCGTCGCTACTCGATGATGCCATAGCCTTCGGCCCGCGATCCAACATAGATCGGCTTGCTAGAAGCGGTTGTCCACGCAGCTGAAGTTGTAAGAGGAACCAGAGTGAATATCCGTTCAAACCAATATCCTCTTTAGCCTCTGCTCCTTTCGCCCAACTGGCCGAGTGCACGCTCACCGGGCACGCTAAGCTAATGGGGAAGACCCTATACCTCCGTTTCGAAGGACAGGCGCGCAATGAAACTGCTCTTCAGCCGCAACCCCAATCCACGCCTTGCGGTGGCGGTGGCCCGTCACCTGGATGCGAAGGTGGAGTTCGAGTTCGCCGCGCCGCTGGCGCCCGGCCAGAGCGAGCGGTATCGCGCGCTGAACCCGAATCTGCTCTTGCCCATATTGCTGGGCCCCGGAAAAAGCCTCTGGGAGACCGACGCCATAGCCTGCCGGCTGTCGCGCGACGCGCGTTCGGATTTCTGGCGCACGGGCGACGACGAGCCCGAGATGATGCAATGGCTGAGCTGGGGCAAGGAAAACTTCGCAAGAGCCTGCGACATGGTGCATTTCGAACGCGGCACGAAACAGCGGTACCGGCTTGGCCCGGTGGATCAACAGCGGGTCGAAGAGGGGCTGAAGCGCTTCGGCACGGCGGCCGCGATCCTCGATACCGAGCTTTCCGGGCGAGGATGGCTGGTCGGGGATTCAGTGTCTTATGCCGACTTCCGGATGGCGGCGTTCCTGCCCTTCAACGATGTCGCGGGGCTGCCGCTGAACGACTACCCATCCGTCACGCGGTGGTATTGCCACCTCGAAGAGATCGACGCGTGGCGCGATCCCTTCAAGGGGCTGGAAGCGCCCGCACTGCCGCCGATGCCGCTGACGACGGAGTCGGGTTGAGCGATTCTTCGGCCCTTAGCTTTCACCCAAACCGCTCATCAGGCACACTAGGCCGGTGGGGGAAGCCGGGGGGCTGAAGTGGACGAAGAAGTAGAAGCAAATGAGTTGGACGGCCTGTGGGGATGGCTGCTTTTGTTCGTCGGATTGGTCGTTCTGAAGATCGTCAGTGTCGGCTTCCTGCTCGCTTCGACCTTCCTGCCTCTATTCCGCGACGGCACCTGGCAAGCGCTCACTCAGCCTGGCTCGCCCACCTATCACCCCCTATGGAAAAGCGTGCTGCTCTTCGAGTTGGCGGGGAACATCACCATCGGCGCGATGGCCATGGTCGCGCTGGCATTGCTGGTCGTTCGTTCCGTTTACGCCCCAAGATTCTCCATTGGCCTGCTGCTGGGAAATTTTGCGGTGGCCGCCGTCAGCTATTTCATCGCGGGGCAAATCCCATCGGTCGCCGACCAAGGGACCGGCTACGAGAGCCTAGCCGTATTGGTCCGTTCGGCCATCGCGATGCTGGTTTGGGTGCCGTACTTCCTGGTGTCCAAACGCGTCAAGGCGACATTCGCTAATCCCCGTCTTGTCGGCGAATAGTCGTCGTGATTCGGAAGGCAGGGATCGGAATATCGATGTTCCGATAGAAGCAGCCGGCTTAAGCGCTCGAGATTTTTCTTCCGGCATGGTCCGATTGATGTTGATGTGCGGATTCAAAACCGGCGCGACACGCCGATGAAAAGCAGCGAGACGCTGTCGGTGCCTTCTTCCACCAGGGGGCTGTCTTGAATCTCATCCGGCAGCGAACGCAGCTGGGCGTTGCCGATGAACATCCATTTCGATGCGAACGGAACCACTACCGAGACGCCGACATGCGGAATGGTGGCGCTGCCGGGCTTGTAGTCGACCACGCCGCGCGCCACTTCCTCGTCCAGCGTGCCGTAGTAGTAGTTCGCCATGTCGTCCGACAGCATCGTCGCGCCGATAGCGGGCTTCACGGTGACGCGGCCGATGCGGATGGGGTAGCGATAGTCGACGGAGACCTGATAGCCCTCGCTGGTGCCGGTGATGTCGGCCCTGGCATCCAGTTCGAGTTCTCCTGCAGCGCCTTTCCAAGTGGCGGATAGGCCGGCGTCCGCGCTGTGGTCGCGGTCTTCCAGTAGATCGCGGTCGACGCCCCGTTCGGCGAGTTCATCGACGCCGAAGTCGTCCGCATCGATGCCATCGAGGCGGGCAGCGACGAAACCATCCAGACTGAAGTGGTCGGTCTTGGCGAGACGGTAGCCCAGGGTGGCGCCCCGCCAGTAGAACCATTCCCCTTCATAGGACACGCTGGGAACGACGAGGGTCCGATTGCCTTCGCCGGCGTACTCGCTGTCCCTGAGCACGGCGGCGATACCGAGGCTCCAATGCGATACGGATTCGTCCGTCGTCTCGGATCCAGGAGGTTCCTGTGCGTGCGAGGCGAAGGGTGCGAGCAATACGAGGCATAGCGAGGCGCGGGAGGCTTTCATCGAAATTCCTTGCAGTAGTGGGGTGTGTGGTGCAGTCGATGCCGCGGTTCCGTCCTTCATGACGGAAAGGGAAATCTTTTCAGGAGGCGCATCGGTCATCGACGGAGGGTTGCGTTTCGCCCACCACCGTCAGCACCGGTTCCAGGGATTGGCGGGTCGGAGCCGGGAGGGCATATCGCACTATCTCGACGCGATTGGCGCTGGAGGCGGTCTGCAGCCGGGAGGCATGGACTTTCCAGGTCGGCGTTTGCGACTGGAGATAGCGGCATCCGGTGTTGGCCGCCAACACGAGCGCCTGCTGGAACAGGTGCGTCTCCACGCCGATATGCCGCCATGGGGAACGGACGAACGGAGCATCGAGATTGGCGTAGTAGCCGCGTTCCAGGATCGAGAAATCCACCGTCGCGCAGACGTAGCCCACCAACTCATCGGCGAACTCGGCGACCCAGACCCAGGCCCGGCGGGGCGTGTCGAACATGGCCTCGGTCAGTTCCAGGGTGTCCGCCTGCGTGCCGCCCCCGGGCAGCCGCTCGTAGGCGAGGCTTTCGGCATGCTCGGCGCACAGCGCCAGCAAACGGGGCAGATCTTCGAGAACGGCGGGCCTGACGGCTATCGGGTCTATATCGGGCAAGCGAAGCGGTTGAGCAGTCATGCGACAAGATTTCCTTCTGCCATGCGGCGGCTGCAGGTATCCTGTGGCGTCGTTTTTAAGAATTCTTTAATCGCGTCCCACCAAGCTTGCGCCAGGCGCTGAAGATCCGAGACCGCGGTCATGAACTTGTTGCTGGTGGAAGACGATGAAATGCTGGCCGAGGGCGTGCGCGCGGGCCTGGAACAGAATGCCTGGCGTGTGGACTGGGTGGCGGACGCCGGAGCCGCCAAGACCATTCTGGTCGACCATCCCTACGATGCGGTTCTGCTCGACCTGGGCTTGCCCGGCGGTTCGGGATTGAGCGTGCTCTCTAATCTGCGGGCCCGTTACGATGCGACGCCGGTGCTCATCATCACCGCGCGCGACAAACTGACCGACCGCATCGGCGGGCTCGATGCCGGGGCCGACGACTACATCGTCAAACCCTTCCAGCTGGACGAACTGTTCGCAAGATTGCGCGCCGTCATCAGGCGCAGCCAGGGCAGGGTGTCGCCGGAGCTGACCTTCAACGGGATCAAGCTGGACCCGACCCAGCGGCGGGTGACGTACCGGGACGAGTCGGTGCCCCTGAGCGTGCACGAGTTCCGCACGCTGATGCTGCTGATGGAGCGGAAAGGCCGGGTAGTCACCCGCGAACAGCTCGAAGAGGGCGTATACGGTTCCTCCGGTACGATCGAGAGCAATACGATCGCGGTGTACATCCACCAGCTGCGACGCAAACTGGGAGAAGACGCCATCGTGACCGTGCATGGATTCGGCTACAGGATGGGCGGAAACGGCGCATGAATTCCATCCGCTGGCGCCTGACCCTCGCGTTGCTGCTATGCATCGTCCTGTCCTGGATGTCATGGCTGTGCTGGCAGGCCATGCAAATGAATCGCGAGCAGACCGGCCTCTGGGACGCCTCTTTGCGCGATATCGGTACGCAGGTGCTGCAGTCCATGCCGGACAGCGTTACCCAGTTGCCCAGCGCACCGACGCAATCGCAGCCGTCGAAGTTCCGCGACGGAAAAATGAGTTTTCAGGTTTGGGTGGACGGACGCAACGTCGTCCATTCTCCTGCCGCGCCGATCGGGCCGTTGAAACCGGATTTTCGCGACGGCTTCGGAAACCAACGGATCGGCGAGGATGTGTGGCGCGTCTACAGCGTCACCGACACGAAACGGGGCATCGCGGCGCAGGTCGGGCGCACCCAGGCCACATTGCACCGCGAGCTGCACAAGTTGAAGCGCCTCAGCCTGGCCGTGGCCGTGTTCATCTTTTCGCTGCTGGGATTGATGATCTGGGTAGTGGTGCGCTGGTCGTTGGCGCCGGTGACCGCGCTGCACGGCAGTCTGCTGGCGCGGCGGCCGTTGGACCTGACTCCATTGCCGAGCGACGACATGCCCACCGAAGTGCGCCCGTTGGTGGATTCGTTCAACAATCTGCTCGCGCGGGTGGATGCCGCCGTGCAGAACGAGCGCCGCTTCACCGCCGATGCCGCGCACGAACTGCGCACCCCGTTGGCGGTGCTGGCCGCGCAGGCCGACGTCGCCCTGCGCGCCGCTACTATCGAGGAAAAGGATGCCGCGTTGCGGCGTCTGAGCAGCGGCGTGCAGCGCAGCGCCCGCTTGTCCGAACAGTTGTTGGACCTGGCCCGGCTGGAGACCGGCGCCAGCACGGAGGGATTCGGCCAGGTCGATCTGTCGGAACTGGTGGTTCTGGTCGTTCGCGACTTCGAAGTGCTGGCCCGCGATCGCAGGCAGCATATTTCGCTGCAGACCGAGCCGGGCGCGATCCTGGGCGATATCGACCAACTGGGCATCCTGTTGCGCAATGTGATCGACAACGCCGTGTGCTACGCCGGCGAGGGCGGACAGATCGCGGTGTCGTGCCGGCCCGGGCGGTCGAACGAAATCCGGGGCATGCGGCTGGAAGTGGCCGACGATGGCCCCGGTGTCGCGGAGGAGGATCGGGCCCGCATCTTCGACCGCTTCTATCGGGCGCCGCGCAGCGCGGGACGCGGCAGCGGAATCGGTTTGTCGCTGGTCGCGCAGATCGCGCAATTGCATGGCGCTAGCATCGAGGTAGGGCCGGGACTCAAAGGCCGTGGCTTTGCGATTTCCGTGTTCTTTGCTGGTGCAGTTGCGGAGCACTAAGCAGCTGGACATGGCTGTCTGGCGCCGGCGATCGTTGCTTTGGATGTATGCCGTGGCAAACCCGATTGACGGGTCGCCCAGGCCACGCCCACAATCCACGCTAGCCCCCGCTTTGGGGTCTAATCGTAGTTGGACCCTAATGGATACGGCAGCGCAAACAGCAGCAGAGATCCAAAGACTCGTTGGACTGGTTATGCCGCATTGCGATGATCGCGACACTTTGATGGCGATCGACACGATGGCAGCCGAGCCACATCAATGGTGCGGCGGCCACAACTTGTTTCAGACGATTCGTTCCAAGACGTTGGCGGCCGAGCGGTCTGGCGACCACCTCAAGAACATCCAGTACCTCTTTGAAGAGGTCTGCGCTAAGACCCTCTACAACCTCAGTGGATTCCCTGCACCCTTCGACAAGGACTCTCCCGACTGGGTTCATCCCAATGCATTGGTATTGGCCAGGATTTTAGGGATTCCTGACGCGCAGGTCGCAGTCGGTCCGGGGGCTAACAATTCATTCAAGCCGAACCCGCTTCGCGGGTCGGCTGTGTCAGGCGTTAGGCGTTACGCCCATTACTAAGGCTACTCATGCAAAAGCTTTGGCTATCTACTCTCTTCCTTGTCTTGTGCGTTGCCATAAGTGGCTGCGCATCTACAACTCCAAAGCACAACATCATCAAGAACTCGACGCCTGTTGCCAAAGACGTTGTTGCCTCCATTAAGCCGGCAGATTTTGATGCTGCCGACTTTAAAGCTTCTGACGGAACAATTTTGCAGTACAGGGTTTTAGCCCCGTCAAATATTCTCCCAGGAAAATTCTATCCACTTGTGTTGCAACTTCACGGCTCTGGCGGCATTGGTACAGACAATTTGATGCAGCTTGACAGGCTTGCCAAAACTTGGGCAATGCCGGACTTGCGTGGGCGCTATCAAGCTTACGTTCTGATCCCTCAGTTCCCAATCAGAAGCGCCAACTATGGACCGCCGTCCCCAGACCAACATGCGGAGTACTCCTCGGCCTTAAATGCTGCACTTGAACTGGTAGAAGAATTCATTTCACACCATGTCGTAGACAAATCTAAAATCTATGCCGTCGGATTCTCGATGGGTGGGTCAGCAACATGGCTTGCACCGACTCTCAGGCCGAACCTATTTGCAGCAGTAGTACCGGTTTCTGGAATTGCCCCAGAAAATTCGTTTGCCCCAATCTTCAAAGATCTACCTGCATTGGTCATTCATGGGAACTCGGACACTGAGAATCCCATAACCGCCGATCGCAGGTTTGCCAATGAGGTGGTACGCATTGGCGGAAAGAATATTCTATTCAGAGAGTACGAAGGATTAGATCATCAGCTGCCTGCGGAAATCTTTCCAGGGTATTGGTGGCGAGATTGGTTATTTAAGCAATCTCGCCAGTAACACCTAACAATTCATTCAAGCCGAAGCCGCTTCGCGGCTCGACTGTGTCAGGCGTTGGGGCGAACGACATGGGTGCAGAGATCATCTATCCAATAGCTTGGCTTATCAGCCTTATCGCCATCGTCTGGCTTGTTGGCCGCTCGCGCAATCCGCACTCGCGGCCATACGCCCTGCCGACCTTGTTTTTGTCGCTCGCGATTGCACTCTTCTGGGCGTGGGCCGACCATAAGCCCGGCCTCTTCTGGCAATACGTGTTCGTGTGGTTCGCCCCGGTTGTGCTTGTTCTTGGCTCTCAGGCGCATGCCATCCGCTGGCTTGTCGGACGTGCGCGTTCCTCGGGCGCACCCTAACAATTCATTCAAGCCGAAACCGCTTCGCGGCTCGGCTGTGTCAGGCGTTCGACCTTTACACCGACGACTTGCGTGCTCAGAAGTGATACTGTAGTGTCACTTCCATGCGCACCGAACTCGTTACTACCCTCAAGCGTCAGGCGACCGAACTCCTCTCGGATATCGAGCGGGACAAGGAGCCCATCCTTATCACTCAGCACGGCCTTCCTAGTGCCTATCTGGTTGATGTTGAGACCTACCAGCTCATGCAACAGCGCATGACCGTACTGGAGGGTATCGCCCGCGGAGAGCAGGCGATCGCTGAAGGCCGTGTAGCCACTCATGCCCAAGCCAAGACGCGCCTCGCGCGATGGCTGAAATAATTTGGTCAGAGCCGGCCCTGAGCGACTTAGACGCCATCGCCGACTACATCGCCCTGGAGAACCCTGCCGCAGCCACGGAGCTGGTTAAACGCATCGTGAGTCACGTCGAACAATTGGCGAATCACCCAGAGAGTGGCAGCCGCCCACAAGAGCTCAAGCGTTCCCGCTATCGCCAGATCGTCGAACCGCCTTGCCGCGTCTTCTATCGCTATGACGGACAAAGGGTCTTTGTCCTGCATGTCATGCGTTCTGCGCGTCTGCTCCGCAAAGGGCGGCTCACCTCTCGTGCCAAACCGGCAAAGGCCTAACAATTTTTCAAGCCGAACCCGCTTCGCGGCTCGGCTGTGTCGGGCGTCAGGCCGCATCGGAGAGGGCAAATGATCGAACTTCCCGTAAGAGATCCGTGCGACCTTTGTGTGGCAGTTCGCGAAGAAAGATGGAAGATCATAGAAGAAAGCGAGCATACATTGACCGTGATCAATCCGTGGCAATTCGAGGTTGGCCAGTGCTGCGTCATCACTCGTCGGCATGTCGCGACGCTGCTGGATCTTTCTGACCAAGAATGCGGGGCCATACTGACCTCGGCTAAACGAGTCGCGGAGGCGCTCGTCAAAACTTATCGACCCCTCGGAATACTTACGTTCCAAAACAACGGGGTCTATAGCGGACAGGAAACGCCGCACTTCCATTTTCATGTCGTGCCTCGGCAGCAGGGCAGCGATTGGGGAATAGGTCCGCCTCAACTCGCAACCTTCGATGGCGCCGGACGCAAAAGGGGTGCCCTACACGATCCAGGCGGGGATGCGCAGCGTCGAGAGCGAGTTCAAGTTTCTGCCAAGCAGCTTGCTGAAACCGCGGACCTGATTCGTTCTAATCTGCCGGAATAGCCAGATTGTTGTAGTGTTCCGGCTCAGGCCTTAGGCGGTAGGGGGAATTGATGGAACTTCTGGATTTTCTTGCTAGACCCTTGCTGGCATTCGGAAGATTTTTGCTGTGGCTCGCTTGGGACTTCTTTGTCTATACCATTCTTTGGACAATAGGCTGGCCGGTCTGGCGGTTTGTTACATTTGGTCGCTTTCCACATGTCGGTATCAGAGAATATGAGGACGCCGGGGCTATCGAAGCCTTGATGGTTTGTGCAGTTGGCCTTGTCTTATTGCTGGCGGGGATTTGGCTCTTGTCAAAGTATCTTGGCGTTGCATTCTGAGCTGGGCGTACGCCGTCTAATTATTCATTCGAGCCGAAGCCGCTTCGTGGCCCGACTGTGTCGGGTGTTAGGCTTTACTGAGGGCATCATGGCGATTCATTGGACGCAAACCATAGATTCAGTCGATTGGAATGAGATGTCCGAGCTCTATCGCATCGCCCCTCTCGGTAACAAGAGCGGCGATTGGTTGAGAACCGCCTATTCAAACAGTATGTTCAAGAGCCTCGCATTCGATGACGAGAAAATTATCGCTGCTGGACGCGCCGTAGCCGATGGAGTGGACTGTTCTTATCTCTGCGACATCGTGGTCCACCCTTCCTATCAGGGTTCCGGCTTGGGAAAAGAGCTCATACAAAGATTGGTTGATCTTTCCAAGGGTCATCGCAAAATCATTCTGTATGCCGTTCCTGGCCGAGAGCCGTTCTATGCCAAATTAGGCTTTCGTCGCATGAACACAGCCATGGCCATTTTTGCCGATCCGCAAAGGGCAGCAGCGGATGGATATACACAATGAAGCCCGACAATTTATCCAGGCCGAACCCGCTTCGCGGGTCGGCTCAATTCAGGCGTTAGGCGTCACTACAAACCACATGCATGTCATTTTTCTACATGGCGGACCGGCTTCCGGGAAACACACGATCGGCGTCAAGCTCAGCGAGCTGACTGAGACCCCTTTGTTCCACAATCACCTCGCAGTCGATGCTGCCAAGAGTCTTTTTGCTTTCGGCACACCAGCTTTCAACCGAATGCGCGCAACCATTTGGCGGTCCGCATTCGCCGAGGCGGTAAAAGCAGGCCAGAGTTTCATCTTTACTTTCAATCCGGAGTCCACAGTTGATCCCGCGCTCATTTCTGAACTCCGTTCAAGCATTGAGTCTGCTGGTGGCAAAGTTCACTTCGTTCAGCTCGTATGCTCCCGTAAATCAACCCTAGAGCGTATGGCTAACGCGACACGCACAAAATTCGGCAAACTCACGAACCCGGAACTGTTCCAGGCAATCGAGGCTCAGGGAGGCTTTGAATTTCCTGATCTACCAGACGCATTACTTATTATCGACACTGATTTGCATGACCCACACGCTGCGGCAACCCTTATCGCCAAGGCAGTCGAGGCCACGAAAGGTGACTCCTGACAATTCATCCAAGCCGAACCCGCTTCACGGGTCGGCTGTGTCAAGCGTTATCCCGGCTATCGTCTCAATGCAGCGTTCCAGCAACGGGCTCGACCGCTCTGCTGCGCTGCAGCATAATGTCGCATGGCTCAAAATCCCCCCATTCCCAATAACAACGCAGATCTGACGCCACGCCAAGTCGGGCTGATCCTGTTCGCGCTGACACTGGGCGGCTTCGCCATCGGCACCAGCGAATTCGCCAGCATGGGTTTGATGCCCAACATGGTGGCCTCGCTGGGCGTGTCCGAGCCGCAAGTGGGACATTTGATCAGTGCCTACGCGCTGGGCGTGGTGGTCGGCGCGCCATTGCTGGCCATTCTGGGCGCCGGATGGAAACGCAAGACACTGCTGCTGTCGCTGATGGGCTTCTATGCGCTTGGCAACCTCGCCAGCGCGTTGGGTCCGAGTTACCACAGCCTGCTGCTGTTCCGTTTCATCGCCGGTCTGCCGCATGGCGCCTATTTCGGCGTGGCGGCGTTGACGGCGGTGGCGATCAGTCCGCCGCACCGGCGCGGCCGTGCGATCAGCATCGTGATGCTGGGCCTGACCCTGGCGATCCTGATCGGCAATCCGTTGGCAACCTGGGTGGGGCAACTGGTCGATTGGCGCTGGATCTACGCCGCGGTGTCCATGATCGCCGTCGCCACTGCGTTGCTGCTGGCGGTGTGGCTGCCGGCGCACGTCGATGGCCCCAAGGCCAAACCGCTGGACGAACTGCGTGCGTTCAACCGGCTGCCGGTGTGGCAGGCGCTGGGAATAGGCGCGATCGGTTTCGCCGGCATGTTCGCCGTCTTCAGTTACCTGGCGCCGACGATGCTGGAAGTGACGCGGGTGTCGGCGGCATGGATTCCGCTGGGGCTGGTCGGGTTCGGCGTCGGCGGAGTGGTCGGCAATTTCGTCGGCGGCTGGCTGTCCGACCGCTTCAAACTGCGCGGCGCGTGGGTAGTGCTGGCCTGGGCATTGGCGATGCTGCTGCTGTTCCCGCTGATGGCGCAGTGGCTGCCGACTTTGCTGTTGGCGACCGTCGCCATCGGCCTGATGGGCGCACTGGGGCCGATCCTGCAATCGCATCTGATGGACGTGGCCGGCGATGCGCAGACGCTGGCGGCGGCCTCGCACCATGCGGCGTTCAACACCGCCAACGCGCTGGGGCCCTGGCTGGGCGGAATGGCGATCGTCGCCGGTTATGGCTGGACATCCACCGGTTATGTCGGCGCCGCCACCGCGGTGGTCGGACTGCTGATCTATGTGTGGGCCAGCAAGACCGCGCACGCGGCACGCGCGCTTGCCGAGGCGCCGCCCGCTGCGGTCGTCTGCGAATCGTCCTGACGGCCAACGAACCACATCAGTTCATCTAACCAACGCCGTTGACCTGGAACGTTCCGTTGACGGCGATCTTCGGGCTCTTGAAACCCATGGCGACCCACGCGCCCAGCAGCTTGGCGTAGAACAAAGCCGTTTCCCGTTTCCCGCTTGGTATATCGCTGGCGAGCCCAGCGCCGTTGGGAAGGTCGCTTGTCATCGTCCGCAGATCGGGCGGCGGCAGCGTGCCTGGAGGCCACAGACCGCTGTAGAGGCTGAGCCAGTGGCCATTTTCGAATTCCAGGAACACCGGCGTGTTGCAGCAGCTAGCGACGACCCTGCGGGTAGGGGCCTGGGACGTCAAGCGGAACTCCCGGAGCAGTTCGGCGCCTTCGAGGAAGCGGACCCTGTCCTTGCGGTAAAGGACGAAGCGGGTGCCGCCGTTGGCTTCCAGAACAGGGGGCGCTGCGGCAGCGGCCTCCAGCCTGGCGCCGGCCGCGCGACAGCTGTTGCAATGGCATTCGGCACGGATGATGGGTGCGCGCTCGACCTCGAGCCGGACCTGCCGGCAAGCGCAGGCGAGTGAAGTGATCTGTGTCATCGGACGTTTTTGCTCCTTTGAGCTTGTCGTAGTCGTTGCTGCCGGGAACCGCATCCTCCAGGCACCGGGCCGGGCGTCATCGATAGCGGTGAATTCGAATCCGCTTTCTTTACGACGAACGGCCCCCGTGGGAATCGACATTGGAACGATGGCCGGCGATGCCACCCTGGACCGCATTCGATTCAATAGCGGAGGATCTACGAAAGACGAATCCGCGACCGGCTAGGATGCGCGCGCGTAGCGACCCGGCGATTGGCCGACATGCCTGCTGAAGGCGGTGCTGAAGGTGCTTGCGGAGCTGTAGCCGACGCGTTCGGCGACCTCGGCCAGGCCCAGATCGTCTTGGCGAAGCAGGTCTTTGGCGATGGCCATGCGCCACGCCGACAGGTATTCCATAGGCGTCACGCCGACCATGCGGGTGAAGCGCTCGAAGAACGCAGAACGCGACAGCGCGGCCTTTTCCGCCAGTTGCGCCACCGTCCACGGATGCGCCAACTGGCCATGCATCCGCCGCAGCGCCGGCGCCAGACGTTCATCGGCCAGGCCGCGCAGCAAGCCTGGCGGCGCATCCTGAGCCGGCGCCGAGCGCAGCGCCTCGATCAGCAACAATTCCACCAGGCGCGCTAGCACCAACTCGCGTCCGGGCCTTTGTTCGCCTGATTCCTCGCCCACCAACCGCACCAGCAACGAAAGCCGTGTGGCATCGCGCACATGCAGAAGCTGCGGAAGCAAAGACACAAGCAGGACCGGATCGGGCGATTCGAACTGGAACCAGCCGCCGAGCAAGCGCACTTCGGCGGGTCCGTCTTGCGTGCCGTGGCGGATTTCTTCGGTAGGTGCGGGCGCCAGTTTGGGATCGATGCGTGTCGGCGTCGCCGCTTCGAAGCCCGACAGGGTGAAGCCCGGGGTAGCCGGCAGCAGCAGGAAATCGCCCGCCTCCAGGGTGAGTGCAGGGTGGCCGTCGACCGCCAGCAGACAACGGCCTTTGAGTACGGCGCAGAAGCTGGGCTGGCCGAATTCGGCGTAGCGCACCGCCCAACGGCCGGCGCCGCTGATGCCCTTCGAGAACACCGCGCGGGGCCGAAGCAGGTTGACGACTTCCGAAAGGGGATCGCTCATATCTGGACTATTTGCAATTAAATATGGACTTTCTAATGTAGATAGTCCTTGAATCCTCTCCTATTCTGGCCGCCAGATCAATCACCACAGGTACTGCCCCATGAAAACCGTTCTGATCACAGGCTGCTCTTCCGGTTACGGCAACGAAACCGCGCGCCACTTCCTTGCCAAGGGTTGGCGCGTGATCGCCACCATGCGAACCCCGCGCGAGGAGGCATTGCCGTCTTCGGACCGTCTGCGCCTGCTGGCTCTGGATGTCACCCGGCCCGAGAGCATCGCCGCCGTGCTCGCAGCCAGCGGCCCGATCGACGCGCTGGTCAACAACGCGGGCATCGGTTTGTTCGGCGCGTTCGAAGCTACGCCCATGGCCACGGTGCGCGAAGTGTTCGAGACCAACACGTTCGGAGTGATGGCCATGACGCAAGCGGTGCTGCCGCAGTTCCGCGCGCGCAGATCCGGCGTGGTGGTGAACGTGACTTCCAGCGCGACGCTGGCGCCGATGCCGTTGGTCGCCGTGTACACCGCCAGCAAGACGGCCATCGAAGGGTTCACCGCGTCCCTTGCGCATGAGTTGGATAGTTTCGAGGTGCGCGTGAAGCTGGTCGAACCGGGTTACGCGCCCACCACGCGCTTCACCAGCAACGGCCAGACGCGCATGCAGGGATTGGTGACCGAAGACTACGTGCCGTTCGCGCAGAGCGTCTTCGCATCGTTGGGGAATTCGACTGCGGTAACGAGCGAATCCGATGTGGCCGAAGGCGTATGGCGAGCCGTGAACGACGATACGGGCCGGTTGCGGTTCCCCGCCGGCGCCGATGCGATGGCGCTCGCCAAAGCGCACGGATCGGTTTAGGACGCCTTTGTCCGGTTTCTGCCCAGACCCTACTCCGATCGAGGTTGCTCGCGCTGCTTCCGCCGCGAAGGGCCAGTGACTTCCGCCACATTGCGGTGCCAAGCCGATGGCCTAATCTGCGGCGGTGCAGTCTTGGGAGACCATGCCGATGAACACGCCGAAAGTGGGGAAGACGGCCCTGGAAGATCCGAAAGTCAACGTGAAGACGAAGCTGTCCGCGCTGTGGGCTTCGGTCATGTTCTGCTACGTGTACGGCGACTACTTCGGTCTTTATGGAAACGGAAAGCTCGCCGAAATGATGGAGGGGAGGATCGGACCGTTGGGCGAAGCCACGCAAAGCGTGCTGGTGGGCGTCTCGGCGATGATGGCCATTCCCAGCGTGATGGTGTTCCTGTCGCTGGCGATGCCGCCGGTACTGAACCGCTGGCTGAATCTGCTGCTTGGCGCGGCGTACACCGCGATCATGCTCATGACCATGCGCGGTGCGCCGACCTTCTATGTGTTCATGGGTGTGATTGAGGTTTTGTTGACCTTGCTGATCGTCTGGCATGCATGGACATGGCCCCGACGTCAGGCGACGTGAACTTCCGGATGACGGGATCTACGGGCAGACAACACGAAACGGCCGTTAACTGAACCATTCCCCTCGCGCCAAGATGCGAGTACCGTTTTTCACATGCTGTTGTCCGCAGCGGACCAACAATACCGCCTCGTACACGATGACGAGGTTCGCACATGAAGACGCTAGGTATGCTTACCCTGGCTGCCGCGATGGTGGTTTCCACCACTGCGTTCGCGCAGCAATACGGTCCGCAGGACGAAGGCCGCCGTTTCAACGACGGCAGCAAAGTGGTGTGCAAGAACGTCGAGGTCCAGCGCAGCAGCAAGGATTCCAACCGCATTCTTGGCACCGCCACCGGTGCTGTAGTGGGCGGCCTGCTCGGCAATCAGGTCGGCAAAGGCAACGGCAAGAAAGCCGCGACCGTCGGCGGCGCGGTGGCCGGCGGCCTGATAGGACGCAAGGTGCAGGGCAACGCCCAGGAAAAGAAGGGCGACCGCGTAGTCGAACGCCAATGCGAGCGCGTTTACCGTTGAGTTTCAGCACCGGAGTCCTATGACGGGCGGTTGTATCATGGAAGGGCGGGCGCATCCGCCCTTTCCCTGCCGCCGTTACAATCCCTGCATCGCGGTTTGCATGAGGGACGTATGAAACGACTGGATTCCGTCGCCCGGCTTGTTCCGACCATCACGCTGCTTCTGGCGGTGCTGTGCGCAGGGTGCGCTGCGGGCGACGCGCGTCCGCAACCGTCGCCTTCTTCTTCGGCCGCCTCAGCGTCGCAGCCTTCGCCATCATCCACTTCGTTGCCCGAGTGGCTCCGCGTCAAGATCGGGCAGTACAAAGCGTTGCCGGCCGATCGCGCGCCGCTCGGCATCTGGCGGATCACCCACAACGGCCAGCCTGCCTATTATTTGTATTCGCCCTGTTGCGATCAGTACAACCCGTTGCTCAGCGCCGAGGGAAACGAGATCTGCAATCCTTCGGGCGGCTTCACCGGCCGGGGCGATGGCAAATGCCCGGAGCCGATGGATCGGGGAACGAAGGCCGCGCTGGTTTGGTCGCACCCCGCTTCGACGTCCCAGACCGACGAACCGCCCGGCTTGATGCGAAATTGAGGTTCGGTCGTCGCGCGATGCTGCGCGCGACCTACTTCCTCGCGGGGAGTTCGAAGTCCGCCACCACCGGAAAATGATCCGAGGGGTAACGGCCGCGCTGATGAGTGGTTACGGTCCGGGCCGACTTGACCTGCAGTCCGCGGAACAGGATCCAGTCGATGCGCTGGTCCGCTTTGCCGGTGAAGTCGTGGAAGGTGGCCGCTGGGCCAAGACGCCGCGGCGCCGCCGTCCAGGCGTCGATGAGCGCGGTGGTCAACAAGGTATGCGTGGGGCTATCCGGCGCGGTGTTGAAGTCGCCGGTGAGAATGATCGGCTCGTCGGCCGACAGTTGTCGTAGGCGCGCCAGAATGAGCGCGGCGCCGCGTTCGCGCGCGGGCTCGTCCTCCTCGCGGTAGGGCAGGTGGGTGTTGTAGAGGACGAAGGTCGCGCCATCGGCGATGCGCTGGAAGCGCGCCCAGGTCACCATGCGCGGGTACAGGTTTCCCCAGCTGATGCTACCCACCGTTTCGGGCGTATCGGACAGCCAGAAATCGCCGGTCGCCAGCACCCGCAGACGGTCCTTGCGATAGAACACGCCCATGTGTTCGTCTCCATCGCCGCCACGGCGTCCCTGACCGAACCACGCGTACTGCGGCAACCGCGCCACCAGTTCGTCGCCCTGGCGCTGGAAAAGCTCCTGCGTGCCGATGAGGTCCGGATTCTCGTGCGCCACCATCTTCGCCACCAATGCCCGCCTGGCGTCCCAGCGATTGGGGCCATCGCTGTCCGTCAGCAGGCGCACATTGAAAGTCATCACCCGAAGCGGCTGAGCCATCGCCGACCCGCAGGTCAGCAACCCGATCGCCAGACCCATCATCAGCCACAAGCCGATCCGGTTGCTGGCGGTATTGCGGGATTTACACGGAGCGCGGACGGACAGAGACATGGGAAGAACCGGGGCGGCGGGCATCGGTCCAGAGTCTAGTACAAGCGTCGACAGGTTGAAGCGTCATCTTTCTGCAATCCACCCATACCCGTTTCGCAGCCGTGCAGAGTGAACGCGCACTCGGGACTCCACCGTTCCGATATGCCGGACCGTGCGTTTCCAATACGGGAATAACCTGATGGGATCGCGCGGTCCGCGATGATCGGGACAATCTAGAACGTCACTTTGACCGAAGGCGCGCTTCGTTGCGCTTCGCCGTGATACACGGCTTCTATATTGTTGCCGTCCGGATCCAGTACGAAGGCGCCGTAGTAGCCCGGATGGTAAGGGCGCAGGCCCGGCGCGCCATTGTCGCGGCCTCCGTTCTTCAAGGCGGTCCGGTGGAAGGCCTCGACCATGGCCCGGTCCTTGGCTTGAAAGGCCAGGTGGTGGCGGCCGGTGAGTTCGCCCTGCGCCGCTTCGCTGTCGGGCGTGGAAATGAACAACTCGTCTGCCCAGAAGAAACCGTCGCCCGAGCCGCCCATGGGGACGTTGAGCTCGGCGAACACCGCCTCGTAGAACTTCCGGCTTGCCGCAAGATCCTTCACTACGAGTTGGATATGGTCGATCAGTCGTCCGCGATGCAGTTCCTGCGTTTCCATGAGCATTCCTTGGGCATTGGAGAGAGAACGAATACTAGACGCGGGCGCGGACGATTTCCTTCACGGGGTTTTGACTCCGCCACACTCTCAGACGGGCTGGCTGCCGGACTGCGCCTGTTCGGCCCTGCGCCCCAGGACGAAACGGAAAAACGGACCGGTGAGCAGCGTCGATAGCACGGCAAGTGTGACCAAAGCCGCGAAGGCATGTTCGGAAAGCAGTCCTTTGTCGCGCAGGATCGTGGCGGCCACGATCTCCATCAATCCCTTGCATTGAAGCAGCGCGCCGATGGCAAGCGTTTCACGCCGCGACAAGGCCGATGCAGGCGGGCAGATCAGCACCGCTGCGAGTTTGGCGACCACCGACACCACCAGCAGCGCCAGCGATGCCTGCAGCGAGGCCCAGCCGAGCGCGTCGCCGTCGATCTTCAGGCCGCTATGGCCGAAGAACAGCGGCGCCAAGGCGAGCAGGGCGAACCTGCCCATGCCTTCCACCGGCAACTTCCGCGTCCATGCCGGCGGCAGCATCGCCCCGGCGAAATATGCGCCGAGCAAGGCGTGCAGGCCGAGATGGGAGCTGGCCCAGGAACCGGCGATCAGATAGAGCGGCAACGCCAGCCAGATCGCCCAGCCAGGTGGTACGAAATCATTGCGGCGGCTGACCGCAGCCAGCGCCACCATCGTCACCGGCACCGCAAGCGCCAGCAGCTGCAGCGGCGTGCCGCCTGCTATAGCGGCATCGCCGTCGGCGACCAGCAGCAACAAGGCCAGCCCGATCCACAGCACCGCATCGTCGACCACGGCGATGCGCACGGCCACCTGGGTGAGGGGGCGATGCAGAGGTCCCAGTTCGCGAACGATGCCGATCAGCACCGGCAAGGCGCTGACCGCGATGCACAGGCCGATGGCGATCGCACCCAGCGTGCGGTCGCCGTTGGGCGTCGCCCAGTTCGGCAACACCGAGAAGTAGTGGTACGCGGCCAGCGCGCCGACCACGAAAGGCAACAACAAGGCGAGCGCCGCACTGGCGACGAACCGGAATACCGAACCGCGGGAGGCTACCGGCAGGCCGGCGGGGGAGCCGACGTGCGCGGACTGGCGTGTTTCCAGACCGGCGGTGAAGGCCAGCAGCAACACGCCGACCCAGCCGATCTTGTCGCCGACGACCGAGGGAACGCCCCAGGCCTGCGGCAGCCAGCCGGTAGCGGCCAGCGTCAGGCCGATGATGATCGGCACTACCGCGATCGGTATCGAGCGACCGAGCACACGCCACAGCGCCCAGGCCAGCAGGATGAAGATAAGCGCATCGGCGCCGGTGGACAGGATCGTGTGCATGTTGATCAGTTTGCGGGAATTCGGGCGGGACAGTAACAGCGCAGACAGTCCCTCTGTTCCGGCGATGGATGCATGGGATTGTCTGCCTGGGTGAGGATGCCGCCGAGAAAGCGGATAGGTCTTGGTTCGCTCGTCGCCTCAGCGGCCGGGCGGCGGTCTGGTCGATTCGCGGAACAGCAGCGTGTGTTCGACATGGACCATGCGGCCGGCGCCCGGCGTGCGGATCCGTTCCAGCAACTGCAGCGTCGCAAGCCGGCCCATTTCCGAAGTCGGCTGGCGCACCGTGGTCAGGGCGGGGTAGATATGGCGCGCGATGGGCGTGTCGTCGAAACCGCAGACCGACAAGTCGCGCGGTACGGCCAGGCCGCGCTCGCCGGCCGCACGGATCACGCCGGCGGCCATGTCGTCGTTGGCGGCGAAGATCGCGGTGGGCGGATCGGCCAGATCGAGCAATTGGTTGGCAGCATCGATGCCGGATTCGTAAGAGAACTCGCCCTGCACCACCAGTTTCGCGTCGTAAGCGATGCCGGCCTCGCGCAAGGCGTCGCGGTACCCGGCGTAGCGCCACTGGCAAGCGCCATGCGCGCGAGGGCCTTTGATGTGGCCGATGCGCTTGTGCCCCAGCGCGATCAGCCCGGCCATCAGCTCCCGCACGGCGGCGGTTTCCTCCATCATCACGCCGATGCGCGTCTGCGGGTTGCGCGGAGCGATGCAGGCGAACGG
This sequence comes from Pseudoxanthomonas sp., assembly GCA_036383995.1. Classification (GTDB taxonomy): domain Bacteria; phylum Pseudomonadota; class Gammaproteobacteria; order Xanthomonadales; family Xanthomonadaceae; genus Pseudoxanthomonas_A. The sequence continues at coordinate 67,489 of DASVNG010000023.1, forward strand.
CACCTCGTGCTCTTCCAGGTAATCCAGCACTACGTTGTCGTCGGTCAGCGGTGGGATCAGCACCACGCCGTCGGGTTCGAAGTACTCGAAGAACCCCTTGATATCGTCCGCGGTGCGTTGCTTGCCCGAGCCCACCGGGGCCAGCACCAGGTTGTAATGGTTGGCGCGGCAGGCTTCCAGCATGCCGCTCTGGATCTCCATCAGGTAATTGCGCGAAGGATTGTTGTAGACCAGCGCCACCGTGTAGGAGCGCTGCCCGGCCAAGCTGCGTGCGGAAAGGTTGGGCTTGTACTGCAGCTTCTCGACCGCGTGCATGACGCGGCCGCGCGTTTCCTCGCGCACATTGGGTTCGTGATTCAGTACCCGCGAGACCGTTTTCATCGACACGCCGGCAGCGGCGGCCACATCCTCGATACGACTACGCATATTCCTGGTCCCGCTCCTGAAGTAAGCCAGCCCCGGGACGGCTGGTTTGGGTCAAGCGATTCTGCCAGCGCAAGGGACGATTGGGGGATTGGCGCTTGACTGCGTTCATGGACCGATGGCGGGGCCCGGCCAGCGGAAGGTGGCTATGCTCTTGGCCGGAAGCGTGTAGCCGAAACGCCGGTCTTGCTGGCGCACCGAAAAGCTTCGCTCGCTGGAATCGGTGTTGACGACGATCAGCACCACCGATCCGTCGTCGGCATTCTGGAAGGCGACGTTGTCCAGGCCGTCGCCGGTCGCGGTGGAAGCGATGCGGTAAGCATCGCGGCGTACGAAGCGGCTGGCATGGGCGAGCGCGTAGTAGCCGTTGTTGCGGCTGACGCGGCCTGTCGTCGAGTCGATGGTCACCACTCCGATGCAGGTGTCGCAGCCGCCCGCATGCGGACCGCCGCGCTCGTCCAGGGCCAGGTTCCAGAACAATATTCCGCGGGCCCAGTCGCGGGTGGCCTGCACGATCAACTGCTTCGCCTGCAATGGCAGGCCGCCGCTGCGCACCGGTTCCCAGGTGCCGTCCGAACATTCGGTCATGTAAACGTCCTTGTCCGGAAACGCCGCATGCACGGAAGACTGCGCGGCCGGATCGCCGCCATAGCAATGCCAGGCCACGGCGGCAATGTGGGGACCTGCGGCGGGATCGGACAGTACGGCGCTCGGCTCCTGAGGCTTGTCCCAGTTGTGGTCCCAATCGAAGATCGAAGGGCCTTTCCCGCGTGCGGCGATCAATGGCCCCAGGTGGTCGCCGATGAATCGCGCGCGCGCCGGCGCGTTCAGGCGCATGCCCGGGTAATCGGCGGGCTCGAAATCGGGTTCGTTCTGCACCGTGAGCGCGAAGATGGGAATGCCCTCCGCCGCGTAAGCGTCGACGTACTTGAGCAGGTAGCGGGCGAAGGCGTCGTAGTACTCGGGACGAAGCCCGCCTTTGATGAGGCTGTTGCCGTCCTTCATCCAGGCGGGCGCGCTCCACGGCGAGGCCATCACCTGCAACCGTGGATTGACCGCAAGGGCCTGGCGCGTCACCGGTACGACGTCGGACAGATTGGGGTCGATGCTGAAATGTCGCAGTTGCGGGTCCGCTTCGCCGTCGGGCGGATCGTCCAGGCTGTAGTGGTGCCGTGAGAAATCCGATGCGCCGATGGTCAGGCGCGTGAACTCCAGGCCGATGCCGTCCGCCGAGCGGCCGAATAATTCCTGCAGCAGCGCTTCGCGCTGAGCGGAGCTCATCTTGTGCTGGATCAGCCAGGCGGAGGAGTCGGTGATGGAGGCGCCGAAACCGAGCATGCGCTGGTACCGCTGCTGAGTATCCACTTCTATCTCGGCCGGCGCGTCCGCCGATGCCGCACGCACTTCCACGGGCCGCAACGCCAAGCGGTGATCGGAAGTGGTGACCCAGGCCTGGACTTCAGCGGCGCCGCTTGCGCCGCCGGCACCCGGAAGTCGGGGTTGGCTGGCGCAGGCGGCGCCGATCAGCGCGAACGAGAGCAGCGTCAAGATCGCTCTGGATTGTGCATTGCGGCTATGGTGCGGAACGTTCATCGATTCTCCCGCGTAATGCGTTATGTAACGTTACATGCGTGCGCGCTTGCATGGTGCGTCGCAACGAATAGATAGCGCTATCACTATCGAAGCGCTTGTAATCGCGAGGTCTGCGCGCAGAACTCCGCTTCATTCCTGACTGCTTGTTGACAAGCGCATTCGTCGATTATATGACAGCGCTGTCAAACATGGCGGGAGAGGCCTAATGATTCTTGCACGAGAAATTCCGACGACGACTTCAAGCGCGCGCAAAACCGGTCCGCGCAAACGAATTCTGGTTACCGCCTGTTGCCTGGGACTGTTCGCCGCGCAATGGGCGCAGGCGCAGGAACAGCAGGCGGCGACGGCCGAAGAAACACCGGCGCAGCAGCAGGACGTCAATACGCTCGATGCGGTGGTGGTGACGGGCATCCGGCAGAGTATCGCCAAGTCGGTGGAAACCAAAAACGAATCCAACTCGATAGTGGAGGCCATCTCCGCTGAAGACATCGGCAAGCTTCCGGACCTGAGCATCGCCGACTCCATTTCCCGGTTGCCCGGCTTGGCCACGCAGCGCGTGGACGGACGTTCGCAGGTGATCAACATCCGCGGCATGTCGGAGCAATTCGCCGGAACGCTGTTGAACGGGCGCGAGCAGGTGAGCACCGGCGACAGCCGTGGCGTGGAGTTCGATCAATACCCGGCCGAACTGATCAACGCGGTCACTGTCTACAAGACGCCCGATGCGGCATTGATCGGGCAGGGCTTGTCGGGCACGGTGGATCTGCAAACCATTCGTCCGCTGGACTTGGCCGAACGCCGCATCGTGTTCAGCGGCCATGGCGAGAAAAACTCGTTGGGCGAAGTCAGCGCCGATGGCGACGACAAGGGTTATCGCGCCAGCGCTTCTTATGTGGATCAGTTCGCCGACAACACCATCGGCGTGGCCCTCGGCATCGCCCGGATCAGCTCGCCGTTCCAGGAAGAGCATTACAAGGCATGGTGGTGGGCGGACCTGGATGCGGTGGACTGGGGCGATCCGCCTCAGGCCGGGCGTCCGGCCAATGCCATTGCCTTGCAGGGTTCGGAAGGCTGGGTGAAATCGCGCGATCTGACTCGCGACGGCGTAATGGGCGTACTCGAGTTCAAGCCCAACGATACTTACCACGGCATCCTTGACCTGTACTACTCCAAGTTCGAGCAGGACGAGGTGATGCACGGAACCATGTGGAGCAACGACCCCTGGTTCGTGGGCGAGAACGGTGCGGGAGTCACCTACAGCAATGCCACCACCACCACCATCGATGGCCACCAAGTGGTCACCGGTGGCACCCTCAACAACGTGCAGCCGATCGTACGCAACGACAACAACACGCGTGAGGACAAACTGTATTCGGCCGGCTGGGCCAACACCTTCAAATGGGACAAGTACACGCTGGGCGCCGACTTGAGTTACTCACGTGCCGAGCGCAACCAGTCGGTGCTGGAACTGTACGCAGGACGATTGGACGGCCAAAGCATCGATTTCAACCTGGGCGCGGGCCCTGGCTTCAATCAGTATTCATTGCCGGACATGGCCGATCCCAACGCGGTGTATCTCTGGGATCCCCAGCACTACGGCCACGACGGACGCCTGGAGAACTCGCGCCAGGAAGACACGATCAAGGCATTCCGATTGGCGCTGAACCGTACGGTGGAATCTGATTTCTTGCGCAGCTACGACGTGGGCGTGAACTTCAACAAGCGCACGAAAGAGAAGGTGGCCACGGTCTACTTCGCGGACCTGCCCGACGGCCGCACCCCCCAATTGGTCGACCCATCGGATCTGAACTCCCCGACGTCGCTGGGCTTCGTCGGCATGGGCAACGTGCTTAGCTTCAACCCCCGTCAGCTGCTCAACCAGTACTACAACGTATACGTCAGCGAAAGCAACGACGACCTGCGCAAGGACTTCACCGTCGAGGAAGACGTCAAGACGTTCTACTTCCGCGCCAATCTGGATATGGACCTGACCGACCGCATCCGCCTGCGCGGTAACGCCGGCGTGCAGTACATCCGCACGGACCAGGAATCCACCGGTTTCAACGCCGCCTCCACGCTGAGCTCGCAGACCCTCGGCACCAGCTACGGCGACATCCTGCCCAGTCTGAACCTGGTCGCCGATTTTGGCGAAGGCTGGATGATCCGTTTCGGCGCGGCCAAGACCTTGATGCGTCCGCCGATCAACTATCTGAGCGCGGACAGCAGCGCGGGCGTCAGCACCACTGCACCCTTCGTGTGGTCCGGCAGCGGCGGCAATCCGACGCTCGAACCCTACCGTGCGCGCGCATTCGACCTCTCCTTCGAGAAATATTTCGGCGAAGGCAACTACGTGGGCCTAGCCCTGTTCTACAAGGAACTGGAAACTTATATCTACCGGCAGAACTTCCCGAATTGGGATTTCAGCGAGTACACGGCCGATCCGAGCGGTCCCGTGCCGATTTCCAACTTCGGTAACTTCAGCACCTGGGCCAATGGCACCGGTGGACTCATGCGCGGCGTCGAGCTGAGCACGGCGCTTTCGGGCAACACCTTCCATCCGGCGTTGGACGGGTTCGGCGCACAGCTCAACGTGTCCTACACCGAGTCCTCGATCGATCCCGATCCGAACGACAGCAGTCTGGGTACCGACACCATTCCCGGCCTGTCCAAGATCGTGGCCAATGCGACGGTGTACTACGAGAAGCACGGATTCTCGGCACGCTTGAGCCAGCGCTACCGCGACCGCTACCGTGGCGAATACAGCGCACTGTTCGGCCAGCGCCAGTACCGCTTCACTCTGAGCGAGCGCACGCTGGACCTGCAACTCAACTACGATTTCCCGGAAGGCGGCCCGCTCAGCGGACTATCGGTGCTGTTGCAGGCCAACAACCTGACCAACGAACCATTCCGCACCGAGGTCAGCGAATCGACCGGCACCGGGCTGTTCTTCCCTGAGGAATACACTGAGTACGGCCGCCAGTATCTGATCGGATTCCGATACAAGCTTTAACGCACGAATACGGCTCCCGGCCACAGGCATGCGCCTGTGGCCGGCTTGTTGCCGAATGCCCTTTCTCGTCCTCGTCATTAGAGTGGCGATCGAGAAGTGGACCCGATGCGGCGCCCGGACCGGATAGGCATCCGCGCTTCCAGGATGCAGGCGACAGCAACGCGGCCCTGCGCCTCTTGCTCAACGAACCCAGCGCCTTGCGGTAGGACCATTGCACGAGTTCGCGCAGATGCTCGTCCGGCATGCTGCGCACATCCACTATCGTGATCCAGCGGAAGCGGGCCAGCCGGTGCGCAGCTTTGTGCCGGAATGTCGGTTGGTTCCGGGAAGCGTTCTAGCGAAACCAGGACTCTGGCGCGCTACTACTTCGGTAGATTGGTTCGGAAATGGACCAAGCATTTTCCATTCACGTCAAAGATTAGGAAGATCGCGGCATGCCATACAACTGGTGCAGAAGCGCCGGGAGGTGGCGCGCATAGTTCTTCCGGCTCAGTCATATCCATCCGCCATCGCCTCGCGTTGCCGCGCTAGTCTTTGAATGGTTTCAATCAACGGTTAGGACGCAATACAACACTCTGAGTGGTTTAAATGTGACTTGACAGCTTTGTATAACGGGCGTAATCAAAGCAATAAGGGGTGCGGTACCGGGAGAAAGATGGTGCGGGGCGAATCAGCAGGAATGGTCTGTTGACGTCGCGGAATCACTAGAGTAGCAAGCATGGAATATCGCGTACGTTGTGCAGTATGGGCGCTATGTGGAGCGACCGAAGGGGAGTTTTCCGCGACGACTTCCGAATCGAACTCTTGTTCTCTGGTGATTGTTGCCTGCCTATTTCGGATCGTCTTTATTTGTGGCTCTTATCTACTGTCGCTACGCAATGCGGCAAAGAAAGGCTGCACTCCCGACGGCGCGCTGGGCTGGCGACTACGGAGGCTCTAGAGTGGCATCAGATAGGGGTTCTTTGTAACAACGGTACTGAAAAAAGCATGGAGCATCAGTTATCTGGTCATTATTTTGGTGTTCTGATTAGATTAAATCTTGAACGGTCAAGGAGATAGATGTGGGTGCTTTTATTCGATCAAGAATTGCCGTCTTGATGTTGTTATTTTTCATGGGATTTATGCTTAGCGCAGAAAATTCAAAGGCTCAAACTAGGTCGTATCACTACGAGTACTCGGATAGTTTGAGCCAGGGCGAAAATGTTGCGAATTTGGGTGATGCGATATTCGGTGAGAACGTCAGCTATGTCGAAGGCGCGATCAACTTTTCGGTTACGGACGTAAATGTGAAGACCCGGGCGAAGTTGCCGCTGACATTTGGCCGAAAGCTGGAGTTCCGTGATGATATGAGCGATGCCAATACGCGGGAGGAGTTTTACAAATTCCTGTTGCTCGGGAATTGGGGCTATCCGGAGGTTCCCGTCATGCGAGGCTATTACCCGGATAATGATGGCTTTCTGACGGGAGCACGTACACGTTGTTCGAGTGGCTCCGTAGCGGCCACGGCAATTCCTTACCCGGGTGGTCCGCCGATATTTGCCTTCAACTTTTGGTATGGGTTCCGAGTCTCGATCCCAGGCTATGGCAGTGGAAATGTCGAAAAATTAACTCCGGAGATCATCCTTCCGACGGATGGCGCTAGCTATAAGTTGGCTACATTGGATGGCTGGCGAATTTCGTGTCTTGGTAGCATAAAGAATGGTGCTGGTGAGGGGTTTGTCGTTTTGCTGCCAGATGGCGCTAAGTATTATTTTGACTGGATGGTCAAGCGACGCGTAAAGGACCTTTCGACGCCATATGCGCCGATCAAGCGTTACGAAGTGTTTATGTTCGCGACCAAGGCTGTGGACCGTTTCGGTAATTCTATTGTGTATGAGTATGACCAGACTAATCAGATGCGCATAAATAAAATTGAAGCATCGGATGGCGCCAGCATCTTGATCAATTACAACCAGAACGGATGGATATCCAGCGTAACGGCAGGAAGCCAAGTCTGGCAGTACAGCTACACGACAAATCCCGACAACGGCTATCCAACCCTCAGAGAAGTTGTTCTACCAGATCAGTCACGCTGGAAATATGAAAATCCGACGTATGCGTACGGAGACTTAAGTCCGGATTTGAGTCCTTTCGGTCAGGATTGCAACTACGATCCAGGTCGCGATACGTCAAGTGGCGATGGGGCAGTTTCTGTGCATAGGATGACTCATCCGTCTGGGGCGATAGGGGAGTTCTATTACAAAGCCATTGCACACGGGTACAACAACGTTCCTATGCCCCTGTGCAATTCCGATGGATTGCATCCGCTTATCGGGAGACCGAAGGCGGTTTTGCGAGGATCTATGATCTCCAAAAAGATCTATGGCCCTGGCGTGGCGCCAATGGAATGGAAATTTACATATGCACCATCTTGGTCTTTCGAGTGGGAGTGCGCGAACGGATGTCCAAATACATCAACGACCACGGTGACCTCAAGTTTGGGAAAGACTGAAACGTATGTTTTTGGGAACGACTTCAAATCCAATGCAAACCAGTTGCTTTCCTACACGGTTTCACAAGAAGGACGTGTTCTGAAAAGAGCTGTAAATACATATCTGAGTTCCGCCTCTAGCCAACCTTTCCCTGATTATGTCGTGGGATACATCGGAGACAATGTTTCGGAGACGTTAGACAACCCGTTTTTTCGCAAGAACCGACCGCTGGTGAAGCAAGAAATCTATCAGGACGGAGTAATATTTACGCGGCATATTGATGAATTTGACAGATTCGTGCGCCCAGTTAGAAGCACGCTTTCAAGTGCTCTCACTCCTTAGGGTGCTATTTTGGAATCAAACGCTCTTAGCTGCTTCTGAAATGTGCGCTGGGAGTATTTCCTGAAGAGTTTAAGTGAGTTATTAAGAGGTGCCTGTACTTTGTTACAGGCGCCGCATGCTGAGGCCGAGAAAGCAAGATCGTCAAATGCAACGACATCCAAATCAATTGAGCGTTTCCCAGAAATAGGGGGTCACGACTCGATTTGATGTTTTTCTTACGCAATACTTCGGATAGGAAGTTGAACGCTGGGCGTAAGTTATATAAGTAAGAACGAATCTCAGATGATGGACGGAGATCAGTCACAACAGGACTGGGAAGGGGACGGAGATGCGGTTAGAAAAGTTCGGCGGAATAACGTTGTTAGTAGGCCTGTGGCTGACATGTGGCGATCTAGCGCAGGCCCAGACTTACAGTAAGACTGAGGTGATTGAGTACCACGATAATCTCGGCAACTGGGTACTGGACCAGGTCAGACGCAGCACCATCAATGGCATTGAGACATCGCACACCGACTACGACGCCACCACCGCGCTGCCGCTCAAGGCCTACGCCTTCGGCAAACTACAGCAAACCCTGACCTACAACGCCGATGGCGCGCTGGCCACGGTCAAGGACGGCAACAACAACGTCACGACGCTGTCGAACTGGAAGCGAGGCGTCCCACAGGCTATCCAGTATGCTGACGGCACTACAAAGACGGCGGTGGCCGACGACAACGGCTGGATCACATCGGTCACCGATGAGAATGGGTTCACCACCAGTTATGGCTACGACGCCATGGGGCGTTTAGCCAGCATCGTCTATCCCACAGGTGACAGTACGGTCTGGACTACGACAATACAGAATTTCATTCAGATTAATTACGATGAGCACGGCTTAGCACCGGGTCATTGGCGCTCTAGTCGCGCGACAGGTAATGGTTATCTGAATATCTATTACGACGCTATGTGGCGTCCTGTGCTTGAAGAGAAACTGGATCTCGGCAACATCGGTGGCACCGTAAGCCAAGTGGTCAAGAGATATGACGCCAGTGGCCGTCTGGCTTTCCAGTCCTATCCGGTCAACAACGTCTCTGACTTCCAATCGGTCACGCAAGGCACCCGGACTTTTTACGATGCACTGGATCGCGTGACGCGGGTGGAACAGGATTCCGAGCTCGGCGTGTTGGCCAGTACCACTGAGTACCTGACCGGTTTCCAGACACGGGTTACCAACCCGCGTACGCTGCAAACCACAACGACTTATATGACGTACGACATGCCCTCCTTCGACCTGCCGGTCACGATTCAGGAGCCAGAGAGCAAAAGCACGACCATTGCTCGCGATGTATTTGGCAAGCCCACCTCCATAGCCCGAAGCGGTAGTGGCGTCTCGGTAACGCGGTCCTATGTTTATGACGGTTACCAACAGTTGTGCAAAACCATTGAGCCTGAAACCGGGGCCACGGTGATGGATTACGACAACGCCGGCAATTTGGCTTGGTCTGCTAGTGGCTTAACAGGCTCCAACTATGCTGATACGGCCCAGTGCAGTCGGAATGAGGGCGCAACTTCGGGTAGGGCAGCCGTTCGGCAGTATGACGGCCGGAATCGCCCAACGTATTTGTTCTTTCCCGACCATAGAGGGGATCAATCTTGGACGTATACGCCCGATGGTCTAGTGGCGACCGTGGCCACCGACAACGAAGGATCCGCACTCGGGCGCGTGAACAATACATACACCTACAACAAGCGCCGCCTGCTGACCGGCGAGTCGGTCCAGCAGCCCGGTTGGTACACCTGGGGCATCGGCTATGGCTATGACGGCAACGGCAACCTGGCCAGCCAGACCTATCCTACGGGCCTGGCCATCAACTACGCCCCCAACGCCCTGGGTCAGCCCACCCAGGCGGGCAGCTACGCCACGGCAGTGCAGTACTACCCCAACGGGGCGATCAAGCAGTTCACCTATGGCAATGGCCTGGTGCACACGATGCAGCAGAACGCTCGCCAGCTGCCCAGCCAAAGCATCGATACCGGCAATGCGCTGAATCACCAGTACACCTACGACGCCAACGCCAACGTCACGGCCATCTTCGACAATGTGATCGGCACGCCCACGGCCCAGCACCGCTTCATGATCTACGACAACCTGGACCGCCTGACTGCGGCGGGCTCGGCGATGTTCGGTGGCAGCGACCACTGGCATTTCTTCACCTACGACGCCCTGGACAACCTGAAGTCGTGGAAGCAGGCCGGCCTGAAGGACTACGCCGACTACGTCTACGACCCCACCAGCAACCAGCTGACCAATATCAAGAACACGGCCGGGGCCACCGTCGTAGGCCTGAGCTACGACGTGCAGGGCAACCTGGCCAACAAGAACGGTCAGCTGTACGACTTCACCTACGGCAATCGCCTGCGCGCAGTGCCGAACAAGGAGGCGTATCTGTACGATGGCCACGGGCGCCGGGTGCAGACCACCAAGATCGACGGCAGCAAGACGCTGTGGCAGTACGGCCAGTCCGGGCAGATGCTGTTCTCCTGGAACGGCCCTACTGGCGAGAAGACCCACGAGAACATTTATCTGGGCGGCAGTCTGGTGGCCACCGTCGATCACGACTGGCCCAGCAACACGGTGATCGCGACCAAGTACCAGCACACCGATGCGTTGGGCAGCCCGGTGGCGGTCACCGATGCGGCAGGGGCGGTGATTGACCGCACCAACTACGAGCCCTATGGCGCGGCGATCAACAAGCCGGCGTACGATGGCATCGGCTATACCGGCCACGTGCAGGATGGCGCCACGGGGCTGACTTATATGCAACAGCGCTATTACGACTCGGGTATTGGCAGGAATCTTAGCGTTGATCCTGTTGCGGCCTATAACAACGGCGATTACCGGTTCTTTAACCGTTATGCCTACGCATTCAACAATCCTTACAAATTCACAGACCCGGATGGTCGTTGTCCGATCTGTGTTCCGGCAGCAATCGTTGGGCGTATGGCTTTTGGAGCAGCGGTAGGCGCTGGAGTTGAAGTTGGAATGCAGGTTGGTGAGCAGGTCATATTTGATGGAAAGCGATCATGGTCTGAAATTGATATCGATGGATCTGATGTTGTAGTTTCAGCAGGTATCGGTGCCGTTCTGCCTGGATTTGGCTCTGTAGCACTTAGAGCAAAATCAGCGACGCCGATTGTTGGAAGATCGATAGGTGCGATCAAAAAATTAGCGCAGCAGGCGAGAAATACTGCAAATAGAGCCGGAAAGCTCGCCGCTCGAGAAGGGGCGCACGTGAAGAATGCAACTAAAGCTGTTGGCGATGTTGCTGAAACAGCAGGTGCAGCAGCAGCAGGTGTAGTGCTTAAGAAGCTAGGGCAGGAGGCGGCAAATGGAGAGCAGAAGAAAGAGCCGCATCCGCCACCTCCGCCGCCTAAAGACGAAAATTTGAGAGGGAGGTGAGCGTGTCCGTGAAAGTTGTGGCGCGAGTCGTGCGATGGGCCATTTGGGGGCTTAGTGCAATTGCAGCTGGCGCCATAAAGCCTATGTTCTTCCGGGAAGGCGGCGTCAGTTATGCGATAACAGCTTTGTTACTGTTGGCCGTTTGTGCCGTACTTGGAGTTGTGATTGAAAGGTGGTTGCTTGCTCGGAGGCCTTCGTAATCTGATTGCTTTTTAATCTATCGGAAGCAACAAGCCCGCCTCATGGCGGGATTGTTCGTTGTGGGGTGGTAGGCGCCTAGCGTTCGGCGGTAGCGGCACCGAGTTGATGACCTGGCTGACGAGTTTCTGCTGGGCCTTGGGCGATTGGCTGAATTGTTCCAGCTGCTGCTGCAACTTCGATGCCGGCCCGTGCTTGCCCGGCTTGGCCGATTCGCTGATCATATCTTCGATGCTGCGACGTGTGCCATGTTGAATCGTCGTCTGATGAAAAGCATGCAGCTTATCGTTGCATGCCAATTGCATTGGCGCTATGGATTGCGCCGACACGGATAGAGTGCCGTATGATTCAAGACGACGATAAAAGTTCGGCCCTGCGCGCCTTACTCAACGAACCCAGCGCCTTGCGGTAGGACCATTGCACGAGTTCGCGCAGATGGTCGTCCGGCACGCTGCGCACATCCACTATCGTGATCCAGCGGAAGCGGGCCAGCCAGCGTGCGGGCTTGATGCCGGGGACGTCGGTCAGCTCCAGGAAGCGATCCGGAGAAACCTTGATGCTGAAACGCCATTGCTCGGGCTGGCTGGTCTTGAAATGGGCGAAGCGCTTTCCACCCACGCTGTAGACCAGGATATTGGCGGGCTCGTCATGCAATTGCGTGACGGCGCCGGGAAGGTTCGCGCAGAATTCTTTGAGTTGCTTCGTGTCCATGGACTTGGTTAGGGCAGGGGTCTGAAATACAAGGATAGGCGTTCAGCATGGCCTTCTGCGAACAGTGCCGCGCGCGCGGCCGAACGCGCTGTGGCCATCCATAATGATGCGGGATTGCGGCAACTTTCTTCTTTGCCGGTCCATATGGAGCTGTTGCATGTCGCTGAAACGTGGTTCATGGCTTGCCCTGCGTTCGTTGCTGGCGATAGGGGCGGGCTTGGTCGTGTTGCCGCTGGTCAATCTGGCCGGCGGCGCATTGGCCGATCTGACGGGATTTCCGGCGGCGGGCGAAGGCAGGCTGGCCTGGGATCTGGGGTGGCTCTTCACCGCCGGTTCGCTGGCGGCATGGACGGTGGCGAGACTGGCGCCGCGCGCGGCGCGCGCGCATGCGGCTGCGCTCTTCGCGCTGATGCTGGTCGTAAGCGTGCTGGCCGTGGCGCAACTGGGCGAGGACTGGCCGCGCTGGTTCAGCGCCGGCGTCCTGATCGCCCTGCCTTTGCAGGTTGGACTGGGCACGTGGTGGGCGCTGCGCAGCAGGGGACGCACGTAGGTCGCCGCTTTTAGCCTCTGAAACGCACCGTCAATCCCTTGAGGAAATTGCGGAGTATCTGGTCGCCGCAGGGGCGGTAATGCTTGTGGTCGGCCTGACGGAACAGAGCGGTGAGTTCCGGCTTGGTCAGAGGGAATCCCGCCGCCGCGAACACCTCATGCATGTCCACGTCCTTCAATTGGAACGCGACGCGCAGCTTCTTCAGTATCACGTTGTTGGTGATGCGGGTTTCCACGGGGCGCGGCGGCAGGCTTTCGTCGCGGCCGCGGTAGTAGAAGACCAGCCCATCGAGGAAATGCGCGAGCACGCGGTCGCTGCAGGCCACGAACCCGTCTTCCTCCTCCTTCTTCAGCAGCGCATGCACCTGCGCCTTGTCGATCGGGAAATCCGCATCGGCCAGCTGGACGATCTCGGCCACCTTGCCGTCGCCGAGGTCCAGCATGTAGCGGATGCTGCGCATCACATCGTTGTTGATCATGTTCGTCCTGTGGGCCGCCCGGGCGACCCAGGCAGGACACAGTCTAACGTCGGTCGCTCCGCCAGGCGCAGGCCGGCGGCGGTTGCCTCAAACGCAGCCGGCCGCTTCGGTGCACTTCAATCGTGAGGCCTCGTCCTTGAGCAGCTTCTCGTCGGCTTCTTTGCGCGCGCGGATCTCGGTGGGCGTGCGGCAGACGCGGGTGACGAAATTGCTCCCGGTCCTGGCTTCCTGCGTGCAGACCAGGCGTTCCTCCTGGTTGTTGTTGATGGTCGCCTCGATCCGCGCCATCAATCTGCGGACCTCGGCCTGATCGGCGGAGGCGAGTTGCGAAGTATCGACCTTGCCTTCCAGCAGCTTCTCCAGTTTTTCCTGGTCGGACAGCACCGATTTCTGCGCATCGCGCGGCATGTTCGCGTAGCGGTCCCGCTTGGCCTTCATGTCGGCGCGGATGGTCTGCTGCTGGGCAATGATGTCCGCGGTCCGCGTTGGCGCATCGGCCGCCTTGGCGGCAAGGGTGGTCGTCAACAGGGCGGCGCAAACCAGCGCGTACAATCGATGGGTCGTCATATCGTTCTTGTCCGGAGTCGTCCCATCGACCGTATCCGATCGGAAGAACGGCTCCAAGAGGCGGGCGGCAAGCGGACAACTTGAGCAAAACGAAGCTTTTTGGCGCCGCCTCCAAAAGTTATAGTCGCGGCCATGTCTTTCCGGAGGGAAGAGAAGTGAACGCCCGCGCTACCGTCTCCGAACCGGTCGTCTCCCGCCTGCGCGCGATCTGCCTGGAATTTCCGGAAGCCTACGAAGAGCAGGCGTGGGTGGGTACGCGCTGGATGATCCGCAAGAAGAATTTCGCCCATGTGCTGGCGATCGATTCGGGCTGGCCGCCGGCTTATGCGCGCGCTGCGAAATCCGAAGGGCCGATGACGGTGCTGACGTTCCGCTCCAGCGCGCGGCTCGATGCGCCCCGATTCTCGAGGCCGCCCTTCTTCAAGCCGGTGTGGTGGCCGGATATCGCCGGCATGGCGATCGATGCGCGGACCGATTGGGACGAAGTGTCCGATCTGCTCGCGGGAAGTTATCGTTTGCTGGCGCCGAAGAAGCTCGCTGCGCAGCTCGATTGAGCGGGACGCTTGAATCATCGCAACGCCATGGTCAGTATGCAGCCACGACGAAGGAGACGGCATGGATATCAAGCAATGGCAACCCGTGGGCGCTGCGATGTCGCCCATGCGCTCCGCTTGGCGGAAGCGCAGGGCAAATGTCCTGTCGTTGTCGGTATTGCTGCTTGGCGCGTGTTCGCCCGCCTCGGACGCTCCCCCGACACCCGTAGCGACACCGGCGTCTACGGCGAGAATCGAGGCGCCTGACCCAGCCAAGACCGCGGCACGGATGCAGGAATGCCGCGCCAAACTCGAAGCCGGCATTCCGTCGGGCATGGTGATCAATGCCTCCGCCGACAACGGCCGTCCGATACTCTGGGTCGGGCCCGCATGGGAAAAGAGCGCACGGCAGGCGAAAGAAGCGCTTGCGCGCGATACGGCCTGCTTCTTCCTGTCCGGCGACGAATCCAAAACGCTCAAGTTCTCGATCTACGATCAAGCCACGGACAGGGAGGTCGCCGTATGGGATCGTTCCCGTTTGATCGAATGGTGATCGCACCGTCCATGGCGATTCTTGCCCAATCGAACGATGCGCGGAGAGTTGCCCCCGCAGCGCAGCTTGTATAGCCGGAGGGACCTATGCACACTCCGGCATAGATCGCTCCGACTACGAGGTGTTCCATGCTGCGTTGCCTGCTGGTGCTCTTGTCCGCTTTCGTTCTGGCCGCTCCGGCGCTGGCCGCAAAAGCTCCGCCATATACCTATGTGCGTGTTGGCAATGCCGCTGATGCGGCGCCCGCCACTACCCCGGGCGTGGTGTTGATGGGCGGAGGCACCGACGTCGATCAGGCTTTCCAATGGCTGTGCGGACTGGGCGGCAACGGCGATTTCCTGGTGATACGCGCCACCGGCACCGATGCCTACAACCCGTATGTGCGCGATCTGTGCCCGAACACGAACTCGGTGGCCACGCTGATCATTCCCAGCGCCGCGGCCGCCAATCTGCCGGCGGTGGCGGCGATCATCGCCCAGGCCGAAGTGGTATGGATCGCTGGCGGCGACCAGTCCAACTACATCGGTTTCTGGAAGAACACCCCGGTGCAGTCCACGCTCAACGCACGCATCGCCCAGGGCGTGCCGGTGGGCGGGACCAGCGCCGGGTTGAACGTGCTGACCCAATTCGTCTACACCGCGCAGGCCAGCCAGGGCGTGACCAGCAGCCAGGCCGTGGCGGATCCTTTCAACCGCTACATGACTTTCGATCGCGACTTCGCCAGCATGCCGTTGTTGCAAGGCGTGATCGGAGATCCGCACTTCGCCGCGCGCGACCGCATGGGCCGCGACATCGCCTTCCTGTGCCGGGTGGCGGCCAATGGCTGGAGCGCCGCGCCGCGCGGCATCGCCGTGGACGAAATGACCGCATTGCTGGTGGCCAATGGAGGCTATGCCAGCGTGGTGGGCTCGGGGAAGGTTTATTTCCTGCAGGCGCCGGGATTGCCGCAGGTTTGCGCAGCCAAGCAACCGCTGACCTACCGCAATATCGGCATCGCGCGCATCGCCGCCGGCGATGGTTTCGATCTCTTCAACTGGATACCGGCAGGCGGGACCGCTTATACGGTGTCCGTCGAAGCCGGGGTGCTCGCTTCCTCCCAGGCGGGCGGTTCTCCTTATTGAGAGCCGAGAAAACGTGAGGTCCGTAGCGCTTGCTTAACTGCGCCCTGCGGGCGACGGTCGGATAACGATTCCGTAAGGTCAGATTCACCCGGCGGCGCCGACACTTGTTCCACTTTCACAGGGAGGGACGAGTGATGAAGACATTGAAGAAGATCGGCCTGGCAGCCGCTCTGGCGGTGGGGCTGGGCATCGGCGCAGCGGCATCGGCGCAGACCGTGGGTTACAACATCCGCACTGGCGATGTGTGGGTGGATACGCGCCTGGGCGAAATCAACGACTACGGCCGGCGTTACCACGATCCGTTCGTGGGCGAGATGACCGGTTATTACGGCGCGCCGCGCAGCCTGATCGTCGAGCTGCTCGATCGCCGTGGCTGGGCGCCGGCCGACGTTTACTACGCCTGCGCATTGGCCCATTCGCTGGGCATTCCGTGCGTGAACGTAGTGCGCGAGTACGACCGCAATCCCAGCCTGGGCTGGGGCAACGTGGCCAAGCATTACGGCATCAAGCCGGGCTCTCCGGCCTTCCACGCCTTGAAGCGCGGCACGGTGTCCACTTACGGGCGATGGGGTTACCCGGTCGTCGTCGATCGTCCCGTGCATGTCGACTGGTCCAAGCATGGTCCCGGCAAGTCGCAGGGCAAGGGCAATGCCCCGCGTCCTGCGGCCGACCATGGGCATGGAAAGTCCGGTCACGACAGCGGCGATCACGGTGGGAAGGGCAAGGACAAGGGTCAAGGAAACGGCAAGGAAAAAGGCAACGGCAAGGGCAAGTAATCCGCCCAGCGCGATTGCAGGAACGAAGGACGGCGGCCGCAAGGCCGCCGTCCTTGTTTGCGAGTCGTCGAGGCAAGGCGCCGGGCCGCTGCTGCGTCGCAGTACATACGAATTCATTTCCCGCCAGCGGTTCCGGCTTGTAGCCTCGCCGCATCCCGCGAATGCATCCGCCATTCGACGGCCTTCGGGGATCTTGTATGAAAGCAGTCCGCATGAAAGCAGCGTTCGTATTGTGTTCATGCCTTGCGCTCAGCGCATCGGCGTACGCGCGCGACTTCGCCATCGATCACCTGGAACCCGCCAGCTGGTGGGTGGGAATGAAGCATTCCCGCATCGAGCTGATGGTGCACGGCGAGGCGATCGGATCGCTGAAGCCACGGCTTTCGCAACCCGGCGTGAGCGTGGTCGACGCGCAGCGGGTGGCGAACCCCAATTATCTGTTCGTCACCCTGGAGATCGCGGACGGCGCCAGTCCCGGCACGTTCGACATCGAGTTCATCGACGGCGATCGCGTGGCGGCGCGCCATCCGTTCCGTCTGGAGGCGCGCGAGCCGGGCTCGGCGGCGCGCAAGGGGTTCGACCCTTCCGATGCCATCTATCTGATCACCCCGGACCGCTTCGTCAACGGCGATCCCGGCAACGACACCGTCGCGGCCATGCGGGAGCCGGCCGACCGCGCTTCGCCCAATGGACGCCACGGCGGCGACATCGCGGGCATCTCCAAGAGTATCGACTACCTCGCCGACATGGGCTTCACCCAGCTCTGGCCCACGCCGCTGCTGGAAAACGACCAGCCGAAATTCTCCTATCACGGTTATGCCATCACCGACCTGTACCGCATCGACCCGCGCTTCGGCAGCAACGAGGACTACCGCGCGCTTTCCCGTAGCGCGCGCGGCAAAGGCATCGGCCTGATCATGGACGTGGTGTTGAACCACATCGGCTCCAGCCACTGGTGGATGCGCGACCTGCCCACGCCGGACTGGATCAACCACGGCGGCGAGTTCGCGCCCACCAACCATCGCCGCACCACGGTGCAGGATCCGCATGCGGCGCCACAAGACCGCGCGGGCTTCGTGGAAGGCTGGTTCTCGCCCGGGATGCCCGACCTCAACCAGCGCAACCCGCACCTGGCCACCTACCTGATCCAGAACAGCCTGTGGTGGATCGAATACGCCGGCCTGTCCGGCATCCGCGAGGACACTTTCGGTTATGCCGATGCGCAATTCCTCAGTGCATGGGGCAAAGCGGTGCTCGCGGAGTATCCGCACTTCAGCATGGTCGGCGAGGAATGGAGCGCCAGTCCCGCCACCATCGCGCACTGGCAACGCGGCAAGGTCAACCCGGACGGCCACGTTCCGTACATGCCCAGCATGATGGATTTCCCCGTCCACATCGCATTGCGCGATGCGTTGAACGAACCGGAAGGCGCGGATACGGGCTGGGTACGGCTGTACGAGGCGCTGGCCAACGATTATCTGTATCCCGATGCGGACCGTTTGGTCGTATTCGCCGAGAACCACGACACCACGCGCCTGCTCGCCAACGTGAAAGGGGACGTTGCCCTGTTCAAGATAGCGATGGCCTATCTGGCCACGGTACGGGGCACGCCGCAGTTCTTCTACGGCTCCGAAGTATTGATGGAGGGGCCGCGCGAGCGGGAGGACGGGAAGATCCGCGCCGACATGCCGGGCGGTTGGGCGGGCGATGCGAAGAACGCCTTCACCGGCGCCGGTCTGTCGGCGGCCGAGCGCGACGCGCAGGATTACCTGCGGCGGCTGCTTCGCTGGCGCAGGAACACCCCGGTAGTGCAGCACGGAAAACTGCAGCACTTCGCACCGGCCGACGGCGTGTACGTCTACTTCCGCTACGACGGTAACGACACGGTCATGGTGGCCTTGAACCGGAATGCCGAACCCACGCCGCTGGCGCTGGAACGCTTCGGCCGGTTCATCCAGGCCGGCAGCAAGGGCCGCGATGCGATGAGCGGCAAGCCCGTTGTGTTAGGGGCGACGCTGGAGCTGGCGGGCAACGCGGCGACGATCATCAGCATCGAATAGGCAGCGCCGGCTTTAGGGGCGATATGCGTCTTGCCCTGAATACTAAGGTCCGCTGGGCTGGTCAGGATCGGTGGGCTGCGGGCCTTCGGGATCCACACCCGGATCGTGCGGAGGAGGGAACACCGGATCGCTGGGCTGCCACGGCGGCGTGTCGCGCGCAGGATGCGGCGTTTCGCCAGGCCTCGGAGCAGGGGGCTGGAAAGGCGCGCCGGGATTGGGAGTGTGCTGGTTCAAACCATTCTCCTTGCATTGCTGCGGCAACCGGTGCCGCGGCGCCAACATGCGCGAGCCGACGCTTGCCTCGCGTGAAGGAACACGGATGCGGTTTTCGCCGGAACGCAACTTCAGATAGCTCTGTCGGGATGACGCACGTCGGGCCTGGTTCGGGCGAACGATCCGCTCTCTCGCGGCGCCGACCCCGCCCTGCCGCCGTTTCGAACCCGCGGCCAGATGCCGGATCCTGCGCTGCGACGAGTCCTGTCCGCTCCAGCCGGCCGATTCCAGTACCCGAATCGCCCGTTTCGTCGCACCATCCCGTGTCCCGTCGCCCCCACCGCCAAGACCGGCAAAGTGCCGACTATTCTCGCCGGCACTCCACACGGGCCGGGTGCCACCATGAGCATTACCGACTTCCTGTTTTCCCTGCACAAGCTGCTCGCCTGGTTGTTCGCCTTGCTGACGGTCCTGCTGCCCCAGCATCTTCTGGCTCCGCTGCCCGCAGCGGAGGCCATTGCGACGGTCCATGCGCCGGCGCCGCAGCTCTGCGTACAGACCCCCGCGCCACCGCGCAAGCTGGACCGCGTCGCGCTACCGCCATCGCACGCGGACAAAGCCGGCACATCCGTATCCGCGTCCGGGGACCCCGATGCAGCTACACCCGCGTCGCAGTCCAAACGATGAAGGCCGCTCTACGCAGTCGTCATATCCCGACCGGATAGGTTCTTCCTCAGCACTGGCCTGCGCACGGCATGGTCGGTGGGCGGCGAAATGGTCTTCTCGCCGCCCGCGCACTGCTGGTCGCTTCGGTGGCAGGCAAGCTGGCCGGCGTGCATCTGGCCGGAAGGATACTGAAATGGAAACGGGGCGAAGCATCGCTGATCGGCTGGCTGCTGCAGACCAAGGCGCTGATCATGATCATCTTCGCCAACATCCTGCTGGACAAACAGATCATCACCAACGCCACCTTCACCGCGCTGCTGTTGATGGCCGTGGCCAGCACCATGCTGACCATTCCGGTAGTGACGCCGAAGCTGAAACGGCTGTACGCCTCGATCGCCGCCAAGCCCTGATTCACTCCGCAGGATTGGCGATGGGATCGAAGCTTGCGCATTGCCGGACTTGAAACGGCTGCGTCGCGAGATATAACGAACTGCTATCTGTCGGTTCGCATCGATCGTGCTGGAGTCCCGTTTGCCCGTGTCGAGTCGGTTTGCCTGGCTCGCCAATCTCCTGATGATGAGACCTGTCTCACAGTTTGCATTGCAAAGTTTCATTCGCATTGCAAAAACATAGGGATGACTTGCAGGGGCGGGTTATCGATTGGGCGCGGCGAAATGCCGGCAATGAAAGTCGTTCGAAAAAAAGCGCTACCGCCAGTCACCTGTTTGTCGCGGCACAATCGTTGCGCGCATCTTTGTCGTCGCCGACCTCATTGGTGCGAATGAATTTCGCGATTAGCTACTTCAAACTGCGACGCATGCAACATGCGTGTAATCGCAGCGCTTGACTATGCGTGTTGTATCAAGCTAATTTTCCGTTAGATTGCTCATCCGCCTATTTTGGTGTGATCGCCATCCGTATGTCCGGTAGGACATCGCCGGATAGGAATGCAATTACGGGGAAAGTGTTTCAGGGAGCGTTCTGCCAGGGAGGTGGGGTACTAATGTCGCGATATTCCTCTGTAGTCATCGCCGATGCCGTTCCGGGCTTCGCCGGTCGGCATGACGGGTTCGTTCGCCCGGTTTCTTCTTTTGTGATTCGTTTACCAATGCGCGCGTCGGGCTACGGCCGCGCTCGCCTTTCGCTTGCTTATCGTTCCCATCGCCATGCCGGCCGCAGGGCGGCATCGTCGCGCCGGTCGATCCTTTCAATCCCATCCGTTGGTGAAGCGTGAAACATAAGACTTTGGCCGGCCTTTGCCGGTGCGTGTTGATCTTGTTGGTGGTTGCGTTGTCCGCATGCGCCACGCGCCCGGCGCCGAATTT
The DNA here is from genome assembly GCA_036383995.1 of Pseudoxanthomonas sp. Classification (GTDB taxonomy): domain Bacteria; phylum Pseudomonadota; class Gammaproteobacteria; order Xanthomonadales; family Xanthomonadaceae; genus Pseudoxanthomonas_A. The sequence continues at coordinate 88,521 of DASVNG010000023.1, forward strand.
CGGCGGCCGCTGGAAAACGGTGAATCATTACGCGGCGTCGGCCGAGGCGATTCCTCTGTATCAGACCTACGTGTTCCATGCCTCGCCCATGGACGGCACGCTCAAGAACATGCTCACGCGCTGGGCGAGCGACTCGAAGATGACCTTGTCGTACCTGCATCCCTCGGATTTCACGCTGTACGGGCCGGTGGCGCAGATCCAGACCAACGACCTGCAGTCGGCGGTTTCGCAGCTGACCGCGGCCTATGCCGGGCAACAGGTGTCGGTCACGGCCAGCGACAACCAGATCGTCGTCCGCGTGGCCCAGGCCGGCGAGGACACGCCGGCGACCACGCCCTGAGCATGGCCGGAATGCTTTCGCATCGGCGCCCCCATAGCGGCTTCAAGGAATCAAATTGATGTTCGGGAAGAAAGTTTCGTCGCCGCAGATCGACAATGCGGTCTCCAAGGCGGTCAATTTCGAGATTACGCTGGCCGACATGGCCCGGCGCAGCGAGCGCCGCGCCTGGCTGGTGGCCTCGGGCGCCATCGCGCTGTCGCTCATCCTGGCGGCGGGCTATTTCTACATGCTGCCGCTCAAGGAGAAGGTGCCTTACCTGATCATGGCCGACGCCTACACCGGCACCAGCTCGGTGGCGCGCCTTACCCAGGATGCCGACCACCGCAGCATCACCACCAAAGAAGCGGTCAACCGCAGCAATGTCGCCCACTTCCTGCTTGCGCGGGAATCCTACGACGTCGCGCTGATGAACCTGCGCGACCGCACCACGGTGTACACCATGTCCTCGCCCGACGTGGCGGCGGCCTATACCGGCCTGCACAACCCGAAAAGCCCCAGCAGTCCGTTCAACGTCTACGGAAAGACCAAGGCGATCCGGGTCAAGATCCTCAGCATCTCGCTGATAGGCGGGTCGGCCAAGACATGGCCCAAGGGCGCGACCGTCCGCTTCCAGCGCAGTCTGTACGACAAGGCGTCCGGCACGTCCAAGCCGCTGGACAGCAACATCGCCACCATGGAGTTCACTTACAAGTCGAACCTGAAGATGGAAGAAAAATACCGCATCGAGAATCCGCTCGGGTTCCAGGTCACCAATTACCGCGTCGACAGGGATTACGACGACAGCGGCTTCACCGCCACTCCGCCGGACGAAACCGAAGTGCAGCCGCTGCAGCAGGCGCCCGCTCCGGCGGTGCCCGGCGCCGAACCGGTCGTCCCGGGCGCAATACCCGGCGACGCGGCCGACCCGGCGATCCAGCAGGGCAACCCGGCGCCCGTTACGCCGCCGGCCGCCACTCCTTCCTCCAACAATGCCAACGGGGCCATCAACCAATGAATCGCTTGAGCAAGCATTGTCTGGCAGTGATCCTGCACGCGGCGATCGCAGGCGCCGCGCTGCCGGCCAGCGCGCAGGTCGTGCAGCAATACGAGTACGAACCGGACCGCATCTACGAGGTGCGCACCGGTCTGGGCATCACCACCCAGATCGAACTGAGCCCCAACGAGAAGATCCTGGATTTCAGCACGGGCTTCAGCGCCGGCTGGGACCTGACCCGTCGCGAGAACGTGTTCTACCTCAAGCCGAAGAACGTGGACGTGGACACCAACATGGTGATCCGCACCGCCACCCATTCCTATATCTTCGAACTGAAGGTCGTGGCCACCGATTGGACCGCGCTCAGCCAGGCAAAGCAGGCGGGCGTGCAGTACAAGATCACCTTCGCTTACCCCAACGACACCGAGTTCGCTTCCGAAGCCGACGAAAAAAGCGTGCCGCAGCTCAGCACCAAGCTGGACAAGGACAGGCGCTACAACTTCAACTACGACTACTCCACGCGCACCAAGCAGGCCTGGCTGATCCCCACCAACGTCTACGACGACGGCCAGTTCACCTACGTCAAGATGAGCGACTTGAAGGCCTTTCCTACCGGCAATTTCCCCGCGGTCTTCGGCCGCGAGCGCGAGGGTAGCGAGGATTTCGTGGTCAACACCACGGTAGAGAACAACACGCTGATCGTGCACGGCACCTATCCCTTCTTGGTCATCCGGCACGGCAAGAATGTCGTCGGTCTGCGTAGGAACAAAGCACAATGAACCAGAATCTGCCGCCCAATTCCTCCGGCCGTCCTTACGACGACGGCGATCCCGATCCGCAGCCCAATCGCGATACGGATGCGCCCGCACAAGCCGGCAATCCCTATTACGCCAACCAGCAGAGCAGCGCCGCGCCGGATCTGGACGCGAACGCTCCGCAGCTGAGATCCAACGATCTGCAGAAGCTCAACCGCAAGGCGTTGCTGTTCCTGGCGGGCATCGTCCTGCTGCTGATCGTCGCTGCGGTATGGATGTTCAAGAGCGCCACCTCCAGCAAGGACGAAGTCGCCAAGCCGCGCGAAGAGAAAGTGGTGATCCCCGAGTTGCCCACCAACACCGAGCCTCCGGCGGCCGAGCCGGTCGCGCCGATCGAAGTGCAGCAGTACGCCGCCGAGCCGAATCTACCGCCCCTGCCTGCCGAGCCGGCACCCCCCTATCCGCAATCCACGTCTTATAACGATGCCCCGCAAGGGCCGCGCGAGCCCACCTTGATGGAACGGCGCATGCTCAATGGCGGCGCGAACAATGGAGAAGGGACGCAGGCCAATGGCCAGCGTTCGCAGGACTCCTACATGCAAGCCATGCTCGCGACCATGCCCGGCAATCAGGCCAATGGCGGAGCGCAGCAGAATGCGCAATCCGAGGCCACCAGCGCGCAGTACATCAACCGTCCCGATGCTTTGCTGGTCCGTGGCACCTACATCCGTTGCGTGCTCGAAACCCGCATCATCACCGATATCCCGGGCTTCACTTCGTGCATCGTCACCGAGCCCGTCTACTCGATCAATGGCCGTAGCCTGCTGTTGCCGAAAGGCTCCAAGATTTCCGGAAAGTACAATAATTCCGGTGCGACCGGCGACCGCGTCGCGGTTATCTGGGACCGTGTCACCACTCCCAACGGCATCGACGTCAACATGGCCAGCCCCGGCGTGGACAATCTTGGCGGCGCCGGCCATCCGGGCAAGTACAACGCGCACTGGGGCAGCCGCATCGCATCGGCGCTGCTGATCAGCCTGATCAGCGATGCCTTCAGCTACGCGGCCGCCGAGAACGGTCCGCGCACCACCACCATCTCCAATGGCAACGTGCTCGAGACTCCCTTCGAGAGCACCACGGCGCGGACCATGGAGCGTCTGGCCAACCAGGCCCTGGACAAGAGCATCAACCGTCCGCCCACGGTCACCATCAACCAGGGCACCGTGATCAATGTCTACGTTTCCAAGGACGTGGACTTCACCGGGGTACTGGCCCGCAACTGACGCGGGCCTCACGCATGGACATCGACAACTCACCGGTAGCGCGGGTCTCCAGCGACTTCCTGGACTACCAATACGAAGTATTGGGAATCCTGGAGTACATGAGTTCTCCGGACGTCACCGAAATCTGCATCAACAAGCCTGGCGAAATCTATCTGGAAACCCGCCAGGGTTGGCAGCGCATCGAGGTGCCGGGCCTGAATTTCGAGCGCGCGCGGCAGTTCTGCACCGCCGTGGTCAACGAAAGCAATACCGGCCAGCGCATCACCGACACCGATCCGGTCGTATCGCTGACCTTTCCCACCGGCCAGCGCGCCCAGTTCGTGATTCCGCCCGCCTGCGACGCCGGCAAGGTTTCCATCACCATCCGCTTGCCGTCCAAGCACACCAAATCGCTGCAGCAGTATCAGGAGGACGGATTTTTCGACCAGATCCTTGAGCAGGGTCACACTTTGGGCGAGCACGACCGGGAGCTGCTGGAGCTGAAGTACTCGCGCAACTACGCCGAGTTCTTCAAGAAGGCGGTTCTGTACAAGAAGAACATAGTGGTTTCCGGCGCCACCGGCAGTGGCAAGACCACTTTCATGAAATCGCTGGTCAACCACATCCCCGGCGACGAGCGCCTGGTCACCATCGAGGATGCGCGCGAGCTGTTCATCACCCAGCCCAATGCAGTGCACCTGCTCTATTCGAAAGGGGGGCAGAGCACCAGCAATGTCACCGCCAAGAGCTGCATGGAAGCCTGCCTGCGCATGAAGCCGGACCGCATAATCCTGGCCGAATTGCGCGGCGACGAATCCTTCTACTTCATCCGAAACTGCGCCTCGGGCCACCCAGGCTCCATCACCAGCTGCCACGCCGGCAGCACCACCCAGACCTGGGACCAGCTGGCGCTGATGGTGAAGGCCTCGGCGGAAGGCGCGGGATTGGAGTTCGCCATCATCAAGCGTTTGCTCATGATGACCATCGACATCCTGGTGCACATCAAGGCTCACGCGGGTCAGCGCAACATCACAGGCATCGATTTCAATCCAGAGAGAACGTTCACGGAGTAAAGCTGAATAACGCATCGATCCACTCCGAATCGGCCCGCTTGGTTACCTGTGTTGGCATTTTTTTGTCCAGACGGGAAATGCTACCGATAGCGGACGTTCAGATGACGAGAGAAGCGGATGTGTAATGTTTTTCCTACAGAATTTTGCGACGGCATTAAGTTGACAACACTAGGGTGCTCATGAAATATGGGTGCAGGGATATCGGTGATGAGCGCGAAGAGCTGTGGGATTCCACATGCTTTATCGGATGATCGTCGAATAGCGGAAAGCGTGTAAGGGAGGAGTGCGCGGTGTTACCTGGCATGGAGCTAATGAGTTGCCCCGAACTGGCGGTTCCGCCGGAGGTGATGCATCACGTCGTGCGCGTGGAATCGTCGCACAACCCGTATGCCATCGGCGTGGTCGGCGGGCACTTGGTGCGCCAGCCGAAGAACCTGCCCGAAGCGCTCGCCACGGTACGCATGCTGGAGAGCCGCGGCTTCAATTTCTCGCTGGGCGTCGCCCAGGTGAATCGCTACAACCTCGGCAAGTACGGCCTCAACTCTTATGAGAAGGCTTTCGAAGTCTGCCCCAATCTGCAGGCCGGCTCGCGCATTCTTGCCGAGTGCTACAGCCGTTCGGGCGGCGATTGGGGAAAATCGTTCAGTTGCTACTACTCCGGTAACTTCGTTACCGGCTATCGCCATGGTTACGTGCAGAAGATCTACGCTTCGATGCGCCAGACCGCGCCGGGGGCGGCAAGCGCGCCGCAAGGTCAAGCCATTCCCGTGGTCAGCAGGCCGTCGCGGCGCAGTGTCGAGGTGACTCGCTATCCCGTGTACATCGCGCCCGCCCAGGTTCCTGCGGTGGCCGCGGCGCCACCCACCCCCCAAACACCGCCGCAACCCATCGCCGTGCCGGATACCGAACAAGCGGCTTTGATGCGGATATCGGCCGCTCCGCAGGAGCAGCCCGTAGTCGTGCAAAGCATGCAGGCGGGCGCGCAGCCGGCCCAGGCGCCTATCGCAGCGGACAGCCCTGCCGTTTCCCAAGCGACCGCAGTGGAATTGCCCGCTGTGGATGCGGCATTCGTTTTCTAACGTTTTTCGAATAGCGGAAATCATGGATACCCCCGCCGCTAGTTTTTGTTTCGCAACCAACCCAAGGAGATGACACGCATGAAACCAGTATTCACGAAGGCCTCCAGCGATCAGGCCAAGAAATTCCTTTCGCCGATGCTCATGGCTGTGGTGTTCGTCGCCATCCTGGCGATGCCAGGCATGGCCATGGCGCAGGAAGCCACCGACAGGGTCGAGGAGTTCTTCGGAAACCTCAATTCGCTGCTCAACATCGCCTCGATCGCCGTGGTCACCATCGCGGTGGTATTCGCCGGCTACCAGATCGCCTTCGCCCACAAGCGGATTTCCGATGTGGCGCCCGTTTTGATCGGCGGGTTCCTGATCGGCGCCGCTGCCCAGATCGCAAGAATGCTGCTGGGCGACAATGCGCTTGACGAAGGCGGCGCGCCCGCTGGCATGCTGCTCAACGCCCTCATGTTCTATGCATAAGAATGTGTTGTTCAGGGGTTGTACGCGCCCGGCCATGTTCATGGGCGTGCCTTACATGCCGTTCTTTCTTGCGGCCGGGACGTGCATCCTGCTGACCTTCTACATCAACATGTTCTGCCTGCTGCTGTTGCCGCCGGTCATCTTCGTCATGCGACAGATGGCCAGGCGGGACGAGATGATCTTCCGCATGATCGGCTTGCGCCTGCAGTTCAAGTTCAAGGCCAGGAACCTGAAGCATCACTCGGGAATGTGGGTGTTTTCGCCCAACAGCTACCGCGCCAAGCCTGCGAAGGACCGCTAGGCCTGGCCGCCGGTGTTTTCCGAGCGATTCCGTAATTCACAGATCCATCGACCGACGACCCGCTATCGCATGTTCACTCCCGATACTTCCATCAGCGAATTCATCCCGCTCTCCACCCACGTATCGCCCTCGGTGATCAAGACCACGGGCGGCGACTACCTGCTGGTGTGGCATCTGGGCGGGCTGCCTTTCGTCGGCCGGGACGAATGGGAGATAGAACACCGGCACAACACCTTCAACCGCATGCTGCAGACCCTGCGCGCGCCGGATTTCGCCAACCTGGCGTTCTGGGTGCACGACGTGCGCCGCAAGCGGCGCATCAACGACCGCAGCAAGTTCGGCCAGGCCTTCAACCAGGGCATGTCGGACGCTTACTTCGAGTCGCTGTCCTCGCAGAAGATCATGCAGAACGAGCTGTACCTGACCATGATCTACCGGCCGGTGGTGACCGGTAAGCGACTGGTGGAAAAATCCACCAACATCGCCCAGCTGCAGTCCGAACAGGATCAGGCCATCGCCAAGATCCAGGAATTGGCGGGCAACCTGGAAGCGGTGTTGAAGGATTACTCGCCGTACCGGTTGGGCATGTACGAAGCCAGCAACGGGGTGGTGTTCTCCGAGGCCCTGGAATTCTTCGGCTATCTGCTGAACCGCATCGACGAGCCGGTGCCGGTGCTCAGCGCGCCGGTGAACGGCTATTTGCCGGTCAGCCGGCACATGTTCTCGGACAAGACCGGCGACTTCATCATCAACACGCCCAATGGCGTCAATCACTTTGGCGCCATCCTCAACATCAAGGAATACACCGACGGCACGTATCCCGGCATCCTCAACGGGCTGAAGTACCTGGACTTCGATTACGTGGTGACCCACTCGTTCAGTCCGATCGGCCGCCAGGATGCGCTCAAGGTGCTGGACCGCACCAAGGGCATGATGATTTCCTCGGGCGACAAGGCGGTCAGCCAGATCATAGAGCTTGACCAGGCCATGGACCAGCTGGCTTCGGGCAACTTCGTGCTGGGCGAATACCACTTCACCTTGGCGCTGTACGCCGATTCCCAGGAAAAGCTTTCGCAGAACACCGCCACCGCGCGCGCGGAACTTTCCAATGCCGGGTTCGTCTCCACCAAGGAAGATCTGGCCATAGCGTCCTCGTTCTATTCGCAGATTCCGGGCAACTGGAAGAACCGTACCCGCCTGGCCAACGTCAGCTCGCTCAACTTCCTGGGGCTGTCGCCGCTGCACAACTTCGCTTCCGGCAAGAAGGAAAACAACCCCTGGGGCGAGTGCGTCACCACCCTGCAGACCACCAACGGCCAGCCCTACTACTTCAACTTCCACGCCACCCACCCGGCGGAGAATTCGTTGGGCGAGAAGGCCATCGCCAACACCATGGTCATCGGCAAATCCGGTACCGGCAAGACCGCGTTGATCAACTTCCTGCTCAGCCAGGTCCAGAAGCTGGACCCGGCGCCCACCATCTTCTTCTTCGACAAGGACCGCGGCGCCGAGATCTTCGTGCGCGCCTGCGGCGGCAACTACCTGGCGCTGGAGAACGGCCGGCCTACCGGCTTCAATCCGTTCCAGTGCGAGCGCAGCGAAGCCAACACGCAGTTCCTGGCCGACCTCATGAAGGTATTGGCCGGCAAAGCCGGTTACACCTCGCGCGAAGAAGAGGACATCTTCCGCGCGGTCGAGAACATGCTCGACACTCCCATGCACCTGCGCAGCATGACCAATTTCCAGAAGAGCCTGCCCAACATGGGCGACGACGGACTGTTCGCGCGCATGCGCAAGTGGACCGCGGGCAATTCGCACGGCTGGGTCTTCGACAACCCGGTGGACACCATCGACCTGCAGAAAGCCAACATCATCGGCTTTGACTACACCGACATCATCGACAACCCCGAAGTGCGCGTGCCGGTCATCAACTACCTGCTGCACCGCCTGGAGGCGTTGATCGACGGCCGCCGCCTGATCTACGTGATGGACGAATTCTGGAAGATCCTCGACGGCAAGGGTGGGCTCAAGGAGTTCGCCAAGAACAAGCAGAAGACCATCCGTAAGCAGAACGGCCTGGGCATCTTCGCCACCCAGAGCCCGGAAGACGCGCTGGCCAGCGACATCGCCGCCGCGCTGATCGAGCAGACCGCGACCATGATCCTGCTGCCCAATCCCAATGCCAGCCGCGACGACTACATCAATGGCCTGAAGCTGACCGAGGCCGAATACCAGGTCGTGGTCAGCCTGGACGAGCGCTCGCGCTGTTTCCTGGTCAAGCAGGGTCACGCGTCCAGCGTCTGCCAACTCAATCTGCGTGGAATGGACGATGCGCTTGCGGTGATTTCGGCATCGACCGACAACATCGAAATCATGCATGAGGTGCTGGAGCAGCAGGCCGCCGCCGCGGGCCTGCCCAGCAACGATCTGCGCCCTGAGCAGTGGTTGACCGAATTCTATGCCCAAAGAAAGGGGTCTGGAAAAGCAGCAGTCCGATCTACGCAGAAGAATGCGCGTGCCGTAGGCGCATAAGACATTGTTGTGCATGCCCGTTCGTTCGAACAGGCAGGCACGGTCCGTTTAAAGCCGTCCCAAGAAAAGCGAAGGAGTTCTTATGAACATCGACAGTAAAAGCAAATCGGCCAAGCGCAAGAACAAGAAACCGCTACTAGCCAGCCTCGCTTTGATGTGCTCCTTGGCCGTTGGCAGCGCCAATGCGCAGTGGATCGTCAACGATCCCGCGCACATGATGCAGAATATTCTTACCCAGCTCGAACAAATGGGTAAGGATGTGGCCGAGTACGCAGAGCAAGCCTCGCGCTGGCAGCAGCAATACAGCCACTACAGGCAGCAATTGATCAAGGCGCAGAGCATGTTCACCAAGCTCGGATTGCCGCAAAGCGTGAACCTGGAAAAAGTCGCGGACGACTATATGATCGCCGATCGTTGCAGGGGCGCGGGCGGCGACCTCCTGTCCGGACTCAGGAACATGCTTACCCTGGACCCGAACGGCGACCTGATGAAGCAGCAGCAGCAAATCTGCGTGAACATCCAGATCATGGAGAACAGGAAATACAACGAGACGGTGGATTTCCTGAAGAAAAGCATGCCGGAATTGGACCAGACGTTGGCCAGTTTGAAGAGCATGCGCGACTCCAATAACGATCAAGGCAATCTGACCAAGGTCAGCTACGACGCGGAAGCGTTGACCGCCGACATGAGCAAGAGCTTCGCGGAATGGGAATCAAGGATGAATTCCTACGACGCTTATATTCAATCCATGCAACAGGCCCAGAAAACGCTGACTCAAATCGCGTTGAAGGGAAAACAAAGCAGTCCTCTGGGCACGCTGGTGAAGACCACGGCGCTGCAAGGGGCGTTGGAAGTCGGAAACTGAGAGCGGTCGCCAGGGTTCCGGTTAGGAGCCTTGGCGTCTTCGTGAGTGAATTCAACTGCAGCACCAGTGCAAGGATCCGCGCCAGGATTTGTCCGGTTCGGTGGTAGGGGGAGGGCCGTTGCGGCGGCCCACACAAACCTGGCGTAGATGATGGGAAAAGGAATGGACATCGTGGGGAATTTTCTGGACGGGGCCGGTTGGCTGAATTGGCTTGCGCCCAAAATCCAATCTGTCGGGGATTTCATCTTCTTCCGGCAGATCATGGCGTATCTGCAGAACGAGATTAACGAGTTCGGCATCGAGCTCATGGGGCGCGCCATGCAATGGGTGAGCGGCATCGCGCTTACCTTGCTGACCCTGTGGATCATGATTCAAGGCTACCGCATCGTGACGGGCCAATCGCGCGAATCGATGATGGCGCTGGTGACGAACTCGTTGCGGTCGGTGCTGATACTGACGGCGGCCACGATGATGGCCATGTTCGGAACCGACTTGCACCAGTTCCTGAACGATGACGTCAAGAGGGAGATCAATTGGGTGGTCACCGGGGAGAACACGACCCCGGAAGACAAGATCGACGAGAACCTGGCCTGGATGCAGGTAGCGTTGTCCAGCATCGATGCGCTGGACGTGATGAGCGATCCGACGCTGGACAATCAGAAATCCCGCGCCATGTGGTTCGCGGGCGTCGGTGCGGGCGGTCCTGCGATCGTAGGCGGCACTTTGTTGCTGCTCTACCAGGTAGCGATGGCCTTGTTCATCGGCTTCGGCCCGATTTTCATTCTGTGCTTGATGTTCGACCAGACCAAATCCCTGTTCCAACGATGGCTGCTTTATGGCATAGGCACCATGTTCTCGATGGCGGTGCTGAGCGCCATGGTGTCCATTGCGCTGGAGATGGTGGTGAGGGTGTCGGTGGCGTTTTGGGGAACGGCGCTGGTGGGTTCCCTGCTGGGATCCAATTTCAGCGACGGCATGACCAGTCAGGCGATGCAGCAGGGCGGCATGGGAATGATCCTGACCTTGCTGATCGTCAGCGTGCCGCCGATGGCGGCTTCATTCTTCCAGGGCACGCTGGGCAACTTCATGCACTTCTCGGCGTTCAGTGGTGGCGGTGCGCCGGTGGGCCAGCGAGCGGGCGAGTCGGGGTATCGGGGTGGCTATGGGTCGCATGCGGCGCCGCCGGCGAATACGACTGAAGCTGCGAGCTCCCGTGGCGGAGCTGCCAACTTTAACGACCCCGCAACCAATCCCAATTATGGTAAATCAGTGGTTCATACGGACGAGGTTAAAAACTCCCCACGCCGTGGCTAATGCACACGACATAGGTCTGCGGGTAGGAGTGTAAGCATATGAAGATAGGGATAGCGCTGCTGACAGTATTTCTGCTTGGGGCAAGTGGGCTTGCACGGGCCGAAGGTGGCTGTCCATCTGGGATGATTCCTTATAGCGGCACCGATATCAGGTCTTGTGGACCCATTCCAGCCGGTTATTACAGCGACAGCGACAGCGATAGCATCCCGAAATCTGCGGAGCCACCCGTTCGCTGGATGGACACTTGGGGGGCGATCGCTACTGATGCGGACAGCGGCAGCCTCGGTACTGTTGTGGGGATGTCTAGCGAGCAAGTGGCACAGCGGGCAGCGTTAGCGCAATGTCGTGCCAAGGGTGGCGCGAAGTGCGAAGTCGATCTGACGTACTACAACCAATGCGCAGTGATGATACTTGGCAACAAAACGTACGCCACGGCGAGAGCTGAAACCATCGAACGCGCAACGCAGTTAGGTATGAATACTTGCAACGCAGAAAACACCCAGTGCCGGGTTTACTATTCCGATTGCAGCCTAGCCAGGCGCACGCAGTAGTCATTCGCAAATTCATGGTTTTTCAGCGCAATGGAGAGTGCGATATGGCCGGCAAGTCGATGCAGTAGGCAGTATGGAAATGATTGTGGCCTTACTGATCGTTAGTTCATGCGGATGAGGTTATCTGTTCCGCGTTGCGGTTGGCGCAGGGCGGGCAAAGACTTGCAGGAAGGAATCAGCAGATTAAGGCGCGGGCGATTATGTTGGCCATCTCACTCTTGAGCGTAAGTGGGTTGGCGTGCGCAGAAGGTGGATGTCCGTCAGGTATGATTCCGCATAGCGGAACGGACTTGAGTTCGTGTGGGTCTGTTCTTGCTGGTGCAATACGCATGCTGCCGACTGCCGAATATATTATGCCGTTTGCAGTCTTGATAAGCGTATTCGGTAGTAAGGTGATCCTCGTTTCCACGCCTTGCAAGATCGCTTTATTGGAGACGTAATTAAATGGAGTTTGAAATGAAAAATGCTTTTTCATCTACGGTTCTTATCGCCTTGGTCCTGGGGATTGCCGGATGCTCGACGATCGCATCAAGCACAAACGTATTGACGGACGAAAAAATCAAATCGCAGTCTGCTGGTGCTCTAGGATATGAGCCATCTGAATTGTCGATTGTGAGCAGAAGGACGGAAGGAACCAACACTTACGTCAACCTAAAGGCGACTGACAAGAAAGAATTCACCTGCATAATCAATGGAGGGAACTTATTGTCTATGGGCATGACGAATCCACCGATGTGCAGCAAGAAAGGGGATCCTGTTAAAACAACGCCATTTCGGTAATAGCCTGGAGTGGCCACAGAGCTGAAATATGGCGTTCATGAAGATCAAGGCGTGGCCTGATCATTGTCGCCTTATTCAATCTTCCGGGCTCTGGTCTTTACGATAGAGAGTGGCTATGAAAGCAGAGAAAATGCCGATCTTGTAGTTGGGCGGCCTGACACACGCGGAGGGCGGTTGTCCCTCCGCGGTGATTCATCGTTGCCGCTAGGTGCTGTCACAACTATCGGCCTGACAAACGTATATGATTCGTCGCTCGCTATGAAAATTCGCATTCATTGGCTTTGACTGGATGCTTACTTATGGAGTTGAAATAGCTATGAGACACGGAAGAAGGTTTCTGCTTGTGCTGATGGTGCTGCTGATAGGCGCCTGTAATGCCAAGACGCCCGAGAACGTCTCCGGGAAGGCCGCCAACTCCCCCGCCAAGCCGACCGATAAGGAAGTCCCCGTCATGAACAACGAATCCCAGAAAGCAACCGAAGTCCAGCCGCCGTCGCCCAGCAGCGTGCTGTATTTCATCTATCAGAAAGACGGCGACGGCGCCTTGTCGTATGAAGTCGAGAACGGCAGCTGGACGACGTACTGGTACGGCTATCGGTTCGAATTGGATGGCAAGCAGTACTACACCGGATTCGCTTACGACACGCCGTTCAAGTTCAGCAAGGCCGAACAAGAAAGCGATCCGGCACCGGAGACGAAAGCGACCATTACCCAATCCACATTCGCGCTGACGGCGCCGGGGACCGAAAGTCCCTGGACCTTCCAGGGCTCGGACCGGGCTGTCGGCGAGTTCGGGGCGTACGAGAAAGGCAACGAGATCGACAAGACGCGCGAGCCGCAGCGCTACCGCACGCCGGGCGGAAACCTGGTGTTGGCCATTCCGACCTGGTACCTGTCGGGCGGTACGCGGGTGAGTTCTTTCGACCTGTTGGTCTTCAACCCGCACGAGCTGAAGGTCGATGAGCAGCGCTGGGTTTACCTGGGTAATATCGTGGCCGGAGAAGACAATAGCGCGGCCTGCGACGAAGAAGACGGCGGCAAGATCGCCTGCGTCAAAAGCTCCGGGACGCTGAGTTTCGCGCCGCAGGAAGGCAGCGATCTGCCGCTGCTGCGGATCGCGCGCAGTGGAACGGAAGTCGCTTCCGCGGGGAAAACACGCGTGCTGGGCCCGAACGACGCCACCGATTACCGTTACGATCCGGCAAAGAAGCAGTATCAGTAAACAGATTCAAAGCATCGGTTGACCGAGAACATAGGACTCAAGGACGAGTCCGGTTGACGAACCACGGCGTATCTGCCGTAACTCAACCTGGAAGGAGATCCAATCATGGAACGTGACTACAGCCGTACGGAAGTTCTCGACATCATCGAAAGAGAAGCAAGGGAACGGAACATCCCGCGCGACGATTTCATGCGCTTCGCCTACATAGAGACCGGAGGCACGTTCAACGAACAGGCCTCGCGGGGCGAACGTGGCGCCAAGGGCCTGTTTCAGTTCGTGCCGGATACGGCCCAGGCTTACGGCATACGCGGTCGGGAGCTAGACGCAGTAGCCAATACCGACGCGGCAGCGCGGCTTTATCTGGACAACCGGCAGATCCTGGTCAATCGCCACGAGCGCGATGGCCGGCCTTATCTGTCGGGCAAGGCCGAGCCCGATGGGCTGGATATGTACATGGCCCATCAGCAGGGCGGGGCGGGCTATCGCTCGATCCAGACCGCCATCGCTACGGGCCAGTTCGGCCGCGAGGACACGCGCAGCAACATATTGAACAACGTCAGCTCCCGCGATTTCGAGGCGGTGACGGGCAAGAAGTACGCCGACTTCAGGGGCATGTCGGATCGCGACATGGCGACGACTTTCACGCAATACTGGGATACGAAGTTCGACCGGGTACGCATTCCGGAAAAGGGGATCGAACCGATCACCGACGCGCGCCAGACCACTCCGGTGCAGGCCACGCCCTCTCAGAGCACGTCCACGCAGACCGCAGCGGCGACGGGAATCGCGTTGACCGCCGCCCATGATCTGAGCGTGAAGTACGACCATGTGAAGTACGCCATGAGCGGGAAATACCCGGGCGTCGACGGCAAGCATCCGGACCAGGGCTATGTGGATTGCTCGGGTTGGGTGGCGACCATGCAGAACGCGACGATGGCCGAGATAAATGCGAAGGCCGGTCGTGAAGTGTTCGGCAAAGGGGACTTGTTCAAACTCGGCACCGACGGCGCGGCGATGATCGTCGAAAAAGCGCAGTCGCGTTCCGGCGTGATGATCGAAGGCAAGGCGGTCACCCGCGACGTGCTGAAGGAAGGCATGATCATCGGCGAGGACAATGGCCCGACCAAGTGGGACGGCGGCCGTTACAAGGGCATCGACCACATCACCATGGTGGTGAAGGACCCCAAGAGCGGCGAGTTGATGATCAGCCAGTCGCGCGGCGGCGAAGGCGTGGAACTGAGTTCGCTGGACAAGTACCTGGAGCGCAAGCAGGCCAACGGCGTGAAGCTTTACGCCACCGACCCGCTGGCCGAGGCGCGCACTCTGCTGCAGGACAAGCAGCAAGCCCGCACCCAGACCGAAGCGCAGACGCCTCAGACGCAGCGCGCCGCACTGCCCGAGGGCGCGGTGAAGCACGGCGAAAAGAACGAGGAAATCCGCAAGCTGCAAGACACCTTGAACGCCTACGGCTATCGGGACAAGGAAGGCCGTGCATTGAAGGAAGACGGCAGTTTCGGCGACCGCACCAAGGAATCCCTGCAGGCCTACCAGCAGGCCCATGGCTTGAAGGCCGATGGCATAGTCGGTCCCCAGACCTTGGAAGCGTTGAAGAAATCCAAGGAAGCGCCGCTGCTCTCGGATGCGCGCCATCCCGACAATGCGCTGTACCAGCAGACGGTAAAGCACATGGAGCAACTCGGTCCGCAGGCCTTCAAGAGCCGTCAGGATCTTGAGAATGCCGCGGCCGCAGGCGTGTTCGAAGCCAAGGCCAGCGGCCTGACCCGTATCGACCATGCGCTGCCCAACACCAACGGCAGTGGCGTATTCCTGGTGCAAGGCGAGCCCGGCGACCCGGCCAACCGCCGCATCTACATGGACAAGGCGCAGGCCGCCGCCGAGCCGATCGAAAAGAGCACGGCGCAAGTGCAGCAGGAAACGCAGAACCAACCGCAAGCGCAGCAGGAACGCGAACAGCGGCGCACGATGGGCATCTGATCGATTCGCCCGGCTACAACAGAAGCCCCGCAGTCGCGGGGCTTCTTTTTTGCAAGGATCCGGTTGAAGCTTCGCCTCTCCTGAAAGCCGCCGTAGAGAGCCCATGCTTACCCGTACCCTCTCCGAGTTCCTCCCCTTCGCCCGAAACTGCGCAGCCGATTTCGGCCCCGCCACCGCGCGGGCGGCGTTCCTGGTGGCGCCGGACGGATTCGCACGGGCGGACCAATCGGCGCGCGACAACCGCTACATGGCGCAGGCCGCAGCCTTCGACGCGGGCGCGGCGCAGGCGCAGCACCGGGAACTGCAGCGTGCGTTGGCGACGGAATTGCCGGTGCTGTGCTTCAGCGGCGATCCGGCTACGCCCGACGCGGTGTTTCCCAACAACGTCTTCGCCACCGCGCCGGGCCGGCTGGTGGTGGGACGCATGCGCCACGAAGTGCGCCAGCGCGAAGCCACGCGCCGCGATATCCGCGGCTTCTTCACCGATCTGCTGGGTTACCGGGAAACCGACCTGTCGATGCAACCGCACGTTTGCGAACTCACCGGCGCCCTGGTCATCGACCGCGCGCGGGGCCTCGGCTTCTGCGGATTGTCCGAACGCTGCGACGAACAAGGCGCCGCATTGCTGCACCAGGCCTTCGGCCTGCGCGCCACCTTGATGTTCGATCTGGCGCCCGGCGAATACCACACCAACGTGGTGCTAGCGGTGCTGGCCGGCCGCGCGGCCCTGATTTGCCCGGGCGGGTTCGCCGATGCCGCCATGCCCGAAGCCATCGCCGGGCTGTATGCGCCCCATGGCATCTCTCTGTCGCCGGACGAACACGCCGCCTTCGCCGGCAACGCCATCGCGCTGTCCGAAGGCTCGGTCTGGATGAGCACAGGCGCGGAGGCTTCCCTGGCCTCGACCACCCGTAGCCGCCTGCAGGAGGCTGGTTTCGCCCCGCGCGGCGTGCCCCTGGAGGCCATCGAGGCGGCCGGGGGCTCGTTGCGCTGCTGCGTGGCAGAGGTTTTCTGAGCAGCCAGGAACCTGAACGCGCCATACCGGGCTGTGGATAAATTCAGATCGAATTCACCGCCCGAGGCCAGAATCCATTTCCTAATCAACAACTAGGCGTGTCGGCTCCCGTTCATTCAGGGAAGCCGAAACCCGTTACGATTCCGTTATGAGATTCATGTCCCGCTTTCTGCTGTCCACCTGCGCATTGCTCGCCCTGTCCGGCGTGGCGGTAGGCGCGTGGGCGCAATCGGGGCAGGAAGAACAGCCGCGCCCCGACCCGCCGCCGCAGCGCCAGAGCATGATGCCGCAGCGCAATCCCGCCTCCTTGTCCGATTCGGTGCGCCGCGCGCAACGCGAGACCGGCGGCCAGATCCTGGGCGCCGAGCGGGTGCAGTTCGACGGCCGCGAGATCAACCGGGTCAAGGTCATGGACGATCGCGGCCGCGTCCGCTACATGGACGACGATCCGCAGCGCAGAGGCGGCCGCGAGCGCGGCCCCCAACGCGAGGATGCGCCGCCGCGTGCACGCGGCGACAACCCCCGCCGACCGTAAGATGTTCCCTACCCGGGGGCCTGCCGGCCGCCAGTTCTAGTCACAGGAGTGTCCATGCGTATTTTGCTGGTCGAAGATGAAGCCCCCCTCCGCGAAACCCTGGCCGCCCGCCTCAAGCGCGAAGGCTTTGCCGTGGATGCGGCGCAAGATGGCGAGGAAGGCCTGTACATGGGCCGCGAAGTGCCGTTCGACGTGGGCATCATCGATCTGGGCCTGCCCAAGATGTCCGGCATGGAGCTGATCAAGGCGCTGCGCGACGAAGGCAAGAAATTCCCCGTGCTGATCCTGACCGCGCGTTCCAGCTGGCAGGACAAAGTGGAAGGCCTGAAGCAGGGCGCCGACGATTACCTGGTCAAGCCCTTCCATGTGGAAGAGCTGCTGGCCCGCGTCAACGCGTTGCTGCGCCGCGCCGCCGGCTGGAGCAAGCCCACCCTGGAATGCGGCCCGGTCGCACTGGACCTGGCCGCGCAGACGGTCAGCGTCAACGGTGGCAACATCGATCTGACCAGCTACGAATACAAAGTGCTGGAGTACCTGATGATGCATGCGGGCGAGCTGGTGTCCAAGGCCGACCTGACCGAGCACATCTACCAGCAGGACTTCGACCGCGACTCCAACGTGCTGGAGGTCTTCATCGGCCGCCTGCGCAAGAAGCTGGATCCGGAAGGCGAACTGAAGCCGATCGAGACCGTACGCGGCCGCGGCTACCGCTTCGCCATCCCGCGTAACCACGAGGGCTGATGCCCCCGCGCGCGGCGGACGCTGATACGGCACCAAGCGGGCGCGATCCTTTTCAGGGATGGCGCCCGCGTTCTTTGCGCGCCCGGCAGTTGCTGGCCGCCAGCGTGGGCTTGCTCGCTTTCCTGTTCCTGGCCGGCTACGCGCTGGACCGCGCCTTCGTCAGCACCGCCGAACTCAACGTGCGCAACCGCCTGAAGGGCTATGCGATTTCCTACGCCAACAAGCTGGAATTCGGCCGCGACGGCACTCTGATTCCGCCCGAACTGCCGGTCGATCCGCGCTTCGCCCAGCCCGGTAGCGGCCTCTACGCCGAAGTGGTGCTGCCCAACGAGCACTGGGGTTCCGATTCCACTTTGGGCCCCAGCTTGCCGGCGGCCAATATGCTCAAGCCGCTGCAGGAAACCTTCGAAGGCCCGGTGCCGATGCGCCAGATCGACGGCAACGAAGGCGGGGTGTACCGCTTCGGGTTGGGCACCATCTACGCCAACCGCGCGCCGGAAGGCGAGTTTCCGTATTCGATCTACGTGTCGGAGGATTCGCGCGTGCTGGGCGCGCAGCTGCGCACCTTCCGCGGCGCTTTGTGGGTGTATCTAGGCGCGGCGGGCGCGTTCCTGCTGCTGCTGCAGGTGGCGGTGCTCAACTGGAGTCTGCGGCCCTTGCAGCGGGTGATCAACGAACTGACCCGCGTGCAGCGGGGACAGGCCAGCCGCATGACAGAGCGCCACCCGCGCGAGCTGGAGCCGCTGACCGAAAGCATCAATGCCTTCATCGAAAGCGAGCGCGAGAACCTGGACCGCCAGCGCAATACGCTGGCCGATCTTGCCCACAGCCTGAAGACGCCGCTGGCGGTGTTGCGCTCGCAGCTGGACGAGGGCATCCACGCTACCGCTCTGCGCGAAGAACTGGATACGCAGCTGAAGCGCATGAACAATCTGGTGTCGTATCAATTGGCGCGCGCCGCTTCCAGCGGCCACGCCCTGTTCGCCGCGCCGGTGCCCATCGAATCCAACGCCGAGGAAATCGTGCGCGGTCTGGAAAAGGTCTACGCCGCCAAGGGCGTGATCTGCGAATTCGATATCCACCCGGACGCGCGTTTCCACGGCGAACCGGGCGATCTGCAGGAATTGATGGGCAACCTGCTGGAGAACGCGTTCAAGTGGGCGCGCTCGCGCGTGCTGCTGACCGCCACGCCCACCAAGACCGTGGGCAACCGCCGCGCCGGCCTGCTGCTGGCGGTGGACGACGATGGCCCCGGCATCGCCGACGAAGACGTCGCGCATATCCTGCAGCGCGGCGTGCGCGGCGACGAGCGCGTGCAGGGGCACGGCATTGGCCTGGCGATCGTGCAGGATCTGGTGCGCGGCTACCGCGGCGACCTGCAGGTGACGCGTTCGCAGGAGTTGGGCGGAGCGCGATTCGAGGTCATCCTGCCGCAAGGACTGTAACGCGATGTTGTAGGAGCGGCGCAAGTCGCGAAACCATTGCGCCGTCAGTGCTATCGGCTTCGCGACTTGCGTCGCCCCTACATCGCCTCTGCTGGGCCGTAGAAACGCTGCAGGTGTGCGGCCACTTTCGGCATTTCGGTTCGCAGCAGGGCAGGCGCGGAGAAATGGTATTCGCTGGCCACGGCGAAGAATTCTTCCGGCGATTCCGAAGCGTAGGCATCGATGGTGGTGTCGCGCCCGCTATCCACTTGCTTGCAGAACGCATCGTATTGGCGCTGGAAATCGGCGGCCCATTCGCGTTGCCAGGCGCGCGGCAGCGGCGGAGTGCCGTCCATCGCGCCGTCCAGCGCGTCCAGCTTGTGCGCCATCTCGTGGATGGCCACGCAGAAGCCGGCGAAAGGATCGGCCAGGTCGGCCTGTACGTCGGCCCAGGACAGGATCAGCGGGCCTGCCTCCCACGATTCGCCGCTAAGGTCGTCCTCGAATTCATGCAGCACGCCGGCCGCATCCATATGGCTGCGCTGCACACGAAAAGCATCCGGATAGACCAGCAACTGCGACCAGCCGCGCAGTCCCTTCGCCCCGAAACCCAGCAAAGGCAGACAGCACAGCGCGGCCAGCTGCATGCGCGCCCGCGCATCCAGGACAAGACCGGCAAGGGGCGTGATGGTTTTCTCGTGCAGAAAGCGCGCCGTCAGCGACTGCAATGCCGCATCGCTGGAGGCGGGCAAGTCCTGCAACAAAGGAACCGAACGTCGGGTGTGGGCCCAGATCTCGCTATCGAGGGAGCGGGGCGGGCGCTTGAGCCAGCCGAACCACGATCCGGTCAGCGGAACATGCCCGGAAGAAAGCTGTGCCACTTGGAACCGCGAACACGCTGCAGGCCGTCTTCATCGCCGCCGCCGCCACCGCCTCCCGGCGACGCCGAAGCAGGCTTGGCGTATTTGTTGCGCGTGGCGGTGGCCTTGGGATGCGCCGCGCCGGCCTGCGCCGCGTCGTCGCGGGCGACCGCCTCGGTTTCCTGGCAGGCGCCGGGATTGGGCGGCGCGCTACGTCCGTTCTGGGCCAGGGCGTGCGCGCTGGCGCAGATCAACAACAAGGCTAGGCTGAGACGCAGCATGGGAGACTCCTGTCTGGCGGACGTTCTGACCGCGCGAACTATAGCGCGGTTCCCGGCCCGTTGGCGGCCGGCCCCCGTCCAGCCGACTATCGGCTGCTGCGGTGCAGCAGGGCCGGCGCGGGATTCGTGCGGACGCCCTTGGCGCGCCACGACTTATGGCGTTGCGGGAACTCACCGCTCTCGCAGCACTGCCCTGACACACCACCCATCTCGCGCATAATTAAAGGCATGCCCACTTTTGCCCTGTCTCCCGCGCTGGTTCTTGCCGCGCACCCGCCGGGTTCGCTGTCGAACCGACTGTCGGGGCGTCCGCGTATCGGTTCCGGACCGCTTTCCGAACGCGTACGCCCGTCGCGCAGGCGCGCGTGAGCGGCGAACGCGGCATCCTGCAGCGGCTCATCGCCGGCCCGGTGTCGGGCGATGCGCTGGCGCAGGAGGCGGGGCTGACCCGCGCGGCGATGTGGAAACGCATCGAAGCCCTGCGCGAAGCCGGCGTGGAAATCGATGCGCAGGCCGGTCGCGGCTACACGCTGCGCCATCCGCTGGAACTGCTGCAGGCCGACGACATCGTCGATGCGCTGCCTGCGTTCGTGCGCGCCGGCATCGCCTCGCTGGAGATCGCCTGGTCGCTGGATTCCACCAACAGCGAACTGCTGCGCCGCGACACTCCCGCACACGGCGTGGCGGCATTGATCGCCGAGCGCCAGACCGGCGGGCGCGGGCGGCGCGGGAAAACCTGGGCTTCGCCATTGGCCGCGCATCTTTATCTGTCGCTTTCGCGGCAGTTCTCCGGCGGGCTGGCGCGGCTAGGCGGGTTGAGCCTGGTCGCAGGCGTGGCCGCGGCCGAGGCGCTGCACGAATCGGGCTACGCGGGCGTGCGCCTGAAATGGCCCAACGACCTGGTGGTGGAGGGGCGCAAACTCGGCGGATTGCTGGTGGAAGGCGGCGGCGAACACGCCGGACCGGTACGCGCGGTGATCGGGCTGGGCCTCAACGTGCGCATGCCCGAGGCCATGGCCGCGACGCTGGACCAACCCTGGACCGATCTGGCCCATCTTCTCGATGCGGCGCCGTCGCGCAACGCGATCGCCGCGCGATTGCTTACCCATCTGGTGCCGGCGCTGGACCAGTTCGATGCCGAAGGCTTGGCTCCGTTCCTGGCGCGCTATGCGCGTTTCGATGCGCTGGCGGGCCGTGAAGTGGCCGTATATCTGGCCGGGACTACCCAGGCCGGCACCGCCATCGGCATCGCCGAAGACGGCGCGCTGCGCGTGCGCATCGAAGGCCAAGAGCGTGTTTTCCATGCCGGAGAAGTCAGCGTGAGGGCGCAATGAGTCGTTGGTTGTTCGACCTGGGGAATACGCGCCTGAAGTGCGCGCCGCTGAATGACGATGGCAGCCTGGGCGAGGTGATCGCGTTGGCGCACGGGCCGGACGCGTTCGCCGGGGAATTGCAGCGACTGTTGCCTGAAGACTCCGATTCGGCCTGCCTCGCCAGTGTGGCGTCCCCTGCGCTGACCGCGATGGTGGTCGAAGTCCTGACCCGGCGGTTCCGCCGTATTTCCCTGGCGCGCAGCAGCGCCGGGCTGGCGGGCATGCGCATCGCCTATATCGAACCCGCGCGGTTAGGCGTGGATAGATTTCTGGCCCTACTTGCCGCGCACCGGCGCGGGACGGGTCCGTGGTTGATCGCAGGCGTTGGCACTGCTTTGACCATCGATCTGCTGGACCGCCAGGGCTTGCATCGCGGCGGACGCATCGGGCCTTCGCCCAGGGTCATGCGCGAGGCGTTGCACCACGCCGCCGCGCAGCTTCCACCGGAAGGCGGCGACTATCGGGAATTCGCCTCCAGCACGGCCGATGCCCTGGCCTCGGGTTGCGAAGGCGCCGCACTGGGTCTGATCGACCGCAGCGTGGCCCAGGCGACGCGGATGCTGGGCCAGGCGCCTTCCCTGTTGCTGCATGGCGGCGGTGCTGACATGCTCGCCGCACATTTTCCCGATGCGCTTCGCGCGCCCGCGCTGGTCCTGGAAGGGCTGGCCCTGTGGTCGCGCGTCGGCACGGCCCCTGGAACCACCGAATGCTGATCCGCGCCCTGATAGTCCTGCTAATCGTGTTGAACGTGGGGGTCGCCGCCTGGTGGATTTCCCGCCCCGAGCCGCCGCCCCCGGCGCTTCCGACGCAGCCGGCGGACGTACCCAGACTGCAATTGCTCAACGAGAGCGGGAAAACCACCGTTCCTCCGCTAACGCCAGCGCCGGTACCGGCACCCGTGCCATCGCCGCCCGCCGCCGTGGCCGCCGCCGGGCCCGCAGCGCCTGCGCAGTGCTTCAGCGTCGGACCGTTTGCCGACCAGGCCGCGGCCGGAGCGGCAGCGACGCGCATCGGCAGCCAGATCATGCGCGGCAATCCGCGCGAAGTTCCCGGCAAGACGGCGCAGGGCTACAACGTGGTGCTGCCGCCCCAGGCCGATCGCGAAGCGGCTCAGGCGCTCGCACAGCGCATCGGCGCAGCGGGTTTCGACGACTATCTGGTGGTGAACAGCGGCGCGCAGACCAACGGCATCGCCCTGGGACGCTACCGCAGCCGCGAAGGCGCAGAGCGACGCCAGTCCGCGCTGCGGGCGGCCGGCTTCGACGCGCAGCTGCAGCCGATAGGCGACGAAGGGGTGGCGCAATGGTGGCTGGATATCGCCGCCGCCGCCGGCGTTACCGCGCCCGCGCTGCGCAGCGGAACCGGCGCAGCGCAATCGCGTTCGCTCGATTGCGCCCTGCTGCGGTAGAATCCGCGTCCGCGGTTTTTCGCACGCGTTCTCTCTAGCGTGCGTTCCGCGCTCGGCCATGCCGGCATAGCTCAGTTGGTAGAGCAACCGCCTTGTAAGCGGTAGGTCCCCAGTTCGAATCCGGGTGCCGGCACCATCGATCCGCGCCCGTCTTCGTAAGTACTCCGCTTTCGCGATTACATCGATGCGGCGGCGCTGAAACCGTGGCTCAACGATGGCATCGGCCGCCACGACGGTCCGCCCTTCATCCGTTTCCAGGTTTCGCGGATGATCGCTTCGCTCAACGGCCAATCGAGCCGCTGCCACTCCGGGACGCTGCGTTCGTAGCGTTGCTTGAGCGTAGCCAACAATTCCTCCAGCTCGGCCCGGTAATTGAGCAGATAGAGGTCGTAGCCGAATTTCAAGGTGGGGATGTAGTCGTCGAATTCGCGCGAACTGCGGTGGAAAGCGCTTTCGCGGTAGCAACCGCGCCAGTGACGTAGTTCGGCGTCTATATCCAGCATCACATCCTGCGGGGTCGAACGGATGTCACGAATGGTGCCCATGGCAAGCTCCGGCGATTTGTTTCCCTGCGTCGGTAGTGTTCTCAATTCGTGGTGACCCCGTCGTGATCGATGCGTGACAGCGAAGTTAAGCGGATAACCGGTCCGGCGAGGGAGGCGCTTGCTGCACCGCCACAGTACGGTCCGACGATCGGGGCTAGACTCGTCACCCCTTGCATAGCTTGAAGACCGCAGATGAGTCGAATTTTTCCGCCTGTTTCCCTGATCGGCGTGCCTACCGATGTCGGCGCCGGTCACCGCGGCGCCCGCATGGGGCCCGATGCCTTGCGCATCGCCGGCCTGGGCGAGGCCTTGACCGCGCGTGGCGTGGACGTCGCCGACCGCGGCAATCTCAATGGTCCGGTCAACCCGTGGCTGGCGCCGGTGCAGGGATATCGCCATCTGGACGAAGTAGTGGCCTGGAATCGCGAGTTGATGCATGCCACCACAGCCGAACTGCAACTAGGGCGCATGCCGATCATGCTCGGCGGCGACCATTGCCTGGGCATGGGCGCGATCACCGCGGTGGCGCAGCACTGCCGCGACACCGGCAAACGGTTGCGCGTGATCTGGCTGGATGCGCATTCGGATTTCAACACCAGCGCGGTCACGCCATCGGGCAACATCCACGGCATGCCGGTGGCGTGCCTTTGCGGAATCGGACCCGATGCATTGACCCGGTTGGGCCGCGATTTCCCGGCCATGGATGCGCGCGACTTGCGCCAGATCGGCATCCGTTCGGTGGATGCGGAAGAAAAGCGCCTGATCAAGGACAACGGCATCGATGTCTACGACATGCGTTACATAGATGAGAACGGAATGAAGCGCACCATGGAGGCGGCGCTGGAGGGCGTGGACGAGAACACGCACGTGCATGTCAGTTTCGATGTGGATTTCCTGGACCCCAGCATCGCGCCCGGCGTCGGCACCACCGTGCCCGGCGGCCCCAACTACCGCGAGGCGCAACTGGTGATGGAAATGATCGCCGATACCGGCCGCCTGTTGTCGCTGGATATCGTGGAGTTGAATCCAGTGATCGACACACGCAACCTGACTGCGGAACTGGTGGTGGACCTGGTGGAAAGCCTGTTCGGAAAATCGACGCTCATGCGCGACTGAGTCGCAACTGAATGCGAGCACCCGCGTTCACGCGGGATGAATGCGATGCGGGTCAGCGTATGCCTCAAGGTTGTCCGGGGATCGTTCCGATTGCTTAGGCAACTGGCAAGACCCTTTCCAATCAGGAGGAATCTTATGAAGCGTTTACTGGCATTGATGGTGCTGTCCATGTTCTCGATGGGAATGCTGGCCGGCTGCAACACCATGGCGGGCGCGGGCAAGGATGTGCAGAAGGTCGGCGAAAAAGTCGAAGACAAGGCCGAGGACTGCAAGGACGCCAAGTGCTGATCCCAGCAGTCCGGCATTGAATGCGGCGCATGCGGTGCGCCATGGGAAGGGCCGGGCGACCGGCCCTTCTTCTTTATCCGCAATGCGGTTTTCTATCCCCAACCAGGCATGCGGATGCGACGACGGGCCATATGGCCCGTCGTTTTTTCGCTTGGCGAAATCCGCACCCGATTCAGCGATAGGGATCGGCGACGAATCCATTGGGGAATGCGCGCGGCACGGGTTCGCGGCGGTCGTAACGCGGATAATGTCGCGGCATCGCTCCGATGGAGATCAGGCGATGCGCGTCGTCGTAACGCAATTCGCTGATCTGCGCGGGGCTGCGGGTGGCGCGCACGAACTGGGTCTGGCCCACCGGCGACCATTCGCGCTGGCCATGGCCGGTGCCCATGCTCTGCCGCGCCGCGCTGTCGGCGGCCTGCTCTCGGGGAGCGTGGTCGCGCATGCGGCCTTCGGCGGCGGGCGCTGAGGCGGATTTGGCTTCATCGCGCTCGTATTCGCGGCCGCGAGATATCGAAGGCATCGGCGCCGGGTAATAGCGCGGGCGCGATTCCTGGAACACCGCCACGCCGATCACGCCGACATTGCGCGGGCGTCCGGTGCGGGCCGCATAGCTGTCGCCCAGATCGGTGAAGACGAATTGGGCGATATCGTCCAGCGATTTGCGCCAGCCGGCGATCTCGGCGCTTTCCCAGGGTTCGAGCACGTAGCCGGCCTGCGAAGGCGCGGCGGTTTGCCCGGTGACGGCATTGATGCCGTCCACCGACAGCACCACCAGCACGCGTTCGCCGGTAGTGTTGGTCAGGCGCACGCCGTAACGGTTGCCGGGAGTGCCGGCCACCCAGGTATCGCCGCGGTGCGGGTATTGAGGCAGCCATTGGCCGGTGTCGCGGTCCACGACCGAAACCTCCACCAGCGGCCTTGCGGAAAGGGGCGTGCAGGCGCCGGTCAGCAGCAGCGCCAGCGACATCAGGATGGTTTTGCGGAACATGGGCGTTCTCCTTGGTGGGCATGACAGGAAACGCGCCAGCTTCGCCAGCGGGGTTGATCGTGTTTAGCTTCCATTGACTGTGGGAGCGGCGTCCCGCCGCTCCCACAGCAGCCGCTCCCACGACGTCTCAACCATCGCCCGGTTAAACTTGGCGTATTCAGTCTCAGGCATGCCCCACGAATGACCCGCGTCCTTACCGGCATCACCACCTCCGGCACCCCGCACCTCGGCAACTATGTGGGCGCGGTGCGCCCGGCCATCGCCGCCAGCCGCGCCCCTGACGTAGAGAGCTTCTATTTCCTGGCCGACCTGCACAGCCTGGTCAAAGTGCAGGACGCCGCCCGTGTGCAGCGTTCCACCCTGGAAATCGCCGCCACCTGGCTGGCGGCGGGGCTGGAGCCGGACAAGGTCTGGTTCTACCGTCAATCGGATATTCCCGAGATCAGCGAGCTCAACTGGTTACTGACCTGCGTGGCCGGCAAGGGCGTGCTCAACCGCGCGCACGCCTACAAAGCCTCGGTGGACCGCAACCGCGCCGAGGAGCAGGACGACGATGCCGGCATCAGTGCCGGCTTGTTCATGTATCCCGTGCTGATGTCGGCCGACATCCTGTTGTTCAACGCCGACAAAGTGCCGGTGGGCCGCGACCAGGTGCAGCACATCGAGATGGCGCGCGATTTCGGCCAGCGCTTCAACCATCTGTTCGGCGGCGAATACTTCACCTTGCCGGAAGCGGCGATCGAGGAGAACGTGGCCACCTTGCCCGGCCTGGACGGCCGCAAGATGAGCAAGAGCTACGACAACACCATTCCACTGTTCGTGCCACGCGAGGAATTGAAGAAACTGGTGTTTTCCATTCGCACCGATTCCAAGGCGCCCAGGGAACCCAAGGAGACCGAAGGCTCGGCCCTGTTCCAGCTGTACCAGGCTTTCGCCAGCGCGGAAGAGACCGAACGCATGCGCCAAGCCTATGCCGATGGCATCGCCTGGGGCGAGGCCAAGCAGCAGTTGTTCGAACGCATCGACGTGGAAGTGGCGCCGTTGCGCGAGAAATACCACGCGCTGATCGCCAAGCCTGCGGAGATCGAAGCGGTGCTGCGCGATGGCGCCGCGCGCTTGCGCCAGAAGTACGCGACGCCGTTCCTGGCCGAGCTGCGGCATGCGGTGGGGCTTCGCGACCTTTCCGATCACGGCAAATCCAAGGCGCCGGCAAAGACCGTCAAGGGCGGATCGCTGCAGTTCAAGCAGTATCGGGAGGCGGACGGAAAATTCTATTTCAAGGTGCTGGCCGCCGACGGCCGTTTGTTGCTGCAGAGCCTGGGCCACGATTCCCCGCGCGAGGCCGGGCAGCGCATCGCCCGACTGAAAGCCATCGGCGCCGCTGCCCTGCAAAAAGTCGGCGAAGGCGTAGTGCATCTTGAAGGCGAGGCGATGGGACACCTGCATGAAGGGGTTGAACTGGCCGAGCTGACCGAAGCGTTGCTTGCCTTGGGCGAGGAAGCGGCGTGAGTTCGCCGTTTGCGCTCAATCTCGCGCTGATCCTCTTCTTGCCGTGGTTCGTATTGCTTGGCGCGCTGTTCTGGCTGTTCCCGCGACAACCGCGGACGGCGGCGCGCAGGCGTTTCGACATCGCTGCGTTGCTGGTCGCCTTCGTGCTCAGCTACCTGGGGATGCAATGGGGTTATGCCCTGGGCCTGGCCGATGCCGGCACCGGCGCAATCTGGAAGCAGGTACTGGCCACACTGGTGGCTTATGGCGCATTTCTGGCAGCGATGTTCCTGGCGGTCGTGTTGCGTACCTGGTTGCTCGCCCGTCCACGTTGACGTAGGAGCGCCCTATGGGCGCGAGCTCGGGCGTTGTTGCGGCCAGGATCAGAAGGTCGCGCCATGGGGCGATCCCATGGGTGTGCTACCAAAGCGGAATCGCGCGCAATGGGCGCCCTGGCTAGAATCGGTTGTCTGCGGCCCTACCGATCGAGTGCATGAACCAGCACGGCATCCATACCATCGACACCGCGTTCCAGCGCGAGCATTTCGATGCCGCCTATCTGATCGTGGAGAACGGCCGCGGCGCTTTCGTCGATTGCGGCACCAACCATTCGGTGCCCTTGTTGCTGTCGGCGCTGGAGGAGTCCGGCTTGACTCGGGGCGATGTCGATTGGTTGATCGTCACCCATGTGCATCTGGATCATGCCGGCGGCGCGGGTTTGTTGATGCGGCACTTGCCCACTGCCAGGCTGGCAGTGCATCCGCGCGCGGCGCCGCACCTGATCGATCCTTCCAAGTTGATCGCAGGCGCCACCGCCGTGTACGGCGAA
The DNA here is from genome assembly GCA_036383995.1 of Pseudoxanthomonas sp. Lineage (GTDB taxonomy): Bacteria > Pseudomonadota > Gammaproteobacteria > Xanthomonadales > Xanthomonadaceae > Pseudoxanthomonas_A. The sequence continues at coordinate 116,925 of DASVNG010000023.1, forward strand.
GAAGAAATGCAGCGCAGCTACGGGCAGATCCAGGCGGTGGACGAGCGGCGCGTACAGGCGATCGAGGACGGACAGGTCGTAGAGCTGTCCGGCCGCCGGCTTGAATTCATCGACACTCCGGGACACGCGCGCCACCATCATTGCATCTGGGACGAGCGCAGCCGCAGCTGGTTCACTGGCGATACGTTCGGGCTTTCCTATCGCGAACTGGACAGCGCCAAGGGCGCGTTCGTGATTCCCACTTCAACGCCGGTGCAGTTCGAGCCGGAGAAGCTCAAGGCTTCCATCGCCCGGATGGTGGCGCGCGATCCGCAGTGGATGTACGTCACCCATTACGGGCGGGTGGGGGATGTGCAGCGACTTGCGGAAGACCTGTATGCACAGATCGATGCGATGGCGGAGATCGGCCGCCGATGCGATGGCTTGCCGGATCGCCATCGGCGTATGAAGGACGCCTTGGCTGCGCTCTACCTGCAGCGTGCACGCGAACATGGGTGTCGCCTGGACGATGCAGGGGTGGAGCAGGTGTTGCGGATGGACATCGAGCTCAATGCGCAGGGGTTGGCGTCATGGCTGGATCGCGACAAGCGCTAGTGCCTGTGCCCGGGCACTGAGAGCCCCGACGTTCTACGCTTCTCCCCCTTTGAAAAAGGGGGCTACGGGGGATTTGCTTTTGATCTTCGTGGGCGCCTTGCCGACTACGAGATGGCCCTGGTTCGTGAGCAAGAGCAAATCCCCCTCGGTCCCCCTTTTTCAAAGGGGGAGGGCTATTTCCAGATGTTGGGTTTGGCGCGCGCTGATTTCTTCGCCATAGGCACCACGCAGAAGCGGTGGCCGCTAGGGGCTTCCATCACCCACCAGCGTTCGCGCACGAACTGGATGCGTTTGGCGCCCAGTTTCTCCAGTCGCACGACTTCGGCTTCGATGTCGTCGGTCTCGATATCCAGGTGCACACGCGAAGGATGGGAGACCTTCTGCACCTCGATATGCAGGCCGCCCGGCCCGTCCGAGAGCAGGGCATACAGACCTAGACCGTCCTCGTCGTAGTCCTGCACCTCCAAACCCAGCGCCTGGCTCCAGAAATCGGCGGAGGATTCCAGCGAGCCGCGTTTGCAATCGATGATGAAACCGGCCAGTCGGCTCTTGTGCGCCATGGAATTGCCTCGAAGGAGAGGGGGAGCGGCCCATGGCCGCGAGCTCTTCTTCGGCACCACAAGAGCTCGCGGCCATGGGCCGCTCCTACCGTTATTGGGAAAGCGCCAAGTCGTCGATCATCGCTTTCAGGAAGCGCGCGGCTTCTCCTCCTGTCGCGGCGCGGTGATCGAAAGTGACCGACAGCGGGATGATCTTGTGCGATTCGAAACCGCCCATGATCGGCATGACCTGGTGGCGCGCGCGTCCGGCAGCCACTATCGCCACGCATGGCGGCACCACCACCGGAGTGGCGTAGCGTCCGGCGAACATGCCGAAGTTGGACAGCGAAATGGTGTAGCCGCTCAGTTCCGAAGCCGCGATGCTGCGGTCCTCCACCTGCGCGCGCAGGCGGTTGACGCCTTCGCGGATGCCGCGCGCATCCAGGATGTCCGCATTGCGCAGCGCGGGGACGAACAGGCCGTCGTCGGTATCGACGGCGATGCCGATGTCCACTTGCGGATGCAGGGTGCGGTTGAGTTTTTCGCCGTCGAACCATGCGTTCAACGCCGGCACCGCCTTGCAGGCGCGCACGATGGAGCGGATCAGGCGCACGGTGACGTCGTTGCCGGGTTGCCAGGCGTGCACGTCGGCGTCGTCGTTGAGCGTGGTGGGGACGACCTTGGCGTGCGCGTCGGCCATTACCCGGGCCATGTTGCGGCGAACGCCTTTCAGTTGCTCCGGTTGTCCCGTCACGGACACGCCAGGGGGCTGGGTGCGCATGGGTTTGCCGGAAGCGGAGAGTGTGGTGCGCTGTTGTTCTTCCCTTCTCCCTTCGGGAGAAGGTGCTTGGAGGGCGGATGAGGGTGCGGTTTCGAGTACCTGGCTCCGCGCTTGCGCCGTACCTTCACCCCCGACCCCTCTCCCGGTGGGAGAGGGGAGCAGAGCGGCATCGCCGCCGGCCGCGACTGCTTTCACGTCCGCCATCGTTACCGTGCCCTCGGCGCCGGTCGCGCGGATGCGTGAAAGGTCCAGACCCAGTTTCTTGGCCAGCGCGCGCACCGCCGGCATCGCTCTTATTCCACCGACCGCCACCGCCTGCTCCTGGTGCACGGCATTGGAGCTCTGCATCGCACCGACCACGGTGCCGGCATCGTCGCGTTCGGAAGTCGTGGGAGCGCCGTCCCCGGCGCGAGCTTTTGCTTCAGGGTTTCCGGAGGAAAGCTCGCGGCGGGACGCCGCTCCCACGGCGGGCGGGCCGTGCGCATGCCCGGTGTCCTGCCCATCGGCACGTTGCGGCAGGTTGGGGTCGGGCTGGAATTCGGCCAGCATTGCGCCGGTCACCACGATGTCGCCGGCGTTGCCCGCCAGTTTCAACACCTTGCCCGAGACAGGAGACGGAACTTCCACCACCGCCTTGGCCGTTTCCATCGACACCAGCGGCTCGTCCAGGCGGATCGTGTCGCCTTCCTTGACGAACCACTCGACGATGGTGGCGTCGGGCAGGCCCTCGCCCAGATCGGGAAGATTGAAAGTCTTGCTGTCGGTCATTGGGATTCCAGGTTGTGTCGTTGCTTCGTGGGGCCGGCAATCCGGCCCTGCGAGAAAAATCAGCGAGGGTCGTCTTCGATCAGTTCGATCGCGCGGGCCGGTATCCAGCCGCTTTCGCCGTTCGCGTTTTCCGCCCACCACCAGCCTTCCTGCTCGTAGTGGACGGTGATCGATTCGCCGATCCGGGTCGCCAGCTCCCGCGTATCGTAATCGCCCAGCGCGGTGGCCGTGCCGGTGTCGCGGTCGAACAACGCCGCGGGTATCCAGCCGCCCAGGCCCTGCGCCAGCGTGGCCCAGACGAACTGCGGCCAGTCGCTGTCGCGTTCGCCCAGGGTGACCGAGTCGCCGGCCGAAACCCGGATCGCGGGGCGGTCCGGAGAGCGGTGCTCGGCGATGACGCGGGCGCGTTGCATCAGCCGGCGGCCAGCACGCGTTTGGCGGCGGCGACGATCTTGTCGACGCTGGGCAGGTATTTCATCTCCAGGCGGAACAGCGGGATATGCGTGTCCGGGCCGGTGACGCGTTCCACCGGCGCCACCAGGTCGTACATCGACTGCTCGGCCAGGCGCGCGGCGATCTCCGCGCCGAAGCCCGCCGTGCGCGGCGCTTCGTGCACGATCACGCAACGCCCGGTCTTGCTGACCGATTCGGCGATGGTGTCGAAGTCCAGCGGCTTCAGCGTGGCCACGTCGATCACTTCGGCGCTGATGCCGTCTTTGGCCAGCGCGTCGGCCGCTTCCAGCGTTTCCTTCACCTGCGCGCCCCAGGTCACCAGGGTCACGTCGCTGCCGTCGCGCAGCACGAAGCACACGTCCAGCGGCAGTGCCTCGCCGTCGTCGACCACCAGTTCCTTGTACTGGCGGTAGATGCGCTTGGGTTCCATGTAGATCACCGGGTCCGGGTCGCGGATCGCGGCCAGCAGCAGGCCGTAGGCGCGCTGCGGCGAGGACGGCATGACCACGCGCAAACCGGGCACGTTGGTGAAGATGGATTCGTTGGCTTCCGAATGGTGTTCCGGCGCGCGGATGCCGCCGCCCCACGGCACGCGCAATACCATCGGGCAGTGCAGGCGGCCGCGCGTGCGGTAGCGCAGGCGTGCGGCGTGGCAGATCAGATGATCCACCATCGGATACACGAAGCCATCGAACTGCGCTTCGGCGACCGGCTTCATGCCCATCGCAGCCATGCCCACGCTGAGGCCGGCGATGGTGGTTTCGTCCAGCGGCGTATCCAGGATGCGGTCGGAACCGAAACGCTGCTGCAGGCCGGCGGTGGCGCGGAACACGCCGCCGTTCACACCGACGTCCTCGCCCAGCACCACCACCGATTCGTCGTGGGCGATTTCCCAGGCCAATGCCTGGGTGATGGCTTCGATGAGGGTGATCGGCAGGGCGGCCTTTGCGGCCTGGCCGGCGGAAGCTTCGGTCGCGGCGGTTACGGTCTTGGCGACTTCGACGTTCATGAGCGCGACTCCCGTGCGGCATGCTCGGCGGCGATGGCGGCGGCGCGTTGTTTCAGCAGCTCCGGCGGCGGGTCGGCGTAGAGGTAATCGAACATCGCTTCCACCGGCTGCACCGGCGTTTCCAGGTAGGCGTTGACTTCGATGTCGACCAAGCGCCCGCATTCTTCCTTCCATGCGGTTTCTTCGGCTTCGCTCCACAACTTCTGCGCGGTCAGCCAGGTGCGCAGGCGGGTGACGGGATCGCGTTCCCAGGCCGATTTCACTTCCGCATCGTCGCGGTAGCGGCGCGCATCGTCGGCGGTGGTGTGGTCGCCCAGGCGGTAGGTGACGAATTCCAGCACGCTGGTGCCCTGGCCGCTGCGCGCGCGTTCGGTGGCGATGCGCATGGCTTCGAGCACGGCGATCAGATCGTTGCCGTCCACCTGCAGGCAGAACGCGCCGCCGGCGATGCCTTTCTGCGCCAGCGTCTGCGCGCCGGTCTGCGCCGAACGCGGCACCGAGATGGCCCAGCCGTTGTTGATCACGCACAGCACCAGCGGCAGCTCGTAGGCGCCGCCGGAATTGAGCGCGGCGTAGAAATCGGTCTTGGACGATCCGCCATCGCCGCAGGTGCTCACTGCAATGCGCTTCTCGCCGCGCAGCTTGAACGCCAGCGCCGCGCCGGCCGCATGCAGGCACTGGGTGGAAATGGGCACGCACCAGGCGAAATCGTGGCGCGGGCCGGCGAAGTCGTTGCCGCGTTCGTCGCCGCCCCAGTACAGCAGCACTTCGCGCGGGCGCACGCCGCGCATGAATTGCGCGCCGTATTCGCGATAGCTGGGCGCGAAGGTGTCTTCCGGGCGCGTCGAAGCGCCGATGCCTACATGGGTGGCTTCATGGCCTAGGCAAGAGGCGTAGGTGCCCAGCTTGCCGGTGCGCTGCAGGGCCACCGATTTGGTGTCGAAGGTACGCACGAACAGCATCTGCTTGAACAGTTCCTTCAGCCGCTGCGTGTCGCGTGCGGCTTCGGGCAGATCGTCGCGGACGAGTTTCCCGTCCGGGCCCAGGTATTGCAGGTATTCGATCTCGAATTTTGCGGCGATAGTCATCGCGTGTCGGGTTCCTGTTGCATGTGAAACCAATGATAAGCGGCGCCATGTTAAGGAACCGGCGCGGCAAAGCCGCCTTGCAGCGCAGCAATACGCGGGGCAATGGGCGCGTGTCCTTCTCCCGCATGCAGGATCGAAGCCGCCTCAAGCGGCTGAGGGTGGCCGACAGGCCGGATGAGGGGCGGAGACGCAAATGTTTGGATTCAGCTACATCGAATGCGAAAAAACTTGAACTGGGCGCTCGACGCAGTCTGGCTACTAAAGTGAACCGGCTCCGGCTTTCCCTCACCCGCCTTCGGCACCCTCTCCCGCCCAGCGGGAGAGGGACGCGGTAGCGCTTTTCCGTGCAAACCCACAAAAAAAGACGCGGCCTAAGCCGCGTCTTTGCTTGTAACCGTTTGCGTCAAGCTCAACGCACGATGGTAGTGATGCTGGCGTTGTTGTTGGCAGTGTCGGATTCCGGCGTAGTGGTAGTCGCCGCGCCGTTGACTTGCGGCCTGCGGTTGGCCGGAATCGGCAAGGCGTTGACGCGGATCCTGAAGTCGGCGCGGGCGCCGGCCGCCATCGGTTGGCGGGCGGCGCAACGGAACGTGACCTGACGGACCGTGCCCTGCTTGCGGCAGTCCCAGCCGCTGGGCGGGTCGAGGGTGGCGGCCAGGTTCATGGTGTTGCCGCTGAACACCACCACCGCCTGCTCGGCGGCCCGCGTGCCCAGGTTGCGCAGGGTCGCCGTGTACGGAATCGAGAACGTCAGGCGCGGCACGCTGGCCGGGCCGGTCAGCTTCAGATCCAGGTCCGCCATCGACGGTGCAGTAACCAGGATTGCGGCCACCGCTTCATCGTTGGCGTGCACCGCGTCGAACGACTGGGTGGTGGCGGCGACCGCCAGGTTGGCGCTGCCGCCGACCTGTGCCGCCGTGGCGACCGCGCTGATGGCGAACGAAGCGCTGCCCGCATTGGCCAGGCTGTCGGTGTGGCAGGCGATCGAGGTCATGCCGGCGGAGATTTGCGCCGCATCGCACAGCCAGCCGCTGGGCGCGACCACCGCGAAGGTGGTGGATTCGGAGTTAAGCGCGAAACCGATTCCGGTCGACGCGGCGGCATCGGGGCCCAGGTTGGTCACCGTGGCGGTGTAGCGCAGGGTCTGGCCCACGGCGACCGACGCCGTATCGGCCGTGGCGGCGACCGCCAGGTCGGCGCGATGGCGCGATTCGAAATACGCCACCACCGGGTCGTGGTCGGACAGGCGCGAGGGCGAATTGGCGTCGTTGCGCGCGATCTCCGGGAAGTCGGCGTTGATGCGCGCATGGTCCAGACCGAACGCGGTGCTGGAAACGATCAGCTGCTCGTTGACCAGCACATGGTCCAGGGTCTGCGCGTTGCCGCCGAAGACGAAGGAATAGCGCTCGTCTTCCGGCTCCAGCACGCCCAGGTTGACCAAGTCGGGATTCACCAGGTCGACGCCGTCGCCGGGCACCGCGGTCTGATCGTCGGGCGTCGGCGTGCCGGTCACCACGTTCATGGTGTCGGCCAGGCCGTCGTTGAAGGCGAAGGCGTTGTAGTCGCCCAGGCTGACGATGCGTCGTGCCGGGTCTGCGGCCTGCATGCCCTGGATCAGCGTGGCCAGGTACTCGGCCTGCTTCTGCCGCTTCTGGCGCACGCGGTCGCCCAGCGTGGTCGGGCCGGAAGCCTCCACGCTGTCCACGTCGTTGAGCGAACGCTGATGCACCGCGATGGCGGTGATCGGGTAGGTGCGGCCATCGGCGTAATGCACCACCGCGTCCAGCACCAGCGGCGGACGGTCGTTGAGCAGGCTGACCGTGCCGCTGGGCTCGGTCCAGGTGGTGTCCTTGCCTTGCTGGGTCACGCCGAGCACCTGCACGCGGGCCACGCCGGCGGCCACTTCCGCGGTCTTGACCAGGAAGCCCACGTCGATGCCGCCCACGTCGTTGCCTTCTTCCAGGTAGGCGACGTAGTTTGGATCGGGCTGCCCGGCGGCGACGGCATCGGCGTTGATCTTGCTGGCCAGCGTCTGCAACGTGGTCAGGTTCTCCACTTCCACCGTGGCCAGGATGTCCGGCGCATTGAGGAAGTTGCGCACCGTCAGCGAGGCCTTGTTGAGGCGGTTGGCGAAGGCCGCCGCGGTCAGCACCGGTTCGCCGGTATTGGGGTCGTTGACGGTATCGAAGAAGCGTTCCAGGTTGTAGGCCGCCACCGTGAACTCATCGGCGTTGGCCACGCGCGCCGCTTGCGGCGACGGGCCCGGCGAGGTGGTGATGGCGACCGCGGGGTCGCGCAGGATCGTGTAGCGGCGGAAGCCGTAGTCCAGCGGGCCGGTCAGGCCTTCGATCAGCGCGCCGGCCGCCAGGTTCAGGATGAAACCCGAGCCGCCCAGCGTATCGCTGTCGATGGTCAGCAATTCCGGGTTGAAGTCCCAGCGCGGGATCGGCGGAATGCTGCCGCCGGCCGGCGCCGGGTCGGGCGCCTGGATGCCGGCTTCGCGGAACGGGCGCGGCGTGCCGGTGACCACGGCATTGAGGATGCCGTTGCTGGTGCCGGTGGCGTTGGGTTCGTTGGTGTTGCCCTGGGTGGGCGCGACCACGGTCAGGCTGGCGGCGGTCACGCGCATGCCTTCCAGGCGCTCCAGCTGATCCAGCGCGCCGCTGGGCGAGGGCAGGCTGGTGCTCAGCGGTACAGGCACGGGCAACGGGTTATCGGTGGAGAGCAGGGCCACGCTGGGGCTGCCGCTGATTTCGGTCAACGGCAGCTGGTTCGGATCGGCGCTGGGAACGAATTCGATCACCGTGCCGCTGACCCGCACCCGGTTGCCGACGGCCGCCGCCGCGGGCGGCGCAGCGCTGGTGAACACGAACACGCCCTGCGAAGTGGCCGGGTCGGCGTCGGCTTCGGCATCGGGGGTCTGCAGGAAGAAGCCGTTGCTCTTGCGTCCGGTCACGATGCCGGTGGTGGTGACCAGCTGGTTGGCGACCGGAGAAGTCGCGCCGCTGCCTTGTATCTCGTGAATGGAGATCAGGGTGACGTCGTCGTTGACGATGGTCGCTTGCGCCTGCGCATCGCCAAGCACTGCGCCGCTGATGTTGCCCAGGCCCAGGAAGAAGGTTTCGTCGGCTTCCTGCACGCTGTCGTCGCTGACCGAGACCACGATCTGCGCCGAATCGGCGCCCTCGGCGATGGTCGCGGTGCCGGTGGCGGCGGTGTAGTCGTCGCCCGCCGTCGCAGTGCCGTTGGCCGTGGCGTAATCCACGCTGACGCCGCCCGCGCCCGCAGGCTGGGTGAGGCTCAAAGTGAAGATGAAGTTGCCGCTGCCTTCGTCCTGGCTCACGTCGGCCACCGACAGGATCGGCAGGCCGCCGCCGCCGCAGACCAGGGCGGCGGAGGCCCCGTTGCGCGGCGCGGGCGCGGTCAGCGCGAAATCGGCGGCGTTGTTGTTGCTGTCGGCGCAACCGTTGTCGGCGCGCACGGCGGCGGTGGTGTTGCTGAGGTTGGCGGTGGGGCTGGAGCCTTCCGCGCAGCTGGCGGTGGTGCCGAAGCCCACGAAGTCGATATTGCCCGTGGGGCAGGCACCGCTCAGGGTAACCACCGAATTGACCAGCGCCACCTTGCCGGCGGTGCCGGACATGGCGATGGTGCCGGTGGCGTCGGGCGTGGGCAGCGCGGGCGCGGCGGTGTTGGCGCCGTCGGCCTGCTTGATCAGGTAGTAGCCGCCGGCCGGCAGGTTGCCGCTGAGGTTGGTGCGCGCCCAGGTGGTGCCGGCGGCGCTGGCGTATTGCACCGACCAGCCGTCCAGGCTGACCGTGGAAGTGGAATTGTTGTGCAGCTCGATGTAATCGCTGCGCAGCGGCGCGCCGGAATTGCCGCCGCCGCCGTAGACCTGGCTGATCACCACCTGCGCCTGCGCGGCGCCCGCGCACAGCAACGAAAACACCGCTAGCGCCGTCAGGCGCGCGAACCCGTACTTCATAAACCTCTCCCTAGATATGAACGCAGCACGAGCGGCTGACTGCCGGCCGATTGTGGCGCAATCCTCGGTCCGGCGCATGACACCGCCGTGACGCCAGCCGTTACCATGCCCAACCCGCCCCCCTCAGGTTCCGCATGAGCATCCAGGACAACCAGCGCCCGCTGGAAGAAGGCATCCACACCGATCTGGCTGGCCGCATGAGCTATGCCGGCTACCTGCGCCTGGACCTGCTGCTGGCCGCGCAGCAGCCGGTATCGCAACCGCCGCACCACGACGAGCTGCTGTTCGTGGTCCAGCACCAGGTGTCGGAGCTGTGGATGAAGCTGATGATCCACGAGCTGCGCGCGGCCCTGGCGCACCTGCAGCGCGACGAGGTCTGGCAATGCCGCAAGGTGCTGGCGCGCAGCAAGCAGGTGCTGCGCCAGCTGACCGAGCAGTGGTCGGTGCTGGAAACGCTGACGCCTTCGGAATACATGGGTTTCCGCGATCTGCTGGGGCCGTCTTCGGGTTTCCAGTCGCTGCAGTACCGCACCATCGAGTTCCTGCTGGGCAACAAGAACGCCGACATGCTGCGCGTGTTCGCCCACGATCCGCAGGGGCAGGCCGATCTGGAGCAAGTCCTGCGCGCGCCCAGCCTGTACGAAGAATTCCTGCGCTATCTGGCCCGCTTCGGCCATGCCATTCCCGCCGAACGCCAGGAGCGCGACTGGAGCCTGCCGCACGTCAACGATCCGTCGCTGCTGCCGGTGTTCGAGGCCATCTACGAGGACACCGGCCGCTACTGGCGCGAGTACGCGCTGTGCGAGGACTTCGTGGACCTGGAAACCCAGTTCCAGCTGTGGCGGTTCCGGCACATGCGCACGGTGCTGCGCATCATCGGCTTCAAGCGCGGCACCGGCGGTTCCAGCGGGGTGGGTTTCCTGCGCCAAGCGCTGGAGTTGACCTTCTTCCCCGAGCTGTTCGAGGTGCGCACGATGATCGACGGCAAACCCGGATCGGCCGCCCCCGCCTACTGAGGCGGGTCGGGCTACGCCCCGACGCCCGAGATTGCCGTAGGTCGGGGCTACGCCCCCGACGCGCGAGATCGGAGTAGGTCGGAGCTACGCCCCCGACACTCTGGACGCGTGAAGGTTCTTGAAGGTCGACCGACTCGCGGGCCACGTCAGGACTACTTTCCCTTTAAAATCAGCGGCTATGGCCGATTCCTGGCCGGTTCGCCGCATGTGGCTGCATATGACAGGTATTTGACGCGAGCCACGCGTCTCGGTGATTCTCCCCTGTCCCGCGCCCTCGGTGCGGCCATCTTTTCTGAATAAAATTAGGGGAAACCGCATGAGCGGTGCCGTCGATTCGCAAGCTCCGGGGAAGATCCCGGAATTCAAGCAGGTGCTGGGCCATCCGGCCCCGCTGTGGATGCTGTTCATGACCGAATTCTGGGAACGCTTCGCGTTCTACGGGATGCGCTGGGCATTAGCTCTGTACATCGTCGCTCAGTTTTACAGTGGCGACAGTGTCGGTGAGGCACCAGCCAGCAGATTGTATGGCGCGTACTTGGCGCTAGTGTATGCCGCGGCGCTGTACGGTGGTTACGTAGCCGATCGCATTCTTGGCTATCAGCGTTCCATCTTGCTTGGCGCGGCGATCATGGCTGTCGGGTTGTTCATGATTTTCGTGCCGAACGAGCAGGTGTTCAAGCTAGGACTGGCTACGGTGATCGCGGGCAACGGCTTGTTCAAGCCGAACATCTCCACGATGGTCGGAAAACTGTATTCACAGAACGACGAGCGCCGCGATTCTGGCTTTACTTTGTTCTACATGGGCATCAACTTGGGTGCGATGTTTGCACCGTTGCTGACTGGCTGGCTGGCCGAGCACATGTTCGGTGGTTCGCCACAAATGCCGGCTTACAAGGCGGTGTTCATCGCTTCTGGCATAGGCATGGTCATCAGCCTGGTTTGGTTCTGGTTTGGTCGCCGGCAACTGGGCGGTATCGGCCGTCCGCTTGATGGCGCCGCGAGTCCGCAGCGCGTTCTGTGGGTGGCGCTGGCCACGGTGGCACTGATTCCAGTGATTTTTTACCTGTTGAATGGCGGATTCGCGGAGCAAGTTGCCAAGCTGTTGTTGAAGGTCGGTGCGATAGCGCCCGAGTACACAAACGGCATGATCGACTACGAAAAAACCTTGCCGGCAGCGACAGTGCTGGCATGGATTCTCGGGGTGTTGTTCGCGATCTTGTGCGTGCTTATCCTGATCGAAGGCTTCCGCGACGGCGCGGTGCCGCGCGATAAAGCTATCGCGATGTTGATCATCTTTGTATTCAATATTCTGTTCTGGATGTTCTTCGAACAGGCCGGAAGTTCGTTCAACTTCCTCGCTCAGAATATCGTCAACCGCCAGTTTGGCGACTGGATTTTTCCGGTCGGTTGGTTCCAGTCGGTGAACTCGTTGGCAATCATTACCTTGGCGCCCGTGTTGGCTTGGCTGTGGGTCAAGTTAAGTAAGGTCGAGCCCAGGTTGAGCGCAATGCGGGTCGTGCGTCTTGTCGTTGGAATTGTCTCGACGTTGTTCTCTATCGTTGCGATGCAGAAGCTGGTTGGCTTGGGACTGATGCCGACTTGGTTGTTCTACGTGAGTGCCGTTCTGATTCTCGGTTTGGGCATTTGGGCGACGAAGATTGATTTTCACAATTCTGCCGGGACCCTCAATCCGTCTATCCCGCGTAAGTTCGGCTTCGGCATAATTTTCAACGGATTGGCCTTTCTGCTGCTGATGTTCGCGTTGTCGAAGCTGGTGTCGCCAACCGGGTTAATCCCGTTCTGGACACTGTTCATGGTCTATGTGATCCAGTCCATTGGTGAGCTGTGCCTGTCGCCAATCGGTCTGTCGATGACCACCAAGCTGGCACCAGTGCGCTTGGTCGGTTTCGGCATGGGTGGCTGGTTCCTGTCCACTGCGATTGGTAACAACCTATCCGGCATTTTCGCTAGCCACGTGAGTGGTGAAACAGGCATGACGGTACAGTCCGCATACACGGGCTACACCATGGGTTTCTGGATTCTGGTGGGCGCCGGCGTGTTGCTGTTCCTGCTCGCCCCGCTGATCCAGAAGCTCATGCACGGGGTCAAGTGATGGCGCCTGCGTCGCGGGGCGCGACCGTACTGTTGCTTGCGGTCGCAATGGCGGCTTGCTCGCCGAAGCAGGAGCAGAAAGCGGAACCCAACCCGCCTTCGACGAAAGCCAACACTTCGGCCAAGCCGGATACGTCCCGGCCCGTCGCCTCCGGCAACACGCCCACCGCCGCGGATATCGCGGCGGTGGCTGCCTTGAACGCGGCGTTCGATCCCAAGCGCGACCCGGCCAGCGACCTGGAAATGGCCAAGATCGAAGCGCAGCGCGGCAGCAAGCGCATTCTCCTGGACGTGGGCGGCGAGTGGTGCAGCTGGTGCCACATCCTGGACAAACTGGTCGAAGAAGACGGCGAGATCCGCAGCTTCCGCGACGCGAACTTCGTGTGGATGAAGGTCAACTACAGCGAAGAGAACGAGAACAAGGCGTTCCTCTCCGCTTATCCCCTGATCAAAGGCTATCCGCACCTGTTCGTACTGGATGCCGACGGCAAGCTGCTGCATTCCCAGTTCACCGGCGACCTAGAGAAGGGAAAGGGCTACGACCGCGGCAAGTTCTTCGCTTTTCTCAAGGATTGGGCGCCCGCTGCGAAGTGATCGTCTTGTAGAGCCGAGCCGGCTCGGCTCTACATAGTCCGCTGCTATTTTTCCGAAATATTGCCGATGCCTTCGGCCAGTTTGACTATCAGCGCATCCAGTTGCGCGCGCTCGTTCTCGTCCAGCCCCGCCAGCAGGCGGCGCTCGCATTCCAGCGCCATCGGCGCCACTTCGTCGTAGACCGTGTAGCCGACCGGCGACAGCTCCAGCACCGAACGGCGGCGGTCGTCGCCATGGGTGTCGCGTTGCACCAGCCCGCGTTCCAGCAGACGCGCCAGAGCCCGGCTGACAGCGACCTTGTCCATGGCCGTGCGTTCGGCCACCTCGCCGGCCGACAGCTCCGGGTAGCGCCCCAGCACCGCCATGATCCGCCACTCGGTGACCGCCAGGCCGAAGCGCTGGCCGTACAGGCCGGAAATGGTCTGGCTGATCCGATTGGACAGGATGCTCAGGCGATAGGGCAGGAAATGCTCCAGCTCCAGGACGGCGTGCTCCTGGGGGGCGGCGGGGGAGGTGTTGGGGCTGGGGTCGTTCATGAAGCTTTCCTAGGTAATGACGCAATGCCGCTTGCAATTGGTTTCATATGAAACTATAAAGTTCGCTTACTGGAACAAACCTGCGAGGTACGAACCATGAGCGCACAACCCAATCTTGGCATGCAGGTCACCACCTTCGAAAACCCCATGGGTATCGACGGCTTCGAATTCGTCGAATTCGCCGCTCCCCAGGGCCAGGGCGAACTGCTGCACGACTATTTCCGCAAGCTGGGATTCGCCGCGGTCATGCACCACAAGACCCGGCCCATCACCGTCTACCGCCAGGGCGGGGTCAACTTCCTGGTCAACGAAGATCCCGATTCCTTCGCCGCCGATTTTGCGCGCGCCCACGGTCCCAGCGCCTGCGGTTTCGCCATCCGCTTCCGCAAGCCCGGCGCCGAAGTGCTGGCCACGGTGCTGGGCAACGGCGGCGAAGCGGTCGTGCACAAGGCCGACAGCAAGGCGGTCGATGCGCCGGTGGTCAAGGGCATCGGCGACTGCATGCTGTATCTGGTGGACCGCTACGGCGACAAGGGTTCGATGTACGAAGACTACCTGCCGGTGCAGGGCGCCGAGCAGAATCCGCAAGGCTTCGGCTTGACCTTCATCGACCACCTGACCCACAACCTGTACTTCGGCAACATGCAGAAGTGGTCGGACTACTACGAACGCCTGTTCAACTTCCGCGAGATCCGCTACTTCGACATCAAGGGCGCCAAGACCGGTCTGGTGTCCAAGGCGATGACCGCGCCGGACGGCGTCGTGCGCATTCCGCTCAACGAATCCAGCGATCCGAAGTCGCAGATCAACGAATACCTGGACGCCTACCACGGCGAGGGCATCCAACATATCGCCTGCTTCACCGACGATATCTATACGACCGTGGAAGCGATGCGCGCGCAGGGCGTGGAATTCCTGGATACGCCCGATACCTACTTCGACGTCATCGATCAGCGCGTTCCGAACCATGGCGAGGACGTGCCGCGCCTGGCCAGGAACAAAATCCTGATCGACGCCGACCCGGAAACCCACCAGCGCAAGCTGCTGCAGATCTTCACCCAGAACGCGATCGGCCCGATCTTCTTCGAGATCATCCAGCGCAAGGGCAACGAGGGCTTCGGCGAAGGCAACTTCCAGGCGCTGTTCGAGAGCATCGAGCGGGACCAGATGAAGCGCGGGTTTCTCTGACATCGCATTGAGCCCCTCCCCCATTGGGAGAGGGGTTGGGGTGAGGGTACGGTGGAGCAATGACGCTCAAACCACCACTACCCACCACCACGCTCGAAAACTCACGTCGTCTGCGCAAGGAAATGACTGATGCGGAGCGAAAGTTGTGGAAACCCCTGCGCGGCGGGCAGTTGGAGGGGTTGAAGTTCCGCCGCCAGCACCCAATCCCACCCTATATCGCAGACTTCTGCTGTATCGAGAAAAAGCTCATCGTTGAACTGGACGGTTCGCAGCACACAGAATCCAAAGATGCCCACAGAACTCGCGTGCTTCGATCACAGGGATGGAAAATCCTCCGCTTCTGGGACCATGATGCGTTGTTGGCGACAGAAGCAGTAGCCGAGGCTATCTGGAACGCCGCGTGTAAACCGGACCCTCACCCCAACCCCTCTCCCGGTGGGAGAGGGGCTCAAGTGCATAACGAGCCCGACCATGAGCGATAAGACCTACCAATCCGGCTTCGCCAACGAATTCGCCACTGAAGCGCTGGTTGGCACGCTGCCCATCGGCCGCAACTCGCCCCAGCGCGTGGCGCACGGCCTTTACGCCGAACAGCTGTCCGGCACTGCCTTCACCGCGCCGCGTGCGGAGAACCGGCGCAGCTGGCTGTACCGCATCCGCCCGGCGGCCATGCACGGCACTTTCGAACCGTTCGCACAGGCCGGCTTCCACAACGATTTCGACAACGGACCGGTGTCGCCCGACCAACTGCGCTGGTCGCCGCTGCCGCTGCCCGAGGCGCCCACCGATTTCGTGGAGGGCCTGTTCACCATGGCCGGCAACGGTTCGGCGGCCGCGCAGCACGGGGTCGGCATCCATCTGTATGCGGCCAACCGTTCGATGCAAGGGCGCTACTTCTACGATGCCGATGGCGAACTGCTGATCGTGCCGCAGCAGGGTACGTTGCGCATCGCCACCGAATTGGGCGTGCTGGAAATCGAACC
Source organism: Pseudoxanthomonas sp. (assembly GCA_036383995.1). Classification (GTDB taxonomy): domain Bacteria; phylum Pseudomonadota; class Gammaproteobacteria; order Xanthomonadales; family Xanthomonadaceae; genus Pseudoxanthomonas_A. The sequence continues at coordinate 132,568 of DASVNG010000023.1, forward strand.
GCAGCGGATCGCAGTGATCCCGCGCGGCGTCCGCTTCCGCGTCGATCTGCCCGATGGCGCATCGCGCGGCTACGTGTGCGAGAACTTCGGCGCGATGCTGCGGCTCCCCGATCTGGGCCCCATCGGCGCCAACGGCCTGGCCAATCCGCGCGATTTCGAAACGCCGGTGACCGCTTACGAAGATGCCGAAGGGGATTTCGAACTGGTCGCCAAGTTCCAGGGCAACCTGTGGCGCGCCGACATCGGCCACTCGCCGCTGGACGTGGTGGGCTGGCATGGCAACTACGCGCCTTATCGCTACGACTTGCGGCGCTTCAACGCCATAGGCTCGATCAGTTTCGACCATCCCGATCCGTCGATCTTCACCGTACTCACCTCGCCCAGCGATACGGCGGGGACGGCGAACCTGGATTTCGTGATCTTCCCGCCGCGCTGGCTGGTGGCGCAGGACACCTTCCGGCCGCCGTGGTTCCACCGCAACGTCGCCAGCGAGTTCATGGGCCTGGTGCACGGCGCTTACGACGCCAAGGCGGAAGGCTTTTCGCCGGGCGGCGCGTCTCTGCACAACTGCATGAGCGGGCATGGGCCGGATGCGGCCACTTTCGAGAAAGCCAGCAACGCGGATCTGTCGAAACCGGATGTGGTGGCCGACACCATGGCTTTCATGTTCGAGACGCGCGCGGTGATCCGCCCCACACGCCAGGCCATCGACGCCTCGCACCGTCAACGCGATTACCAGCATTGCTGGGCAGGGTTGAAGAAACATTTCTCCAAGCCCGCCGGATAAAGCGGCGTCCGTTGGCTAGGAAACGGACTGCGTTGGCGCTAGGTCCATTCCCTGTAGCGCTGGCAGGTAGGGTTCCGGCAGCACTTCGGCCAGGCGTTCGCGCACCCGCTGGGTAAAAGACGCGGAGGTGGTGTGTTGCAGGCAATGCACGGCGGCCAGGATGTGGGCGACGGTGGCGTCGGGGTCCTGGCTGGTTTGCAGGCGCATGCGGTGGGAAACCGCCGATTCATGGCGTTGCAGTTCCAACATGCCGATCACGTAGAGCTTGGCCGCCACGATGGAGCGGCGTGAGGAAGTGGCGGGAGCGGGAGCCGGTGCCACTGCTACCGCTGTTGGCGGCGCGACGGGAGGGCTCGGTTCTGGCACCGGAGCCGCCGCGGAAGCTGCCATTGGCGCTGGCGTCGGCGTCGAGCTGGCTGGCGTAGCGGTCATGATCAGATAGCCGGCTGCGCAAAGGCGTTCGATCTGCGCGGCGGCGCCAGCGCCCAGCATCGCCACCAGTTCGGCCATGGCGCGGCGGCCGTCGCAGAGGATCAAGGCCTGGCGTTCGCGCATGGCCAGCGGCGCCGCATGCGACTGCAGAGCTTGCCGGGCCAAGTCGGTCTTGCGTGGGTACATGCGCGCGCTGGAAAACACGAAGCGGCGCGCAGCATAGAAGCGGCCGATGAAACGCGCATGACAGCAACGGCCTGCACTCTATGCCGAGGGCCCGCTTGCCAGGCCGGCCGCAACCCCCGGACCGCCATTTGCGACAGGTTAACGCGCAAGTGTTAGCGTGCGCGTCACCACCAGATTCAGATAGGGAGTGCTGCATGCGCCGTTCCTCATTGTTGCTCCTGGCTATTGCCGGCGTGTCGCTGGCTGCGTGCAAACCCGCCGCCCCGGAAGCCGCTACAACTGCCGCCAACACCGAAGCGGCGGCGCCCACCGCGCCCACGCCTGCGCCTGAGCCCCAAGCGCCGCCACCGGTCGCCCCAGCCGCCGAGGGCGCTGCTGCGGCCGATACCCAGGCCGGGCTTGCCGGCTATGGAGACATGAAGCTTGGCAGTACCGTGGAAGAAGCCAAGGCCGCGTGGGGCGGTGAACTCAACGGCAAGCCTCCCGCCGACGGCAGCACCTGCTATTACCTGACGCCGAAATGGGTGAACAAGACTTCGGACTTCGCCTTCATGATCGAAGACGGCAAGTTCGTCCGCTACGAAGTGGGCACCGACAAGGAGGCCGCACCCGGCGGCGGCAAGGTCGGCATGAGCACCGAAGAACTGCAAAAGCTCTACCACGGCGCGCTGCAGTCGGTCCCGCACAAGTATGTGGAAGGCGGGCACTCTCTCTCCCTCGACGCCAGCGGCGTGGCGCCCAGCAAGCTGGTGTTCGAAACCGACGCCGCCGGCAAGGTCACTGCATGGCGCGTGGGCCTGGCGCCGCAGGTCGATTACGTGGAAGGCTGCTCCTGAGGCAGTACCGCGCACCGGCCGACCGGCAGTGATATGTTGTCGCGGGAGCGGCGTCCCGCCGCGAGCTCTTGCTTTTAAAGCTC
>DASVNG010000024.1:0-26059 GCA_036383995.1 Pseudoxanthomonas sp.
GGAGAAAGACGAGGCAATGGCGCATGGATAAAGCATAACCCTTTGCGTCAACGCACCCCATCTCTGCAGCGACTGAAACCCGTGGGAGCGGCGTCCCCCCGCGAGCTCTTCGCGCAAACCGGCCCACACGGGAAAGCTCGCGGCGGGACGCCGCTCCCACGGGTTTCAGTCGCTGCAGAGATGGGGTGCGTTGACGCAAAGGGTTATGCTTTATCCATGCGCCATTGCCTCGTCTTTCTCCTTCTCTTTCTAACTGCCTGCGACGGCGATCCTGTTGCACCGGCGCCTGTCGCGCCTGTCGCCTACGGGCTCTCGGAATGGAAGTTGCCCGTGCATGCGAAGGCGGCGCAGCCCGATCTGGTGGTCGCGCCGGACGGACGCTTGCTGCTGTCCTGGATCGAAACCGGAAACGGAAGCGCGCATGCGCTGAAGTTCGCGGCCTTCGATGGCGATGCGTGGAGCGCGCCACGGGAAATCGCACGCGGCGAGGATTGGTTCGTCAATTGGGCCGACACGCCGCACCTGACGGCCACTGCCGACGGCGCGCTGTGGGCGCACTGGCTGCGCCAATCGGCCAAGGCGACTTACGCCTACGATGTGGTGCTGTCGCGTTCCGCAGATGGAGGAAGCACCTGGTCGTCGCCGACCAAGGTCAACGACGATGGGACGCCGACCGAGCACGGATTCGTTTCCCTCTGGCCGCAGTCGCGCGACTCCCTCGGCATCGCCTGGCTGGATGGCCGCAATACCGCGGGCGGTGGGCATGGCGGCCATGAAGCGCACGGCGGCGCGATGACCTTGCGCGTGGCCAACGTCGGCGCGGGCCTGGGAAAATCCGCGGAAAGCGAACTCGACCCCCGCACCTGCGACTGCTGCCAGACCGATGCGGCGATGACTTCGCGTGGGCCGCTGCTGGTTTATCGCGACCGCGACGGGGACGAGATCCGCGACATCGTGACGACGCGTTTGGACGATGGCGCGTGGACCTTGCCGCGCAAAGTCCACGACGACCGCTGGAAGATGCCGGCGTGCCCGGTCAATGGTCCGGCGGTCGCGGCTAAAGGTACGCAGGCATGGGTCGCGTGGTACACGGCCGCCGGCGACATGCCCAAGGTGCGCGTGGCCCGTTCGCAGGATGCCGGAGACAATTTCCTTCCGCCCGTCGATCTGGACAGCGGGCTGGAAGTGCAGGGCCGCGTCGGCGTTGCGGCCGATGGCGATGCGGTGTGGGTGAGTTGGTCGCGTGAGGACGCCAGCGGACAATCGCTGTGGCTTGCGCGTTACGACGTCGGCCTGGGCAAGGAACTGCAACGTACCCAGGTGGCCAAGCTGCAAGGCCGGGGCCGCGCCACCGGCTTCGCGCAATTGGTCGCGCACGAGGGGGCGGCGTATCTGGTCTGGACCGATGTGGTGGACGGCAAGCCCGAGCTGCATGGCGCGCGGCTTACCAGAAAGGTCTGAGCCTGTCTTCGAACGGAGATAAAGGTTTGGTCGTAGGGCGAGCAATGCAGCCCTACGCCACCTGCACCGGCAGGCCAATGAAATCGCCGTAGCGGCGCGCGGCCTTGGTCAACGAATTCAGCTCCTTCTTGAGCAGGGTGCGGAACGGATTCAGTTCAATCGTCAGGCCGGTCTTGTCGATGCTGCGCTTCCAGGTGCCGATGATGCGTCCGTCGATCACTATGCCGGCATTGAACAGACCGTTGATGCCGATGACCTGCTGGCTGAAGCGCGCTTCCACCGCTTCGCTGCGGTCCTTGTAGGCAACCAGGTATTCGTCGAATGCAGGCAGCAGATGCGGATCGTCCGAAGTCTCGGCCGATTCTGGTTCTACGCCCGAATGTAGATAGAGCCGGCCGTCGATGATTTCCTGGGCCAGTTCGCCTGCGGCCAGTTCGATGGCCAGTTGCACGTCTTTGACGGTCAAACCCGACCACCATGCGAAATCCTGCGGCGTGGCCGGTCCATGGCTGTGGAAATAACGGCGCGCCAGTTCCGCCAGCGCCTGTTCGCGTTCCAGCGTGCGGCTGCCGGGAATCCACTCGTCCAGCAGTACGAAGGTAGGCTGTTTGTCCGCGCGCGGACCCAGGCACAGCAGGCCTTCCTGGGCCAGACGCCCGGTGATGTGGATGCCGCGCTGCTTGGCGGTGGAAATTCCGGCTTCCTCGAGCTTCGCGTATACCTCGCCGCGAGTCAGCTGCTGCCCGTCCCGCAGGGCTTTTACCAGTACTTTCCGGCAGCGGACAAACACGGCATCGTCCAGCTCGAACTCGCGCTGCAGCCGCGACTTGTTGTTGGCGATCACGCGCGGCGCCATCAGCGCCGACATCCAGCGCACGTCCTCGGCGGCCAGAAAATGCAGCGTGCCGCGCATCGGCCAGGTGCGGACGATGCGGCGTTCGGAGATGGCCTCTTCCACCGATGCCTGCGTCGCTCCGCGCGTGCGCAGGCCGATCGCCCATAGCGCGGCCGCGTAGTCCTGCGCCTGCATCGCGCCCAGCCAGGCAACGGCTTCGGCAGGCGATTCGAATTTCCCTCCGGCGATGCGTTGTCTTTGCAGACGGAGCTGTGCGATTCGGGAAATCTTGCTCGCCATATCCCAGCGCTTCCCTACTTTTCCTTGCGCCAATTCAACGAGCCGCGCGTTTCCACCGTGCTCGATTCGATTTCCGCATCGAAACCCTTGCGCAACAGATATTTCAGCGTGATCGCCGAGCCGCCGCCCACCATCGACACGCCGTAGCTGACGTAGAGCTTGGGCGACAGATACTTGCCAACGCCGAACACCGAGCCGCCCAGCGTGCGCGATTCCAGCACGCCCGCATCGTCCAGGCCGATCTTGGCGCCCAGTTGCGAAGCCAGCAGGCCGGCGCCGGCGCTGAGCGCGGTGGAGGCGGCGTTGATCTTTTGGCTTTCGTCGCTGCTGGCGGTATTCAAGGAACGGCCCAGTACCAGGTAGGCCAACGCCGCCGATTCGTCCATGGCCGGGTTCGACCACACCGTGGCCTTGGGACTGCTGGCGCGGCCGGTGACGTCGATGCCGGCGGTGACGCCCGCGCTGACTATCTCGCGTTCGGCGCGGATGTTGACGCGCGGGTCGGAGACGGCGTTGTTGCTCCACACCAGCTCGCCACGGGTGATCCGCAACTTCTGTCCGTAGGCGGTATAGCGGCCGTCGACATCGAGCCTGCCGGTGGCCGCCATCTCGCGGCCCTGGCGCGAGCGCACGTTCATGGTGCCGGCGAGCGAACCATCCAGTCCGTAGCCTTTCAGCTTCACCGCATCGCCTAGCGTAATGGCCATATCCAGATCCAGCCGCGAACTGGGCGTGCGTTCCGGGTCGGCGGGATCCAGCACCACCACGTCCTCGGAAACCGACACGCCATCGTCCAGCTTCTCCACGTCGATGCTGGCCGAAGGAACCACCACCTTGCCGCGCACCTGGATGGTGTTGTTGGCGAAACCGACCTGCAGGTCCGGCGAAGCGACCGCCTGCAGTTCGGTGGTGTCGGAAATCAGGAAGTCCTTGCCGCGGATGTTGAACTGCAGCGGCGACCCTTCCACTTTCCAGTCCAGGCTGCCGTCCACGCTCAAGGTGCCGCCGTTGACGGTGCCGCCGGTGGAGGACACCGATTTCAGCGTGCCGTCGATGCGCGCGCTGCCGTCGGCCTGCGCGTCCAGATTGGCGATGCCGTCGGTCAGGGTGATGCCCAGCGAGGGCAGCTCGCCCTTGAACTCGGTGAGGTGGGCGTCGCCGCTCAGCGCCGGCGTTCCGCGCGTACCCGCCAGGCCCACATGGCCCTGCAGTTTGCCGGTGGGGCGCACCAGGTCGGGCGAGAACAGCTCCATCCAGAACAGGCGCGAGTTGTGGAAATAGATGTCGCCTTTGAGCGGCGCGAATTCGTCCCAACCGGTGGCGACGGTGGCGTCGACGAAGCCGTCGCCCTTGAAGCCGGTGCCCAATCGGCCCTTGATGGTCTGCGGATTGAAATCGGCGTCCAGGGTGAAGTTGTCGTAGCGCACGATCTCGCCGCGCGCGTTGTTGCCCAGCTTCAGGCCGCCGTCGAGCGAGCTCAGGTGCACTTCGCCCACCCACGCGTTGCCGGCCGGTTTCACCGATCCTTCCAGCTTGATCTCGCCTCGCAGAGTGAGCGGCCGGCCGTTGTTCGGCGGCAGCCACGGCTGCACCAAAGTCAGCGGCAGAGCATCGGCATGCACCTGTATTCCCTGCTTCGGCCAATTGGCTTGCGCGCACAGTGCGCCGCCGCCGCTGGCGGCCAGGCACGCAGGCGAAAGCGTAAATGCCGAACCGTTCTGCGCGTAACGCGCTGCTTGCTGCAGGCGCCAGCTGCTGCCCTTGGAAGGCGTCAGTTGCAACGCGTCCAGGCTGCCCTGCCAGTTGGCGCCGCGCTTCAACGCGGTGCCGGCCAGCGATACCGAGCCCATGGAGTTATTGGCGTCGCCGTCGAAGCGCAGGTTCTCCACCGCACCATGCGCATCCACACGCACGCTGTCCAGGACCATGCCGACATCGACCGCCGAACCGCGCACCGCCAGCTCGCCGCCGCTACCGGCCCACGGCAAGCGTCCACGCACGCTGAGCGCATCGGCGCTGTAGCCGCTCCACTTCAAACCGCTGCCGGTGAGATCGGCATCCACGTTGGGCGCATTGCGCGCGCCGGTCAGCTTCAGCGTGCCGGCGAGGCTGCCGTGGGCCTGCGGCAGCAGGTCGTCCAGATGCAGGGGTTGCAGCTTGGCGTCGATGTCGAGCTTGTCGCCGACTTTGCCTTTGGCGTTGACCCGGCTGTTGCCAAGCGCTAGCGCCAGTTCGCCTTCGCCATCATCGCCATGCAAGGCGAACTTGCCGCGTCCGTCCAGCTTGCGGCCGCGCAGCGTGCCGCCGAGTTTGGGCACGTCCAGCGTCGCATCGAAGCCGCCGGTCTCGCGCGCCTGGCCTTTGCTGGCCAGGTCGCCGGAGACGTTGCCTTTCCAGTCGGCCAGGAAATAACCCGGATCGAAACCGGCCAGCTTCGCGCCCAGGTCCCAGCGCAGCGCCGGTTCCCAACCCACGGTGCCGGTGGCGTCCAGCGTACCGGTCGGCATCTTCGCCTGCAGTTTGCGCAGTACCAGCTGTTGGCCGTCGCCACGGCCATCGAAGTCGACCGTGGCCTTTTGTTTTTCGCGCACCAGCGTGGCTTTGCCTATCGCCGCCCAGGCTTTCATCCGGCCGGCGAAACCCAGATCCGCATCCGCCGCGATCTGTGTCTGCGCGTCCTGGCCCCAGCGCAGCCCGCGCGCGTTGGCCGAGAACTTGAACACCGGATTCTCCGGATCCTTGAAATCGGCGCGCCCGCGCAGCGTGGTCAGTCCGTCGAAGGCGCGCACCGCCAGCGGCTCCACGGTCAGCACTTCGTCGGCGATGCGGATCTTCGAGGGTTCGAGCACGGCGACGAAATCGCCCTGCGCGATACGACCCTGCAGATCGGCGGCGCCGCCAGCGCCCTTCGCTTTCAGATCGAACGCCAGCGGCATGCTGTCTTCGACCAGTCCCAGCAGCGCCAGATCCAGCGCTTCGGTCTTGCCGCTGAAGCTCCAGGTGGGGTTTTCTTCGCCGCGCACGCCCAGCGTCACCCGCACGGGTGCCGGCGCATCGCCGGCCAGGCCCATGTCCATGCTCTTGCGGTTGCCGCGCGCCACCAGGCCCAAGCGCGCAGGCGTGCGGCCCAGCGATGCGGGGAACACCGCCGTCGCCACCACATCGGTGGCGTAACCCTTGCGCGGCTCGTAGTTGCCATTGATGTCGATGCGCCCGCGATCGCTGTCGATCGCCAGCTTCTCCGCCTTGAAGTAGCCGTCGCCGATATCGATGCCGCCGCGCGCGCGCCGGATGTCGATCAACGGCTGCGTGCTCTGGGTGATGCGCAAGCCGTCGATCTCCATGGCGTCGGCCTGGATGGCCAGCGGCATCTCGATCTGCGGCAGCAGCTCGGGCCAGGTGGGCAGCTTGAAGGGTTCGTCGCTCTTGGGAACGTCCAGCGTCGCATGGGTCAGCCGCAATGCGTCCAGTCGCAGGCGTTTGCCCAGCAGCGGCCGCAGATCAGGGTCCAGGTACACGCGTTCGGCGGTGAAATGGATTTTCTCGTAGCGGAAATCCACGCCATGCAGCGTCAGCGGACCGGCCAGTGGCCCTTCCGCTTTCTTCCAGGTGAAGGAAGAGCCGGCCGGCAGCCGCGCGATGATCTGGTTCAACAGCACATCGCGTCCGGCCACGGTCTGCACCAGCCAGTACAGCGCGATGACCAGCAGCACCAGCATCGCCACCGACGCGATGCCGCTGCGGATGGCCAGCACGCGCATGCGCGCGAGCCGCTTGGCGCGCAGTTCGGCGATGCGCGCCTCGCGTTCTTCCGGCGACACGTCGTCCACTACCGGTTTGCGGCGAAAAACCATCAGAACTCCGCTCCTATGCCCAGGCCGATGGTGAAGGAGGAATCGGGATCGTTCAGTCCATGGGCCAGGTCGATGCGGACGGCGCCCACCGGCGACTTCCAGCGCACGCCCACGCCTACGCCGGTGCGCCAGTCGAAGTCGTCCTTGCCGTCGAATGCGCTGCCGCTGTCGACGAATACCGCCCCGCCCCAGCTGGCGTTGAAGTAATGCTCGTATTCGGCGCTGGCGGTCACCACGTTCTTGGCGCCGACGGAAAACTTGCCCTTGTCGGTCTCCACTTGCGGGCCGACTTCGCGGTACTGGTAGCCGCGGATGCTGCGGTCGCCGCCGGCGTAGTAGCGCAGGCTGGGCGGCATGGCGTTGAGCGCATCGGTGAAGGTGTGCCCCAGTTCGCCGCGCAGGATGAAGCGGTCGTTGGCGCCGATGCCCTTGAACCAGCGCGCCTGCGCATGCATCTGCGCGAAGTTGGCGTCCGAACCCACGCTTTCCAGTCCGCCGCGCACGGTCAGCGACGCGGCGATACCGGCGCGCGGAAAGGCGCGGTTGTCGACATCGACGAAGTTGGCCGACAGCTCGGGATAAGTGAAGGTGGCGTAGCGATAGGTGACCGGCGCCAATGCGCCGCCGCCATCGTCGGCGACGGTGTAGGCCCAGCGTTCGCGCACGGTGTTCAACGAGGCGATCGCGGTCAGCTTCTCATTGATCTCGCCGCTGCGGCTGGCGCTGAACTTGAGCAGGCGCGTGTCTATGTAGTCGGTCTGTTCGTCGTAGGCCTGCAAGGCCACCGTGTACCAGCCGTCGAGGTATTTGAAGGCCGGAATGCGGTACTGGGTGACGAAGCTCTTGCGCTTCTGCGCGTAGTCCAGCTGGGTGGACAGTTTGTGGCCGCGCGAATTCACATAGCGCCGGTCCAGGCCGAAGCGCACGCCGGCGCCGCTTTCGGTGCCGTAGCTGATGCCGGTGGTGTAGACGTCGCGCTTGGCCAGGGTCAGGTTGACGTCGATCGGCACGCGGCCTTCCACCGCGTTCTCGGGCTTGGCCTGGATGTCGATGTTGTTGAAGTAGTCCAGGCCGACCAGCGATTCGCGCAGTCGGTCCAGCTTGCCCTGGTGGAAGTAGCTGCCTTCTTCCCAGTACACCAGTTTGTCCAGCAAGCCGGGCCGGAACTTGGTCTGGTGGAAGGTGGTCGGCCCCATGTCGTAGCGGATGCCGCTGGCCCAGGTCAGGTCGATATCGGCGGCGCGTTCGGCGCGCGTTACTTCCACGCGGCGGTGGATGAAGTCGGCATCGAAATAGCCGCGGTCGGCCAGCCTGCGCACGATCTGGGTCTTGCTGGTTTCGTAGGTGGTGTGGTCGAAGATGTCGCCGACCTGAGGACGGAACGCGGCCAGGTCTTCCTTGAGATAGCGGTCGCTGCCGCCGGCGCCTTCGATGCTCAGGTCCGAGCGCCTCACCCGCACCGGCTCGCCCTTGGCCACGTTGACGACCACGGTGATGTGCTCGTCCTCGCCGCCCGGGCGCGCGGCGTCCACGGCGATTTCGGGCGAATAGTAGCCGAACGGCTCCAGCGCCTCGCGCGCTTCGGCCTTGGCTTCGGTCATCAGGTATTCCAGCCGCGATTCGCCCTGGCGGCGGCCGATGATGTCGTTCAGCGACAGGGCCACGTTGATGTTTTCGATCATCAACGCTTCGACTTCGTTGTCCTTGTTCAGGCCGCGGATTTCGACCTTGTCGATGGTGGAGGCTGCCTGCGCCTGGCCGACGATGGTGAACAGAACGGCGGCGGCGAGCAGGGGGGATGAGCGCATGCGGCACAGGATACCGGGCGGGCGCGGAATCGGGTTAACCGAGGGTGAGGCCGGCGGCACATTTGCATGCACCGCAATGGGCGATTGTGTGAGTTGGCGATGGGGCTGCTTGATCACGCGACTCTGTTTCAGCCGTCATCCCAGCGCAAGCTGGGATCCATTTTGATCTTGGCGCAGAGCTAAGAGCACTCGCTTCGCTCGCTCCCCTCATCCGCCCTTCGGGCACCTTCTCCCCAAGGGGAGAAGGACGCGTCATCGTTTTTGGCTTCCGACTTCCGACTTCCGACTTCCGACTTCCGGTTAGCCCGTCAAATGCTCAATTGCCGCAACCGCGCCAAACCGATCCGCAAGCCGCTTCAACAATGCCAATCGATTGGCTCGAATCGCAGGATCGTCCACATTCACCATCACCCCATCGAAAAACGCATCCACCTGCGGCCGCAGCAGCGCCAGGCGGCTGAGCACGCGGATGTAGTCGTGGTGATGCAGGGCTTCGTCGGTGTCGCCCAGGGCCGCTTCCACCGCTTCGGCCAGCGCGCTTTCGGCCGGGTCGTTGAGCAGGCTGCGGTCGATGGCGTGCGGGATATCCACATCTGCCTTTTTCAGGATGTTGTTGATGCGCTTATTGGCGGCGGCCAGGGCTTCGGCTTCGGGCAGTGCGGCGAACTGGCCGATGGCATCCAGGCGGGTGTCGAAGTCGTACAGCGAATGCGGACGTAGCTCGGCTACGGCGTTGAAGTGCGAGGCCGGCGCGCCTTTGTCGGCGTAGTAGCCGCGCAGGCGGTCGAGGATGAAGTCGTACAGTTCTGCGGGCCTGTTGTCAGGAGACAGCGTTCCCCGTGCGGAGAGTACTAGGCCGCCCTTTGCTTCTGCGAGTTTCTTGCGCTCTCCGATCTCAAAAAGAGAATCATCCGTAGCCTTGTAGTGCTTGCGAAGCAAGCCGAGGAAATCGATGTCGAAACCGGACTCGATGATAGTCCTCGCCAGTCCCAGGGCGTTGCGCCGCAATGCAAAAGGGTCCTTGTTTCCTGTGGGTTTCAGGTCAGCTATGAATCCTCCAACCAGAGTGTCCAGACGCTCTGCAATAGCCAACGTTTTGCCGATGGGCGACAACGCAATGTCGTCGCCAGCGAACCGAGGCTGATAGGCCTCGTCGATCGCTATCGCAATTTCCGCCGATTCACCGGATGCCTTGGCGTAGTGACGGCCTGCTATGCCCTGAAGTTCCGGGAACTCGTTGACCATGCGCGACTGCAGATCGTTCTTGGACAGTTCTGCCGCGCGACGCGCCAGCGCAGGATCGACGCCGATCTCATTTGCAATCGTTTCCGCCAACGCAGCGACACGCTCGACCTTTTCGGCCACCGACCCCAACCTGGCCTGATATGTCACCGTCTTCAACCCATCGCCCATCGCGACCAAGCCCTGCTTCAAATCCTCATCGAAGAAGAACTTCGCATCGGAGAAACGCGGGCGGATCACGCGCTCGTAGCCCTTGCTGACTTCGCGCACATCCTGCGATTCGATATTGGCGATGCCGATGAAACGCTCGGTCAGCCTGCCGCCGTCGCCCAGCACCGGGAAGAACTTCTGGTTGGCTTCCATGGTCGCGATCAGCGCTTCTTGCGGCACCGCCAGGAACTCATGCTCGAAACCGCACAGCACCGCCGACGGCCATTCCACCAGGCAGTTCACCTGCTCCAGGTTGTCCTCGGTGATGCGCGCCACGCCGCCGGCCTTGGCCGCGGCGTCCTGCACCTGACGGGCGATGCGCGCACGACGTTCGTCCGCATCCACCAGTACGTGCGCGCCACGCAGCGCGTCCACGTAGTCGCCCGGGTTGTTGATCCACACCGGCTTGTCGTGCTCGAAACGATGGCCGCGGCTCATGCGGTCGCTGCGCACGCCCAGCACTTCGGCGTCCACCACATCCTTGCCCAGCAGCATCACCAGCCAATGCACCGGCCGCGCGAAGGCGTAGTCGTGGTCGCCCCAGCGCATCGGCTTGGGAATGGGCATGGCCGCCAGCGATTCGCGCACGATGTCGGCCAGCAGATCGGCGGTCCTGGCGCCCGGCTTGTTGGAGCGATGCACGAAACGCTCGCCCTTGCCGTCGGTGGTGCGTTCCAGCTGCGACCAGTCGATGCCGGCCTTGGCCGCAAAACCCTGCAGCGCCTTGGTAGGCTGGCCTTCGGCATCGAGCGCGATGTTGAGATACGGACCCAGCACTTCCGAACTCTGCTCCGGCTGTTCCACCGACACCGCCGGCAACAGCACGGCCAGACGGCGCGGCGTGTACAGGGGTTTGGCGTCGGTGCGGTCGAAATCGATGCCGCGCTTCTGCAGCGCGTCGATGACGCCGTCGAAGAACGCCTGGGCCAGGCCAGGAAGGGCCTTGACCGGGAGTTCTTCGGTGCCTAGTTCGATTAGTAGAGGTTTCATTTCACTCATTTCAAAAAACCTTGTAGTAGTTCCCTTCTCCCCTCGGGAGAAGGTGCCCGGAGGGCGGATGAGGGTACGGCGGAGTCCAGATGTTTGTACGACATGGACTCCGCCGCACCCTCACCCCAACCCCTTTCCCGGTGGGAGAGGGGCTTTGTTCTCGCCGCCTTCTGGGCCGTAGAAGATCACCCAGGTGGCGAAGTCGTCGCTGAAATTCTCGAAACGGTGCTCGCCGCCGGCGGGTACGAACAGCAACTCGCCGGGTTCGAAAGGTTTGCGCTGCCCGCCGTTGACGAACTCGCCCACGCCCGACACCACCACGTAGACCTCATCGCGCGTATGCGGCGTCTGCAGGTCCCGGCCCACCGGCTGGTAGATCTCCACCGACAGGGTGCCGTGCCGGAACAGTTCCACGAACGGCAGCTTGTCTTCGCTGCGGGCCAGTGCGGCCAGCGCATGGTGGGGCGTCAGGCGTTCTTTCATGGCGACGGAGTGGGAGTGGGCGCATCGAAGGGAACGTGGAAGCGCGCGAACACCGGCAGCGCCTCGCAACGGTCCACGTGCGCCTCAAGGTGCGGATAGGCCGAAAGATCCAGCGGCACCGCTTCGCGCAGGTAAGTGCCGTTGCAACCCAGGGTGAGGTCGGCCAGCGTCATCGCATCGCCCACCAGCCATTGGCCGTTGCGTTGGGCGCAGTGCTTTTCCAGCTCGGCCAGCGCGCCCTCCGCTTGCGCCCGGCAACGGTCGGTCCACGGCGCATGGCGTTTTTCTTCCGGGCGGAACACGCGTTCCATCACCATCGCGATGCCTTTGTCCACCGCGCCGGTGGCCAGGCCGATCAGGCGCAGCGACTGGCGCCGCGCATCGCCTTCGGCGGGCAGCAATGCGCGTTGCGGGCCGGCCAGGCTGTCCAGGTAATCCAGGATCAACGCCGATTCGGCCAGCACTTCGCCCGAGTCCAGCACCAGCGCGGGCACGCGGCCGATCGGGCTGTAGTCGCGGATGCGGTCGAAGTCCTTGCCGACCGACCAGTTGCGGTGTTCGAACTCCAGCCCGAACAAAGTCATGGCGATGGCGACGCGCCGTACGTAGGGCGAATCGAACATGCCGATGAGGATCACGCCGCCAATTCCTTCTTTTCGCGCAGGCCGGGGAAGCCCAGTTTCTCGCGCTGCGCGTAATAGGCCTCGGCCACTGCCTGCGCCAGCTTGCGCACGCGCAGGATGTAGCGCTGGCGTTCGGTCACAGAAATCGCACGGCGCGCATCGAGCAGGTTGAAGCAGTGGCTGGCCTTGCACACCTGTTCGTAGGCGGGCAGCGGCAGGCCGGCTTCCACCAGCTTCTGCGACTCGGCCTCGCAGGCGTCGAAGCGGTGGAACAGTTCGGCCACGTCGGCCACTTCGAAGTTGTAGGTGCTCTGTTCGACTTCGTTCTGGTGGTACACGTCGCCGTAGGTCACCACGCCTTGCGGGCCTTCGGTCCAGACCAGGTCGTAGACGTTGTCCACGTTCTGCAGGTACATGCACAGGCGTTCCAGCCCGTAGGTGATCTCGCCCAGCACCGGCCGGCATTCCAGGCCGCCGGCCTGCTGGAAATAGGTGAACTGGGTGACTTCCATGCCATTCAACCAGACTTCCCAGCCCAGGCCCCAGGCGCCGAGGGTGGGCGATTCCCAGTTGTCCTCGACGAAGCGCAGGTCGTGTACGCGCGGATCGATGCCCAGCGCCTTCAGCGACTCCAGGTACAGCTCCTGGATGTTGTCGGGGTTGGGCTTCATCGCCACCTGGTACTGGTAGTAGTGCTGCAGGCGGTTGGGGTTTTCGCCGTAGCGGCCGTCGGTGGGGCGGCGGCAGGGCTGCACGTAGGCGGCGCTCCACGGCTCCGGGCCCAGGGCGCGCAGGAAGGTGGCGGGGTGGAAGGTGCCGGCGCCGACTTCGATGTCTAGCGGCTGGATCAGCACACAGCCCTGGGCCGCCCAGTAGGCGTTGAGGGTCTGGATCAAACCCTGGAACGTGGGTCCTGTCATGGCTTTTTATTGCACTGCGGAAAAGCGGGCTAGTATAAGCGCGCAAGCTCCTGACCGGCCTCGTTTTTGCCCGTGAACACCCTGCACAAAGCCCCGTTCCTGATCGTCGAAACCGGACAACCCGCCACCCGGCTGCGCCGCTACGGCCGCTTTCCGCATTGGATCCGCGTGGCCGCCGGCCTGGAGGCCAGCGAAGCGGTGGTGGTGAATGTCGAACAGGGCGGCGTATTGCCGCGGCGCGAAGGCTTTGCCGGCGTCATCGTCACCGGCTCGGCGGCGATGGTCACCGACCGTGCCGAGTGGAGCGAGCGCAGCGCCGATTGGCTGCGCGACGCCGCCCACGACGGCATGTCGCTGCTGGGCATCTGCTACGGCCACCAATTGCTGGCGCATGCGCTGGGCGGGGAGGTGGCCGACAATCCGGCCGGGCGCGAATCGGGCACGGTGCGCATCGATCTGCATCCGCCGGCCCAGGACGATCCGCTGTTCTCGGGCCTGCCGCTCACCTTCCCGGCGCATGCCACCCACGTGCAAACGGTGTTGCGACCGCCGGAGGAAGCCACGGTGCTGGCCCGTTCCGAGCAGGACGATTGCCACGCCTTCCGCTGGCGCGACCGGGCCTGGGGCGTGCAATTCCATCCCGAATTCGCCACCCACCACATGCGCGGCTACGTCGCTTTCCGCGGCGAAGAGTTGAAGCAGGCCGGCCGTTGCCCCACCACCATCGCCCGCGACGTGACGGCAGCGCCGCAGGCGCGCAAACTATTGCGGCGTTTCGTCAAGCACGCGCGCGGTTTGCACGCACGCTGACTGTCCGGCGACCCCACAAAAATCCCCCAAGACCATCGGAAAACCCTGGATGTCGATTATCAACAAAGTGCCTGCAGGCGCAGGTGCGGAATGGCTGCTGGGCGCGTTCGCGCTGATCCGCAAGGCGCCGCTGGCGCTGGGGTTGCTGGGCGTGATCTGGGGGCTGCTGTCGATGCTGGCGGTGCAGACGATGGCATTGAACGTGACCTTCGGCTTGCTGATGCAGCTGGTG
Source organism: Pseudoxanthomonas sp. (assembly GCA_036383995.1). GTDB lineage: Bacteria > Pseudomonadota > Gammaproteobacteria > Xanthomonadales > Xanthomonadaceae > Pseudoxanthomonas_A. The sequence goes on from DASVNG010000024.1 coordinate 13,769, forward strand.
TTGGCTTTGCTGGGACCGTTGCTGTTCGCGGGCATGCTGTGGGCGGTGCGCGAAGTCGACGAAGGCCGACCGGCCGCGCCCTCGCACCTATTCCATTCCATGCGCAGCCAAGACGCGCCAAGCCTGCTGGCCACACTGTTGCCGCAACTGGCGGCAGCACTCGTGCTGGGCATTCTGCTGGTGGCGATGATTGGTCCGGCCGAGCTGCAGCACCTGGCCGAGGTCGTGGCCAAATTACAGGAAACGGCGCAGACCGGCGGCCAACCCGATCCGGCGCTGGTGCAGGCGCTGCCGGTCGGCAGGCTGTTTCTGTGGATGCTGATGCTGTTCGCGGCTGTGATCGTGATGAGCCTGCTCACCTTCGTTGCGGTGCCTGACATCGTGTTCGGCGGCAACGGTGGGATCGAGGCCATGCGCAACAGCTTCCGTGCCTGCGTGCAGAACCTGCTGGCGATGCTGGTGTTCTACGTGCTGCTGTTCATCGCGCTGTTCGCGCTGAGTATCGGCATCCAGCTGCTGGCGATGGTGGTGCAACTGATCGCCGGGGAGACAGTCGCAGCCTGGGTTTCGAACCTGCTGTTGATGGCGGTGCTGATGCCGCTCATGGCCGGTGCGGTGTATTACGCCTGGCGGCAAATGCTCGGTGGCGGGGCGGCGGTGGATCCGGCGGCGATGCCGACGCATCTCGAAGCCTGATCGAATTGCCTTGCCGTAGGTCGGCCCTACGTGGCCGACGGGCAGTGGAGATCCGAATTATTGCGTGCGTCGGGGGCGTAGCCCCGACCTACGATTCTTTTGCTTCGCGCGGGGTGATCCATTTGGAGGCGATGATGCCGGCTTCGTAGAGCAGGTACATCGGAATGGCCAGCAACAACTGCGACACGACATCCGGCGGCGTGATCACCGCCGCCAGCACGAAGATGCCGACCAGCGCGTAGCCGCGCGCTTCCTTCAGCTGTTCCGGCGTCACCCAACCCAGCAGCACCAGGATCACCAGCGCCACCGGCAACTCGAAGCTGGCGCCGAAGGCCAGGAAGATCACCAGCACGAAATCCAGGTACGCGGTTGCGTCAGGAGTCACCGAGATGACTTCGGGCGTGAAGCCGATGACGAACTTGAACAGCGACGGCAGCACCAGGAAGTAGGCGAACGCGCAGCCCGCATAGAACAGAACCACCGCCGAAGCCAACAGCGGAACGGCCAGGCGTTTTTCGCGCTGGTACAGACCCGGCGCCACGAAGGCCCACGCCTGGTACAGCAGCCAGGGCGCGGCGACGAACAGCGCCACGAAGAACGCCAGCTTCACCGGTGCGATGAAACCGCCGGCCGGATCGGTGGCGATCATCGACTGCCCAGCCGGCAGGCGCGCGATCAGCGGTTCGGCGATCCAGTTGTAGAGCTTGCTGGTGAAAGGCAGCAACCCCAGCAGCACCACGAACACGCCCGCCAGCCCGCGCATCAGCCGCGTGCGCAGCTCGATCAAATGGCTGAGCAGGCTGGATTCGGATTCGGAATCAGGCGTTGCGCGATTCATCGCTCTTGCCTTCCTGCGGTTGCGGCGACGGCATGGACTCCGAGGTCTCGTCCGAAGCAGGGGCGTCGGCAGCTGGCGAATCGGCAGCGGGAGCGTCGGCGCCTGCAGGTTCCTGCACCGAAGCGCGCATCTGCTCGAACTCTCGCCGCGCTTCGGCGCCGCTGTCGCGGATGCGCTGCTCGGTGTCCTGCAAAGCCGATTTCGCGTCGTGCAGGCTGCGCTTGAGTTCCTCGGCGGCCAGTTCGCGCTCCAGTTCGTCCTTCACCGAATTCCACTGCGTGCGCGCACGGCGCACCCACATGCCGGCCAGGCGCGTGACCTTGGGCAGCCGCTCGGGGCCGAGCACGATCAAGGCGATGATGGCGATGAAGAACAGCTCGCCGCCGCTGATGCCGAACATGGCGGGTTCTAGCCTCTATAGGCCTGGGTCCGGGGAATCAATGCGCGTCGCGGTCGCGTTCTTTCGACTCGCTGCTTTCTTTGGACCGCGCGCTGTCGTCGCCCAACTGGCCGTTGGGCTTGTCGTCCTTCATTCCGTCCTTGAAACCTTTCACTGCCTCGCCCAGATCCTTGCCGGCACCGCGCAGGCGTTTGGTGCCGAAAACCAGCAGTACGATCAACAGCACGACTGCCCAATGAATCCAACTCATGCTGCCCATGGCTTTAGCTCTAGCGTGTTATACGAAGTGGGGGGTGAGTATCGCAGAGTTTAGTTATCTAGCGATTCTGTGGGTGTTTGTCATTCTTGGTAGAAGCGTTGCGTTTCGCCATCCAAACTGTCAAGCCAACTATCCCTGCGAGCAAGGCCGCGACCATGAACAAGAACACCAGCACGATGATCCAATGCCAGATGCTCAAACCGCCCATGCTGCGCTCGCCCAATAAATGAGGGCATCAGGATAGCGCAGCTTGCGGGCCGGGGACTGCGAAACCGGCCCGCAATCGCGCTATGGCGTGGTCGGCAGCGGTTCGCTGCGGATTTCGCCGTCGGCCACGGGCTGGAAACCCTGCGGTTGGGCTTCGCTGGTCGCAGGCACGGGCTCCGGCTGGGCGGCCGACGAACCGGTCACAGTCACCGCCGCGGCCACCGGCGTATTGCCGGCCGGCAGCGTCTCGCTGCGCGCGGCGCGGGCGATAGCGGTGGCTTCCTCCAGCTGGTCGCGGAAACCGACCACGGCATCGGAAGGTATGCCGGCGCGGCTTTCGAAGATGGCGCGCGGCGTGGCGGCGCTGCCGTACACCGCCACGTTGGCGTCGTCGTCGATCTGCAGCACCGCCCCGTCCAGGGCCACGCCGGCGAACAGCCCGCGGGCGCGCGACCACGACCAGATTTCCGCCTTCAACTGACCGTCGGTGGAAGCCGAAGCGTTGCGGCCGACCGGACCGGCCGCCACGCCGGCATCGGCGCCCAGGGTGATCTTGCCGTTGACGATGTTTTCCAGATTGCGGTCGTTGCGGAACACCAGCACCACGTCCGAAGACTGCACGCCGGCCTGGAAGCCGATGCTGCCGCCGGTGAGTTTGACGAACACCGGCTGCGACCAGCTGCCATCGGGGCTCTTCACCGACATCAGGCCATGGCCGCGGCGTCCACCGATGACCAGACCGACCTTGAGCGTGTCGGGAATCACCACCACCGCGCGGCCTTCGTCCAACAGCTTGTCGGGAATGCCTTGCTCGGGGATTTTCTGGATCTCGCTGAGCACGCGCACCGCATCGCTGGCGCGCTTGTCTTCCTCGGTCCCGGCCAGCGCCTGGCCGGCGAATGCGCCGATTGCCAGCAGCAGAACCAGGCGCGGAAGACGCGATCCTCGGAGGGGGCGAAGGACAGGCATGGGAGACTCCGGAAAAGGGTTCGGTGACAAGGTTGTGCAGCAGGAAGGCGCGCTAAGAGCTTGATAGTGCAGCCTTGCAAGCCGAGCCTAGTCGCGGCAGCGTGAATCGTCGATGAGTTTTGCAGTTGTGTCTGGGCGTATCCATCTGGTGCCCTGCACTGCCGTTCTCGAAGTAGGGAGACTTGCCCGCCGCTGTCCGCGCGCGCGACCCCTGGCGGACATTGCCCGTCCTACTGGCCGCGCAAACGCATCTGTCATCATGTGCCGATGCCCGAAACCCCCGACAGCCCACCCAGGATCGCCCTGGTGGTCGCCAATCTAGGCACTCCGGACGCACCCACGGCCAAGGCCGTGCGGCGGTACCTGGCCGAATTCCTGCACGACCGCCGCGTGGTCCAGCTGACCCGCTGGATCTGGTGCCCGCTGCTGCACTTGGTCATCCTGCCCCTGCGTGGCCCGAAAGCGGCGGCCAAATACGCCAAGATCTGGCTACCGGAGGGTTCGCCGCTGGCCGTCTACACCCAGCGTCTGGCCGCCACCATGCAAACACGGCTTCCGGAATGGCGGGTCGTCACAGCGATGCGTTACGGCAAGCCCGCGCTGAAGGGCCTGCTGCCCGACCTGCGTGCGCAGGGGTTCGACAAAATCGTGGTGCTGCCGCTCTATCCGCAATACTCCAGCACCACTACCGCTTCGATAGAAGACGTGGTGAAGCGGGAAGCGGCAGGCATGCCGGTCGCGTTCATCGACGACTATTCGACCGATCCGCGCTGGGTCGCAGCGGTGGCCGGCTCCATCGCCCGCTGGCGGCAACAGCACGGTCACGGCGAGCATCTGCTGTTTTCCTTCCACGGCCTGCCGCAGCGCATCGCCGACAACGGCGACCCGTACCCGCAACGTTGCGCGGACAGTGTGCAGGCGATCGCGGCCGCGCTGGGGCTTACGCCTTCCGAGTGGACGCTGACCTACCAGTCGCGTTTCGGCAAGGAACGCTGGCTGGCGCCGTCCACCGACAAGACGCTGGCGGAAATGGCCGCGCGCGGCGTGCGCCGGGTCGATGTGGTCTGCCCCGGCTTCGCGGTCGACTGCCTGGAAACGCTGGAAGAAGTGGCGATGCAATTCGCCGAAGGTTTCGCCGAAAAGGGCGGCGAGCTTCGCTACATCCCGTGCCTCAACGACTCGGCTGCGCACGCCGATGCATTGGCGGAACTGGCGCGACGCGCGGTGAAGCAGTGACGGCGCGTGAGATCGCATTCGACGTTGCGTTAGGGCGCATCACCGGCCTGCGCAGCGGCACCCCGAACGGAACCAAAGTGCTGGCCCTGCACGGCTGGCTGGACAACGCCGCCAGTTTCCTGCCGTTGGCCGCGCAACTTCCGCAACTGGACCTGGTGATGCTGGACCTGCCGGGCCACGGCCGCAGCGCGCATCTGCCGTCCGGCGCCGACTACAACCTGCTGGTGACGGTGAACGCCGTTCTGGACGTGGCCGACAGCCTGGCCTGGGAGAGCTTCGCGCTGCTGGGGCATTCCATGGGCGCGGGCATCGGCAGCATCCTGGCCGCGTCGCTGCCGCAGCGGGTGCAGCGGCTGGTCGCCATCGAAGCGCTGGGAGCATTGGCCGAAGCGCCCGAGCGCACCGTGCAGCGCTTGCGCGACGGCGTGGCGGCGGCGCGCGCGCTGCCGTCGAAGAAGCTGCGCGTGTTCCCCGACCTGGCCGCGCCGGTGCGCGCGCGCATGCAGGCCAACCAGCTCAGCGAAGCCAGTGCACGGCTGCTGGTGGAGCGCGGCGTGGCGCCGGTGGAAGGCGGTTTCGTCTGGAGCAGCGACCCGCGCCTCACCCTGCCCGCGCTGCAGCGCATGACCGAAACGCAGGTGCGACAACTGATCGCCGGCATCGAATGCCCGGTCCGGGTGATTTTCGCCGATCCGCCCCAGACCTACCTGCCGGAACCTTTGCGCAGCGATCGCGCGGCGCTGCTGCCGCAAGGCGAGTTGGTCGTGTTGCCGGGGACCCACCATCTGCATATGGAAGCGCCCATCGAAGTGGCGCGCGCCATCGGCGGATTCTTCGACCCGTAGGTCGGGGCTACGTCCCCGACGTGCGCAGACGACAGGGTTTCCGTGCGTCGGGGGCGTAGCCCCGACCTACGCGGAAATCAGCGCGCGCAGGCTGGCTTTCAGCTGGCGGCCTTGCGCATGGAAGTACTCGCGTTCGTCGCGCCAGGCCGGGAAGCGGGATTCCACCTCATGCCAGAACCTGGGCGAATGGTTGGCGTGGATCAGGTGGCAGAGTTCGTGCACCAGCACGTATTCGAATGCCGAAGGCCGCCCCAGCACCAGCGACAGGTCCATCGCCAGCGAACCGTCCGGACTCAGCGAACCCCATTGCGACGACATGACCTTCAGGCGCAGGCGGGCCGGCGCATGCGGCAGGCCGGGCAGGTATTTCGGCAGCCAGCGGCCCATGTCGGCCCGCGCCTGGGCTTCGTAGAACTCGCGCAATACGCGCCGCAAAGCGGCGTCGCCGGCTCTGGCGGGGGAATGGAAGTGCAGGCCATCCGGTTCGTGAGTGAGCCGCGTATAACGTCCCTCGCGCCAATGCAGCGGCACCTGCTCTCCGCGCAGGGGCAGGCGGTCGGTGGTGCCGCGCGCCAGTGCGGGCGAGGCGTCGTTGCTGGAGTACTTCTCCAGTTGCACCGATAGCCAGTGGCGGTGTTCCTGCAGGAAGCGGTCGCCGGACACCAGGCTGGCGCGTGCGGGCAGAGTCAGCCGCGCGCCGCGCTCGTCCACGCTCAGTTTGATTCGCTTGGCGCGCGGGTCGCGCACGCGCTGCACATCGACCTGTCCGCTGCCCGCCAGTTCAAGGGTGACCACATCGCGCTCGACGGAGCGCGGGGGCAGGATGCGGAGGCGGCGCAGCGGCATACGGCGGATTATGGCGCATGAAAAAGAAAGTCCCGCGGCGTTTTCGCGGGACCTTCATCAGGGGTTGCGTTTTCCCCGGCCTCAGGCCTCGGCCTTGCTCAACTTCAAGGCCGTTTCCAGCACCGCGAACAGACGCTTCACTTCGCCGCTCATCAGGGCGAAACGCGCATCCAGCTCCGCGCGCAGGTCTTCGCGCTCGGTGTTCTCCAACTGGTCCACCGCGCCGTCCAGGAACTTGAGCTTGCGGATGATCAGATCCTCGCCGAGCACGAAGGACAGATGGTCGTCCAAAGTCAGCGCCAGTTTGGTGACCTGTTTGCCCGCCTCCAAGTGCTTGGCGATCTCGTCGCTCTGCAGGTCCTGGTTCTGGCACTTGACCACCGCGCCGCCGTCCATCGCGTCCTTCATCTCGCATTCCTCGCCCAGGGCCAGGCCTTCGGGCAGCGGTTCGCCGGCGATCCAGCCGGTCAGGATGGAGCGCGGCGCCACTTCCGCGTTCAACGGCAGCGCGGGAAAACTGCCCATCGCATGGCGGATTTCGGAGACCACGTTCTCGGCGGACTTGCGCGAGGAACTGTCCACGGCCACGAAGCCATGCTCCAGGTCCAGCAGCGCATCGGTGCGCGAGGGCCGTACGAAGGCGCGCGGCAGCAGCTCGTGCACCAGATCCTCCTTGATGCGCTTGCGGGTGCGGCCGCCGGGTTTTCGGCCTTCCTTCTGCTCGATCTCGGCCAGCTTCTTGCCCAGCAGGTCGTTGACCACCGCGGCCGGCAGCAGCCGGTCTTCGCCGCCGACGGTCAGCCAGATGGAATTGCCGATGCGGTGCGAGAGCTCCTCGGAGTCGCGGCCGAATGGCGAGATGAAACCGCGCGAGGAAAGTTCAAGCGCGCCGACTGGCTTGAGCGGGACTTCGGCGATCAGGCTGTCGAGCTGGGAGAAATCGAGGGTAGTGGGGAAGCGGAACAGGGTCAGGTTGCGAAAGAACATCAGTTATCCGAGGAATAAGGAAATAAGAAGCGGAGCGAAAACCGAAAATTAAGGGCGGTCATCCCGACGTATGCCGGGACCCGACTACGCGTGCGGCGAGGGATGGATCCCGGCATGCGCCGGGATGACGACTTCGTTTTTGACGGTCAGCCCCAGGAAATCGAACAAATCGGGATCCGCCAGCTGCGAAGGCTCCACCCGCGCCAGCGCCCGCGCGATCTGATCGATGCGGCCGGGGGTTTCGGCTTCCCATGCCGCCATCATCTTCTGCACCTGCTTGCGCTGCAGATTGTCCTGCGAACCGCATAGGTCGCAGGGAATGATCGGGAAAGCCATCGCTTCGGCATGCGCCGCGATATCCGCCTCGCTGGCATAGGCCAGCGGACGGATCACCACATGCCGGCCATCGTCGCTGAGCAGCTTGGGCGGCATGGCGCTGAGTTTGGCGTGAAAGAACAGGTTGAGGAAGAACGTGGCCACCGCGTCGTCGCGATGGTGGCCCAGCGCGATCTTGGTGAAGCCGTGGGCGGCCGCATGCGCGTACAGCGCACCCCGGCGCAGGCGCGAACACAACGAACACATCGTGCGTCCTTCCGGAATCACCCGGCTGACCACCGAATAGGTGTCCTGTTCGATGATCTGGAACGGTACGCCGATGCGCTCCAGGTAGCGGGGCAGCACGGCAGCGTCGTATCCGGGCTGTTTCTGGTCCAGGTGCACGGCGACCAGTTCGAATTCCACCGGTGCCTTCTTCCGCAATTGCAGCAGCACATCGAGCAGCGTGTAACTGTCCTTGCCGCCCGACAGGCAGACCATGACCTTGTCGCCGGCCTCGATCATGCCGTAGTCGGCGATGGCCTGCCCGACCTGCTTGCGCAGGCGCGAGGCGCGCTTGCCGTCGGCCCCTGCCGCAAGGCGGGGAGCGGGGTCGCGCAAAGGGGAAGGGAGGGGGCTGACAGCAGTCATTTGAGCGTCCCATTGTACCGGCCGCGTCCGCGGTGACGGGCGCCGGGCCTGCGGTGTACGCTGGCCGCGTGGAACCCCTGAGCCTTTCCGAAATCACCCGCCGCGTGTCCGAGCTCAAGCTCGAGCACCGCAGCCTCGACGCTGAAATCGATCGCCTGATCGCCGACATCCAGGCCGACGAGATCGCCATCAAGCGCCTGAAGAAGCGCAAGTTGTGGCTGAAGGACTGCATCTCCCGGCTGGAAAGCGCGCTGATCCCCGACGAACCGGCGTAATGCTCTTCCCCCTCCCTTGCGAAGCAGGGGAGGGGGCTTGTTACTGACGCATCGCGTCACTCCCTCGCTTTGCCAGGCATGACACGCTGCCGATAACCGGCCAGGAAAGCAGGATGCACGGCCAAAACACGTCATTCAGGGTTGGCCCGAAGTTTGCGTAACTGTGAACAGCAGCTCGTTTTCTTCTGTTTCCAGGATTTGCGGTGAACGACAACCTTGCACCTATTCCCACGCCGACCGGCAGCTACGACCCCACGGGTCGTGAGCTGCTGCGTGGATCGCGGCCTTCGCGGGGCGAACCCCTGCGGGTGCGGCGCATCCAGCCGGGCGAACCGCTGGGCGATGTGCAGCGGCTGCGCCGCGAGGTGTATTTCCAGGAACAAGGCAAGCACGACAAGCTCAACAGCCGACGCGTCTCCGACGGATTGGACGCCAGCGGCACGGTGGTGGTGGTGGAAGAGGGCCGCCAGGCCGTGGCTACCTTGCGCATGCACGATTTCGGCTCGGCGGCGGTGCAGGTCGAATACGGCAGCCTGTTCCAGATAGATCGCTTCGCGCGCACCTGGCCGCTGGAGCGGGTGGCGGTATGCACGCGTTTCGCGGTGCAGGCCGAGCGGCGCGCCAAGGCCGTGGTCGATGCGCTGGTGGAGGAAACCTACCGCCACGCCCACGAACAGGGCATCCAGTTCGGCCTGATCGCCTGCCAGCCGTTCCTGTACAGCGTGTTCGAGCACTACGGTTTCCGCGAATACCTGCCGCCGACCGTATTGCCCTCCGGCCTGGCCCTGCTGCGCATGGGTCTGGTGGTCGACGCTGCCGCGCTACTGCGCGAATGCGACTCGCCGTTGCTGTCGCTGGTGCGCAATCCGGTCGCGGGCAATGCCGCGCATGGGTGGCTGACGCGCACTTTCCCGGAAAAGAGCTCCGCGCTTTAGCAAGCGTTGACGGATGAGCCCTATCGGCGGCGCGCCGATCGCTGTCGTGCTCTGCCCCCTCCCCTGCGCTGCGCGCAAGGGAGGGGGCAGAGCGGGATCGCGTCGCGCTCAGTCCTGCGGTGCGGCCTCGACCTCGGGCTTGGCCGCTTCCGGGCTCACCCGCTCGATGGTGTGGCGCAGCTCGCGGCCCAGGATGACCTTGGCGTCCTTGGCCCAGGCGTCCAGGCGTTCGTCGAACACCAGCTTGCTGTTCTCGTCGGGCCACACCAGCTTCAGTTCGCGCAGTTTCTGGATGAAGCCGCGGAACAACGCCTTGTCGAAGAACTCCGGCGCGGCCGGCGCGTACAACAGGCTCAGGCGCTGCGCGGATTGCTGGCAAAGGCTTTCCAGTTCCGCCGCGCCCAGCACGCCGGGGCCGTTCTTCACCAGCACGCTGATGGCGATGTAGTAGCGCTCGAACGCCTGCTGCAGCGAATGGCCGATGGCGCGCAGGCGGAACACTTCGTCGGTCTGGCCGGCGTTGCGTTGCAGGATGCCGCCGTCGTCTTCGTTCACCTGCTCCAGCAGGCCTTCGCGCACGAACACGTCGATGGTCTTGTCCAGGCGTTCGGCGAATTCGTCTTCGTTCCAGGGCAGGAACAATTCCGCCTGCAGGAACGGGTACAGCGAGCGGCCCAGCTTGATCACCCGCTGCCGCACCATGCGCCGGTTGGTCTGGAAACAGCAGGCGATCCAGGCGGCGGCGGTGAACAGGTGCAGCACGTTGTTGCGGTAATAGCTCATCAGCACCGCGGTGTCTTCGCTGACCACGTCCAGCACGTCGCCCAGCGGATGCTTGATGCGTTGCAGGACGTTGATGTCCAGGCCGTGGGCGATGATGCGTTCGGGCGTGTGCGGGGAGACGGTGACGCGGTCCGAGTACGGCATCTCGGCCAGCAGTGTCTTGCACAGCTCGATCTGTGCGATCAGGTCGGCTTCGCCCATCGCGTGCTTGGGCGTGGACAGCAAGGCCAGCGCCAGCAGGTTGATCGGATTGACGTCGGCGGCGGCGTTGATGCGCACGTTGATCTGATCGGCCAGCGCATCGATGGTGTCGGACAGCCAGGCCGGCTTGTCTTCCTCGCCAAGCGCCTGGCCATCCCATTCCGGCGCATGCTTGGCCAGCACTTCGCTCAGCGGAATGGCTTCGCCGAAATTCACCACCACCTGGCCGTAGTTCTGCCGCAGCACCTTGGGAATGCTCCACAGCAGCGCCCAAATCGATTCCTTCTCTTTCGGCCTGCCGCTGAGTTCGTCCAGGTAGCTGTTGCCTTCCAGCAGCTTCTCGTAGCCGATGTACACCGGCTGGAACAGCACCGGCTTCTTCGGCTGGCGCAGGAACGCGCGCACGGTCATCGAGATCATGCCGCCCTTGGGCTGCAGCAGGCGGCCGGTGCGCGAACGTCCGCCTTCGATGAAGTACTCCAGCGAATAGCCGCCCGAGACCAACTGCGCCACGTATTCGGTGAACACCGCCGAATACAGCGGATTGCCGCGGAAGCTGCGGCGCATGAAGAACGCGCCGCCCTTGCGCAGGATGGTGCCGATCACCGGCAGGTTGAGGTTGATGCCGGCGGCGATGTGCGGCGGCACGATGCCGCGTTCGTACAGCAGATAGGACAGCAGCAGGTAGTCCATGTGGCTGCGGTGGCAGGGCACATAGACCACTTCATGGCCGGGCGCGGCCGCCTTGAATTTGTCCAGGTGATGGACCAGCACGCCGTCGTAGATGCGGTTCCAGACATGGGTCAGCAGGAAGCTGGCCGAACGCACCACCGGGTTGGAATAGTCGGCAGCCACTTCCCAGGCATAGGCGTGGGCTTTCTTCCACGCATCCTCGGGTTTGATGTTGTCGCGCTTGGCCTGGGTGGCGATGGCTTCGCGCACTGGCTCGGCGGCCAGTACCTGGTCCACCAGTAAGCGACGGGTCGAAAGGTCCGGACCGATCACCGCTTCGCGGATGCGGTGGAAGTGCGTGCGCAGAACGCGCGAAAGTTTGCGTACGGTGCGCTCGGGCGGCAGGTCCTCGGCGATGCTTTCGCGGATCGAGACCGGCGCGGCGAAACGCACGATGGTGTCGCGACCGTTCAGCAGAATCGCCAGCAGACGACGGAAGCGGCCGACGATGGCCCAGTTCTCCGAGAACAGCACCGAGAACCAACCGCTGGCCTTGTCCGGCGAACGGCCGACGAAGATCGATACCGGCACCAGTTGCACGTCCAGTTCCGGGTTGGCGCGATGGGCCTGCAACAGACGGGCCAGCGAGCCGGAGTGGGTCTTGGTGCTGCCCGGTTCCGGGATCAGTGCGCCGGCGTTGCGCCGCGACAGGGCGACATAGGCGCGTTTGCGGCCCAGCGGATCGCCGGGCAGCGGGGAAAGCGGCGAAGGCATGCCGGCATCGCGGCAGGCACGGTCCAGGATCAGCGCGTTGGACAGGCCGTAGTCTTCCAGCACGTAGCAGACCGGGCGGGCGTCGACATACTGGCGCGGGTCTTCGGGCTCGATGCTGGGGGTCAGCCAGGGATCGGCCAGCTTGCTCATCAGGTTGGCCCAGAGCGGGCGTTTGGCCGGGCGTGTCGGCGGACGCGGGCCCGCAGAGAAAGGCTCCAGCGGCGGTTTGGGCTCTGGTGCGGGGTCGGACGGCGGTGGCGGCGCGTCCGGGAACGGCAGGGAATTCTGTTCGGGCATCGGCGACATTATGGCCTAGCGACTTGTCAGCGCCATCGCGGCTGTACGGGGGAGTGACGCGTGGGAGCGGCGTCCCCCCGCGAGCGGGTAGCCCCCAACCACCCA
>DASVNG010000025.1:0-40945 GCA_036383995.1 Pseudoxanthomonas sp.
ATAACGCGTGGCCTCGCGCATGCCGTTGGCGATGTCGCGCACGTTGGAGATCTGCGAACCCATGTGGAAATGCAGCAGGCCCAGCGAATCCTGCAGGCCGTTGTCGCGCAGTTCCTTCCACAGGTCCAGCACCTGGCGCGGGGACAGGCCGAACTTGGCCTTGTCGCCGCCGCTGTTCTGCCACTTACCCGCGCCCAGCGAGGCCAGGCGCATGCGCACGCCCAAGCCTGGCTTCACGTTCAATGCCTTGGCCTCTTCGATCACCAGCGCCAGCTCGGACGGCTTTTCGATGACGATGAAGGTCTGCAGGCCCAGCTTGCGGCCGATCAGCGCCAGACGGATGTATTCGCGGTCCTTGTAGCCGTTGCACACGATCAGCCCGCCCGGCCGCGACAGCGCCAGCACCGCCATCAGTTCGGGCTTGCTGCCCGCTTCCAGGCCGAAGCCTTCGCCGGTGTGCGAGGCCAGCGTGCCGGCGACGCCGCGATGCTGGTTGACCTTGATCGGATACACCGCCGTGTAGCCGCCGGCGTATTCCCATTCCTGCATGGCCTGACCGAACGCGGCCTGCAGCTTGCCCAGGCGATCGCCCAGGATGTCCGGGAAGCGCACCAGCAGCGGCATGCGCGCGCCGTTGGCGCGTGCGTTGTCCACCACCTGGGGCAGCGAGATCGAAGGGCCTTCGGCGCCCTTCGGACTGACCACCACATGGCCGGCCGCGTCCACGTCGAAATACCCTTCCGCCCAATGCGGGATGGAATAGGTCTTGCGGGCTTGGTCTTGGGACCAGCTGGACATGGGGCGGGCTCTGGTGGCGAAAACGGACGCGCATTCTAACGCCGTCGTTGTGCCGCTCCGGTTACGGCCGCCGGTAGGCCGGCTCGCCCATGGCCTGCTTGATCCGCCGTGCCAGCGCCGCCTCGCTGGTGAAGGTGAGCACGGTGCAGGTGCCGGACAACGCCAACTGGCCGGCGATACGCGGCAACGCCGCCTGTTCGCTGGCGACCGAACCCGCCCAGTCCAGCGCGATCAGGTAGTGCGGCATCACCTCGGTGCCCTGCAGCCGCTTGCGCGCGATCCAGGCGCCGCGGATTTTGTCGTAGCCTCTCAGCGTTCGGGTCAGGTCGCGCAGCTGCGCGTCCCCCAGGGCATGCGGAAGCAGATCCTCCTCGCCGACCGACGCGTTGCGGTTTCCGGATGCGTACGCCTGCGGCAGATAGCGTGCGCGCAGTGCATCGACGGTTGCGACGACCGCCGATTCCGCCGGCAAACCGCGCGTGTAATCGTCCAGGCAGCGCAACACGGGCGGTATCAGCGACGCGTCCAGCTCCATGGCCCGCTGAAGGCGTTCGATGCCTTCGGCTTCGCGCTCGCGCTTGAGCAGCAGCGCGCCGAGCCGGTACTGGCCGCGCGCGTCGGAAGGCGCGCGCTCCAGCGCGGACAGGTAGAGCGGCAAGGCGTCTACGCCCAACCGGTGATCTTCCGAAAGGCAGGCCAGTTCCATCGCCTCGGCGGGCGTATGGGTAGGGTGCGCCTCCAGCTCGGCCAGGCGATTGCGCTCGATCTCCGACTGGCGATGCAGCGCCTGCCATTCGGGCTTGGCGACGGTCTGCCATTCGCGGCTGAAGCGCTCCCTGAGCGGAACCAGACGGTCACCCAGCAGCATGGCTGCCGATTCCGTCGCGACCCGTTCGATGGGCTGGGATTTGTCGATCCGCAGCGCCGCCAGGCGCTTTTCCAGGGTCGGGTGGGTGTCGTCCGGTCCCGATTCGCGGTTGAGCAATCGGGCGGAAATGCGCGCGTGCTGCGACAGGTTCCGTTCCAGGCGCTCGGCAAGCCGTTCCTGCACTTCCATCGGCGGATAGGACTGCACGCGCGCCGTGCGCTCCACCTCAGGCCAGAACTCGCCTTGCAGCCAGTCCGACGCCAGCTCGGTCCGCACCAACGCGCTGGCCATCGCGTCCGCACCGGCCACTTGCGCGCCCACCGCGTCGGCGGCGTATTCGTGGCGGCGCGCCAGCACATAGCTGTAGGCGTCGAAGTACGGCGCGTACCAGCGGAAGAACAGCCACAGCAGCTGTCCGCCCCCGCCCATGCCGCCGTGCGCCATGCCTTCCATCAGCCGATGCCAGCTGCTGCGAAGCCGGTAGATCCAGCTGGCGAAGCGTTCGTGCCGGCCGTGGAAGTGGCCGAACTCATGCGCGATGACCGCCGTCAGTTCGCGCCGGTCCAGCGCTTGCAGCAACGGCAGTCCCAGGATCAGGTAATGCTTGTGCCGCCACAGTGCCAAGCCGTCCGGCACATAAGCCGCCGCAGCGTTGAACTCGGCGTTGATGACGATGCCTTGCAGCGGCTTGGCGCCCACCGCGGTGCGCACCCGCTCGACTTCGGCACGCAGCTCCGGCGCCTCGTCCGGCTGCAGGTGGTGGCCTTCCGGCGGCACGAACTTGATCCACACCGCGCGCAGCACCACCGTACCGGCCATGCCCAGCACGATGATCGGGATGACGATGTAGGGATCGGCGGGCGGGCGCACGATCAGCATGTACAGCACGATGAACGCCAGCAGCCCCAGCGTGAGCGCCAGCGCCCCCACCAGCACTGCGTAGCCCAACGCGGCCAGCAGCGACAGCTTCAGGCGGTACCGGGCCGGCGCCTCTTCGGCCTCCTGCTCTAGCCGTTCCACCAGCTTCCGTCGCGCTTCCACTGAATGCATCCGCGGTTCCCTGTGCCGTCGTGCCGGAATGCTAAGCCATCGCAGCCGGCCTGTAACGCGGCATCCGGTACAATTCGCGCCCCCTGACCGTTGAGCCCCGGCGATGACGAACGACAGCAACTGGTACATCGAACACTTCCAGCCCACCGGCTCGGCCATCGGCTTCCGCACCACCGGCAAGCTGGACGAGGTGCAATCGCCGTTCCAGAAGATCGAGATCTACGGCACCACCGATTGGGGCAATCTGATGCTGATCGACGGCGCGGTGATGTTGACCACGCGCGACAACTTCTTCTACCACGAGATGATTTCCCACCCCGCGCTGTACACCCACGCCGACCCCAAGCGCGTGGTGATCATCGGCGGCGGCGATTGCGGCACGCTGCGCGAGGTGCTCAAGCACCAGGGCGTGCAGAGCGCGACCCAGTGCGATATCGACGAACAGGTCACGCGCATGTCCGAGAAGTATTTCCCCGAGCTGTGCGACAGCAACGGCGACCCGCGCGCCGAGCTGCTGTTCGACGACGGCGTGGCCTACATGGCCAACTGCCCGGCCGGTAGCGTGGACGTGGTGATCGTGGACTCCACCGATCCGGTGGGCCCGGCCGAGGGGCTGTTCAACAAGGCGTTCTACGAATCCTGCTTCCGCGCGTTGAAGGACGACGGCATCCTGGTGCAGCAGTCCGAGTCACCGCTGGCGCTGCTGGACCTGATCAACGAGATGCGCGGCGAAATGCGCAAGGCCGGCTTCAGCACCTTCAAGACGCTGCCGTTCCCGCAACCCTGCTATCCGACCGGCTGGTGGAGCGTGACCTTGGCGCGCAAGGGCGGCAGTTTCGATTTCCGCGAGGGCGACGCCAGCAGCAAATCGTTCGAGACGTTGTACTACAGCGCGCACTTGCATACCGGCGTGCTGGTGGCGCCGCCGTTCGTGGCCAAGGCGCTGGGGGAATAATCATGCCGGCGAAGCGCTCTCATCCGTATGCATGGCTTGGCTCGTTGCTGCTAATCGTTGTTTCCGCTTCGCCCGCAGCACAGCCCAAAGCAAAAATAGCTTATGAAGAATGCTGGAAGATCAACATAACATCGGCACGCACGGGCCCGATCGTGATTCGCAGCAACACGCCAGGCGCTACCGGGGAATTCGACGTGCAGCTCTACACGCATCCGTTTCGCTGGGTCGATCCGGCCGAACCGGCGGCGGTCAACGAAACGTTCGCATTTTGCCGAGACCCGGACAGCAAAAGGAAGGGCGCTTTCTTTCTCAACGGTGCGGAACTGCCCACCATGGCGATTACCGCTTTTGGCTCGGAATGGCCCATGAGCCACTATGGCAGTTGGAAGGCCAAGGGTGAGGCCGACGGGATGGTCCAGGTGGGAATAAACACCGAGACTGGCGCGGCCAGAGTAATCCTTGTACGTGGGAAGGCGATGAAGCGAACCGCCATGCTGGGAACCGGTCAAGCCACGCGACTGGCGCCTTGACTGCAGTTGTTGAAAGGCAGGACGGGAGCTAAGTCAAAGCGCGTCGGAATCCAGTTCGCCAGTGCGAATGCGGACCACGCGGTCAAGCGCATACACGAACACCTTGCCGTCGCCGATCTTGCCGGTGCCGGCCGCCTTGACGATGGCTTCGACGACCTTGTCCACCTGGTCGTCGGTCACCGCGACCTCGATCTTCACCTTGGGCAGGAAATCCACCACGTACTCGGCGCCGCGATAGAGCTCGGTATGGCCCTTCTGCCGGCCGAAACCCTTCACCTCGGTCACCGTGATGCCGGTGATGCCCGCCTCGGCCAGGGCCTCGCGCACATCGTCCAGCTTGAAGGGCTTGATGATGGCCATGATCATTTTCATGCGTGATTGCCTCCAGAAGTCTGGCCGAAGGATATCCCGGTTCAGCGGGCCATGCTTGCGGGCCGCGGGGCGGTCGGGTTCAATGCAGTTCCCGCACGGCGTCGGGATATCCTGACGCCGCGCCGCAGACAAAGCCGATGGCGCGGTCGCGGCGATACGTTCAGGCTGCCCCCACAGCCGGAGAAACCTACATGATCGACCTCAACCACATCGACGACCTAGCCCGCCGCCTCAGCGACCTGGTGCCGCCGGGCCTGCGCGAATCGCAAGAAGAACTGCAGCAGACCTTCAAGAGCGCGCTGCAATCGGGCCTGTCCAAGCTGGACCTGGTGACGCGCGAAGAGTTCGACGTACAGCGCGCGGTGCTGCTGCGCACCCGTGAGAAGCTGGAAGCGCTGGAGCGCGCGGTCGCCGCGCTGGAGACCCCGGCTTCTCCACCGGCTTCCCCGCAAGCCCCGCAGCACTAAGGCTCCGCCGCCATGAGTCTTGCGCTGGTGCACAGCCGTGCACGGGCCGGCGTGTCCGCGCCTCCGGTGAGGGTGGAAGTGCACCTCTCTGGCGGCCTGCCGCAGACGCATATCGTGGGCCTGCCCGAGGCGGCGGTACGCGAATCCCGCGATCGCGTGCGCGCCGCCATCCTCTGCGCGCAGTTCGAATTCCCGGCGCGCCGCATCACCGTGAACCTGGCCCCTGCGGACCTGCCGAAAGACGGCGGGCGCTTCGACCTGCCCATCGCGCTCGGCATCCTGGCCGCCAGCGGGCAGATCGACCGCAATGCGTTGAGCGGATACGAATTCCTGGGCGAACTGGGTTTGACCGGCGAATTGCGCACGGTCGACGGCATCCTTCCGGCAGCGCTGGCCGCCGCGCGTGCCGGACGCAAGTTGATCGTACCGCTGGGCAGCGGCCCGGAAGCCGCTCTGGCGCGCGAAGTGGAGGCCTACACCGCACGCACTTTGCTGGAAGTTTGCGCGGCATTGAATCGCAGCAAGGCGCTGCCGATCGCCGAGGCGCCGCCGCCTCAACTCAGCCTGATTCCCGACATGGCCGACGTGCGTGGACAGCTGCACGCGCGCCGCGCATTGGAAGTGGCCGCAGCCGGCAACCATCACCTGCTTCTGATAGGAACGCCCGGCTGCGGCAAGACCCTGCTCGCTTCGCGCTTGCCCGGCCTGTTGCCGGAAGCCAGCGAAGACGAAGCGCTGGAGACCGCCGCCATCGCCTCGGTGAGCGGACGCGGCCTGGATCCTTCGCGTTGGCGGCAACGCCCTTACCGTTCGCCGCATCACACCGCCAGTGCGGTCGCCTTGGTGGGCGGCGGCGCCGATCCGCGCCCCGGCGAGATTTCGCTCAGCCATAACGGGGTTCTGTTCCTCGACGAATTGCCCGAGTGGGACAGGAAAGCTCTGGAGGTGCTGCGCGAACCGTTGGAATCGGGCACCGTCACCGTCTCCCGCGCGGCGCGCAGTTCGGAATTTCCCGCGCGCTTCCAGCTGGTCGCGGCGATGAATCCCTGCCCCTGCGGCTGGGCCGGCGATCCGTCGGGGCGCTGCCGCTGCAGTCCGGAAAACATCCGCCGCTATCGCGCGAAGATCTCCGGCCCGCTGATGGACCGCATCGATCTGCATGTCGAAGTACCGCGACTGCCGCCGCAGGACCTGCGCCCGGATGCGCCCGCGGGCGAACCCACTTTTGCGGTGCGACAGCGCGTGGAAGCCGCGCGCGCGCTCCAGCATGCGCGTGCGGGCAAGGCCAACGCGCAGCTCGGACAATCCGAAACCATGGCCCATTGCCGCCTGGACGACCGCGACCAGGCGCTGTTGGAACGCGCCATCGAGCGCCTGCAACTCTCCGCCCGCTCCATGCACCGCATCCTGCGGGTGGCGCGCACCATCGCCGACCTGGCCGGGCAGGAAAAGATCGCTACCCCGCACCTGACCGAGGCGCTGGGCTACCGGCGCGTGGATCGCGGCGCGATCCAGAGCGCAGCGTAGCTCTGCCCCTCCCTTGCGAAGCAGGGGAGGGTTGGGGAGGGGTGCTCTTCGCGAACAACCCTCCGCGCCTGCCCTTCGCTTGATCAGCGCTATCCCCCAGAGAAACAGATCAAGATCAAAAAACACCCCTCCCCAACCCTCCCCTGTGCTGCGCACGAGGGAGGGGGCAGAGCACACCCCCTGCCTTGCGTCACATGCGCCGGCCACGGCCGCATGCTCCACTGCACTGCGTATTGCCCATCGCTACCCCGCTTTAACCACGCCTGCCGGATGCTCGCCATCCGCACCTCTACCCTCGCTTGGAGAGCCGCCTGATGTCGAACAAATCCGCCCAGCGCTTCCTGTTCCCCGCTACCGCCCTGCTGCTGTCCGTCTGCATCACCACTGCGCTGGCCCAGGACAAAGCCACCGCCGCGCAAAAGATCGCAGGCACCGAACTGATTCCGCGCGATGCCCTGTTCGGCAACCCCGAACGTTCGAGCGTGCTGATCAGTCCCGACGGCAAGACCTTGAGCTGGCTGGCGCCGGCGGAGGGCGTGATGAACGTGTGGGTCGCTCCGGCCGCCGATCCTTCCAAGGCGCGTGCGGTCACCGGCGACAAGGCGCGCGGCATCCGTAATTATTTCTGGTCCTACCAGCCCGATACCCTGCTGTACCTGCGCGACAGCGGCGGCGACGAAGACTTCCATCTTTTCAGCGTGGATATCGCCACCGGCAAGGCCACCGACCTCACCCCGTTTCCGAAGACCACCGCCCAGGTGGTCGGCACCACCCATACGCATCCGGAATCGATCCTGGTGGGCATGAACGACCGCGACCAGAAATGGCACGACCTCTATCGCGTCGACCTCTCCGACGGCAAGCGCACGCTGGTGGAAAAGAACGAAGACGAAATCGGCGGCTACCTGGTGGACGACGATTACACCGTGCGTTACGCAACCAGATCCCGCCCCGACGGCGGCCAGGACGTGCTGCAGCCGGACGGCAAGGGCGGCTGGAAGAAGTACGACGACATCCCGTTCGAGGATTCGCTTTCCACCCAACCCGGCGGGCTGACCACCGACGGCAAGACCCTCTACATGCTGGATTCGCGCGGCCGCAACACCGCGGCGCTGTACGCCATCGACGTGGCCAGCGGCAAGAAGACGCTGGTGTTCGAGGACAAGCGCGCCGATGTGGGCAATTCGCTGACCGATCCCAAGACCGGGGTGGTGCAGGCGGTGGCGGTGGACTATCTGCGCGAACAATGGTCGCCGCTGGATGCCGGCATCGCCGCCGATTTGAAGAAACTGGAAGCGATCGGCCCGGGCGAAGTCGGCGTCAATGCCCGCACCTACGACGACAAGACCTGGATCGTGACGTATTCGGCGGCCGAAGCGCCGGTGGTGTACTACCGCTACGATCGCGGCGACGGCGGCAAGCTGACCAAGCTGTTCTCCGCGCGCCCTGCGCTGGACGGCAAGCCGCTGGTTGCGCAGTGGCCGCAGGAAATCAAATCGCGCGACGGCCTGACCCTGGTCAGTTACCTGACCCTGCCCAAGAGCGCCGACGCCAACAACGACGGCAAGGCGGACGCCGCGGTGCCCATGGTGCTGATGGTGCATGGCGGCCCATGGGCGCGCGACGGCTACGGCTACAGCGGCACCCCGCAATGGCTGGCCAATCGCGGCTATGCGGTGCTGCAGGTGAACTATCGCGGCTCCACCGGCTTCGGCAAGGAGTTCACCAACGCCGGCAACGGCGAATGGGCGGCCAAGATGCACGACGATCTGCTGGACGCGGTGCAGTGGGCGGTGAAGCAAGGCGTCACCACGCCGGACCAGGTGGCCATCATGGGCGGCAGCTACGGCGGTTACGCCACGCTGGTCGGCGTCACCTTCACGCCGGACGCGTTCAAGTGCGGCGTGGACATCGTGGGCCCGTCCAACCTCAATACGCTGCTCAGCACGGTGCCGGCCTATTGGGCCAGCTTCTACGAGCAGCTTGCCAAGCGCATGGGCGACCCGCGCACCGAGGCCGGCAAGCAATGGCTGGTGGAGCGTTCGCCGCTGACCCGCGCCGACAAGATCACCAAGCCGCTGCTGATCGGCCAGGGCGCCAACGATCCGCGCGTGAAGCAGGCCGAGGCCGATCAGATCGTGAACGCGATGAAGGCCAAGAACATCCCGGTGACCTACGTGCTGTTCCCCGACGAGGGCCATGGCTTCGCGCGGCCGCAGAACAGCAAGGCGTTCAATGCGGTGGCCGAGGGCTTCCTCGGCAAGTGCCTGGGCGGTCGCGCGGAGCCCATCGGCAACGACTTCGAAGGCTCCAGCATCAGCGTGCCGACCGGCGCCGATGGCGTGCCGGGATTGGCCGACGCATTGAAAACCCATAAGCAGGAAATCAAGAAGTAGTAATTCCGACCTGGCAATATTTCTCATCGTCATCCCCGCGCAGACGGGGATGACGACCGAGAGTAACGGCACGGAGGAGCTCTCCATGACCACCGCCAACGCCCAATGCCTCTGCGGCGACTTGAAACTGGAAGCCGCGCTGCCCAGCAAGTGGGTGGCGCACTGCCATTGCAGTCTGTGTCGCCGCGCGCATGGCGCCGCGTTCGTGACCTGGGTGGGAATGGATTCCATGCAATGCGTGTTCGACGATCCCAAGCAACGATTGCGCTGGTACGAATCCACGCCCGGCGCCGAACGCGGCTTCTGCAGCCATTGCGGCACGATGATGTTCTTCCGCTCCAGCCGCTGGCCCGGCGAGCTGCATATCGCCCTGGCCCACTTCACTACGCCGGTGGACCGTGCGCCGCAGATGCATGCGTACTGGGAAGACCATGTGCCCTGGGCGAATGTGGACCCAGGCGATGGCCTGCGGCGCAGCACGCCGTAGGTCGGGGCTACGTCCCCGACACACGGGGACTCCGACGCTCCAAGCGCGTCGGGGGGCGTAGCCCCGACCTACGAGGGATTTTCTATGCGCCAGACTTCGCCGGCCGGATCCAGCTCCATCGTCACCATCTCCTCGCCGCGCCAGCCGAAACCGCAGATCGCCAGCGCTCCTTCGCTGATGGGATTCAGGCCGAAAGCCCGTTCCAGCGGCACTTCGTTGATGGCGCAGGTGATGTAGGCGCCCAGGCCGGCTTCGGTGGCCGACAGGTACAAGGTCTGCGACAGGTGCCCTGCTTCCAGGGTAATGGCGCGATAGGCCTTGGCGTGATTGCGGTACTTCCAGAAGGACCGGTCGTAGCGCGGCGCCATCAGCGCCATGACGTGCGCGTTGGCGAACCAGTCCTGCCGGGCGACGGCCTGCATGGCCAGATCGTACAAGGGCTGGTCGGGTGGCGGCAGCGGCTCCAGCGCGTGGGTTGTGGCGTGGTAGTGGTACAGGCCAGGCGCCAGCCCTTCGACGTTCTGCACGATCAGATAGGCCTCCACCGGATGCAGACCGCCGCCGGAAGGGCTGGTTTTCTTCAGGAAAACGGTGTCGTCGCTGACCCGCACCTGCGAATGGGCGGCGAATACGCGCTCGATCAGCTGCGCGAACAAGGCATACGGTAACGGCCGTTCCGCATCGAAATTGCGGCAGGTGGCGCGGCGGGCCAGCAGGTGGTCGAAGTCGGTGCGGGCGGTGCGCGGCAGCAGGATGCGCTGGCTTTCCTCGCCGCGGTCCATCGCTTCCACTGGCGGCGCGCCAAGGACCTGGCGCAATTCGCCCGCGGTTTCGGTACCGGTGTCCTGCATGGCTTGCACGGCATCGGCCTCCTGCCAGCGGGTGAAGGCATGCAAGGTCGCGGCCAGCGGATGCCAGTGCACGTCGCGCAAGGCCTCGTCGCATTCGCGATGGATGGCGTGGCGTTTGCCGGTGCCGACTATCAGGCCCTTCTTCAACAGGCTCTTCACCGCCCCATGGCCGGCCAGCGTGCCGCTGTCGATCCACTCGTCGGGACTCAGGGCGCCCAGCAACTCGCATTCGGCGGCGTCGACCCCGATTTCCGCACCCAGGTGCGGCGCCAGCGCGACCCAGCCCAGCTCGCGGCGCAGTCCGTTGCCGCCCGCCAGCAGCATTTCCAGGTCGAAACCCACCTCTTCCCGGGGTTCCAGGTACAGCACTTTGCAACGGCGCACCTTCATGGTGCCTTCCCCTGTTTCGATATCGACGCAACCCTACGGTTGTTTGGCAACACGGACAAGGCTAGATTGTCGCGCAAGAGGCCCGTTTCGAGGCCTTTAACCGGGGAACAACATGGCAACTAAGAAGACGGGCGCGTCGGGGAAGGCCGCGCCTCTTGATCCGAAGGTCGCGGGCAAGCTGCTGGACAAGCTGAGCACGGACAACGAGTTTCGCCGGCTGTTCAAGAAGGATCCGAAAGCCGCGCTGCTGAGCGTTGGCCACAAGGAAGCGGGCGCCGGCGATGCCGGTGGGATTTACGACTGCTGCCAAGTAGACCGCATCGCGCCCAAGGCGGACATCGTCAAGGCGAGGGATGAACTACTGAAGCAATTCACCGCAGGGATGTCGCAAAGCCCGATTCAATTGAACGTGGCTACCAGCGCGTCGCGTCGCACTCTCAAGTAGTC
This sequence comes from Pseudoxanthomonas sp., assembly GCA_036383995.1. Lineage (GTDB taxonomy): Bacteria > Pseudomonadota > Gammaproteobacteria > Xanthomonadales > Xanthomonadaceae > Pseudoxanthomonas_A. Next base: position 11,139 of record DASVNG010000025.1, read on the forward strand.
GGGCAGGCCGGTCGGCGGCCATTGGCGATCGAACAGCTGCAACTGCTGCCGTGCTTCCGCATGGCGGCCCATGGAAGACAACTGCTCTGCCGCCAGCAGGTTCGCGAGCGTAGTATCGGCTACGTTCAGAGCCTGCTGGCACCACCCGCAACCGAGTTCGCTGTATGCGCGGCCTCTGTGCCTTGAAAGCCATTGGGCCTGCGCCAGAGCCTTCTCACCTTGTCCTTGTGCCGCATAGGCATCGAAGAGGGCACGCCTGACCTGCAAGGACTCGCCACCATCGCTCACGGTCTCGAGGAGCTTGGCGGCGTCTTGCGGTTTTCCGTCGATACGCAACTCATTGGCGCGCAACACGGCATACAACGTGTTGACCGGAGGCGTTGCGAGCAGATCGCCACGGCTCTGCAGCCCGTCCATGACCCGTCGCGCTATTTTCTGATCGCCCATCCTCTGCGCGAGGATTCCGGCGACCATGGAAACATAGGCGTCGTCCAACGAATCGGAATTGACGTTGGAGGGCTTGGCCGCAGCGATCGAACGGTCCGCGATCGCGCTCAACGTCCGGAGCGCATGCGCCTGGTCGCCCTGCAACCATTGGACGGTCGCCAGCGGAACCTGCGCTTGGCGACCCCGCAGCGAACCTTCCGCGGCCTGGGTTTGCAGCACGTCCGCTTCTCTGCGCGCTTCCTTCCATTTGCCCTGATCCAGCGCGATGGTCACGTGATCGAAGGGGACGCCCGCCTTCTGCGTATTGCGCTTCCACGCGCTCTCGGCCGCGGCGAACTGCCGTTGCGCCGCATAAGTGTTGGCCAGCCGGCCGGCCGCCGAAGTGCCGCTCATCGCGTTCGCTTTCAAGAACGCCTGCTTCGCCTCATCGTAGCTCTCCAGGCCCAAGGCGAGCCGTCCGACCAGATCCCAGGACAGGGCTTGGAACTCGTTCTTCGGCGATGCGGCTTGTTTGGCGTAACCCAGGCCTTCTTTGTAGCGGTTTCGCGCATGCAATGCATAGCCGACGTTGGCCGAGGCACGGAAGAAGTCGGGATACATGCTTGCCATCTGCCGCCATTTTTCCAGCGACTTCCCCGGCTCATCCACTTCGGCGACCCAAGCTTCGAGGTACATCTGATCGCGCGGCGGAAGGCTCTGGCGCAAGTCGATTGCGGTGCGCAGATACTTCGCGCCGCCGGCGAGATCGTTGAGCGCATTCCGCGCCCGCATCTGGCCTACGTAGGCAAGAGCGAACTTCGAATCCAGGCTGGTGGCTCGCGCATAGAAATCGTAGGCCTCTTCATATCGGCCACGCGCGAAGGATTTCTGCCCCAAAGCATAGGCGCGCAAAGCGTCCAGGTTTCTGGTCGTAACCTGGGGCAGAGGTTCGGAATCCTTTTCCACCGACGCCAGCGCCTCGCCCAACTTGCCGCGCAGCGCCGCGGTCACCTTGTCTATGGACTCAAGCGCCGAATCGGCTCCGGTACCGTCCGCCGACTCGGCGTAGACCGTGGTCTGGCTGTTGGGATCGATGACTTCCGCACTCACCCGCACTCTTCCGCCCACCTCCGACACCGTCGGCAGAATCACCGCGCGTACGCCGTCGCGCAGCGCGATCTCCGACGCCACCGCGCGGTCCAGCAACGTATCCGGCTTGCGCTGCATGCGCGCCAGGGTGTCGCGCGCCTTCATGTCGCTCAGCACGTTGACGTAGCGCGACTGCTCCAGGCTGATGCGGAAAGCCTGTTCCAGCGAATCGTCCAGCACCTTCTCGCCGGTCAGATTGCGCAGATCGCCCACCACCACCCAATCGCGTTCGGCGAAGGCGATGGCCGGTTGCGGCTTGATGACGAACCACACGCCCACGCCGATGCCGACGGCCAGCAAGGTCTCCACCGCCAGCGCCGCCGGCCGCCGCCACAACGGCGTATCGCGCCAGGCCTTGGCGATGCTGGAAGGCGCGCGCAACGGCGCGATGCCGATTTCGCCCACCTCGTAGACTTCCTGCGCCTCGGGCACGCCCTTGAAACGCCAGCGACCGTACGATTTCCACAGCAGGTTCTGTCCGCGTTCGCCCAGTTCGCGCGCGGCGCGGTGGGTCAGCGATTCGGCCACGGCCGAAAGCAGAACCTGGCCTGGACGCGCCAGGGTCATCAGGCGCGCTGCCATCGGCTTGGCCAGGCCTTCCACTTCCAGCGGCTTGGCCCCGACCGACACCGCCGCATCGCTGTTCTTCCAGGTCAGCACCTCGCCCACGTGCAGGCCGGCGCGCGCCTGCAGCTCCAGCCCGCGCGTCTTGCCGAGCTCGCGCAGGCCGCGCGTGTAATCCAGCGCGAAACCCAGGCCATCGATAGGCCGTTCGAACAACAGCAGCAGGCCGTCGGAACGGTCGATCAGGCGCCCGCGCCATTCCTGCTGCAGCTTCAGCACCAGATGGTCGTGTTCGCGGAACAGCTCCGAGGCCGGCGTGTCGCCCAGGCGTTCCACCAGACCGGTGGAATCGACCAGATCGGTCAGCAGCAGCGTCCGCAACTGCGGACCTTCCAGCGGGAGACGGCCGATATCGTTCATCTGTTCGCCGCTCCGCCCGTCAGTCCTGCCACTCGACGCGATCGCCGCCGACGCTCTTGGCGCGGTACAGCGCCTGATCGGCCTGGGCGTACCAATCGTTCCAGTCGCGCGACGGATCGATCAGGCAGGCGCCGACGCTCAGGGTGGTGATCAGCGGCGGCGACGGCTGCATCTGCTGCAGCGCGCGCGCGGTGCTGACCACGAAATCGGCGTAGCGCAGCATCTCTTCGCGATGCTGGGCCTTGAGCAGCAGGCAGAATTCGTCGCCGCCCAACCGGCACGCGAAATCCTGCGAGGCCGACAGCGAGCGCAGGATGTTGGCCACGCTCTGCAGCACGCGGTCGCCAAGCAGATGCCCGTGCATGTCGTTGACGACCTTGAACCGGTCGCAGTCGATCAGCAGCAGGCCGTAGCCGTGGTAGCCGCCGTTGTTGCGCCCCTGCTCCAGGAACATGGCCAGGCCGCGGCGGTTGTACAGCGAAGTCAGTTCGTCGGTACGGTTGAGCTCTTCGCTCTTGTCCAGCCGGTGCGAAGTGACCCGCAGGCTGTCCAGTGCGGCCTGCAGCTCCTGATTGCGGCGGCGCAGGCGGTGGATCAGACCCTGCTCGTTGGAGACCACGCGCATGATGGCCCGGCGCAGGAAATGCGAGACCAGCCCGGCATTGCGGTCGACCAGCACCTGGAACTCGTGGCTCTTCAGCTCCAGCAGCACGCCATCGGCGATGGCCGTGGCCGACGCGGCGCGGGCGTGGTCGCCGATCAGCAGCCCCAGCTCGCCGAAGAACTCGCGCGCGCCCAGATGTTTTTCGTTGAGGTCTTCGCCGAAATCCAGCGCCACCCCGCCTTGCAGGATCACGAACATGGTGGTGCCCAGCTCGCCGCGGGTGAACAGCCGCTCCCCCACCGTTACCGGACGCACCCTTCCGACCTGCGCGAAAAGCTCGCACTCTTCCGCCGACAACACCGCAGTGGTCGGATCGATGGGCAGTTCCTCTGCGGCCGGACGCACTGGCTCGTAGCCAGCGACCAACGCGGCGGTCTCCGGATTCATCACAAGCCCCAATTCGCGAATCCGGAGAATATCACCACAATGCGCCCCCAAAGCACAGACGGCAGGCCGGCGTCCCGACCTACCGCCCTATAACGTCAACCGGGGGGCTTTCCGGCCTCAGGCGGCCTTTTCGCCATGGAATTGCTCCTCCTCGGTGGAGCCCTTCAGCGCGGTGGTCGAGGACTGGCCCTGTTGGATGGCCTGGGTCACGGCATCGAAATAGCCCGTACCCACTTCGCGCTGGTGCTTGACCGCGGTGAAGCCGCGGTCGGCGGCGGCGAATTCGGCCTCCTGCAGCTCGACGAAGGCGCTCATCTGGCGGCGGGCATAGCCGTGGGCCAGGTTGAACATGGAGTAGTTGAGCGCATGGAAACCGGCCAGGGTGATGAACTGGAACTTGTAGCCGTAGCTGGCGATCTCCTTCTGGAACTTGGCGATGGTGGCGTCGTCCAGGTTCTTCTTCCAGTTGAAGCTGGGCGAGCAGTTGTAGGCCAGCAGCTTGCCCGGGAATTTGGCGTGGATGGCCTCGGCGAATTTCCTGGCGAATTCCAGGTCCGGCTTGCCGGTTTCGCACCACACCAGATCGGCGTAGGGCGCGTAGGCCAGACCACGGCTGATCGCCTGGTCCAGACCGTTGCGGGTCTTGTAGAAGCCTTCGACAGTGCGCTCGCCGGCAATGAACGGCTTGTCGTTGTCGTCGATGTCGCTGGTCAGCAGGTCGGCGGCTTCGGCGTCGGTGCGCGCGACCAGCAGGGTCGGTACGCCCAGCACATCGGCGGCCAGGCGCGCGGCGTTCAATTTCTCCACGGCCTCGCGGGTCGGCACCAGCACCTTGCCGCCCATGTGGCCGCATTTTTTCACGCTGGCCAGCTGGTCTTCGAAATGCACACCGGCCGCACCGGCTTCGATCATCGCCTTCATCAATTCGAACGCGTTCAACACGCCGCCGAAACCGGCCTCGGCATCGGCCACGATCGGCTGCAGGAAGTCGATGCTGTCGTCGCCTTCGGCATGGTTCAACTGGTCGGCGCGCAGCAGCGTGTTGTTGATGCGCTTGACCACCGCCGGCACCGAGTCGGCCGGGTACAGGGACTGGTCCGGATACATCTGCCCGGCCAGGTTGGCGTCGGCGGCGACCTGCCAGCCGGACAGATAGATGGCTTTCAGGCCCGCCTTGACCTGTTGCATGGCCTGGTTGCCGGTCAACGCGCCCAGCGCGTTGACGAAATCCTCTTTCTGCAGGTAGCCCCACAGCTTCTCCGCGCCCAGGCGGGCGATGGAATGCTCCACATGCACGGTGCCGCGCAGGCGCACCACGTCGGCGGCGGTGTAGTTGCGGGTGATGCCGGCCCAGCGCGGGTTGTTGTCCCAGTCTTTCTGGATCTGTTCGGCGGTCTGCAGGTTGCTCATGGTCGTTGTTCCGTAGAGGTGGTGGGTCGTGGGAGCGCCGTCCCGGCGCGAGCTTCTTGTTCTAGGTCGGAAATGGCTGGGGCTGATCAGGTTGTGGGAGCGAGCCCGGCTTTTCGATTCGCTCGGGAAAAGAGCTCGCGGCGGGACGCCGCTCCCACGTACTCCGGTTGGGTTCAATCGAGGAATTCGTACGCCGGCAAGGTCAGGAACTCGGCCAGTTCTTCGGCATGGCTCAGCTTGTCCAGCAACGCGATGGCTTCGGGTATGCGCCGACCGCCCGGTATCGCGCTGGTGTCGCCCAACCGCGCCGGCAGATTCAGCAACGCGCGTTCCAGCAAGGCGAAATCGATCAGGGTGCCGTCGGCCAGGTGCAGGTTGTCCGAATGCAGCCATTGCCACAGCTGGGTGCGGGAAATCTCGGCGGTGGCGGCGTCTTCCATCAGCCAATGGATCGGCACGCAGCCGTTGCCGTCCAGCCATGCGGCTAGGTAGCGCACGCAGACTTCCACGCTGCCTTCGAAACCGGCCGTGGTAATCGTGCCCAGCGAGGGCTTGATCAGATCGTCGCGGGAGACCTTGACGTCTTCGCGCGACACGCCGTGCTGGTTCGGCGCCGGCATGTGCTCGTCGAAGATGCCGCGCGCGATGGGGATCAGCGCCGGGTGGGCGACCCAGGTGCCGTCGTGGCCGGCAGTGACTTCGCGCAGCTTGTCCGCACGCACGCGCGCCATCGCCTGCTCGTTGGCGGCTTCGTCGCCGCTGATCGGAATCTGCGCGGCCATGCCGCCCATCGCATGCGCGCCGCGTTGGTGGCAGGTCTGGATCAGCAGTTCCGAATAGGCTTTCAGGAACGGCTGGGTCATGGTGACCTGGCCGCGTTCGGGCAGCACCTTGTCGCGGTGGCGGCGGAAGGTCTTCAGGTACGAAAAGATGTAGTCCCAGCGTCCGCAGTTCAGCCCGACGATGCGGCCGCGCAGCGCGTGCAGGATTTCGTGCATCTCGAACACCGCCGGCAGCGTTTCGATCAACACGGTGACCTTCATCTGGCCCTGCGGCAGGCCCAGCGCGGTTTCGATGTGCGACAGCGCGGTTTCCCACAGCGCCGCTTCCTCCATCGACTGCAGCTTGGGTAGGTAGAAATAAGGGCCGCGGTCCTTCGCAGCCAGAAGCTTGGCGTTGTGGAAGGCGTACAGGGCCAGGTCGAACAGGCCGCCGGCGATGGGCGTGCCGTCGATGCGCACGTGTTTTTCGTCCAGATGCCAGCCGCGCGGACGCACGATCAGCACGGCCTGCTCTTCGAACGGCTTCAAGTTGTACTGCTTGCCGTTGTCTGCCTTGAACTCCAGAGTCCCGGCCACTGCGCCGATCAGCGACTGCTGTCCTGCGATCAGGTTGGCCCAGGTCGGCGAGGTGGAGTCCTCGAAGTCGGCCATGAACACCTTGGCGCCGGAGTTCAGCGCATTGATGACCATCTTCGGGTCGACCGGGCCGGTGATCTCCACCCGGCGGTCCTGCAGGGCGGCCGGCAAGGGGGCGACCTTCCAGTCGCCTTCCCGAATGGCGCGGGTGTCCTTGCGAAAATCGGGCAGGCCGCCGGCATCGAAGAAAGCCTGCCGCTCGCGGCGGGCGACCAGCCGCGCCTGGCGCTGGGGTTCGATCAAGCGGTGCAGCGAGGTCAGCAGCTCCAGGGCGGCTGGGGTAAGCAGGGCGGCCTGTCCGGGCGCGGTGGCGGTGATTTCGATCGCGCTGGCGGGCTGGTGCTGGGCAAACACGGCTGACATTGGGCGACTCCTCGGCAATTGCGGGCTACCAGCGCCATCAAAACCCTGCCGTCGTCCCCGCGAAGGCGGGAATGACGGCCGTAGGTTTCAGGCCACTCAAGCTGGGCAATCACCGTGCTCCTGCGTCATTTATTTGACAACACAGTTTTATCAATGCAATTAATAAGCTCAACTTATATGGTGCATCGCAATGCCTGACAAGCCCATCGCAACCCCCCGATTTCCTTACAAATCGGACCGGCTAAAGCCCTTGCGGGCCTTCTGCCAGACGGTGCGTCTGGGGTCGGTTTCGCGTGCTTCTGAGGCTTTGTACGTCAGCCAGCCGGCCATCACCCTGCAATTGCAGGCGCTGGAGCGCGAGCTGGGGGTGGGCCTGTTCGAGCGCAGCGGCAGGCGCCTGACCCCCACCCGCGAAGGCCAGCTGCTGTACGAACTGGCCCAGCCGCTGGTCGAAAGCCTGGACGGGCTGGGCGGCAGCTTCCGCGAAAAGGTGCGCGGGTTGGACGCCGGCGAACTCAACATCGCCGCCAACAGCTCCACCATCCTCTATCTGCTGCCCAAGATCGTGGAGCACTTCCGCAGCCAGCACCCCGACGTGCGCCTGACCCTGCACAACGCGGTCAGCGCCGACGGCACCGACCTGCTGCGCTCGGACGCGGTGGATCTGGCGGTGGGTTCGATGCTGGACGTGCCGCAGGACCTCAGCTACGAGCCGGTCTACCGCTTCGAACCACTGCTCATCGCCCCGCCCGATCATCCGTTGATCAAGCAGCGCACGCTGAAGCTGGAGGACCTGTCGCCGTACGGACTGATCCTGCCGCCGAAAAGACTGGTGACCTACCGCCTGGTCGATCTGGTGTTCCAGCAGAACCGCGTGCCCTACACCGTGGCGCTGGAAGTGGGCGGCTGGGAAGTGATCAAGCAGTACGTGGCCATGGGCATGGGCATTTCCATCATCACTTCGATCTGCCTGACCGACGCCGACCGCGACCGCCTGGCTGCGCGCTCGCTAAGCCAGTGGTTCCCCGCACGCAGCTATGGCGTGGTGGTGCGCAAGGGCAAGTATCTGTCGCCGCAGGCGCGGGCGTTCATCGAACTGATCCAGCCGGATCTGTTCACCCGGCGCAGTTACGACGACACCGGTCATTCGGAACGCTAGAAGAATTCGCGTGGCAACACTGAACGCTTGAAGTCGGCGATCAACATCGATAGACGCAGTGCTCGCCTTTGCCCCCTTTGGAAAAGGGGGCTACGGGGGATTTGCTTTTGCTCTTGATCGCGGGAAAGCTAGATCAAGAGCAAAAGCAAATCCCCCTCAATCCCCCTTTTTCAAAGGGGGAGGAAAAGCCTCAGTGCCACAGTCCGAGGATCAAGCCGAACAGCACGAACTGGACGGCGTGGTAGCCGCCGTCTATGAGCCAGAGCTTGAACGAGCGCTGCGCGAACTGGTAATTGATGCCGAAACTGGCGGCGACAAAACCAACGCCCGCCAATGCGCCCGCCTTGAGCGCGGTTTCCAGAGGCGGCGCGCTGCCCAGCCAGGTCGCGAAACACGCGGCCGCCGCCAGGGAAAACAGGAAGGCTACGCCGAACACCTTGGCCGGATGGCCGGACTGCTTCACGCCTCCGTTCTCGGCATTCCAGATGCCGCCGAACAGCGCCGGCGAATACCAAAGACCGCCTAGCAGGAAGCTGGAAACCGCTGCGACCAACACTGCCCAGATATTCATGATTGTTGCCCCTATGACTGATGACGCTTCCCGCTGAAAGCGGACCCGGGAAGCCGGCCGGCCTGAACGAGTCGTCGGACTTCATCGCCCGACGCCAACCACTGCCGATCCCATGATGCATTAAGTGTCCGCTGAAGCGCTCTGCCCGATCCACAACCGGTTTCCGTCCGGATCGTCGAAGCGGAATTCCTTCATGTCGTAGAACGACACCTCCAGCTCGGGAACTTCCACTCCGTTCTTGCGTATCTGCCGGTGGTATTCGCCGATATCGTCCGGATACAAATACAGCACCGAGGTGCGGGGAACCTGCGGATGCACGTTGATCGATTCATCCACCATCAGGCGGCACTCGCCGAAGCACAGCATCGCCCAGCGCCAATCGTCGTTTCTCCGTTCGACGCTGAAACCGAGCTTCTGATAGAACTCCACGCTCGCGGGCATGCTTGTTACCGGCAGCATCGGGATGAGGCGGACCATCTTCATAAGGACCTCGCGAGTTCGGGATATAACGCCTGAGTTAAGTCGATCTGCGATGCGTTCGGTTTGAATGAATTGCCGAACATCATGGTAGCTCACCAAATCGCAACCACAGCCCGTGCGCGGCAGACGGTGGCACCGAAGTATTGGCCGTACCCCAAAATTGCTCGGCCGCCCGAAGACTCTGGACACGAAACTTTACGCCGATTATTTTCCGTTTGTTCTGCGACTGGTGCGCGTCAGAAACCACAACAACCCGACCATTTTGGACGATGAAGACCTCAGCACGGGCCTCGGTCGGGACTAGCGCCGTCTCGTTCTTCTCAACCGCACCCAAAGCCAGCAGCAACTTTCGCAGGCTTGCTCGGCTAGGGGCATCCAAGGCCAGCCAGACCTCTGTCATAGCGACCGCAGTGTTGGGATGAGCAAAGTGCTCCGGCTTGTCGGTTGGCGAGCGGTTGTCCTTGACGAAGAAGATGAAGCCCAGGCCTGGCTCCGAGAGCGTTAAGAGGCCACTGTCGTCTTTGAACTGCATGTTCGCTTTGCCGAGGGCCGTGGTCAGTGCTTCGGTGTCCCTGGCGTGAAACGAGATGTATGCGGGCCCTTCTCCGTCTTGCAGGAGATCGGAGTAAGCCCTGGTCAGGTCATCTGTAGACCGACTTGGTGGACAGATTAATTCAACACCGGATCCGTCTTTGAACTTGACATGGCTGTTGCGAAGCCCATTCTCGTGGAATCGGCCTGGCTTGATCGAAAAGCCAAGACGCTTATAAAACGCAGTCGCCTCCTCCAGGTCCGCAACCACGGTAGGTATGTGGTCGATTCCCACGAGAGAAGGGCCGAGCAGTGCGGGCTCCTCTGCGGCTTGGGCATTGCCAACGGCAAATAAGAATAAGAATGCGCTTATGAGCTTGCGAGGATGTATGGACACGATGCCTAACGCTTGATCAAGCCAAACTGCGAAACGGCTTCGGCTTGCATGAATTGCCAGAACCCCACCGAAAGCAACTCAGTAGCTGCATTTCAAATCTCCCTCGATGGTGTCGGAACCGATTGTGAGAATGGCGCGACCGTCAGCGCCGTTGAGGCTGAATGATGGTGGCAGGGCGAGGTTCTTAGTACCGCGGAACTCCAGGTTGACTTTCCTGGTCCTTGGGCTGAATTGCTTAAGCGAATAATTCGCCGGGTGGAGCGTAATACGCTTGCCAGCGCCGAACATCGTCGAGCTAAAGACAATTATCGGGTTCGTATCGCCGTAGCCGATAAACTCCAACTCGTAGTAGCGGGATGCCTCGTCGGTAGAAAACGTGCAGACCGTTTGCGAGGCGAAAGCAGGCTGCCCCATGAGGGCCAACAAAATCGCGGCGGAAGCAAGCTTACGCACCATGAGGCCTAGCGCCCGAGGCAGCCGACCCACAGCGGATCGGTTATGGAAGGAGAATACAACCGATACCCGACGCTTGGGCGAAATCAGGACGCCGGTTCGGCTCGAATGAATTAAGGCCGCGAACCCCGCACCCTGGTATTCACAAGCCACTTCCCCCGCCAATGCAATGATCAAAACCCCATTGGCTGTATGGTGACGGGTTCGGCATGCCCACTGTTTGGCGGATCCTCGGTCGTTGGCTGCGCTTGCGCCGGCGCATACGGCGCTGGCAGCCCACCGTTCTGCAGAAACCGCTGCTGGCCGAGGAGCCGCTGCGGTCGCAGCTGCTCAGCGCCGAGCAGATGGAATGGCACGGCAAGGCGCTGGCGCGCGGGCATCGCGTGCACCTGCTTCCGCAGCCGGATCAGTTGCTGTCGCGGTTGAAAGAGAACGAAGGCCTGCTGGACGACGCCAACTCCCTGCTCACCAAGATGGTGCAGGACGAAGTGCGCATCACTCCCGCCGGCGAGTGGCTGCTGGACAACTACTATCTGATCGAGGAACAGATACGTACCGCAAGGCGGCATCTGCCCAAAGGCTACAGCCGGGAACTGCCCTCCTTGAGCAAGGGCCCTTCGGCCGGACTGCCGCGCGTCTACGATCTGGCGATGGAGGCCATCGCCCACGGCGACGGCCGTATCGACGCCGAAACCCTGAGCCTGTTCGTGGCGGCCTATCAATCGGTCATGCCGTTGAAGATGGGCGAGCTGTGGGCCATTCCCATCATGCTGCGGCTGGCGCTGATTGAGAACCTGCGGCGCATGGCGGTGCGGGTGATGCGCGATGGCGTGGACCATCGCCTGGCCGCCGAATGGGCGAGCCTGCTCAACGACACCGCCGACAACACGCCCAAGAACGTGGTGCTGGTGGTGGCCGACATGGCGCGCTCCAACCCGCCGCTGTCCGGCGCCTTCGTGGCCGAACTGATCCGCGGCATCCACGGACGCAGCGCGGCGCTGGCCATGCCGATGAGCTGGACCGAGCAGTGGGTGGCCGACAGCGGCCACAGCATCGAGGCGCTGGTGCACGCCGAGAGCCAGCAACAGGCGTCTGACCAGGTATCGATAAGCAACAGCATCGGCAGCCTGCGCTTCCTGGCCAACATGGACTGGCGCGAGTTCGTGGAAACCATGAGCCTGGTCGACAAGACCCTGCGCGAGGACCCGGCCGGCACCTATGCGTCCATGGATTTCAGCACCCGCGATGCGTACCGGCACGTGGTGGAAAAGGTGGCGCGGCTCAGCGGCGCCGATGAACTGGAAGTGGCGCACAGCGTGCTGACATTGGCTCAGACGCACGCCGGTGCGCGGGGTATCCGCGCGCATGTGGGTTACTACCTGGTCGACGAAGGCATCGCGCAGATGCGTGCTGCGGTAGCCGCGCTGGAGTCCTCGCGCAAACCGGTGCGTCTGCGTCCGCGCAGGATTCCTTTGCCCGTATACCTGACCCCGATCATCCTGATAGCGCTGACCTTCACCTGGGTGCTGGTGGCCGAAGCCAGCGCCGACCGCTTCGACTGGGCATGGCTGAGCGTGATCGCCGTGCTGGGCCTGATCGCCTTCAGCGAACTGGGCATCGCCCTGGTCAACTGGACCGCGACGGTGCTCATAGCGCCGCAACCGTTGCCGCGCATGGACTACTCGCATGGGCTGCCCGCCAATGCGCGCACGCTGGTGGTGGTGCCGAGCATGATCGGTAGCATCCACGGTATCGATGCACTGGTGGAAGGATTGGAAGTGCGTTTCCTGGCCAACCGCGATGCGCATCTGCATTTCGGCCTGCTGACCGATTTCCTGGATGCCGGCCAACAGATCCTGCCGGGCGACCAGGAGTTGCTGGACCACGCCGCGCAACAGATAGAACGGCTCAACACCCGCTACGCGCCGGAAAGTGGGGATCTGTTCTTCCTGTTCCACCGCCCCCGCCAGTGGAATCCGCACGAGAAGGCGTGGATGGGCTTCGAGCGCAAGCGTGGCAAGCTGGCGGCGTTGAACCGTCTGCTGCGCAGCGGCGCCGGCGAGGCCTTCCTCAGGATCTCCGGCAATACCGCGGTGCTGACCAACGTGCGCTACGTCATCACCCTGGACACCGACACCCGCCTGCCGCGCGATGCGGCGCGCGAGTTCGTCGCCACCCTCGCCCATCCGCTCAACCATGCGCGCTTCGACGAAAAGAAGCGCCGGGTGACGCGCGGCTACGGCATCCTGCAGCCCAGCGTGGGCAGCAGCATGAGCGGGCGCATCAACTCGCGCTATGCGCGCATGTACGGCGCCGAGCCGGGCATCGATCCGTACACGCGCATGGTCTCGGACGTGTACCAAGACCTGTTCGGCGAAGGCTCGTTCGTCGGCAAGGGCATCTACGACGTGAATGCGTTCGAGCATGCGTTGGAAAACCGTTTTCCCGAAAACCGCGTCCTCAGCCACGACTTGCTGGAGGGCTGCTACGCGCGGGCCGGGCTGGTCAGCGACGTACGCCTGTTCGAGGACTATCCGGCACGCTACGCCGCCGATGTGAAGCGCCGCTACCGCTGGATCCGCGGCGACTGGCAATTGCTGCCGTGGCTGTTGCCGTGGGTACCTCGCCACGCCGGCGGATTCGAACGCAACCCGCTGTCGGGGCTGTCGCGCGGCAAACTGCTGGACAACCTGCGCCGCAGCCTGGTGCCCGCGGCGGCGACCACGTTGCTGGTGCTCGGCTGGACGTTGGCGCCGCGGAGCCTGGCATGGACCTTGTGGGTGCTGTGCCTTCTGCTGTTGCCGATCCTGGTGCCGACCTTGCGCGACGTGTTCGCCAAGCCGGTGGACATGGCGCTGGAAACGCACCTGCTGCAGGTGCTGAAGTCGTGCCTGCGGCAGCTGCTGCGCGCCGCGGTCAACTTGGCGTGCCTGCCTTACGAGGCGTTCTTCAGCCTGGGCGCGATCGCACGCACCCTGTGGCGAATGACGATCAGCCACCGGCATCTTCTGCAGTGGAATCCTTCCAGCGAAGTCGAGCGCAATCTGGGCAGCGGTATTGGCGCGGAGCTGCGCGGCATGTGGTTCGCACCGGTGTTCGCCGTTGCCGTCGCGGCGCTGTTGGTGAAATCCAATCCGATGGCGTTGTGGGTAGCCGCGCCGATCCTGGCCTTGTGGCTGTCTTCGCCGGCGCTGATGGCGTGGATGGGCCGGCCGCCGCGGCAGAAGTTCGCCGAACTATCGCGTTCGCAGTTGGCCTTCCTGGGCCGCCTGTCGCGCCGCACCTGGGCCTTTTTCGAGACCTGGATAAGGGAAGAAGACCACTGGCTGCCCCCCGACAATATCCAGGAGCACCCCGCTCTGGTGGTCGCGCGGCGCACTTCGCCCACCAATATCGGTCTGTCGCTGCTGGCCAATCTGTCGGCGTTCGACTTCGGTTACCTGCAGGTGGGCGGATTGATGGAACGGACCCAGCGCGCGCTGGCCACGATGGAAGCGATGCCACGGCATCGCGGGCATTTCTACAATTGGTACGACACCGAAACGCTGCAGCCCCTGCCGCCGCACTACATCTCCAGCGTGGATAGCGGCAATCTGGCCGGACACTTGCTGACCTTGCGCCAGGGTTTGCTGGCGCTGCTGGACTCACCGATCCTGGCCCCCTCCACCTTCAAAGGCCTGGCCGATACTTTCGGCGTGCTGGAAGAGGCGCGGGCAGCGGCGGGTTTCAGCGGCGGCGAACTGGACCCGGCGCTCGAAGCATTCCGCGAACAATTGGAAATAGCGCGCGCGCAACCGCCGGCGTCGGTGCGCGATGCGGAGCGCATGCTGGCCCGGCTGTCGGACCAGGCTGCGGCGATCGTTTCGGCGTGGCCGGCGCCGCCGGCCACGGAGTTCGATGGCGAACCGCATTGGCCGACTTCGCTGGCCGGCGCATGCCGTTCCGCGCATGAGGAACTGCTGTTCTTCGCGCCTTGGCTGCTCTCGTCCGACCGGCCGATGGGCGAAGTGCTGGAAGCGGTGACTGCCGGGCCCATTCCCACATTGCGCGAGCTGAGTTCGCAGAATTACAGCGCACAGGCGCAGGGCCGCGCACGCACGCGCATCAACGATCTGGAGCGGCTTGCGCATCTGGCCGGGCAGTACTCGCTGATGGAATACGAGTTCCTGTACGACCGCGGCCGCCATCTGCTGTCGATCGGCTACAACGTCGACGAACGGCGCCTGGATCCCGGCCACTACGACCTGCTGGCCTCGGAAGCCAGGCTGTGCAGTTTCGTCGCCATCGCCCAGGGCCAGCTGCCGCAGGAAACCTGGTTCGCGCTGGGAAGATTGCTGACCGAAGTGGACGGCGATGCCACGCTGTTGTCGTGGAGCGGCTCGATGTTCGAATACCTGATGCCGCAGCTGGTGATGCCCAGCTATCCGGACACTTTGCTGGACCAGACCTCCAAGCACGCGGTCGACGCGCAGATCCATTTCGGCGCGCGGCGCAACGTGCCCTGGGGCATTTCCGAATCCGGCTACAACACCGTCGATGCGCGCATGAACTACCAGTACCGCGCGTTCGGCGTGCCTGGCCTGGGCTTGAAGCGCGGGCTGGGCCAGGACCTGGTGATCGCGCCCTACGCGACGATGATGGCGTTGATGGTGGCGCCGGAAGCGGCGTGCCAGAACCTGCAGCGCCTCACCGAGCTCGGTTTCAGCGGGCGCTACGGCATGTACGAGGCCATCGACTACACCCCCAGCCGGGTGCCGCGCGGACAGGACCATGCGTTGATCCGTTCGTTCATGGCCCACCACCAGGGCATGGGTTTCCTGGCCCTGGATTACCTGCTGCGCGACCAGCCCATGCAGAAGCGCTTCATGGCCGACGCCGAATTCCAGGCCACGCTGTTGCTGCTGCAGGAGCGCATTCCGCGCATCGGCGTGTTCCACCCGCACGAGGCCGAGGCCACGGGCGTGCGCAGCGCGCCGGCCGCGGTCGAAACGCAGTTGCGCGTGTTCCGCGATCCCAATACGCCCAGGCCGGCGGTGCAGATGCTTTCCAACGGCCGCTATCACGCTCTGTTGACCAGCGCCGGCGGCGGCTACAGCCGCCTGCGCGACATGGCGGTCACGCGTTGGCGCGAAGACGGCACCCGCGACCACTGGGGCAGTTTCTGTTATCTGCGCGATGTCTACAGCGGCGAGTTCTGGTCCGCGTCCTACCAGCCGGCCTGCGTGCCGGTGGACCAGTACGAGGCGATATTCTCCGACGCCAAGGCCGAGTTCCGCGGACGCAAACGCGGTTACGACTCGCACCTGGAAATCGCGATCTCGGCCGAGGACGACATCGAACTGCGCCGCCTGACCGTCGGCAACCGTTCGCGCCGCACGCGCACCATCGAGATCACCACCTATGCCGAAGTGGTGCTGGCGCCGTCGATCTCCGACGAGATGCACCCGGCCTTCAGCAACCTGTTCGTGCAGAGCGAGATCGTGCGCGACAAACAGGCGCTGTTGTGCACGCGCCGGCCGCGCTCGCACGACGAAGTTCCGCCGTGGATGCTGCACCTGGTGGCGGTGCACGACGCCGACATCGACAGCATTTCCTACGAGACCGACCGCGCGCGTTTCCTGGGCCGCGGCAACACGCCGCGCAACCCGCAGGCGTTGTCGTCGCAGGAAGCGCTGTCCGACTCGGAAGGCTCGGTGCTCGACCCCATCGTCGCCATCCGCTGCCGCATCACCCTGGCGCCCGACCAGACCGCCATGATCGACATGGTCACCGGCGTCGGCGCCGACCGCGAAGCGTGCGCCGCATTGATCGACAAATACCGCGACCGTCGCCTGGCCGACCGCGTGTTCGACCTGGCCTGGACCCACAGCCAGGTGGTGCGCCGGCAGATCAACGCCTCGCAATCCGACGCGCGCCTGTACGAGCGTCTGGCCGGGCTGATGGTGTACGCGCATCCGTTCCTGCGCGCGGACAATGCCGTGCTGCTGCAGAACCGGCGCGGGCAATCGGGGTTGTGGGGGCATTCGATTTCCGGCGACCTTCCCATCGTGCTGGTGCAGATCGCCGAAGCGGCCAACATCGAACTGGTGCGGCAGATGGTGCAGGCGCACGCGTACTGGCGCCTGAAAGGCTTGAACGTGGACCTGGTGATCTGGAACGAGGACCAGGCCGGTTACCGGCAACAACTGCAGGAACAGATCCTGGGCCTGGTGTCGGCCGGCCCGGAAGGCAATGTGCTGGATCGGCCGGGCGGCATCTTCGTGCGTCCCGCGCAACAGATCTCGCAGGAGGACCGCATCCTGCTGCAGACCGTGTCGCGCGTGATCATCAGCGACCAGCGCGGCACGCTGGCCGCGCAGGTCAGCCGCCACATGGCGCCGGAGCGAAGCATTCCCTTGTTGTTCGCCGATGGCACGCCGCCTCTGCCGGACGCATTGCCTGACCAGGATTCCCTGTCGGGCTTGCCACCGGCGAACGCATCGGGCGAAGAAGATCCCTGGCCGTTCGAAGCGATGGCCCAGGAATTCCTGTTCGACAACGGCACCGGCGCTTTCTCCGCCGATGGCCGCGAATACGTGATCACCCTGCGCGACGGCGCGCCCACGCCGGCGCCGTGGTCCAACGTGATGGCCAACCCGAAACTGGGCACGGTGGTCAGCGAGAGCTCGCCGGGCTACACCTGGTTCGAGAACGCGCACGAGTTCCGGCTGACGCCCTGGCACAACGATCCTATCGCCGATGCCGGCGGCGAAGCTTTCTATCTGCGCGACGAGGAAACCGGACGGGTGTGGTCGCCCATGCCTCTGCCCTGCCGCGGCAAAGGCGCCTACCGCACTCGCCATGGTTTCGGTTACAGCGTGTACGAGCACATGGAAGACGGCATCGCCAGCGAGCTGTGGGTGTACGTGGCGCTGGAAGACGCGGTGAAATTCTCGGTGCTGAAGCTGCGCAATCTTTCCGGGCGCACACGCAAACTGTCGGCGACCGGTTATGTGGAATGGATACTGGGCGATATCCGGGCCAAATCGCAGATGCACGTGGTCAGCGAACTGGACGCCGCCAGCAACGTGCTGACCGCGCGCAATCCCTACAACACCGAATTTCCCGGCCGCGTGGCGTTCTTCGATGCCGACGGCGCCAACCGCAGCTTCACCGCCGACCGCAACGAGTTCCTGGGCCGCAACGGCAGCCTGGTCGCGCCCGCGGCGATGCTGCGCGAGAGACTTTCCGGAAAACTGGGGGTGGGACTGGATCCCTGCACCGCCCTGCAGGTGCCGATCGCCTTGGCGCCCGACCAGAGCCAGGAAACCGTGTTCCGCCTGGGCATCGGCTACGATCACCGCAGCGCCATCCAGCTGGCGCAGCGCTGCAAGGGCCTTGGCGCCGCACACGATGCGCTGGACAGCGTGCGCATCCATTGGCTGGACACGTTGAACGCGCTGCGGGTGAAGACGCCCGACCCCAGCGTGGATGCGTTGGCCAACGGCTGGCTGCTTTATCAAACGCTGGCTTGCCGTTACGTGGCCCGCAGCGGCTACTACCAGTCCGGCGGCGCGTTCGGTTTCCGCGACCAGTTGCAGGACACCATGGCCACGGTGCACGCCAAGCCCGCGCTCACCCGCGAGCATCTGCTGCTCAGCGCCGCGCACCAGTTCCCGCAAGGCGATGTGATGCATTGGTGGCATCCGCCGCAGGGCCGCGGCGTGCGCACGCGCTGTTCGGACGATTTCCTGTGGCTGCCGCTGGCGGCATGCCGCTACCTGCAGGTCACCGGCGATATCGGGGTGTTCGACGAACGCGTGGGCTTCATCGAGGGAAGGCTGGTGAACGCCGATGAAGAGTCGTACTACGACCTGCCCTCGCAATCGGGCATCCAGCAGTCCTTCTACGACCACTGCGCGCTGGCGCTCAAACGCGGCGCCGAGCTGCTGGGCGAACGCGGACTGCCTTTGATCGGCACCGGCGACTGGAACGACGGCATGAACCGGGTAGGCGAAGCGGGCAAGGGCGAAAGCGTGTGGCTGGGCTTCTTCCTGTACGACGTGCTGGTGCGCTTCGGCGATGTGGCGCTAGCGCGCGGCGATGAAGCCTTCGCGACTTTCTGCGCCGAATCGGCCAGCCGTCTGCAGGGCAATCTAGAAACGCACGCCTGGGACGGCGACTGGTACCGGCGCGCCTGGTTCGACGACGGCACGCCGCTGGGTTCGACGCAGAGCGACGAGTGCCGCATCGATTCCATTTCGCAAAGCTGGTCGGTGCTGTCCGGCGCTGCCGACCCTTCGCGTGCGCGGCAGGCGATGGCGTCGCTGGACCGTTATCTGGTGAAGCGCGATGCGGGCCTGATCCAGCTGTTGGATCCTCCGTTCGACAAGACCCCGCACGATCCCGGCTACATCCGCGGTTATGTGCCCGGCGTACGCGAGAACGGCGGCCAGTACACGCATGCGGCGGTGTGGTCGGCGATGGCGTTCGCGCACCTGGGCGACCGCGAAAAAGCCTGGGAGCTGGCGGGCATGATCAATCCAATCCACCATGCCGAAGACGCCGAAGCCAGCGCGGTCTACAAAGTCGAGCCCTACGTGCTTGCCGCCGACGTCTACGGCGTGGCGCCGCATATCGGCCGCGGCGGCTGGACCTGGTACACCGGTTCGGCCGGCTGGATGTACCGGCTGCTGACCGAATCGCTGTTGGGGCTGCACCGCGAAGGCGATCACCTGTCGCTGAAACCCTGCATTCCCGCCGACTGGGACGAATACAAGTTGCACTACCGATTTGGCGAGAGCCTGTATCTGATCAACATCAGGCAGCTCGACGGCGGCGTAGCGACGCTGAGCGTGGATGGCTTCGACCAGAAAGGCCTGCGCTTCCAGTTGGTGGACGACGAATCCATCCATCATGTGGAAGCGACCTGGCCGCGGCCGCCGACGAAGTGAACCGCATACCGAGCGAGCGCGACCGGCTGGACGCGGAGTTGGAGAATCTGGAGCGCATGCTGCCGGTCTGGCGCGAAAATCTGCGTCATGAGGCGCAGTTCTGGCCGCAGTTCGACGCGCTGGCACAGGAAATACTCGCGCGCGCCGATCCGCAGGATCGCCAATACGCGCAACGGCGCGTAGACGCGATGTTAACGAAACATGCGTCGCCACGGTTCGATGCATAGCGCAGGATCGGGCCGCAAGGTTAGGAAGAACGCGCTCAAGCGCGCATTGTGGCCGCGGAAATATTTACGTATCGAAGCGTGTCCGGGACTCTCGATTTCCGGCGTTTGATCGGATAACACCGGACAATGGAGCGGACACGTGGACAAATGCGGAGCATCGGGTGCGACAGGCGATCATAGGCGGCAGCAGCGCGCCCTACGCTTGATCTTCGAGCAGCGCGGCGACGAAATGAAGCTCGTCTCCACCCAACGATTGAACATGGTCGTGCCGCCTCCGCAAGCGCTTGTGCCCAAGCGCGACACGAGCGGTTCATGGTTCGAACTTCGCGACCGCGAGAATAGGCCAGTCTACCGCCGCACCATCGACAACCCGCAACAAGGCATGGAAGTGGTGGCCGACGGGCCGGGCGATGCTTTGCGAAGGATCGACGACGACAAGAACGTTCGCGCGTTCTTCGTGATCGTGCCCGACATCGCCGGCGCCCGTAAGTTCGTGGTGCACGCGGAGCCGCGGCGGACGGGCCGCGACGATGCGGTCAAGGCGGCGGCTGCCGCCACCCGCGAATTCGATCTTTCCGATATCGACAAGGGAGCGCAGTGACATGGGCGTTGCAGACGGCACAGTGATCGGCGCGGTCAAGATCGTCGACAACGGCGACCCCGCCGAACGTTTCAACCTGGTGCTGGTCGCCGAAGGCTATCGCCAAAGCGAACTGGCCAAGTTCGCACAGGACGCCCAGCATTTCGCCAACGGTTTGTTCGGCATCGCGCCGTTCGACGACCATCGTTGCGCCATCAACATCTGGCGTCTGGACGTGGCCTCCGACGAAAGCGGCGCCGACGATCCCACCGGTTGCGGAGGCACCGGGGCCATGCCCAAAACCTACTTCGATGCGCGCTTCTGCAACGGCGGCATCAGGCGGGCATTGGTGTGCGACAGCACACTGGTGCTTAACACCGTCGGCGCCCACGTTCCGCAATTCCATTCGGCGCAGGTGATCGTCAATTCCGACGTATATGGTGGAACCGGCGGCAGCGTCGGCGTCAGTTCGACGGCGACCAAGAACTCGCTGGGCAACGACATCGACTGGCGCGAGATCATCATCCACGAGATGGGGCATTCGATCTTCGGCTTGGCCGACGAGTACTTCTACTACGCCGGTTGCGGCCTCGACGGACCGTCCCAGAACCAGCACAACAATGTCGAACCTTCACAGCCCAATGTCACGATCTCGCCGACCGCGACCGGCAAGTGGGACGACCTGATCAACGTTTCCACGTTGCCGACCCAATCCAACCCGAACTGCAGCCAGTGCCCACCCGACCTGGTGCCGGCGCCGCCCGGTTTCGTGGTCGGCACCTACGAAGGCGCGCACTACACCCATTGCGGCGCTTACCGGCCTTCGTACAACTGCAAGATGCGCGTGCTCGGCGAACCCTTTTGCGCGGTCTGCCAACGCGAGATCCACGAATTCCTGACGCCGTTCGATCCCGATTTCTGCTTCAAGTTCGACCGGTTGGACCTGTCGCGCTGGGTCGCGGTGGCGACGATCCTGTTCGGCGTGATCCAGGACGGCGGCGGGGTGATCATCGTCGGTGGCAAGCCCATCCCCATCGATCCCTGGGGGCCGTTGCGCCACAGCCTGTGGTCGGCCATGTCCAACCCGCACGACGCCTCGCCGGCCATGCGCGACACCATCGTCGGCCTGGCCATGGACCATCTGTCTTCGCTGGTGTCGTCGGACGCGCACCGCAAGCAACTGCAGACGCAGACGCGAGCGCTACTCAACGAGGCTGTCGCGGCGCTGCCGGCTTATGTGATCCGTTAAGGAGAGAGGTGCGTTTCGGCAGGCACGTTCCCGGCACACGGCGCTGCCTGGCTTCCAAGCCGCGAACACCAATCGTTTTTCCATAGTCGGCTTCCGAACGGAAAAGGGAGGCGGTTGAATCCGCCTCCCAACAACATCTCATCCCACCGTCGGCAAAATGAAGGCAAACACCGACCCGATCAAGGTGCACAGCAAGGCGAAAGACCACAACAACGCACTCATGCGCCGCAATCGCGCGCAAGTGTGGGCAAGAGCCGGATCGGCCGGACACGGAAGCGAGCGAGCGCGCCACAGAAGCGCACCGGACAAGGCGAGCATTGCAAAGGCCAGACCAAACACGCCAGCCTTGTGCTCTGAAAGCCACACCAGCTGGGGAACCGCAGTGACCAGGCCCGCCAGAGCGGCTCCCGCACCCAAGGCGACCATGACGGCGGGCAGCACGCAACAGATCAGCGTTCCGCTACTTGCGATCAGTGTCAGGAAAGTCACTCCGACATTGCGGCGAAGCGGTGCGTTGGCCGAATGAAGTTCATTCATGATGGGCCGCCCGTTTACGGATGTCGTCGAGCGGAATATCGGTGCGTCGAATGGCCACCACCGTGTATCCCGAATCGGTCATCGCTTTGCGCAGCGTCGCGTCGTCGATATCGCTGCCATCCTTGAGCTGGACGGCGACGATCCGGTTCTCCAGACTCACGTAGACCGCTTCAGCGGCAGGGAATGCCTTCAGGGTCTTCTGGATGCCTTGCGCGCAGAATGCGCAGACCAGTCCATTCACGTCCATTTCTATGGTCTTGGCGGAAACCAGCGAAGAGAAGCCGAGCATTAGCGAGAGAACGATCGTATTCATCAGTTTCATGAGAGTGTCCTGTGCTTAGAAGTTGACCATGGCCATGGCCTGGAGTTTGCCGTCGGTGGTGGCGCCGAACTCGACCCAAGTGCGGCCCTTGAACAGGCGGATCAGCAGCGCGGTTTCGGTGCCTTCGTATAAATCGCCCGTATATTGGCGTCCCTGTATCACCACCCAGGTAGCCAGCGTGTCGTAGTCGTGCGCGTATGGGGACCAGCCGATCTGCACTGTGTCGATGCGATGCGAGAATTCATCGCTCTCCTGCAAGTCCGAGCGTAGTGAGCTGTAGACGCGCCTGGTCTCAAAGTCGGCTTGGAGACCTACGTTGCGGGCCAAAGCGCTACCGCTGAAGTCGTTGCCCGTGGCATGACCCACACCGCCCCAGACGAAAATGTTCGCCTGTGCGCCCGGTAGATTCCATCTTTTGGCAAGGAGGTTTCCGCGCACGTAGGTGATGTTCCGTTGCTTCTGGCCATCCTCGCTTTGCAGCTCGAGCCAGCCTCCCCCCAGCGAATACCAGTACTTGGGGGCGTAGAAAAGCTGCGCTTCGTTCATGGTTCCAGCGCCGTGCTCGGCCATGACCGTCGTGCCTTTTGCGAACGCTATCGGCTTGGCCGCCACCGATAGCGGCAGACTGCCGAGCAGCATGCAAGCTGCCCAGCTCAGTTTGATTTTCATTTCCTGCTCTCCGTCGAATGCCGCGCAAGGCGACACAGGACCCGCCAGAAGCGGATCTATTGAGGTCGAACGGGGATCAGGCGATTGGAGGTCGGAGCGCGGTCTCTGTCGGCCGCGCAGGCGGTTCGGCCGTATGCCAGGCAAACACGAGCGAAGCGGCCGGCAACGCTGTCGGCATCCAAGCGAGCGAAGGAAGAACCCCCGTCGCCAGACAAGCGGAGAAATCACAGGACGACTGTGGGCAGCAGCCTTTATCGCAAGGGTCGCCGTGATGATCGGGTTCGGGCGGGGGCATCTTCATCCCCATGGCTTCGCCGCATGGCATATCGCCCATCGCCATGGCCGTTGCTTCAGGCGCCGCATGCTGTCCGGCCTCGCGGAACGGCCAATTACCCCCCGGCAGCAGAAAAGCCGCAACAAGCAGCAGGAGCACCGACCGGCGGAGGAATGGGGAGAACGACATGTACGGATTGTAGCTCCGAAAATGATCCGGATCGCCCAGTGGCTACAAAAGCTGCCAAGCCACGGCAAGCTTGGGCTACAGCCCGAGGAAGGCATTCTTATGGGGAAGGCCCTGCTCCCGGCAGGGCCTTCGTCTCTCAAGCGGCCGCGGCGGACACCTGCTTCTGGACCTTTTCGCGGTGCAGCCAGCGGTACAGCACCGGCAGCACCACCAGAGTGAGGAAGGTGGAGGAAACAATGCCGCCGATCACCACAGTCGCCAGCGGCCGCTGCACTTCCGAACCGGCGCCCACGTTGAGCGCCATCGGCACGAAGCCCAGCGAGGCCACCAGCGCGGTCATCAGCACCGGGCGCAACCGGCCCAGCGCGCCGTCGACGATGGCATCGTCCAGCGCATCGCCTTGTTCGCGCAGTTTGCGGATGAAGGCGATCATCACCAGTCCGTTGAGCACGGCCACGCCCGACAGTGCGATGAAGCCGACCCCTGCGGAAATGGACAAGGGAATGCCGCGCAAGGCCAGCGCGATCACACCGCCGGTCAGCGCCAACGGCACCCCGCTGAACACGATGGCCGCGTCCTTGGCCGAACCGAAAGCCATGAACAGCAACGCGAAGATGATGACCAGGGTGACCGGCACCACGACGGAGAGCCGCTGACCGGCGGAGATCAACTGCTCGAACGTGCCGCCATAATCGATCCAGTAGCCGGTCGGCACTTCCACTTCGGTACCGACGCGCTGTTGCAACTCGCCGACGAATCCGCCCAGATCGCGGCCGCGCACGTTGGCCGTGACCACCACGCGCCGTTTGCCGTTCTCGCGGTTGATCTGGTTGGGGCCTTGCAGGGTTTCTATCTTCGCCACTTCGCGCAGCGGCACGGTGCGTGGCGTGCCTGCGCTGAAGCCGCCCACGCGGCTGGATTCGTCCGCGTTCTCGCCGCCGCCCAGGGGAATGGGAAGGTCGGCAAGGGCCGCGGGATCCTGGCGCAGACGTTCCGGCAGACGCACCACGATATCGAAACGACGGTCGCCTTCGAACAGCTGTCCCGACACCTCGCCACCCACGGCGGTGGCCACCGTTTCCTGCACCACGCCGGGATTCAAGCCATAGCGCACCAGCGCATTGCGATCCGGCGTCACCGTGAGCAAGGGCAACCCCGTGGTCTGCTCGATCTTGACGTCGGCGGCGCCGGCAACGGATTTCGCCACTGCTTCGATCCGCTCGCCGACTTCGACCAACGTGTCCAGATCGTCTCCGTAGACCTTGATCGCCACATCGGCGCGAACGCCGGAAATCAGTTCATTCATGCGCATCTGGATGGGCTGGGTGAACTCGTAGTTGTTGCCGGGCAGCTGTTTCACCGCGGTTTCTATCTCCGCCACCAGTTCATCGCGCGGTTTGCGCGGGTCCGGCCACTGCGCGCGCGGCTTCATCATCAGGAAAGTGTCTGCGACCGAGGGCGGCATGGGATCGGTGGCGACTTCGGCGGTGCCCAGCTTGCCGAACACGCGATCGACCTCCGGGAACCGCTTGATGCGCGACTCCAGCGTGGATTGCATCTTCACCGCCTGGTCCAGACTGGTACCGGGAATGCGCAGCGCATGCAGGGCGATGTCGCCTTCGTCCAGGTTGGGAATGAATTCCGTGCCCAGACGCGTCGCGAGCAACGCGCACAACGCCATCAGCACCACCGCACCGCCCATGACCCAGCGGCTTCGCCGCAGCGACCATGCCAGCAACGGCGCGTAGCGGCGCTTGGCCCACTGCATCACGCGGTTCTCCTTCTCTTCCACGCGGCCGCCCAGGAACACCGCGATGGCCGCCGGCACGAAGGTCAGCGACAGCAACATGGCGCCGGTCAGCGCGAGCACGACCGTGATCGCCATCGGGTGGAACATCTTTCCCTCGATGCCGGTCAGGGCGAAGATCGGCAGGTACACCGCAGCGATGATGCCCAGGCCGAACAGGCTGGGACGGATCACTTCGGCCGTCGCCGAAGCGGTGACGTCATGCCGCTCCTCCTCGGTCATCACCCTGCCCAGCCGGTGCTGCATTTCGCCGAAACGGCGCAGGCAGTTCTCGATGATGATCACCGCGCCGTCGACGATCAGTCCGAAGTCCAGCGCGCCCAGGCTCATCAGATTGCCGGAAACGCCGCCGCGGACCATGCCGAACACGGTGAACAGCATCGCCAGCGGAATCACTGCCGCGGTTATCAGCGCCGCGCGGAAATTGCCGAGCAGCAGGAACAGCACCGCGATCACCAGCAAGGCGCCTTCCACCAGATTCTTCGACACGGTGGCGATGGTGCGGTCCACCAAGGCGGTGCGGTCGTAGACCGGCATCGCCTGCACGCCGGCAGGCAGGCTGGCGTTGGCCTCTTTCAGTTTCGCCGCCGATGCCTGCGCAACCTCACGGCTGTTGGCGCCCACCAGCATGAACACCGTGCCCAGCACCACTTCCTTGCCGTTCTGCGTAGCAGCGCCAGTCCGCAGCTCGGGGCCCTCGCCCACTTCGGCCACGTCGCGCACGCGGATCGGCACGCCCTGGCGGCGATCGAGCACGATGTCGCGGATCGCATCCAGGTCGGCCACCTGTCCGGGCACGCGCACCAGGAACTGCTGGCCGCTGCGCTCGATGTAGCCGGCGCCGACGTTCTGGTTGTTGGCGGCGACGGCGGCGACCACGTCGTGCAGGGTGAAGCCCAGCGCGACCAGCTTCGACGGTTCCGGGGTGATGTGGATCTGCCGCGCGAAACCGCCGATGGTGTTGACTTCGGTCACGCCCGGGGTATTGCGCAATTGCGGCCGCACCACCCAGTCCTGCAGGGTGCGCAGGTCGGTCGCTGTCCATGGCGTGCCGTCTTTCTTCAGCGCATCGGCCTTGGCCTCGACGGTGTACATGAAGATTTCGCCCAGGCCGGTGGCGATGGGGCCCATCTCCGGCTCCAATCCCTCGGGCAACTGCGATTTCGCCTGCTGCAAGCGCTCGCTCACCTGCTGCCGGGCGAAGTACAGATCGGTGCCGTCCTTGAAGGCGACCGTCACCTGCGACAGGCCATAGCGCGAAATCGAACGCGAGTAATCCAGGCCGGGCAGGCCGGCCATCGCGGTCTCGATGGGGAAAGTGACGCGCTGTTCGGATTCCAGCGGCGAATAGCCGGCGGCTTCGGTGTTGATCTGCACCTGCACGTTGGTGATGTCGGGCGTGGCGTCGATGGGCAGCTTGGTGAAGCTCCAGGCGCCCAGCGCGATCAACGCCGAAGTCAACGCCAGCATCAGCCAGCGATGCGCGATGGCGAAGCGGATGATCGCTTCCAGCGCCCCGCGTTGGGTCTCCTGCGGGCGATCAGTGGTCATGGGAGGCCCCCGATTTCTCGATATCGGCCTTGATCAGGTAGCTCTGCTCGACGACTACGGCATCGCCGGCTTTCAGTCCGGCAAGCACCTCCACCTGCGCGGCATCGCGCTTGCCCAGTTCCACCGGCCGCACTTCATAGGTATCGCCGACGCGGACGAACACCACTTGCCAGTCGCGGAAGCTCTGCAGCGCCGAAAGCGGAACGACCATGGCCGCAGGTTGCTGCTCGACGGTGATGCGCGCCTTGACCGCGGAACCCGGCCGCCACAGGCCGTCGGTGTTGGCGAGAGTCGCGCGCGCCACAGTGCTCTGGCTGGCGGTGGCGGTGCCCGGCAACACGCGTTCGAGCACGGTTTCGACGGTGGCGCCGTCGCTCATGCGGGTCACCTGCACCGGCACACCGGGACGGATGTGCTGTGCGTCGGATCCGAAAATGTGCAGATCCACCCACAGCGAAGACAGATCTGCTATCTCGAACAGCGGCGAGCCTTCGCCGGCGACCGAACCGACCGTCGCACTGCGCGCCAGCACCACCCCGGAAATCGGCGCGCTGACGGTGTAGGTGGTCAGACTGAGATTGCTTTCGATCGTGGCCAGCGCCTGGCCCGCGCGCACGCTGTCGCCGACATTGGCGCGCAGGCTACGGACGGGACCGGGGAAACGCGCCATCACGTTGGCCACGCGCCCTTCCATCGGCGTCAGCAGTCCCTGCACCTCGTGTTCGTCGGCGATGACACCGGGACCGGCGGGGGCGACGCGGATACCGGAATCGCCGGCGATCCTGGCCGCGATCTCGGTACGCCCTTCGTAGCTGGAATACTCCCAACGCAGGGCTTTGCCCTTGATGTTCGAGAGCACTTCGACTTCGAACGAATGCGGTTCGCCGACCACGGTGGAAGCCATCAGGCTTCCATCGGGCTGCGCCTTCAGCGCATGGTTCTCGGCGATGCCGCCGAGACGCTTCAGCCTGACTTCCACCGTGCCTGCGCTGGCGGGCAATGGTTTGCCATCGGCGTACAGCCAGGCCTGGTATTTCGGCGGCGTGCCGTCTTCGGCGATGGCCAGCTCCACCGCGTAGCCACCCTGTTCGAGCAGTCGTCCGCCGTGTTCGCCCTCTTTGGCGTCCGCATGTTCGTCGGCTTGCGCGTGCTCGCCGCCTCCCTCGTGGTCGTGCTCTTCGGTCGCGTCCTTTCCACAAGCGCCCAGCAACAACGCCAGCGCAATTGCGCCGATCGGATTCTTTATTTTCATGGTGTCGCTTCCTGTTTGGTCTGCAGCCCAGGGCCGGCGACGAACGCCTGGCCGGTGAGCCGCTGGATTTCGATCAATGCGCGCTGGGCTTCCAGCGCGGCTTCGAGTTGCTGCTTGCGGGCGGTGGTGCGTTCGGACTGAAGCTGGGCCCATTCCAGATAACTGATGGCGCCGCCGCGATAGGCGCGTTCCGCAGCGCTTTCGGCCTTGGCCAGCTTGGGAAGCACATCCGCTTGCAGGCGGCCGACTTCGAACTGCGCCACGCGATAGCGTCCATGCGCTTCGGCCAGGGTGGAGTACAGCGACAAGCCCTGCGCCTCGCGTTCGACGCCCACCATCGCCAGCTCGGCCTCGGCCAGGCGCCGCTCGGGTTGCGCGCGGCGTCCGCTTGCCAGCGGCATGGACACGCTGCCGATCAAAGCGAAGTCGTCGCTGGCCTGCAGCCGGCGTACGCCGACTTGCCAGTCCAGGTCCGGCGTGGCCTGCGTGCGCGCCAGCTGCACGCGTGCCTCGGCGATGCGTTGCTCGTCGGCGAAGCGCGCCAGTTCCGGAGTGCTGGACAACAGGGCGTCGAGTTCCGCGAACTCTGCGATGTCGGGCAGCGCCAGCGGATCGCCCGAGGCTACGTCGAACGCGGGACTGCGTTCGCCCCACAGCGCGGCCAGGTGCTGGCGCGCCGCCGTGCCGCGTTGGGTCGCACGGTCGCGCTCCATCTCCGCACGCGCCAACGCGGCCTGCGCGGTCAGCACCACCGATTCGGGCGATGCGCCCGCCGCCAGGCGCTGTCTTGCGCCAGCGACGGTACGCTGCCGCTGCGCAACGTCCAGATCCGCGATGCGGCGCTGTTCCTGCGCGGCGCTGATGGCCAGGTAGCGGCGTGCGACTTCGGCCAGCAGATCCAGGCGTTTGCTTTCGCGCTGTACCGCGAGCGCATCGATGCGCATCTGCGCCAGCGTACGCCGCGCATCCAGCTTGCCGCCGCGTTCCAGCACGCCGGCCAGGGTCAGGCCGACCTCGGCTTGCTTGAAGCCGCTCGCATCGCCGGTGCCGAAGGCGTTTTCGACCGCGATTCCCGCCACCAGTGCGGGACGCAACGAGGCCCGCTGGTACTCCGCGGACAGCACGTTGCGCTGTCCGTCCAGCAAGCGCAGATCGGGATGGGACCGGGCGACGCGTGCGAACGCTTCGTCCAGGGTCAAGGTTTCAGGCGACTGCGCAGCTGCGGGCAAGCAGCACACAGCCGCGAAGACGGCGAGCGCCGTCGAACGCAACCACATGGGAGTTTCTCCGAAAGATCGATGACGAAGGACCGGCGCTTGGCCGGCGGATCACGTCAGATCGCGATCGGAGGACGGAAATGGTCGGTGCGCGGCGGCGAATGCGGGGCCGCGAAGACCGGCACGGGGACGCCGTCGGAAAACAGGGACGGATGCGGGACGAAGGGAGTGGAGAGGATCGCCGTCAGATGGCCGCAGCAGTGGGCGGCATGGATGAGCGCGTGCAGCAGGTCGATGCCTTCGTCCTGCGAACCCGCCTGACCGGCATGATCATGAGAGTCCAATGCTTGCGCATGGTCGGCGCCGCCGCGGCTGGATTCATGCAAGTCGCCCACCGCGGCGAAAACTGGGTTCACCAGCACTGCAAGCATCAGCAACGCCAGCGCGGGCAAGCGCAGCAGTCGGACAATGCGGTGGCGTGGGATGCGGATCATCGGACCAGCATGCTACGGGACGCCTCGCCTGTTAAGCAATCACAACGCTGAAGGTGAGAGCGAGCGCCTAGGTGGGAGCGGCGTCCCGCCGCGAGCTCTTGATCTTGGGCAGAT
>DASVNG010000026.1:0-15835 GCA_036383995.1 Pseudoxanthomonas sp.
GCCGTTTCCGGAGGCGCAGGATGCGCCTTCCGGAAATTCCCGGCCTGCTTGCGGACCCCACGGCTTCATCGTGGGGCGCGCCGTAGGGCGGCTTTCTTTTGGTTACTTTTCTTTGCCGTTCAAAGAAAAGTGACTCGCGCGTTAGCGCGAAACGCTTTTGACTTTAAAGGAAAAGCTTAATAGCTAAGAGCAAGATCAAGAGCACCCCTCCTCAATCCTCCCCTGCGCTGCGCGCAAGGGAGGAGGTAGGAGCAAGAGCAAGTGCAGAAGCAAGATCAAAATGGATGACCAGCCATACGGCTGTTGAGAAGCACTTCCAGCTTGCGCTGGGATGACGACGGGAGGGGTACGGGCTGTGCGAGTGGAGCGAGTGGCCGAGGACACGAGAGATGCGCGCCGCGCTCAGCGCATCAATTCATTCCAGAACCGCGGCCCCAACCGCGCCATCTGCCGGACGAACTCGCCCACATTGCGATACGGCCGATGCGGAAACCGCCGCTTGCGCAGCCAGTACTCGACCACGAAGAAACCCCCGATGATCCCGTAATTGAGAACATTGGCGAACAGCGACCATTGCTCGTCCGTCACCGAAACCACCGGCGCATACCCGAACTGATGCAGCACCCCACTGGGCACCGCACACAAAGCCAGCAACAGATTCAACACCGCCAGCACCGCCAGCATCACGGCCCAGGCCACCGTCAACTGGCGCGTGTACAGATACAGCGCCGGACTCACCGGCATCGACGCCTGCGCATACAGCCCTTCCACGATGCGCGTGATCAGCGGAACCCGGCCGCCATGCAACGTGCGCCCGAACAACCACGACACCAGCGCAATGAACAGCACCGGCGGCGCCAGCAGCGGCATCAACGCATAACGCGATTGCGAGACCGCCCACAGCGCCAGCAGGCACAATCCCAGCAGCGACAACGCCCATAACCGACGCTTGAGCAATGGCTCCAGCAACAGCAGCAACACGATGTCGGCCAGCGCCAGCGCCGCCCAGCCGCCATCGCTGCGGGCACTGGCCAGATGGGCGAACACCGGATAGGCCAGGGCCAGCAATACCCGCAGCCCCATCAACAGCCCCCCGGAAACCTCCGGAGCGGCAGGCGCGGGGTCAGGCGGCCTTGTTGGTTTCGACATGCGCCGACAGTGCGCGCAGCGACGCGAAAATACGACGGTTCTCGTCGTTGTCCGAACGCAGCTGGAAGCCGTACTTCTTGCTGATCGCCAGCGCCAGCTCCAGCGCGTCGATGGAATCCAGGCCCAGGCCGGTATTGAACAACGGCGCCTCCGGATCGATCGCGCCGGCCTCGACATCCTCCAGGTTCAGGCTTTCGACCAGCAGATCGGCGAGTTCGCGTTCAGCGGCGGTTTGCGTGGACATCCAACGGCTTCCTAAGTGGCAGGGGCGACACGATCCGGCATCCGCGCCCGCTTGGCAACCGGCGCGGGCGATGGCCGCCCGCAACGCCCGAGTTATCATGCGCGCCTGCTTCTTCAGCGAACACCGAGATGGTTCAGCCAGGATGACCCCAGCCGATCCCGCAAGCGCACAGCCCCGCACGGAGGAACCGCCGGCCGCGCCGCCCTCGGCTCCGGTCCCGGCGGCGGTCGATGTCCTGGTAATCGGCGGCGGGCCGGCCGGTACCACCGCCGCCACTCTGCTGGCGCGCAAGGGCTGGCGGGTGGTGCTGCTGGAAAAAGGCGAGCACCCGCGCTTCCACATCGGCGAATCGCTGTTGCCGATGAACCTGCCCATCCTGCAGCGCCTGGGCGTGCTGGAGCAGGTGAAGGAAATCGGCGTGTTCAAGCCGGGCGCCGACTTCCCGCTGCAGGACAACGCCAACAGCATCAATGTGTTCAGGTTCGAACGCGCGCTCAATCCTGTTTTCCCGCATGCCTATCAGGTCAAGCGCGAAGAGTTCGACCATCTGTTGTTCCAGAATGCGTTGGACAACGGCGTCGACGCGCGCATGCGCACCACGGTGGAGAAAGTGGAATTCGGCGCCGACGGCCGCCCGGCCCGCGTGCAGGCGCGCACCGCCGAAGGCCAAGCGCTGGCGTTCGCGCCGCGCTATCTGGTCGACGCCAGCGGTCGCGACACCTTCATGGGCGCCAAGCTGAAACTGAAAAAGAAGAATTCGCTGCACCAGTCGGCGGCCATCTTCAGCCACTTCCGCGGCGTGACCCGCCGCGAGGGCGCCGACGCCGGCAACATCACCGTCGAACGTTTCCCGCATGGCTGGATGTGGCTGATTCCGTTGCGCGGCGACGTGATGAGCGTGGGCGCGGTGTGTTTCCCCGAATACCTCAAGCAGCGCCGCGGCGACAACGAGGGCTTCCTGATGCAGACGCTGCAGGCCACGCCGTCGGTGTGGTCGCGCATGCAGCAGGCCGAGCGCGTGGCGCCGGTGCACGTCACCGGCAACTACTCCTACACCTGCACGCGCATGACCGGCCCCGGCTGGGTGATGGTGGGCGATGCCTACGCCTTCATCGATCCGGTGTTTTCGTCGGGCGTCTACCTGGGCATGAACAGCGGCGAACATGCCGCCGGCGTGGTCGATGGCGCGTTGCGCGATCCTGCCAGCGAAGCGGCGTTGCAACGGGCCATGGAAAAACGCCTGAAGCGCGGCCTGAAGCATTTCTCCTGGTTCATCTACCGCTTCACCACGCCGGTGATGCAGCGCCTGTTCGCCCAGCCGCGCAACGATTTCCAGATCGAACAGGCGGTCATTTCGATGCTGGCCGGCGACGTGTTCGACAACCGCCCGGTGCTGCGGCGCCTGCGCCTGTTCCGCCTGATCTACGCGTTCAATGCGTTGCAGCTGGCGCCGCGCGCGTTCCGGGGCTGGCTGCGCCGCAAGCGACAGGTAGGCGAGAATTTCGGCGGCGACACTTTGCAGGAAGGCAATCCATGAGCCGGCCGATGACCTCGATGCCCGTCGCAGCCGCCCACGCGCGGTTGGAAGTGGACTACGTGAGCGCCGATTCGCCCGCCGCGCTGCTGGCCGGCGACGACGTGCTGGCGGTGCTCGGCTTCGGCAACGATGCGCCGCACTGCGACGATCCGCGCTACCTGCGCATTCCGCTGCAGCCGCATGGCGCGGCGCCGTTCGAGGTATGGCGCGCCAACGCGCCGGTCACCTGCGGACGCGACGGGGATATCGCCTGGGCCACCGATGGGCAGCTGCTGTTCGGCGCGATCGAGATCGACGAGCGCGTGATCGGCATCGAAAACGCGGCCGATGTCGCCTACGCCCAGCTGATCGACTTCGTACGCCGCAGCGACACCCCGCAACTGCTGCGCATCTGGAATTATCTGGACGCCATCACCCTGGGCGACGGCGATGCGGAACGTTACCGCCAGTTTTGCGTCGGGCGCGCGCGCGGCATGGGGGATTTCGACGCTTCGCGTCTGCCCGCCGCCACCGCCATCGGCCGCTGCGACGACGAACGCGTCATCCAGATCTACTGGCTGGCCGCGCGCGAAGCCGGCACGCCGGTGGAGAATCCGCGCCAGGTCAGCGCCTACCGCTACCCGCGCCAGTACGGCCGGCAATCGCCCAGCTTCGCCCGCGCCATGCTGCCGCCGCCGGGCGGGACGATGCCGTTGTTGTTGTCGGGCACGGCCAGCGTGGTCGGACACGCCTCGCAGCACGTGGGCGAACTGTTGGCGCAGATCGAGGAAACCCTGACCAACTTCGACGCGCTGCTGTCCGCGGCGCGGGTGCGCGCGCCGTCGTTGCCGGCGCAGTTCGGCGCCGGCACCCGGCTGAAGGTGTACGTGCGCGACCGCGCCGACCTGCCGGTGGTGGCGCAAGCGCTGGACCAGCGTTTCGGCGACCGCGTACCCAGGCTGTTGCTGCATGCCGCGATCTGCCGCCGCGAACTCAGCATGGAAATCGACGGCGTGCACGGGTAGGTCGGGGCTACGTCCCCGACGCTCTATGTCCTACCGACGCTCTGCGCCACGCGTGCGCCACACATCGCGCGTCGGGGACGTAGCCCCGACCTACGACTTCAAAGCAGCTTGAGCAACTCGGCGCGTGGCAGCTTGCCGGTTTCGCTTCGCGGCAGCGCCGGCACCCGTTTCAACGGCCGTGGCAGAAAGACCGGATCGATGCTCTCGCGCAGCGCCGCCAGGATCGCGGCTTCCTCCAGGTCGGGCGCCACCACCAGCGCGGCGATGCGCGCCACGCCACGGTGGCCGCAGTCGTCCAGTTGCAGCACCACCCCATCGACCACGCCGGGAACGGCGAGCAGGCGCCGGGTCAGATCGCCCAGCGAGGCGCGCTTGCCTGCGATTTCCAGCAAATCCGCCTGACGGCCCCGCAGATGGAAACGGCCGTCGCTCTCCAGTTCCACCAGATCGGCCAGCGCCACCGGTACCGGCAGGTGGGCGGCATGGATCAAGGTGCCGTCCGGCTTGGGATGCAGACGCACGCCGGGCAGCGGCGTCCACGCGGCTTCGCGGGCGGTACGGCGCCGCGCGATCACGCAGGTCTCGGTGGAACCGAAGACTTCGCGCACTTCGCAACCGAAACGCTCCTCGGCAGCGGCAGCCAGTTCCTGCGAAAGCGGCGCGGTGGCCGAGACGATTCCGCATAGCGCTGGCAACCGCACGCCCGATTCGACCAGCGCGCGCAGGTGCACGGGGGTAGTGGCCAGCAATCGCGGCTCCGGCGTTTCCGCCAGCGCCAGCGCCACGTCCTCGGGGAAGAACGGGCGCCCGGTATGCAATCCGGCCGGGCCCAGCAACGGCAGCAGTACCGACAGCTCCATGCCGTACATATGCTGCGGCGGCACCGTGGCCACCACCTGCGGCATCGCATGCCCTTGCCATAGGCTTTCCAGCGCAGCCAGGTTCTGCCCGGTGCTGGCGCGGAAAGCGGACCAGGTCTTGGGACTGGGTTTGGGCGTGCCGGTGCTGCCCGAAGTGAAGCCGATGGCCACCACTGCGGCGTCATCGATCGTCGGCGTGTCGCCCTGCGACTCCGGCAACACCTCCGGCAACACCTCCGGCAGCAGCCAGTGGCCGGGCGGCACCGTCGCCAGCGCTCCATCGCCCAGGCTGTAGCTTTCCGGGTATTGCGCCAGCACGTCGGTCACCACTTCCGGCGCCCGCGAGGGCGGCAGCAGAGTGATCTGCCCGCGCAGCGCGACCGCGCAGAACGCCACCAGGAAACGATAGCGGTCTTCGCACAGGTTCACCGCATGCCGCCCCGCCGGCAGCGCCGCGGCGACTCCGCGCACCTGGGCCAGGAACGTGTCCAGGCTTATGCGCCGCCGACCCTCCAGGGCCACGGTGCGATCGGCGTGACCCACGGCCAGCGGCTGCGGGGCGGCCGGTCCGAGAGGAGCGTTGACGACTGCCGACATGGTGCTGCGATCTCCTGATAGCGGTGCGGCTTCCCTGGATGCGGTTCGCCCTGCTTGCATGCGCATCGATCAACGGCAGGCAGGCGGATTGTGTCGGAAATCACGGTCTTAAGGAATTGCGCGCTTGACCGGGCATGACCACTGGCCGGGTCGTTCGCCGCAGGGCGACTGGTAACCTTGCCGATTCGCGTATGCCACGGAAACCCTATGCGCCCTTGCCTGAACGCCTTATTGCTCGCCCTTCCCCTCGCTTTAGCAGGCGCCAGCGCCGCCTCGGCGCAAGACGCCGGCGCTCTGACCATCGAGCAGGTCATGGCCGACCCCGACTGGATCGGACCGCCCGTGGAAACCGCCTGGTGGGCCTGGGACGGCAAGCACGTGCAGTATCAGCTCAAGCGCCAGGACAGCCCCATCCGCGACACCTTCCAGCAATCCATCGCCGGCGCCGCCGCCCAGCGCGTGGGCGATGGCGAACGCGACACGCTGGACGCGGCCAACCCCGTCTACGACGCGCAGCGCCGGCGCATGGCCTTCGTGCGCAACGGCGATGTGTTCCTGCGCGATCTGCGCAGCGGCGCGCTCACCCAGCTGACGCGCAGCAACGATGAGGAAGCGCAGCCGCAGTTCGCCACCGACGGCGGGGTGATCTGGCGCGTGGCCAACCAGTGGTATCGGTGGACCCAGGCCGGCGGCGTGGCCCAGGCGGCCCTGGTGAAAGCCGAAAAGGACCCCAACGCCAAGCCCAAGCCCGACGCGCTGCGCGAACAACAGTTGCGCACGCTGGAAACGCTGGCGCGCGACAAGGCCCAGCGCGATGCGTTGCAGGCGCAGAACGACAGTTGGCGAAAGTCCGACCCCAGCCGCGCACCGGCGCCGGTCTATCTGGGCGACGAAGTACAGATCGTGGAAAGCGCGCTGTCGCCGGATGCGCGCTGGTTACTGGTAGTGACGCAAAAGAAGGGTGCCGACGCCGGGCAGGCCGGCAAGATGCCGCGCTACGTGACCGAATCGGGCTACGAGGAATTCCAGGAAGTACGCACCCGGGTCGGCCGCAACGTGCCGGTGGCGCAGGCCTTGTGGCTGGTGGACCTGTCCGACTCGAGCGTGCGCGAACTGAAGTTCGACGCCCTGCCCGGCATCGCCGACGATCCGTTGGCGGCGCTGCGCAAGGCCGCCGGCAAGGAAGCGTTGAAAGGCAACCGCGACGTGCAGGTGGCCACCAGCGGCGACAACGGCGAGGGCTCCACCCTTCGCTGGAGCGCCGACGGCGGCAACGTGGCGCTGATGGTGCGCGCCATCGACAACAAGGATCGCTGGATCGCCAGCGTGGACCTGGCCGGCGGCAAACTGCAGCCGCGCCACCGCCTGACCGATCCGGCGTGGATCAACTGGAGCTTCAACGACTTCGGTTGGCTGGCCGACAATCGCACGCTGTGGTTCCTGTCCGAACAGTCCGGCTACTCGCACCTCTATACGCAACGCGATGCCGGCAAGCCGGCGCAGCTCACCTCGGGGCAATGGGAAGTCTCGGCGCCGGTTCCCGCCGCCGATGGCGGCTTCTTCTTCCTGTGCAACCGCAACACGCCCGGCGCATACGAGATCTGCCGTGTCGACGGCGGCAAAGTGCGCGAGCTGACCGCACTGGGCGGAGTCGAGGATTTCGCCCTCTCGCCGGACGGATCGAAACTGCTGCTGCATCGTTCCGGCAGCTATCTGCCTTCGCAACTCGTCGTGGTCGACAGCAAGGGCGGCGATGCGAAGGCGCTGACCGATACGCGCACCCCGGCGTTCAAATCGCGCGACTGGATCGAACCGGAGTTCGTGCAGGTGCCATCGCAACACGGTGCCGGCAAGGTGTGGGCGAAGTATTACGGCCCTGCAACGCTGGAACCGGGCAAGCAGTACCCGATCGCGATGTTCGTGCATGGCGCCGGCTATCTGCAGAACGTGCACCAGCGCTACCCCGCTTATTTCCGCGAACAGATGTTCCACAACCTGCTTGTGCAACGCGGCTACATCGTGCTGGACATGGACTACCGCGGCAGCGAAGGCTACGGCCGCGATTGGCGCACCGCGATCTACCGCAACATGGGCCATCCGGAGCTGGACGATTACCTGGACGGCCTGGACTGGCTGGTGGCCAACAAGCAGGGCGACCGCGACCACGCCGGCATCTACGGCGGTTCCTACGGCGGCTTCATGACCTTCATGGCGTTGTTCCGCGAACCCGGCAAGTTCAAGGCCGGCGCGGCGCTGCGACCGGTGGTGGACTGGACCCAGTACAACCACGAATACACCAGCAACATCCTCAACACGCCCGAACTGGATCCCGAGGCTTACCGCAAGTCTTCGCCCATCGAATACGCGGCCGGCCTGCAGGACCATCTGCTGATCGCCCACGGCATGATCGACGACAACGTGTTCTTCCGCGATTCGGTGGTGTTGACCCAGAAGCTGATCGAACTGCACAAGGACAATTGGGAAATCGCGCCCTATCCCCTGGAGCGCCATAGCTTCACCCGCGCCGACTCCTGGCTGGACGAATACAAGCGCGTGCTGAAGCTGTTCGAGGAGAACCTGAAATGAGCGCCGCACCGGGCCTGCCGCCACCGATCCCGGGCAACGTGCGGCCGGGCAACAGCTTCGTCACCGTGCTGGCCTGGATTTCCATCGCGCTGGCGCTGTTCGGCCTGGTCTACGGCCTGGTGCAAACGGTCATGGGCCTGGTGTTGCCGGCGGATTTCTACCTGCGCATGCTCAATCCCTACGGCGGCGAACCGCCGCGGCTGCCGCCGCTGATGCATTGGATCTATACCAACACGCTATTGATGGGCGTGCTGATGCTCGTGCTGTCGGCGATCTTCCTGTGGGTGTCGTGGGCGGTGCTGAAACGCCGCGAATGGGGCCGCAAGGGTTTCATCGCCCTGCTGGTGCTCGGCACGCTATGGCAATTCGCCTGCATCTTCGCCCTGCCCCAGTTCATCGAAGGCATGCTGGCCGTGCAGGCCGGCGCGCTGCCGCAGGGCCAGGCCATGCCGCCGGAACTGGAGGGTTTCATGACCGCCGCCATGCTGATGGGCGGGGTGGTGGCCGTGGTGTTCGCCGCTCTGCACCTCTGGATCGTCTGGAAACTGTGTACGCCCGCAGTGCGGGCCGAGTTCGATTCTCGCAAGGAACTTCAATGACCTCTCTCGTGCTCATCATTAAGCACAAGACTCAACCCGGCAAACGGGATGAAGTCAGGAAAGTATGGGAGCGGCACATGGCGCCGGCCGTTTCGGCCAATCCCGGCCATGTCGCCTACTTCTATTGCTTCGACAATACCGATCCGGATGCGATCTTGGCGTTTCAACAGTACGTCGACGCTGAAGCGGCCGGCGAATTCCTGAAGACGGACAGCTACGCCGCCTACTTGCAGGAAGTCGAACCGCTGTTGTCCGGCCCGCCGCAAGTCACGGCACTGACCCCGATGTGGTCGAAAGACGTCTGAAGCTTTATCCGAGTCGCCGGCCTCGATCGATAAACCGGCGCTTGGCCATCGTGGATAATGCTGCCCTGCTTCCTCATTAGTTACGGAGTTCTTCATGCCAAACGGAATTGGACGGCTCGGCCTGTTGGCCGCGCTGTTGTTCGTCGCCAACCCCGCCAACGCCACGGCGCCCGCCTGCGGCGTTTACCAGGATCAGAAGAACGAAAACTCCCGATTGGTGATAGAAAGCGGCGCGCAGGCGCGAGAGCTATCAGCCGGCAGTGCGCCGCGTCGCTTCGAGTACCGCCGCGCCGGTGCCCAATTGCAGATGGCGGACCTGGAGGCGGGCTATGTCTCCAAGTACAAAGTCGACGCCGGCGACCGGATCAGCGACGACCTCGGTTTACACGAGTACGTGCTGTCCGAATCCGCCGCCTGCAAGCCATCGCCGCAGCCCGCAGCCACCGGCACTTGTCGCGCCGACCTGCCGCAATGCTTGGACAACGCCTACAGCGCCGACGAGACCACCTTGCGCCGATGGTGCGAAGCGGAAGCGCTGCCCTTCGCCTGCGACAAATTGATCGATCTGTACCAGACGCAGGCCAAGGAATCCGGGCCGCCCGAACCGGAGATCGAAAAGCCGCCCGTCTGCCAGGAAGGCACGCCCACTTTCTCGGAGGAAGGATGCGTGGCCGCGGCCAAGGAAATCCTTAGCGAGCAGATCGCCAAGAGCTTGGTGGGAGCGCTCGGCTCGATGTACGCCGATGCCGTAGCGCTGCCTCCCCCGCGCCTGAATGAAAGCATCGCCATGTGCAGCCGCACGGGTTCGGCGGAAGTCTGCAACAACGCCGCCGGAAAACTGTGGACCGCCGGCCGCTATCTGCAGGCACGCAGCGCATTGCAGACCGCATGCAGCGAAGGCGGCGATCCGAACGCCTGCAAGAAAGTCGAGCCTCTGCTGGGCATGACCGACAAGGATCAGCGATTCGTGCCGGCCACGCAGCTGCCGTGCGGCGACTACGCTGCCGCCACCGGCCTGATGTCGGAACTGAAGTTCGAAGACCGCGGCATGGTCGAAGGCGGTTTCGGCAGCCGCATGCGTGCGCGCCTGGAGAGCGGTCTGGTGCGTATCCGTCACGACAAGGGCGGCGATTTCGTATTCCGCGTGCTCGATGCGCGGCATCTGCTGGGCATCGACAGCTGGAACGAGTTCGCCCTGTATGAGCGCACGGGCGGCGCCGATCGCTGCAGCGCGCCGGTGGCCTATGTCGAAAAGCCGCTGGAGCAGGACTGTCCGGCGATCATGGAAACAGGCGGCGCCAAGGCCTGTTGCGACGCTGGCAAACTGCAGGGTTGCAACGCTTTGGGCAACCAGCGTGCGCTAGAGGGCGATTGGACCGGCGCCGAGGTCTACTACCAGCAGGTCTGCGCGCAGGGCGTACGTATCGGCTGCGAGAACCTGACCCAGGTATACGCCAATGCCGGCGACGAATCGGCAATCGATTCGCTGGACCGGTTGTGCGGGGCGGACCCGAAGCATGTCGCCTGCGACGTGCGCGAAACCAGCAACTGGGAAATGCTGAAAGCAGCCAATGCCTTGCAGCAGCTGGGCGATGCGCTGGAGGCGGAGTTGCCGGCCGAAGACGATAGCGTCGACGGGAGCGATCCCAACAAGGATTGACGCGAAGGGATGCCCGATTCGAAAGGCGCCGACGCACACCCCCTTTGCAAAAGGGGGTCGCCCGGCTTCGCCGGGCGGGGGGATTTGCTCTTGATCTTGCACCCGATCTTATTTCTCGCAAGCAAAAAGCAAATCCCCCTCAATCCCCCTTTTTCAAAGGGGGGAGGTCATTCGAGCATCCTACTTTTGTTCTTGCCGGGTTGATTCCGATCAAAGCAGCCGTATCCACCCACGGCTAGAATGCGCGCATGAACGATATCGCCGACGTCCGCGACTACCTTACCGGCCTGCAGGACCGCCTCTGCGCCGCCATCGAAGCGGCCGACGGCAGTGCGCGCTTCGCTGAAGACAGCTGGACGCGTGCCGAAGGCGGCGGCGGACGCACCCGCATCCTCCGCGAGGGCTCGGTGTTCGAGCAAGCGGGCGTAGGGTTCTCGGACGTTTCGGGAACCAGGCTTCCGCCCTCCGCCAGCGCCGCACGCCCGGAACTCGCAGGCGCCTCCTGGCGCGCGGTCGGCGTATCGCTGGTGTTCCATCCGCGCAATCCCTATCTGCCCACCACCCACGCCAACGTGCGCCACTTCCGCGCCGAACGCGACGGCGAAACGGTGGCCTGGTGGTTCGGCGGCGGCTTCGATCTGACTCCGTTCTATCCCTTCGACGAGGACGTGCTGCACTGGCACCGCACCGCGCGCGAGCTGTGCGAACCGTTCGGCGGCGCCGAGCGCTACCAGGCCCACAAACGCTGGTGCGACGACTATTTCTTCCTCAAGCACCGCAACGAGACCCGCGGCGTCGGCGGCCTGTTCTTCGACGACCTGGGCGGCGACTTCGAACGCGACTTCGCCTACCAGCGCGCGGTCGGCGACGGTTTCCTGGATGCGTATCTGCCTCTGGTCGAGCGCCGCAAGGACACGCCCTACGGCGAACGCGAACGCGAGTTCCAGCTGTACCGCCGCGGACGCTACGTCGAATTCAACCTGGTCTACGACCGCGGCACGCTGTTCGGCCTGCAAAGCGGCGGCCGCAGCGAAAGCATCCTGATGAGCCTGCCGCCCCGCGTACGCTGGGAATACGGATTCGTGCCGGAAGACGGCAGCCCGGAATCGCGGCTGGCCGACTATCTGAGGCCGCGCGATTGGCTGGCCGAGCTCGCCGGCCGTTAGTCCGGCCTATCGGCTCTTCTTCCTCAGTCTCGCTTCTTGGCGGTGAGGATCGTGATGTGTCCGTTGGTTTCCAATACGGCCGAACCGATGTCGTCCACCTCCACGCAACCCGCTTCGCGCATCGCCTTGTCGAAATCGGCGCGGCTGATCAGTTCCTTGCGCAGCACGTCCTTGTAGACCTTGCCGTCGCGCGCCAGCAGCACGGGCGAGCCTTCGATCAGCGATTCCACTTTCGCGCTGCGCGCCGATACCAATCCCACCGTCCAGTTGAGCGCAATCAGGGTCACCGCCAGCAGCAGCCCCCCGCCGACGGAGGTGTCCTGGCCCAGCAGCGCGTTCTGCACCGCATTGCCCAGCAGCACCACCAGCAACATGTCGAACGGAGTGAACTGGCCCATGGTGCGTTTGCCGGAAGCGCGGATCATCGCCAGCAATACGAAATACACGATGCACGCGCGCAGCACGAAGGACCACCACGGCATGGCCAAGTCGAACATCTCCTCAAATACCTGCGGCATGGTTCGATTCCAATACTAGGATGCGCGCACAGTAGCGCAGAGCACGGGCCGTTCCGCAGGATTCCATTGCGCAAATAAAAAGCCCCACCGACCAGGGGGGGGTCAGCGGGGCCAGGGAACTAGGCCTGGGGAGGGGCCGTCGTTCCAGAGATCACTCCAGGGGATGGGAGAGATCCAGTGACAGACCTTGCATCTGTCACGGGCTATATGACCAGACCGCGCATGGATAGTTCGTGAAGATTCCGGTTAAAAAACCGTAAGGTTTAAGGCATATTCAGTTTATTGAACTAGCCAGTATTGAATTAGAAACGCAAACGCCCGCACAGATATCGGCCGTAACTATCCGCTTTGTCACGGATTTGGGCCGGAACGCCCGCGTCAATGCGCCTCATCCCAGTTATCGCCCACTCCGCTGTCCACCACCAGGGGAACAGAGAGCTTTGCGGCACCCGACATTCTTGCGGTGACCTCCCGAAGCAGCGTTTCGACGAAATCCTGTTCAGC
The DNA here is from genome assembly GCA_036383995.1 of Pseudoxanthomonas sp. Classification (GTDB taxonomy): domain Bacteria; phylum Pseudomonadota; class Gammaproteobacteria; order Xanthomonadales; family Xanthomonadaceae; genus Pseudoxanthomonas_A. Next base: position 12,730 of record DASVNG010000026.1, read on the forward strand.
TTCGAACACCAGTTCATCGTGCACTTGCAGGATCATCAACGCGCGCGCTGCGTGATCCGCCAGCCAGGCATCCACCGCGATCATCGCGCGCTTGATGATGTCGGCCGCGGTGCCCTGCATCGGCGCATTGATCGCGGCGCGCTCGGCGCCGGCGCGCTGGCCCTGCGTGCCCTTGTTGATGTAGTCCAGGTAGAGGCGGCGGCCGAATACGGTTTCCACATAGCCCTGCTCGCGCGCCTGCTGGCGCGTGCGCTCCATGTAGTCGCGCACGCCCGGATAGCGGCTGAAGTACAGGGCGATGTAGTCCTGCGCTTCGCCGCGGCCGATGCCCAGCTGGCGCGCCAAGCCGAACGCGCTCATGCCGTACATCAGGCCGAAGTTGATGGCTTTGGCGGCGCGGCGTTCGTTGCCGGTGACTTCTTCGAGTTTGCGGCCGAACACTTCCGCCGCCGTGGCCTTGTGCACATCCACGCCCGATTCGAAAGCGCGCACCAGGCCGGGATCCTCGGACAGGTGCGCCATGATCCGCAGCTCGATCTGCGAGTAGTCGCAAGCGATCAGCTTGCGTCCGGGCGGGGCGACGAAGGCGCGGCGGATGCGGCGGCCGTCGTCGGTGCGGATCGGGATGTTCTGCAGGTTGGGATCGGACGAGGACAGGCGGCCGGTGGCAGCGCCGGCCTGGTGGTAACTGGTGTGCACGCGGCCGGTGTGCGGGTTGACCATTTCCGGCAGCTTGTCGGTATAGGTGCTGCGCAGTTTCGCCAGTCCGCGGTACTCCAGGATCACGCGCGGCAATTCGTGCTGGTCGGCGATGGCCTCCAACGCTTCTTCGTTGGTGGAAGGCTGCCCGGTCGGCGTCTTCAGTACCGCCGGCAGTTTCAGCTCTTCGAACAGCAAGGCCTGCAGTTGCTTGGGCGAATCGAGGTTGAAGCTGCGTCCGGCCAGTTCGGTCGCCTTCTGTTGCGCGGCGAGCATGCGCTTGGACAGGTCGGCGGACTGGCGGCGCAGTTCGTCGGCATCGATCATCACCCCGTTGGCCTCGATGCGCTCCAGCACCGGCACCAGCGGCATTTCGATTTCGCGGTACACGCTTTCCAGGCCGGGCTCGGCGGCCAGCCTGGACGACAGCGTGCGGTGCAGGCGCAGGGTGATGTCGGCGTCCTCGGCCGCATAGCGCGTGGCGTCGTCCAGCGCGACCTGCGAGAACAGGATCTGCTTGGCGCCCTTGCCGGCCACCTGTTCGTATTTGATGGTGTCGTAGCCCAGGTAGCGCTTGGCCAGGCTGTCCATGTCGTGGCGGCTGCTGCCCGAGTTCAGCACGAAACTTTCCAGCATGGTGTCGTCGGCATAACCGGCCACTTCGACGCCATGGCGGCGCAGGACGTGCAGGTCGTACTTTCCGTGCTGGCCGAGTTTCTTCTTGGCGGCGTCGGCGAACAGCGACGAAAGCTTGGCCAATGTCGCCGCACGATCCAACTGCTCAGGCGCGCCGGGATATTCGTGCGCCAGCGGAAGGTAGACGGCCTTGCCGGGTTCGACCGAGAAGCTCAATCCCACCAGGTTGGCCTGCATGGGGTCCAGGCTGTCGGTTTCGCTGTCGAAGGCGAACTCGTCGGCTTTGCGCAGCGTGCCTATCAGCGCATCGAGCTGCTCCGCGCTGAGCACGGTTTCGTATTCTCCCTGCACCGACAACGCGGGATCGACCGCACCCGTCTCGGCGGCGGTGGCGGCCACGAAACCGGTGCCGCGCGCGCGGCCCGGCTCCTTTTCCGCGACCGCGCCAGCGGCTTCTCCGCCCAGTTCTTTCAGCGCCTGGTTGAATCCGTAACGCTGGTAAAGCTGCCGTAGCGCCTCGACATCGCGTTCGCGCATGCCCAGGGTTTGCGCGTTGCCGTCCAGCGCGACGTCGGTCTTGATGGTGACCAGCTGCCGATTCAGCGGCAGGCGTTCCAGCGCGGCGCGCAGGTTGTCGCCGATCTTGCCCTTGATGTCGCCGGCGTGCGCCATCACTCCGTCCAGCGTGCCGTATTCGGCCAGCCATTTGGCTGCGGTCTTCGGACCGCATTTCTCCACCCCCGGCACGTTGTCCACCGCATCGCCCATCAGCGCGAGCAGGTCGATGATCTGCCCGGGCTTCACCCCGAACTTCTCGAACACGGTTTCGTCCGAATCCATGCGGCTGCCGCTCATGGTGTTGACCAGCGCCAGCCCGGGCCGCACCAGCTGCGCGAAATCCTTGTCGCCGGTGGAAATGGTCACCTCGATGCCGTCGGCATTGGCCTGCAGGGCCAAAGTGCCGATCACATCGTCGGCTTCCACGCCGTCGATGCGCAGGATCGGCATGCCCAGCGCCTGCACGATCTCGCACATCGGCAGTACCTGCGCGCGCAGGTCGTCCGGCATCGCGGCGCGGTTGGCCTTGTACAGCGGATACAGGTCGTCGCGGAAGGTCTTGCCGGGCGCGTCGACCACGAAGGCCACGTACTCCGGGTTTTCCTTCAAGGTCGCGCGCAGCATGTTGACCACGCCGAACAACGCGCCGGTGGGCTCGCCCGCGGCATTGGTCAGCGGGGGAAGCGCATGGAAGGCGCGGTACAGGTAACTGGAACCGTCGATCAGTACGAGTCTGGGCATGCGTCAATTCTAACCCCGTGATCGCATGCCCGTGCTTCCACTGTTCTCACGCACGCTTAGCGTCGCCGGCGCATAATCGCAGGCCCCGGTACGACAGCGAGATTTCCCATGAACCCCCTCATCAAAGGCCTGTTGAGCGCCTCCTTACTGGCGCTTGCCGGTTGCGCCTCGATGACCGCGCGGAACGATCAGGACATGAACCTGGCCGACGCGCAGGTCGCGGTGCGTACCGAGCCCAATGGCGACGTGATCGAGGAATACCGCGTCGCCAACCAGTTGCGCATGGTCAAGGTGACGCCATCGCGCGGCGCGCCCTATTACCTGATGGACGAGAACGGCGACGGCCGCCTGGACCACAGCAAGGGCGCGGGCGAGAAAGACATCTCGCCGGTTTATTGGAAGCTCTACGGCTGGTGAGCGATTCCGGCATGCAGTCGGGGGCGTAGCCCCGGCCTACGTAGGTCGGGGCTAC
>DASVNG010000027.1:0-211063 GCA_036383995.1 Pseudoxanthomonas sp.
GCCGTTTCCGGAGGCGCAGGATGCGCCTTCCGGAAATTCCCGGCCTGCTTGCGGACCCCACGGCTTCATCGTGGGGCGCGCCGTAGGGCGGCTTTCTTTTGGTTACTTTTCTTTGCCGTTCAAAGAAAAGTGACTCGCGCGGAGCGCGAAACGCTTTTGCTTTGAAGCTAAAGCAAAGATCAAAAGCACCCCTCCTCGATCCTCCCCTGCGCTGCGCGCAAGGGAGGAGACAGAAGCAAGAGCAGGATCGGGAGCAGGATCAAAATGGATCCCAGCGTTCGCTGGGATGACGTCGGTATTGTTTTGTTTCACCGGGCGAATTTCGACGGACGTTAGAACAATCCCTACAGCGAGCAACCGCAGCGAGCGACTCGGCTCTACGGCGCGCGCGATATCAGGCAGGCTTGTTACGCAACGCACGGTACGGCGGCGTTGCCATGATCATCTCGGCCAGCGAATAGGCCAGTTCGCGTTCGGCCATGATCGCGCCGTCGGCGCCGTGTTCCAGCAAGTGCTTCACTTCCGCATCGCTGTGCGCGCGCGCCAGCACGGTCAGCGACGGGTTGATCGCGCGCAGCTTGGCGATGGCTTCGCCCGCTTCCAGCGGTTGCGGAATGGCCAGCACGGCGATCTTCGCTTTTTCCGGCTGCGCTTCGGCCAGCACCCGGTCGGAAGCGGCGCTACCGCGGATGCCGGGAATGCCGTTGGCGTGCGCGCGTTCGATGTTGTGGCCGTTGTCGTCTATCACCACCAGCGGCACACCGCGCTCGCGCAGCACCTGCGCCAGGATGCTGCCCACGCGGCCGTAGCCGATCACGATGGCGTGGTCTTCGGCGACCAGCGGCGGGCCCGGTGCGGGTTCGGCTTCTTCCGGCGCGGGCGCTTCCTTCTCGTTGCGCGCCTTCCACTTGTCCAGGATCACGAACAGGAACGGATTGGCCACGATGGAAAGCAACGCGCCGGCCAGGACCATGTCGTGGCCTTCCTGCGGCAGAATTTTCAAGCTCAATCCCAGCCCCGCCAGGATGAAGGAGAACTCGCCGATCTGCGCCAGGCTGGCGGAAATGGTCAGCGCGGTGCCGTTGGGATGGCCGAACGCGCGCACGATGGCGAAAGCGGCCAGCGACTTGCCGACCACGATGATCAGGAAGGTAGCCAGCACCTGCCATGGGTGCTGCACGATGATCATGGGATCGAACAGCATGCCCACCGATACGAAGAACAGCACCGCGAACGCATCGCGCAGCGGCAGCGAATCGTTGGCCGCCTTGTGGCTGAGCTCGGATTCGTTCAACAGCATGCCGGCGAAGAACGCGCCCAGCGCGAAGGACACGCCGAACAACTTGGCCGAACCGAACGCCACGCCCAACGCGATCGCCAGCACCGACAGCGTGAACAGTTCGCGCGAACCGGTGGCGGCGATCTTCTCCAGCGTCCACGGAATCACCCGCCGCCCCACCACCAGCATCACCGCCACGAACGCGCTTACCTGCAGCAGGGTGATGCCCAACGCCTTGGCGATGGCCCATACCGGGCTGCCTTCGGATTGCGCCGTTCCGCCGGCAGCATCGCCGCCCAGCGCGCCGGCCAGCGCCGGCAACAGCACCAGTGCCAGCACCATGACGAGGTCTTCAACGATCAGCCAGCCCACCGCAATCTTGCCGCGGTTGGTGTCCAGCAGGCGGCGTTCCTCCATCGCACGCAGCAGCACCACGGTGCTGGCCACCGACAGCGCCAGGCCGAACACGAAGCCCTGCAGATGCGTCCAACCCATGTACCAGGCCAAGCCCCAGCCCAGTAATGTGGCGACGACGATCTGCACGATGGCGCCGGGAATGGCGATGGACTTGACCTTCATCAGGTCGGCCAGCGAGAAGTGCAGGCCTACGCCGAACATCAGCAGCATCACGCCCAGTTCGGACAACTGCGTGGCCAGACTCTGGTCGGCGATGAAGCCCGGAGTGAACGGCCCCACCACCATGCCGGCCAGCAGATAGCCGACCAGCGGCGAGAGTTTGAATTTGTTGGCGAGTGCGCCCAACACGAATGCGACCGCAAGGCCGACCGCAATGAGGTCGATCAGGTCGGTGTCATGGGGCATTCGCTATCCAGCATCGGTCTGAGTGGAAACAAGTGTCGCCGATGCCTGGATTCAGGGCAAACCGGAACTGACCGGCACGTTCATCCCGCAAACTAAAACGCCCCGGCATGGCCGGGGCGTCGCGTTGTTCCCATGCGCTGCCTTCAGCGCATGCTTACCACTTGTAGCTGATGCGTCCGTACAGATAGGAACCGTTGAAGCCCGACGGCGACTGGCTGCTGTAGGGAAACTGCCCGCTGTTGGAATTGGCGAACAAGGTGCGGTCCGGATACTCGTCGGTCAGGTTGTCCGCGCCCAGGGTCAGCGTCCAGTTCTCGCTCGGACGATAGCTGGCCGAGGCATCGACCACCCATGTCGCGCCATAGGTCTGGTCGTTGGCCGGGTTGCCGGTCTCGCTGACGCGCGTGGTGAATTCGCCGTAGCGCGTGGCGCCCAGGTTGAAGTCCCACTGGGCCAGATTCCAGGTGGCCGAAAGCGTGGTCTTGTCGCGCGGGTAGCCTTCTTCGATGCGTCCTTCCTCGTCGCGGCCGATGCGCCGCAGGTCGGCGCCCAGCGCGGCCAGCTCTTCGGGATTGGGCGCGATGCGCACGATCTCGGTCTTGTTGTAGTTGTAGCCGGCGGTGAGGTTGAGCGTGCTGTTGGCCAGCGGGATGCTGTAGCTGCCGATCACGTCCACGCCGCGCGTGCGGGTGTCGGCCGCGTTGGTGAAATAGCGCGCGCTGGTGACGCCGTTGACGCCCAGACTGGCCAGCAGCGCCTGCGCCGCCGCGTTGCCGCCCAGCAGCAGGTTGGAGGACAGCACGATGCGGTCGTCGATATCGATCTGGTAGGCGTCGATGGTGACGTACAGACGGTCGATGGGCTGCAGCACCAGGCCCAGTCCGTAGGACAGCGAGGTTTCGGCGGTCAGCGGATCGGCGCCCAGGGCCTGCGCCACCGCGCTGGTGGCCGGGAAGGTGCCCGATTCGAAGAAGCGGTCGACGCTGGCGTTGTACTGCGAAGTGACCACCTGGTAGTACTGCTGCGCTAGCGCCGGCGCGCGGAAGCCGCTGGCCACGGTGGCGCGCAAGGCGACCTTGTCGGTGAAGGCGTAGCGCGCGGACAGCTTGCCGGAGGTTTCGTTGCCGAAGTCCGAGTAGTCCTCGTAGCGGCCGGCGATGCCGGCGGAGAACTTGTCGGTGATGTCGGCTTCCAGGCCGGCGTAGACCGCATAGCTGTCGCGGTCCACATGCACGGCATTGGTCGGCGTGAACCCACCGAAACCTTGCGCGCCGCCGTTGGCGTAGGAATTCACTTCGCCCGGCGTCTGGTTCCATTTCTCGCGCCGGTATTCGGCGCCGAAGGACAGGGTGGCCGGATAAGCCAGGCCGATGTCCAGCGCCTTGCTGACATCGGCGTTGAGCACGTTCTGGGTGTATTCCAGCGAGCCGTCGTAGAAGCGCGACGGGCTGGCCGTGCCCAGACTGTAGTTGATGCTGTTCTGCGTGTAGAAGAACAGGTGGTTGTAGCCGTAGTTGTAGCTGACGTCCCACTTCCAGCCGCTTTCGGTGTCGCCCTTGACGCCCGCCACCAGCGAACGGTCCTGCGACACCTGGTTGATCTCCGGCACGTAGCCGTCCGGATAGACCTGCGCCAGCAGCGCGCCCTGGTTGCTGTGGTTGCGCGAGCGGTAGAACGCGAACGAAGTGATGTCGCGGTTGCTGGCGATGGCGGTCGCGTAGGCGCTGAGGTTGTCGCTGAAGGCGAAGCCGGCGTTGGCCGATACCGCGCCCGCTTCCACCTTGGGGTCGCCGTAGACGTAAGCGACCTCGCCCAGGCCGGGATTGTTGCCGGTGTTCGGCGCAGTGCCCTGGTAGGGTCCGGCGCGGTCGGTTTCGTCCTGCTGGGCCAGTTGCCCGGCTACGTGCAGGAAGCCACGGTCGCCGCCGAAGGACAGGCCGGCGTCGCCGGAGAGCTGGGTCTGCTTGCCGTCGCCCGCCGAGTACTGGCCGAAGTCCACCGCCAGGCTGCCGCCCTTGCCGGCGCCCTTCAGCACGATGTTGACCACGCCGGCGATGGCGTCGGAGCCGTATTGCGCCGAGGCGCCGTCGCGCAGCACTTCGACGCGTTCGATGGCGGCGACGGGAATCGCATTGAGATCCACCGCCGAGGAGCCGCGGCCGATGGTGCCGTTGACGTTGACCAGCGCCGAAAGATGGCGGCGCTTGCCATTGACCAGCACCAGCACCTGGTCCGGCGACAGACCGCGCAGCTGCGCGGGCCGCACGCCGCTGGTGCCGTCGGTGACGGCCGGGCGCGGGAAATTCAGCGAGGGCAGGGCGCGGGCCAGCGCGGTGGCCAGTTCGGTGGTGCCGGTGGCCTGCAGGGCTTCCGGGGTAATGATGTCGATGGGCGATTGGGACTCGGCCACGGTGCGGTCGGCCACACGAGTGCCGGTGACGATGACGGTGTCCAGGGTGGTGGCGCTTTCCGGCGCCTCCTGGGCAAGAGCAAGAGACGGTGAGGCAGCCAGCGCGAGGAAGATCGCGGCGGCCAGGGGGGAGGACTTGCGGTTCATGACTACTCCAAAAAGAACAGGGTTCAAGGACTTCAAGAGACGCTTCGCGGCGCCGGATCCGTCGGCTTCAGGGCTTGTTGCGGCGCACCAACATGTGGATTACAGCCATATGACATCCATGTCAATGATTTATTAACAATCGTGGGCGGGGCCGGTAATAGATAAACTATGTCCCGCAATTCCGTTAATAACCCTGGCTCATCCCGTGATTTCCTTACGTAATTTCGCCCTGCGCAGGGGCGAACGCCTGCTCCTGTCCGACGTCGACCTGACCATGCACGCCGGCTACCGGGTGGGCGTGGTCGGCCGCAACGGCACCGGCAAGTCCAGCCTGTTCGCCGCCATCCGCAACGAGATCGAGGCCGACAAGGGCGATATCGATCTGCCGGGCAAGGTGCGCATCGCCAGCGTGGCCCAGGAAACCCCGTCTCTACCGGACCCGGCCATCGAATTCGTGTTGTCCGGGGACGTGGACGTGGCCGCTGCGCTGAAGGCCGAAGCCGACGCTCTGGCGGCCGAGGATTGGGAAGCGGTGGCCATGGCCCACCACCGGCTGGAAGAGGTCAACGGCTACGACGCCTCCGCGCGCGCCGGCAAGTTGCTGCACGGCCTGGGTTTCCCGGGCGACACCCACCAGCGGGCGGTGTCTTCCTTCTCCGGCGGTTGGCGCGTGCGTTTGAACCTGGCGCGCGCGCTGATGACGCCCAGCGATCTGCTGTTGCTGGACGAACCGACCAATCACCTGGATCTGGACGCGGTGCTGTGGCTGGAGCAATGGCTGTTGAAGTATCCCGGCACGCTGCTGCTGATTTCGCACGACCGCGAATTCCTGGACAACGTCACCACCCACACCCTGCACCTGCATGGCGGCAAGGCCAAGCTGTACACCGGCGACTACACCGCCTTCGAACGCCAGCGTTCGGAACAGCTGCGCCTGCAGCAGATCACCCATGAAAAATCCATGGCCGAGCGCGCCCACCTGCAGAGCTTCATCGACCGTTTCAGCGCCAGCGCGGCCAAGGCCAAGCAGGCGCAGTCGCGGGTCAAGCGCCTGGCCAAGATGGCCGGCACCGAAGCGGTGCGCGCCGAACGCGAGCTGGTGATCGAATTCGCCCAGCCGCAGCGCCTGCCGTTCTCGCTGATCCGGCTCAACCATGTCGATGCGGGTTATGGCGACACGGTGATCCTCAAAGATGTGGCTTTCGGCCTGGAAGCCGGCGACCGCATCGGCCTGCTCGGCGTCAACGGCGCGGGCAAGTCAACGCTGGTAAAAACATTGGTAGGCGATCTGCAGCCGATCCATGGCGACCGCAGCTGCCACCCCGACGTGCGCATCGGCTACTTCGCCCAGCACACGGTCGAATCGCTGAAGCCCGCGCAATCGCCCATCGACCATCTGCGCGACCTGTCGCCGGATGCGTCGACGCAATCGTTCCGCGACTTCCTGGGGAAATGGAATTTCCCCGGCGACCGCGCCTTCGAAAGCGTCGATGGTTTCTCCGGCGGCGAACGCGCGCGCCTGGCCCTGGCGCTGATCGCCTGGCGCCAGCCCAACGTGCTGTTGCTGGACGAACCCACCAACCATCTCGATTTGGAGATGCGCGAGGCGCTGGCCGAAGCGCTGAGCCTGTTCGAGGGCGCCATCGTCATGGTCTCCCACGACCGCCATCTGATCGGCCTGGTCTGCGAAACCTATTGGCGCGTGGCCGATGGCAAGGTCGAACCGTTCAACGGCGACCTGGACGAATACGCCGCCTGGCTGCGCAGCCGCGCCACCGCCCAGGGCAACAAGCCGCCGAAGATTCCCGAAACCCCGTTGCCCGCCGCACCTGCCGCCAAGCCCGCCGCGCCGGCCAAGAAGGTCAATCCGCACAAGCTGGCCCAGGCCGAAGCGCGCGTGGCCGAACTGGAAGGCAAGCTGGCCGCACTGGAAACCGAGCTGGCCGATCCTGCGGTTTACGCGCAGGGTGGCGCCCGGGTCGCCGAGATCGGTCGCCAGCAGACCCAGCTGCGCGATGCGCTCGCCACCGCCGAGGCCGAGTGGTCCGCGCTTTACGACTAGACTGACTCATGGCCGGCGCCCTTGCTTCGCCGGCTGCCTGCCCCCAAAACCAAGCCACCGCCGTACTTCATCCGACGTAGTCCATGCCTATCTATGCCTTCCAGTGCGCCGAATGCGGCCACAGTTTCGACCGCCTGCAGAAGATGTCCGATCCGGACCCGGAAACCTGCCCGTCCTGCGGCGCCCACCAGGTCAAGCGCCAGCTGACCGCGCCCGCATTCCGCCTGTCCGGCAGCGGCTGGTACGAGACCGATTTCAAGAAGGACGGCGACAAGAAGCGCAATCTGAGCGAGGGCAGCGAAGGCATCGGCAAGCCTTCTGGCGACGCCAAGCCGGCCGCCAGTGAAACCGCGAGTGCGCCGAAGACCGAGAGCAAGCCGGCGGCACCTGCTGCCGCGCCCTCGACGTCGTCGTCTTCTTCTTCGACGTAGAGCGGATTTTTCCGGCGCACGGCGAAACAAAGTCCGTCATGACCAGCCGAAGGGCTGGTCATGACGATTTTATATTTCGCTTGATGAGGGACTGGCATGCCCGTTAGTGTGCGGATATGACCAAGCCCCTACTGCTTGCGGCAAGCATGCTGCTCACTGCCTGCGCAACGTCGCATGGTGCAACTCCTGTTGTTTCCGACCAGGCAGCAAGCACTCCGGCAGACAAGTTCTACGAAAACATCGCCGCACTCTGCGGCCGTTCGTTCGCCGGCAGGATAGTCGCCAACACGCCCGCATCGGCCACACCCGATCCTTTCGCAGGCAAGGCACTGGTCATGCACGTGCGCGAATGCGGCGACAGCGAACTGCGCATTCCCTTCCACGTCGGCGACGACCGTTCGCGCACGTGGGTCCTCACCCGTCGGGCCGATGGCCTGCGCCTGAAGCACGACCATCGCCATGCCGATGGCAGCCCGGATGCGACCACGATGTACGGTGGCGACACGCGCGATGCCGGCAGCGAACGGCGCCAGGAGTTTCCGGTGGATGCCGAGTCGGTCGCCCTGTTCCGGGCGCAGGGCTTGCAGGCGTCGCTGACCAATACCTGGGCGATGGAAATACAGCCGGAATCGGAATTCGTCTACGAACTCAGCCGCCCTGGCGGGCGCCTCTTTCGCGTCAGTTTCGACCTGACCCAACCGATACCCGCACCACCGGCACCTTGGGGCACATCGCCCCAATAAAAAAAACGCCGCCTCGAAGGCGACGTTTTTTCGCTTTCAGCAGGTCGCGATCAACGGCTGCCGAAGCGTCCGCGGCAGCCGCGGTCCACCCAGATCTGGTTGCCCAGGTAACCCCAGGTGGAGCCTTCGCGGCAGCTGTTGTTGGACAGCTGTTCGATCAGTACCGGGCGGCCGTAGCGGCTGTTCCAGGCGCAGGTGCGGCGGCGATTGTCGTCGCTGCTGCAGGTGACGTTGTAGCCGTCGCCGGGGTTGCCGGGATTCCAGTTGCCGCCGCCGGCGCTGAACTCGGCGCGGCAGCCGCGGTTGACCCAGACCGTGCCGCTGCGCTGCTGGCCCCAGGTGTCGCCCTCGGTGCAGCGCGCATCGGACAGCTTGCGGGTGAGCACCGCATTGCCGCGGAAGCCGGTGGAGCATTCGCGGTAGCGGCCATCGACGCTTTCGCAACGGATGGTCCCGCCGCCGCCCATTGAACCTTCTACGAAGCGGCCGCGGCAGCCGCGGTCCACCCAGACCACGCCATTGCCGCTGCCCCAGTTCTGGCCTTCGACGCAGCGGGTGCTGGACAGGTTCTGGCTGAGCGCGGCGCGGCCGCGGAAACCGGTGTTGCAGGTGCTGCGGCGGTTGTCCTTGCTTTCGCACAGCACCGAACCGCCCGGCGAGGGTCCGGGGTTCCAGCCGCCACCGCCGCCCAGCGAGGTGGCGATGTCCTGCTTGATCCGGCTGAAGGTCCAGTTGGAGCGGTTGACCTGGTCCAGATAGAAGCGCAGCTGGTCGTCGGGGATGCGACGGCCGCGGGATTGTTCCGAGTATTCCTGGCCGATCACCCGTTCCTGGTCCTGGCGCGACAGGGTGCGCAGGTTTTCCGGTGCGTAGGCCTTGGTATTGATCTGGGCCTGGGCCGGGGAGGGGACTGCGATGAGCAAACCGAGCACTACGAACATGGCCGACAACGTGCGCAACATGGCAGTCTCCAAGGGTGTCAGGGATGGTGCGCGGGAATATACACCCGGTTTATTCAGGCCCGATGATGGCGCGGATTTGCCCGGGCAGGGCCGCGGCCTCAAAATAGCGGGCTTTCCGGCCCTGGTTGCCGGAACCGTCTTCCGGAGCCCCCCATGCGTACCCATTTCTGCGGCCTCATCGACGAGGCCCTGACCGGCCAGTCCGTCACCCTGTGCGGCTGGACCGACGTCGCCCGCAACCTCGGCGGAGTCTGCTTCATCGATTTGCGCGACCACCACGGCATCGTGCAGGTGCTGGTGGAACCGGAGCAGGTCGAGGCCTTCAAAGTCGCCGCCAGCCTGGGCTACGAAGACGTGCTGCAGGTCGAAGGGGTGGTGCGCGCGCGCCAGAGCGTCAACGACAAGCTCAAGAGCGGCAAGGTGGAAGTGGTCGCTACCCGCATCACCATCCTCAACAAGGCGCAGCCGCTGCCGTTCCACGCGCATGAGAACGCCGGCGAGGAAACCCGCCTGACGTACCGCTACCTGGACCTGCGCCGCCCCGAGATGCAGCGGATGATGCGCACCCGCACCAAGCTGGTGGCCGCATTGCGCCAGTGGCTGGACGTGCGCGACTTCCAGGACATCGAAACCCCCATCCTGACCAAGGCCACGCCCGAGGGCGCGCGCGACTTCCTGGTGCCTGCGCGCATGCATCCGGGCGAGTTCTACGCGCTGCCGCAGTCGCCGCAGCTGTTCAAGCAGATCCTGATGGTGGCCGGCTTCGACCGCTACTACCAGATCGCGCGCTGCTTCCGCGACGAAGCGCTGCGCGCCGACCGCCAGCTCGAATTCACCCAGCTGGACATGGAGTTCGCCTTCGTCAAGGAGCGCGACGTGCAGGACACCACCGAGGAGATGATCCGCACGGTGTTCCGCGAAGTGATGCAGGTCGAATTGGCCGCCGAATTCCCGCGCATGACCTACGCCGAGGCGATGCGCCGCTACGGTTCGGACAAGCCCGATCTGCGCAATCCGCTGGAGCTGGCGGACGTCGCGGCGCTGGTGAAGGACAGCGAGTTCAAGGTGTTCACCGACTGGGCTTCCAACCCGGAAGGCCGCATCGCCGCGCTGCGCATCCCCGGCGGTGCGGTGCTGTCGCGCAAGCAGATCGACGACCTGGGCGCGCACGCGGCCAAGTACGGCGCCAAGGGCCTGGCCTACATCAAGCTGGGCGAGAACGGCGAAGTCGCTTCGCCGATCGCCAAGTTCTTCGCCGAAGCCGCCTTCGCCGAACTGATCAAGGCCACCGGCCTGCAGAACGGCGACTTGGTGTTCTTCGGCGCCGGCAAATACAACACGGTCAGCGACTTCATGGGCGCGCTGCGCCTGAAGGTCGGCAAGGATATGAACCTGGTGGAAGATCGCTGGGCGCCGCTGTGGGTCACCGACTTCCCGATGTTCGAATGGGACGAAGAGGCGCAGCGCTACGTGGCTCTGCACCATCCCTTCACCGCGCCGGCCGTGGACGATATCTCCGATCTGCGCGCCAACGCGAAGACCGCCGTTTCGCGCGGTTACGACATGGTGTTGAACGGCAATGAAATCGGCGGCGGTTCGATCCGTATCCATCGTCCGGACATGCAGAGCGCCGTGTTCGAGCTGCTGGGCATCGGCGCCGAAGAGGCCGAAGCCAAATTCGGTTTCCTGCTGGACGCGCTGAAGTACGGCGCGCCGCCGCACGGCGGCATCGCCTTCGGCATCGACCGCATCGCCGCGCTGATGGCCGGCACCGAATCGATCCGCGACGTCATCGCCTTCCCCAAGACCACCACCGCGCAATGCCTGATGACCGGGGCGCCGTCGCCGATTCCGGACGCGCAGCTGGCCGAGGTGCACATCTCCGTACGTCCGAAGAAAGCATGAGCGACGATTTCGTCATACGCCGCGCCACGCCGGACGACGCCGAGGCGATGTCGCGCATCGCCACCGACACTTTCGTCGAAACCTTCGGCGCGCTGTATCCGCCCGAAGACCTGGCGTACTTCCTGTTGAATTCCTATTCGCCGGCGGCGCAGCGGGAGATGCTGGAAAAGGAATCGGTGGCGATGTGGTTCCTGGAACGCGACGGCGTGCCGGTCGGGCATGCCTGCGCCGGCGGCTGCGGCTTGCCGCATCCCGATGCCCGGCCCGAAGACGGCGAGCTCAAGCGGCTCTACGTGCTGCGCGAAGCGCACAACGGCGGCTGGGGATCGAAGCTGTTCGAGACCGCGCTGGCCTGGCTGGAGAAGGACGGTCCGCGCACGCTGTGGATCGGCGTGTGGTCGGAGAACCTGGGCGCGCAACGGTTCTACGGGCGCTATGGCTTCGAACGGGCAGGCGAGTACAAATTCCCGGTCGGCAACACGATGGACGACGAATTCATCCTTCGGCGGGCGGCCGGCGAACAGGCCCTAAGCCGAAAAATAGCCTAGGCCGAAGAAGCCGCGCTGCTGCGCATCTGCACGATTTCAGAACGCGGCGGCGCGCCGAACAGGCGCTTGTATTCGCGGCTGAATTGCGAAGGGCTTTCATAGCCCACGCGGTGCGCGGCCGTGCTGGCTTCCAGGCCGTCGACCAGCATCAACCGGCGCGCTTCGTGCAAGCGCAGCTGCTTCTGGAACTGCAGCGGCGACATGGCCGTGGCCGACTTGAAATGATGGTGCAGGGACGAGGCGCTCATGTGCACGGCCTGGGCCAGCGTGTCGATGCGCAAGGGTTCCAGATAATGCTGGCGCAACAATTCGACCGCATGGGCGATGCGGTGCGAACGGCTGTCGCTGACGACCAGATCGCGCAGGCGGTGGCCCAGATCGCCCAGCAGCGCGCGGTAGAAGATCTCGCGTATCGCCGCCGGCGCCAGTACGCGCAGGTCCTCCGGCGTGTCCAACAGCCGCATCAGCCGTAATACGGCTTCAAGCAGCGAGGGGCTGACCCGGGCCGCGTAAGCGGCGCTGGCCGGCGCGGCGCGTTCGGCTTCGGCCTGCGCGTCGACATCCAGGATCAACGCGGCGATCTGCTCCAGGTCGATGTTCAGGCGCAGGCTCAGGTAGGGCTTTTCCGGGGTGGCTTCGGTCACCTGGCCCAGCATCGGCAGAGTCATCGACACCACCAGGTAGTTCAGCGGGTCGTACTGATAGATCTGCTTGCCCAGGATGGCGATCTTGCTGCCCTGTACGACGATGCACAGGCAGGGCTCGTACAGATTGGGCGCGCAGGGCGTCGGCGCACTGCGCCGCGCCAGTTTCAGCGGCGCCAGCGCGGTGTCGTGGAGGCCGTCTTCGCTCGCCAATCGGGCAATCCGGTCGACCAGCTCGTTCTGCTGCGCATTCAGCGAGTGCTGGGCGATCAGCTCGGAAGAAATCACATGGCTCATGGTTTTCAGCGTGGGGGCTGGGGTTTTCCGATTATCGGCGCGGCGTCGCGATTTGCACGGCCATTCGGTCCGAATTGCAGGATCGGGCAAGTTTTCGCCAGCAATGAACTAACGCTTGGCAGGGCAGGAGGCCTAGTTTGGACTCACCCCACGTCCTCCCCCACGGACTTACTTATGCACGCATCCATTCCCCGCCGCAGGCTTGGCCGCGGCGCGTCAGACCTGTCTCCCCTGGAATGCTCCGCCATCGGCCTGGGCTGCATGGGCATGTCCGAGTTCTACGGCCCCAGCGACGATGCCGAGTCGCTGAAAACCCTGCACCACGCGCTGGATATCGGGGTGAATTTCCTCGACACCGCCGACATGTACGGTAGCGGCGCCAACGAGCGTTTGTTGGCGGCATTGTTGAAGACCCGGCGTGGCGAAGTGGTGCTGGCGACCAAATTCGGTTTCATGCGCGACCCCAACGATCCGGGCGCCAGGCCCGTCAACGGCCGTCCGGAATACGTGAAACAGGCTGCCGACGCCAGCCTGCAACGCCTGGGCGTCGACCATATCGATTTGTACTACCAGCATCGCGTGGACCCCAACGTGCCCATCGAGGAAACCGTGGGCGCGATGGCCGATCTGGTGAAGGCCGGCAAAGTGCGCCACCTGGGCCTGTCAGAAGCATCCGCCGCCACGTTGCGGCGCGCGAGCGCGGTGCACCCGATCACTGCGCTGCAGAGCGAATATTCGCTGTGGTCGCGCGATATCGAAGAAGAGATCCTGCCGGCCTGCCGGGAACTGGGCATCGGCGTGGTCGCCTACAGCCCGCTGGGGCGCGGCTTCCTGACCGGCGCCATCCAGGCCCCGGACGATCTGAGCGCGGACGATTTCCGCCGCCAGAATCCGCGCTTCTTGCCGGGCAACATCGAGGTCAACCGCAACCTGGTCGGCGCACTCGCAGCGATCGCCCAGGCGCGCGGTTGCACCCCAGCGCAGTTGGCGCTGGCCTGGCTGCTGGACCGCGCGCCGGACGTGGTGCCGATTCCCGGCACGCGCAATATCTCGCGCCTGGACGAAAACGCGGCGGGGGCCCTGATCCGGTTGAGCGATGCCGAACGCCGGCAGATCGATGGCGTGCTGGATACGCAGGCCGTGGTCGGCGAGCGCTATGCGGCGGTTGGGCGTTCGCTGCTCAACGGTTGAAGCGAACCGATCAGGAAAGCGCGCAATCAGCGCGTAACGAACCGGCGTTCCATTGCCGGCTGCAGCGCAACCAGAAAAGATTCGGAGCCGTAGCCCATGTGGATAGTCCAGTACGCCTTGAATCGCCGCTATACCATCGGGGTGCTGGCCATCCTGATCCTGCTGTTCGGCACCCTGGCGGCGCGGCGCATGCCTACCGACATCCTGCCGGAAGTCGGCATTCCCTCGATCAACCTGATCTGGACCTACAACGGCCTGCCCGCCGCCGAAGTGGCGGCCAAGATGACCTCGTTCTCCGAAGCGGCCATCCTCAACACCGTAGACGACCTGAAGGAAGTCAGCTCGCAGACCTTGAACGGCATGGCCATCGTGCGCATCGATTTCCAGCCCGACGTCAGCCTGGAACGCGCGCTGGGCCAGATCACCGCGGTGTCGCAGACCATCCTGCGGCGCATGCCGCCGGGCACTTCGCCGCCGTTGGTGATCCGCAACAACGTGTCCAGCACGCCGGTGCTGCAACTGGTGCTGTCGTCGGACTCGCTGACCGAGGCGCAGCTGTACGACTACGCGCGCCTGCAGCTGCGCTCGCAGATCCAGACCATTCCCGGCATCCGCATGACCCTGCCGTACGGCGGCGCGGCGCGGCAGATCATGGTCGACCTGGATCCGCGTGCGTTGCGGACCTACGGCCTGACGCCGGCCGACGTCACCGGCGCGCTGGAGCGCGGCAGCCCGACCCTGCCTTCGGGCGTGATCCGCGAAGGCGGGCGCGAGATGCAGATCGCGCTGGAAACCAGCCCGGTGTCCGCTACCGGTTTCCTCGATCTGCCCATCGTCAGCCGCGACGGCAACGTCATCTACGTGCGCGATGTCGCTTCGGTGCGCGACGGCGGCGCGTTGCAGACCAACGTGGCGCGCATGGACGGCGCCAGTGCGGTGTCGGTGGCGTTGATCAAACTGGGCGGCGCCTCGGCGGTGGAGATCGTGCGCGCGGTGCGGGCCAAGCTGCCGGAAATCGAAGCTTCGGCGCCGCCGGGCATGCGCATCGAACCGATCTTCGACCAGTCGGTGTTCGTCGACAACGCCATCGGTTCGATCCGCCACGAAGCTCTGTTGGTCGGTTTGCTGGTCGCCTTCGTGGTGCTGGTGTTCATCGGTTCCTGGCGCTCCAGCCTGATCGTGCTATCGGCCATTCCGCTGGCGTTGCTGGCTTCGGTGGCCATGCTGAATCTGCTCGGCTACACCTTCAACGTGATGACCCTGGGCGGTCTGGCGCTGGCCATCGGCATCCTGGTCGACAACGCCGTGGTCGACGTGGAGAACACCAACCGCAACATCGCCGAAGGCCGCCCGGTGCGCGAGGCCATCCTGCAGAGCGCGAAGGAAGTGGTGTTTCCGGAACTGGTTTCGACCATCTGCATCTGCATCGTGCTCACGCCGATTCTGTTGATGACCGGGCTGTCGGCCTGGGTGTTCGCGCCGCTGGCGCTGGCGGTGATCTTCGCCATGGGCGCCTCGTTCCTGCTTTCGCGCACGCTGATTCCGGTGCTGTGCCTGCTGCTGTTGCCGGCCGACGTGGAAAGCCGCAAGCGCCCGCGCTGGGCGGCGGAACGTTCGCTGCTGGCGGTCAACGGCAAGGTCGAACATGTGCTGGAGAACCTGCGCGAACACCACCACGCACTGCTGGTCAAGCTGGGCCACCACGGCGGCGTGCTGGCCATCGCCGCCTTTGTGCTGCTGGGCCTGGGCGCGGCATCGGCGATGCTGCTGGGCCGCGAATATTTTCCGCAAGTCGACGCCGGTCAGTTGCGCCTGCAGGTGCGTTTTCCCACCGGCACGCGGCTGGAACAGACCGCGGCGCGGCTGGTCGATATCCAGCGCGAGATCCGCAGCATCATTCCGCCGGCCGAACTGCAGACCGTGTACGAACAGATCGGCGCGCCCGACGCGGTCAACCTGGCCTTGGTGGATAGCGCGGTGGTCGGTTCGTTCGAGGCCGAGGTGATGTTGCAGCTACGCTCGCCGCATGCCTCCAGCGCCGGTTATCTGGCCGCGATCCGCCAGCGCGTGGCGGAGAAATTCCCTGACGTGAAAATCTTCGAGCGACCGCCGGATGCGACCAGCCGCACTCTCGCCGGTTCGGCGGTGGGCGCGTTCGAAGTGCGGGTGATCGGCCGCGATCCCGGCAACCTGGCCGTCGCGCGGCAGATCGAATCGAAACTGCGCGAGATTCCCGGCGCGGTCGACGTGACCCTGCGCCAGGTGCTGGACCTGCCCGAATACCACGTCAGCATCGACCGCAGCCGCGCCGCGCAACTGGGCCTCACCGCGCAGGACGCCAGCCGCGCGGTGCTGGCGGTGTTGGGTTCGGCCGGTACGGTGACGCCGGTGTACTGGGTGGACACCGCCAGCGCGCAGTCCTACACCGTGCAGGTGCAGGCGCCGCCGGCCAGCCTGGACAGCATCGAAACCCTGCTCAACACCCCGCTGCGCATCGGCGCCGACGGCGAGGCGGTGCTGTTGCGCAATATCGCCACGGTGACGCCGCGCCGCGTGCCGGCCAGCATCGGCCGCACCACGCTGGCGCCGACCCTCAGTGTGCTGGCCAACGTGCAGGGACGCGATCTGGGTTTCGTCTACGACCGGCTTACCGCCGTCACCAAGGAATTGAATGCCACGCTCAAGCCCGGCAACCGCATCGAGATCGCCGGCCAGGCGGGCGAAATGCAAAGCGCCTACGGCGAACTGGCGGTGGGCCTGGTGATGTCGGCGATCCTGGTGTTCCTGGTGCTGGTGGTGAATTTCCAGTCGTGGATTCTGCCGTTGACGGCCATGTCCGGCTTGCCGGTCGCCATCGCCGGCGCCGCGGTGGCCTTGTTCGTCACCGGTACGCCGTTGAGCGTGCCCGCATTGATGGGCGTGATGATGGTGATCGGCGTGTCCACCGCCAACAGCGTGCTGGTGACCAGTTTCGTGCGTGACCTGATCGCCGTTGGCCACGATCGCGAAGCCGCTGCCTACGAAGCCGCCGCAGTGCGTCTGCGCCCGGTGCTGATGACCGCCAGCGCGATGGTGCTGGGCATCGTGCCGATGGCGCTGGGACTGGGCGAGGGCGGCGAACAGAACGCGCCGCTGGGCCGCGCGGTGATCGGCGGCCTGCTGTTCGGCACGCCGGCCACGCTGTTGCTGGTGCCTTCGCTGCTGGCCGTGCTGGGCCGCCGCCACAATCGCCGCATTTCCCAATCCGATTCCGCAACCACCGATGGCCAGCCCATCGGCGCAGGAGCTTCCTCATGAACACTACAGGCATGGCCCGAACGACAAAGGCCGCATTGATAGGCGGCGCATTGCTGGCGCTGCTGGCGGGCTGCAGCCGCGGAGCCGCCGAACAGTCGAACGCCGCGGCGTTGCCGCAGGTGCTGACCGCGCAGGCGCGTGCGGCCGAGCCGGACTACGCGTTGCGCCTGCCTGCGCGCGCCGTCGCCGGCGAATCGGCGCAGCTGTATCCGCGCGCCACCGGCTTCGTCAGCGAACGGCGTGCGGACCTGGGAGATCGCGTGGCCGCCGGACAGGTGCTGGCGGTGATCTCGGCGCCGGAAGCCGACCAGGCCGTGCGCGAAGCGACCGCCGAAGTGGGCAGGCTGCGCGCCGATCTGCAACTGGCCAAGGTCAACTACGAGCGCGCCGCGGTGCTGGTGAAGTCCGGTGCGGTCTCGGCCGAGATGTACAGCGACCGCAGCGCCAACCGCGACTCCGCCGAAGCGGCGCTGGCCGCGGCCCAGGCGCGCTTGTCCAGCGCGCGCGAACGGCAGGCTTTCCAGGTGGTGCGCGCGCCGTTCGCCGGCGTGGTGGCCGCGCGCAACGTCGAGCGCGGCGACCGGGTGATCGGCGACTCCGCTGCGGCCGCGCCCTTGTTCCGGATCAACGCGCTCGACCCGCTGCGGGTGCTGGTGGACATTCCGCAGGGCGCGGTCTTGCAGGTGCGCCCGGGCTTGCAAGCCGAAGTCGGTTTCCCCGAACTTGCCGGCGAACGCTTCCAGGCCGAAGTGGTGCGCATCGCCCAGAGCATTTCCGAAGAAGCCGGCGGCATGCGGGTGGAACTGCGTCTGCCCAATCCCGAGGGCCGCATTCCGGCCGGCATGGTGGGCGAGGTGACCCTGCAGGTGCCGCGTGCGGCGCCGACGGTGATAGTGCCGGTGTCGACCGTGATTGCGGCCGGCGCGGGCGGCTCGCAGGTGGTGCGGCTGGGCGCGGATTCGCGGCTGGAATTCCGGCCGGTCAAGCTGGGCCGCAACCTGGGCCCGGAGATGGAGATACTCGACGGCATCGCCGCCGGCGACCAGGTGGTGCTGGCGCCCAACGCCCTGCTGCAAGCCGGCGCCAAGGTGGTCGCCAAGCCCGCGCCCAAGGGCTGAATCGCGGCGGCGCTGGCCGCGGGGGCAGGGATTCGGACAAACTGCGGGCATGGCGCTCGACGATCCGACTTCCCCCCAACGCGTCCTGCTACTGCACGGCATCTGGAACGCCAAGGTCTGGCTGGCGCCCCTGGCGCGGCGGCTGCGTGCCGAAGGCCTGCAGGTAGAGGTGTTCGGATACCCCAGCGTGCTGGGAGGTCCGGAAATCGCGGTGCCGCGGCTGATCGCCCGTCTGCGCGGCAGCGAACCGGTCGCCCTGCTGGGACACAGCCTGGGTGGCCTGGTGGCGCTGGAAGCGTTGCGGCGCGAGCCCGGCTTGCCGGTGACGCGGCTCGTCTGCCTGGGCTCGCCCCTGCGCGGCAGCGGCACGGCGAACCACTTGGCTGCACGGTTCTGGACCTCGCCCGCACTGGGGCGCAGCGCCGGCCTGCTGCAGCGCGGGTTCGAGCGTTGGGAAGGGAAAACCCAGGTCGGGGTGGTGGCGGGCAACGTGCCGCACGGCCTGGGGCGGTATATCGCGCATCTGCAGGGCGAGTCCGACGGCACGGTCCTGCTGGAGGAAACCCGGCTGCCCGGCCTAACCGACCATTGCGTGGTGGCGGCCAGCCACAGCGGCCTGGTGTTTTCGCCCGAAGCGGCCCGGCAGGCCGCCTGCTTCCTCCGCGAAGGCCGTTTCCAGCGGCCTAGGGCCTGTTAACGCGATTGGGAGGGGTCACGTTGCTTGTCCCCGGCCGTCAGGCGTTCGTGCGTGGCGCCGCGACAGGCAGGCCGCCTGTTCAAGCCGCGCGCGGGCGTCTGGCGGCCGGGGACAAGCAACCCGAAGGGCCACCACTGAGTGCACGCGGGGCGGCGTCCTCATTCGGTCGTGTATGGACATACACTTCCTCATTCCTCCTTGCCCCACGCGCACTCAGTGGTGGCGTGACCCCTCCCAATCGCGTTAACAGGCCCTCTGTGACCGCAGCGGCGCCGGTATAATTAACGGCTTGTCCAAAGCAACCGGAAGTCGCCATGGGTCGTGGTCCCTCCATCGAAGGCCGCAAGAACGCCACCGACGCCAAGCGCGGCAAGATCTTCACCAAGATCATCCGCGAGATCGGCGTGGCCGCGCGCGCCGGCGGCGGCGATGCGGCCAACAATCCGCGCCTGCGTACGGCGGTGGACAAGGGCCTGTCGGCGAACATGTCCAAGGACGTGATCGAACGCGCCATCAAGAAAGCCACCGGCGAACTGGAAGGCGTGGAATTCGAGGAAATCCGTTACGAAGGCTACGCGCCCGGCGGCGTGGCGGTGATCGTGGACTGCTTGACCGACAACCGCGTGCGTACCGTGGCCGAAGTGCGCCACGCTTTCGGCAAGTGCGGCGGCAATATGGGCGCCGAAGGCTCGGTGGCTTTCATGTTCCGCAAGCTGGGCGTGCTGAGTTTCGCCGCCGGCGCCGATGAAGACGCCATCACCGAAGCGGCCATCGAAGCCGGCGCCGACGATGTGGTGGTGTATCCCGAAGACGGCGCCATCGACGTGCTGACCTCGCCCGATGCGTTCCTGGCCGTGAAAGAAGCGATGGAAGCGGCCGGGTTGGCCGCGGGCCATGCTGAGATCACCATGAGAGCCGACAACGACATCGCCGTGGACGCCGAAACCGCGCCGCAGGTGGTCAAGCTGCTGGACATGCTGGAAGACCTGGACGACGTGCAGGCCGTCTATTCCAACGCCGATCTGGGTCAGGACGCTTACGCGTAGACTGGCGCTGTGACCCGCATCCTCGGCACCCTTCGGCTTCGGCCGCTTCGCGTCCTGCGCTCAGGGCGGTCGGAAAGCCTACTTTGGGAAACGACGCCGTGACCCGCATATTGGGCATCGATCCGGGCTCGCAGCGCACCGGCGTCGGCATCATCGATGTCGACGCGGCGGGCAAGACCACCCATGTCTACCACGCGCCGTTGCTGTTGCTGGGCGAGGGCGATTTCGCCCAGCGGCTCAAGCGTCTGCTGTTGGGGCTGGCGGAAATAATGGAAACCTACCGCCCGGACGAAGTGGCCATCGAGCAGGTGTTCATGGCGCGCAACCCCGATTCGGCATTGAAGCTGGGCCATGCGCGCGGCGCGGCGATCTGCGCGGTGGTGCTGCGCGATCTACCGGTGCACGAGTACGCGGCCAAGGAAGTGAAATTGGCGGTGGTGGGCAAGGGCGGCGCGGACAAGGTGCAGATCCAGCACATGGTCGGCATCATGCTCAACCTCAAGGGCAAGCTGCAGGCCGATGCCGCCGACGCGCTGGCCGTGGCCATCACCCATGCGCATGTGCGCGCTACGGCCAACCGTCTGGGCGTGAACGTGCGTGAAGCTTGGGGAAGGAAATGAGTGCGGGGTCAATCATGCGCGCAGCCTCCGTCGCACGGCTTTTCCCCCCTTTGAAAAAGGGGGGCAGGGGGGATTTGCTCTTGGCGCCAAGAGCAAATCCCCCTCGGTCCCCCTTTTTCAAAGGGGGAAGACAAGCGGGCTTCCGCGTAGATGAAAATTTCGCTGCTCCCGCATTGCGGATGCACGCGCACAAAGGAATATCGGAATGATCGGACGTCTGCGCGGCATCCTGGCCTACAAGCAACCGCCGTGGCTGGTGATCGATGTGGGCGGCGTCGGCTACGAACTGGAAGCGCCGATGAGCACTTTCTACGACCTGCCCGACGTGGGCCGGGAAGTGATCCTGTTCACCCATCATGCGCAGCGCGAGGACAGCGTGTCGTTGTACGGCTTCCTGCGCGAAAGCGAGCGCAGGCTGTTTCGCGACGTGCAGAAGGTCAGCGGCATCGGCGCCAAGATCGCGCTGGCGGTGCTTTCGGGGGTATCGGTGGACGAGTTCGCGCGCCAGGTGCAGGCCGGCGACGTGGCCGCGTTGACGCGCATTCCGGGCATCGGCAAGAAGACCGCCGAGCGCATGGTGGTGGAATTGCGCGACCGCGTGGTCGATCTGGGCAGCAACCCGCTGGGCTCGCCCAGCCTTCCCAACGATCCGCAATCCGAAGCCACCATCGCCCTGCAGCAGCTGGGCTACAAGCCTGCCGAAGCGGTGCGCATGGCGCGCGAGGCCGTGGCGCCGGGCGACGATGCGGCCATGATCATCCGCAAGGCTCTGCAATCGGCGCTGCGCTGAACGCCCGTCCGGTTTCCTAGAGTCCTTCCTCACATTCTCCGCGCTACGCTTAGGCAGCCATGTCAGCTACTTCTTCTCCACAGGCGCCGGCCGGCCATTCCGGCGAACACGGTCATGGCAAGGCAGGCATGGCCGCGCTGGTGGCCGGTGCGGTCGGTGTCGTCTTCGGCGACATCGGCACCAGCCCGCTGTACACCATCAAGGAAATGTTCCATCCGCACTTCGGCCTGACGCCGGATGCGGGCACGGTGCTGGGCCTGCTGTCGCTGGGTTTCTGGTCCTTGATCCTGATCGTGACGCTGAAGTACGTGATCGTGATCATGCGCGCCGACAACGAAGGCGAGGGCGGGATCATGGCGCTCACCGCCCTGGCCCAGCGCAGCTTGAAGAAGGGCTCGCGCGGCAGTTACGCGGTGGGCATCCTGGGCATCTTCGGCGCCTCGCTGTTCTTCGGCGACGGCATGATCACCCCGCCCATCACCGTGCTCGGCGCGGTGGAAGGCCTGAGCGTCATTTCCTCGGGATTGACCCGCTGGGTGGTGCCGATAAGCCTGGTGATCCTGGTGGGGTTGTTCGCCTTCCAGCGTTTCGGCACGGCCAAAGTGGGCAAGATCTTCGGGCCGGTGATGATCACTTGGTTCGTGGTGCTGGCGGTGATCGGCGCGCACAACATCAGTGGTTTCCCCAGCGTATTGCGCGCGCTCAATCCGTACTGGGCCTGGGAATTCTTCGTCACCCACGACTGGCACGCGCTTTTCATCCTGGGTGCGGTGGTGCTGACCGTGACCGGCGGCGAGGCGCTGTACGCCGACATGGGCCATTTCGGCAAAAAACCCATCCGCTGGGCCTGGTTCGGCTTCGTGCTGCCGGCGCTGGTGCTGAATTATTTCGGCCAGGGCGCGGTGCTGCTGGAGCATCCGGATGCGGTGAAGAGTCCGTTCTTCATGGCGATGCCCGACTGGGCGCAGATCCCGATGACCGTGCTGGCCACGGTGGCGGCGGCCATCGCCTCGCAGGCGGTGATCACCGGCGCGTTCTCGGTCACCCGTCAGGCCATCCAGCTGGGCTACCTGCCGCGTCTGTCGATCAAGTACACCTCCAAAGATACCGTCGGCCAGATCTACGTGCCTTCGATCAACCTGATGCTGTTGCTGGCGGTGATCGTGCTGGTGCTGGTGTTCCGCAGCTCCACGGCGCTGGCGACGGCCTACGGCCTGTCGGTCACCGGCACCATGCTGATCGACACCCTGTTGCTGGCGGTCGTCGCCTATACGCGCTGGCCCGATTCGCGCAAATGGGTGTTGCCGCTGTGCGCGCTGTTCCTGTTGATCGACATCGCCTTCCTGGTCGCCAACGGCGCCAAGCTGTTCAGCGGCATCGGCGCGTGGGTGCCGCTGTTCATCGGCATCGTGGCGTTCCTGTTGATGCGCACCTGGCGCCGCGGACGCGAGTTGCTGCATGCCGAAGTGCAGAAGGAAGGCATCAAGCTGGACAGCTTCCTGCCCGGCCTGATGCTGGCGCCGCCGACCCGGGTGCCCGGCACCGCGATCTTCATGACCGCCGACCAGGGCGTGGTGCCGCATGCGCTGCTGCACAACCTCAAGCACAACAAGGTGCTGCACGAGCGCAACGTGTTCCTCACCGTGGAAACGCTGAACGTGCCGCACGCGCCCAAGGAAAAACGCCTGAAGATGTACGCCATCGGCGACGACTTCTACCGCGTGGTCATCAGCTACGGTTTCACCGAAACGCCGGACGTGCCGCAATCGTTGATGGGCTCCTGCGACAAGGGCGGGATCTATTTCGATCCGATGGAGACCACGTATTTCGCCAGCCGCGAGACCATCGTCGCCGGCGCCCACCGCGGCATGCCGGTCTGGCGCGACAAGCTGTTCGCGGTCATGCATCGCAATGCGGCGCCGGCAACCGGATTCTTCCGAATCCCGGGCAACCGCCTGGTGGAACTGGGCGCGCAGGTAGAGATCTGATGCTCGTGCTTTGCCCCCTTCGGAAAAGGGGGCTATGGGGGATTTGCTCTTGCTCTTGACCTTGGTTCCCGCGCCAAGAGCAAGAGCAAATCCCCCTCGATCCCCCTTTTCAAAGGGGGAGGCCGTCCTTCCCGCATAATGGCCCCATGACCGAAGACCGCATCCTCACCGCCGCGGCCACCCGCGAAGACGACGCCCTGGAAGCCAGCATCCGTCCCCGCAAGCTGGACGAATACCTGGGCCAGAAGCCGGTCCGCGACCAGCTTTCCATCTACATCGAAGCCGCCAAGGGCCGTGGCGAGGCCATGGACCACGTGCTGATCTTCGGGCCGCCCGGCCTGGGCAAGACCACGCTCAGCCACGTCATCGCCAACGAATTGGGGGTGAACCTGCGCGTCACCTCCGGCCCGGTGATCGAAAAAGCCGGCGACCTGGCCGCGCTGCTGACCAACCTGCAGCCGCACGACGTGCTCTTCATCGACGAAATCCACCGCCTTTCGCCGGTGGTGGAAGAAGTGCTGTATCCGGCGATGGAGGATTTCCAGATCGACATCATGATCGGCGACGGCCCGGCCGCGCGTTCGATCAAGCTGGACCTGCCGCCGTTCACCCTGATCGGCGCCACCACCCGCGCCGGCCTGCTCACCGCGCCGCTGCGCGACCGTTTCGGCATCGTGCAAAGGCTCGAGTTCTACACCGTGCCCGAACTGACCCAGATCGTGCGGCGCTCGGCCAAGATCATGAACATCGATTGCGTGGCCGAGGGCGCGGCCGAGATCGCCAACCGTTCCCGCGGCACCCCGCGCATCGCCAACCGGCTGTTGCGCCGCGTGCGCGACTACGCCCAGGTCAAGGCCCAGGGCCGGATCGATCACGACGTAGCCAAGGCGGCGATGGCGATGTTGAACGTGGATCCGGAAGGTTTCGACGAGCTGGACCGCCGACTGCTGCGCCTGATCATCGAGAACTTCGACGGCGGGCCGGTGGGGGTCGAATCGGTGGCCGCCGCGCTGTCCGAGGAGCGGGGCACGCTGGAAGACGTGATCGAACCCTACCTGATCCAGCAGGGCTTTCTGGTGCGTACCGCACGTGGCCGTATGGCCACCGCAAAAGCCTACCGCCACCTGGGTTTGAAGCCGCTCAAGCCGGTCGCGGACCTGTTCGTGGAGAACGACGATGCGGGCTGAGCAGCAGGCCGATGGCCTGCGGTTCAGTTGGCCGACACGCGTGTATTGGGAAGATACCGACGCAGGTGGCGTGGTCTACCACGCGCAATATGTGGCTTTCCTGGAACGCGCGCGCACCGAATGGCTGCGGCATCGCGGCCACGGACAGGAACAATTGCGTCACGACCACGACCTGGTTTTCGCGGTACGCGCGATGCAGTTGGAGTTCCTGCGCCCGGCGCGGCTGGACGATCTGCTGACCGTCACCGTGGAAATCCGCGCCTGCAAGCGTGCCAGCGTGGTGTTCGCGCAATCCATCCTGCGCGGAGACGAGGTGCTGCTGACCGCCGAAGTGCGCGTCGCCGTGCTGACCGCCAGCGGCTTCAGACCCAAAGCCGCGCCTGATGCGTTGTACGAAGAGTTCAAGGCGCTGGAAGTGCCGCAACCGTGAATGCCCCCGCTAGCCCCACCCGAATCGGAAATTTGAGGAAAACCGGATGATCGCACTGCTCCTGGCCCTGCAGGACACCGTCGTGGAAGCACTGCCCGAAGACGTCGCTGCCGCGGCTACCCAGGCCAGCGCGGAAGTGGCCCACAGCAGCATCAACTACTTCGACCTGATGCTCAAAGCCAGCCTGCCGGTGAAACTGATCGTGCTGCTGCTGCTGGCGGGGTCGCTGATCAGCTGGGTCATCATCTTCCGCAAGGCGCGCATCTTCAGCCGCGCCAACCGCGCCGCCGACGACTTCGAAGGACGGTTCTGGTCCGGCGCCGAACTCAACAAGCTTTATGCCGGCACCAGCGACCGCAACCGCGTGGTCAGCGGGCTGGAGGCCATCTTCGAAGCCGGCTTCCGCGAATTCGCCCGCCTGCGCGACAAGCGCAAGCTGGACGGCCGCGCGCAGCTGGAAGGCGCGCAACGTGCCATGCGCGCCACCTATGCGCGCGAAGTGGATCAGCTGGAACGCAATCTGGAGCTGCTGGCCAACATCGGCTCCACCGCGCCGTACGTGGGCCTGGTGGGCACCGTGTTCGGCATCATGGTGACCATGCACGACATGCTCAACAGCGGGCAGCAGGCAGGCATCGCCGCGGTCGCGCCGGGCATTTCCGAAGCCTTGTTCGCCACCGCCATCGGCCTGTTCGTGGCCATTCCCGCGGTGTGGGCGTTCAACCGCTTCACTACGCGGGTGGAGCGCCTGTCGGTGCGTTACGAATCCTTCGCCGAAGAGTTCAGCTCCATCCTGCAGCGCCAGTCCTCCGGCGACGAATGATGCGCCTGAATAAAGCCGGGAGCCCGCCATGACCGCCGCCATTACGCGCCACCGCAAGCGCCGCAAGCTCAAATCCGAAATCAACGTCGTTCCCTACATCGACGTGATGCTGGTGCTGCTGATCATCTTCATGGTCACCGCGCCGCTGCTCACGCTCAGCGTCGACGTGACCCTGCCCAAGGCCAACGCCAAGGCGGTGGACAGCAAGGAAGATCCCATCGTGGTGGTGGCCTACCCGGACGGGCGCATGGGATTGAAGCTGCCCGATGCGGAGATCGAGGTGCTGGACACGGCCGCCTTCGAAGCCAAGCTCGCGCCCATCGTCGCCCAGCAGGGCGGCGAGATGCGGGTGATGGTCGCCGCCGAAGGCAATGCCCCTTATCAAGTGGTGCTGACCGCGATGGACGTGCTGAAGAAAGCGAAAGTGAAGAACGTCAGCCTGTTGACCGAATCGGGTGGCAATGCACGCTGACGTCGCCCCGCGCGCAGCGGTACTGCCTGACGAGGGTTACGGGAAGGCCGTCGTCTATGCGGTCGCCGTGCATGTCGTTCTGGCGTTCCTGCTGTGGTTCTCGTCGTGGTTTTCCTGGCAGCACGAATCGACATCGGCGGCGGGATTGCCGGTGATGGACGCCTCCCTGGACGCTTCCGCCGCGGATATCCGCGCGGCCGAACGGGCGTTGCAGCACGTGCCCGAACCGTTGCCGCAGCCGGTCGAGGAAACGGCCGAAGAAGAAACCGTGCCGCCGCCGCAGCCGATCGAGGAGCCGCGTCCGCAGGATTCGCCCACGCCGCAGCAGCAGGTCGCGCAGGAACGCATTCCGGTGCCCGACACCCAGGACCAGGACGAAGCCAGTCGCCTGGCCCTGTCGCAGGAAAAGGCGTTGCGGGAACAGGAACAGAAGCGCCGCCAGGAACAGATCGACCTCACCGAACAGAAACGCGTGGAAGAAGCGCAGAAGCAACAGCGCCTGGCCAAGCAGCAGGAAGAGGCGGACAAGCAGAAGAAGTTGGACGAGATCCGTCGCCTGCGTACGCAAGCGGCCAAGGACGCGCAGCTGGCCGAACAGAAACTGCGCCAGTTGGCCGATGCGCGCGCGCGCCAGACTACCGCCCCGGCCGCCGCCGCCGGCACCAGCGCACCGGCCGGCAACAACGGCGTGGATGATGGTCTGTTGGCCAAATACATCGCGGCCATCCAGCAGCAGGTCAGCGGCCAGTGGACCCGGCCGGAGTCGGTACCCCTGGGCACAAGATGCCGTGTGGTCATCAAGCAGCTGCCCGGCGGACAGGTGATGAGCGCCGAGGTCCAGCCCGGCTGCGCCATGGATCAGGCCGGCCAGGACTCCTTGGAGCGTGCGGTATTGAAGGCGCAGCCCTTGCCCTACCGGGGCTTCGAAAGCGTGTTCAACCGGACCCTGAACTTCAATTTCACGGCCCAGGACCGTTGATCACGCAGGCTTTCGTTCACGATTGCGAAAATGTTCACGTTAAGCCTGTTATCCCTCTCCCACCCCAAAACCTTGAAGTGCCCATGAAAAGATTGCCGCATTGGCTGGCCGTACTCGCGCTCGTCTTATTGCCGTTCGCCGCCTCGGCGCAGCAACAGGGCCTGGAGATCGACATCGTCGGCGGCAACGCTTCGGCCCTGCCGATCGCCGTGGTGCCGATGCCCTATCAGGGCTCGACCGCAGCGCCCGGGACCGATGTGGCCTCGGTGGTGCGTGCGGACCTGGAGCGTTCCGGCGCTTTCCGCGCTTTGCCCGAGGCCAGCATCGTCGAGCGGCCCACCCGCGGCGGCGAAGTGCAGTACCCGACCTGGCGCGCGCTCAAGCAGGATTATCTGGTGGTCGGCCGCGTGGTCGATGCCGGCGCCGGCAGCTACCGGGTGGAGTACGAACTGTTCGACGTGGCCAAGCAGGAACGCATGCTGGGCCTGGCGTTGACCGCCCGTTCCAACGCCATGCGCGACGTCGCCCACCAGATGGCCGATGCCATCTACGAAAAGATCCTGGGCGTACGCGGCGCGTTCTGGACCCGCATCGCCTACATCACCCAGACCGGCCTGGGCAAACAGGCGCGTTACGCGCTGATGGTGGCCGATTCGGACGGCTACAACCCGCAGACCGTGGTGCGTTCGGCCGAGCCGCTGTTGTCGCCCTCTTGGAGCCCCGATGGCAGCAGGCTGGCCTATGTGAGCTTCGAGCGCGGCAATTCCTCGATCTACATCCAGAACATCTCCACCGGCGCGCGCGAGCTGGTCACCAGCTTCCGCGGCATCAACGGCGCGCCCACCTTCTCGCCCGACGGCCGCCGCCTGGCGCTGACCTTGTCGCGCAGCGGCAACCCCGAGATCTACGTGATGGACCTGGGTAGCAAGCAGCTGACCCAGTTGACCAACCAGTTCGGCATCGACACCGAACCGACCTGGAGCGCCGACGGCAGCACCATCTATTTCACCTCCGACCGTGGCGGCCGCCCGCAGATCTACCGCGTGCCTTCCAGCGGCGGCAGCGCCTCGCGGGTCACCTTCCAGGGCAACTACAATGCCACCGCCACCGTGTCCTACGACGGCAAGAAGATCGCCGTGGCCCAGGGCAGCGGCAACAACTACCGCATCGCGATGATGGACAGCAGCCTGGGTTCGCCGCGCTGGAGCACGTTGTCGCCGGGTTCGCTGGACGAATCGCCCAGCTTCGCGCCCAACGCCAGCATGGTGCTGTACGCCGCCCGCGAAGGACGCCGCGGGGTGCTTTACGCCGTCTCGGCCGATGCCCGCGTGCGTCAGCGGCTGGTTCTGGCCGATGGCGACGTGCGCGAACCGGCCTGGTCGCCCTACCGTTCGCCCCGCTGAAACCGTTTGCGCTGTTAATATTACGGACCCAGTTTTCCACCCCGCGCCACGCCCGAGGAACCCCCGATGAACAACACCACCCGCGTTGTAATGATCTCTCTGCTTTCCGTTGCAGTCCTGGCCGGCTGTAAGAAGACCGTGAAAGAAACCCCGCCGCCGCCGGCCGACACCACCGGCAGCACCGGTACCGTGGTCGACAACACCACCGCTAGCGGCGCCTACGGCCCGAACGATCTGGATACCGACGCTTGCCTGCGCCAGCGCGTGGTCTACTTCGATCTGGACCAGGATGCCCTGAAGCCGGAATTCCAGGCCATCGTCGGCTGCCACGCCAAGTACCTGCGCGACCGTCCGTCCTCGCGCATGAACCTGGAAGGCAACGCAGATGAGCGCGGCAGCCGCGAATACAACCTGGGCCTGGGCGAACGCCGCGGCAACGCCGTGTCCTCGGCCATCCAGGCGCAGGGCGGTTCCGGCAGCCAGATCTCCGTGGTCAGCTACGGCGAAGAGCGTCCGGTCTGCACCGAGTCCAACGAAGATTGCTGGGCCCGCAACCGTCGCGTCGAAATCATCTACACCGCCAAGTAAGCGGAAGACGGAAACACGCAAGTGAAGCGACTCCTGATCGGTACGATCATCGCGGCGGCCCTGGTGGCCGCCGCACCCGCTCATGCCCAACGCCAGAGCCTGGCCGATCGGGTGGCTGCGCTGGAGACCCAGGCCGCCAACAATCGCGGCAACACCGATCTGTTGAACCAGATGACGCAGCTGCGCACCGAACTGCAGCAGATGCGCGCGCTGGTGGAGCAATTGCAGAACGAGAACGAGCAGCTCAAGCAGACCGCCAAGGACCAATACCTGGACCTGGACGGCCGCTTGAACCGGATCGAAGGGGGAGCCGTTCCGGCGGCACCCGCGACAACGCCGCCGGTCACGCCCCCGGCCAGCGGCGCGGCCCCGTCGGCCGCCGAACGCGCGCCGTCGGTGCATGGCGATGTCGGCGCCATGGCCCAGTCCGGCGACGAGCGCGCGGCCTACAACGTCGCCTTCGATGCGCTGAAAGGCGGCAACTACGCCGATGCGGCGCAGTTGTTCCTCAGCTTCCTGGAGCTGTACCCGAACGGCGCCTACACCCCCAACGCGCTGTACTGGCTGGGCGAAAGCTATTACGTCACCCAGAACTACCAATTGGCTGCGCAGCAGTTCCGCACCCTGCTGGAGCGTTACCCGACCCACGACAAAGCGGCCGGTTCGCTGCTCAAGCTCGGTCTGGCCGAATACGGCCTGGGCAAGGTCGACGAAGCCGAGCGCACCTTGAACGACGTGGTCACCCGCTACCCCGGCAGCGACGTCGCCCGCACCGCAGACGATCGCTTGAAATCCATGCAACTGGGTCGCAGCATCCGCTAGCGCGCGTCCTTCTCCCTGTGGCGCCCCGTAGGGGTGTGCAAGGCTGAGAAGGTGCCCGAAGGGCGGATGAGGGACTATCAGCGTGCACATTCTGTCGACGCCATAGATTCCTACCCATGAATGCCGCCGTCCCCAGCGAGATCGTGCAGTCCTCCACGGACCGCCTGAAGATCACCGAGATTTTCCTGTCCCTGCAGGGCGAAGCCGCCAGCGTGGGCTGGCCTACCGTGTTCGTGCGCCTGACCGGCTGTCCGCTGCGCTGCCAGTACTGCGACACCGCCTATGCCTTCCATGGCGGCCAATGGTGGGACATCGCCGACATCGTGGCCGAAGTGGCCAGGCACGGCGTACGCCACGTCTGCGTCACCGGCGGCGAACCGCTTTCCCAGAAACGCTGCCTGATCCTGCTGCGCGCGCTCTGCGATGCGGGCTACGACGTGTCGCTGGAAACTTCCGGCGCCATCGATATCGCCGATGTCGATCCGCGCGTTTCCCGGGTGCTGGACATCAAGACCCCGGCCTCGGCCGAAGAGGCGCGCAACCGCTGGGAGAACCTGCCGCTGCTCACCGCGCGCGACCAGGTCAAGTTCGTGCTGTGCGGGCGCGACGACTACGAATGGGCGCGCGAGATGGTCGCCGCGCACAAGCTGAGCGAGCGCTGCGACGTGCTGTTCTCCCCCAGCAAATCGGAATTGTCCCCGCGCGATCTGGCCGACTGGATCGTCGCCGACCGCTTGCCGGTGCGCTTCCAGATGCAGCTGCACAAGCTGTTATGGAACGACGAACCGGGCCGCTAGACACGCCTCTCGTAGGAGCTGCGCAAGCTGCGACCGTGCGCTTTCGCCTCCGGTAAAATGACGGCCTTGAATCTTCGGTCGCAGCTTGCGCAGCTCCTACGACCTTCTACTTTGGATAACCCATGAAAAACGCAGTGGTCCTGGTCTCCGGCGGCATGGATTCGGCCGTCGTCCTCGCTCTGGCGCGCGAAGAAGGCTTTTCCGTCTACGCACTCAGCGTGAGCTACGGCCAGCGCCATACCTCCGAACTGCAGGCGGCCGACCGCGTCTCCCAAGCCCTGGGCGCGGCTGCGCACAAGACCGTCAACGTGGACCTGCGTTCGATCGGCGGCTCGGCCCTGACCGATGCCGATATCGAAGTGCCTGAGGCGGGTGGGGCGGGCATTCCCGTCACCTACGTGCCGGCGCGCAACACCATCATGCTGTCGGTGGCGCTGGGCTGGGCCGAAGTGCTGGGCGCCAGCGACATCTTCTGCGGCGTCAATGCGGTGGATTACTCGGGCTACCCCGATTGCAGGCCCGAATTCATCGCTGCGTTCGAAAACCTGGCCAACCTGGCGACCAAGGCCGGCGTGGAAGGCGCGGGCCTGCGCATCCGTGCGCCGCTGCTGAAGATGAGCAAAGCCGACATCGTGCGCGAGGGCATGCGCCTGAACGTGGACTTCAGCCAGACCGTTTCCTGCTACCGCGCCGACCAACAGGGCCGCGCCTGCGGCCATTGCGACGCCTGCCGCCTGCGCGCCGCCGGCTTCGTCGATGCCGGCGTGCCGGACCCCACGCACTACGCCTGATTTCTCAGCGGGCGTCCGTTGCGCTAGAATGCGTCCCCCGGCGCAATGCCGGGGGTTTCATGTGGGCCGTTAGCTCAGTTGGTAGAGCAGAAGACTTTTAATCTTTTGGTCGATGGTTCGAATCCATCACGGCCCACCATATCTCCAATGGATTACGCCCCAGGCACGGACTGGATCTCCCGATTGCGTAGAGATGTGCAACCTTGGATGCCCTTCAGAGTTCACGATCCTTTATCCAAAAGGCCGATGATTGGGGTTAAAGTGGAGTCATGTCGGTCCGGGCAATACTTCTGCGGGTACTACTGAGCGTCGCCCTGGTGCTGAATGGCGCCACGGGAGCGGCGGCGGGAGTGCACATGCAGATGCCGCACGACGATGGCCAAGCCCCTGCGGCCTTGGCGGCGGAATCGCCCGATTCTTCATCCGGTGAGATGCCTTGCCATCAGCAGACAACCGAAACCGGCGACAAGGCGCCCTTGGCCGCGGCCGATCCCGAACCCTCAAAAGCCAAGCATTCCGCCCCGGACTGCTGCAAATCCTCCAGCTGCAACTGCGCATGCGTGCAAGCGGCGCAGGCGCCGCTTGCGTCCATGTTCGTCCACGCCCTGCTTGTCGACCATAGCCATAGCGTCAGCCCGCTATCGCCGGGCCATCCATCGCCCGCGCTTCCGCACCTGATCCGACCTCCCATCGGCTAAGCGTCCCTTGGGCGCCATCGGCGCCTGTCTTGACTCGCGCGCCTTGCGGCGGATATCCGCGGCGGGCCCTTGTATGTTCCGCCTGTGCGGAATTTTCGAATGGAGTTTTTATGTCGTCCGACCTTATCGGTCCCGGCGGGTTACGCGCGCCGTCCCGTCGCAGGTTCGTCCAGGGGCTGGCCGCCGGCGGCGCGGCCGCGGCGCTGGGCCTGTGGCCCAAGAACAGCTGGGCGCTCAAAGGCGCCGGCAACAACAATGTCCTTTCCGGCACCCAGTTCGATCTGACCATCGGGGAAACCCCGATGAACTTCACCGGCCGCACCCGCACGGCGATCACCGTCAACGGTTCGATTCCCGCGCCTTTGCTGCGTTGGCGCGAAGGCACCACCGTCGATCTGCGCGTCTCCAATGCGTTGCCGGCAGGTTCCATCCACGGCCACCAAACCTCGATCCATTGGCACGGCATCGTGCTGCCGGCCAACATGGACGGCGTACCGGGGCTCAGCTTCGCCGGCATCCACCGTGGCCAGACCTATGCCTACCGTTTCGATGTGCGACAGGCGGGTACCTACTGGTATCACAGCCACTCTTCCTTCCAGGAGCAGGCCGGCCTATATGGTCCGCTGATCATCGACCCAATCGAACCGGAACCCTTCGCCTTCGACCGCGACTACGTGGTGATGCTGACCGACTGGACCGATCTGGATCCGGCCGCGCTGTTCTCGCGCTTGAAGAAGATGTCCAGCTACGACAACTACAACAAGCGCACCGCAGTGGACTTCATAAGCGATGTCCAGCGAAACGGCCTGGCGGCGACGGTGAGCGATCGCAGGATGTGGGGACAAATGCGCATGACCCCGACCGATCTGTCGGACGTTGATGCGCGCACCTACACCTATCTCATGAACGGCATCACCGCGCTCGGCAACTGGACCGGCTTGTTCCGTTCCGGCGAGAAAGTGCGGCTGCGTTTCATCAATGGTTCGGCGATGACCTATTTCGACGTGCGCATTCCCGGTTTGAAGATGACGGTGGTGGCCGCCGATGGCTTGTACGTGCATCCGGTGACCGTGGATGAATTCCGGATCGCCGTGGCCGAGACCTTCGACGTGATCGTCGAGCCTTCCGGGCAGGACGCTTTCACGATCTTCGCCCAGGACATGGGACGCACCGGCTACGTCAGCGGCACGCTGGCCGTGCGCGAAGGCTTGCGGGCGCCGATACCGGCGATCGATCCGCGTCCGCTGCTTACGATGGCCGACATGGGGCATGGCGGCATGGGGGCTTCCAAAGGAATGGAAGGCGGTTGCGGCGCCAGCATGGGCCACGACATGTCTTCGATGGCGGCGCCCTCCAGCGCCGGACACGGCGGGCACGACATGGCCGGCATGGATCACGGCGGCGCAGCGATGCAGACGCATCCACAGAGCGAAGCCGGCAATCCACTGGTGGACATGCAGACCATGTCTCCGGTTCCCAAGTTGGACGATCCGGGCATCGGATTGCGCGACAACGGCCGCAAGGTGCTCAGCTATTCGATGCTCAAGAGCACGTTCGAGGATCCGGACGGGCGAGAGCCAGGACGCGATGTAGAACTGCACCTGACCGGGCACATGGAGAAGTTCGCCTGGGGATTCAACGGGCAGAAGTTTTCCGAGGTGGAACCACTACGTCTGAACTATGGCGAGCGTCTGCGCATCGTGCTGGTCAACGACACGATGATGACGCATCCGATCCATCTCCACGGCCTGTGGAGCGACCTGGAGGACGAGCAGGGCAACTTCCTCGTGCGCAAACATACGATCGACATGCCGCCGGGCAGCAAGCGCAGCTATCGGGTACGCGCGGACGCGCTGGGGAGTTGGGCTTATCACTGCCATCTGCTCTACCACATGGAAGCCGGAATGATGCGCACCGTGCGGGTGGAGGAATGATCGCCATGGACACGATGAATCGTTTGATGCGAGTTATTTTTCTGTGTCTGGCTATCGGGCTGTCGCTGGCATCGGGTCATCTTCTTGCACAGGAGATGGATCATTCCCAGATGCAAATGCCTGCACCGTCGACACCGCCTCCGCCAAAGGTTAAGGCGCCTCAAGAAAAACCTGCTTCTCAAGTCGTCTCAACCGACCCCCACGCAGGTCATGGCGGCATGACAAGGTCGGCGCCAAAGGTAGAGGCCGCTCCTGCGCAGCAGGTCGACCATGCTGCCATGGGCCATGACATGCCGATGCCGGCGACGCCCCCCGGGCCCGTGGATCATTCGAAGATGGGACATGACGGGGAGACCACGTCGGACGAGACCATGCCAATGGATCACTCGGCGATGAACCACGGTGCGGAGTCTCCCTCACCTGCCCAGCCGCGCACGCCCATACCTCCGCTAACGGATGCAGACCGTGCCGTAGCGGCACCGCCACCGGGCGGTCATCCCGCACACGACAACAGCATCCAGCATTATGTGCTGCTGGATCGCCTGGAAGGTTGGGACGCCGATCCAGGAGCAGGGACCGCCTGGGCCATGCAGGGATGGCTGGGAACCGATCTCAACCGTCTATGGCTGCGCAGTGAGGGCGAGCGGGTGGATGGGCGGACCGAGAGCGCCGATCTGGAAGTCTTGTATGGTCGTAGCGTCTCCAGATGGTGGGATGTAGTGGCCGGCGTCCGGCATGATTTCAATCCTGGAGGATCCCAGGATTTCGCAGCGATCGGTGTGATGGGGCTCGCCCCCTACATGTTCGAGGTTCAAGCCACGGGCTACATCGGGCAGTCGGGACAGACTGCGGCACGGCTCGAGGTCGAATACGAAATGCTGCTGACCAATCGGTTGATTCTGCAACCGATGGTCGAAGCGGATTTCTACGGACGCAACGACGAGCGCCGAGGCATCGGTTCGGGATTGAGTACCGCAGAGGCCGGCCTGCGTCTGCGCTACGAGATAACCCGACAGTTCGCACCGTATGTCGGCATCGTCCGCGAGCAAGCCTTCGGTCGCACGGCGGATATCCGGCGGGCCGAGGGCGAAGACACCCGCGACACCCGCGTTATCGCGGGCTTCCGCATCTGGTTCTAACGGGAGACAACACATGCCTATCGTGACCCGTCATTCGCTTATTACCATCGCCGTTCTAGCGCTCGCATCCCTGTTGGTCATCGGCATCTTCGTCTGGTCCGGCATCTACAACATAGGTGCGGACGACCCCCACACCAAACCGGTGTATGCGATGTTGCAGACGGTGCGCGAGCGATCCATCGCCACGCGTGCCGAGACACTACAGCCGCCCAATCTCAAAGATCCGGAACGCATACGCCAGGGGGCGGGAAATTACGACGCAATGTGTGTCGGTTGCCACCTCGGTCCGGGCATGGCAGCCACTGAGCTAAGCAATGGCCTCTATCCCTCTCCGCCGAATTTCTCCAAGACCAATGCCGGCAACTCCGCGCACCATTTCTGGGTAATCAAGCACGGCATCAAGGCTTCGGGCATGCCGGCCTGGGGCAAGAGCATGAACGACGAGTACATCTGGAACATGGTCGCGTTCCTGCAGGAGCTGCCGGAACTCGATGCTGAGCAATATAAGGCCGTGGTCGCCGGCAGTGGTGGGCACTCGCATGGTGGTGGCGAAACCGAGCCTCACGGACATGCCGACGGCGCGCCTGCCAACCACGGCGAAGGCGCAGCAAATGACCCTGGTCGGATGGATGGCATGCCAAGCGGCGACGAATCCCAGCCGCATTCGCACCGGCCGGGTACGCCTCCGCACGACGACAAAGCCTCCGCTGCGGGAAAGCCAGCCGATGAACACGCAAGCATGGCCATGCCGAAAGCCGAACCAGAGGAGCACGTCGATGATGGCCACCAACACTAGTGCCGGTGGATCGTCCGCGTCTGCCGGTCTTCGCGGCCGGGACGGTGAACGGAGGAGGGCGCTCGGCATCAGCAGCCTTTTATCGTCGTTGCTGATACTGGCGGGCGCAACCGTGTTGAGCGCTTGCGCACGAGAACCGCAGGCGCGAATCGTTTCGAAAGCGACCGCGGCAGAGCCGTCGGTTTCGACGAATGGACTGCCACCAGCGCTGATCCACAAGAGCCCAAGTTGCGGTTGTTGCGGTCTCTGGGTGAAGCACTTGGAAGATTCTGGATTTCAGGTCGAAGTCCGAAACAGCGACGACGTGAACCCGGTGAAGCAACGCCTGGGCGTGCCCTATGGCAAGGGTTCTTGTCATACCGCCGAGATAGGGGGCTATTTCGTGGAAGGGCACGTTCCAGCGGAAGACATCAAGCGGTTATTGGCTGAAAAGCCGGATGCAAAGGGGCTGGTGTTGCCGGGAATGCCCATGGGCTCCCCCGGTATGGAAAGCCCGGACGGGACTTCTCAGCCCTATACGGTCGAACTGGTACAGCGAGATGGAACGACGAATCCATTCGGCCAACACTGACGCGGCGGAACTTGACTCTGGACTATGGTCCAGAGTGCAGACTGTGGCCAGTCGGTATTGGAGTGCAAATCATGAAGATCGGTGAGCTGGCCAGTAAGGCCGAAGTGAACATAGATACGGTGCGCTATTACGAGCGTCAGGGCCTGCTGCCTGCGCCCCAGCGTTTGCGTTCTGGCTATCGCCAATACGAGCCCCAGGACGTCTCACGCCTGCGCTTCGTGCGTCGAGCCAAGGCATTGGGGTTCACCTTGTTCGAAATCCGCGATCTGTTGGAATTGTCGAGCCATCGCGACAAGGACATGGCCAGCATGAAAACCGCCGCCATGGAGAAATTGACTGATGTCGAGGAAAAGCTGGCCGAACTGACGCGTATCCGCGATGGGCTCAAGACATTGGTGGCATCGTGTCCCGGACATGGCGTACTGGAGAAGTGCCCGATCCTCAATGCACTGTCGGAGGATGCGGCATGAATACCCATTCCGATCATGCAAACCACCTCTCTGCGCAAAGTAGCACGGGAGGTTCTTGCTGCTCCTCCAAGGCCTCAGTTGTAGCGGAAGGCGCCGTCGTCGATCCGGTCTGTGGCATGACTGTCGACCCGGCTACTACAGTGCACCATGCGACGCACCAAGGCACCGAATATCACCTCTGCTCGGCGCGTTGCCGGGAGCGCTTCATTGCAGACCCGCAAAAATATCTATCGCCCGAGTTGAAGACTCCGGAGATAGCGGCGCCTGCAGGCACGATCTATACCTGTCCCATGCATCCTCAGATCCGTCAGGAAGGCCCAGGCACCTGCCCGATCTGCGGCATGGCGCTGGAACCGGAAATGCCGGGTTTGGAGGACGAGGACAATCCGGAGTTGCGGGATTTCACCCGGCGCTTCAGGTGGACGCTGCCGTTGACGGTGATCGTGCTTGCGCTAGCCATGCTGGGGCATCGTACCCCCTTCCTATCGACAGAGACCCGCACGTGGATCGAGCTAGTATTGAGCGTTCCCGTCGTTCTGTGGGCGGGGTGGCCGTTCTTCGAGCGTTGCGTGCAATCGATCCGCAACCGCAGTCCGAATATGTGGACCTTGATCGGGATCGGGGTGGCCGCAGCGTTTGGCTACAGTGTAGTGGCCACGCTCGCGCCCGACCTATTCCCTGTGTCCTTTCGCGAGCATGGTCGGGTCGGTGTCTACTTCGAGGCGGCCGCGGTCATCGTATCGCTGACCTTGCTGGGCCAGTTGCTGGAACTCCGGGCGCGTTCCAAGACCTCGGCTGCGATCAAGGCATTGCTGGGTCTGGCTCCGAAGAGCGCAAGGCGCATCAACGAGGCGGGCGCGGAAGAGGACATTCCGCTGGATCACGTTCATGTCGGCGATCGCCTGCGCGTGCGGCCGGGTGAGAAAGTGCCCGTGGACGGCACAGTGCTGGAGGGCCGCAGCAGCATTGACGAGTCGATGCTGACAGGCGAGCCCATTCCAGTGGAGAAGGGGGAAGGGGCCAAGGTCATTGGCGCAACCCTCAATGGAACAGGCAGCTTGGTCATCCACGCCGACCAAGTGGGTTCGGCGACCGTGCTCTCGCAGATCGTGCAGCTCGTCGCCCAGGCCCAGCGCTCGCGTGCGCCTATGCAACGCATGGCGGACAAGGTGGCCTTCTGGTTCGTGCTCGCGGTGCTGGCAGCGGCCGTGTTGACCTTCCTGGGCTGGGGATTGTTCGGCCCGGAGCCTTCCTGGACCTATGCGGTGCTCAATGCCGTCTCGGTACTGATCATCGCCTGCCCCTGTGCGCTGGGCCTGGCGACGCCGATGTCGATCATGGTGGCCACCGGCTGGGCCGCAAGCGCGGGCGTGCTGTTCCGAGATGCCGAAGCCATCGAGCAGCTGCGCAAGATCGATACGCTCATCGTCGATAAGACGGGTACGCTTACCGAGGGCCGCCCGAGCTTCCGCGAAATAATTCCGGCTAACGGCTTCACCGCCGACCAGGCCCTGCGATGGGCTGCCAGTCTGGAACAGGGAAGCGAGCA
This sequence comes from Pseudoxanthomonas sp., assembly GCA_036383995.1. Lineage (GTDB taxonomy): Bacteria > Pseudomonadota > Gammaproteobacteria > Xanthomonadales > Xanthomonadaceae > Pseudoxanthomonas_A. The sequence continues at coordinate 38,447 of DASVNG010000027.1, forward strand.
TCCGCTGGCCGAAGCGATACTGGCCGAGGCCAAGCAGCGCCAGCTCTCGCTCATTGCTGCCGAGGGGTTCGATTCGATCACAGGGCAGGGCGTGAAGGGTGAGGTCGACGGCCATGCGCTCGCTCTGGGCAACCAGGTTTTGATGGCCGATGTCGGCGCGGCCATCGCTCCTGCGGCAGGCGCCGCGGAGCGTCTGCGCAAACAGGGCGCGAGCGTCATGTTCCTGGCTGTCGATGGGCGCCTGGCGGGCGCGGTGGCCGTGGCCGATCGGATCAAGGACACCACCTTGCAGGCCCTCAATGCGCTGCGTGCGGACGGGCTGCGGATCGTGATGGCATCCGGCGATGCGCAAGCCACGGCGGAGGCGGTAGGCGAGACGCTCGGCATCGACGAAGTGCATGGCCAGGTCCGTCCACAGGACAAGGTCGAACTCGTGCAGAAATTGAAGGCCGAGGGCAGGCGCGTCGCCATGGCGGGCGACGGCGTAAACGATGCGCCTGCGCTGGCTGCCGCCGATGTCGGGATCGCCATGGGAACCGGCACCGACGTGGCCATGTCCAGCGCCCAGGTGACCTTGGTCAAAGGAGATCTGACGCGGATCGTGCAAGCCCGTGCCATCTCCAATGAAACGGTCGCCAACATGAAGCAGAACCTCGGCTTCGCGTTTCTTTACAACGCCTTGGGCGTTCCGATCGCAGCGGGCGTGCTCTACCCCGTGTTCGGTTTGCTGCTCAGCCCGATGATCGCAGCTTTGGCGATGAGTCTGAGTTCGGTGTCCGTCGTCACCAATGCATTGCGTCTAGGAAAGTTGCCCTCCACAGAACCAACCAGCGTTCCGTCACCCGAGCCGGCCAAGAGCGCTTCCTGCCATTAACCCAAAGGAGTCACCACATGAAGTGCGCACGTTCCATTCTTCTGATTTCGCTGTCGTTCTCGATCGGCACCGCAATCGCAGCCGATCCCGTGGAAACCAACAAGCCCGCCAGTGCCCAAGCCATGGACCACGGCAAAATGGGGATGTCGCATGGGCAGATGGATCATGGTCAGACGCCGCCTGCAAAAGGTAGCGCTGCCTTTATCAAGCTTGATGCGAACAAGGACGGGAAAATTTCAAGGACCGAAATGGCCAGGGATCCCAAAGCAGCCCACTTTGGCATGCTGGATACCAATAAGGATGGAGCCCTCAGCCCCACAGAGTTCGCAAAAGCCAGCGGCATGTAATTGTTCTGGAGAAGGCGTGGAATTTTCCACGCCTTCTCAGTACTGCATCAGTCCATCGCATGCCCTATTTGCAATCCGGTGAATCAGGCGTGCGCCCACGCGGGCCGTGGTGCCCGCATTGTCATAGGGCGGCGATAGCTCGGCAATATCGCACAGCCTCACTTTTCCCGTAGCCATTACCGTGTCGATCAAGTGCTCGATCACCCCTTGATCCACCCCTCTTGCACTGGGCGCGCTAACCCCGGGCGAAACTCCCGGCGGCAGCACATCCAGGCATATGGTCAGGTAGATGAAATCAGCTCGCTCTAGCAATGAGGAAATTTCGCGAGCCCGATCCTGAACTTCCAATGCGCCAAGTTGGTCGTCACGGTAATAGTGAGTTCCAGAGGATTCCGCCCTCGCGAACATGCTCGATGTATTGGCGGATGAACTTACGCCGATGCAGATGTAGTCCATCGTCATTCCGACATCGTTGGCGTAGCGCAGCGCCTGAAGGAACGGGGTCCCAGAACTCGCTTCGGGTCGATCTCTCAAATCGAAATGCGCATCAAAATTGACAATGGCCAGACGGGGGCGTGATGCTCTGAGGTGTTCCATCAAACCCAGGAAGCTCGCATACGCGATCTCGTGGCCGCCACCCAGGCCAACGACGAAATGGCCCGCGTCCAATAGCGCAGAGACGCGAGAAGCGAACTGCGCCTGGGCGCCTTCCAGATCTCCTTCTGCGCATTGAATTTCCCCCGCTTCATAGAGGGGCGTCTGATCCAGAATGGGGAGATTGGACAACATCTCGCGCAATGCCCGAGGGCCCTCTGCCGCACCTACACGGCCGCCGTTTCGACGTACCCCTTCATCGCAGGCAAAACCCAGGATCGCGATACCGGGAGCGTCATTGTTCCTCATGGGCTGGACGATCTGATGCCAACGCCGCGAATCGCCGTCTGACTCGGTATCGACTCGCCCCTTCCAATCCCGCAGCGTCAAAGCGCATTTTCCAAGGGGAGCTCCAAGAATTCATCGAGTCGCCCATTGGCTATCAGGTGCTCCATGTTCTGCATCTCAGGCGCCAGGTATCGGTCCTCCCCATAGTGGGGCACCGCTTCACGAACACATTTTCTCACTGCCTCCAATGCGGACGAAGAGCGTAGCGGGGTACGGAAGTCGAGGCCTTGGCAGGCCGCCAATAGCTCGATGGCCACGATCCGCCGCACATTGGTGGCGACGTCAAGGGCTTTGCGTGCGGCGAAGGTCGCCATGCTCACATGGTCTTCCTGATTCGCCGATGTCGGTAACGAATCGACGCTAGCCGGGTGCGCCAGCGTCTTGTTCTCGCTGGCCAAGGCCGCAGCGGTGACGTGGGCGATCATGAAGCCGGAGTTGAGCCCAGGTTCAGCCACCAAGAAGGGCGGCAAACCGGAGATGCTGGAGTCGATCAACAGGGCGATTCGGCGTTCAGACAGCGCACCCACTTCGGCCGCCGCGATGGCGATTTGATCCCCGCAAAAAGCAACCGGCTCGGCGTGGAAGTTGCCGCCGGAAATCACTTCGCCGGTATCGGCGAAGATCAGGGGATTGTCGGATACCGCATTGGCTTCGATCAGCAGCGTTCGCGCAGCTTGGGCCAATTGATCGCGACATGCTCCCATTACCTGAGGCTGACAGCGCAGGCTGTAGGGGTCTTGCACGCGACTGTCGTTCTCGCGATGCGATTCGCGGATGGCGCTTCCCGTCAGTAGTTCGCGGTAAATGCGGGCCACTTCGATTTGCCCCGGTTGTCCACGCACTTCATGGATACGGGGGTCGAAAGGCGCATCGGAGCCGCAAGCCGCATCTACGCTCAAAGCGCCCGTCACCACGGCCGCCGCGAAGACTTGTTCGGCCGAGAACAAGGCCATGAGCGCGATGCCGGCGGAAACCTGGGTGCCGTTGAGAAGAGCGAGGCCCTCCTTGGCGGCCAGGCGGATGGGGGTGAGGCCGGCACGGCGTAAAGCTTCGGCTGCCGGCAGTTCTTCGCCGTGCAGGCGCGCCCGGCCTTCGCCCATTGCCGCCAAGGCGAGATGGGCGAGGGGCGCCAGATCGCCGGAGGCGCCTACCGAGCCTTGTGCTGGAATGCATGGCCAGATCTGCGCGTTGTACATCATGACCAGGCTATCCACGGTCTCTGGCCGCACGCCCGAATATCCACGCGCCAGCGAGCCGATCTTGAGGGCCAAGATCAAGCGTACCGATGCGTCGTCCAGCAATGGCCCCATGCCGGCAGCATGCGATCGTACAAGGTTGGTTTGTAGCTGTTCGAGTTGCTCGACGGGGATATGGATCTTTGCCAGCTTGCCGAAGCCGGTATTTATTCCATAGGCCGGTTGGCCAGCCGCGACGATTTTCCGGACCGCTTCGGCACAGGCGACAATGCCCGCGTGGCAGCTTTCATCCAGGCGGATCGGCTCGAATCGTGCTGCGATCGATCGCAACTGAGGCAGACCGATCTGTCCGGGTATCAGGGTGAGCATACGAGTCTTATCCGGTTATGGCGGGTAGGTTGAGTCCGTGATTGCGGGCGCAATCGCGGGCAAGCTCGTAGCCGGCATCGGCATGGCGCATAACCCCTGTAGCGGGATCGTTCCAGAGGACGCGGGTCAGCCGTCGATCCGCCGCTTCGCTGCCGTCGCAGACGATGACTACACCGGAGTGCTGCGAGAAGCCCATGCCGACGCCACCGCCGTGATGCAGGCTGACCCACGTAGCGCCGCCCGAAGTGGCGAGCAATGCATTGAGCAAGGGCCAATCCGAAACCGCGTCGGAACCATCCAACATCGCCTCCGTCTCCCGATTCGGACTTGCCACCGATCCGCAATCGAGATGGTCGCGGCCTATCACGACAGGAGCTTTAAGCTCTCCATTTCGCACCATTTCGTTGAAAGCCAATGCGGCTCGATGACGTTCTCCCAGACCCAGCCAGCAAATACGCGCAGGTAAGCCCTGGAAAGCAATCCGCTCACGCGCTTGATCCAGCCACCTATGCAGATGCGTGTTCTCCGGGAAAAGTTCCTTGACCTTCTCATCCGTCTTGTAGATGTCATCAGGATCACCGCTGAGCGCCACCCAGCGGAACGGGCCCATGCCACGACAGAACAGGGGTCTGATACAGGCAGGTACGAATCCGGGAAAGTCGAAAGCGTCGGCTACGCCGCGGTCCAATGCCACCTGCCGAATGTTGTTGCCGTAGTCGATGGTGGGAACGCCCATCCGATGAAAATCAAGCATTGCGCGAACGTGAGCCACGCAGGATTCCCCGGCAGCATCCGTCAGGGCCTTTCGCTGGGCATCGGTGCCGTTTCGCGCGGTTTCCCATTCGGCCACGGTCCAGTCTGCGGGAAGATAGCCATTTATGAGATCGTGCGCGGAAGTCTGATCGGTGACCGCATGCGGACGCGCAACACCTTGGCGCGCGAGTTCGACGAAGCGCGGCAATAGTTCAGCGGCATTACCCAATAACCCGACCGAAACTGGTTCGCTGGAGTTGTGGATGATCTCCAGCGCCTGTTCGATGCTATGCGCCTTGTGGTCGACATAGCGGGTCCGGATGCGAAAGTCGATGCGCGATTCCTGGCACTCGATGACGATGCTGCTGGCGCCCGCCAAGGTAGCGGCCAGCGCCTGCGCGCCTCCCATGCCGCCTAAACCGGCAGTGAGTATCCATTTCCCCGACCAGTCTCCATCGTAGTGCTGGCGCCCCAGCTCCACGAAGGTTTCGTAAGTGCCTTGCACGATGCCTTGCGAGCCGATGTAGATCCACGAGCCGGCCGTCATTTGGCCGTACATCATCAAACCCTTCTTATCGAGTTCGTTGAAGTGGTCCCAAGTAGCCCAGTGAGGCACCAGGTTCGAGTTTGCGATCAATACCCGTGGCGCGTCGGTATGAGTGCGGAACACGCCGACCGGCTTGCCCGACTGGATGAGCAGCGATTCGTCGTCCTCCAGATCGCGCAGCGCCTCCAGAATGCGTTCGAAGCATGCCCAGTTGCGCGCCGCGCGCCCGATGCCGCCATAGACCACCAGATCTTCCGGGCGCTCGGCGACATCGGGATCCAAATTATTCTGCAGCATCCGGTAGGCCGCTTCGGTCAGCCAGCTTTTGCAGTTCAGATGGGTGCCGCGCGGGGCGCGCACAGTGCGCGCTGCCGGCGCAGCGGCCAATGTTTGAGTGTCCATGGAGTTTCCTATGGGGCAGGCGAGCCGCCCACCCGGAACGAACCGACAAAGCGGTAGCGCGAGGCAGGGTAGGTGAGGCGAACGTAGCTGGCCACGTGTCCGCGCGACCAGGTGCGACGGGTCAGTACGAGAACGGGATCGTTTTCCGCGATTTCTAGCTGAGCGCCCAAGCGTTTGCTCGCCACTTCCGCGTCAATGATGTGCTCGGTCCTTTCCAGCGGCGCAACCCGCATCAGGTATTGATGTGGGGTTTCGTTCTGGAAATCGATTTTCAGGTAGTCCGGCGCAGAGATCGGATTGACGAAGCGATCTTCCAACTGCAGGGGTTTTCCATTGGCCTTATGCAGCAATCTGGTGTGGAACAACTCGGTTCCCGGTTCTAGTCCGAACTGGCTGGTTACCGTTGGACGGGCGAGCACCGCTTCGCTGATGAGCACTTTCACGCTGTGGACTTGTCCACGGGCCGAGATCTCGTCGCGGATGCTTCGAACCTCGAACAAGGCCGATTCCGCCTTCGGCCCGGCGACGAAAGTGCCTACACCCTGGACTCTGGACAACACTCCGGAGTCGCTGAGCTCGCGTAGTGCGCGATTGACTGTCATGCGCGAGACACCGAACTTCTGAACGAAGTCGTTCTCGCTGGGCACACGGCTTAGCGGCGGCCAATCGCCATTGGTCACGTGGCGAAGGATGTATTGCTTGAGCTTGAGGTAATGCGGCTTGGGCTGGTCCATTTTCTTAGCATGTCATGTCTATACAACTGCCGCCAGAGGCTTCGATGCTGTGTCGCACAAAAATATTGACAACACTTTTAACCACGTGTTATTGCTGTGGTATAGACAACTTGTGGCTCGCCTTTCGCCAATGCCTTCGATTCGCCTTCTACTGCGAATTTTCCTGATCCTCGTGCTTTGCGCCGACGGGACCACAGGCGCGTGGGCCGCGACGCGCATGGCGACGAATCAAGCTTCGCAGGCGAACCAGGCAAGTGCCGGTGCGAAATCCAAATCGGGCTGCGATACGGACAACAGCCACGACAAGACCTCGGCTTCCGCACCAACCGCACCCGCATCGGGCCAAGACCAACATGACGACTGCGATTGCGGCAGCGATGCCTCTTGCGCATGCGGATGCATGCTCACGTTTCACCCCGGCCGTACGGCGCCGCTGTTCGCCGCTCAACATGCGCTGATGTCGGTTCACCCGGCGCAGCCGCTTTTGCCGGTCGTCCCCACTCAAGTATCCCGGCTTTTCCGACCTCCGATCTACTGAGCTTGTTCCATCGCCTTAAGGGCGATGTGCTCTGCTGTCCTGTATTCGTCTCCAGCTCTGCGAGCCTTCGGCGTCAGGACTCAACCTGAACAAGTCAAACCCTATCGGGGAGAGAACCCATGTCTTTCAAACGCAATCCGCTAGCAGCGGCCGTTGGTGTGCTGCTGTGCGCCGGTTTTGCCAGCTCAACGCAGGCCCAGGAAACCACTTCCACGGAAGATGAAGCCAAGACCCTGGATACGGTCCAAGTCACAGGTAGCCATATCAAACGGCTGCAAATTTCCGGAGTTGGACCGGTAACAGTGGTCGATGCTGAAGTCATCGAGCGTTCCGGCGCCACTTCGGTGGAAACGCTGTTGCAACGCCTTCCTGCTTCAGCCGGTTTCGCCGGCAGTCAGACCAATGCCTATTGGGCCGAGAACGGCTACGGCACCACGCAGGTGAATTTACGCGGCCTTGGCATCAACCGAACTCTGGTTCTGCTCAATGGCCGCCGCATGGTCAATGGCGGCACTGGTGCCAACAGCTCGGTCGATCTGAATGTCATCCCGGTGGCGCTGATCGAGCGCATAGAGGTCTTGAAGGATGGAGCTTCAGCTATCTACGGCGCTGACGCAGTCGCCGGCGTAGTGAATATCATCACCAAGAAAGGATTCGACGGAGCGGAAGCGTCTGTTCGCTATGGGCAGACCTTCGAAGGCGATGGCGAAGAAAGCTCGTTCGATCTGGCCTGGGGAACAACCAGCGACCGTGGCTCGTTGATGGCCGGTCTCAGTTATTCCGAAGGCGGAACCGTCAACATGGCCTCGCGCGCTCCCTGCGGCTTGGGCGAAGTCAACGGAAGTCTGCAGTGCGTCGGCAGTTCGGCCACCATCGGTGGCCGCGCCTTGTTGGCGGACGGTCGCCGTGTGAATTTCAACCAGGATCCCAATGGGAGTGGCGATTTCTACGAGCCGTACTCGGCCGCGCTGCACAATTACAACGGCAATCCCTCCCTCAATGCGGTCAATCCGATCAAGCGTCTGAGCTTCAGCTTGTTCGGCGATACGTCGCTCAGCGAAGACGTCAAGTTGTTCACCGAACTGATGTTCACCAATCGCCAATCCGATCAATTGGCGACCCCCGGCAGTTTGGGCGTGTACCGTCCCATCAATATCGCGGCGAACCACCCGACTAATCCGACCGGGCAGGATTTGCTGCTGCAGCGACGCCGCCTGGAAGAGGCCGGTCCGCGCGAGTTCTACCAGGAGACCGATACCTTCCGTGCGGTGATAGGCCTGGAAGGCCAATTCGGCGTGGGTTGGGATTGGTCGGCCGCCATCAACTGGGGACGCAACACCGGTGTGGACGGTTCCACCAAGGTCGCCAATCTCGATAGAGTGGATCAGACCCTCAACACCGCCGTCTGCAGCAACGCTCCGGGAGCGGCGATTCCCTGCGCGGACTACCTGGGTTACGGGGACATTACCCAGGATGTTTTGGACTACATTCTGTACACCACGCGGGACAATGGCGGTAACGACCAGAAGAGCTTCACCGCCAACGTCAGCGGTCAGCTGTTCGAGCTGCCCGCCGGATGGGTCGGTTTCGCTTCGGGCGTGGAGGTTCGTAAAGAACGCGGCTGGCGCGATCCGGACCCATTGACCGTGCTGGGAAGCGCCAACACCAATCAGCAGGATCCAATCGCCGGCGAGTACACGGCCAAGGAAGTGTTTGCGGAGTTCGCGGTGCCGCTGCTCCAGGACAGCGTTATCGCCGAGTCGTTGATTCTGAATGCGGCAGTGCGCTACTCCGACTACGATCTATTCGGTGAGGATATCAACTACAAAGTCGGCCTCGACTGGCAAGTCGTTCCATCGCTGAAAGTGCGCGCCAACTATGCCACCGCTTTCCGTATCCCCAACATCCCCGAGTTATTCGGGGGCATTGCCGAAGGCAACCTGACGACCACCGATCCCTGCAGTGGCTGGAGCACTCTGCCCGCCGATTCGGTAGTGCGGCAGAATTGCCAGGCTTATGGCGTGCCGGCCGGTTACGTACAGCCGGGCAACACCATTCTCACCACTGCGGGCGGAAATCCGGATCTAGAGCCGGAGGACGCCAATTCCTTCACGGTAGGTGCGGTGTGGACCCCTGGATTCCTGCCAGGCCTAACGCTGACGGTGGACTATTTCGATATCAAGATCGAAAACGCCATCCAGCGCATCGATGGCTCGACCAAGTTGGCCATCTGCTACAACACGCCGGGCTTGGCTCATCCGTTCTGCGATGCTTCCAACTTCACGCGGAATCCTGTCACCGGCGAAGTCGATTTCCTTTCGTCGCAGCCAGTCAATGCTGCGGATGAACGTGTTACCGGCATCGACCTGGGAGGCCTGTACGAATTCGACGTCGCGGACTTCGACTCGACGGTATCGCTGGATGTTTCGTATCTGGATCGCTACGACGTACGTCCGTTCCCCGGAGCAGACGTCATCGAGTATGCAGGCAAGATTACGGGCGGGCGAGGTAGTTATGCGAAGTGGCGTGCCTTTACTTCGCTGACCATGAAGCGGGAAGCCTGGTCAGGATCCTACAGCATGCAATACATCGGTTCGGCCGATGACATCAATGCTGCACCAGGCGACATCGGCGACCATGCGCCAAGCGTGACGTACCACAACGTACAGCTCAAGTATTCGCCCACCAAGTCGTTCGATGTCGCTTTGGGCATCGACAATCTTTACGACAAGAAAGCCCCGTTCATCCAAAGCTATACCGATGCCAATACGGACACGATGACGTACGACCTGCTGGGTCGTCGTTGGTATGCCCGCGTCGGCTATCACTGGTAAGCACGGTCCATCCCGCCGGCAAAGTCCGGCGGGATTGGAAGGGGTGGTGAGCGAATCTGGCTAGGAACAATTCAATGAAACCCGCATTCTGGGCGCGTCGCGCCCACAAATGGATCGGCCTGATCATCGGTGTGCAAGCGCTGCTGTGGATGATCAGCGGCGTCTACATGACGGTGATATCGCTGGACATTATTCACGGCGATCACCTGGCGCACATGCACAGTGAGCCGCTGGATCCTGGCGCATCACGTCTGGGGCAGGCCGAACTGACGGCCAGATATCCAGGCATCACGTCGCTGCGAATCAAGCGCTTGCTGGAGATGGAGGTCTACGAAGTGCGTCAGGACGACAAGACTTTACTTATAGATGCCGCAAGCGGGAAACAAATTTCCCCGTTAAAAGAAACGACGGCCCTTGCGCTGGCGAAAGCGACCTATCAAGGCGATGCCGAGGTGGACAGAGCCGAATGGGTGACTCAGGCCCCGCAAGAGGTAGCGACCCGGCCGGTGCCTATGTGGGCAGTGCATTTCGCCGATCGTGGCCATACCACACTCTATTTCTCTCCCGATACTGGAGAGCTGCTCGCCCGCCGGCACAGCCTCTGGCGCTGGTTCGACTTCCTTTGGATGTTCCACATCATGGATTACGAGGCCCGCAGCGATGTCAACAACACGTTGCTGCGTGTGGCGGCGGCAACCGGTTTGGTCTTCGCGCTATGCGGCATTTGGCTGCTGTTCTACAGCTTCCAGCGGAGGGCTCGGCAATGACGCCCTGGATGCGGAAGATCCATAAGTGGGTTGGGCTCTTGATCGGCCTGCAGTTCGTCCTTTGGCTATCCAGCGGATTGGTAATGAGTCTGCTTGACCACGACCAGGTGCAAGGCCACGAGTACCGCGCCCATGCAGGTGAGCCACGACTTTGGCCGAGCGATGCGTTGCCAGCGAGTGCCGTCCTCGTAGACGGCGAGAACTCGGCGCAGCGCGTCTCTTCCGCATGGCTGCTCGAACGTCCCGTGTACCAGGCATACGACGGTCAAAAGACCCGGCTCTCCGATGCAATGACCGGAGCGACAATCGATATCGATGCTGCGTTGGCCTCGAATCTGGCTGAAGCTTCATATACAGGTCCCGGGAAAGGGCAACCGCCCCGGTTGCTCGAACGAACGATGGAAGTCCGTGACCACGAGAGTCGCTTATGGCGAGTTGACTTCCAGGACGCGGAAGACACGACCGTCTACCTATCCGCTGAGACGGGAGAGGTGTTGGAGCACCGCAACCGCACGTGGCGATTGTTCGATGTGTTCTGGATGCTCCACATCATGGACTACACCGGACGGAAAAACTTCAATAACCCGCTGGTGATAACCGCAGGCATCGGGGGGTTATGGCTGGCGTTGACGGGAATTTGGCTTCTCGTTACCAGCTTTCGCGTCAACGAGTTCATTCCTAAACGGTGGAGAGGCACCCGGGAGTTAGCCGTGTTCTCTCCGGATGGATCCGCACTGCGCACGATGGATGTTCCTGCGGGTGACACGGTATTCATCGCGCTTGCCCGTAATGGACTGCAATTGCCGTCCAATTGCGGAGGAGGGCAGAGCTGTGGGCTGTGCGAGGTCCGTTTCAGAGGCAAAGCGCCGGCTTCCACCGGTGCAGATCGAGAGCATCTGTCGGAAAGCAAGGTGAAAATGGGTTACCGGTTGGCCTGCAATCTGGCCGTGGATCAGGATCTACAAGTGGAGGTCATCGGAGGTGCCGGCCTATGGACGGAGCATGAGGCAACCGTCGAGAGTGCCGAGGCGGTAACTCCCTTTTTGCGCGAGATCGTGCTCAAGCCGGACACAGCTCCAGGATCCGACTACCAGCCAGGGGCCTACCTTCAGATCCATGTGCCGGACTATTCCATGTCGCGGCAGAGCATCGGACACCCCGAGCACCATAAGAGCGACTGGGCCGAACTCGATTTGCCGGACACGTTGTCCAATAAGGAAGCTGTGCGCCGTTCGTACTCGCTTTCCTTGCCGGTCGAAAAAACAGAAGGGCGATTGAGTCTGTTGGCTCGGTTCAGCCCGGGCGGACAGAGCCGTAAGCGTCATCCGCCAGGCAAGGGGTCCACCTACCTGTATAGCCTCAAGCCAGGGGATCGCGTGCGCTTCAGCGGTCCGTTCGGCGACTTCGCCATAAAGCCGGGCGGCAACGAGAAGGTCTTCATTGGCGGCGGTGCCGGCATGGCACCGTTGCGTTCGATGATCCATGCTTGCTTGGAGAGCGGAGCCAAGGAACGCGTCCACTACTGGTATGGCGCCCGCAAGCTTCGGGAAGCCCCGTATGTCGAAGAAATGTCGGCTTTGGCCGCGAAGTACGCCAATTTCAGCTGGCACTTGGTCTTGTCGGAAGAGGCCGAATGCGATGCCGGCTTGCTCAGGGGGCTCGTCCACGAGGTAGCGCACGACGCTTTGCTGCGCGCTCACCCCAATCTTCATGCCTGCGATTTCTATCTCTGCGGACCTCCGCCGATGTTGGTCGCGACACGGCAACTTTTGCAGCGCATGGAGGTGTCGGAGGACAGGATCGCCTTCGACGATTTCAAAGTTTGAACGAGCAGGGGTGGCGGCGACGGCGTACGCCCGAAGCTGCCGTTCCCGCTTTCCTGTCCGCAGGTAGGCAATCCCCCGCGCATCCTGCGTGAGGGATTGCCTCGAACGGGCGTCCGTCGCATCGGTGCCTCATGCTTGCTGCGGATCGTTGTCGCAAAGCCGCGCTTCAAGGCAAACGGAGTTCACAAATCGACGCCGAAAATGAACTGCAGCACTGCACGATACGGCCCTTTCACAGGGCCTTCGCAACGGTGTGCAAACAATCATTTAGGGTGTGATCCGCATTTGCGGCCGGAATCGTGCCGCAGATCCCGAATTCATCGCGGGTTGGAATTTTCGCCATGAGGTTCGTATAGGCTTGGATTGCGATGGACAAGATCGGCACGTGATCGATCGGTAATGAATACCGCCAGGGTTGGGCAGGAGCCGGCCGTAGTTCAGGCCGGCCATTGAGTGTGTTGGCCCCGAATCCAGAGGTGGCATGTTGAGCAGAATCGATCGAACGATTGGAGTGGTGTTGGCGTGCGTGATGGCGCTTTGCGCGTGCAGTACCGGCGCGCCCGTGCGCGAGCTGCCGCCGGCGGACCCGGTGGGACAGGCGTTGGGCCGTCCCGAATACCGGCTGGGCCCGGGCGATCTGGTCAAACTGCAGGTGTTCCAGCTTCCCGATCTTGAGCGTGAAGTGCGAGTCGACAACGCCGGCCGCATCACGCTGCCGTTGATCGGCGCGGTACAGGCGGCAGGCTCCAGCATCAGCCAGATCGAAGAGCAAGTGGCTTCGCGCTATCGCGAGCGCTATCTGCAGGATCCGCAGGTCACCCTTTCCCTGCTGGAATCTCCCAACCAGCAGGTCACGGTGAGCGGGGCGGTGACCCAGACCGGCATCTACCCGATGGGTGCGCCTGCCCTGACCCTGCAACAGGCGGTCGCGCTGGCCAAAGGCGTCAGCAACATAGCCGACCGGCGCAACGTCATCGTGTTCCGCACCGTCAACGGCGAACGCATATTCGCCAGGTTCGATCTGGTCCAGATCCAGCAGGGCAAGCTAAAGGACCCCGACATCTATGGCGGCGACATCATCATCGTCGATCGTTCCGGTGCGCAGATGCTGCTGCGCACTCTGATCGAACTCACTCCTTTCGTAGCGGTGTGGCGGGCCTACCGATGATGAGAACGCATACGCCTGGAACGGACGGGCGGAAAGATCTCCGTTATGCGGACCCCCACGACGCGCCGGCCGGCAACAATCTGGCCGAATATGCGCGCGCACTGTTGAGCAGCTGGTGGCTGATCCTGCTCATCGCCGCGGTGGTGGTGCTGGCGGCGCTGGCGGCGAGCCTGATGATGACCCCGCAGTACCGCGCCACCACCACCTTGCAGATCGAACGTGAGGCGATGAAAGTGGTGGCGATGGAAGATCTGATCCCCAGCGAATCGCCGATGGATCGCGATTTCTACCAGACCCAGTACGAATTGCTGATGAGCCGCTCCCTGGCCCGGCGGGTGATCGCCAAGGCCGGTCTGGCCAACCATCCGGTCTATCGGGAGACGGTGGAGGCGGCGTCGGAGAAGCTCGGTCCCGCGGCTTCCGGCGATCAGCCTGCCGCTGCGTCGCGGCGCGAACTGATCGAACGCGCGCTCACCGATCAGGTGCTGGCTTCGCTGGAAATAGAACCGGTCCGCAATTCGCGCCTGGTCAAGGTGAATTTCAGTTCGCCCGATCCGGAGCTGTCCGCGCGCGTGGCCAATACCTACGCCAGCGAGTTCATCGCCAGCGGTCTGGAGCACCGGCTGCAAGCATCGTCCTTCGCCACCAAATACCTTTCCGAACGCCTCACCCAGATCAAGCAGCGCCTGCAGGACTCGGAGAAGAACTTCGTGGACTTCGCGGGCCAGGAGAAGATCGTCTCGGTGGGCGAAGACAAGCCATCGCTGCCGGCGCAGAACCTCGAAGAACTCAATGCGCTGCTGGCGTCGGCCCAGGACGCGCGCATCAAGAGCGAAGCGGCCTGGCGCCAGGCCAGATACGGCAGCGGCCTGGCCTTGCCGCAGGTCGTCTCCAATCCGCTGATCCAGAACCTGATGCAGACCCGCGCCCAGCTTTCGGCCGACTACCAGCAGAAGCTTTCGACCTTCAAGCCGGATTACCCGGAGATGCTGCGCCTCAATAGCCAGATGAGCGAGGTCGGCCGGCAGATCAACACCCAGATCGCCAACATCCGCGATTCCATCAAGGCGCAGTACGAAGCGGCCAGCGCGCAGGAGCGGATGCTGGAAGCGCGCATCGAACAGCTCAAGGGCGACGAACTGGACCTGCAGGACCGCAGCATCCGCTACAACATGTTCAAGCGCGAAGTGGACACCAACCGCCAGCTCTACGATGGGTTGCTACAGCGGTTCAAGGAAATCGGCGTGGCGGGAAACGTGGGCGCCAACAACGTCTCGGTGGTGGATCTTGCCGATCCGCCCGGCAACCCGTCCTCGCCGCGGTTGGCCTTCAATCTGGCGCTGGCGGCCATTTTCGGGCTCTTCGCCGGCGTCGTCGCCGCGCTGTTGCGGCATGCGATGCGTCCGCCGCGAGAGGTGCGTCGGTAGAGCCGTAGCTTCTGCGACCGTTCATCGGAAACATTCGCCGCCGCTTCGCTGCGGGCGGGGGCGAAGTGCGCTCGAAGCTCAGATCGCCGATCAAGCGATTTGGTATTTCGCGCGTGACCCTAATCACGAACCGGCGGGAGAATAGATATTTTTTGGGAAACCTGTCGCGTTTACTTTGCTGACTTAGCTGTACGGAACCGTTCGACCTCACAAGTGATTCAGAAAAATTCCGCTAGCTTTCCGACCCTCAAGAACGAAGCGCGAATGCACGCGATCTTCACAAATAGGTGCTATGTTGCAGTGCAACGAAACACGATTTTTCCGCAGTAAACCGCAGCTTTTCGCAGTTCGTAAGCCCGCCTCGCTGTTTGAGGCGCCCTGATGTTTTACAACCGATAAAGACGCTCTTATTTCAATCAGCAAGTGAGGTTTGTCGTTCGCCTGGGGTCGGCGCTGGAGGGCACCGGTAAGGGCATCGGCAAAGTGGTTAACAGCACGGTTCGCGTACGACGTCCCCCCGCGTCGAACCCGTTCCGCGCATGTTAGGGAATGCTCAACATGCTTCTCGCTAATCTGAGTGCCGCCAAGTCGGCATCGTCTCCCCGTTTGTTGTCGAAGTACTCCACCGCCGCCGATCTATGCCTGCGGGTCGCGGATCTGGCGGTGGTCTTGGTTTCGGCACTGATCGCCTACCGGCTGCGGTTCGATACCTGGTTGCCCGCCTTCGGATACCGCATTCCCATCAGCACTTCGATCCTGATCGCGGCCCTGTGCTTCAACGCGTTCCCGTTGTACCGCAGCTGGCGCGGCCGTGCGGTGTTCCGCGAAGTCTGGATGCTGGGCCTGGCGTGGACTGGCGTGTTGGCGCTGGTCTCGGCGCATATCTGGGTACTGTATCTGGGCCAGCACACCTCGCTGCTGTGGCTGGGCCTGTGGTACGCGATCGGTTTCGTGCTGTTCGGCCTCTCGCGCGTGGCCGTACGCGGCGCGCTCAACTGGATACGCAGCGTGGGCATAGACGTGCGGCGGGTGGTGGTGGTCGGCCTGCGCCCGCCCGTGGTCAAGATCCACCGCCATCTGCATCAGAACGCATGGGTCGGCATGCAGGTCGTCGGGTATTTCAGTACCCGCGACGACATCAGCATCGCCGAAAGCACCGATCTGAGATGCCTGGGAACGGTCGAGCAGTTGCCCGCGTTCCTGGCCGAGGACAGCGTCGAAGAAGTCTGGATCTCGATGCCCATAGGCAAGCCCGGACGGATCAAGTCGGTGCTGGCGATGCTGGACAAGACCCCGGTCAAGGTGAAGCTGATTCCGGACGTTTCCGATCTGGACGCGCTCAACCAGTCCAGCGAACAGGTCGGCAGCGTGCCGGTGATCAATCTGCGGCAAGGCAGCGGCGCGCCGGACAATTCGTTCTTCCTGACCAAGGCGATGATGGACCGCGCGTTGGCGCTGGTTGCGATCGTGCTGCTGTCGCCGCTGATGCTGGGCATCGCGCTGGCGGTGAAGCTCAGCTCGCCCGGTCCGGTGCTGTTCCGGCAGAAACGCCATGGGCGCGCGGGCAAGGAATTCTCGATGCTCAAGTTCCGCTCCATGCGCGTGGACCAGCAGGCCGGCAGCGAAGTGAAACAGGCTACCCGCGGCGATCCTCGGGTGACTCCGCTTGGCGCATTCCTGCGGCGCACCAGCCTGGATGAGTTGCCGCAGCTGTTCAACGTGCTCGACGGCAGCATGTCCATCGTCGGGCCGCGTCCGCACGCGATCCAGCACAACAGCTACTACGGAACGCTGATCGACCGTTATATGCAGCGGCACTACGTCAAGCCCGGCATCACCGGCTGGGCGCAGGTCAACGGTTTCCGCGGAGAGACCCCGCTGCTGCGCGACATGAAGAAGCGTGTGCAGTACGACATGGACTACATACGCCGGTGGTCGCCGTGGCTGGATCTGAAGATCATGGCCATGACGGTGTTCAAGGTGCTCGGCCAGAAGCAGGCGTACTGACATGGCGAGGTCGCGGTTCGCCTGGCCCCTTTGCGGAGGCCGAATGCGATGACCACGGCGATCGCCAGAGAGCGCCGCGGCAGTCCGGCCGTGGCGGCGCTGCTACTGCTAGCGGTCGGCTACAACTTCCTGCTGGCGTTGTTCAACGCCTCGGTGCATCCGGTCGGCGCGTCGTCGGCTTATGCGGTCGAGCTGGCCATCTATGCGGGTTGCTTTCTGTTCGGCCTGCGTTCGCTGGGCCGCGAGGGCCAACTGCTGGTATTCACCGGCCTGGGCCTGGTGCTGGCCTTCAACCTGCTGCGTTTTTTGGAGACTTGGAGCTTCGACCTGAAACTGGTGCGCGACGCGGTCATCCCCTTCGCGTTCCTGACCCTGGGTACGGCCTATCGCGGCCGCCTGCACAAGCTGGTGCTGTGGCTGGCGGTGATCGTGGTGCTGGTGGCGGTGTTCGAAATGGCGTTTCCCAATCTGTACGGCGATCTGGTCGATCCGCGCAGCTATTTCGTGAACACGCGCGGCAACAGCGAAGACGATTTCTGGAACGAGGCCAGCAAGCTCTACGTCAGCGCCACCCGCCCTGGCGAGCGCAACTGGTTGGGCGGCTTCGAATTGCCGCGGGTGTCCTCGATCTTCGTGGAACCGGTGACGATGGGTAACTTCATCATTTTCTTCTGCGCGGTGGCCATCACCTTCTGGCGGTCGCTGCGGGTCCCCGGCGTGGTGTTCTCGCTGGCGCTGATCCTGTTCCTGCTGATCGCCTCCGACGGCCGTCTGGCCAGTGCCACGTGTCTGTTGATGCTGATACTGGCGCCGTTGCTGCGACGGGTGGACCAGAGCCTGGCCGCCTTCCTGTTCATCGGCGTGTTGCTGGCCGGCTGGCTGGCGGTCTGGGCGCTAGGGGTCACTGCCTACGAAGACACGATGATGGGGCGGGTGTTCGTATCGGTCGATGCGATCGGCGCGATGAGTCCACGGGAATGGTTCGGCATGGATCTGGCGGCGCCTTACCGCTACTCCGACAGCGGTATCGCCTACTTCATCGCCGGGCAGTCCATTCTGGTCGTGCTCGTGTTCCTGATCGCTTATTCGTTCCTGCTCAAGATGCCCACCAGCAACGGACAGCTGTTCAAGAATCTTTTCGTGGTCGCCTTCGCGTTGAGCCTGCTGGTTTCCAACGCGTACTTCTCCATCAAGACCGCCGGGCTGTGGTGGTTCGCATGCGGATACTTCTGGCGACTGCAAATTCCACAGACGGCGCTCGCCCCGAGAAACGGGCCCGACGTGCGCGAAACGCGAACGTTCGGCAGCGCGCAAGCGGCGGCTCCGTCATGAACAAGAGCGGAGCACCGCATGGCGGCACCTACAGGAACACTCCCGCAACCCCCGGACGCAGGCATGCCCGGCGCGACAGGGCGCGACGCGCGCATCGACGCGGCCAAGGGCGTGGCTATCGCACTGGTGGTCCTGGGCCATGCCAAAGGCATACCGAAGGAGTTCACGGTACTGGTCTACAGTTTCCACGTGCCGCTGTTCTTCCTGCTGTCCGGCTGGTTGTCGCATCGCCGCAATGCGCAGACGGCGGCACAGGCGCTGTCGACGCTTGGCCGCACGCTGTTGGTGCCTTACGCGTTCTTTTTCTTCGTGGCCTACGGTTACTGGCTGCTCACCCGTCAGATAGGCGAGAAAGCGCAGCGCTGGGGGCAGGTGCCCTGGTGGGAACCGCTTGGCGGATTGCTGACGGGAATCGGACCGCAGCTGTACGTGCATCCGGCGCTGTGGTTTCTGCCCGCGCTGTTCGCCACCGCGCTGACGTACTTCTTCCTCGGCAAGAAGCTGCAGCCATCGATCATCGCGCTGCTGGCGCTGCTCCTGGCGCTGCCGTGGATCGCGTTCTTCCCGGGAACGGGATTGCGTCTGCCGTTCGCCCTGGACGTGCTGCCCGTCGCGCTGTTCTTCTACGCGTGCGGCGCATTGGCGGGGCGCACGCTTCCATTGCCGGGGTCGTTGCTGGCGGGCGGCGCACTGGCCGCGGTATTGCTGGCCCCATGGCTGTGGTTGGCGTGGAGCAACGGGCGGGTGGATATCAATCAGCTGCGCTTCGGCGCTTCGGCGTGGAAATTCGTACTCGCCAGCCTGTCGGGAACCGCGATCGTGCTGTCGATCAGTCCGCTGGCGGCGCGGTCCGGGATATTGCGCTGGATGGGGCGCAATACGCTGTTGATCCTGTGCACGCACATTCTGGTTTTCTTCCTGCTGTCGGGAATCGCTTCGGTACTTGGGCTGTTCGCCGGGGGCGGCAAAGCCGGTCTCGCATGGGCGCTGGGTGTTTCGGCCGTTTCGATCGCGTTGTGCGTACCGTTGCGCTGGCTGTTCCTCCGCTACGCGCCGTGGGCGCTGGGACAGCGTGGCGCCAGCGCACAGGCGACGGCATGAGTGCGGCCGGCGGAGCGATCCCATGAAAGTCGTGCACGTGGTCCGGCAGTTCCATCCTTCGGTCGGCGGCATGGAGGAAGTGGTGCTGAACATAGCCCGCCGCCATCTGGCCGCGGGCGGCGAGGCGGAAGTGGTGACGTTGAACCGCATCTTCCACGACGGGGCGCAGCGCCTGCGCACGCACGAGCAGCATCAGGGAGTGCCGGTGCGGCGCCTGTCCTACACCGGATCCACCCGCTATCCGCTGTGCCCGCAAGTGCTGGGTGCGTTGCGCGGCGCCGATGTCGTTCACGTGCACGGCATCGATTTTTTCTACGACTACCTGGCATTGACCGGCACGGTGCACGGCAAGCCGATGATAGTCTCCACCCACGGTGGTTTTTTCCACACCGCCTACGCCTCGCGGCTCAAGCGGTTATGGTTCAACAGCATCACCCGCGCCTCCGCACGCGCCTACCGCCGCATCGTCGCCACCAGCCGCAACGATGGAGAGCTGTTCGCCCCGGTGACGGCGGCCGGCCGCCTGCGCGTGATCGAGAACGGCGTGGATATCGGAAAGTTCTCCGGCATGGGTTCGCCTGTTCCCGGCAAGACGCTGGTCAGCTTCGGCCGCTGGTCGGTGAACAAGGGCATTCCGGAAACGCTGGATCTGCTTGGCCACCTGGTGGCGGGCGACGATGCCTGGCGCCTGATCCTGGCCGGCCGCGAGTTCGACCTGAAACGCGCCGATGTGGAGCGCGACATCGCCGTGCGCGGATTGCAGGCGCACGTGGAGGTGGTGGAGGCGCCGTCGCAGGAGCAATTGGGCCGCCTGCTGTCGCGTGCGCAGTATTTCGTTTCGCTGTCGCGGCACGAGGGCTTCGGTATCGCCGCGATAGAAGCGATGAGCGCCGGCCTGATGCCCGTTCTCGGCGACATTCCTCCTTATGCCAAACTGCACGCCGAGTCGCAACTGGGCGTGCTCGTCGACGCGCAGGCGCCCGGGGCTGCTGCGCAGGCGGTCCGGAAGCTGGCCGACGTGGACGAGGAGACTTTCGAAGCGCGCCGGCGTCATGCATTGGCGTATGTCGCACGCTACGACTGGGACGCCGTCGTCGAGCGTTATCGGGACGAGTACCGCCAGGCGCTCGTCCAAACCCGCGGGCAGGCGCAATGAACGCCGCGCATGCGCCCTGGGTGTCGGCGCCGCCCGCCCGCCGTTTCATCGTATTGCAATCCACCGGCAAGCCGGACGACACCACCAATCCGTACCTGGTGCAGCTGTTGAGGGCGCTGCCGGAGAACGTGGAGGTCCGTTACTTCTCGGTGCGCGCCGCGTTGTTCTCGCGCTACGACCTGTTCCACGTGCACTGGCCGGAATACCTGGTGCGGCACCGGACTCCAGCCACTACCCTGGCCAAGCAGGCGTGCGCCTTCCTGCTGCTGCTGCGCTTGTGGCTGACACGCGTGCCGGTAGTGCGCACGCTGCACAACGTACGGCCGCACGAGCAGGGCGGGACGGTCGAACGCTTGCTGCTACGCTGGTTGGATCATCTGACCACGCGCAAGATAAAGATCAATGCGGCCGAGCGCGGCGACGACGCGACGGCCGACATCATCCTGCACGGCCATTACCGCGACTGGTTCGCCATGCAACAGGTTCCGCCCAGCGTGCAGGGACGCCTGCTCTGTTTCGGACTGATACGTCCCTACAAGGGGGTCGAGACCCTGCTTGCGGCATTCCGCGATCTGCCTGACCTTGCCGCCACCTTGCGCATAGTCGGCAATCCGGTCGGCCCGGCCATGCGCCAGGTGGTCGAAGACGCATGCACGGAAGATTCGCGTGCCAGTGCGCGCCTGGAATACGTGCGCGACGAGATCCTGGCGCAGGAAATAGGCGAAGCGCAATGCGTGGTGCTGCCGTACCGGGACATGCAGAACTCGGGCGCGCTATTGCTGGCGCTGTCGCTGGCGCGCCCGGTGCTGGTTCCGCGCAGCGACGCCAATGCCGCCCTGGCCGCGGAAGTCGGCGAAGAGTGGGTAAGGCTGTACGACGGCGCGCTGAACGCGGAAATCATCGCGGCGACATTGCGCGCGCTGAGCGAATCGCGCCGCCAGTCCGCGCCGGATTTGTCCCGGCGCGACTGGCCGCAACTCGGCATGCAGCATCACGCAACTTACATCGCTGCGCTGGGCGCGACGGAAGGACGCGGCCGATGAGCGCGGAAAAATTGTCCCTGGACGCATTGCCCCAGGTTCCTTCGCTGGGCCGCCTTGCGGCCAGCGGCGCATTGGTGACGATGGGCAGCCAGGTGCTGAAGATCGCAGTGCAGTTCGGCGGCATCGTACTGCTGGCGCGTCTGCTGACGCCGCGCGACTACGGGTTGGTGGCTATGGTGGTCGCGATCATCGGCGTTGGCGAAGTGCTGCGCGATTTCGGCCTGTCTTCGGCCGCCATCCAGGCCAAGCACCTCAGCCCGGGACAGCGCGACAATCTGTTCTGGATCAATTCCGGTATCGGCTTTCTGCTGGCGGCCGCCGTATTCCTGTCCGCCGACGCGATCGCGGTGTTCTATCGCGAACCGTTGCTGCGACCGGTCGCACAAGCCATTTCGGCGACCCTGCTGCTCAACGGCCTGACCACGCAGTTCCGCGCGCATCTCAATCGCGACATGCGCTTCGGACAGTTGGCTTTCGCCGACGTCACCGGCCAATTGCTTGGTCTGGGCTCGGCGGTGGCGGCCGCGTTGCTGGGCTGGGGTTACTGGGCGCTGGTGGTGCAATCGCTGGTGCAAGCCTCGACCCTGTTGGTGCTGATGGCGCTGGCGGCGCGCTGGTTGCCCGGCCTGCCGAAACGGAACATGGAGATGCGCGGGCTGTTGCGCTTCGGCGGAAACCTGGTGGCGTCGCAACTGCTCATCTACTTCAGCACCAACCTGGGCCAGATACTCATCGGCAATCGTCTGGGGCCGGTGCCGTTGGGCCATTACAACCGCGCTTTCGCGCTGTTGATGATGCCGCTGACCCAGCTCAATGCCCCGGCCACCACCGTCGCCCTGCCGGTGCTGTCCCGGCTGCAGGGCGACCCCGTGCGCTATTCGGCGTTCCTGCTGCGCGGACAGGCCACGCTGATGCATTTCATCATCGCGATCTTCGCCTTCGCCTGTGCGCAGGCCAGTCCGTTGATCCATCTGGTGCTGGGCGACCGCTGGGCGATGACGGTGCCGATCTTCCAGATACTGGTAGTGGGAGGAATGTTCCAGGCGGCAGGCTACGCGGCGTACTGGGTATTCCTTTCCAAGGGTCTGACCGGCCCGCAGCTGCGGTACTCGATCGTCAGCCGCACCATGGTGATCGGCTGCATCGTGATCGGCGCGCAATGGGGCGTGCTGGGCGTCGCCACCGGTTACGCCTGCGGTCTTGCGCTGTCGTGGCCGCTGGTCTTGTGGTGGCTGCACCGCACCTCCGATGCGCCGGTGCGCGGCATGTCGTTCGGCGGGTTGCGTGCGATAGCCGGTTACGGCCTGTGCGGGTTCGTCTCGCACGCGGCATCCATGCGATTCGCAGGCGCGTCGTTGCCGTTGCCGCTGCAGTTGGCGGTCGGAATCGCGGCCTTCTGCGTCGCATTCGCATTGCTATGTCTGGTTTGGCCCACGTTCCGGCGCGATGTGGCCGGCATCCTGCACACCCGCACCCTGTTGCGTAGCGTATGACGCCGCGCGATACCGCCCCCGCATTGGAGAATTCGGCCATGTTCCGAACAGAAACGACGACCGAGCAGACCACTGTGGAGGCTCCCGATGTGGTCCATGAGCGCGATCCGGCCGCACCAGGGAGATTCCTGGTGCTGTCTGCGCACGACTACCGCACACCGCGCCGCGCCAATATCCATTTCATCGGCGACGAACTGGCCAAGCGCGGGCACACGCGCTTTTTCTCGCTTCGCTACAGCGCCCTGTCGCGGTGGAAAAACGACATACGGCTGCCGCTGGACGAAACGGCCAATCGCGTCGAGCAGCACAATGGCGTCGAGTGCTTCTTGTGGAAGACGGCGCTGCACCCGTTCAATACGCGTCGGCATTGGTTGCGGCCGCTCGAAAACATGATGTTCCGCTGGTACGCCCGGCATCCGCCGCCGGTGCTGGTGGCCTGGCTGCGCGAGGCCGAAGTGGTGGTGTTCGAAAGCGGCACGGCGGTGGTGTTCGCCGAACTGGCCAGGAAGCTCAACCCTTCGGCCCGTCTGATCTATCGCGCGTCCGACAGCCTGAGCGCGATCGACAGCGCGCAATATGTGGAGCGCGCCTTCGCGCGCGTGGCCGCCGACCTGGATGCGATCGCATTGGTGTCGCCTGCGATGGCCGCGGAAATAGCCAGCCGGGACAACGTCTACCACATCGGCCATGGCATCGATCCGGAGATAGAGCAACTGGCCGATCCGTCGCCTTACGCTACCGGTCAGCACGCCGTCGCGGTGGGCTCGATGCTGTTCGATCCCGCGGCGATCGCGACCGCCAGCCGCGCTTTTCCGCAGGTGGTTTTCCACGTGATCGGCTCGGGCCGGGGCCGCATGCCGGACTACGGCGAGAACGTAGTGGTGTATGGGGAAATGCCGCATGCGCAGACCCTGCGCTACATCAAGCACGCCACTTTCGGCATCGCTCCGTACGCGTCGGCCCGGTTGCCCGCCTACCTGGCCGACAGCTCGCTCAAGCTGCTGCAGTACGATTTCTTCGCGCTGCCGGCCATCTGCCCGCACGCCATCGTCGGGCGCTATGCCTCGCGTTTCGGCTATGCGCCGGGAGATGCGGAATCCATCGTCGCGGCGATAGACGCTGCGCTGCTGGCGCCGCGGACCCGTTCCCGCGAGTGCCTCGGCTGGCCGGAAACGGTGGACAGACTGCTGGAACCGGAGCGCTATCCGGAGCTGCGGATAACGCCGCCCGGAAATTCGTCGCACGCGCCGGCGGCAGGGCAGGAGCCTTCGCATGTCGCTGTTTGATGCCTGGCAGGAGCGCCGGCAGCGAAGCGCGCTGTACTGGTGGCAGCCGAACAACGGCGGGGTCAACGTCGGCGACCATCTGTCCAAGGTGATCGTGGAAGCGATGCTGGCGTTGCGCGATCAGGAGCTTTCGCACAAGCAGGACCGGTCGCGGCGCTTGTTCGCGATCGGTTCGGTGCTGCACAACGCGCGCGACGGCGAGACGGTGTGGGGCAGCGGCATCAACGCCAAGATTCCGGAGGCGCGGCATCGCTTCCGCCAACTCGACGTGCGCGCGGTGCGCGGTCCGCTGACGCGCAAATGGTTGATGGATCGCGGCATACCCGCCCCCGAGATATACGGCGACCCGGCGCTGCTGATGCCTGCGTTCTATTCCAAAGAGCTGATCGGCACGTCGGGGAATTCTCCCTTCGTGGTGATCCCGCATTTCAACGAAGCACCGGAGAAGTACGCCGCCTACCAAGACCGGCTGCTGTTGCCGAACATGAAGCCTCTGGCTTTCGTGCGTGCGCTGCTGGGAGCGGAAACGGTGGTCTCCAGTTCGCTGCACGGGGTGATCCTGGCCGAAGCCTACGGCATTCCGGCCGTCTATCTGGACAGCGGCAACGGCGAGAACCGCTTCAAGTACGACGATTACTACGCAGGCACGGGCCGCGCGCGCTGGCATTCGGGGAAGACGGTCGAGGAATGCCTGGACCTGGGCGGAAACGGGCCGTTCGATCTGCGTGGCATCCAGACCGCATTGCGGAAGGCGTTTCCTTATGACTTGTGGTGATGCGCGGGAATTCGATGCGGGGACCGCCGCATGAACGCGATAGAGGAGGGAAGGCCGCGCACGGAACGGGCGTCTGCAGTGCCGCAAGAGACGTGGCTTGGCGGCTATCGCGTGCGTTCGATGGCGCGGGAGCGGCTGGCGGAAGACCTGCTGGAAGCCTTGGACTCCGGCCACAAGCGCCAGGTGTTCTTCGCCAACACCAATTTCGTAGTGCAATGCCGGCCGCTGCGCGCGCGTCTGCAAGCGTCTTCGGTGTACGTGGTCAACGACGGAATCGGCATGGATCTGGCGTCGCTGCTGATCCACCGGCGCCGCTTCGCCGAAAACCTCAACGGCACCGATTTCATTCCTTACCTCTGTACGCAACGCGCGCGTCCGTTGCGCTTCTTCCTGCTTGGCTCGCAACCGGGCGTGGCGGTGCGGGCAGCGCGGCATCTGGTCGAGAAGCTGGGGCAACAGGTAGTGGGCACTTGCGATGGCTATGCGGAGTTCGCCAAGGCCGGCGAGGGATTGGTGGAGAGGATCAATGCGTCCGGAGCGGAAGTGGTGCTGGTGGCCTTCGGCAATCCAAGGCAGGAGGCCTGGGTCCTGGATCATTGCGCCGCCTGCGATGCCCCGGTGATGTTCGGGGTCGGCGCGCTATTGGATTTCCTTTCCGGAAACGCCCGGCGGGCGCCCGCCTGGGTGCGTACGCTGCACCTGGAATGGCTGTTCCGGCTATGCCTGGAACCCCGGCGCTTGCTGAAGCGTTATAGCTGGGACATGATCGGGTTCTTCTGGATTTGTCTGCGCGCCGGGAAGCAGTCATAAGCCCAGGTAGGGGGAATGGGTGGCACCACCGACTGGATCGCTCCAGGCAGCGTCATGCCGCCTTTGAAGTGGTCGCGGCCGTCAGACCGATGCAGGAGAATCCCTCCCATCACCTGCCGGAGAACACCATGCTTGGTCTGACCACAATGGGCATCATCCACACCGCCATCAGTCTTGTAGCTGTGGCGGCGGCGTTCATCGCTTTCTTCAGGGACAAGGGAATCGATCCCCGCAACGGTTTGGGAAAGACCTATATCGTATCGACCGTGCTGACCTGCCTGACCGGATTCTTCATTTTCCAGCATGGCGGATTCGGCAAGCCGCATGCTTTGGGCATCATCACTTTGGTGGTGCTGGCCGTCGCCTGGCTAGCTGGCAATAAGAAAATATTCGGCCGCGCCAGCGTGTATGTGGAAACGGTGCTGTATTCGCTCACCGTGTTCTTCCACATGATTCCGGCGTTCACCGAAACCTCCACGCGGCTGCCGGTCGGCGCGCCCTGGGCCTCGGGTCCGGACGATCCCAACCTGCAGAAGGCCGTCGGCCTCGCGTTCCTGGTATTCCTGGTGGGCGCTACCGCACAGATCATCCGCTTGCGTCGGCTGCGCCGGGTCTCCGCTGCCGCCGCGCAGACGGCATGACCCGGGACATTGAAACCGCCTCCCTGAAACTGTAGGGCGGGCAATGCCGCCCTACGGCCGACCATCGACGTAGCGCGCTTGTAACTTCCGGTGCACTACATTGGCTGCGCTCGCCGCGCGGCCGACGACTCCCCCCGAATCTCGAGGAAAAAGCATGGCTACCTTCACCACCAAAGACGGAACCGAGCTCTATTACAAGGACTGGGGCAGCGGTCCCATCGTCACTTTCAGCCACGGCTGGCCTTTGACCGCCGATGCCTGGGAAGCGCAGATGTTCCACCTGGCTTCCAATGGTTTCCGCTGTATCGCCCACGACCGCCGTGGTCATGGACGCTCCAGCCAGCCCTGGAACGGCAACGAAATGGATACCTATGCCGACGACCTGGCCGAACTGTTCGCGCATCTGGACGTCAAGGACGCGGTCATGATCGGCCATTCCACCGGCGGCGGCGAAGTGGCGCGCTATATCGGCCGCCATGGCACCAAGCGGGTGAAGAAGGCCGTGCTGATGGGCGCGGTGCCGCCGATCATGCTCAAGACCGAGGCCAATCCCGGCGGCCTGCCTATCGAGGTGTTCGACGGCTTCCGCACGGCCTACCTGGCCGACCGTTCGCAGTTCTTCCTGGACGTGGCCAGTGGCCCGTTCTTCGGCTTCAACCGGCCCGGCGCGAAGGTTTCGCAAGGCCTGATCCAGTCGTGGTGGGCGCAGGGCATGTTGTCCGGGCACAAGAACGCCTATGACTGCATCAAGGCTTTCTCGGAAACCGACTTCACCGAGGATCTGAAGAAGTTCGACGTGCCTACCTTGATCATCCACGGCGACGACGATCAGATCGTGCCGATCGGCGCTTCGGCGATGCTCTCCTCGAAGCTGGTCAAGGATTCGGTGCTGAAGATCTACCCCGGCGGCACCCACAGCCTGGGCGACACCAGCAAGGACCAGCTCAACGCCGACCTGCTGGAGTTCGCGCGCAGCTGATCGCGGGAGAAAACGCACGGGTGGTAAATTGGCGGCATGAGCCAAGCCACCCGTGCTGCCGAATCGACCACGCTCCCCGCGCTGCATGGCCTGGTGCTGAGCGGCGGCGCCAGCACGCGGATGGGGAAGGACAAGGCGCTGCTCGACCGGCACGGCGAGCCGCAACTGCAGGCGACGTTCCGCTTGTTGAGCCGGCAGGTGCAATCCTGCTTCGTGTCCTTGCGCAACGATCAGCGGGACGAACCGGTCCGCGCGGCGTTGCCGGGCATCGTCGACGAGACCGAAGGAGCAGGGCCGGCGGCCGGTTTGCTCGCGGCGCACGCGGCTTATCCGGAAGCGGCGTGGCTGGTGCTGGCCTGCGATCTTCCGCGATTGCAGGCTTCCACTTTGGAAGCACTGATCCGGGCCCGCGATGGAATCCACGCGGCCATCGCCTATCGCGGCACTGTCGACGATTTGCCTGAACCTCTGTGCGCAGTATGGGAACCGGCCGCGCTGGCGCGCTTGTCGCATCAGGCGCAGGCGGGGCGATACGGGCTGCGCGAAGCATTGCGGTCGGCCGACACGTTGTTGTTGCCCGCGCCCGGCGGCTGCGAACTGGACAACATCAACACGCCGCAAGAGCGGCAACGGCTGGCCCTTCGAAAGGGACAGGGCACGTCGGAATGATCGCCTACGCACAAGCGCTGGAACTGCTGTTGGCGGAAGCCGCTGTCCTGCCGGCCGAGTGGCGCCAATCGGCGGATGCTTGCGGACGGACCCTCGCCGAACCCTTGCACGCATCGAGCGCGTTGCCGTCCTTCGACAACGCAGCGATGGATGGATACGCCTTCGCCACTTCGGGCGAAGCGCTGGCCGCAGGCAGCGAATATCGGGTCGCCGGTCTGCTTGCCGCAGGCGCACCGTCGCCGCCCGACGCGGCCTCCGGCGTATGGGAAATCGCCACCGGCGCGGCCCTGCCGGCGGGGCTGGATTGCATCGTGCCGCTGGAACGCATCGAAAAGCTCGATGCAGGACGCATCCGGCTGCGCGAAGCCGCGTTCGCCGGACAGAACATACGTCGCGCCGGCAGCGACATCGCCATCGCTCAGCAAGTGGCGGCAGCAGGCCAGCAGGTGGACCCGGCATTGCGCATGGTGCTCGCCGCACTCGGCATCGCCCGTGTCAGCGTTCGCCGCAAGCTGCGCGTGGCGTTGCTGAGCACCGGCGCCGAACTGGTCGCCGATGCTTCGTTGCCGCTGGGGCCGGGGCAGATCTACGCTTCCAACGCCTCGTATCTGGAAGCGTCGCTGCGCGCGCTGGGAGCGGAGGTGATCGCGAAGGTGGCGCTGGGCGACGATGCAGAAGCCTTCGTTGCGCAAACGCGACAGCTGGCGAGCCAGGCGGATCTGGTATTGAGCACCGGCGCGGTATCGATGGGTCGACGCGATTTCATACCGGCAGGCCTGCAGGCGGCGGGGGCGCGATTGTTGTTCCACAAGGTGGCGATCCGTCCCGGCAAGCCGATTCTGGCTGCGCGCTTGCAGGAAGGGGCGTTGTCGGTGGGATTACCTGGTAATCCGCTCGCCGCAGCGGTGGGCTTCCGCTATTTCGTGGTTCCCCTGCTGCGCGCGATGCTGGGCATGCCTGCGGAAATTCCCTTGCGCGCTTCGTTGACGGCGCCGATCCGCGTGGCCGAAGGATTCCGGCACTTCCTGAAGGCGCGGCTGCGGCAAAGCGCGGATTCGGGATTGGTAGCCGAACTGCTGGAAGGCCAGCAGTCTTACCGCATGGGTTCGCTGCTGCAGGCCAACGCGTGGGTGATGCTGCCGGAGAGTGCGGGGGAATGGGAGGCGGGTGCGATGGTTGATGTGTTGCCGAGAGATGCGGGCGGGGGTTGGTTTCTCGTTTAAATGCTTGATGAGTCCTTCTCAGCCTTGCACACCCTTCGGGCGCCGCTAGCGGGAGAGGGGCTGCTTCTGCAACCTTTGCGGATGGCTGTAAACCACCTGCCGTCCCGGCCGCGCGAATCCCACCAGCGTGAGCCCGCAATCGCGCGCCAGGTCCACCGCCAACGCGGTCGGCGCGGAGATCGCGGCAAGCAATCCTATTCCGGCGATGGCCGCCTTGGTCACCATTTCGTAGCTGGCACGACTGGTCACCAAGACGAAACCCGTGCGCGGATCGAACTTCCCGCGCAGCATCGCGCCGATCAGTTTGTCCAATGCGTTATGCCGGCCCACGTCTTCGCGCACCAGCGCCAGCGCGCCGTCCGCGGAGGCCCATGCGGCGGCGTGCGTTGCGCCGGTCGCCTTGTTCAAGGGCTGGCGTTCCTGCAGTGCGGCGAGTGCAAGCTCCAGCGCTGCGATATCGATGGCGACGCCATCAAGCACGGAAGCAGGACGCTTCACCACTTCCTCGAGCAAGCGCGTGCCGCAGATGCCGCAGCCGCTGCGTCCGGGCATCAGGCGTTCGGCTACCGCATCGCCGGAGGCGGGATTGCGCGTGCGGATATCCAGCAAAATTCCTTCCAGAACCGCGCGTTGCTCGACACCCACGATATCGTCGGCAACCGCGCGGCCTTCGGTGAGCGAAAAACCGTAAGCGAAATCCTGCAGATCTCCCGGCGAGGCCATCATCACCGCGAACGGTACGCCGTCGTAGTGCACGGCGACGGGCACTTCTTCCGCCAGCAGATCCATGCCGGTCCGCGCAATGCCGGCAAGCAGTTGCGTGACCGGCCGGCGTGCCTGGCTGTTGCCCGGTTCGGCGGTTTCAGACACGGTCGGCCGGATCGCGCGCCGCGCGAATCAGCACCGGAATGGATTTGTACGCAGGCGTACCGGACTTGGGGTCGTGGCTGTCCAGCGGCACCAGGCAATTGCCTTCCGGGTAGTACATGGCGGTAGAGCCGCGCGGGATGTCGTATTCCACCGCAGTGAAGCCGCGCACGCTGCGCGCTGCCGTGCCCTCTGCGGTTCCCATGCGCGATTCGATATCGATGCGGTCGCCGTGCTTCAAACCGCGCGCCTGCAGGTCCGCCGCATTCATGAACACCACATCGCGCCGTCCGCTGATGCCGCGATAGCGGTCGTCGAAACCGTAGATGCTGGTGTTGTACTGGTCGTGCGAACGGATCGTGGTCATGGTCAGCGTATCGGCGCGGTCGTCGTGCGGATCTTCGTTGAGCCCGGGTGCGACCAGGAAATTCGCCTTGCGGCCCGGACCGCCCCAGTCGCGGAACGTGGCGCCCACGTACAGTCGGAAGCCACCGGGCTCGCGCACTCTGCGGTTGTAGTCTTCGAAGATCGGGAACACCGCTTCGATGCCGTCGCGGATGCGGTCGTAATCGTCGACCAGCCATTGCCAGTCCACCTTGCTGGCCGGCAGCGTCGCTTTGGCGATACCGGCGACGATGGCCGGTTCGGAAAGCAGGTGCTCCGAGGCCGGCTTCAGGCCACCTTGCGAGGCATGCACCATCGACATGGAATCCTCCACCGTCACCGACTGCGCGCCGCCGGCTTGCAAGTCGAGCTCGGTGCGGCCCAGGCAGGGCAGCAGGAACGATTGCTTGGCGGGGATCAGATGCGAACGGTTGAGCTTGGTGGCCACGTGCACCACCAGGTCGAGTTTGCGCATCGCCGGAAACGTGGTTTCCGGGTCGGAGATCGCCACCGCCAGGTTACCGCCCAGACATACCAACGCCTTCGAGCGGCCATCGCGGATCGCGCGTACCGCTTCCACCGAATCGTGGCCGTGGGTCAGCGGGAATTCGAAACCGTAGCTGCGCTTGATCGCATCCACCAATGCCTGCGTGGGTTTCTCGGTGATGCCGACGGTGCGGTCGCCCTGCACGTTGGAATGGCCTCGGATCGGCGCGATGCCCGCGCCGGTGCGGCCGATGTTTCCGCGCAGCAGCATCAGGTTGGCCATCTGCTGCACGTTCTGCGTGCCGAAGCGGTGCTGGGTCATGCCCATGCCGTAGCAGAGGATCACGCGTTCGGCCTTGGCGTAGACCCGCGCGGCGGCCTCGATGTCGGCGCGCGACAGGCCGGAAGTCCGCACGATGTCTTCCCAGCGCGTGCCGGCGATGTCTTCGCGCAAGGCTTCCAGGCCCTGCGTGTGTTCGGCGATGAAGGCGTGATCCAGCACACCGTTGCCGCCGGCGGCGAGGTCGGCGGCGTCGGCTTCGAACAGCCACTTCATCATTCCCTTCAGCAACGCGGCGTCGCCGCCGATCTTCACCTGGTAGTAGGTCTGGGCGATGGGCGTGGAGCTGTTGGTGAGCATCTCGCCGGGGTCCTGCGGCGAGGCGAAGCGTTCCAGCCCGCGTTCGCGCAGCGGATTCACCGCGATGATCGGCGCGCCGCGTTTGGAGATCGCGCGCAGGGTGGAAAGCATGCGCGGATGGTTGGTGCCCGGGTTGTGGCCGAAGCTGAAAAGCGCATCGCAATGCTCGAAGTCTTCCAGCGTCACCGTGCCTTTGCCGACGCCGATGGATTCCGGCAGGCCGACGCTGGTGGCCTCGTGG
Source organism: Pseudoxanthomonas sp. (assembly GCA_036383995.1). Taxonomy (GTDB): domain Bacteria; phylum Pseudomonadota; class Gammaproteobacteria; order Xanthomonadales; family Xanthomonadaceae; genus Pseudoxanthomonas_A. The sequence continues at coordinate 70,304 of DASVNG010000027.1, forward strand.
CACATGTTGGAGCAGTCGGGAAAGTTGTTGGTGCCGAACTCGCGCACCATCAGCTGGTACAGGAAGGCCGCTTCGTTGGAGGTGCGGCCGGAGGTGTAGAACTCGGCCATGTCCGCCTGCGGCAGCGCGCGCAAGGCGGCGCCGATGCGCTCGAACGCTTCTTCCCAGGCGATCGGCAGGTATCTGTCGCTGGCCGCGTCGTAGGCCAGCGGCTGGGTCAGCCGGCCGGCGTCTTCCAGTGCATGGTCGGACCATTCCCACAGTTCGGCGACGGTGTGGGTGGCGAACAGTTCTGGCGTGGCGCGCTTGCCGGTGGCTTCCCAGGCAACGGCTTTGGCGCCGTTCTCGCAGAACTCGAAGGAAGAAGTGTGCTTGGGATCGGGCCAGGCGCAGCCGGGACAATCGAAGCCGGTGGGCTGGTTGACGCGCCGCAGCGCTGAGGCTTCGCGTCCCACCGCCATCTGGCTCTTCAACGCCCGCGCCACCGCGCCCAGCGCGCCCCATCCGCCGGCGGGGCCTTCGAAGTTCTCTACACCCGGAACCTTGCGTTCAGCCATGGAATTTAATGCCGGTCGGCCTCGTTGCGACTGACCGGATTTTGCCACGATCGGGCGGAGCCTGCGGTGATGATCGCAGGCTGGCGGGCGTGCGACCAGCGCAACCCGCAGCGGATTCATTCGGCGCCTACGCGCTTATTTTCCGCGCATTTCCAGCTTAAGCGCGCGCGCGATCGATTCCCATGGCACGTACTTGTAGTTCTGGTTCTCCACCGGCATCACGTTGCGGCCGTCCTGGGCGATCATGGCGCCGTGCTCGAAACCCGGGCCCAGGTTGCGGCTGGTGATTTCCAGCCCGTCGGTTTCGGAAATTCCGTCGATGCCGCGCAGCGGATCGGCGACCACTGCGAACGATCCCAGATACTCCTGCTTGCCTTCGCGGCGGTACACCGCATAGGTGTCGTTGCCCTGGCTGGAAACCACGATATAGCCGCGGCCGTCGCCCAGGTCGTAGATGCCCAGTCCTTCGAAGTCGTCCTTCACCGCAGGGTTATCGGCGATCTTCTGTACCGCGGTCTTGGCATCGCCGCCATCGGGTTCGGCCGACATGCGCCACAGGCCCACGTCTTCCTCGTTCACGTACAGCGCGCCGTCGTGGTCGTCGGCCACGCAGCCTTCGGTCTGCGAATCGAAATTCATGTCGCGCACCAGTTTGGCGGTCACGCGGCCCTGCGCGGTCGCCACCAGTTCCCATTGCCGCTTGCGCGTGTCGTCGCCATTGACGAACACGTAAGTGCGCCGGTCCTTGGGGCTGCGGTACATGCACACGCCATAAGGATCGCCCAGCCCGGTGGGTTGCATGCCATCGGCCACGTCGACCAGTTCGCGCTTCTGCGTGTCCAGCCGGTAGAGGCCGATGGATTTGTCGGTGCGATTGCTGGCCGCGACCAGCACGATCTTCTCGCCGCCCAGCTCGAAGTCCTCGCGCAAGTCCACGTTGTTCATCTTGCCGACCGGCAGGAACTGCAGCACCTTGCCCTGCATGTCGTACAGATAAAGGCCGGCCTTCTTGTCGGTGGCCACCACCAGGCTCCTGGCCGGATCCTGCGGGTCGGCCCAGATCGCGGGGTCGTCGGCGGCGTCGCCGTAGCTGCCGGCGAAAGCGGTTTCGACGGTGGGGCTGACGGCCGGGACTTTGCTGTGTTCGACGGTTTTAGCGGCGGCGCTAGTATCGAAGGGAAGCTTCAGCGCTTTGGCGATGTCTTCCATGGCCAGCGCTTTGTAGTTGGAAGCGTCTTCGTCGGTGACCAGCAGCAGGCCATGCGGAAATGACGGATAGGCCGCGCCGGTGGCGAACAGCGGGCCGGGTTCGCCGATGGCATCGCGGCTGCCGGGCGCCGCTACCTTGAACGCGCCCAGGTAGGCGCCGCGTTTGTCGCGGTCGTATACATTCACACGGCCTGCCGAAGTGTCGGCGGCGATCAGCCAGCGCTGGCCGCCGCCGTCGTAGCTGGCCACGCCGCCGCTTTCTTCGTCGATATGCCCCAAGCGCGGCGCATCGACGATCCTGGCCGAGACATCGGCTTCCGGGTCGGCATTGAAGCGCCAGACGCCCACGCCTTCCTCGGTGGCGAACACATGGCCTTTGTTGTCGGTAGCGCATTGCTTGAGCGTGGAAGGCACGTTGATGCGCCGCACCTGACGCGCGTCCAGCTTGCCGCCGGCGGTCGGAAACAGGATCTGCTGGTCGATTTCGCCGCCATCGCCGACGACGAAGGCGTACAGGGCATGGTCCAGAGGATTGCGGTACAGGCAGATGCCTTCGGCAGCGAATCCCAGCGGCAGCGGACGCGCGCCGATTTCCTGCAGCCGCGGGCCTTTCATCGAGAACAGGCGCAGGCCGTTGGTCGTAGTGTCGATCGCGGCCAGCACGGTCGCCTTGCTCTTGCCCAGGGCGGCATCGTAGGCGACATCCACCGCCGCCACTTCGCCCGAAGGCGTGCTGCCGACGCGCTTGCCGGCCAGGTCGTAGACCTCGAGTCCGCCGAGCGCGGCGGTGGCGACGATATGGCTGCGGCCGGGATTGCGTGAGTCGCGGACCAGGATGGCCGCGTTGGCTTCCTTGCTGGCGGTCGCCTGGGTCTGCAGTTTCGCTGCGATCAGCGGGACGTCCGTGCTGCTGGCCTCCTGCGCCGGGGCCGCGCCGCAGCAAAGGGCCAGTGCGATGGCGGCCGCCAGAGCGGAAAAGAGCGAAGGTTTCATTGCTTCCCCATGGGCGATGATTTCCCGTTGATGATTGTAGTAAGCCTGTCTTGCCGGCGCCGCTATCCTGCGGCAGCCGGCCCCCAAGACCGCGGACCCAACCCTTAATGCTGGGTGAGGCCTGTTACCGCAATATGTCCGGATGATGCGCGAGCTGCGCCGCACGGCTACGATCACTACTATCGGAACCGCGACGACCGGATTCGCCGCCAGCGGTACACTTCCAGGAACAAGCACATGCGCGACATCGAACATTTCATCGGCGGCCGGTCGGTCGCGGGAACCTCCGGCAAGTACGGCGAGGTTTTCGATCCCAACCGGGGACAGGCGCAGGCGCGCGTGCCGCTGGCTTCGGCGGTCGAACTCGACCGTGCGGTGGCCGACGCCGCCGAGGCGCAGAAGGGCTGGGCGCAGGCCAATCCGCAGCGCCGCGCGCGGGTGATGTTCGAGTTCAAGCGCCTGCTGGAGGCGCACATGGACGAGCTGGCCCACCTGCTTTCCAGCGAGCACGGCAAGGTGATCGCCGACGCCAAGGGCGATATCCAGCGCGGCCTGGAAGTGATCGAGTTCGCCTGCGGCATACCGCATCTGCTGAAGGGCGAATACACGCAGGGCGCGGGCCCCGGCATCGATGTGTATTCGGCGCGGCAGGCGTTGGGCGTGGTCGCCGGCATCACTCCGTTCAACTTCCCGGCCATGATTCCCATGTGGATGTTCGGCCCGGCCATCGCCTGCGGCAATGCCTTCATCCTCAAGCCGTCCGAGCGCGATCCTTCGGTGTCGGTGCGCCTGGCCGAGCTGATGATCGAAGCCGGCCTGCCGCCGGGCGTGCTCAACGTGGTGCATGGCGACAAGGACACGGTGGAAGCGATCCTGAAGCATCCGACGATCAAGGCGGTCAGCTTCGTCGGTTCCTCCGACATCGCCCAGTCGGTGTATACGCTCGGCGCACAACACGGCAAGCGCGTGCAGGCGATGGGCGGCGCCAAGAACCACGGCATCGTGCTGCCCGACGCCGATCTGGACCAGACCGTGGCCGATCTGCTGGGCGCGGCCTACGGTTCGGCGGGCGAGCGCTGCATGGCGCTGCCGGTGGTGGTGCCGGTGGGCGAGGAAACCGCCGAAGCCCTGCGCGGGAAACTGGTCGCCGCGGTGAAAGGCCTGCGCATCGGCATTTCCACCGACCCACAGGCGCACTATGGTCCGCTGATCAACGCCGCGCACCGGGCCAAGGTGGAGTCCTATCTGCAGATCGGCGTGGACGAGGGCGCCGAACTGGTGCTCGATGGCCGGGGTTTTTCGTTGCCCGGCCACGAGAGCGGGTTCTTCCTGGGGCCGAGCCTGTTCGATCACGTCAAGGCGGACATGAAAACCTACCGCGAAGAGATCTTCGGGCCGGTGCTGCAGATCGTGCGCGCCGGCACTTTCGAAGAAGCGCTGGAGCTGCCGTCCAGGCATCAGTACGGCAATGGCGTGGCCATCTTCACCCGCAACGGCGATGCGGCGCGCGAGTTCGCCGACCGCGTGGAAGTGGGCATGGTCGGCATCAACGTGCCTATTCCCGTGCCGGTGGCGTACCACAGCTTCGGCGGCTGGAAGCGTTCCGGTTTCGGCGACCTCAATCAATACGGCATGGACGGCGTGCGCTTCTACACGCGCACCAAGACCATCACCCAGCGCTGGCCGAAAGGCGGGCCGGTTTCCGACCAGAGCTTCGTCATTCCGACCATGCGCTGACGCGCGCCGCCTTATCCCTGCGCGCGGATGGTTTCCAGCACCTGCGGGCCGTAACGCTCCAGCTTGGTTCCGCCGATGCCGCCGACTTGGGCCAGTTCGCCCAGGCTGCCGGGGCGCTGCTCGGCGATGTTGCGCAGCGTGCTGTCGTGGAAGATGACGTAGGCCGGCACGTTCTGTTCGCGCGCCAGTTGCGCGCGCAGTTCGCGCAAGGCGCCGAACAGCGGCAGGTCCTGCGGCTGCACGGACACGCCGGTGCGCGGGCCGCGATCGCGTTCGCGTGTCTTCTTTCCGGGTAGTTCCTTGCGCAGCACCACTGCCTGCTTGCCGGTGAGAACCGCGCGGCTCGAATCGGTCAGGCGCAACCCGCCGAAGGCTTCGGCATCGACTTCCAGCAGCCCCGTGGCGACCAACTGCCGGAACACGCCGCGCCAGGATTTCGCATCCAGGTCCTTGCCGATGCCGTAGGTGCTGAGCTTGTCGTGGCCGAACTGCTGGATGCGTTCGCCCTCGCTGCCGCGAAGCACGTCGATCAGGTGCACCGCGCCGAAGCGCTGGCCGGTGCGGTAGACGCAGCTCAATGCTTTCTGCGCGGCCAGTGTGGCGTCCCAGCTGGCGGCCGGCTGCAGGCAGTTGTCGCAATTGCCGCAGGGCTCAGGGTAGGTCTCGCCGAAACCGGCCAGCAACACCTGGCGCCGGCACTGCATGGATTCGCAATAGCCCAGCAGCTGGTCCAGCTTGCGGCGTTCCAGTTGCTTGCGTTCCTCGCCGGCTTCGGACTGCTCGATCATCTGCTTCAGCAGCACCATGTCGCCCAGGCCGTAGCAGAGCCAGGCTTCGGCGGGCTCGCCATCGCGGCCGGCGCGGCCGGTTTCCTGGTAATAGCCTTCCAGCGATTTGGGCAGGTCCATGTGCGCGACGAAGCGCACGTCCGGCTTGTCGATGCCCATGCCGAAGGCGATGGTGGCCACCATTACCACCCCTTCTTCGCGCAGGAAGCGGCGCTGGTTGGCGGCACGCACTTCGGCATCGAGTCCGGCGTGGTAGGGCAGGGCCTTGAAGCCCAATTCGGCCAGGGCCTCGGCGGTCTGGTCGACCTTGCGCCGCGACAGACAATAGACGATGCCGGCCTCGCCGCGGTGCGCACCCAGAAAATCCAGCAGCTGGCGCTTGCCGTTTTCCTTCTGCACCACGTTGTAGCGGATGTTGGGGCGGTCGAAGGAGCTGACGAACCACTGCGCCTCGTCCAACTGCAGGCGCTCGGCGATCTCGCGCTGGGTGGGCGGATCGGCGGTGGCGGTCAGCGCGATGCGCGGCACTTGCGGCCAGCGCTCGTGCAGGACGGTGAGTTCGCGGTATTCGCGACGGAAATCGTGGCCCCATTGCGAGACGCAATGCGCTTCGTCGATGGCGAACAGGGCGACGGGCGAACGCTCCAGCAGCGACAGGAAACGCGGCGTCAGCAGGCGTTCCGGGGCGACGTACAGCAGGTCCAGCTCGCCGGCCAGCAGCGCGCGCTCGACGCGCGCGGCCGATTCTCCGTCCAGGGTGGAATTGAGGAATTCGGCGCGCACGCCGACCTGGCGCAGCGCCTCCACCTGGTCCTGCATCAGTGCGATCAACGGCGAGATCACCACGCCCACGCCGGGGCGCAACAGCGCCGGCACCTGGTAGCACAACGACTTGCCGCCGCCGGTGGGCATCAGCACCAGGGCGTCGCCGCCGGCGGCGATGTGTTCGATGATGGCTTGTTGCGGGCCGCGGAAATCGGCGTGGCCGAAGATGCGGTGCAACAGTTGCTGTGGGGATTCCTGCATGGGTCTAGGTTAACAGCGGGGTCAAGCATGAGGCTAAGAAGAACGCCCGGCGGATGCCGGGCGTTGGTACGAGGCGTTGTCGGAAGATGCCTACAAGCCTGGGGCGGGCATTGCCCGCCTTGCGCCGTGGTTACTGCAACAGCGAACGCAGCATCCAGGCGTATTTCTCGTGGGTCTGCAGGCGTTGGGTCAGCAGGTCCACGGACGGGTCGTCGCCGGCGCTGTCGGCGGTCTTGAGCACCTTGCGCGCGGTGCGGCATACGGCTTCGTTGCCCACCACCAGCTGGCGCACCATTTCCTGCCAATCGGCGCTGTGGGTCAGGCCGGGTTCTTCGGGAATGGAAGACAGGGCGACGAATTCGCGGTACGAGCCCGGCGCGTTGTAGCCCAGGGCGCGGATGCGTTCGGCCACTTCGTCCAGCGCCGTCCACTGCTCGGTGTACTGGGTTTCGAACATCGTGTGCAGCGAGTTGAACATCGGACCGGTGACGTTCCAGTGGAAGTTGTGGGTCTTCAGGTACAGCGTGTAGCTGTCGGCGAGGAAGCCGGAAAGGCCGTCGGCGATCTTCTTGCGGTCGCCGGTGCCGATCCCGATATCGATGTTGGGCGCGGTGGGCGCGGCGGCGGCCAATCGGGCCGCGGCGGGCGAGGTCGCCGGCGCCTTGCTCTTGTCCGGCTTGCCGCTCTTGGGCTTGCTGCTCTTGGTCTTGGCCATGCGGGGGCTCCTTAAGGTGGGATAGGCGACAATAGACAAGGTAACCGATGTTTTGTAATCAAAAGATTCACGCCTGACGATCGATGGGTGCTAACGAAGCCGAAAACAAGGACTTGCCCGCTGCGCGCCGTGCCATCGACGGGGCGCTGACGCGCGACCGCGGACGCTTGCATGGCTTGTGGTCGCGCTGGCAGGCCAAGCCCGCGGACCCTGCCGCCCGCGCCGCCTTCGAACAGGCGCTGGCGGTTTCCAACGCGAAAATCGCCGCCCGCGCCGGCTCGGCCCCTGCGGTGACCCTGGACCAGGCGCTGCCCATCGCGCGCGAAGCGGACAGGATCGTCGAATTGATCCGTGCCCATCCGGTGGTGGTGATCGCAGGCGAAACCGGCTCCGGCAAGACCACCCAGTTGCCCAAGCTGTGCCTGGCCGCCGGACGCGGCGTGGCCGGCATGATCGGCTGCACCCAGCCGCGCCGGATCGCGGCGCGCGCGGTGGCGCGGCGCGTGGCCGAGGAACTCAAGACACCGGTCGGCGGCGCGGTCGGTTTCCAGGTGCGTTTCAACGACCAGGTAGGCGACGACACCCGCATCAAGTTCATGACCGACGGCATCCTGCTGGCCGAGATCGCTTCGGACCGCTGGCTCTCGGCCTACGACACCATCATCGTCGACGAAGCGCACGAGCGCAGCCTCAACATCGATTTCCTGCTCGGCTTCCTCAAGCAGTTGCTGCGCAAGCGCCGCGACCTCAAAGTCATCGTGACCTCGGCCACCATCGATACCGAACGCTTCGCGCGCCACTTCGACGACGCGCCGGTGATCGACGTGGAAGGCCGCACGTTCCCGGTGGAAGTGCGCTATCGCCCGCTCGAAGGCGAAGACGAGCAGCAGGGCGAACGCACCGTCAACGACGCCATCGTGGCCGCCATCGACGAGATCACCCGCCAGGACCCGCGCGGCGACGTGCTGATGTTCCTGCCGGGCGAGCGCGAGATCCGCGACGCGCACCAGGCGCTGGAACGGCGCAAGTACCGCGAGACCGAAGTGACGCCGCTGTATGCGCGGCTGTCGGCGCGCGACCAGGACAAGGTATTCAATCCCGGAACCAAGCGCCGCCTGGTGTTGGCGACGAACGTCGCCGAGACCTCGCTCACCGTGCCGCGCATCAAGTACGTGGTCGACCCCGGTTACGCGCGCGTCAAGCGCTACAGCCCGCGGCAGAAGCTCGACCGCCTGCATATCGAAACGGTGTCGCAGGCCAGCGCCAACCAGCGCAAGGGCCGCTGCGGACGCATTTCCGACGGCATCTGCTACCGCCTGTATGCGGAAGCCGATTTCCAATCGCGCCCCGAATTCACCGATCCGGAGATCCGCCGTTCCAGTCTGGCCGGGGTGATCCTGCGCATGCTGTCGCTGGGGTTGGGACGCATCGAGGACTTCCCGTTCCTGGAGCCGCCGGACGAGCGCGCCGTCGCCGACGGCTGGCAGCAGCTGGGCGAACTGGGCGCGGTCGACAAGGACAGGAAGCTCACCGCCATCGGCAGGCACATGTCGCGCCTGCCGGTGGACGTGAAGCTGGCGCGCATGCTGGTGGCCGCGCAGGGCAACGGCTCGCTGCGCGAGATGATCGTGATCGCCTCGTTCCTGGGCATCCAGGACCCGCGCGAACGCCCGCCCGAAGCGCGCGAAGCGGCCGACAACGCGCATGCGAAGTTCGCCGATGCGAAATCGGAGTTCATCGGCATCCTCAAGTTGTGGAACGCCTATCGCGAGGCTCACGAGGAACTGACGCAGTCGAAATTACGCGACTGGTGCGAACGCCACTTCCTCGGTTTCCTGCGCATGCGCGAGTGGCGCGAGCTGCACCGGCAACTACTGCTGATGTGCGCCGAACTGGGCTGGGAACTCAACGAAGCTTCCGTGCCAGCAAACACTGGCGAAGGCACCCCCCCTTTGAAAAAGGGGGGCAGGGGGGATTTGCTGTTGGCGCGAAAAGCAAATCCCCCTCAATCCCCCTTTTCCAAAGGGGGAAGACAAGCCGGCGGCTCCCTTTCCAAGGCGGGCACGCAGCCCGGCGATGGAAATTCTTCTGCGGAAGGCATGAGCATTGCCGCTTACGTCGCTCTGCATCGCGCCTTGCTCGCCGGCTTGCCCACGCAGGTAGGGCACAAGACCGAGAAAGGCGATTTCCTCGCCCCACGCCAACGCCGCTACCACTTGTTCCCGGGTTCGGCTCTGGCGAAAAAGCCGCCCGCATGGGTGTTGAGCGCGACCTTGCTGGATACCGCGCGTGTCTGGGGCATGACCAATGCCGCGATAGAGCCGGACTGGGTGATCGCCGAGCTGCCGCACCTGCTGGCGCGCAAGCATTTCGACCCGCACTGGTCGCGCGCGCAGGGCCATGTGCTGGCCTCGGAGCAGATCAGCCTGTTCGGCCTGGTGCTGGCGCCGAAGAAGCCGGTGCACTACGGCCGCATCGCGCCGACTGAAGCGCACGACATCTTCGTGCGCCAGGGTTTGGTCACTGGCGAGATCAACACCCGCGCCGGTTTCGTCGCCGACAATCTGAAGACGCTGGAACAGGCGCGCGAGGAAGAAGCCAAACTGCGCCGCGCCGGCATCGTCGCCGACGAGGACTGGCAGGCGCGCTGGTACCTGGACCGGATTCCCGCCGACCTGCATTCCTCCGCTGGACTGGATGCCTGGTACAAGACGCTGGCGCCGGAAGCGCGCCGTGCGCTGCATTGGTCGTTGGCCGATCTGTTGCCGGGCGAGGGCAGCGAAGAAGACCGTTTCCCGAAATATTTCCCGCTCGGCGATGCGCGTCTGCCGCTGCACTACAAGTTCGAGCCGGGCGCGGCCGACGATGGCGTGACCCTGGAAGTGCCGCTGCACCTGCTCAATGCGCTGGACGGCGCGCGCCTGTCCTGGCTGGCGCCCGGATTCATCGGCGAGAAGGCGGCCGAGCTGATCCGTGGTCTGCCCAAGGCGATGCGCCGCAACTACGTGCCGGCGCCGGACTACGGACGCGCCTTCGCCGAAGCTTTCCCGCAGCCCGGCGCCGACGACATCCGCGGCGAACTGGCGCGTTTGCTGACGCGCGCGACCGGCGCGCCGGTGACGGCGCTGGATTTCGACGAAACCACGCTTGAGCCGCACTTGCGCATGAACCTGCGGCTGCGTGCGGACGACGGCAAGGTGCTGGCCGAATCGCGCGACCTGGACGCCTTGCGTCTGCGCTTCGGCGATCGCGCCGGCCAAGCGTTCGCTGCGCGCGCGGGTCGGGAGATGGCGGCGCAGGGCCTGCGCGAATTCCCTGCCCAGCCGATACCGCTGCAAGTACCCGGGGAAGCGGGCGTGCCCGCCTATCCGGCGCTGGTGGACGAAGGCGAGAGCGTGGCGCTGCGCGTCTTCGCCGACCGGACCGCGGCGGCGATCGCGCATCCGCAAGGCGTACGCCGGTTGCTGGATATCGCCCTGGCCGACAAGGCCAAGCAGGCGCGCAAGCAATTGCCGGTGTCGCCCAAGACCGGGCTGTTGTATGCGGCGATCGAATCGCAGGAACGCCTGCGCGGCGATCTGGTGGAAGCGGCGCTCAATGCCGTGCTCGCCGACGGACTGGGCGATATCCGCGACCGCGAGGCCTTCGAGCGCCGCAGCGAGGACACGGCGCGCAGGCTGTTCGCCGAAGCCATGGAACGCTTGAAACTGGCCGAGGCCATCCTTTCGGCCGTCGCCGAACTCAAGCCGCAGCTCGAATCCAAACTGATGGGCTGGGCCAGCGGCAACCTGGACGACTTGCGCAGCCAACTGACGTCGTTGGTGCACCCTGGTTTCCTGCGCGATACCCCTGCCGATGCGTTGGCGCAATTTCCGCGCTATCTGAAAGCCATGCGGCTGCGCGCGGAGCGAGCCTTGCGCGACCCCAGCCGCGATCAGGCGCGGATGCTGGAATTGCGGCCGTTCCTGGAAACGCTGGAGCAAGCCGCCGCACGCGGCCGCCAGTCGGACCCGGCCTGGCAATCGCTGCGCTGGGATCTGGAAGAACTGCGTGTGTCGCTGTTCGCCCAGGAGCTGGGCGCGCGTGCGGGAATTTCGCCGAAGAAGCTGGCCCAGCGCCTAGCCGCACTCAACTCGTAGGTCGGGGCTACGCCCCCGACGCTCGTTATGCCCGCACTCCCGGACACCGCTTGGGTCAGGGACGTAGCCTCGACCTACGGCTGTGGATTACTTGATGCGGCGCACCTTGGCGGAAGTGTTGTAGCCGTCGATCTTCATGTACCAGCTATTGAAAATGCCGGGTTTTATCGAGACCTTGGGATCGGTCTTGCGCACGCCGGCGAGCGTGGCCGGTTCTACCTGCTCCCACACCTGGCCGTTGGCCAAGGTGTATTTTTTGCCGTTGGAAAAACCCTTGAACTCGCCGACGATGTTGCTCTCGATAGGCTCGGCGGTTCCGAAATCGAAGAAGCCGCGGCTCTTCTCCACTACTTCCTTGCGGCCTTCTTCCTTCGCAGTCTCCACCGCCTTCGCCGTTTCCTGCACTACTTTGTGCTGCAACCATGCGTTGAGCGCGGCCAGTTCCTGCGAAGTCAGCTTGTCCAGCCCGGCGGCCTTGAACTGCTCAGGGCTCATCTGCTGCTCGACGTTGGCGGTCAACGGCGGCGATTGCTGGGCCCAGGCCAGCGGTGCGAAAGCCAGCGCCATCAGGACCAAGGGGATGCGAAGCGATTTCATGGGGGCGGTCATCTGCGATTTCATGGGTGTTCCTCCGGGCGCAAGGCCGTTAGTGTAGTCATATCTTTCGCAAAACCATCTACCGATCGCCGTGACCTTCGCACCGCTGCAAACTTGGCTGCAGTCCCGTTCAGCCGACGGATTGGCCCCGGAAATGCGGGCCGCCCTGGCCGAGGCCGCGCAGCTGTCCGATCTGGAATCGGGCATGCCCGATGCTTGGCCGGTGCTGGCAGATACGCTGGAGGCATTGACTAGCCTGTCGGCGGAAGGCGACGTACTGGTCGCGGCTTTGCTGTTCGGCATTCCCGGCCTGCAGGCCGGCCTGAAACCGCAGCTGGCCAAACAACCCGGCATCGCAGGTTTGCTGGACGGACAGAATGCGGCAGCGCAGGTCTGGGCGCTGCATGCCGAACGCACCGTCGCCGGCAGCAACGAGGGCCTGCGCCGGCTGCTGCTTTCCATCGTCCACGACCTGCGGGTAGTGCCGATCCTGCTGGCCCGGCAATTGGCGCGGATGCGGGCCGCCGGAAAACTGCCTGCCGCCGACAAGCGTCTGCTGGTGCAGCTGACCCGCGACATCCACGCGCCGCTGGCCAACCGCCTGGGCATCTGGCAGTTGAAGTGGGAGCTGGAAGATTTGTCTTTCCGCTACCTGGAGCCGGAAACCTACCGTCAGCTGGTCCAGCAACTGGACGAAAAGCGCGCCGGCCGCGAACGCTATATCGAAGGCGTGAAGACCACGCTGCGCACGGCGCTGGCCGAACAAGGCATCGCCGCCGAGATCAGCGGGCGCCCGAAGCACATCTACAGCATCTGGCGGAAGATGCAGAAGAAGCAGGTGTCGATGGAAGAACTCTACGATCTGCGCGCGGTCAGGGTGGCGGTGGACGATATCGGCGCCTGCTACGCCGCGCTGGGCGTGGTGCATGCGCTGTGGCTGCCGGTGCCCAGCGAATTCGACGATTACATCGCCCGCCCCAAACCCAACGATTACCGTTCGCTGCATACCGCGGTGATCGGCCCGGAAGGGCGCACGCTGGAAGTGCAGATACGTACCCATGAAATGCATGCGCAGGCCGAACTGGGCGTGGCCGCGCATTGGCGCTACAAGGAAGGCAAGGGCGGCGACCGGGCTTTCGACCGCAAGATCGCCTGGATGCGGCAACTGCTGGAGCAAAGCGGGGAGGGCGGCCGCGACGAAGCCGAAGGCCTGGCCGGCGAACTCGACGCGCAACTGGCCGAGGAGCGTATCTACACCCTCACGCCCAAGGGCGAGGTCATCGATCTGCCGCACGGCGGCACCGTGCTCGACTTCGCCTACCACGTGCACACCATGGTCGGACACCGCACGCGCGGGGCCAAGGTCAATGGCCGCATCGTGCCGCTCAACCACCAGCTGCGCAGCGGCGACCGCGTGGAGATCATGACCGCCAAGACCGGCGAACCGCGCCGCGACTGGCTGCTGGCTTCGAATGCGTTCCTGGCCAGCGGCCGCGCACGCGACAAGGTGCGCGCCTGGTTCCACAAGTTGGATCGGGCGCGGAACATCCAGGCCGGCCGCGAGGTGCTGGAGCGCGAGCTCAAGCGCCTGGGACTGCACCACGCCGACCTTGCGCCGATGGCGAAGAAATTCCACGCCGAGAACATCGACGAGTTGTACATCCAGGTCGCCCTGGGCGATGTGGGTCCCAGCCAGATCGGTCGCGCGCTGCACGAAGAACAACGCGCGGCCAGCGAGCCGGTGGCCGCGCCCGCGCTTCGACGCCCGCCCAAGCGCGCGCCGACGCCTTCCAAATCCAAATTCACCGTGCAGGGCGTAGGCAATCTGCTGGTGCAGCTGGCGCGCTGCTGCCAGCCGGTGCCGGGCGAGCCCATCGCCGGTTATCTGACCCGCGGGCGTGGAGTCAGCGTGCACCGCGCCAACTGCCCATCGCTGTTGCGCCTGGCGGCGACCAGTCCGCAACGGGTGCTGCCGGTGGAATGGGGCGTGGCCGGCGGAGGTTACGAGGTCGACGTGCAGATCCGCGCGCTGGACCGCAAGGGCCTGCTCAAGGACATCACCACGCTGATCGCGCAGGAAGACGCCAACGTCACCGATATCCAGAGCGACAACGTGCGCGGCAGCGGCCAGGTGGTGCTGCGTCTGCGCTTGAAGGTCGCCGACTACGGCCAGCTTTCGATGCTGCTGGGCAAGCTGGATGCGTTGCCGGGGGTCGAGGAAGCGCGACGTTCAGCCTGACTGGGTATGCTGCGGCGGTGATCCGCGACCCCCACAACCCGCCGCACGGCAAGATCGAACCGGTGGCCGACTGGCTGCAGGAAGTCGAGTTCCGCCGTCCCGCCGCAAGAACGACGACGCCCGCCAGGCGGGATCGCGGCTGGTGGCGCTGGGCGGCGGCGGCGATCGTAGTGCTGGCACTGGCGGTCGTGGTCTTCAGGCAGCCGCTGGCCGACTTGATCTGGCCCGACATGCGCGTGCAGCGCTTGCTGGACGACGCCGAGCGGGCGTTGAAGCAGGGCAGGTTGAGCGCTGCCGACGGCACCGGCGCCCGCCAGCGTTTCGAAGCGGCGCAGGCGCTGGATTCGGACCGCAGCGAAGCCCGCGACGGCCTGGCGCGGGTCGCGCAAGCTGCCGTCGCGCAGGCGCGCGGATACGTGCGGGAGAACCGTTTCGAACAAGCGCGCCAGTCGCTGGCCCTGGCGCGCGAGCTGCAGGTGCCGCGCGCGGACGCCGAGGCCGTGGCCGATCAATTGCGGCAGCGCGAAGCCGCGCATGCGGGGCTGGACGAGCTGATGCGGCAGGCCGGCAGCGCCAAGGCGAGCGGAGCGCTGGAAACCGCACTGCCGCTGTACCAGCGGGTGCTGGCGCTGCAGCCGACCCACACCGCCGCGCTGGAGGGCCGCGAGGACGCGTTGTCCGAGTTGCTGCAACAGGCGCGACTGGCGATCGCTGCGGGAGATCTGGCGAAAGGGTCGGCGCTGATCGGGCAGGCGCGCGAATACGATGCCGGCCACGTGGACCTGCCCGATGCGCAGGCGCAGCTCGCGCGCACCGTGGAAGCCCGCCGCCGCGACGCCGACGGCGATTTGCGCCGGATGCGGCTGGAGCAGGCGCTGATGGGCTACCGATTGGTGCTGGCCGCTTCCCCCGCCGATGCCGCCGCGCAACAGGGCATCGAGCGGATCGCCGTGGCCTATGCGCAGCGGTCGGCGCGGGAAGCTTCGGATTTCGATTTCGCCGCCGCCCAGGCTTCCCTGCAATTGGCCCGCGAGCTCAGTCCGCGCGCCAGCGTGGTCAGGGAAGCCGAGCAGGCCCTGGCGCGTGCGCGGCAATCGCAATCGCGGCTGGGTTCCACGCTTCCCTTGCGCGAAAGGAAACGGCGCACGGAGAGTCTGCTGGCGGCGGTGGAACAGGCCGGTACGCGGGGCGAATGGATCGCTCCTCCCGGCGAAAGCGCCTACGACAAGCTGCGCGCCGCGCAAGCGCTTGCCCCGGACGATGCGGCGGTCAAGCGCGCGGCCGCGCGCGTGGTGCTGGCCACGCGCGCGTGTTTCGAAGACGAACTGCGCGCCAACCGGGTACGCCGCGCACGCGCCTGTTACGACGCTTGGCAAACCCTGGAAACCCGCGATGCGGGCCTGGCCGATGCGCGTCGGCGCTTGTCGTCGAAGTGGATCGCGGTGGGCGACGAGCGCCTGGGGTCGGGCGATGTCGAATTCGCCGCACAGGCGCTACAGGAAGCGCGCGGTCTGGATGCGAATGCGCCGGGGCTGACCGAATTCGCAGCACGCGTACGCCGTGCCCAAACCGGCCAGTAGGTCGGGGCTACGCCCCGCTATCGTAGGTCGGGGTTACATCCCCGACACCCGAGATGCCTGGTCGCGCGACGAAGTCGGGGGCGCAGCCCCGACCTACAGGAAAACCTTGCGCACTGTTTCGCGTGCAGCATCCAGGGAGAAATGGCGCGCCACGTTCTCCAATCCGTTGCGCGACAGCCGGTTCCATAGCTCTTCGTCCGTATACAGCCGCACCACCGCATCGGCGAACGCTTGCGGCTCATCCGCTACCAAAACATCGGTTCCGTCCTGCAGATGCATTCCTTCCACCGCGCACGACGTGGCCACCACCGGTTGCCCATGGGCCATGCTCAGGTTGACCTTGCCCTTGACTCCCGCGCCGAAGCGCAACGGAGCGGCCGCCACGCGCATGCCGTTCATGGCCGCTTCCAGGCCGGGCACGTGACCGTGGATGACCACGCCTTCCTGCGCCAGCGCAGCGATCGAATCGGGAACATCGCCGCCGATGCAGTGGAACACCGCATCGGGCAGGCGTGGCCGCAGCAGCGGCAACACGTCCTGCACGAACCAGCGCACCGCGTCCACATTGGGCGTGTGGCGGAATCCGCCCACGAAAACAAGATCGCGTCGTTGCGCGAACGGCAAGCCTGGCCCGGCCACTTCATGCAGGTTGGAAAGCACTTCCACGTTGCTGGCGGGCGCGTCCCTGGCGAGCACTTCGCGTTCGGTTCCGCTTACCACCAAAGCGATGTCCGCGGCCGCAACCGCCGAAAGCTCGCGTTGCCGGGTTTGCGACGCCGCCTTGGCCAACGCTGCGTTGCCCGCCAGTTCCGCGGCGCGCGATTCGCGCAGGTAGTGCAGGTCGATGGTGTCCAGCACGAAGCGCGCTTGCGGCGCGTGCTTCCTGGCCAGCGGCAGGATCTTCTCGGCCAGGTGGTAGCGGCAGGCCAGCACCACCGAAAAACGCGGGCCGTGCGCCGACAACCAGGACGGCGGGCTTGGCGAGAACGGCGGGTACCAGACTTCCACGCCCAAGACCTGCAAGGCGGCCAGCGCCTGGGGCTGCGGCGCGTGTTCGGTGGCCAGGAAAACCACGTGCGCGTTTTCCTGGCGCAGCATTTTCATCAGGTTGAACAAGCGCAGCGACGCCGAATCGCGATCGGGCTGCGGAACGGCTTCATCGACGATCAGGATCTGCCGCTGATGCGCGTGCACCGTTGCCGGCGTCGGCTGCGTGCCCGGTGCGGGAAAGGTCGAAAGCGCATCGCGCCATTTGCGTTCGAACAATTCCCGGTTGCGCACCTGATAGGCCTTCGGCCCTTGGCTGAGGTCGGTGCCGGAAGTGATGCCCTCCAGATGCACTACGCGCGCCGCGGGCTGGTAGAGCACGCGTTTCCCAGCCGCGCGCACCGAAAACGCAAGGTCGGTGTCTTCGTAGTAGGCGGGCGCGTAGCGCGTATCGAATCCGTTCAACGATTCGAACAACGCGCGCGGAATCGCGATGGCGGCTCCCGAGCAATAATCGGCGTCGCGCAGGCTGGCGTAACGCGGATCCTCGGGCGATTCGAAACGTCCGTAGTTCCAGGCCGAACCATCGGAGAACACCACGCCACCCGCTTCCTGCAGACGCCCGTCCGGGTACACCAGCTGCGCACCGACCAAACCCGCGTCGGGCTGGGTGTCGAAGGTATCCAGCAGTGCGTCCAGCCAGCCGGACTGGGGCACGGTGTCGTTGTTGAGGAACACCAGCACCTCGCCGCGCGCGCGCGCGGCGCCGTCGTTGCAGGCGGCGATGAAACCGCCGTTGTGCGCGCGGCGATGGAAATGCAGGCCGGCCACCTGCGCCATCCACGCTTCGGTCTGGTCGCTGGAACCGTCGTCGACGACCAGGATCTCGCACGCGGCCAGCGGCGGATGCTCGGCCAGCGCGCGCAGGCAGGTCAGGGTGTGCGCGACCTGGTTGTAGACCGGCACGACGATGCTGGCGCGCGGGCGGTCGCTGTCGGGAACCGCAAACGGAGCGAAAGGCGCCTCGGCGGGAAAATAGAGCTTCGCGCGCTGGGAGGCCGGCGCACGGCGCAATTGGCGCTGTACCCGCTGCCAGGTAGCCTGCCAGCCGCGCGCGCGCAGGCTGGCCATGCCACGGCGGATCAGCCCCAGCGCGCGTTGCCATTGGAAGCGCACATCGGCCAGGGAAATCGACATTCCGGTGCAACTCCAGCTGAGCGAAAGGTAGCTCCGGCCCGTCGCAGCGCGGCGGGCTGCGCTAGACTCGCCGGAATCCCTATTGTCGCATCCCTGTGCCGCGCTACGACTACGACGACCAAGACGACGATCAAGACGAACTCGACGACGCCCATCCCTGGCGTCAGCGACTGGTCACCTGGGCACTGGCGGCGCTGGGGCTGGGGCTCGGCTTCCTGATTCCCTACACGCTGTACCTGAACCATCAGGTCAGCCAGCGCTTCGGCGCGCTGCAGTGGCAGATCCCCACCCGCGTGTACGCGCGACCGCTGCAATTGGCGCCCGGCGTGGCGATGGACGCGCAGACCCTGAAGACCGAACTCGACGCGGCGTCCTATCGCGACGACGGCGTCGGCGAACGCCTGGGAACCTACGCGCGCGAAGGCGGCCGTTTCACCATTTCCAGCCGCGGCTACACCGATGTGGACGTCAAGGTGCCCGCGCGCAGGCTGCAGGTGTCGCTATCCGGCGGGCGCGTGGCCAGCGTTCGCGATCCGGTGCGCAAGCAGAACCTGAAGGTCGCAAGACTCGACCCGGCCCGCATCGCCACCCTGTACGGCCAGAAACAGGAAGAGCGCCGCCTGGTGCGCCTGGAAGAAGTGCCGGAGCTGTTGGTGACCGGGCTGCAGGCGGTGGAAGACCGCGATTTCAGCACCCACCACGGCATCGACATGAGCGGCATGGTGCGCGCGCTGTGGGTCGCGGTGCGCTCCGGCGGCGAGAGCAAGCAGGGCGCCAGCACGCTGACCCAGCAGTTGGCCCGCAGCGGCCTGCTGGGCATCGGCAAGGAAGTCACCCTGAGCCGCAAGTTCAACGAGATCCTGTTCGCCCTGATCCTGGAGGCGCGCTACGACAAGCGCACCATCCTGGAGGCGTACATGAACCAGGTGTACATGGGCCAGCGCGGCAGCCAGGCCATCCACGGCGTCGCTGCGGCGTCGGAGTTCTGGTTCGGGCGCGAACTGGATTCGCTGACCACCGAGCAGATCGCCTTGTTGATCGGCATCGTCAAAGGGCCTTCCTACTACGACCCGCGCCGCAACCCCGAACGCGCACTGGACCGCCGCAACCTGGCCTTGAACAAGCTGCACGAAACCGGCCTGATCAAGGACGAGGAATGGAAGCGCGCCCTGGCCGCGCCGCTGGGCGTCACCAAGACCCCGGGCATGGCCGCCGCCAACCGTTTCCCCGCCTATGTGGATCTGGTGCGCCGGCAACTGGCGCGCGACTACCCGGAAAGCGCGCTGCAGGGCGCCGGCCTGAGCGTGCTCACCGGCATGTCGCCGTCGGCGCAGGCCTATGCCGAAGGCGCGGTGACGCGCACGCTGAAGTCGGTGGAAAACAAGCGGCGTCCGCCGCTGCAAGCCGGTCTGGTGCTGACCGACGTGCACGACGGCGATGTGCTGGCGGTGGTCGGCAGCCGCAACGTGTCGCAGCCCGGTTTCAACCGTGCGGTGGAAGCGCAGCGGCCGGTGGGTTCGCTGCTCAAGCCATTCGTGTATCTGCTGGCGCTGGCGCAGCCGGACAACTATTCGCTGGCCAGCTACGTCGACGATTCTCCGGTCACCGTGCAGCTGGGCAAGGGCAGGCGCTGGACGCCCGGCAATTCCGACAACCGCAGCCACGGCACGGTGCGACTGGTCGATGCGCTGGCCCATTCGTATAACCAGGCCACCGTGCGCATCGGCATGAAGGTCGATCCGGAACGTCTCTCCGGCCTGATCCGCGTGCTGGCCGGCATCAAGGCCGAGCCGAACCCAGCGCTGATCCTGGGCGCGACCGACCAGAGCCCGTACGCCATGGCGCAGCTGTACCAGTTCCTGGCTTCGGGCGGCGAGATCCAGCCGCTGCATGCGGTGCGCGGCGTGCTCGATCCGAACGGAAAATTGCTCAAGCGCTACGACAAGACGCCCGCGCCCGCGCAGGAAGGCGATTCCATCGCCGCGCACCTGATCAGCATCGCCTTGCAGCAGGTGGTCAGCAACGGCACCGGCCGCCAGTTGCTGGGCGACGGTCTGGGCCGCCTGCAATCGGCGGGCAAGACCGGCACCAGCAACGACGGCCGCGACAGCTGGTACGCCGGCTACACCGGCGATCATCTGGCGGTGGTGTGGATGGGCAACGACCAGAATGAACAGACCGGCTTGTACGGCGCCACCGGCGCGATGCGGGTGTGGTCCGGCATTTTTTCGCGTCTGCCCAGCGCGCCGCTGAAAGTCTCCGGCAAGGGCCTGGACTGGCAGTGGGTGGCCGGCGCCAACACCACCGATGCCAGTTGCCCCGGTGCGCGGCAGATGCCGTTCGTGGCCGGTTTTGCGCCGCAGTACGCGGCTTGCGTGGTCGAGCCCATGCCCGATGAAACGGGTGAGGAAGAAGGCGGCGGCTGGCGCAGCTGGTTCGGGTTGGACAAGAAAGAGGAACAACCCTCCGCACCGCCCCCCGAGCCTGCACCCGCTCCTGAACAGTGACTGGAATGATGTCCTGCTGCGGTTCAACGCATGAGCTCGGCAACATGGCCTGATGGCTGCTTCTTGCTCGTCATTCCCGCGAAGGCGGGAATGGTGAGTCCATATTTTTACGGATTACTTCATTGATCATGAACAAGCTCCTGTTCCCGGCTGCCCTGTCGCTATCCCTGTCGTTGGCGGCGTGCAGTACCGCACCGGAACTGCCGCCAAAACCATCGGTACCGCAAGTGGCGCCCGAACAGCGCCTTGCCGCCGCAGTCGCCGCGTCCGCAGGCGCAGACGACCGCGAGCTGGCGGTGCAACCGTTGCGCGATCCACAAGTGCAGGACCTGCGCGACGACGCCACCGCCGCCATCGCCGCGCGCAACTACGCCGCCGCCGCCGAAGCCTTGAACCAGGCGCTGCTCATCGTCGCCGACGACCCGGCGGTGCTGCAGGAACGCGCCGAAGTCGCCTTGCTGCAAGCCGACAACGAGCGTGCCGAAACCCTCGCCAAGCGCGCCTTCGACCTGGGTTCCAAGGTCGGCCCGCTATGCCGCCGCCACTGGGCCACCATCGAACAGGCGCGCCTGGCGCGCGGCCTGACGCAGGACGCCGCGTCGGCGCATGCGCAGATCGAAGGCTGCACGGTGGCCGGCTTGAATAGAATGTAGGGATGTCCCAGTTAGCCCAAGCCAGCCGCGAGGCGCTCAGCGCAGGCGGCGCGCTCTCCACCCAGCTCGACAACTTCGTCCCCCGCCACGCGCAGCAACGCCTGTCCACGGCGATCGCCGAAGCCTTCGAGGGCCGTGAAGTGCTGCTCGCCGAAGCCGGCACCGGTACCGGCAAGACCTTCGCTTATCTGGTGCCCGCGTTGCTGTCCGGCCTGAAGACCATCATTTCCACCGGCACCCGCGCGTTGCAGGACCAGCTCTACCACCGCGACCTGCCGCGCGTGCGCAACGCGTTGGGCACCGGCCTGAAATCGGCGCTGCTGAAAGGCCGCGCCAATTACCTGTGCAAGTACCGATTGGAGCAGGCCAAGGGCGAACCGCGCTTCACCAGTCGCGAGCAGATCTCGCAATTCCAGCGCATCGTTTCCTGGGGCGGGCGCACCCAATTCGGCGACATCGCCGAGTTGGAAGCGCTGCCCGACGATTCGCCGCTGCTGCCGATGGTCACTTCCACCAACGACAACTGCCTGGGCACCGACTGCCCGTTCTGGGGCGACTGTTTCGTGGTGCAGGCGCGGCAGCGCGCGCAATCGGCGGACATCGTGGTGGTCAACCATCACCTGCTGCTCGCCGATCTGGCGCTGAAGCAGGAAGGCTTCGGCGAAATCCTGCCCGGTGCGCAGGCCTTCGTGATCGACGAAGCGCACCAGCTGCCGGAATTGGCCGCGAACTTCTTCGGCGAAAGTTTCGGCATGCGCCCGATCCAGGAACTGGCGCGCGATTGTCTTGCCGAATGCAAGGAAGTGCCCGGCGCGCTGGCCAGTCTGCAGGCGCCCGTGCGCGCCCTGGAACAGGCGTTGCGGGAATTGCGCGCAGGCATGGAAGGGTTGCCGACGCGTGGTACCCGGTTCCGCGCCTTGTCGAAGCCGGAAGTGCGTGCGGGCTTCGATGCGCTCACCGAATCGCTGGCGCATCTGATCGAAGCGGTGGTCGCCATGGCCGATGCGTCGCTGGGCCTGGATGCCTGCGCTTCGCGCGCCAAGGATTCGGCCACGCGCCTGGCGCGGTGGCTGGAAGACGGCAACACTTCCGGCGAAAGCCACGTAGTGGATCTGGAGGACGGCGCGCCGCTGCCCACTGGCGACGTGCTCTGGTACGAACTGACCCAGCGCGGCTTCCGCTGCCAGCGCACGCCGCTGGATGTTTCCGGACCTTTGCGCGAACACCGGGAGAAATCCCATGCGTCCTGGGTATTCACTTCGGCCACGTTGGCGGTCAGCGGCGGTTTCGACCACATCGCCACGCGGCTTGGGCTGGAAGATCCGCCCACGCTGCTGCAGCCCAGTCCGTTCGATTGGCCGAAGCAGGCGTTGTGCTATCTGCCGCAGAACTTGCCCGAACCCAACACTCGCGGTTTCGGCACCGCGCTCATTGCCGCGTTGTATCCGGTGCTGCAGGCCTCCAACGGCCGCGCGTTCCTGTTGTTCGCCTCGCACCGTGCGTTGCGCGAAGCGGCCGAGACTTTGCGCGATGCGCCGTGGCCGCTGTTCGTGCAGGGCGAAGCGCCCCGCGCTACGCTGCTGCAACGCTTCCGCGAATCGGGCAACGGCGTGTTGCTGGGTGCGGCCAGTTTCCGCGAAGGCGTGGACGTGGTGGGCGATGCGTTGTCGGTGGTGGTGATCGACAAGCTGCCGTTCGCCGCGCCCGACGATCCGGTATTCGAAGCGCGCCTGGAAGCGATCCGTCGCGACGGCGGCAACCCGTTCCGCGACGAACAGCTGCCACAGGCGGTGATCGCGCTCAAGCAGGGCGTGGGCCGGCTGATCCGCAGCGAAACCGACCGCGGCGTGCTGGTACTGTGCGACCCAAGGTTGACCGGCAAGCCGTACGGCCGCGTGTTCCTGGATTCGCTGCCGCCGTTCTCGCGCACGCGCGAGGTGGCCGACGTGGAACGCTTCTTCGGCGTAGAACCCACCGCCGCACCGCCGCGGCAGGACACCGAACAGGACTGGTATGAAGCTGCTCGCTTTTGAAACCGCCACCGAGGCCTGCTCCGTCGCTTTGTACCTGGACGGCGAAGTCATCGAACGCTACGAAGTCGCTCCACGTCTGCATGCCGAATACGCATTGCCGTGGGCCGAGCAGTTGCTGGCCGACGCCGGCATCAAGCGCTCGCAACTGGACGCCATCGCCGTCAGCCGCGGCCCCGGCGCCTTCACCGGCGTCCGCCTGGCCATCGCGTTGGCGCAGGGCATCGCGCTGGCGCTGCACAAACCAGTCGTCGCTGTATCCACCCTCATGGCGATCGCCGCAGCCTTTCCCCCTCCCTTGCGACAGCAGGGGAGGGCTGGGGAGGGGTCAAGTGGGCGCCAGGACAGTCCAGAGAAAGTCCGCATCCTGGCCGCCATAGACGCCAGAATGGGCGAAGTCTACGCAGGCGCCTTCGAGCGTCATGGCGACCAACTCATCGCCGTCTCCACCGAAGTCGTAGCGGCCCCAGCTGAAGTCGCGCTCCCGGACAGCCAAGGCAACTGGCACGGCGCAGGCACCGGCTTCGCCGCCGCCGACTGCGCATTGCAACTGCACCTCGGATCGCAGCTGATCGAAGTGGATGCCACCATCCTCCCGCACGCTGCGGATGTGGCCAGGCTCGCGGTTGCTGCCTTCGAGCGTGGCGAAGCCGTTGCGCCCGAGCGAGTGGAGCCGGCCTATCTGCGCAACAATGTAGCGTTGACCTTGCAAGAGCAGAAAGCGGCGCGCGCTGCGAAATAAGCGGCCCTGAGAGCGGAGAACGGTGGGTCAAGGCCTACCGTGCGGTGTCTTGCCACTGTCGAATTCCTACGAGCTTGTTCGTCGTAGGGTAGAGGGACTTCCTCGGCAGCGTAGTGGAGCGACTTATGCCAGCACTCAAACGACTTCAGTGGGCGGTGGACATTGCCGCACCGGCATCCAAGGTCTACCAAATGTTGGTCGGACCCGAGGGCTACAAGCAGTGGACGTCGGCCTTCGGCGACGGCCTGTATTTCGAAGGCTCGTGGCTGACGGGCCAACGAATCCGCTTCTTGACTCCGGAAGGGCATGGAGTGATCTCGGAGATCGCCGAGAACAGGCCAAACGAGTTCATCTCGATCCGACATCTGGGCTACATCGGCGACGACGGCGTTGAAGACACCAGTAGCGAGGCTATCCGCGCTTGGGCGCCGGCCTACGAGAACTTCACCTTCACGGCTACGCCGCAGGGGACGATGCTCACTGTCGACCAGGACATGACGGACGAGTTCGAGAGCATGCCGGAAGCCTGGCCGAAGGCGCTGGGAAAACTGAAGACGCTGTGCGAGAGCAGTAGTAGCGACGCCTGACAATTCGTTCAAACCGACGCCGCTTCGAGGCGCGGCTTAACTCGAACGTCAAGCCGCACACATGCTTCACGACCGTCATCAATTTCCAAGGAAAGAGCGCTATGGCCAAGTACCTGATCTCCTTCCCCAGCGCGGCGATGGTCGTGCCCGACGGCGAGTGGGGGGCCGTGGGCCGCGACGCGCACGCCGTGATCGACGAGGCGAAGGCTGCGGGCGTCTATGTCTTCGGTGGCGGCATCGACGAAAACGTGCCGCCCGCGCTCGTCTCAGCCGACGGCGCAGTCGCCGAGGGCGGCTACCCGTGGGCGCCCCCGCTCGACGGCGGCTTCACCGTGCTCGAACTGCCCTCGCGTGAGGAGGCGGTCGCGTGGGCCGCGCGCATCGCGAAGGCCTGCCGTTGCGACCAGGAGCTGCGTGTCTTTCAGTTCGACCCGCAGTCCTGAGAGCGGCAGGTGCGCAGGCATAGCGTTGGCTATCGCCGTTTCGGCTAAGTTCGTTTATGCGTTAAGCATATTCGGCGTGCTTTACGTCTATGCTCCACCCAACATTTGGCCGCAGCTCACTGCGGCCTAACAATTCATTCACGCCGAACCATGCTTCGTGGGTCGGTTGTGTCAGGCGTTAGGTGTCATCCATGACTCGCAGCGAGATACGAAGGAAGGCCAAAGCAAAGCGTGCCGAGAACCTCCAGCGAGATGCGGTTGCTCGCAAAGTTGATATTGCGAAGCGAAAGGCCATGCTTCATCAGGCATTCCGGGAAAGGCATCGGTTGCAACTGACTTTTCGAGACCGCTTGAAGCTCCTGCTTGCGATGTTCTTCGCTGCCACTGGCGGCCCGCTTTATCCATGGCTTCCTGATGAGCTCAAATACTCACCTTACCGGCGCAAGCGACGGGATCGCCGTGGCGCCTAACAGTTCATTCAAGCCGAACCTGTTTCGGGGGCGGTCGTGTCAGGCGTTAGGCGCTACTGGCGTCACAGCGATTGGAGAGACAATGGACACCGGTCTGCGGTAGCCTTTTGAGGTGTGACTTTGGAGGTGTGAAATGACAAGCGGCGAACAAAAGATGCTTGTGCGCGGAGTAGCTGCTGGCACGATTATCGGTATGGCCATCGGCCTCATGATCGCATTGTTCATTGCGATGAGGCCGGAGCTCTTTGCGGGGCTTATCCAGTAACCAGGCTGCCTTGCTGGCACCTAACCATTCGTTCAAACCGAAGCCGCTTCGCGGCTCGGCTGTGTCAGGAGTTGGGCGCCACTTTATGCGTCTCTGGTCGTTACACCCAAAGTATCTCGATCCACAGGGTTTAGTCGCCTTGTGGCGGGAGGCTTTGCTGGCCAAGGCCGTTCTTCGCGGCGAGACTCGCGGCTACACCAATCATCCTCAGTTGGAGCGGTTCAAAGCCCATCCTCATTCGCGCTTGGCCATCAACTCATATCTGGCGTCGGTCCATGACGAGGCCACCAAGCGTGGTTATTCTTTCGACCGGTCCAAGATCGGCCCTGTCCGGGTCGTTCAAGCCATCCCGGTCGGCTCTGGTCAACTCACGTATGAGTGGGGCCATTTGCAGCATAAGCTGGCAACACGCAGCCCAGCCGTACTTGCCCTATGGAGCAATGTGGTTGCGCCGGCGTGCCATCCGCTGTTTCGCCGGAAACCTGGATCAGTGGCATCATGGGAGCGGACGTCGGGTGGTGCCTAATAATTCCTTCAGGTCGAACCCGCTTCGGGGATCGGCTTAGCTCAAGCGCTAGGTCACAAATGCAAGATCGCAACATTTCAACAAAAGTGCTTCTGGCGGAGACTATTCACCTTCTCCGATATTTTCTGGTGATCGTTGTTTTTGCGGCGCTTGCGTGCTTCATCATTTATTTAACAGTTGGCTATTCGAAGAAGCTCCTGGCCATAGTTTTCTCTACATTCTTCTCGCTTTCCTTCTTTTCGGCACCGCTTGCATCATCCGCCGCTCGTGCGAAGAGAAGGTTGCGTTTGTTCACATCGGCAGGTGGTAAGACTTTGTTGTTTTGCTTCTTTTGGGGTTCTATAGTCGTTTCGCTCGCCATTGCAACGCTTCAGTTCTGGCAGGGTATGGAGACAAATTTTGCCAGCTATGCCGTTTCTATGCTCTCGGCTGGATTCATTTGTTCTGCAATCGCAATGCTTCCAGGTAGCCGTCAACACTAGTTTGTGGTCAATCAGCCGAGTCCGCTCCTTAGGTCGGCTGTGTCGGACGTTAGCCCTTAAGGGACATCATGATTACCTGCTGCCTGCGATACATCATCGACCCGTACAAGCTCAGTGAATTCGAGCGCTACGGCAAGGTCTGGATTCCGCTCGTCGAGAAATTCGGCGGCAAGCATCACGGATACTTCTTGCCGTCCGAAGGAGCGAACAATGTCGCGCTAGCGATTTTCACGTTTCCCAGCATGACGCTCTATGAGGAGTACCGCATCAAATCGGTCCAAGACCCGGAGTGCCAAGCCGCTGTCCAGTATGCGGAGGAAACACGCTGCATCATCAGCTATGAGCGCAGCTTTTTCCGCCCGGTCTTTGAGTAAAATGGCCAATCATTCATTCAAGCCGAAGCCGCTTCGCGGATCGGCCGTGTCAGGCGTTGGGCCTAGTACCGCATAGATCTTCATCCGTCGCCCACACCGGAGATTGAACCATGTTGAAGACATACACAGGAAGTTGCCACTGCGGCGCCGTCCGCTTCGAAGCGGACATCGATCTGAGCGCCGGAACGGGCAAGTGCAATTGTTCGATCTGCACCAAGAGCAGGAACTGGTCGGTCATCGTCAAGCCCGAAGCCTTCCGCTTGCTCGATGGCGAAGCGGATCTTGGCGACTACCAGTTCGGCACCAAGAGCGGACACCACCTCTTCTGCCGTCACTGCGGCATACGCCCCTTCGGCCGCGGCTACGTCGAGCAGATCGGCGGCCACTACGTATCGGTCCAGCTCGCATCGCTGGACAACGCGACGCCGGAAGAACTCATTGCCGCACCCGTCAATTACGCGAACGGTCGGGACAACAGTTGGTGGGATTCGCCAGCGGAGACGCGCCACCTCTGAGACATTGGCGTTGGCGCTGTGCGCTGACTTCGATCTCTGCCGTCAATGACCCGATCCAGCGCGCCCGGCGAGCAACTGCAGTTCCCAGGCCAGGGCGACGCCGCTGCCGCCGCCATGTTCGGCAAGCACGCTGCCGAGGGCGGCGGCCGTTTTCTCGCGCGCCCAATCGCGCTGCCATTCGGCCATCACGGCCATCCAGGTGATCGGCACCGCACCGGCCTGGACCATGCGTCGCACGGCCATGTCGTGGGCTTCGGCCGATACGCCGCCCGAAGCGTCGGTGACGATGAAGACGTCGTATCCCTCGGCGAGCGCATGAATCGCCGGCATGGCAAGGCAGATCTCGGTCCATAGCGCGGCCAGCACGAGCTGCTTGCGGCCGCTCTTCTTCACGATGTCGGTGACCTTCGGGTCTTCCCAGGTGTTGATGAAGGTGCGGTCGATCGGCTTCTGCTCAGGGAAAACGTCCTGCAGCCCTTTGATGAGGTAACCGCCTCGCTCTTCGATCACCGTGGTCAGGATGGTCGGCACGTCGAAGACTTTCGCCGTCTTGGCCAGGCCGATGACGTTGTTGACGATCAACGTCGGCTCGTGGCTGTTGAGGTTGGAGAATTGGTAGGGCTGATGATCGATCAGCACCAGGATGCTGTCTTCGGGGCGAAGCAGGGCATCGAGGCCGGTCTTGGGGGACTTGGACATGGAAAACTCCTTGGGTTGGGCGGGCGTTTCAAACGTCCGCGGGTTCGATGAAAACGAAGAGGGAGTGGATACGGCCGCCCTCGAAGTGGGCGATATCCATGCCGATGACCGCGGCAGGGCCTTCCGGCGGGCCGGAGCGCCATCGCAGGCGGCCGATCCCGTGGTGGCCGATCGCGGGCCCCATTGCAGTGAAGACGAAGTTGGGCGGCAGGCTGGCGAGCAACTCGGTCACCGCTTCGGAGATCGCGGCATGGCCCTTGGCCGAGGCCTGCGGCTCGTTCAGTACGGCGTCTTCGGCATAGAGTCCGCGGATCGCCTGGATGCGTTTTGCGGCATCGCGCTCGCCGAACACTCGGGCAAGATTCGCCTGCATCAAGCCGTCGTAGTCGATGGGTGCTTCGGCTGGGGTGGGCATTGCTGGGGTCTGCGCAGGGGGTTGGCGAGGAAAGGGTGGCGCACGGATTGGTCTGTGATAACCCGGTTATGGCTGGAATCAGATTCAACTGTTCGTTTAAGATCGACGCGTGGAAACCCTGGCCAACCTGGAATCCTTCATACGCAGCGCCGAATGCGGCGGCTTTTCCGCGGCAGCGCGGCGGCTGGGGCTGACCCCGGCCGCGGTCAGCCGCAATGTGGCCATGCTGGAACGCAACCTGGGCGTGCGCCTGTTCCAGCGCAGCACCCGCAGCCTGACCCTGACCGAAGACGGCGAGCGCTTCCTGGCCTCGATCGTGGACGGGGTGGAATCCCTGCAGTTGGCGATCGCCGACGTGACCACGCACGTCGGCAAGCCCGCCGGCATGCTGAAGGTGAGCGTGGCGCTAGCGTTTGGTTTGGATTACCTGCTGCCCTTGCTGCCTGCCTTCATGCAGCGCTATCCCGACGTGGTGCCGGACTGGAGTTTCGAGAACCGTCAGGTCGATTTGATCGCCGAAGGTTTCGACGCGGCCATCGGCGGCGGCACGGAACTGCCGCCGGGGGTGATAGCGCGGCAGTTGGCGCCGCTGCACATCATCGCAGTGGCCTCGCCCGCCTATTTGCAAGGCCGCGCACCGCCGCGGCATCCCGACGATCTGGCCGGAATGGATGCCATCGCCATGCGTTCGGCTTACAGCGGCCGCGTTCGCGTTTGGAAGATGCGCCACCGGGACGGCGCCGAGGCGATACTGGAACAGAAGGCGCGCTTCATAGCCAACGACCCCGAGGCCCTTTGCCGTGTTGCGTTGATGGGTCTGGGAGTCGCGTTGATCGCCATGCCGCATGTACTGCCGCAGCTCGAAAACGGAACGCTGCAACGCGTATTGCCCGACTGGTTCTCCGACCAGGGCGCGATCTCGCTCTACTTCACCAAACAGAAGCTGCTGCCGGCCAAGACCCGCGCTTTCGTCGACCACGTCACCGATGCGTTCCAAAAACAGAATCTGGCGCAGAGATTGTCGGCGAACGGATGACCGCGCAGCGCCGAATCATTCTTCCCGCCGCGTCGACACCAGCTTCAGGAACGCTTCGTGCTGGTAGCGGCTCATGCGCAATTGCTGGCCAGTATCCATGGTGACCACGTGGTGTCCGTTGAACCACGGATGGATGGCCTTGACCCGGCGCACGTTGATGATCGCCGAGCGGTGCACGCGGGCGAAGTGGCGCGGGTCCAGGCGGGTGATCAGGGTGGACATGGTTTCGCGCAGTTCGTGCACCTTGTCGGCAAGATGGATCTGCACGGTGTTGCGGCTGGCGCGGATCCACACGATGTCCTCCACCGCCACGAACGCCACATGCTCGTCCACGCGCACCGGGATGCGGTCCAGATAGTCGTCGCGTTGGCGCAATGCATCCAGCGCTTGCAGGATGCGTGCCGAAGCCTGCGCGCCGACCGCGCCTGCGGCCGACAGCCTCGTCTTCGCCCGTTGCAGGGTGGCGGCGAAACGTTCGCGGCTGAAGGGCTTGACCAGGTAGTCCACCGCGTTGGCCTCGAACGCGCGTACTGCGTACTGCTCGTAGGCGGTGACGAATACCGTGGCCGGCATGCGTTCGGCGCCGATGGTGGCCACTACGTCCAGGCCGGTGATGGCGGGCATCTGGATGTCCAGGAACACCAGGTCCGGCGACTGGTTGCGGATCGCCGCCACCGCCGACACTCCATCGCCGCATTCGCCCAGCACCTCTATTTCCTCGTCGTCGCGCAGCAGCCGCACGATCGCGTGGCGCGCGATCGGTTCGTCGTCCACCACCAGCACGCCGATGCTCATGCAGGGGCCAGCTTCGGCGGAATTTCCGGCGAGAACTCCGGCGCATCGTCGGGCCCTTCCAGTTCGCGGAAAGGAATGCGGATGCGGCAGACCACGCCTTCGGGGAAGATCATTTCCAGACGCACCTGTGCGGCATCGCCGTACAGTTCCTGCAGGCGCAGGCGAGTGTTCGACAGGCCGATGCCGTGCCCGGCCGAATCGGCGGGGCCCGCAGCCAGCGTGCTGTTTCCGTTGCGCACGTCGATGCACAGCATGTCGCCTTCGCGGCGGCTTTCGATCTCGATGTTGTCGCTGCCCACGCGCTGGCCGATGCCGTGGCGGATCGCGTTCTCGACGATGGGTTGCAGGATCAGGCTGGGCACCGCGCAATCCAAAGTTTCAGGCGCGATGTAGATGCGCGTGGTCAGCCGATCCTTGAAGCGCGTGCGCTGGATGCCCATGTACAGCTCGATCAAGGTCAATTCCTGGCGCAGGCTGATTTCCTGCCCATCGTAGTCTTCCAGGAACGCGCGCAGCAGTTCGCTCAAGCGCAGCAGCATATCCTCGGCCGACACCTTGTCTTCATCCAGCAGAGTGATGATGGCGTGCAGCGTATTGAACAGGAAGTGCGGCTGCAGCTGCGACTTCAGCGCCAGCAGCCGCGATTGCGCCAGTTCGGTGGCCAGTCGGCTCGCTTCGACTTCGCGGCGCGCTTTCTCGGCGTGGAAGTGGATCGCCTGGTGGATGGCGAACAGCGCCCAATAGGTCAGCAGACCGGTGGCGAAGTGCTGGGCCAGGAAGTACCACAACTGCTGGCTGAATCCGCTGGGCTCGAATACGGTGGAAGCGATCGCACCAATCACCATGGCCACGAAAGTGACACCCAGACTGGCTAGCAGCTGCGCGCCCAATCCGCGCAAGCGGAACGGCGTGCGCACCGGATGGCGCTCGGCAAGCCGGAATACCCAGGGCGCCAGCGCGGCCCACGTGTACCACTGGATCATCGACCAGCGCAGATACGTGAATATTCCGAAGTCCGGACGGTCGCCCAATCCTGCGGTCAGGGATCCTTGTATGGCGAATACCGCCGCCACCAGCGTCCAGAGGGCGAGGTAGCGCCAGAAACCTATTTCCGTACTGCCGAGGCGGATCTTCATTGCAAGCGTCCAAAGCTCCCCGGGTGCCGGGGCAGGGTCATCCTAGGCGCGGGGCGCGGCGCTGAAAAGCGCGGCGATGCGCGGCTACGATTCGCAACAGCGTGGCGACGATTCGTCCCGGATCCATTGCCGGGAGCGCTGCCGCCTGGGCCTGATGCATGCGCCGACCTGCGTGATCCATCGCAGTGCCATCGGCGCCACTCATCCGACCGGAGACCCTCGCCATGCGCCTGACCCGCCCCGCCATTCTCGCCACTCTCTTGTTCGCCACCGCCGCGCACGCCGGCGCGGGAAAGAACACCCGCTACCTGGACCTGATCAACCGCGCGCACGACAGCGTGACTTCCCTCGAAGTCGCCCCCGCGGGCAGCGATGCGTTCCAGCAGAAACCGCTGGGCGCACCCCTGCGCGGCGGCGGCGACTCGACCACGATAGAAATCGCGGGCGAGAGCTGCCTGTACGATATCCGCCTCAAGTTCCGCAACGGCAGGACGCTGGTCTACAAAGAGGTGGACATCTGCAGCGGCGGCAAGCTGGCGATTCGCCCGTTGCCTGTCAGCGACTCGACTCGACTGGTTCGGTTGCAGCCGGCGGCTACGCAATACGCTGAAGGGAATACTCGATGACGCGCCTGCCTTTCATGGGTCGGCGCTAGGTATTTCCTCAAACGAGTAGTACACCGCCTTGCCGTTCTGCCGGGCCAGCTCGACCATCTCGTCGGCGCCCGTCGATGGGCCGCCGATGCGCAGGCAAGCGTCGCACTTGGCGACCAGGCGGCGCGAGATGGGGTGGAAGATCTCGTTGAAGACCGGATCGCCGATGCCGGTGGAGCCGGCGTGTTCGATCAGCGGCAGCGCATACCACTCGCCCAGGACGGGCAGGTGCCCGGCGCGGAACAGGCGAAGCGACGCTTCCGTCATCGCCTCCACGTTCTTTGCGATAAGAATGGGATCGTCGTTGGTGCCGGAGCGGTACGGACCGGCGACAAGGATCATTTGAGGGTTCACGAGTACTCCTGGGAGAGGTCTGGGATCTGGAGCAAGTCAGTGACCCACCGCACGCCGCCATTCCGAGCCCGCGCGCTGGAACAGGACGCGTTCGGGGCGGTGCAGGGCGAAGCCCTGGCCATAGTCCACGCCCAGCGAATTCAACGCCTTGGACATGTGGCCGGCGCTGACCCATTCGGCCACCACTTTCAATCCGCGCTGATGGCCGATCTGGGTGATGGCGCTGATGATGGTGCGGCTCATCGGGTCGGTGTCCAGATCGCGGACGAAGCTGCCGTCGATCTTGATCATGTCCACCGGCAGGTTCTTCAGATAGCCGAACGAGGACATGCCGGCGCCGAAATCGTCCAGCGCGATCAGGCAGCCCGCCTGGCGCAGGCGCTCGATCATGTGCACCACCTTGAGCAGGTTGCGCACGGCCACGGTTTCGGTGATCTCGAAGCAGAGTTTGTGCGCGGGCACCCCGTATTGGGCCACGAGTCCGAGAATGTAATCGGCCAGTCCCTCGTCCTCGATGCTGGCGCCGGACAGGTTGATGGCGCACGTGCCCAGGCGCGCGCCGGCCGGATGCAGCTCGGAAAAATGCGCCAGCGCGTTGCGGATCACCCAGCGGTCGATGGCCGGCATCAATCCGTAGCGTTCGGCCGCCTGCAGGAACGTACCGGGCAGCACGATGCCGTCTTCCTCGTCGCGC
Source organism: Pseudoxanthomonas sp. (assembly GCA_036383995.1). GTDB lineage: Bacteria > Pseudomonadota > Gammaproteobacteria > Xanthomonadales > Xanthomonadaceae > Pseudoxanthomonas_A. Next base: position 103,444 of record DASVNG010000027.1, read on the forward strand.
AGCCGCAACAGCAGTTCGAGGGTGGGTCCATCGGTCCGCGCCCCGCCTAGCGGCACGATTTCCTGGTAGTCCAGCAGCAGGCGGTCCTGCTCCACCGCCCAGCGCACGCGGTTGGCCCATTCCATTTCGCTCTGGCGGCGCGTGGTCTCGTCGTCCTCGCGATAGAGGTGCACGCGATTGCGGCCGTTCTCCTTGGCCAGGTAGCAGGCGGTGTCGGCCCAGGCCAGCAGATCCTTGAGTGTGGGCTCGCCATGATCCACCACCACCACGCCGATGCTGGCGCTGATGGTGTAGGTATGCGTCTGCCAGGTGAACATCAGCGCTTCGATGCATTCGCGCAGGCGCTCGGCCAGGACGCGCGCGCCCTCGGCGTCCACGTCGAACGCCAGCAGTCCGAATTCGTCGCCGCCCAGCCGCGCCAGCACGTCGCCGAGACGTTGCTGCTGGCGCATGGCCAGCGCCAGTTGCGCCAGCAGCTGATCGCCGGCCATGTGGCCGGAGACATCGTTGATCAGCTTGAACTGGTCCAGGTCGATGTACAGCAGCGCGCAAGGACGGGAGTCGGGGTGGAGCTTGCGTTCGGCCAGCGCCAGTTCGACCCGTTGTTCGAACTCGCGGCGGTTGCATAGTTCGGTCAGCGCGTCGTGGGTGGCCTGGTAGATCAGACGCTCGGTCAGCTCGCGGTGCTCGGAAATGTCGGTCGCCACCATCAACAAGTGCGGGACGCCCTCCATGTCCACCTGCGTGATCGATGCGTTGACCCAGAAAGGTTCGCCGTCGTGGCTCAGCAGCGCCGCATCGATGCCGTTCCGGTCCTCATCCATCGTCCCGGGATCGCTGACGCGCCGCCGCAGCAACGGATCGGCGAACAGCTCCGCCAGCGATGGCCGGGCGGCCTCGCCCAGGCGCAGGCGCGCGGCCTGATTGGCGTAGACGATGCGTCCGTCGCTGCCGTCGGCCAGCAGCACCAGGGCCGGCAACAGCTCGTTGAGCGTGCGGAAGCGGGCTTCGCTCTCGCGGAAACGTTCGCTCATGCGCTGGCCCATTTTGACCGCGCGGCGGCGGGTGGTGGACAGCGACCAGAGCAGCAGCGACAACAGCAGGCTGATGGTCACGCCCGCGCCGATGACGGTACGCGCGCGCGTGGCGTCCAGTACGTGCACGCGCGGCCGCAACTGCATTTCCCAACGGCGGCCGCCGAAGTCCAGCGTCCGCGTCTGCACTGCCGCATCGGCAATGAAGGGAGTGCCGGAGTCGAAAAAGCCTTCGGCCTGCGGCGCGTCGAGGTCGCGGATGCGCACATGGAAACGGTCCAGCACCGAACTGCCCAGCGCTTCGTACACCAGCGGCTCCAGACGCAGGCTGATCGCCAGCGCGCCGATTTCCCGGCTGCGCCGTTCGGCCACATCGACCGGGATGGGTCCGTGCGAATACACCGGCAGGCGCACCGTCACCCCGAGCGCGGCGGAATCGGCGTACTGCTTGAACTGCCGCAGCGCGAACGGCGCGGAAATCACCGGAGTATCCGCATCGCGCGCGCGTTCCAGCGCCAGCAGGTTCGGTTTCTGCGCGGCGATGTCGAAGCCGATCAGCGATTCGTTGCCGCTCAATGGGGCGGCCAGTTCATAGGGATAGGCCACGCGCTGCGGATCGTCCGGATCGGATTGGCGGCGGGCGAAGACGGTGGCGACGTAGCCGGGATGCTTCGCCGAGATGCGCAGGTTCTCGCTGTATTGCTCGAACTTGCGCTGGTCCATGCGGTCGTTGGACAGGAACACCGTCTGCATCGCGCGCAGCACGGCGGCGGCCTTCTCCAACGGCGCCTGCAGGCGCAACGCGCTGCCGTCGGCCAGCGCGGCGTAGGTGGCCTGCGTGCGTTCGCGCTCGTCGAGCCGCACTCGGTGCGCCACCCAGGCCGTGAACAGCAGGCCGGCGACCAGTACGGTCACGGCCCAGACCGCAGGCGGAGTACCCAAGCGCCGTGGCACATCGTCGGCGGGCGTGCTGCCCGCCGATGGTTGCGGCGATGGAGAGACAGCGTTCACTACGATATCTGACTCCTTTTGCCGGGTGGTGGATAGGACGTTCCGCGCCCGCTGGTCGGACCTCGGTCAACCTTCGATGCATGCATGCTGCATGCCAAGTCCTTGTCGCGGCGTGATGCAGCGCGTAGATCCGTTATTCGCGCAACGTCGTGGTCGGGGCATGGGTGGGTATCGCCGGACGCAGCGTCAGGTTTGGTCCCGCAGCGTCGGTCCCGGCCCTGCATCAGCGCTGGGCAGATAGACAGTCCGCAACGAAAAGCCTTTGGGACCGCTGCCCGAACCCCGGGCGCTTCGGCTACTGGTCGCGCACTTCGCCGCCCGGCAGGAACTGCCAGGTGCGGGTGACATGCAGGATGTCGATGTTCTCGTCGGTCTTGGGCAGCGGCGGGAACGGCACCGACAGCTGCACGATGCGCAGCGCGGTGGAGTCCAACAGCGGAATGCCGCTCGACTGGATGATGCGGGTGTTCTCCACCGAACCGTCGCGGCGCACGGCGACGCTGATCACCAGTTGTCCTTTCAAGCGCTTGCGCCGAGCCTCGTCAGGATAATTGAGATTACCGACACGTTCGGCGCGATCCACCCACGCGCGCAGGTAGTTGGCGTAGGCGTATTCCTTGGTGCTGGCGGAAACGAACTTCCGCTTCGGGCGTTTGGCGTAGAGATCGGAGCGTAGGTGGATCTCGGCGGCCAGGCGCGCCATTTCCGCATCGCGGTCGATCTTCAGATCGCCGCGCGGCAGTTCGGGGCGGTCGGGTTCGGGCCTGGTTTGCGCGGGGGGCACGGCGGTTTCGCCGTTGCGCGAAGTGACCACGCGCGTTTCCGGCGGCGGGGCCACATCGGGCGACTGCGCGCGCAAGGGCTGCGGGGCCACGCCGGTCTGCGTCTGCGGCACCCAGCCTGCCTGGCTGTCGCGCGGGCGCTGGGCTTTGTCGTGATCGCCGCCGCCTTGCTGGTTGGCCGCGGCCAGGAAATCGGCCTGCTTGGGCGTGAGCGGGGTCTGGGTCTGGCTGAGGATCACATCCAGCGTAGGCACCACCGGCGCCGCATCGTCCAGGGCGAAGCCCAGGCCCAGCACCAGCATGCCGTGCACGATCAGCGACAACGCCAGGGTGGCGGTGAGGCGTTCGTTGGAACCGATCTTGGGTGGGGCGACTACTGCGGACATTTCAGCTGAAGATTAAAAGCCCCTCTCCCATCGGGAGAGGGGTTGGGGTGAGGGTACGGCGAAGTGAGGATGTTGGAAGGCCATCGGCAGTTCGGCAATCGCTGCTCCACCGTACCCTCTTCCGCCCTTCGGGCACCTTCTCCCGAGGGGAGAAGGGAACAGGTCGCTGCGCCGCCTTCCAATCACCCATTCGCGATTCTGCTTTCAACCGCATCAAACAACATCCCCGCAATATTCAACCCGAACTGCGCATCCAACTCGCGTGCGCAAGTTGGGCTGGTGACGTTGACCTCGGTCAGGTAGTCGCCGATCACATCCAGACCCACGAACAGCATGCCGCGGCGCTTCATTTCCGGGGCCACCTGTTCGGCTATCCAGCGGTCGCGGTCGGAGATCGGACGCCCTTCGCCACGGCCGCCGGCGGCCAGGTTGCCGCGGAATTCGTCGCCCTGCGGGATCCGCGCCAGCACGTAGTCCACCGGCACCCCGTCGACCAGCAGGATGCGCTTGTCGCCGGCGGTGATGTCGGGGATGAAACGCTGGGCCAAAGTCAGATTCCCGCGGCCCACCAGGGTCTCAAGGATCACGTTGAGGTTGGAATCGCCGGCATGGGCGCGGAAGATCGAGCGGCCGCCCATGCCGTCCAACGGCTTGAGCACGGCCTCGCCGTGTTCGGCCACGAAGGCCTTGAGCGCCGCCGGATCGCGGCTGACCAGGGTCGGCGGACAGCATTGGGGGAACAGCAGGGCGGCCAGCTTCTCGTTGAAGTCGCGCAGGCCCTGCGGATCGTTGACCACCAGCGCGCCGGCGCCCTGGGCGATGCTGAGGATATGGGTGTCGTAGAGGAACTGGTCGTCGAACGGCGGGTCCTTGCGCATCAGCACCGCCTGGCCCGGGCCGAAGGCCAGTTCCGCCGTCTCGCCCAGGGTGAACCAGCCGGCCTTGTCGTCCTTCACCGTCAGCGGCGCAGCCTGCGCCACCGCCCGGCCGTCGCGCAAAGACAGTCCGCCGGGCTGCACATAGTGCAATCGGTGGCCGCGGCGCTGGGCCTCCAGCAACAGGGCGAAAGTGGTGTCCTTGGCGATCTTGATGGACCCGATGGGGTCCATCACCACGACGACATCGAGCGGCATAACGGGCGATCCAGGGGGTATTTCGTCGGCAAGATGGTAGCAGGCGCAAAATGAGACGGAGTTCGCATCACGACGTTCAGCTTCACCCAGACTGAAAGCTCAACTTGACAGTGCGCGCTGGTGCTGGGATATAAGAGGCTTCGCAGCGGTGCCGATTAAGAAGCGCCGCGCTTGGGGAAAATGGCTAATGACAGAACTAGAAAACCCGGCCGGGGGGTTCAGCGGCCTCCGGGTGATGGTGATTGACGACTCGAAAACCATTCGTCGCACCGCTGAAACCCTGCTCAAGCGGGAAGGCTGCGAAGTGGTCACGGCAACGGACGGCTTCGAGGCGCTCGCCAAGATCGCCGACCAGCAGCCGCAGATCATCTTCGTGGACATCATGATGCCGCGCCTGGATGGCTATCAGACCTGCGCGCTGATCAAGAACAACCAGGTCTTCAAGAGCACGCCGGTGATCATGCTGTCCTCCAAGGACGGCCTGTTCGACAAGGCGCGCGGCCGCATCGTCGGCTCCGAGCAGTACCTGACCAAACCTTTCACCCGCGAAGAGCTGCTCGACGCGATTCGCACCCACGTCGGTTGACGGAAGGAACGACGCCATGAGCCGCACTCCTTTCGACATCCTGGCCGAGTACGAGCGCCGCAGCCTGGCCCACGCCGTGGCCCTGCCGGCGCGCGAGGCCGTCGCCGAGCAATGGCGCGGCGTCGGTTACCGGGTCGGCCAGCGCCGGCTGGTGTCCGGTTTCGAGGACGTGGTGGAAATCGTGCCGATTCCGCCTACCACGCCGGTGCCGGGCGCGCAGCCGTGGCTGCTGGGCATCGGCAACCTGCGCGGCAATCTGTTTCCGGTGATCGACCTCAAGCATTTCCTGGAAGGCGAACGCACCGTGCTGCACGAAGGCCAGCGCGTGCTGGTGGTGCGCCAGGCCGGCGGCGACGTCGCCCTGACCATCGACGAACTGTACGGGCAGCGCAGTTTCACCGAAGACCAGAGCGTCGAGCCCGGCGCGCTGGCCGATGGGCGCTACGGGCATTTCGTGGAGCGCGCGTTCCATGGCGACGAGCATGACTGGGGAGTCTTTGCGTTGTCGCTATTGGCGCGTACACCGGAATTCCGCCAGGCCTCGCTGTAAGGCAGCGGTGTCGGCGGAAGTGGAAACAAAGGGCCGTTGGAAGCGGTCCGCAACGGCCCGCCAGGAGGGCGGCGACAGGAATCCGGCGCATAGATGCGGGATTCGTGAGAAAAGGTCCGGAACCACCGGACCACGTATCGGGCGGCGCACGGGGAGTGCGTAGCCGGATGAAAGCGGAACTATTGCTGCACTTTGTCCAATTTTCAGGGGTTTGAAAGATGAGCACTGCACCGGATTCTCCCAAAGCCAGCAAACTCGGCAGCCTGGGAAGCAGCTTCTGGCTGGTCCTGCTGGCACTGTCGGTGATCCTGTTCGGCGCCAACACCGGCGTCGCCACCTATACCGGCAGCCGCTTGTCCGGCGCCTCGACCGGCGCGGCGGACTTGCAGGTGCTGTCGCAGCAGCTGGCCAATCAGGGCCGCGAGGCCGTGGAAGGCGACGCGGAAGCGTTCAAATCGTTCAAGGCCACCAAGGCGCAGATCGAGTCGACGGTCGCCACCACCAACAGCCGCTACGGTTCCGAGGGCACGGTATCCGGCCCGCTGAGCCAGTTGACCGCCACCTGGACGCCGCTGGGCAAGAGCGCCGATCAGCTGATCAGCAGCGAGCCCGCAGTGCTGGCCTTGGCCGGCAACGCCGACCGCTTCACCTCGCAGGTGCCGCAATTGCAGGCGCAGTTGAACGAAGTGGTGCGCGCCATGTCCGCTGGCGGCGCGCAGTCCTCGCAGATCTACAACGCCCTGCAGCAGGTCGTGGTGGCGGGCACCATGGCCCGCCGCGTGACCGAAATGCGCGCCGGCGGCAGCGGCGCGGCGATGGCCGGCGACGCGCTGGTGCGCGACGCGGTGGTGTTCGGCCAGGTGCTGGAAGGCCTGCGCAACGGCAACCCGGATCTGGGCATCGCGCCCCTGCGCAACGCCGACGCGCTGTCCGCGCTGACCCAGTCGCAGACGCTGTGGGGCACCATGAAGAAGGACCTGGACGCCATCACCGGCAGCTCCAAGAACCTGTTCGCCGCCCAGTCGGCCGCCACCGCCATCACCAACGGCTCGGGCAAGATGCTGGACGACAGCAAGAAGCTGTTCGACGCGTTCTCCTCGTTCGGCTCGGCGCGCGACACGCGCATCTTCCCCAATTTCTGGCTCGGTATCGTTTCCGGTATCGCCGCGCTGGTCTCCATCGTCGGCTTGCTGTGGTCGCTGTACCGCAACCGTCAGCGCGAGCAGGAAATGCGCTACCAGACCCAGGTGGAATACAACAGCCGCAACCAGCAGGCCATCATGCGGCTGCTGGACGAAATCAGCTCGCTCGGTGAGGGCGACCTGACCGTGAAAGCGACGGTGACCGAGGACATGACCGGCGCCATCGCCGACGCTATCAACTACGCCGTCGACGAACTGCGCCACCTGGTGACCACCATCAACGACACCACCGTGCAGGTGGCCGCCTCGACCCAGGAAACCCGGGCCACCGCCATGCAGCTGGCCGAAGCGGCCGGCCACCAGTCCGACCAGATCAACACCGCCTCCGAGCGCATCAACGAAATCGCGGTCAGCATCGACCAGGTCTCGCGGAACTCCACCGAGTCGGCCGAAGTGGCGCAGCGCTCGGTGCAGATCGCCACCGAGGGCGCGGGCGTGGTGCGGGAAACCATCCGCGGCATGGACCAGATCCGCGACCAGATCCAGGAAACCTCCAAGCGCATCAAGCGCCTGGGCGAGTCCTCGCAGGAAATCGGATCGGTGGTGGAACTGATCAACGACATTTCCGAACAGACCAACATCCTGGCGCTCAACGCGGCCGTGCAGGCGGCCTCGGCCGGTGAAGCGGGCCGCGGTTTCGCAGTAGTGGCCGACGAAGTGCAACGACTCGCCGAACGCACTTCCAGCGCCACCCGGCGCATCGAATCGCTGGTGCAGACCATTCAGGCCGACACCAACGAAGCGGTCAGCTCGATGGAACAGACCACTTCCGAAGTGGTGTCCGGTGCGCGCCTGGCCGAGGACGCCGGCACCGCGCTGGGCGAGATCGAACGCGTGTCGAGCGATCTCAACGAACTCATCAAGAGCATCTCCGGCGCGGCCCAGAAGCAGTCCGCGGCGGCGACCGACATCACCCAGACCATGGGCGTGATCCGGCAGATCACCTCGCAGACCTCGCTGGGCGCGGGCCAGACCGCCGAGTCCATCGGCCATCTGACCGAACTGTCGGCCGAGCTGCGTCGCTCGGTCGCCGACTTCAAGTTGCCGGGTTGAGGGCAGGAAACACATCGATGGAAGTCAGGAATTCCCGAGGGGCATCACCATTGCGCGGCCCGCGTGCCGCCGTCATGGAGGCACGCCGATGAGTGCGCTGCGCGATGCCATGAGCCATGCGGTACTGGGCTGGGTAAAGCCCGAACTGGACGAAACCCTGCGCCTGGCGCGGTCGGAAGTGGAGTTCTTCGCCGAAGATCCCGCCGATACCTCGCGCATGCATTTCTGCGCCGGCTACCTGCACCAGGTGCAGGGCACCTTGCGCATGGTCGAGCTGTACGCCCCGGCGATGGTGGCCGAAGAACTGGAACTGCTGGCGCGCGCGCTGCAGGAAAAAGCCACGGTCGACCGGGACGAAGCCTGCGGCACGCTGATGCGCGGCACCGTGCTGCTTCCCGATTACCTGGAACGCCTGCAGGGCGGCCATCGCGATATCCCGATCGTATTGCTGCCGCTGCTCAACGATATCCGCGCCGCGCGCGGCGCGCCGGGCCTGAGCGAAAGCGTGCTGTTCGCGCCGGACCTGGAACAGCCGTTGCCGCAGGAACTGCCGTTGCCGGAAGTGCTTTCCTGGCAGGCGCGCCAGACGCGCGTGGGCGAAGCGCAGGAGCAACTGGATCAGGCGCTGTCTGCATGGCCCGAAGACGGCGCGCCGGCCGACGCCGGCGCGGTGTCCCGGGCGGTCGGCCGCCTGCTGGAAAGCGTCGAACACATCGCCACCCGGCGCATGCTGTGGGTCGCTTCGGCGGTGTCCGACGCCTTGCGCGACGGCGCGCTGACTTCCACGCCCGCGTTGCGCCAGGCCTATGCCGGCGTCAGCCGCGCAGTGCGCGCATCGCAGGAAGGCGCGACCGGTTCCACGCCCAGCAGCCAGGAACCGACCCGTCAGCTGTTGTACCTGGTGGCCCAGTCGCCGACCAAGCACGCCGCGCTGGACCAGTTGCGCGAAGCGTTCGCGCTGGACGCCGAACTTCCCAGCGAAGAAGAACTCGATCACGCGCGCGGCAGCGTCAGCGGGCGCAACCGTGCGCTGCTCGATACCGTCGCCGGCGCGGTGAAGGAAGAACTGCTGCGCATCAAGGACGCGCTGGATCTGCATCTGCGCACCGGCGCCGAAGTCGCCGCGCTGCAGACCCAGGTCAGCGAGCTGGGCAATGTCGCCGACACCCTGGGCATGGTCGGCCTGGGCGTGGCACGCGGCGTGGTGGTGCAACAACGCGATGCATTGCGCGAAATGGTCGACGGACAGCGCGTGGCCGACGAAGGCGCGTTGCTGGATATCGCCGGCGCGCTGCTGTACGTGGACGCTTCGCTGGACGACCAGGTCTCGCGTCTGGGCCAGGCCGATGCGGGCGCGGCCGACAGCTCGAGTTCCGAATCGCAACGCACCGTGGAAGTGCTGGCGCAGGAAGCCATGCGCAACTTCTCCGCCGCGCGCGAAGGTTTCGTCGCCTTCATCGAAACCAACTGGAACCATGCCGAGCTGGCGCAGGTGCCGCGCCTGCTGTCCGAAGTCGCCGGCGCTTTGCGCATGCTGGAACTGCCCGAACCGGCCGATTACCTGTTGGGCGTGCGCCAGTACGTGGCGGTCGAACTGATCGGCAAGCGGCGCGTGCCCGGCGGCCAGCAGCTCGACACTTTGGCCGACGCCATGGCCAGCCTCGAGTACTACCTGGAAGCCCTGCGCGAACGTCGCCCCAACCGCGACGAGATCCTGGACATTACCCGCAGCAGCCTTGAGAAATTGCGTTATTGGCCGGTACCGGCCGATGAGCCGGTTGCGCAGGAAGCAGCGGTCTTCGTCGAAGCGGAAACGCCCGCCGTGATTCTGGAGGAGATCGAATCGGTTTCCTTCGACGTGCCTTTGGAAACCGCGGCCGAAGCGATAGCGATCGAGAGCGACCACTCCGCCGTCGCAGCCGTGGCGATGGACGAAGAAAGCGCCATCGCCTCGCCGCTGGATACCGCTGCACTGGAAGCGTTGGAAGTCGAAGAAGCGCTGCAGGCGCTGGAGCTGGAAGCCGCATCGCTGGCCGGGGACGAGCCCGCGCTGGAGGCCGAGCCGGAGCTTGCGCACGCCGAAGCCGAGCCCGTGCAGGCGGAAGTGGCCGTCGCCGCGCCCGTCGCCGCCGTCGTTGCGCACAACGCGCCGGCGCAAGGCGGTTTCGAGACCGCCGCAAGCGATATCGACGACGACATCCGCGAAGTGTTCCTGGAGGAGTTCGACGAGGAAATCGTCAATCTCAACCAGATGCTGCCGGCCTGGAGCGCCGCTCCCGACGACATGGAGCGTCTGCGCTCCATCCGCCGCGTGTTCCATACGCTCAAGGGCAGCGGCCGCCTGGTCGGCGCCAAGTTGCTGGGCGAGTTCAGCTGGAAGATCGAGAACATGCTCAACCGCGTGCTGGACGGCACGCGCGCGCCTTCGGGCGCGGTGATCGCGTTGCTGGAGCATTCCACGCGAGTGCTGCCGCAACTCAATGCCGCCTTGCGCGGGCAGGGCCACGTCAGTGCGGATCTGATCGGTCTGCAGGAACTCAGCGACCGCGTCGCCGCGGGCGAGGAAGCGTTCTACAAGGCGCCTGCCGCAACCGGCGCCATCGCCGTCGAGCAGGAACCGGAAAGCGAGGTCCTGGCGGAATTCGAACCCGAAACCGAAGGCACGCCGGCCTCGGTGGACGGAGTCTTGCGCGAGATCCTGGAAACGGAAGTCGGCGCGCACCTGGAAACCGTCGACGGATGGCTGGCGCGCGCGCAGGCCGCGCCTGCCCATGCCGACGAATCGCTGTTGCGCGCGTTCCACACCATGAACGGCGCGTTCGCCATGGCCGACGTACCCGAGATCACCGAAGTCACCGGCGCCGCCGAGCAGTACGTGAAGCGCCTGTCTTCGGCCAAGGAAACCGCGTCCGCCGAAGGCGTGGCCGCTTTGGCCGACAGCGCCTACGCGATCCGCCGCAGCATCGCCGCCTTGCAGGCGCCTTCGCCGCGCATCCCGGTGTTCGCCGCGCTTGCGGCGCAGCTGACCGGCCTGCGCGACAGCCTGCCGGAAGTCAGGTCCTCGGCGGTCATCATCGACGACTCGGCGCAAGGCACTTACACCGAGTCCATGCCCAGCATCGCGCCACCGGTATCGCTCAACGAGGTCGAGCTCTCGGCGCACGATCTGTCCGCCTATTTCGGCCATGAAGCCGAAACCACGGCGCCGGCAAGCGATGAGCCGACCACCGTCGAGGCGAACGACGAATTGATCTTCGACGACCAGCCGATCGTGCTGGAAACCGAAGAAGCGTCGCCCGGGCAGCAGGCGGTCACGTTCTACGATGTGGAACTGACCTACGTGCGCGAACCGGTCGAGCGGCCGCTCGTGTCCGCCAACGAAGGCAGCGCAAACGCGGAGAGCGCCGAGCAGGCGTTGCCCGAATTCGAGCAAGCCGTCGAAAGCGTGCAGGAAGAAGAACCCGTGCCCGAGGAGTCGGCGACGACCGAAGAGCCCGCCGCGGCTGAAGATTCTGCGGTTGAAGGGCTCGCCGTTGAGGAGCTCGCTGACGACGGACTCGCCGTCGAGGAGCTTGTCGTCGAAGAGCCCGCTCTTGAGGAGCCTGCTCTTGAAGGGCCCGTCCTCGAAGAGCCCGCCGTCGACGAAGTGGAATTCGAAGCGCCCGTCGAGGCGCTGCAGGCCGAAGAGACCGCAAGCGCAACCGAGAAACCAGAGGCGATCGAAGCCGGTTCCGCGCAATCCGATGTGGAAGCAATCCAAGCAGTGGAAACAGTCACCGATACCGTCGAGCCCCCGAGCGACGTCGTGCCGGAGCAGCCGGCAGTGGAGACAGGGGTGCAGGAAATGGTGGATACCGTGGCGGCAGGACCCGACGAACCCGTCGAATCCGGCGATGCGTTGCCGGTCGAGGACTTTGCCGAAGAACAGGTTGCCGAAGAACTGGAAACGGCGGCGCCTGTCGTTGCCGCTGCGCTCGCGGCAACGTCCGCGGCGCCCGACGACGCACTGGATTTCACCGAGCTGGATCGGGACCTGGTGGATATCTTCGTTGAGGAAGGCAACGACCTGCTCGACCACTCCGACGGCTTGCTGGCCAAGTTGCGCGAAACCCCGGAGGACCGCTCGCTGGTCACCGGCCTGCAACGCGACCTGCACACCATCAAGGGCGGTGCGCGCATGGCGGGCATCAACGCCATCGGCGACCTGGGCCACGCGATCGAATCGCTGCTGGAACAGGTGGCCGCGCAGCGCGTCGAGCTGGACAGCGACAGCGTGCGCCTGCTCGAACGCGGCTTCGACGGCCTGCATGGCCTGGTGACCAAGGTCGGCGCGCACCGCAAGGCGCCGATGCCGGTCGATCTCATCGCCGAATTCGAACAACGCGCATACCCGCGGGCAGCAGCGGTGGCGGCCGACGCCTCCGGCGAAGGCCAGGCCCCCGCACCTGCGGTCGTCCTGGCCCCGCTCTCCGCGCCCATCGACACCGCCTTCCCGGGCGACGACGAGGCGATGCCCTACGCCGCGCAGGAACAGGTGCGCGTCCGCGCCGATCTGCTCGACCGCCTGGTCAACCACGCCGGCGAAGTGGCGATCTACCGTTCGCGCCTGGAGCAGCAGTTGGGCGCGTTCCGCGGCGCGATGTCCGAATTGGACCGCACCAACATCCGTCTGCACGATCAGCTGCGCCGCCTGGATCTGGAAACCGAAGCGCAGATCGTCGCGCGTTACCAGCGCGAGCAGGACAAGCGCGACCCGACCTTCGATCCGCTCGAACTCGACCGCTTCTCCACCCTGCAGCAGCTCAGCCGCGGTCTGGCCGAGTCGGCCGCCGACATCACCGGTCTGCAGGGCGTGCTCGACGATCTGGCCCGCCAGTACGACACCTTGCTGCAACAGCAGTCGCGCGTGAGCTCGGAGCTGCAGGACGGCCTGATGCGCGCGCGCATGGTGCCGTTCGACGGCCTGGTCCCGCGCCTGCGCCGCGTGCTGCGTCAGGCCGCCACCGATACCGGCAAACAGGTCAAGCTGCACCTGGACGGCGCCCACGGCGAACTCGACCGCAACGTGCTGGAGCGTATGACCGCTCCGTTGGAGCATCTGCTGCGCAATGCGGTGGCCCATGGTCTGGAATCGCCCAAGCAGCGCCGCAAGAAGAACAAGCCGGAAGAAGGCACGGTACAGATCGCGCTGCGCCGCGAAGGCGCGGAAATGGTGTTCCAGGTGTCCGACGACGGCACCGGCATCGATCACGCCGCGATCCGTCGCCGCGCCGAACAGCGCGGCATGGTGCAGTCCGACGCGCAACTGACCGACAGCGATCTGGAACGCCTGATCCTGGAATCCGGCTTCAGCACTTCCGACAGCATCAGCCAGCTCGCCGGCCGCGGCGTCGGCATGGACGTGGTCTACAGCGAAGTGCGCCAGCTCGGCGGCTCGCTGGAAATCGCTTCCGAATCCGACAAGGGCACCACCTTCACCCTGCGCCTGCCGCAGACCCTGGCGGTCACCCAGGCGGTGTTCGTGCAGATCGGCGAAACCCAGTTCGCGGTGCCGGTGGCGGCCGTGGGCGGCGTGGGCCGCATTTCGCGCGACCGTTTCGAAACCGCCGGCGCGGTCTATGTGTACGGTGGCGAGGAATACGTGCTGCACGACCTGGGCGCGTTGATCGGGCAACCGCCGGCGCGCGCCGAAGGCCAGCCGCAGGTGCCGTTGTTGCTGGTGCACGCGGGCGACCTGCGCGCAGCGGTGGCGGTGGACCAGGTGCTGGGCAACCGCGAAATCGTGGTCAAGCCGGTCGGTCCGCAGATCGCTTCGGTGCCGGGCATCTACGGCGCAACGATCACCGGCGACGGCCGCATCGTGGTGATCCTGGACGTCGCACCGCTGGTGCGTCGCCACATCCTGCAGCCGAACCTGTTCGTCAGCGATACGCCCGCGCCGGAAGAGCGCCGCGTGCCGCTGGTGATGGTGGTGGACGATTCGCTGACCATGCGCAAGGTGACCGGCCGCGTGCTGGAGCGCCACAACTTCGAAGTCACCGTCGCCCGCGACGGCGTCGAAGCGCTGGAGCGTCTGGAAGAGCGCGTGCCCGACCTGATGCTGCTGGACATCGAAATGCCGCGCATGGACGGTTACGAACTCGCCACGGCGATGAAGGCCGACCCGCGCTTCAAGGACGTGCCCATCGTGATGATCACTTCCCGCACCGGCGACAAGCACCGCCAGCGCGCCATGGAGATCGGCGTGCAGCGCTACATGGGCAAGCCCTATCAAGAGCTCGACCTGATGCGCAACGTCTACGACCTGCTGGGAATCGCCCGTGTCCGCGAATGATTCCCTGCGAGGCGGCGCGGTGACCGGAAGCTCCAGGCGCGTGGCCCTGCTGGCGCGTGCCGGCGCAGCGCGCGAGCAGTTGCGCGCGGCGCTGCACGAGGCGGGCGCGGAAATCGTGCTGGAAGACGATCCCAACGCCATCGATGGACAAACCCTGGGCGACGCCGCCCCGGAAGTGGTGCTGGTGGCATTGGAATCGGCGATCGAAGACAGCCTCTCGCGTTTCGACGCGGTGCTGCACGATCCGGCGGTGGCGGTGATCTTCGATGAAGCCGAGCTGGCCGCACGCCGCGAAGGTTGGGAAGCCAAACGCTGGGCGCGGCATCTGTCCGCCAAATTGAACGGCCACGCCGACGTATTGCCGCCTGGCGGCGAGATCGACGACACGCGCCCGGAACCCGGTCTGCCGCGCACGCCGGCGCAGATCCATGCCGACGCCCGCATCGAGCCGCATCTGCAGGAAGCCCAAGGCGTCGCCTTCGAGCTGCCGCGCGGCGGATTGGAGCTGGTGGAAACAGACGAAGGGCCCGGTTCCAGCCAGTCCTTCGATCCGGAAAACTGGCAACCCGCCGATGCTCCGTCGCGCGAGCTGCCGTTGCAGGAGGGTTTCGGACAACCGCCGTCGACCCCTGTCCCGGTGGAACCGCCGCCTGTTTCCGAACCGCCTCCTTTGCCACCCTCGGCGCCGGCCAAAAGCGGCGGGTTGACGTTGGAACTGGAGTCGATCCACGCCGCTGCCGCAGGCTCCACTGGAACCGTGGTGCGCGGCGCGGCGTTGCTGTTCGCCGGCATCGGCGGTCCGGATGCCGTGCGCAAGGTGCTGGCCGATCTGCCTCCGGATCTGTCGCGGCCGGTACTGGTGCAGTTGCGCCTGGACGGCGGACGCTACGACAACCTGGTCAAGCAGATGGAACGCGTTTCCGCGCTGCCTGTGCTGTTGGCCAAGGCCGGCGAAACCGCACACGGTGCGCATGTGTACGTGCTGCCCAACGATGTCGCGGTCGATGTGGTCGAAGGCGTGGTCCGTTTCGCCGAAGGCGCGCTGCGCCCCGAGACGCTGATCGCCGCGCTTCCTGCTGCCGAGAGCGCGGTGCTGCTGTTGAGCGGCAGCGATCCGACGCAGGTGGAGGCGGCCCTGGCGTTGGCGGCGCAAGGCGGCCTGGCCGCAGGTCAGTCGCCGCAAGGTTGTTACGACCCCGCCGCTTCCAAGGCGCTGGCGGCGCGCGGCGGAAAGGTGGCTAGCCCGGCCGAACTCGCGGCGCATCTGGCTTCGCATTGGCCCGACTGACCGGAACGATTGAAGAGAATACTGATAAGGGAAGTACCGATGGCGAGTTCCAACGACGAAATACGCGGAGTCTTGGTGCAGGTAGGCGAAGAACGCCTGTTGCTGCCGAACGCGACCGTGGCCGAGGTGCTGGCCCGGGTGCCGGTCGAATCCATCGCCGATGCGCCCGCGTGGTTGCCCGGCCAGATCCTCTGGCATGGCTGGCAGGTGCCGTTGGTTTCCTTCCCGGGCCTGACCGGTCAAGGCCAGGAAAGCGTGGCGGCCAGCAGCAAGATCGTGGTGCTCAAATCGTTGAGCGGCGGCGAAGCCATGCCGTATTTCGCGTTGTTGACGCAATCGTTCCCGCGCCTGATTTCCGTGCCGCGCGATGGTCTGCTGGCCGATGCGACCGAGGAACAACTGCCGGCCGGCGTGCAGATGCGCGTGCTGCTGGGCGATGAGGCGGCCCTGCTGCCCGACCTGGAAAGCATCGAAGTCATGATCGGCAACGCCCTGGCGCAAGCGGCCTGAGTAAATTTCTGCGCCGCGTCGCGTGGCTGTTGGGTAGGTCGGCCCCGTATCAAGTACGGGGCAGGCTCTACGTGGCCGACACCCGGTACAGGCGCGATGTTTAGATCCCCGATTAGCCGAGCGCGCATGCGCATAGCTGGCCATCCGTCGTTGTTCGCGGCCTGAATCGCGGCCATATCGCATATAACGGTGAATCTGCCGAATTCCTGTTCCTGCGGCCCGTTTCGCTGAACGGACCCTGCACGGCGCCGCAGGGTTCACGGTCGCTTTCCAGCCACGGCGCGAGTCTTCGCTCACCACACGCAATGTGGAGACGAGCGATGAAAAAGCCGATATCCGCTTTGACCCTTGCACTGCCGATCTCACTGATGGCGGGGCTGGTCTGCGCGCAGGAACCGACGTTGCCGCACGCCAAACAATTGCAGACCGCCACCGGTCCGGTGACGGTGCGCTGGGGCCAACCCGTGCAATCGCCGAGCATCGAGAAATACCGCGCGCAGATCGCTGCGCTGGACAGGAACGGCGACGGCAGGCTGAGCCGCGACGAGCTACCCGCCGGTAATGAATTGGAGGGGAAATTCAAATTGGTCGACCAGAATCACGATGGCGGTTTGAGCGCCGAGGAGCTTGCGAACTGGTACTGATGATTGGGCGGTCGCCGCGCGGGGCGTACGTGGTGTTCGGGATTTCCGCGTCGGGGGCGTAGTCCCGACCTACAGGTCGCCGAATCTGGATTGCAGAGCGGCGATGGCCGCAAGGCCCGCGGTTTCGGTGCGCAGCACGCGCGGTCCCAAGCGCAAACCGGTGTAGCCCGCCGCCCGCAAGGTTTCGCGGTCGCGCGGCGACCAGCCGCCTTCCGGGCCGATGGCCAGCGTGGCGGAGGAGGCGGAAGCCGGCAGCGAGGCGAGCGTATGTTCGCCCACCGGGTCGAGCGTCAGCTTCAATGAATCCGCGCTCGCCCGGGCTGCGTCGGCCAGCGCGGCGGGTGCGCTAAGCCGCGGGATTATCGCGCGGCCGCTTTGTTCGCAGGCCGACACGATGACGCTGCGCCAGTGCGCCATGCGCTTCTCGGTACGTTCGGCATCCAGTTTCACTTCGGTGCGTTCGGCCAGCACCGGCGCAATGGCGGCCGCGCCCAGCTCGGTCGCCTTCTGCAGGATCAGGTCCATTTTCTCGCCGCGCGCGATGCCTTGCAGCAGCGTGACGCCGAATGGGGATTCGTTGTCGACCGGCTCCAGGCCGAGGATCTCGACGACGACCTCGCGCTTGCCCGCCACTGCGATGCGCGCGCTGCAGTCGTTGCCGTCGCCGTTGAACAGCACGCATCCATCGCCCTCGCGCAGACGCAGCACCCGCACCAGGTGGTTGGCGGCCGATTCGGGCAGCACGATTCTGGAACCGACCGGCAACGGCATGTCCACATGGCATCGGGTCACTCTCATGCGGCGGCCTCGTCGATGGCGATACGGGTGACGGCCGACAGCAGTTGCAGCTGCTGGTCGTCCACGCAGTACGGGGGCATCCAATACAGCACATCGCCGAGCGGACGCAGAACCACGCCGCGCTCCAGCGCTGCCCGGTAGGCTTTCAAGCCGACCCGTTGCTGCGCGGGAAAGGGGTTGCGCTTGTCGCCGTCGCGGGTGAGCTCGAAAGCCACGATCATCCCCGCCTGGCGGACGTCGGCGACCTGCGCATGCGAGGCGAACTCGGCCGCAAGCTCGCCCATCCTGGCGGCCGTGGTTCGATTGCGGGCGAGCACGCCGTCGCTTTCGAAAATATCCAAGGTCGCCAGCGCCGCCGCGCACGCCAGCGGATTGCCGGTGTAGCTGTGCGAATGCAGGAACGCACGTTCGCGCGAATCGTCCAGGAAGGCGTCGTAGATCTCCTGTGTGGCCAGCACCGCCGCCAGGGGCAGGAAGCCGCCGGTCAGGCCTTTGGACAGGCACATCAGGTCCGGCATCACGCCGCTCTCCTGGCTGGCGAACATCGGCCCGGTGCGGCCGAAGCCCACCGCGATCTCGTCGGCGATCAGGAACACGCCGTGGGCATCGCAGAGCTGGCGCACGCGCGCCAGATACGCGGGGTCGTGCATGCGCATGCCGCCGGCGCACTGCACGCGCGGCTCCACGATCATCGCGCAGATCTCGCCGGGGTGCCGGTCGAACAGATCGGCCAGCGCGTCCGCCGCCCGTGCAGCGCGGGCCGCGGGCGACTCGCCTGGTTCGGCAAGATAGGCGTCGGGCGAGGGCGCGAACAAGGCCTCGGTCAGCAACGGCGCATACACGCGGCGGTACAACGGGATATCGCCTACCGATAGCGCGCCGATGGTCTCGCCGTGGTAGCCGTTTTCCAGGGCTATGAACTTGCTGCGCCGGTGCTCGCCGCGGTTATGGAAATAGTGGAAGGCCATTTTCAGGGCCACTTCCACCCCCGCCGAGCCGTTGTCGGCGTAGAACACCTTGGCCAGCGGCTTGCGCCCGTCCTGACGTGGCGCAAGCTCCAGCAAGCGCTCGGCCAGCCGCACCGCAGGCGCATGCGAGAAGCCGGCCAGCATCACCTGTTCCAGCGTCTGCGCCTGGCGCGAGATTGCGTTTGCGATACGCGGTTCGCTGTGGCCGAACAGGTTGGTCCACCAGCTGCTCACCGCATCCAGATAGCGGCGTCCGTCGTAACCCACCAGCCAGGCGCCTTCGCCGCGTTCTATCGGCACCAGCGGCAGGGTGTCCGGGTGCTCCCGCATTTGCGTACAGGGGTGCCACAACACCGACAGATCGCGCGAACGCCAGTCGCTGGCCTCTGTTAGCATTTGAGCTTCATGATCTTTTTCCTGCATCCGCACATCATACGCACCGGGATTGGCCGATGAGCCGCCGCCTGCCCGTCATCCACTCCATCACCGAGCGTACCGAAGGCCCTTCGGACCGCACCGTGGAAGTGCTGGACCTGGAATTCAGCAACGGCGAGCGCCGCCACTTCCACCGGCAGAAGCCGCACGGCCATGGCGCAGTGGTGGTGGTGCCGATGCTGGATGAAGACACCGTGCTGCTGGTGCGCGAATACGCCGCAGGCGTGCACCGCTACGAGCTGGGCCTGGTCAAGGGCCGCATCGACGCCGGGGAAACCCCGGCGCAGGCCGCCGACCGCGAATTGAAGGAAGAAGCCGGCTACGGTTCGCGCCGCATCGACGTACTGCGGGCCATGAGCCTGGCTCCCACCTACATGAGCCACCAGTCGTGGCTGGTGCTGGCGCGCGATCTGTATCCCGAACGCCTGCCGGGCGATGAGCCGGAAGAGCTGGAAGTGGTGCCATGGAAGCTGGACGCGCTGGACGAATTGATGTTGCGCGAGGACTTTTCCGAAGGGCGATCGCTGGCCGCCTTGTTCATAGCGCGCGAATGGCTGAGGAACCCATCATGAATCTGGTGACTGCCGATCTGCAGGAAGCGGTGATCGTGATCGCGCGCGAAGCGGGCGCGGCGATCATGCAGGTGTATGCGAATGCGTTCGAGGTCGAACGCAAATCCGACGCCAGTCCGCTGACCGCCGCCGACATGGCCGCCCACCACGCCATCGTCGACGGCCTGCAAAGGCTGACCCCCGATTGGCCGGTGCTGTCCGAGGAAGCGGCCGATATCCCCTGGGAAACGCGCCGGCACTGGAGCCGCTACTGGCTGGTGGATCCGCTGGATGGCACCCGCGAGTTCGTCAAGCGCAACGGCGAGTTCACCGTCAACATCGCCCTGATAGACAGTGGCGTGGCGGTGTTCGGGGTGGTGCTGGCTCCGGTAGGCGGCGCCCTGTGGCACGGCGTGGTGGGCCAGCAGGCCTACCGGCGCGATGGCGAAGTCGATGTGGAATTGCGTACGCGCGCGCCGGCGACCGGAACGCTGCGGGTCGCCGCCAGCCGTTCGCACCGCGATCCGCGCACCGATGCGCTGCTGGCGCGCATCGGCGATGCCGAGACCATCGGCCTGGGTTCTTCGCTGAAATTCTGCCGCATCGCCGAGGGCAGCCTGGACGTGTATCCGCGGTTCGGGCCGACTTCGGAGTGGGACACGGCTGCGGCGCAATGCGTGCTGGAGGCGGCGGGCGGCGCGGTCTTGGCGCCGGATGGCAGGGCGTTCCGCTACAACCAGCGCCCGACCTTGCTCAATGGCGATTTCCTGGCGTTGGGCGATCCGGAATTGCCGTGGAAGTTCTGGCTCTGAGCTTTTGCTTTTTTGTTTAGACCCGTGAGACGCGGCAAGCGGGGCAGGTAAAACCCCGCAGGGGCGGCGCACATGGATGTGCGCCGTTTTTGGAGCAGCAGGATGCTGCTTCCAAAAAATCCTTCCCCGCTTGCGAACCCGGCGGCTTCACCGCCGGGCGCGACGTAGGGCGGCTTTCTTTTGGTTACTTTTCTTTGCCGTTCAAAGAAAAGTGACTCGCGCGTAGCGCGAAACGCTTTTGCTTTGGATTCAAATGCAAAGGCAGGAGCAAGATCAAGATGGATCCCAGCTTTCGCTGGGATGACATCATGGATCGTTGATCGATTTTTCTTTCTTCCGTTCACAGCGTTCCAGACACTATCCGAGCAATTGCCCTCGATGAATGCGCCCGACATCAACGCTCTCCTCGCCATCATGTCCCGCCTGCGCGACCCGCAGGACGGCTGTCCCTGGGATGTGGAACAGAACTTCGCCAGCATCGCGCCTTACACCATAGAAGAGGCTTACGAAGTCGCCGATGCCATCGACCGCAACGATCTGGCCGACCTCAAGGACGAGTTGGGCGACCTGCTGTTGCAGGTGGTGTTCCATTCGCAGATGGCCAAGGAGCAGGGTGCGTTCGATTTCGGCGACGTGGTCGCGGCGATCTGCGACAAGATGACGCGCAGGCACCCGCACGTCTTCGCCGGCGCCAGCGTAGAGGATGCGGAGGCGCAGACCCGCGAGTGGGAGGCGCAGAAACGCCGCGAACGCCAGGCGGCGGGCGATGCGGACGCCTCCGCGCTCGCAGGAGTGTCGCGCGGCATGCCGGAATGGCAGCGTGCGGCCAAGCTGCAGTCGCGCGCGGCGCGCGTGGGTTTCGACTGGCCCGGTCCGGAGCCGGTGATCGCCAAACTGCACGAGGAAATAGAGGAAGTGCGCGCGGAGTTCGCGCACGGCGATGTGCTGGCCAACCACGAACGGCTTCAGGACGAGATCGGCGATGTCCTGTTCGTCTGCGCCAATCTTGCGCGGCATGCCAAGGTCGATGCCGGCGCCGCGCTGCGTCAGGCCAATCTCAAGTTCGAGCGCCGCTTCCGCGCCATGGAAGCGCTGGCCGAGAGCGACGGCGTCGCCCTGCCGGCATTGTCGCTGGAGCGCCAGGAAGACTACTGGGTGCGCGTGAAGCGCTCCGAACGTGGGCAGGATTCCTAGAGGCGTTGTGCCTCCGCGCGCGTGGCGGCATGATGGCGGCGTCCCCGCTGCAGACCGCCAGGATTTCCCATGAGCCGTTTCGCCAGCTTCCGCGAGTTCTATCCTTTCTACCTGGAAGAACACCGCAACGCCGTTTCGCGCCGGCTGCATTTCATCGGCAGCTGGGGGGTATTGGCGCTGCTGGCGACGGCGCTGCTCACCGGCAATCCCTGGTGGGCGCTGGGCGCATTGTTCTGCGGTTACGGGTTCGCCTGGGTCGGGCACTTCTTCTTCGAGAAGAACCGGCCGGCCACCTTCAAGCACCCCTTCTATTCGTTCGCCGGCGACTGGGTGATGTTCAAGGACATACTGACCG
Organism: Pseudoxanthomonas sp.; assembly: GCA_036383995.1. Taxonomy (GTDB): domain Bacteria; phylum Pseudomonadota; class Gammaproteobacteria; order Xanthomonadales; family Xanthomonadaceae; genus Pseudoxanthomonas_A. The sequence goes on from DASVNG010000027.1 coordinate 125,070, forward strand.
GCAAGGTCAGGCTGTAGCGGCGGCGGGTTCGTAGAACATCAGGAAGGCCGCGCCCACGATCAGCGCGAACGCCGCGTAGTGGTTCCACTTCAACGGCTGGCCCAGATACCAGGCCGAGAACCCCGCGAACACCACCAGGGTCAGGATTTCCTGAATGGTCTTCAGCTGCACCACCGAGTAAACGCTGCTGCCCAGCCGGTTGGCCGGCACCATCAGCGTGTATTCGAAGAAGGCGATGCCCCAGCTGGCCAGGATGGCCACGATCAAGGGCGAGCTCTTGTACTTCAGATGCCCGTACCAGGCGAAGGTCATGAAGATATTCGAGCCGAGCAGCAACAGCAGGGGCAGGAGGCGTGCGGTCATGGGTGTTTGGCAGGGTAAAAGGAATGCATAGCCTACCGTCCTGGCCGTGGCGGCCCCGCCTTCACATGGCGTCAACTCGCCAGCAGTTAGCTTCACAAACCTGAAGCGATAAGGAGACGGCATGCGTCATACACAGGAAACGGCCGGGCTTGTGCTGGTGGTGGAAGACAACCGCAACATCTCGGAGATGATCGGGGAATATCTGGAAGGCCGGGGCTTCGAGGTGGATTACGCCACCGACGGCCTGGACGGCTACCGGCTTGCGGTCGAGAACAGTTACGACGTGCTGGTGCTGGACCTCATGCTGCCGCGCATGGACGGCATGGAAGTCTGCCGCCGGCTGCGCAACGAGGCGCGCAAATCCACGCCGGTACTGATGCTGACCGCACGCGACACCCTGGACGACAAACTGACCGGGCTCGGCTCCGGCGCGGACGACTATCTCACCAAGCCTTTCGCCATCCAGGAACTGGAAGCGCGCCTGCGCGCGCTGATCCGGCGCGAACGCCGCCAGGTGGGCGCCGAAGTGCTGAAGGTCGCCGACCTGGTGCTGGACCCGGTGAGCATGCGCGCCACCCGCAGCGGTTCGGAGCTGATGCTGTCGCCGATCGGCTTGCGCCTGTTGACCATCCTGATGCGCGAATCGCCGCGCGTGGTCACCCGGCAGGAAATAGAACGGGAGATATGGGGCAACGGCCTGCCCGATTCGGATACGCTGCGCAGCCACCTGTACAACCTGCGCAAAGTGATCGATAAACCCTTCGACAAACCGCTGCTGCACACCGTGCAGAGTGCGGGCTATCGCATCGCCGATATCGCCTGACCGCGGCTGCCTGGCAGCCGCCCGCAGATAACGGAACGAACAATGCCGCAGGGGTTGCCACGAAAAATCAGGATCGCCTTCATAGTGCAGGTAGCGCTGGCCAGTCTGGCGATCGTGTTGGGCGTGTTCCTGGTTTCGGTGGTGATCAAGCAGAGCCTGATCAACGCGGCTTTGCAGGAAGAGGCCGCGCATTTCTGGGATCTCTACGGCGCCTCCGAGGCCCAGCCGCCGCCCAATACCTACAACATGCGTGGCTACCTGGTGTTGCGCGGGCGCTCCAACCTGCTGCTTCCGGAAAACCTGCGCGCGCTCAAGCCCGGCTTCCACGAGTTGAAGGACGACGACCTGCTGGTGCTGGTCGACGAGAAACCCCAGGGCCGCCTGTACCTGGTATTCCTGCGCTCGCAAGCCACGCGCCTGGCGTTCTACTTCGGCACGCTGCCCATCATCCTGACCCTGGTCACCATCTATTTCGTTTCCTGGCTGACCTACCGCGCTTCCAAGCGATTGATTTCCCCAGTCACCTGGCTGGCCCGGCAGGTCACCCAATGGGACCCGCGCCATCCGGACGTCAGCAAGCTGGCCCCCGACAAGCTGCCGCCGGAAGTGCAGGGCGAGGCCCGCCAACTCGCCTCGGCGCTGCATGGCCTTGCCCATCGCGTATCGGCGCATGTGGCGCGCGAGCGCGACTTCACCCGCGACGCCAGCCATGAACTGCGCACTCCCCTGACCGTGATCCGGGTGGCCAGCGACATGGCCATGACCGAGGATTCCTCGCCGCGGGTGACCCGTTCGCTGCAGCGCATACAGCGCGCCGGACGCGACATGGAGGCGGTGATCGACGCCTTCCTGATCCTGGCGCGCGAGAACGAGGTGGAGCCGCAGAGCGAGGACTTCGAACTGGCCGACATCCTGCTGGACGAAGCCGACACTGCGCGCGCGCTGCTGGTCGGCAAGCACGTGGATCTGGAAGTGACCTGCAACGCCAAGCCGCGCCTGCACGCGCCGCCGCGGGTGATGCAGGTGGTGATCAGCAATCTGTTGCGCAATGCCTGCGCCTATACCGACCGGGGACGCATCGATGTGATCCTGGAGCAGGACCGGGTCATCGTCCGCGACACCGGCATCGGCATGAGCGAAGACTCGATGGCGCGCGCTTTCGAGCCGTTCTACCGGGCCGACCCTTCGCGCCCGCAAGGGACGGGCCTGGGACTGTCGATCGTGCGGCGCCTGTGCGACCGCTTCGGCTGGAAGATAGAACTGGAAAGCACGATGGGCGCCGGCACCACCGCCACCGTCCGCTTCCGCGACTTAAGCCTGGGATGAACGCGGCGCGTGGCGGGAACTGAGGTCCTGCCCCTGCTGTCAACGATGACCGCAGCCGTGCGTTAATTGCGCGAACCCCCACTTTCCAGGTCCGATTTCCGCATGAGCCAGACGCGACGCAGCGCCCCCAATTCCCGCAGGCTGGCTTCAAGAATCGCGTTCGCCGTAGTGGCGCTCGTTCTGCTTGGGGCGGGCTTGTGGTACTGGAGCAACCGCGAAAGCGAAGCCGCCGAGGGCGCATACCGGACCACGCCGGTCGAGCGCGGCGATATCCGGGTCGCGATCTCGGCTACCGGCACCCTGAGCGCCATTTCCACGGTCACCGTAGGCAGCCAGATCTCCGGCCAAGTCACCGATGTGCTGGTCGATTTCAACAGCCAGGTGAAAAAAGGCGACGTGCTGGCCCGCATCGACCCGAGCACCTACGAGGCGCAGATCGAACAGGGCACGGCGCAGATCGCCAGCGCCAGCGCCGCCTTGGCGCAGGCGCGGGCGACCTTGCGCAACGCCGAGCTGGATTACCAGCGCAAGGCGGACCTGGGCAAGCAGAAGCTGGTCGCCCAGAGCGATGTCGACCTGGCCCGCGCGGCGCTGGATCAGGCGCGCGCGCAGGTCAATTCCTCGCAGGCGCAGATCCGCCAGCAGACCGCTTCCACCCAGACCACGCGGGTCAACCTGCAACGCACGGTGATCACTTCGCCGGTGGACGGCGTGGTGCTGACCCGCACCATCGAGCCCGGGCAGACGGTGGCGGCCAACTTCTCGGCGCCGGAACTGTTCACCATCGCCGAAGATCTGAGCAAGATGAAGATCGAGCTGGCCGTGGACGAATCGGACATCGGCCAGGTCAAGGTGGGGCAGGTGGTTTCCTTCACCGCCGATGCGTTCGCCGACCGCCAGTTCAAGGGCGCAGTCGAGCAGGTGCGGCTGGCGGCCACCACCACCAACAATGTGGTGACCTATCCGGTGGTGGTCACCGTCGACAACAGCGACGGTACGCTGCTTCCGGGCTTGACCGTCAACGCGGAGATCGAAGTCAGCAAGCGCGACAAGGTACTGAAGGTCTCCAATGCGGCGCTGCGCTACAAGCCGGCGTCGAACGGTACCGGCGCGGCTCAACCGGCGGCGCAGGGCCCGCAGCGCGTCGGCGGTAGCGGCATTACCGACGATCTGGCGCGCACGGTCGCCGAGCTCAAGGTCAATCCGCAGCAGCAGGCGGCATTCGATGCGGCAGTGGCGTCGGTCCGCGAACGCCAGGCCGCGCGTCAGGCGCAGGCGGCGCAGGGCGGCAGCAGCATGTTCGGTGGCGGCCGCGGCGGGCCGCAAGGCATGGTGGTGATCGGCAGCGGCAGCGGCGCGGGCGCCATGCAGGCGCAAATGCGTCAGCGCATGGCCGAGCGCTTCCAGCAGGATTTCGCCGCGTTCCGCGCCGGACTGGACGATGCGCAGAGGCAACGTTGGGATGCGGCGCTGGGCGCGCTGCTCAACGCCAAGCGCGCCTCGATCTACCGGTTGGCCGATGGCAAGCCCGAGACGCTGATGGTGCGCATCGGCGCCAGCGACGGTACCGCCACCGAAGTCTCCGGCGGCGGCCTGAAGGAAGGCGATCAGATCATCACCGGCGAGCGCGCCAAGGAATGAGCGCCTCGCCCGATACGCCGGTCATCCTGACCCGCGCGCTTTCCAAGATCTATTCCCCCGGCACCGAAGCCGAGGTCGTCGCCTTGCAAGGCGTCGACCTGCGCATCGGCCGCGGCGATTTCGTGGCCATCATGGGGCCGTCGGGTTCGGGCAAATCCACTCTGATGAATCTGATCGGTTGCCTGGACACGCCTACTTCCGGCACCTACGAATGCGATGGCGTGGACGTGTCCACGCTGGATGCCGAAGAGTTGGCGGAGCTGCGCCGCGACAAGATCGGTTTCGTGTTCCAGGGTTTCAACCTGTTGCCGCGGATGAGCGCGCTGGAGAACGTCGCCATGCCGCTGGGCTACGCACAGGTGAAGCCGGCCGAGCGCACCAGGCGCGCGCAGGAAGCGTTGGCGTCGGTGGGCTTGGGCGAACGCTCCTCGCACCGGCCCAGCGAACTCTCCGGCGGCCAGCAGCAGCGCGTGGCCATCGCGCGCGCGCTGATCAACCGTCCGCCGATCCTGCTGGCCGACGAACCCACCGGCGCGCTGGACAGCAAGACCGGCGAGGAGATCCTGGCCCTGTTCAAGCAACTGCGCGACGACGACCACACGGTGGTGCTGATCACCCACGACGCGGAAGTGGCGGCGCACGCGGACCGTACCTTCGTGATGCGCGACGGCGAGCTTCACGCGGAGGGCGCCGCATGAATTTCATGGATATCCTGCGCACCGCCATCCACGCCCTGCGCGGCAACTGGATGCGCAGCGCGCTGACTTCGCTGGGCGTGATCATCGGCATAGCGGCGGTGATCGTGATGGTGTCGGTGGGCCAGGGCACCCAGGCGGAAATCGACAAGATGGTGTCCGGGCTGGGCTCGCAGCGCCTGGACATCTCGCCGGGCGCCGGCCGCGGCGGCGGCGGCGCGCGCATGAGCGCCAGCAGTTTCTTCACCCTCAACGAGGGCGATACGGAAGCGATCCGCAGCGAAATTCCCGAAGTGCAGTACGTGGCCGGCGCGCTGCGCGGCAACACCCAGGTGGTGTACGCCGAAAACAACGCCTCCACCAGCTGGCAGGGCGTGCAAACCGACTTCTTCGACATCAACGGCTGGATCATCGCCAACGGCGATGGCTTCGATGCGCAGGACTACACCAGCGCCGGCAAAGTGGTGATCCTGGGCGAAACCGTGCGGCGCACGCTGTTCGGCGACGATCCGGGCGTCGGCCAGACCATCCGCCTGGGCCGGGTGCCGTTCACCGTGGTCGGCACGCTCAAGCCGAAAGGACAGGGCGGCTTCGGCCAGGACCAGGACGATGTGGTGATGGTCCCGCTGGAAACCGCGCGCCGCCGGCTGATGGGCGCCATGGGCCTGCCGTCGGGCGCGGTGATGCAGATCGCCCTGACCGTGACCAGCGCCAAGGACCTGAACTACGTGCAGGGCGAAGTGGAAGCGTTGCTGCGCCAGCGCCACAAGATCGCACCCGGCGAGGACGACGATTTCAACGTGCGCAACATCTCCGAGATCGTCGCCACGCGCACCGCCACCACCAACCTGATGTCGAAACTGCTGGGTGCGGTGGCCACCATCTGCCTGATCATCGGCGGCATCGGCATCATGAACATCATGCTGGTGTCGGTGACCGAGCGCATCCGCGAAATCGGCCTGCGCATGGCGGTGGGCGCGGGACCTTCGGACGTGCGCCGGCAGTTCCTGGCCGAGGCCATGCTGATCTCGCTGATAGGTGGGGTGATCGGCATCGCCATCGGCGTGGTGGGTGCGCTGCTGGTGGGCAAGTTCAGCGAATTGCCCATCGTGCTCAACGGGCAGGTGGTGGCGCTGGCGGCGGCGTTCTCCATCGCCACGGGCTTGTTCTTCGGCTATTACCCCGCGCGCAAAGCTTCGCAGCTGGATCCGATCGAGGCGCTGCGGCAGCAATAAAGCTTCCTTCTCCCCTTGGGAGAAGGTGGCGCGAAGCGACGGATGAGGGAATGGAAACTCGGGCCACGGAAAGCTGCACTACAAGCTGATTTCCCACCCCCTCATCCGCCCTACGGGCACCTTCTCCCAGGGGGAGAAGGGAAGCAGGTATCCTGCGCACTTTCCTTCCTCGCATTCACATGAAGCACAACAACCAACCCTTCGCCCTTGTCATCCATGGCGGCGCCGGTGTAATCGAACGAGACCAACTGTCCGCGGATGAAGAACAATCCATCCGCGCCGACCTGGATGCCGCGCTCGAAGCCGGACGCCGCATCCTCGCCGACGGCGGCAGCGCGCTCCACGCGGTCGAGGCGGCCGTCGTGGCCCTGGAAGAATCGCCGCGCTTCAATGCGGGCAAGGGCTCGGTCTACAATGCCGACGGCAAGCACGAACTGGATGCCTCGATCATGGAAGGCCACACCCGCCGCGCAGGCGCGGTGGCGGGCGTGGAAACCATCCGCAATCCGGTGCGGCTCGCCCGTGCGGTGATGGAACAGTCGCCGCACGTGATGATGATCGGCGCGGGCGCGGAACGCTTCGCCGACACCCAGCCGCAGATCGAACGCGTGGCCAACGATTGGTTCGACACCGACACCCGCCGCGCGCAGCTCGATCAGGAGCAGGCGCGCGAACGCACCGAAGCCGGCGACGAAGGCCTGCGCGGAAAATACTTCGGCACCGTCGGCGCTGTCGCGCTGGATTCGCAAGGCAACCTCGCCGCCGCCACTTCCACCGGCGGCATGACCAACAAGCGCTACGGCCGCGTCGGCGATTCGCCCTTGATCGGCGCCGGCACCTGGGCCGACGAACGCTGCGCGGTGTCGGGAACGGGCTGGGGCGAGTTCTTCATCCGCAATGCGGTCGCGCACGACATCGCCGCGCGCATGGCGTACGGCGGCGACACTCTCGCCATGGCGGCCGAGGCGGTGATCATGCAGCGCGTGCCGGAGCTCGGCGGCGACGGCGGGGCCATCGCGGTGGATCGCGACGGCAATATCGCCATGCCGTTCAGTACGGCTGGCATGTACCGGGCGTGGATAGATCCAAGCGGAGTGAGGGGCTCAGCCATCTTCAGCGAAGACGGCTGAGCCGCTGGCGAGCGGTCACGAGTTGGACTTGCTCCACTCTTCCATGCGCCGCTGCAATTCCTCCGGCGGCACTTCTTCCTTGTGCGTGGCCAGCGACCATTTGTGGCCGAACGGATCGATCACCGTGCCGATGCGGTCGCCCCAGAATTCGTCCTTCAACGGACGGTCCGCTTTCGCTCCCGCTTTGACGGCTTTGTCGTAAGCCGAATCGGCGTCGGGTACGTAGATCATGAAGCTGGCGGTCGGTCCGCCGCGCTTGTGCGGCCCTAGCGCGCCCATCTCGGGGAATTCGTCGGCCAGCATCAGATGGGTGTCGCCGATCATGAGTTCGGCGTGACCGATCTTGTCGCCCATCGGCAGGCGGAAGAGTTCTTCGGCGCCGAAGGCGTCTCGATAAAAATCAAGCGCCTTGGCGGCATCGTCGACCATCAGGTAAGCGGTGACGGTGTGGTAGCCCTCGGGGATGTAGTGCACGGCCATATCCAGGCTCCTTTTCGGTGTAAGAGCCGGGAATCTATGCCTGACCGGGTTATGGACTCGTGACCGGTGGATTTCAATGGCGGGTCAGATAGGGGGCGACCTTCTGCCGCCACAGTTCGTATCCGCTGCGATTCATATGCAGCCGGTCTTGGACGAAGAGTTCTTCGCGCACCCGGCCGTTCGCATCGAGCATGGACGTGAAAACGTCGATGTAATCGACATGCAATCTTCCGGCTTCGGCCCTGACCAGCGCGTTGGCCTGCCGCTGCGCCTCCAGCAAACCCGCGCGCAAGGGGCTGGGCTTGTTGGAGATGTAGGCGATGCGCACCTTGGGCAGATCGCGGCGCACGCGCGCGACGAAAGCGCGGAAATCCTCTTCCACCTGCTGCGGCGTGCGGCCCATCTGAAGATCGTTTTCGCCGGCGTAGAGCACGATCTGCCGGGGCGCATACGGAATCACGATGCGATCGGCATAGAAAGTGCTGTCGCGCAGTTCCGATCCGCCGAAACCGCGGTTGATCACCGGCACGCCGGGAAAATCGGTCGCCAGCGTCTCCCACAGCCGGATCGACGAACTGCCGACGAAAACCACGCCGTGCCGCGGCGGCGGGGATGCCGCATCCTGAGCCGCGAAGCGCTGCATGTCCTGTTCCCATTCGGTCTTGGAAACCTGCTCGGGAATGCGCGGCGGCCCCTGGGGCGCAGGCGGGGCGCCGGCGCAGGCGGTCAGCAGAATCAGCAGGCTGGCGATGACGACAAAAGGGCGCAAAAGCTGCATCGGGGACGGTTCCTGTGGTTTTCGTTAGTGGAACAGCCTGCGCCGGCCAGCGCAAACCGGGTGCCGGCCGCCGCCTTGTGGCAAAATCGAGGCCTCACCCGTGAACCCTTCCCAGCCCATGCCTATTTCCGCTGAGCTTTTTCGACATGGCCGATGAAAAAGGGCACCTGCCGCGCGGGCCGGGCAGAATACTGAAGGCTACGGTCTGGTCGTTTCAGGGCCTGCAGGCGGCCTGGCTGCACGAATCCTCGTTCCGCCTGGAATGCTACCTGTTGGTAGTGTTGGCGCCGCTGGCGATCTGGCTGGGGGAAAGCGGCGTCGAACGCGCGCTGCTGATCGGCAGCTGCCTGCTGGTGCTGTCGGCCGAGCTGCTCAATTCGGCGGTCGAAGCGGTGATCGAACGCTACGGTCCCGAGTTCCACGAACTGGCCGGGCGCGCCAAGGACATGGGCTCGGCCGCCGTGTTCGTGCTGATGATGAACGTATTGCTGTGCTGGGGCCTGATTCTGGGCCCACGACTTTTTTCGCTTTGAAGGATTGATTGACGATGAGTTTCGAATTTCTTGCCGACCCCAACGTCTGGCTCACCCTGGTCACCCTGAGTGCGCTGGAAATCGTGCTGGGCATCGACAACCTGGTGTTCATCTCCATCGCCGTGGGCAAGCTGCCCGAGCACCAGCGCGACGTGGCCCGCAAGTTCGGCATCGCGGTGGCCTGCATCACCCGGATCGCGCTGCTGATTTCGCTGGCGTTCCTGGCGCGCATGCAGACCGACGTGTTCAGCCTGTTCGGCATGGGCTTCTCGGTGCGCGATCTGGTGCTGATCCTGGGCGGCATCTTCCTGCTGGTGAAAGGCAGCATGGAAATCCGCGAGCTGATCACCGGCGGCCACGACGAGGATCCCAACACCACCAAGGCTTCCGGCGTGTTCGCGATGGTGATCCTGCAGATCGCCATCATCGATATCGTGTTCTCGCTGGATTCGGTGATCACCGCGGTGGGCATGGCCCAGCACATTCCGGTGATGGTGGCCGCGATCCTGCTGGCGGTGGCGGTGATGCTGCTGGCGGCCAACCCGCTGGGCCGTTTCATCGACGCCAACCCCACCATCAAGATGCTGGCGCTGGCCTTCATCGTGCTGATCGGCGTGGTGCTGATCCTCGATGGCTTCGAAGTGCACGTGCCCAAGCCGTACATCTACTTCGCCATGGGTTTCTCGGTGATGGTGGAATGGCTGAACCTGCTGATGCGCCGCCGCGGCGCGCAGCACCATCATCCGATCGTGCCGTAAGCGCATCGACGAGTCGCGGAGCCGGGCAAGCCTGGCTCTGCAAGCCGGAAAGCCGGCAGTTGCGCTGGGGGCGGTGCGGTGCTGCAATGGCCGCAATCCAACCGGAAGGACTTTCGCCATGCGCCTGCTTTCCCGTTCGTTCCTGATCCTCGCCCTGGCCGCGCTGCTGTCGGGCTGCGGCTACAACGCCATCCAGCAGAAGGACGAGGCGGTCAAGGCCGGCTGGTCAGAAGTGCTGAACCAGTACAAACGCCGCGCCGATCTGATCCCCAACCTGGTCAAGACCGTGCAGGGCTACGCGCAGCACGAGGCCAAGGTGCTGACCGACGTGACCAATGCGCGCGCGAAGGTCGGCCAGATCCAGGTCAATGCCGACGATGCCGCTTCGCTGCAGCAGTTCCAAGCCGCGCAGGGCGAGCTGTCCAGCGCGCTGTCGCGCCTGCTGGTGGTCACCGAAAACTACCCCAACCTGAAATCCGACCAGTCCTTCCGCGACCTGCAGGCGCAGCTGGAAGGCACCGAGAACCGCATCACCGTCGCCCGCGGCCGCTATATCGAAACCGTGCAGGGCTACAACACCTTCGTGCGTTCGTTCCCGCAGAACCTCACCGCCAAGCTGTTCGGCTACAAGGAAAAGCCCAACTTCACGGTGGAGAACGAGGCGCAGATTTCCGAAGCGCCCGCGGTGGATTTCGGCAACACGCCGCCCCCGCCGGCTCCGCCCGCACCGCCGCCTCCGCCGGCGCCCGGCAATTGATCGCCACGGGTAGCTGATCGACATGCTGCGACGCGCGCTCGCGCTCGCCTTCCTGCTGTTCGCCTGTTCGCCCGTATGGGCGCAGCAGGCGGCGGCGATTCCCGCACTGACTTCGCCGGTGGTGGACGTTACCGGCACGCTCAGCGCGGAACAGAAGCAGCAACTCGAACAACAGGCGTTGGCCCTGCAGCAGCGCAAAGGCAGCCAGCTGCAGGTGCTGGTGGTCGCCAGCACGCAACCGGAAACCATCGAGCAATACACCCAGCGCGTGTTCGACCAGTGGAAGCTGGGCCGCAAGGGCGTGGACGATGCGGTGATCCTGGTCGTGGCCAAGGACGACCGCCGTGTGCGCATCCAGCCTGGTTATGGACTGGAGGGAGCCATTCCCGACGCCATCGCCAATCGTGTGACCCAGGAATATCTGGTGCCCAAATTCCGCGCCGGCGATTACGGCGGCGGCATCGCCGACGCCACTGCCCAGTTGGTCAAGCTGATCGATGGCGAGCCCTTGCCGGCACCGGTCAGCGACAACCGCGCAAGGGAAGGCAACGGCGGCGGCGATTGGTTGTTCGCCCTGTTCGCGGCGTTCATCGCGGCCACCTTCGTGCGCGGGGTATTCGGCAAGGCGCCCAAGGGCCTGCGCAGTCTGTTCACCGGCGGTGCGGCCGGCGGGGTGGCCTGGCTGCTGTCTTCGATCATTCCATTGGCCGGCCTCGCTGGCTTCTTCGGGCTTATTTACGGGCTGATGTCGGTTTCGGCCGGCCGCTACGCCAGTCACGGCGGTTGGGGCGGTTTTGGAGGCGGCGGCTGGGGTGGGGGTGGTTTCGGCGGGGGCGGCGGCGGTTTTGGCGGTGGAGGCGGTGGCTGGTCGGGCGGTGGCGGCATGTCCGGCGGCGGCGGTGCCTCGGGGAGTTGGTGATGCGACTTCTCCGCCATGTCTTCGCGCGCTCGGCGCACCATTTGTTTCCCGAGGACAGCCTGCAGCGGATCGCCGATGCGATCGCCGCGGGCGAACTGCGGCACCGCGGCGAAATCCTGTTCGCGGTGGAATCCGAGCTTTCTCCCGGCATGGTGCTGCGCGGCGTACAGGCGCGTGCGCGTGCCGAGGCCGCTTTCGCGCGCTTGCGCGCCTGGGATACCGACGCCAACAACGGCGTGTTGATCTATCTGCTGCTGGCCGATCACCGCATCGAGATCGTGGCCGACCGCGGCCTGAACGGCCTGGTCAGCGCCGAACAGTGGCGCGGCGTCTGTCTGCTGATGGAGGAGCGCATGCAGGCCGGCGAGCCGGAGCAGGCGGTGGTGCGCGGCATCGAGGCGGTTTCGGATCTGCTGGCCGAACATTTCCCCCAGATCGACGGCGTGCCGGATCGCGACGAACTGCCCAACCGGCCGTTGATACTGGACTGACGGCGTGGGCGCTGGCTGCGGTACTCGGGCAAAATAGGGACATGCCCAACCCCTCGCAGGCCACATGACCTATCTCCACCAGATCGACCCGATCGCGCTTTCCCTGGGCCCGCTCAAGATCCACTGGTACGGCCTGATGTATCTGCTGGCCTTCGCCAGCGCGTGGTGGCTGGGACGCCAGCGCATCCGCGCAGGCCGCCTGCCGGGCGTGGACATGAACGGGCTGTCGGACCTGGCTTTCTACGGCATGCTGGGCGTGGTGCTGGGCGGACGCATCGGCTACATCCTGTTCTATTCGTTCGGCGCGTTCCTCGACAATCCCTTGATGATCTTCAAGGTGTGGGAAGGCGGCATGAGTTTCCACGGCGGTCTGCTTGGCGTGATGGTCGCGGCGCTGTGGTGGACGCGCAAACAGAAAATGCATTTCTTCGACACCATGGATTTCGTGGCGCCGCTGGTGCCGGCCGGGCTGGGCTTCGGGCGCATCGGCAATTTCATCGGCGCCGAACTGTGGGGCAAGTACACACAGGCCGGTTGGGGGGTGATTTTTCCCAGCACCGATCCCAATGTGCTCAAGCTGGGATTGAACGCCGCGCAGCTGCAGGCCCAATACGCGGCAGGCGCCCTGGACAAATTCGCGCGCCATCCCTCGCAGCTTTATCAGGCGTTCCTGGAAGGCCTGGTGATGTTCTGCGTGCTGTGGTGGTACTCGCGCAAGCCGCGTCCGCGCTATGCGGTGTCGGGAATGTTCGCGCTGCTCTACGGTGTGTTCCGTTTCCTGGTGGAATTCGTGCGCGTGCCGGACGAGGGCATCGGTTATCTTGCGTTCGGCTGGCTGACCATGGGCCAGGTGCTGAGCCTGCCGCTGATCGTGCTGGGCCTGTTCCTGTTCTGGCTGTCGCGCCGTTCGCCCACGCTGCAGCCGGTCGTTCCGGTCGCGGCCGATGCCAAGCAGGAGCATGCATGAAACAATACCTGGACCTGCTGCGCCACGTGCTCGATCAGGGCACGGAAAAATCCGACCGCACCGGCACCGGCACCCGCAGCGTGTTCGGCTGGCAGATGCGTTTCGATCTCAACCAGGGGTTCCCGCTGGTCACCACCAAGAAACTGCACCTGCGCTCGATCGTGCACGAGCTGCTGTGGTTCCTGAAGGGCGAAACCAATATCGCCTACCTGAAGGACAACAAAGTGGGCATCTGGGACGAGTGGGCCGACGAGAACGGCGAGCTGGGCCCGGTCTACGGCAAGCAATGGCGCCGCTGGACCACCGCCGAGGGCGGCGAAATCGACCAGATCAAGTGGGTGGTGGAAGAGATCAAGCGCAACCCCGATTCGCGCCGGCTGATCGTCTCGGCCTGGAACGTGGCCGACCTGCCGAAGATGGCGCTGATGCCGTGCCACACGCTGTTCCAGTTCTACGTGGTGGAAGGCAAGCTCAGCTGCCAGCTGTACCAGCGCAGCGGCGACATCTTCCTGGGCGTGCCGTTCAATATCGCCAGCTACGCGTTGCTCACGCACATGGTGGCGCAAGCCTGCGGGTTGGGCGTGGGCGATTTCGTGCACACGCTGGGCGATGCGCATTTGTATTCCAACCATTACGAGCAGGCGCGGGAACAGTTGTCGCGCGAGCCGCAGCCTTTGCCGACATTGCGGCTCAATCAAGAAGTCACCGATCTATTCTCGTTCGATTACAGCGACATCGAAATATGCGACTACAACCCACTGCCGGCCATCAAGGCGCCCGTCGCGGTCTGATCGCGGCGCTGGCGCTGGCGCTGATCGTGCTGGCGTCGACGGGCTGCGGGAGATCCGCGCAAAAGACGGGCGCAGTGGCGTCCACGTCGAGCGTGCCACAAACCGCGCAAGCCGGTTGCAAGGACGGCGACGCAGCGCAGGCAGCACGCGACTTCTACGCGAGGATCATGGCCGACGCGGTCCGCGGGCTGCCTTCCAAGGAAAACATGAGCACACTGGCGCCGTTGATGACGGCCTCGATGCGCGCGGCCGTTGAGAAGGCCCGCGTCCGCCAACAGGCCTTCATGGTCGCCCACCCCGACGAGAAACCCGATTTCATCGAAGGCAGCCTGTTCACCAGTCTGTTCGAAGGCCCGACCGCGCTGGAGTCGGCGTCCGCCGTCGCCAATGACAATGGTGCGGTCGTCGAAGTGGGATTCGTGCATGCGCAAGCCGGCGCCGAAACCTTCCGCTGGAAAGACCAGGCGCTGCTGCGTTGCGAACAAGGACGCTGGCGCCTGGACGACGTGCGCTATGGCGGCGATTGGGATTTCGCTTCCAAAGGACAGCTGAAGCAGGCGCTGGAATCCGAATGACGAACCCCATCGTCGTGCTGGTGGCGGCGCTGGATCGCAACCGTGCGATCGGCAAGGGCAACGACCTGCCGTGGCGGCTGCCCGACGATTTGAAGCGCTTCAAGGCGCTGACCCTGGGCAAGCCGGTATTGATGGGCCGCAAGACCGCGCAATCGTTGGGCCGTGCGTTGCCGGGCCGGACCAACCTGGTACTGACCCGGTCCGGGCAGGCGCCTTTCGACGGCATGCGTGCGGTACGGTCGGTCGAAGAGGCGATGCAAGTCGCACGCGATGAGTCGGCAACCGAGTTGTGCGTCATCGGCGGCGGCGAAATATACGCGCTGACGCTGCCGTTCGCCGACCGCTTGGATCTGACCCACGTCGAGACGGTAGTGGAGGACGCGGATGCGTTCTTCCCGGCATTCGATGCATCGGAATGGGCGGCGGTATCGCGCCATGCCCATGCGGCGGACGAGCGCCACGCGTTCGCGTTCGAGTTCGTGGACTACGTCCGCAAGTAGGTCGGGGCTACGCCCCCGACGCACGGAAACGGGGGCGGCACGTACGTCGGGGGCGTCGCCCCGACCTATGGGTTATTCATGATCGGCCGGTAATGCCCGATCACCGCATGCCGGAACAGAATGTCGTCTTCCTGCGCGCCGTTGCCGATGTTGTGGATGATCAGCGGCGTGCCGTTGGGAGCCTTGCGGTCGGACACGATGCCGATATGCAGCAAGCCGCTGCCGCTCAGCTTCCACGCAGCGATATCTCCCGCTGCATAGTCGGTGGCATTGGCAGTGATCGGCCGCGACCAGCCTTCGCGTTCGAACCAGCGCATCTGGTTGGGCACGCGGCGATGGTCGATGCTGCGGTTGGGCGCTTGCAAGCCCCACTGTTGCGGGTAGTCGGTGAAATGCGCGCGCATGTCTTCGTGGATCGCCTGCTGCAGGTCCAGGCCACCGACACGCAGGGCGCGCACGACGACATCGGTGCATACGCCGCGTTCGGCGGGTACGTCGCCGCCGGGGTAGGGCATCTCGACATAAGCCGGATCGTAGAGAAGGGTCACGCCGACCTGACGCCGCGCCGCAGCCACCAACGGCGGCGGCGCCGGAACCGCTACGGCGGGTGCGGCAGGCGCAGGCTCGGCTTGCGGTTGTTCGGGTGGGGAAGGACGGCAAGCAGCGAGCAGCGCGAGCAACAGCATCCCGCCGATGCGGACCGGCTTCATCCGGGCGGCGGCACGTCGCGCCCGGCCACCTGCACCAGCCGCAGCTCGTCGGTGTCCAGCTGCAAGGCGGTCAGTTTGCCGCCCCACACCGCGCCGGTATCGATGGCGTGCACGCCATGGCCGATCATCAGGCCCAGGGTGGACCAATGCCCGCACACGATCTTCAGATCGCGCTCGGCGCGGCCCGGCACTTCGTACCAGGGGTACAGACCTTGCGCCTGCGTGCCCGGGCCGCCTTTTTCCTCGATCGCCATGCGCCCGCGCGGCGTGCAGTAGCGCATGCGGGTGAGCACGTTGATGATGGCGCGCGCGCGGTCGTAGCCGCCCAGCTGCGGCGACCAGTTGGGCTTGTCGCCGTACATGTTGCGGAACAGCTTGCGGTAGCCGTCGCCGTGCAGTTGCTTCTCGACTTCGCGCGCGTGCTTTTCCGCCAGGGCCGTGGTCCATTTCGGCGCCAGCCCGGCGTGGATCATCATCCAGCCCAGCTGGCGGTCCACGTGGGCCAGTTCCTGCATCCGCAGCCAGGTCAGCAGCTCGTCGCGGTCGTCGGCCAGGACCACGCGTTGCAGATCGGCGTTGACCTTGCGCTGCTCGTCGGGGGTGCGCTCGCCTATGGCCAGCAACGAAAGATCGTGGTTGCCCAGCACCACCACGCTGTTGGCGCGCAGCGAATGCACCAGGCGCAGGGTTTCCAGCGACTGGCCGCCGCGGTTGACCAGATCGCCGCAGAACCACAGCTTGTCCACGGCCGGATCGAAACGCAGACGCTCCAGCAGGCGCTGGGTGGCGTCGTAGCAGCCCTGCAGATCGCCGATGGCCCAGACACTCATCGGGCCGGCCCTCAGTGCACCGTGCGCGGAACGGACAGGGTGAAGGCCGCGATGGGCGCGTCGAAGCGGGTGCCGTCGTCGGCGAGCATGTCGTAGCTTCCCTGCATGGTGCCCAGCGCGGTTTCCAGCACCGCGCCGGAGGTGTATTGGAAATCGTCGCCCGGACGCAGCCAGGGCTGTTCGCCGACCACGCCTTCGCCGCGCACTTCCTGCACCTTGCCGTTGGCGTCGGTGATGATCCAATGGCGCCCCAGCAGACGCGCCGGCACCTTGCCGTGGTTGCGGATATGGATGGTGTAGGAAAAAACGAAGCGCCCGTCCTCGGGTACGGACTGGTCGTCGAGGAAACGGGTGGCTACGTCGATAGCGATGGCGTAGTCGGAAGGGCTCATGCCCACAGTGTATGCAAAAAACGGGAATGGGGAACCTAAAAGCGCGCGGTGGGCGCGCCGGCGCTACTCGCCTTCGCCTGCTCCCGAGCCATTGGCCAGACGCACGAAGCCCTCCACTTCCACCTGTTCCGCGCGCGCATCGGCGCGCAGTCCGGCGGCTTCGATCTGCTCGATGGTGCACGTGCCCATCAGCGCGTTGCGCAAGGTCTTGCGCCGCTGGCCGAACGCGGCGCGGACCACTTCGGCGAACCATTTGGGATCGTTCACGCCGATGGTCTCCGGCGCGCGCGGTATCAACCGAACCACCGCCGAATCCACCTTCGGCGGCGGCCGAAAGGCGGCCGGCGGAACATCGAACAGAGGCGTGACCGTGCAATAGGCTTGCAGCATGACGCTGAGGCGGCCGTAGACCTTGCTGCCCGGCCCGGCGGCCATGCGGTCCACCACTTCCTTCTGCAGCATGAAGTGCATGTCGCGCACCGCCGCCGCGTGGTCCAGCGCATGGAACAGGATCGGCGAGGACAGGTTGTAGGGCAGGTTGCCGACCAGGCGCAGTTTTTCCTCGCCGGCCAGGCGGCTGAAGTCCACCTCCAGCACGTCCTTGTGGATCACGGTCAGCTGGCCGACGCCATGCGCGGCCTGCGACAGCGGCACCACCAGGTCGCGGTCGAACTCGATGGCGGTCAGCTCGCCGTGCCTGCGCAACAGGGGCAGGGTGATCGCGCCCTGGCCGGGGCCGATTTCCACCAGCCGGTCGCCCGGCTGCGGGTTCACCGCCAGCACGATCATTTCGATCATGCCGCGGTCGGTCAGGAAGTGTTGGCCCAGGGATTTCTTGGGCGGCGCCTTGAAATTCATCCGGCGAGTTTACGTTGCGCGGCGATGCGCGCGCAGGTTTCCACCGCGGCGAACAGGCTGGAAGGATCGGCGAGGCCCTTGCCGGCCAGGTCCAGCGCGGTGCCATGGTCCACGGCCACACGCGGATAGGGCAGGCCCAGGGTCAAGTTCACCGCGCGCTCGAAACCGCTGTACTTGAGCACTGGCAGGCCCTGGTCGTGGTACATCGCCAGCACCGCATCGAAGCCAGCCAGCTTCTGCGGCAGGAAGGCGGTATCGGCAGGCAGCGGGCCCGCCAGGCGCATGCCTTCGTTGCGCAGTATTTCCAG
Source organism: Pseudoxanthomonas sp. (assembly GCA_036383995.1). GTDB lineage: Bacteria > Pseudomonadota > Gammaproteobacteria > Xanthomonadales > Xanthomonadaceae > Pseudoxanthomonas_A. Next base: position 142,930 of record DASVNG010000027.1, read on the forward strand.
CACTGGCTCGATCACTTCGATTTCCTCGCGCCCCAGATGGCCCGCTTCGCCCGCGTGCGGATTGAGCCCCAGCACGGCGATGACCGGTTTGGCGATTCCAAAATCCTTGCGCAGCGCCTGTTCGGTAATGCGCAGCACCCGGACCAGCATGGGTGCTTCGATCGCATCGGGCACGGCGCGCAGCGACAGATGGGTGGTGGCCAGCGCCACGCGCACGATGTCGTTGGCCAGCATCATCACCACGTCGCAGCCGGCGCGTTCGGCCAGCAGCTCGGTGGTGCCGGTATAGGCGATGCCGCCGGCGTTGATCGCGGCCTTGTGTACGGGTCCGGTGACCAGCCCATCCAATTCCCCGCTCAGGCAGGCATCGGAAGCGGCGTACAACGCATCGATCACCGCGCGCGCGTTGCCCGGATCGGTGCCGCCGAAATGGTTGGCTACGGCGTTGGGAACCGGATGCAGGCGCAGATCGCCGGGAAGACTGGCGGCATCGCCTGCTTCAAGCAGGCGCAGCGGCAAATCCAGGGCGTGCGCGGCGGCTTGCAAGGTGTCCGCGTCGCCGAAGGCCAGCAGCGTGCAATCCGAACGCGGCTGTTGCGCCAGGCGCACGCATAATTCCGGACCGATGCCGGCCGGCTCGCCCGGAACCAGCGCGAGCCGGGGTTTCACTCAACCGCCGCTGGCGGGAGCCGCAGCAGCCGGGGTTTCGCCGTCGCCCTTGCCGTTGCGGACATTGACGTAGGCTTCGCCACGCAGTTCCTGCAGGTAGCGGTTGTATTCGTCTTCCAGTTTGCGACGGCCGATGGTCTCGCGGACCTGGGCGCGCTGGGTAGTGCTGGTGACGTCGGTCTGACGCTGGCCGACGCGCTGCAGGATGTGCCAGCCCGCCTCGGTGCGGAACGGGGCCGAAACGGCGCCATCGGCAGTGCCGGTGACTTCCTTGCCGAATGCCGGGCCGAATGCGTTGGCTTCGAACCAACCCAGGTCTCCGCCTTCGCTCTTGCTGTTGGCGTCTTCGGAAGATTCCTTGGCGACCTCGACGAAATCGGCGCCGCCGGCGATGCGCGCGCGCAGGGTGTCGATCTTGGCCTTGGCCGCAGCGGCATCCTGCACCGGAGTTACGCGGACCAGAATATGGCGGGCATGGTATTCGGTGACGGTCTTGGCCGCGGCCTGACTGCCGTCGCGCACTTCCACCAGCTTCAACAATTGGAAGCCGCTGGGACCACGGATCGGACCGACCACCTGACCCGGGCTCATGCTCTTCAGCATCTCGGCGAAGGCGCCCGGAATTTCGTCCAGGCTGCGCCAGCCAAGGTCACCGCCTTCCAGGGCATTGGGACTGTCCGAGTAGCGCACGGCGGCGGCGGGGAAATCGAGCTCGTTCCGGTCGACCAGGCCTTTGACGCCTTCGATCTTCTTCTGTCCGGTGGCGATCTGCTCGGCAGTGGCGCCCTCGGGCAGGCCGACCAGGATGTGGGCAAGGTGGTATTGCGTGTTGTTGGCCTGCGCAGCGATGGCCGCATCGACCTCGGCCTCGCTCACTTGGATGCGGCTCTGCGCGAAACTCTGGCGCAGGCGTTGCACGGTGATCTCGTCGCGGACCGAGCTGCGGAAATCGGCGAAAGGAACGCCTTCTCCCGCCAGACGCTGGCGCAGCGCATCGACCGATACGCCATTCTGCTGGGCGACGGCGGCGACGGCATTGTTCAGTTCGTCGTCGCTGACGCGGATGCCGGTTTCGGCGGCGCGCGCCACCTGCAGCCGCACCAGCACCAGGCGTTCCAGCACCTGGCGCTCCAACACCTCGCGCGGCGGCAGCTGTCCGGGCTGATTGGCGTACTGCGCGGTGACGTTCTTCACGGCGCGGTCGAGTTCGCTCTGCAGGATCACGTCTTCGTTGACCACGGCGGCGATGCGGTCCAGCGGTTGCAGATTGTTCTGGGCGGCCACGGGCGTGGACGCCATCAGCGCGGCAAGCACGCCGGCGAGGAGCAGTCGGATAGTCATAGTCTTCATGGGTTCATTCCGGGCCGGAATCGTTGTCGTCGGGGTCCGGCGTAGTGTTGCTTGGCGGGACGAGATAGAGGTCGTCGCGGTAGTAGCCGAGAATAGCACGGCGCAAGGTGCGCTCCGTGTTCTGTCCGGCCGAGCCGAGACCCTTGAGTACGAACTCGACCTGGAAGGCATTGTTCAGATCTCCTTCGCGATTGCGCACGTAGCGGCGCACCACCGCGCGCACGGCCAGGCAGCAGCTGTCCCACTGCACGCCCGCCAGGGCTTCCAGCGGCTTCTTGTCCAGGATCGAGTAGTAGTAACGGCCGACCACGCTCCAGGTGGGCGTGATGGGGTAGAGGAACGAGAAATCCGCCTGTTCCAGCAAATCCGAGCCATTGGAGACGTTGCGGCGGTACCGATAACCGAGGTTGATCACGCCGTCGTCGGGCAACAGATAGCGCGCGCGCAGGCTGGACAGGTCCTCACGACGGAATTTGGGATTCCATTGATAGGAGGCGCCGATGGTCCAGCGGTCGGTCGGCGCATAGTTGAGGTCGGCGACCCAGGCGGACTTCCCGCTTTCCACCGGCAACTCGCCCGGAGCGGTGACCCGCGACTCGTCGAAATAGAAAATCTGGCCCAGGCTCGCGGAAAGTTTCTCGTGGCCATCGGACTGGCGCAGCAAACGGCTGGTCAAGGCCAGCGTCAGCTGGTTGGCATCGGTCTGGCGATCCGGGCCGGAGTAGCGGTTGTCGCGGAACAGCTGGCCCCAGCTGAAAGTGAAGGGCCGCGTGTCGAAGATCGGGATGCCGCTCTGGTCGCGGTACGGGGCATTCAGATAGAACAGGCGCGGCTCCAGCGTATGCAGGTAGCGCTCGCCTTTGATCTCGGTGTCGCGGTCGAAGAACAGGCCCGCATCCAGCGATGCGATCGGCAGGCTGCGCGACGGGCTGGTGTCGGTGAAGCGGGGATCGGCGCTGAACTCCTCGTCCAGCTTGTAGCTGGTGTAGCGCCAGGCCAGCGTGGGCGTGATGTACCAGGAGGCGCCTTGCAGCGGCATCGAGACGAAAGGCTTGAGGTCCAGGCGGCTGCCGCCCGGCGTGGTGTTCAGGCCGTTGCCATCGAGTACCTGGTTGTGCTGGAAGCGGACGGCCTCCGCATCGATGCCTGCGGTAAACCAACGCCCGAACGGCTGTTCCCAATTGAAGTAGACGCGCGGCAAGCGGTTGTAGGGCAGGGACCCTTCGGTCAGCGTGTAGTCCGACAGCTGCCAGACATCGGCCATGGCGCCGGCCGTCCAATAACGGCCGCGGCCGTAGAGACCGAGCGTACTGACCAGCGAAGTGGCCGACACCCCGTACAGCGAGTTGGCGAAATCCTCGACATAGCGCGAATCGCTGACCCAGGCCAGGTCTGCGCGCGCCTGCCATTCGCTGTTGAGATTGTGCGAACCGCTGTAACGGAACATGCCGCGGTTCTTGCTGCGCAAGGGATCGCCGTAGGGATCGGGTTCGCCGTTGGCGTAGTCGCGCTCGCGTTCCTTGACCAGATCGTCGCTGGGCATCCAGTTGAGGTCGAAGGTGCCGCGCCCGCCTTCGTACAGGTAGCGGAACTGCCCGCCCAGGGAAACGCCACGGTCGCTCATGTAGCGCGGAGTGATGGTGGCGTCGTAGTTGGGCGCCAGGTTCAAGTAGATCGGCTGGCGGTAATCGAAGCCGTTGCGTCCGGACATGCCGACCGCCGGATACAACAGGCCGGTATGGCGGCGGTCGTCGATAGGGAACTTGATCCACGGGACGTACAGCACCGGCACCTTGCCGATGCGGATGGTGGCGTCGCGGGCCACGCCCCAGCCTTCGTCGGTGTCCACATCGATACGGTTGGAGCGAAGTTCCCACACGCGCTGCTTGGGATCGCAGGTGGAATAGGTGGAGCCGTGCAGGCGTCCCTTGGCGCCGGTGAGGTCGATGCTCTCGGCGCCGCCATTGCCGCGACGGGAGACCAGCTGGTACTGCACATCCTCGATTTCGTGGGTGTCGGTATTCTGGTCGCCGTGCGCGCGCGCGGCCATGATGCGCATGGTGCCGTCCTGGTAGCGCACGTTGCCGTCGGCGACGTAGGTATCGGTTTCCTGGTCGTACTTCAGGTTGTCGGCATTGAGGAATTGGTCGCCACGGCGCAGTACGACGTTGCCTTCGTATTCCAGGTTCTGCTCGGTGCCGCCCAACTTGTTGCCCTCGATGGCCGTCGGCTGCGTGGCCCTCTGTTCGCGCGCCTGGGCCGGGGTGGTGCCGGGTTTGGGCGCTTCGGCCTGATCGAATGCCGGTATGGCGTCGGTGATCGGGCACAGGTCCCAGTTGTCGGGTTTGTCCTCGGCCAGCGCCGGCAGGCACAAAGCGATACTGAACGGCAGCGGTAGCAGGCGAAGGGCTGGGCGCACGCGGTGTATGGCTCGTCTGGAGAAGGTCAAAAGCGGCCGCTAGCTTGCCGTATCCCCAGCATACGGGCAATGAAAGGCGGGGTCAGGTTTCGGGCGAGGTTCATCATGCGCGCTACGGACCGGCCGCGGCGCAGCGTCAGCGCAGCTCGTTTACGTGAGCCACGCTGCAGTCGCGCAGCGCTTCCAGGTCATAACCCCCTTCCAGCAAGGACACGATCCGGCCCGAGGCGTGGCGGTCGGCGATGGCCCGCAGCTGCCGGGTCAGCCAGGCGAAATCCTCGGTTTCCAACATCAGGTCGGCCAGCGGGTCGCGCATGTGCGCGTCGAACCCGGCCGAGATGAGCAGCAGTTGCGGGCGGAAATCGTCCAGCACCGGCAGCAGAGTGTCGGCCCAGACGTTGCGGAACCGGAAGCCGCCCGTGCCCGGCGGCAGCAAGGCGTTGAACACATTGCCGACGCCGCGTTCGCGCGGGGTGCCGCTGTTGGGATAGATGCCCGACTCGTGGGTGCTGAAGTAATCGACCCGAGGCTCCTCGTAGAAGATGGCCTGCGTGCCGTTGCCGTGGTGGACGTCGAAATCGACGATGGCCACGCGCTCCAGTCCGTGCCGGTCGCAGGCATGGGCTGCCGCCACCGCGACGTTGTTGAGCAGGCAGAACCCCATGGCGGTATCGCCGGTGGCGTGGTGGCCCGGCGGGCGGACTGCGCAGAACGCTGCCCGGCTGTCGCCCAGCATGACCGCATCCACCGCCGCCACCGCGGCTCCGGCGGCGCGCAGCGCGGCGGCGCGCGAATCCGGGCAGGTCACCGTATCCGGGTCCAGCATGCGGTAACCGTTGAAATCGCTGTCCAGCACCTCGCTCAGCAAGGCTTCGGTATGCACGCGCCGCAAGTCGCCGAGCTTGGCCAGCGGGGCTTCGCGCCAGTCCAGGTCGCCGTGTTCGGCGCGCAGTCCGGCCAGCACCGCTTCCAGCCGGGCCGGCCGTTCCGGATGTTCCGGACCGGGGTCGTGCGCCAGGCAGGCGGGGTGGGTGAAGATGATCATGGCCGGGGCGAGGTCGCTAAACGGAATGCCGGGCGAGTCGGCTCAGGCGTGCCGGCGTTCGTGGTTCCACAGTACTTCGCCCTGGCCGTCGGCCCGGGCCAGCACCCGCGCGAGCACGAACAGCAGGTCCGAGAGCCGGTTGAGGTAGCGGATGGCTTCCGGCCGCACGGCGTCATGCCGGGCCAGGGTCACCGTCTCGCGTTCGGCGCGGCGCACGATGGTGCGCGCCAGATGGCAGCGCGCTGCCGCTTCGCCGCCGGCGGGCAGAATGAAATCCTTCAGCGCCGGCAGGTTTTCGTTGTACTGATCCAACTGGCGCTCCAGCGCGTCCACATCTTCGGCGCTGATCGCCGCATGTCCGGGAATGCAGAGCTCGCCGCCCAGATCGAACAACTGATGCTGCACCGTGGTCAGCAGCGCGCGGATATCGTCCGGCACCTGCGCCGCAAGCACCACGCCGATGCTGGAATTGGCTTCGTCCACCGTTCCATAGGCGTTGACCCGCGCCGAATCCTTGCCGACCCGGGTGCCGTCGCCCAGACCGGTGGTGCCGTCGTCGCCGGTACGCGTGTAGATCTTGGACAGGCGATTACCCACGGGGGAGCCTCTAGCGCGGCAATTTGGCCCGCGCCCGCAGACGCGCCGCCTGGGTCACGCCGACATGCACGATGACCGCCAAACCTACATAGATCGCAGCCGTGCGCAGGTAGGGGATGAACCAGTCGCTGTAGTTCTTCCACCAGCCGGCGAAGCTGGGGTTGGCGACGCTGTCGCTGATCCAGTAGAAGCTGCCCTGGCTCAACAGATGGCACAGCACCACCGAGGCGAACAGGCTTGCCGCCAGCACCGCCAGCACCTTGCCGCTGGTGTCGGCGCCTGCGGTGGCGTTGTAGTAGCGACGCGCCAGCAGGCCGCCGAACCAGAGCGCGAAGTAGGCCGGGATGAGGAACCAGTACGCGGCCGACATGCAGTAGTGGGCGAAGAAATCCATGCCCTGGCCGCTGATCACCACATAGTCCGCCAGCACCGCCAGCGCCATGAACACGGGGAATGCCCAGCGCGACCAGCCGCGCAGGTAGAAACCGCCCAGGAAGAACGCAGCCCAGGAAGCATCCGGAATCGGCCCGAAATGGGTCAGCGACAGGGGCAGGTTCAGCCGCGTCGCCACCAGCAACGAAGCGATCAGGGTGAAGACGATGGCGCGCTGGGTCGTGGTGTTCATGCAAGGCCTATCCGGGAAGCTCAGGCGCTCATTCTAACGGAGAGCCCACCGCAGCGGGCTTATCATAGGGACATGACCGAAAAACACGATGTATTCACACACGACGTACTCATCGTTGGCGGCGGCCTGGTCGGCGCCAGCCTGGCCATCGCATTGGATCGCCTGGGCCTGGACACCGGCCTGGTGGAAGCCACGCCGGCCGGCGTCATGCCGGCGGTGTTCGACCAGCGCAACCTCAGCTTCGCCGGCGCCACGGTCAACGCGCTGACCGCGCTGGGGGTGATGGCCAAGCTGCGCGCGCCCACCGGCCCGATCCGGCGCATCCATGTCAGCCGCCAGGGCGACTTCGGCAGGACCCGGCTGGAAGCGGCCGATTACGGTCGCGATGCATTCGGGCAGGTGGTGGTGGCGCGCGATTTCGGCGAGGCGCTGGAAGCGCGGTTGTCGGAACTGAAACGGCTCACGCGGTACCGGCCCGCGCGTTTCGTTGGTCTGGGTGGGTCGCGTGACGAATCGCGCAGCCTGCGCATCGCCGATGGGCAGGGCGAGCGAGAACTCTCCGCACGCCTGCTGGTGGCTGCCGACGGTACCCGCAGCGGATTGCGCGATGCCTTGGGCATCGCCGCCAGCGAACACGATTACCGGCAGACCCTGTTCGTCGCCCGCATGCGCGCCGAACAGGCGCCGGACGGCACTGCTTACGAACGTTTCGGCGAACACGGACCGACCGCGCTGTTGCCGCGCGGCGATCGCCATTTCGGTGTGGTGCACGGCGTGGCGAACGAACAAGCCGAAGCAGTGGCGGCGCTGGGCGATGCGGCGTGGATGGAGCGCATCCAGCGGGTATTCGGCTGGCGCGTGGGGCGCTTCCTCGCCACCGGCGAACGCAGCGCCTATCCCATCGTCAAGGTGGTGGCCGAGCGTACGACCGCCGCGCGCGCGGTGCTGCTGGGCAATGCCGCGCAGACCATCCATCCGATCGGCGCGCAGGGTTTCAATCTGGGGTTGCGCGATGCGCTGACCTTGGCCGAGTTGATCGAACACGCTCAGGACCCAGGTGCGCCCGCACTGTTGGACCACTATGCGCAACGTCGCAGCGAGGATCGGCGGCGTACGCTGGAATTCTCCGATGGTCTGGCGCGGATCACCGGCAACGCCTCGCCGCTGGCGCGCCCGCTGCGCAGTCTGGGTCTGATCGCGGCCGACAATTCGGCGGCGTTGCAGTCGATGCTGGTGGGCGGGGCGATGGGCTTCCGCGGGGAAGTGCCGGAGTTGTGCCGATGAGCTTTTCTGCGATGCGCCAAGAGCAAATCCCCCCTGCTCCCCTTTTTCAAAGGGGGGAACGGCGCGGGCGGTCTGTATTCCGCCTGATATCGGCGGATACGTCGGCTCGCGCATTATTTTTCAAAAGGCATGACCACTCCCCCTTTGAAAAAGGGGGGCAGGGGGGATTCGCTCTTCGTTTGTCCAACCGATATTTCCACAAGGCAAACCCATGAACCGCCGTCGCTTGGACATAGCAGTAGTCGGCGGCGGCGTAGTGGGCGCGGCCTGCGCGTTGTCGCTGGCCAAGCTGGGCCTGGAAGTGGCGCTGGTCGAAGGCCGCGAGCCTGCGCACTGGTCCGCCGCAACACCGGACCTGCGCGTGTATGCCTTCGCTCCGGACAATGCGGCATTGCTGGACGGCCTGGGAGTCTGGGAGCCGGTTCGCGACGCGCGTGCGCAGGCCTATCGCAGGATGCGGGTATGGGATGCGTCCGGTGGCGGCGAATTGTCGTTCGACGCCGACCTGCTGGGCCGCGACCAGCTGGGTTGGATCGTCGAGAACAATCTGCTGACCGATCGCCTGTGGGCGGCGCTGCCGGCGGCAGGCGTGCGCCTGCATTGCCCGGCGCGGGTCGAATCGATGGAGCAGGGCGATGCATCGACCGATGCCGGCGGCGTGCGCCTGCGCCTGGACGACGGCACCCGCCTGGAGGCGCGTCTTGCCATCGCCGCCGATGGCGCCGACTCCACGTTGCGCCAGTTGGCCGGCCTGCAGGTGTCGTCGCACGATTACCGGCAGCGCGGCGTGGTGGCTTTCGTGGAAACCGAAAAGCCGCACGAACAGACCGCCTGGCAACGGTTCCTGCCGAGCGGCCCGCTGGCTTTCCTGCCGTTCGTGGACGGACGCAGTTCCATCGTCTGGACCCTGCCCAACGAAGAAGCGGATCGCGTGTTGGCGCTGCAGGACGATGCCTTCGACCGCGAACTCACCAGCGCTTTCGAATCGCGACTGGGCGGAGTGCATGCGGTCTCGCGTCGCGTCGCCTTCCCTTTGCGTCGTCAATTGGCCGATGCCTATGTTTCCGGCAAGGTGCTGCTGATGGGCGATGCGGCGCACGTAGTGCATCCGTTGGCCGGGCAGGGCGTCAACCTGGGCTTGCGCGATGTCGCCAGATTGCGCGACGCCATCGCCGATGCGCAGTCGCGACGCGCGGACTGGTCCTCGCCGCACCGCCTCGCGCGCTGGGCGCGCGAGTGCCGCAGCGAGAATGCGGCCGCGGCGTATGCGTTCGACGGCATCAACCAGGTTTTCTCCAACGACGAAATGCACGCCACGCTGTTGCGCGGGTTCGTACTGGGAGTGGCCGGGAAAATTCCACCGCTGGCGGCGCTGTTCTGGCGCAAGGCTTCGGGTTTGTAGTAGCCCCCTCCCTTGCGAAGTCCCCCAAGGGGACTTCCTTCGGGGCGCAGGGAGGGTTGGGGAGGGGTGCTCTTCGCGATAAAAGCAAAGTCCCCGGGCCCCCGCCTTCGCGGGGATGACGGTCGGGTTATTGCCGGGCGCCGAAAGGAGCGAGCACGAAGTAAGCCGTCACCCCGGAATGAACGGGAACACGATCTTCAGCACGCCCTTCAACCCACCTTCGGCGGTGCTCGCTATCGCCTTCGCCCCCAGGCTGTTGAGCGCATTGCGCACTTCCTGCCAGCGCAATTTGGTCACGTCCTTCTTCAGCAAGTCGGCGACTTCTTCCGCGGTGGGGGCCAGCTTGTTCAACTCGTCTGTGATCGCCTTGGGATCGGGCTGCAGGTAGCCCCATTTCTCGGCGATCTTGAGCAGGGTGTCGAAACGCACCGCCACCACCTCGCGGTTGCGTTCGTAGACCGGCAGCGCGCCCACGTCGAGGATGGCCTGCTCGAACTGCTGCTGGTCGTCCGGGTGCTCGACGCGCACCGCCAGGAAACCTTCCTTCTTGCTGCGCTCGCTGACGTGCTTGGCCCCGGAGCGCAGGTTCTCTTCGGTCAGCACGCTGGCCACGATGCGTTGCAGGGCCGCGTCGCTTTCCTCCGGCACCAGCGCCCGCCAGCGCGCGTAGCCGTCGCGGCGCAAGGCTTTGACCTTGGCCGGGGTGACCCGCAGGCGCAATGCGGCGGCGGCGTTGGAATCGCTACGCTGGATGGCGCCGTCGCGTTCCAGCAGCACGAAGATCAGCAGCTCCAGATCGCGCTTGGTCAACGACTGGAAACCCTGCAGCAGGGTCAGTCGCAGGAATTCGTTGGCGAACCCGGCGGGGTCCTTGAGTTCGATGGGTTGCATGGCCGCTGTCCTTCTTCAGGGGAGTAGCTTGCCACGACGGCGTTGCACGGAATGAGACCCCGGCGGCGCCGGCGGGATCGTTCAGCGCGCCAGCGCGTAGGCGGCGAGGGCAAAAGCCAGAACTGCGACCGTGATCGCGATCAAGGTCAACTGGCCGGCACGGCGCAATCGGCGTTCGGCCCGGTCCGCGCCCACCTGCAGGACCTCGATGGTCTTCTGCATGTCGGTGGCCAGCTTCTTGATCGAATCCGCATTCTGCGTCGCTGCATCCTGCAGCTGGGCGATCTGCTCGCCGATCAAATCCATTCGCGGCTGATGGCTGTTGTCCACCTGCGGCGTGCGGGTGAACAACGGACGCGCCATGCGGATGATTTCGGGCAGCGAGGACGCGGCGATGGTGATCCAGGTCGCGGCCATGGCTCAGGCCTTCTTGAGGAAGCAGGTTTTCAGCACCAGATCCTTGATCTTCTCCACCTTGCACTCGATCTCTTCCTCGTCGTCGGTCAGGCGGATGCCCTTGATCAGGGTGCCGCGCTTGATCGTCAGCGAGGTGCCCTTGACCTTCAGGTCCTTGATGACGGTGACCGAATCGCCTTCGCTGAGCGGAGTGCCGTTGCTGTCTTTTACGTTCATGCGGTATCTCTTGTCTGTCGTTGACGATGGTTCTACAAGCGGGTAGTCGAAGCGAAGACGGTGATCTCCTCGCGGTCGTGGTAAAGCTGTTTGGCGCGAACGGTCACGGGCCTTTCGGATTGTTCGGCGAAGAGATCCAGGCACAACCGCGTCTCGTCCCAGCGTTTCTTCATCGGCAGCTTCAGGTTGAAGACCGCATGCCTGCACCAGCCCTCGCGGAACCAGGTGGCCATGCGTTCGGCCACGCGCCGGGGTTGCTCCACCATGTCGCAGACCATCCAGTCCAACGGTTGCGAAGGCTTCCATTGAAAGCCGTCCGCGCGCAGGTGCTCGACCAGTCCGCTGTCCATCACGTTCTGGCGCAAGGGTCCGTTGTCCACGCTGACCACGCGCAGGTGGTGGCGGGTGAGGATCCAGGTCCATCCGCCCGGCGCGGCGCCCAGGTCGGCGGCGGTCATGCCCGCTTTCAGCAGCGTTTCGCGCTCCTGCGCATCGAGCAGGATCAGCAGGGCTTCTTCGAGTTTCAAGGCCGAACGCGAAGGGGCGTCGGAAAGGAGCTTCAAGCGCGGAATGCCAAGCGGCCAGGGAGAGCCGTCTTGCGGATCGCCGATAGCCAGGAAGGCATGGTCGCCGTCGACGAAAGCGACATGCAGGCGGGGAAGCCGCGGATTTTCCTTGTCCGTCATCAGGCCGGCCTTGCGCAACGCGGGGCGCAGGGCGTTGCCGAAGCTGCGCGCCAATCCGGCCAGCGGCTTGGCGGCATCCGAATCGGGATGTTCCACCCACAGATCGCCGAAGCGCGATTGCCCCGCCAGCGCCGCGAGCATGGGGGTGATGCGGTCCTTGGGATCGAGTCCGCGCAGTTCTGCGATCAGCTGCAGTTTCTGTCGCGCATAGATCAGTCCGCGCCATGGCAACGCTTTCGATAGCGCAGCGCCGTCGTCGCAGACGAACGCCACATGGGCGCTATTGCGCTCGGTGCGCGCATAGCCTGGATGGCCGGCGAGTGCGGCGCGCTCGGTCAGTTCAGCTGCAAGCTCGGGCTCGAAGCCCTGGCGGCAATAACAAAGCAGCCCAGTCATGAGTTGCTCCTGCCGAGGCAAATAGCGTCAATAGCGGTCGCCGCCGCGTTCGCCATAACTGCGCAGGACCTCGCGCGCCGCATCGCGATTGAGGTCGCGGACCACTTCGATGCCGCGCTTGTTCAATTCGCCGATCCAGTCTGCCGGAAGCGGGCCTTCGTCGAATTCGGTCAACTCCATCACGTCTTCGGCACGCGCGCCGATCAGCAGACGGTCGATGCCTGCCCAGACCGTGGCGCCGTAGCACTGGCAGCACGGTTGCGACGAGGTGGCCAGCGTCACCGTTCCGCCGACACGCTCGTTGAGGCGCGCGGTCTGCAAGCGCTGCTGGGCCAACATGTAGGCCATGTTTTCGGCATGGGCCAGCGAAGTGTTCTGCGGCAGCACGCGATTGACGCCGACCGAAATGATGCGGTCGTCCGGCCCGAACACCACGGCGCCGAAGGGCCCGCCGGTGTCGGCGTCGATATTGATGCGCGACAGTTCGATGGCCAGCGCCACCTTGTCGGCGTCGCTGGCGTAGGCCAGCGATGCATCGACGGTTTCATGCACCCAGGCGGGCAAGGTCAGATGGACTTGCGCGTAGAGCATCACTGGACCTTCGCGGCGTCGCCGGCGGGTGAGCATTGGCCATTGTCGCATTGGCAGGAACTGATCTCGGCGAAGCCGCACACGCCCATCATGCCCTTGGCCGAGCAAGCGGCCTGTACGGCGGCAGGGTCGGTCGGGCTGTCCTTGTTGACGCAGGCGGGCATGGCGCCGCAGCAGTTGCCGACGTTCTTCACCGCGCAATCGGCGCTGGTTTTGCAGGAGGTGTCGACGACGACTTCCTGCCGGACCTCGCGCGGCGGCAGCGGCGTGGACATCGGTGGCGGGGCGCGCGGCGGTTCGGGCGGCGCAGGCGGGGTGGTACCTGCGAGGTTGCCGGTAGCCGGTTCCGTGGTTGTGGGGGCTGCGCAGGCGGCCAATGAAAGTGTGAGCGCAAGCAGCAGCAGGAAAAGCCGGGTCATGCGATGCATAGCCGAATTCCTTGAGTTGGGTAAAAAAGTACCGTCGTCCCCGCGAAGGCGGGGATCCAGTGACTTGTGCGTGTCGAGCCTCGAGTCGCTGGGTTCCCGCCTTCGCGGGAATGACGATCGAGTTATTGCGGCGATCGGATCCAAATCGTGTGTCCGGAGGTACAGCCCTGCCTGCACCGCACGTCTCAGCGCGGGCAGGTTCGAAGACATCTTAGGCCTTCGTAGCCCACGTATCCCGCAACGTCACGCTGCGATTGAACACCGGCGCATCGCTGCGATGGTCGCGACGGTCGGCGACGAAATAACCGATGCGCTCGAACTGGAACGACTGCTCCGGTTCAGCGCTCGCGGCCGCCGGTTCCACATAGCCTTGCACCGACTTGCGCGATTCGGGGTTCAGGTAATCCTGGTAGGTCTTGCCTTCCGATTCGTCGTCCGGATCGGGCACGGTGAACAGGCGGTCGTACAAGCGGAATTCGGCCGGCACCGCGTGCCTGGCGCCGACCCAGTGGATGGTGCCCTTGATCTTGCGCTCGGCGCCTTCCATGCCGGGACGCGATTCGGGGTCCAGCCAGCCGCGCAGTTCGACGATTTCGCCGGCATGGTTCTTGACCACTTCATCGCAACGCACGATGCCGGCGCCGCGCAGGCGCACTTCGCCGCCGGGAATCAGGCGCTTGAAGCCCTTGGGCGGCACTTCGGCGAAATCCTCGCGTTCGATCCACAGCTCGCGCGAGAACGGAATCTGGCGCTTGCCGAAGGATTCGTCCTTGGGATGGTTGGAAAAGGTCAGCGTTTCGTCGTGATCTTCCGGCAGGTTGGCCAGCACCAGCTTGAGCGGATCGACCACCGCCATGCGTCGCGGCGCGGCCGCATCCAGGTCGTCGCGCAGGCTGCCTTCCAGAACGCTGAAGTCGATCAGCGAGTTCTGCTTGCTGATGCCTACCCGGTCGATCAGCAGGCGTAGCGCGGCCGGCGTGTAGCCGCGGCGGCGCAGACCCTGCAGGGTCGGCATGCGCGGGTCGTCCCAGCCGTCCACCAGCTTGTCGCCGACCAGCGTGGTCAACTTGCGCTTGCTCATCACCGTGTAGTTGATGTTGAGGCGGGAGAATTCGATCTGGCGCGGCTTGGCCGCTTCCTTCGGCAGGCCGCGGTCCAGCAGCGGCTGCAGCAATTCGGGATGCGCGGTCAGCGCCACCTTGTCCACGCACCAGTCGTACAACGGGCGGTGGTCCTCGAATTCAAGCGTGCACAGGGAATGGGTGATGCCTTCGATCGCATCGCCCAGGGCATGGGCGAAGTCGTACATCGGATAGATCGGCCAGGCGTTGCCGGTGTTCTGGTGTTCGACGTGCTTGATGCGGTACAGCGCGGGATCGCGCAGGTTCATGTTGCCGCTGGCCATGTCGATCTTGGCGCGCAAAGTGCGCGCGCCGTCCGGGAACTCGCCCGCACGCATGCGTCGGAACAGGTCGAGGTTCTCTTCCACCGAACGGTCGCGGTAGGGCGAATTGCGCCCCGGGATCACCAGCGTGCCGCGGAATTCGCGCATGAAGTGCGGGTCGAGGTCGTCCACGTAGGCCAGGCCGTCGCGGATCAGTTTCTCCGCCGCCAGGTAGTACACATCGAAATAATCCGAGGCATGGCGCAGCGAGGCCCACTCGTAACCCAGCCAGCGCACGTCGTCCTGGATGGCGGCGACGAACTCGGGGTCTTCCTTGGCCGGGTTGGTGTCGTCGAAGCGCAGGTTGCAGGTGCCGCTGAATTCGCCGGCGATGCCGAAGTTCAGGCAGATCGCCTTGGCGTGCCCGATGTGCAGGTAGCCATTGGGCTCGGGCGGGAAACGGGTGTGCACGACCGCGTGCTTGCCGCTGGCCAGGTCCTCGCGGACGATCTGGCGGATGAAGTCGTTCTTCTCGCCGGCCGCCGGGTTTGCGTGGGCATCGTGAAGCGCGGAGGGGTCGGGAGATGCAGCGGACATGCGGTGCGGGAGCCTTGCGTTCGGGGTCACAGTTTAGCCGACGCGCCCGTGCACTTCCTGCGAGGAGGCCGTGGTTCCGGTCGAACTGGGGTTACTCTGGGGACGGTATCCGGGGGGATCCGCCGTGCAAGTCGTCTATCGCGCCAACAATCTGATCGAGGCCCATCTGGCCAAGCATGCGCTGGAAGGCCTGGATATTCCGGTGTTCATTTTTGGCGAATCCCTGCTGGGAGGCGCGGGCGAGCTGCCGCTGTTCGGCGTTTTGCGGGTCTGCGTTCCGGATTCCTACGTCGACGAGGCGGTGGCCGGCCTGAAGGAGCTGCCGCTGGAGCAGGGGTGCGAGGACCAGAGTGAGGAGGATCCGGGTGCGCTGCCTGCCACGGGGTAGTAATTCGTGGTTGCGCATCCTGCGGGGCACGGGCCCGCGGTGGCTGGCATGGGCTCTGTTGGCCCTGTCCCTGACCATGGCCTGGGAAGGCGTTGCGCGCGCCCAAAATTCCGTAGCGCCACCGCTGGAAATTCCGGTCGCCCTGGAGTTGCTGGATGCGCAACCGCGCGCTCACCTCAGCCTGGACGGCCGCGGCGTGGTGCTTCCGCCGGAGGGAAGCCCGGCGCGGTTCCGGTTGCGCTTCGATCTGCCCAGCCGCGGCCCGGAGGAATCCCCCTGGCAGCTGAGGTTCAACCGGGTCGAATTGAAGGAGTTGCGGCTGCAGGCTCCCGGCTGGGATCCGCCGGTACAGGATTTCTTCCACCCCCAGCCTCACGACGGACTGTTGCCGATGGCCTTTTCGCAAACGCTGCCCGGGCACTGGCACGGACCGGTCAGCGTCGATGTGATCGCCAGTGCCGAGCTGGCGCGCACCTTGCGCCCGCAGGTCGTGCGCATGGCGCTGGGGGCCGAACAGGACAAAAGGGCGCTGGCGGTCGCGATCGCCTTGTACGCCTGCATGCTGGTGCTGGCGATCGTTGCGATCTCGCTTTGCCTGGGCGCGCGCGAGCTGGCGTTCCTGAGCTTCCTGGCCTTCGTCAGTACTTCGTTCCTGCTGATGCTGGTGGTCAACGGGCATGCCTACACGGTTCCCTTCCTGGCCTGGCTGAGGCCGCTGGGAGGGCAGGGCACCAATATCGCCATGCTGCTGGTGAGTGCGTCCGGAATCTGTACGGCGCGCGATTTCGCAGGGCGGCGCCCGGACAACTTCTGGCTGCGCTGGGTGCCGGTCGCCGGCGCTTCGGCGATGACGGCGCTCGCCGCGGCCGGTTTGTGCGGCTTCGCATTCGCTGCGGTGACCATGCAGATACTGGTGATCATAGGTTGGGCGGCGGCGGCCGTGCTTGCGATGCTCGCCTTCTTCGACGCCATCCTGCGCAAGGTGTGGCTGGGCTGGCCGCTGCTGACCGCGCTGATCATGCTCGGGGTCAGCTGCACGATGTTCGAGCTGAGCGTGCGCGGGATGGCGCATCCGTTCTGGGGCCGGTTCGGCTATCAGATCGGGCTGGTGCTGGTGGCGGTGGTGCTGGTGGTCGCGCTGATCGGCCGCATCGCCGATTTCCGCCTCAAGCACGAGCAGGAGCGCATAGCCCGCAAGGCCAGCGAACAGCGGTTGTTGCAGCAACAGGCCTATACCGATCTGGCCGCTCTGCTGCGCAAGCGCCTGCGCGAAGTCGCTCCCAAGGACATGGAGTGGTACGCGGTGCAGATGGCGATGGAAAGCCTGTTGCCCTGGATGCAGTTGAATTCGGCCACCATCGTCCTTTCCCGTCCTGGCTACGACCAGACCCGGATCACCGAGCCGGTCACCCATACCTCGCGCATGTCCGCGTTGATCGACGTCAACGATGCGACGCTGCGTGCGGTGGCGCAGCGCAAGCAGCCGATGACCGAGCTGATCATGAATCCGGTGCCGGGAAGCGCGCAGCCGCGTGCGGCGAGCATGGTCTATGCGGCGGTGCCGCTGACCACGGGCAAAGGCGATGTGGGCGTAGCCCTGCTGGAGCGAGTGGGTCCGCAGGCATTCAGCGCGGAAGAGCTCGCATTGGCCGAACAGTTCGGGCACCTGATCTTGCAGCAAACCGCCGAAGCCCGCGAGACGCACAAGCTGCGCCGTTCGGCCGAGTTGGACGCATTGACCGGCATGCTCAACCGCAACGCCATCGACCTGGCGCTACGCCATGCTTTTATCGAAGCCCACAAACAGGACCAGATCCTGGCGTTGCTGTTCGTCGATGTGGACGGTTTCAAGGGGGTCAACGACACCTACGGCCATGCCTGCGGCGATCAATGCCTCAAGCATCTGGCCCAGGTCCTGATGCGGGCCTTGCGGCCTGGCGATCTGTTGGGACGGTACGGCGGCGAGGAATTCCTGGTGCTGCTGCCTGGTCCGAAGGAGGAGCAGGCGTGGGAAATCGGCGAGCGGATCCGCCTGCAGATCGAGGAGTCGACGGTGGACTGGCAGGGCCAGCCGGTGAAACTGACGGTCAGCGTGGGCGTGGCGACGCGCCTTGCCCACGAACAGACTGCGACCGCGGCGTTGGAAAGGGCCGACCGCGCGCTATACGAGGCCAAGGGCGAGGGCCGGAACAAGGTGGTTCTGGCGCCGCGAAATCCTTGAAGAACCGCGCAATGGACGCGCTTAGGCTTTCGCCTGCGTCATTGCCTGCTGATCGAACACACGTAGATCACTTCGCAGGCGCCGCCGCCGGTGTCCTCGCGCGTGGTCGAACTGCGCCAGCGCCAGCCATCGGGTGCGTTGGCCTCGATCAGCCAGCCGTCGATGCGCACGTTGTCGCCCTTGCGTATCGCGTCCAGCGCATCGGCCACGGCCGCATCGGCGGGAATCATGTGCATGTTGGCGCTGCTGGTGGCGATCTCGTGCGGCGGCAGCGGCGGTTCCTGTTCCCAGCGATAGTTGTACCAGCGCGAGGATTGGCTGATGCTCAGCTGCGAGATCACCTCGTCTTCGCGCATGCGTTCCCAGCCCAATGCCAGGTCGGTGGGCGATAGTTCCGCCTCCCGGCCCATGCGGTAGTCCTCGCGCGAAAGCACGCGCGCATCGACGCTGAAGCCGGCCAGCGGCTTCAACGTAGCCGCCGCCAACGTGAAGGGGCGCAGCGAGTCCGGCACATCGCTTTGCAGCGGCGCGTTTCCTTTCCTCACCGCCGGCGGAAGCGGACAACCCGGGCTGGCCGCCGATGCCTGCACCGCCCCTTGCGGCGAGCGCGACGAAAGCCACCAGACCAGCGCCATCAGCGCCGCGCCGGCGAACAGAACGGTACGTAGCTTCACGCAGCGGCGGACAAGCGGTCGGCGATGGTCTGGCGCAGACCCACCAGGTCCTTGGCGAAGGCGGCGATGCCATCGCGCAATTTTTCGGTCGCCATGGGGTCTTCCGCCAGGTCCTTGGCGAAGCGTGCCGCGTCGATAGGCGTAGCGGCATTGGCCTCGGGTTTGGCGGGCGAAAGTTTGCGCGGCAGTTCGCCGGTTTCCGCTTCCAGTTTTTCCAGCAGGTCCGGCGAGATGGTCAGGCGGTCGCAACCGGCCAGCGCTTCGATCTGCGCGGTGGAGCGGAACGAGGCGCCCATCACCACCGTGCTGGAGCCGCGGCGCTTGAATTCGTCGTAGACGCCGCGCACGAACACCACACCCGGGTCCGCATCGATGTTCGCCGGCGTCTGGCCACGCGCCACGTACCAGTCCAGGATCCGGCCCACGAACGGCGAAATCAGGAACGCACCGGCTTCCGAACAGGCCAAGGCCTGGGTGCGGTTGAAGATCAGGGTCAGGTTGCAGTCGATGCCGTCGCGCTGCAGCTGGCGCGCCGCTTCCACGCCTTCCCAGGTGGCGGCGACCTTGATCAGGATGCGTTCGCGGCCGATGCCGCGCGCGGCGTACATGCCGATGAACTTGTGCGCCTTCTTCACCGTGGCTTCGGTGTCGTGGGCCAGGTCGGCGTCCACTTCGGTCGACACGCGCCCCGGGACCAGTCCAGCCAGGGCCGAACCCACCGCGATGGTCAGGCGGTCCACCACTTCTTCGACCAATGCCTGTTTGTCGCTTGCTTGCGTGCGCGCCCAGGCCAGTTCTTTCTCGATGGCCTCTGCGTAGACCGGCAGATCCAGCGCCTTGCGCACCAGGGTGGGGTTGGTGGTGCAGTCGACCGGGCGCAGGCGTTTTACCGCGTCGAAGTCGCCGGTATCGGCGACCACAACGGAAAGCTCGCGGAGTTGTTGCAGTTTGGATGCTGAGGTCATGGTGCTCTTGGTTATCCTGGTGTGGGGCTTCAGTGGCGTTTGCCGGCAGATTTCCTGCCCGCGGACAGAGGCGGCTGCAGGCCGATTTCGGGAGTGGGCGAGAACAGCTCCGCCGGCAACTCGGAGAATACCTTCGACAGCTCCAGCAGGAACCCCGCCATCGCCGAACTCCTGCGCCATAGCATCGCAATCTGGCGGCTGGGATGCGAGTCGCTGAAGCCTAGCAAATGTATGTTCTGTGACCGCGCTACCGGCGGTTTGATCGCCAGCGTGGGCAGCAGGGTAATGCCCACGCTGGCGGCCACCATCTGCCGCAGCGTTTCCAGGCTGGTGGCGCGGAATTCGGATTTCTCGTTGGCGCCCGACAGCCGGCAGACTTCCAGCGCCTGCTCGCGCAGGCAGTGGCCGTCTTCCAGCAGCAGCAGTTTCTGGTTGGAGAGTTCGCCCAGGCTCAGCGAATCGAGTTCGGCCAGCGGATGGTTCTCCGGCACCGCCAGCAGGAACGGTTCCTCGAACAGGAATTCGCTGTGCAACTGGTCGTCGTGCACCGGCAGCGCCAGCAGGGCGGTGTCCAGTTTGCCTTCGTGCAGGCGCGACAGCAGCACGTCGCTCTTCTCTTCCACCAGCAACAGTTCCAGCTGGGGGAAGCGTTCGCGGATGCGCGGGATGACATGCGGCAGCAGATAGGGCCCGAGCGTCGGGAAGATACCCAGCCGCACCGTGCCGGCTTCCGGGTCCTGGCTGCGGCGCGCGGCCTCCTTCATCTGCTCGACTTCGGCGACGATGCGGCGCGCGCGTTCGGCGGCATCGCGGCCGGCCGGCGTCAGCATGACCTTGCGCGGCGCGCGTTCCACCAGCGGCACGCCCAGCTCTTCTTCCAGTTTCCTGATCTGGGTGGACAAGGTGGGCTGGCTGACGAAGCACGCCGCGGCCGCGCGACCGAAATGCTTGTGGTCGGCGAGCGCCAGCAGGTACTTGAGGTCGCGCAGGTTCATGGGGGAAGAGTAGCTTTTCCTTCCCCCTCCGGGGGAAGAGCCTGCCCCGTACTTGATACGGGGTGCCCGGAGGGCGGATGAGGGAATGGGGTGTCAGCTTGTAACGGACTTTCCGTGGGTTGGAGTTCGCACTCCCTCATCCGGCGCTTCGCGCCACCTTCTCCCGGCGGGAGAAGGGAAGCATGCATCACGCCGCCTTCGCTTCCGCTTCTTCGACCGGTGCCGAAGTGCGGATCAAATGGTCGAACGCGCTCAGCGCGGCCTTGGAGCCTTCGCCCATGGCGATCACGATCTGCTTGTACGGCACCGTGGTGACGTCGCCGGCGGCGAACACGCCGGGCAGCGAAGTCTGGCCGCGTTCGTCGACGATGATCTCGCCGCGTGGGGACAGGTCCACCGTGCCCTTCAACCATTCGGTGTTGGGCAGCAGGCCGATCTGCACGAACACGCCTTCCAGCGCCAGCGCGTGCTTGCCGTTGTTGCCGCGGTCTTCGTACACCAGGCCGTTGACCTTCTGGCCGTCGCCGGTGACCTCGGTGGTCATGGCCGAAGTGATGATCTTGACGTTGGGCAGGCTGCGCAGTTTGCGCTGCAGCACTTCATCGGCGCGCAGTTGATGGTCGAATTCGATCAGGGTGACGTGGTTGACGATGCCGGCCAGGTCGATGGCCGCCTCCACGCCGGAGTTGCCGCCGCCGATCACCGCCACGCGCTTGCCCTTGAACAGCGGACCGTCGCAGTGCGGGCAATAGGCCACGCCCTTGTTGCGGTATTCGTTTTCGCCGGGCACGTTCATCTGCCGCCAGCGCGCACCGGTGCTCAGGATCACGGTCTTGCCTTTCAGCGAAGCGCCGTTGGCCAGCTGGATTTCGATCAGCTCGTCGCCATGCACCAGTTTTTCGGCGCGCTGCAGGTTCATGATGTCCACTTCGTACTGGCGCACGTGTTGCTCCAGCTGCGCGGCCATCTTCGGGCCTTCGGTTTCCTGCACGGAGATGAAGTTCTCGATGGCCATGGTGTCCAGCACCTGGCCGCCGAAGCGTTCGGCCGCCACGCCGGTGCGGATGCCCTTGCGTGCGGCATAGATGGCCGCCGCCGCGCCGGCCGGGCCGCCGCCGACGATCAGGACATCGAAAGGCGCTTTGGCGGCGATGTTCTTCGCATCGCGCGCTGCGGCGCCGGTGTCCAGCTTGGCCACGATCTGTTCCACTTCCATGCGGCCCTGGCCGAAGACTTCGCCATTGAGGTAGACGGTGGGCACCGCCATCACCTGGCGCGCCTCGACTTCCTGCTGGAACAGCGCGCCGTCGATGGCGACATGGTGGATGTTGGGGTTCAGCACCGCCATCAGGTTCAGCGCCTGCACCACGTCCGGGCAGTTCTGGCAGCTGAGCGAAAAATAGGTTTCGAACTTGAGCACGCCATCGGCGCCCGGGCCTTCCAGGTTCTTGATCTGTTCGATCACGTCCTGCGCCACGCGCGAGGGATGGCCGCCGACCTGCAGCAGCGCCAGCACCAGCGAAGTGAATTCGTGGCCCATCGGAATGCCCGCGAAACGCAGGTGGATGTCGTGGCCCGGGCTGTTGAGCGCGAAGGACGGGGTATGCGCGTCGGCCTCGCGGCGTTCGGTCAGGCTGATCTTGTCCGAGAGCAGGACCAGCTCGCCGAGCAGTTCCTCCATCTCGCGTGATTTTTCGCTGTCGTCCAGCGAGGCCACGATTTCGATCGGGCGCGTCGCCTTCTGGAGGTAGGCCTGCAACTGGGTCTTCAGATCGGCATCAAGCATGGAGTACTCGCGTAGTCGGTTCGGATAAAACCCTCCCCCGCGCACGGGGGGAGGGGATCGCCTCTTTGGGGGAGGTGGGTGTTGCGGCAATTCGTTGTGAAGCGAGCGTTTAGATCTTGCCGACCAGGTCCAGCGAGGGAGCCAGGGTCTTTTCGCCTTCCTTCCACTTGGCCGGGCACACTTCGCCCGGATGGCTGGCGACGTAGCGGGCGGCCTTGAGCTTGCGCAGGGTTTCGCTGATGTCGCGGGCGATGGCGTTGTCGTGGATTTCCGCGGTCTTGATGACGCCTTCCGGGTTGATGATGAAGGTACCGCGCAGGGCCAGGCCTTCTTCGTCGATATGCACGTCGAACGCGCGGGTCAGCTGGTGGGTCGGGTCGCCGATCAGCGGGAACTGGGCCTTGCCCACGGCCGGCGAGGTCTCGTGCCACACCTTGTGCGAGAAATGGGTGTCGGTGGTGACGATGTAGACCTCGGCGCCGGCTTTCTGGAACTCGGCGTAATGGGTGGCGGCGTCTTCGACCTCGGTGGGGCAGTTGAAGGTGAAGGCGGCCGGCATGAAGATCAGCACGGACCAGTTGCCTTTCAGATCGGCGTCGGAAACCTGGACGAACTTGCCGTTGTGGAAGGCATTGGCGGTGAAGGGCTTCACTTGGGTATTGATCAGGGACATCTATGCTTCCTTCGTTGGTGGGGCGATTGATAGGAACGGTGAATGTTAAGGCCGACCGATTGATATCTCTAATCGATTGATGGCATTGTATCGATAGTTAATGACTATCGAATGACCAAGCCTCTCATTCCCGGCTGCGCGCAATGCCCGGAAACCTAGCCGCCGCTACGATGTCGCCGATGGATACGAACCCACTCCCCCGATTGGATGCGCTTTTGCGCCAGGCCAGCGAACGCGTCGAAATGGCCGATGCCAGGCCCTTGCTCGCCCATGCGCTGGGCAAGCCGGTGTCCTGGTTGTTCGCGCATGGCGACGAGCCGGTCGAGGCATCCGCGTTGCGGCGTTTCCAGTCGCTGATCGAGGCGCGCGAATCGGGCCGGCCGGTCGCTTATCTCATCGGCCGGCGCGGTTTCTGGACGCTCGATCTGGCGGTCACCGCCGACACGCTGATCCCGCGCCCGGAGACCGAGCTGCTGGTCGAGCTCGCATTGCGGCGGCTTCCGCCCGCGCTTCCATCGCGGGTCGCCGACCTGGGCACCGGCAGTGGCGCCATCGCGCTAGCCATCGCCGTGGAGCGTCCGCAATGCAGCGTTGTCGCCACCGACGCCAGCGCGGCGGCCTTGCAGGTCGCGCGGGGCAACGCGCGCGACCACGCGATCGCCAATGTGCAATTCCGCGAGGGAAGCTGGTTCGTGCCGCTGGCAGGCGAACGTTTCGATCTCATCGCCAGCAATCCGCCGTATATCGCCGATGGCGACGCGCATCTTGCGCAAGGCGACCTGCGGTTCGAGCCGGCAGCGGCCCTGTCTTCGGGCAGCGACGGACTGGACGACATCCGCGAACTGGTTTGCGGTGCCGACGACTTCCTTCAGGCCGGCGGCTGGTTGTTGCTGGAGCACGGCGTCGATCAGGGCGCGGCGATCCGGCAACTGTTTGCAGCGGCGGGATTCGTCGAAGTAGCGACCGAGCGCGACCTCGAGTCGCGCGACAGAGTGACGCTGGGACGCCGGCCGTGATGCGGAGCATGACGAGGGCCGCAATGCCGATCGTGGTGCGGCCGGAACCCTAACCCCCGCTATCGTCATTTCCCTCGTGATCGTCATCCCAGCGCAAGCTGAGATCCATTTTGACTTTGCTCTTGCTTCGAGACCCTACGACGAAATGCAAGATCAAGATGGATCCCAGCTTGCGCTGGGATGACCTCATGAGTGGGGCGTGGTCCACTCGCAGAATGCGACCATCCTGCCCGCCGTATAAACAACCGAGCAATCGCCCCTGCGCTAAACTTCACGCCCCCAGATCGCAGGCCGCACCCATGCGCCAGCTCTACCCAGAAATCGAACCTTTCGACACCGGCACGCTTCAAGTCGACGGCCGCCACACGCTGTACTACGAACAATGCGGCAATCCGCACGGCAAGCCGGTAGTGCTGCTGCACGGCGGCCCGGGCGGCGGCTGCAGTCCGAAGATGCGGCGTTTCCACGACCCGGCCAAGTACCGCATCGTGCTGTTCGACCAGCGCGGTGCCGGCCGCTCCACGCCGCATGCCGACCTGGTGGACAACACCACTTGGCACCTGGTCGCGGACATCGAGCAATTGCGCGAAAAACTCGGCATCGATAGATGGCAGGTATTCGGCGGCAGTTGGGGTTCCACCCTGGCGCTGGCCTACGCGCAGAAGCATTCGCAACGGGTGACCGAACTGGTCCTGCGCGGCATCTTCATGCTGCGGCGCTGGGAGCTGGAGTGGTTCTACCAGGAAGGCTGCTCGCGCCTGTTTCCGGACGCATGGGAGCACTACCTGGAGCCGATTCCGCCGGTGGAGCGCCACGACCTGATCTCTTCCTTCCACCGCCGCCTGACCAGCGAAGACGAAACCACGCGTCTGGCCGCGGCGCGCGCGTGGAGCGTGTGGGAAGGCGCCACCAGTTTCCTGCGCGTGGATCAGGACTTCATCACCGGCCATGAAGACGCTGCGTTCGCGCTGGCCTTCGCCCGCATCGAAAACCATTACTTCGTCAACGGCGGTTTCTTCGAAGTGGAGGACCAGCTGCTGCGCGACGCGTACAGGATCGCCGACATCCCCGGTGTGATCGTGCACGGCCGCTACGACGTAGTCTGCCCCATGGCCAACGCCTGGGACCTGCACAAGGCCTGGCCGAAGGCGGAACTGGTGATCTCGCCGACGTCGGGGCATTCGGCGTTCGAAGCCGAGCATGTGGACGCATTGGTGACGGCTACCGACAAGTTCGCTTGACCTGCTTTCCTTCTCCCTTCGGGCGCCGATGGGAAAAGGAAAAGCGTCTCACCGCGGAATCAACGCCTCCACGAAAGTCTCCTCCGACCATACCTCGAACTTCTCCAGCGTATTCGGCCCGAAGGTATTGCTGATCGCCACATCGGCCGCATCGCGTCCGCGCGCGATCAGTACGCGGCCGATGCGCGGGAAGTTGTGGCGCGCATCGAAGGTGTACCACTGCCCATCGAGAAAGGCCTCGAACCAGGCCGAGAAATCCATGGGCGCAGTGCTGGGCGGCACACCGAAGTCGCCGATGTAGCCGGTGCAGTAGCGCGCCGGAATGTTCATGCAGCGGCAGAGGGCGACGGCCGAATGGGCGAAATCCCGGCACACGCCGCGTCCTTCCTCCAGCGCCTGCGCCGCGCCCTTGGTGGCGTTGGCGAACTCGTAGCCGAACTGGAGACGGCCGTGCACGTAATCGCAGATGGCCTGCACGCGCGCCCAGCCGGTCGATGTCTTGCCGAACAGATCCCAGGCTTGCTCCGCAAGCTTGTCGGTTTCGCAGTAGCGGCTGCCCAGCAGATACACCAGGGTTTCATCGGGCAGCTGGTAGACCGGAACCTGCTGCGCGTTGGGGGCGACCGCATCGGTCCAGCCGGTATCGCGCACCACGGCATCCGAGGACACGGTGAAAGACCCGGCCGGCGAAACCAGCCGTGTGCAGAGATTGCCGAAGCCGTCGTGGTACTGCTGCAGCGGCACGGCCGGCGAGGTCTGCAGTTCCTTGGCGATGGCGATGTCCGCGCGCCGCGAATCGTGCAGGTTCAACGTCAGCAGCATCGGGGTTGGTTCGGGAAAGCGGTGGGTGATTTCGAAACCGAGGCGTATCAGCACGGGAACTCCGGGGCAGGGAGCCGCCGGCGCCGCATCGCACCGTGCAGGTGCAACGGGTTGGGAGGCGGTGCTGGAAGCGTGGGGTAGCCCCGTTGTAGCAGAAGCGGATCAGCCGTGCGTCAAATCCAGGCGATGTAGGGCGGGTCTTGACCCGCCCTACGGAACGTAGGTGTTGCAGCGAAAGAATCAGTCGCCGCTCAAATCCGGCAGCAGTTTCGGCAGGATCCGCGCAAGACGCTCGGCCCATTCCTCCTGGCCGGCAGTGTCCGCGATGAGGTCTTGTCGGATTTCCAACTCCACATGCAATAACCCGCGCTGCTCGCCGTGCACCGGAACGGCGAAGTCGCTGGTGTCGCTGACCGCATAGGGTTGGTTGTCGCCGACTACCAGCCCCGCTTCCGCGCGCAGCGCGTCGCGCAAGGCATGGGCCAGACGCGCATCGCGGTGATAGAGCACGCCTGTGTGCCAGGGCCGCACGAATCCCGCGAATACCGGGGTGAAGCTGTGCAGCGAGATCAGCACCGACGCGGGCGACTGTTCGCTGCGGCGATCCAGCTCCTGGGTGATGCGCGCGTGATAGGGCGCGAAGATCTCCAGCGCGCGCGCGGTCTTGGCGTCGTCGTCCAGGCCTTCATTGCCGGGAACCGCAGTCCCATCGCTGACGGCGACTATCGAGCCGGGCGCTTCCAGCGGACGATTGCAGTCGATCACCAACCGCGAATAGGTCTGCAGGATGGCGAAGGCGTCGAGCTTTTCCGAAAGGCGCTCGGCCAGGCCGGCGATGCCGATGTCCCAGCCGATGTGGCGATCGAGTTCGGCCTGCGCCAGGCCCAGATCGCGCAGGCGCGCAGGAATCCTTTGCCCGGCATGGTCGGCGATCAGCACGAAAGGGGAGTCGCCGTGCGCGCGATGGACGGTGAAGGGGGCTGGATCGTCTGCGCCCAGCAAGGTCGCCGGACTATCCACGCGGCACACCATCCAGATGATGGTCGATCATCCACAGGCCGGCCCACAGTTTGGCGTCCAGCTCAAAGCCTTCGGCCATTTTCCGCGCCAGCCATGCGGCCGCCTGTTTGCGCGGAATTTCGTGCACGGTGATGTTCTCGTCGCCATCGCCGCCCCCTGCGCCGACCCGGGTCAGTCCGGTGGCGCGGACGAAGGCGATCTTTTCGGTGGCCATGCCCGAAGAGGTGGGGCCGATCATCAGCACTTCGGCGTGCGCGGCGGTCCAGCCGGTTTCCTCCTCCAGCTCGCGGATCGCCGAGATCTCGATGGACTCGTCGGCATGGATGTCGCCAACAAGCCCGGCCGGCATCTCGATGGTGGCCGCTTGCAACGGCACGCGGAATTGTTCGACGAACAGCACTTTGTCCTCGGGCGTCACCGCGATGATGATCGCGGCCAGGCCGGTGGCGTGGGTGCGTTCCACGTATTCCCAGGCGCCGCGCTCGACCATGCGCAGGTACTTGCCTTCGTAGACGGTCTTGGGCGGTGCGGTTTTGTCGTTCATGCGTACATGCTATTCGAGTGAAGATGATTTTGTAGGAGCGCCCTGCGTTGCGCTCCTACGCGGGCAATCCGGCAGCGGCGCGCAGCCGCCGGCGCGTCATCGGGCCGAAGCGCAGCGATTCGGAAAGCGCCTCCAGCATGCCGTCGTCGACGCTGGCGCGGACGAAGTCGGGTTCCGCGCTGTCTACCGGCGCATTCAGCGCGATGGTCGCCAGTTGCCGCCACAACAGCGCGTGTTCGCGCTGTTCGCGTAGGCGCACGGCCATTTGCGCCGCGCCGCGCATGCGCAGGAAGGCCACTTCGTCGATGCGCGCAAGCAGTACGTCCAGGCTGCCGAAATGCGCCAGCAGGATCGCCGCCGACTTCGCGCCGATGCCGGTGACGCCGGGAATGTTGTCGACCGCATCGCCGGTGAGCGCCAGGTAGTCGGCGATCTGGGCGGCTTCCACACCGTGGCGCGCCTTCACCCCGGCCATGCCCCAACGCTGGCCGCGAGCGAAATCCCATTGTTCGTCGAACTCCATCAGCAATTGCGACATGTCCTTGTCGGCCGACACGATGACTCCGCGGAAGCCGCGCGGCCGGGCGAAGTGCAGGGCGCTGCCGATCAGGTCGTCGGCCTCGTATTCGCTATGCGCCAGCACGTTCAGGCCCAGTGCGGCGCACAGCGCCTTGCAATGGGTGAACTGGCGCTTGAGTTCTTCCGGCGCCGGGTCGCGGTTGGCCTTGTAGGCCGGGTACAACTTGTTGCGGAAACAGCTGTCCAGCGCTTCGTCGAAAGCGATGGCGATGTGCTGCGGACGTTCCTGTTCCAGCAGCTCCAGTACGAAACGCGCGAAGCCGTGCACTGCATTGGTCGGCCAGCCATCGGCATCGTGGAACTGGTCGGGCATGGAATGCCAGGCGCGGAACACGTACAGGCTGGCATCCACCAGATATAGCGGTTTGGGCGCGGCAGCGGCCATCGCTTCAGGCATCCGGTTGCCAGTCGCTCAACAGGGCCGCGGCGTCGGGGCGCTCGCGCTCGGGCACATCGAGCTTGGGCGTGCCGATATGGATGAACCCGACGACCTTTTCGTTTTCTCCAAGGCCCAGGACCCGCCCGATCGCTTCGTCGTAGGCCGCCCAGCCGGTCAACCATTGCGCGCCGAAATCCAACCCCTGCGCCGCCTGCAACAGTGCGAAGCAGACGCAGCCGGCGCTAAGCAGCTGTTCCTGCTCGGGCACCTTGTGACCAGGGGTGATCCGCGCGATCACGGTGATGATCAACGGCGCATGGGAAAAGCGTGCGCGGTCTTTCTCGACTGCCGCCGCTGGCGCCTGCGGATCGAGCTGCAAAGCGCGAGCGACCAACGCTTCGCCCAGCGCATGGCGGGCCTGGCCCTGGATGCGCAGCAAGCGGAAGGGCACCAGCTTGCCGTGGTCCGGAACCCGCACCGCCGCCTGCAGCATGCGCAGCAGGGTGGCGTGGTCGGGGCCGGGCTCGGCCAGCTGTTTGGAGGGGACGGAAAGGCGGCTATCGAGGAATTGCAAAGGGTTTGGGGTCGTCATGCAGGCTAGTTTAGCGTTTCATCCATGTTGCACGGCATCAAAGTGCCTAACGGGTCACGGTTGCTCTTGCTCCCGATTACCTAAGCTGTACGGGTGGGATAGGGAACTCCGATCCTGTCCATCCCCCGACACAAATCGCCTGCCAAGGCGGGGAACCTTGCGCATGTACAGCAGCACTCACAACGCCGAGCATTACGGGCGCGATTCGCGGTTGCTGGAGCAAGCGCGGGTCACCGTCGTGCCTCCGCTGGTGGATACCTTCGCGGTGGCCCTTGGCCGCTTCGACGACGCCTTGTTCGACCGCGCCGAACGCGCCGGCCATTCGCAGATGGCGTTCCTGGATGCGATGCGCGAACTGCGCCGCCGCCGCGACGAAATCATCCGCCGCTTCCGCGCGCACCTGGACAAGGCCTGGCACAGCCTGGAAGCGGGCGAACCGCTTTCGATGGAAAGCGCGCTGGCCGAACCCAGCTCCGCGTTGAGCCTGGTTTCCGACCAGGAACTGGAATCGCGGCTGGCCGCGCGCAACCTGGCCAGCGTGATCATGCGCGACTGCAAGCCGGTGCTGCAGCGCCTGGACCGCCGACTGGGATGGATCGCCGGCAACCTGGTGCTGGACAACGACCACAACCCCATCGGCCCGGAACATATCGGCGTCGCCATCCACGAAGCCTTCGCCACTTGCGAGCTTTCCCTGGAAGTGCGCTTGGTGGTCATCAAGCTGTGCGAGCGCGATCTGGTGCCCGGCATCGGCCGCATCTACGAAGCGCTGGATCAGCGGCTGGTGCAATCGGGGGTGATGCCCGAGATGCCCGCTACCCGTTCGCCCGCCCGACAGGCGCAGCGTGCGCCGGAGATGGAACGGCAGATGGAACGGGAAGCGATGGACGAGGACGACGAGGCCAGCGCACCGGCCTGGGCGGCCCGGTTCACCCATCGCATGGCGGGCATGAAGGGCGGCATGCAGGCGTCCATGGCGCAGCACGGCTTCGGCGACGGCCCTCCGGGTTACGCCGGCGGCGCGCAGGGCGTGCTGCTGGAAGCGTTGCACCACTTGCTGCAGGAGTCGCGGGGCAATCGCGAGGCATCCGAACCCTCGCATGCTTCCTCTGGGGGAGACAATCGCCCGCTTTCGCAGCGCGAAATGCTGTCGGTGCTTTCCCTGCTGCAAAGCACGCCCAGCGCGACGTTGCGCGCGGCCATCGGCGATACCGGCGAATCGCTGGCCCAGCGCCTGAAGAGCGAAGTGCTCAGCGGCGCCACGCAACTGGGCGTGGACCCTTCGACCGCGCGCCTGGCGCCGGTGGACGAGGACGCCATCGATCTGGTCGGCATGCTGTTCGACGTGATGCTGGACGAGCGCGATCTGGAAGGCCGCCCGCGCGAGCTGATCGGCCGGTTGGTGGTTCCTTTCGTCAAGGTCGCGTTGCTGGACCGTCGCATGTTCGTGCAGAAGACCCACCCGGCGCGACGCCTGCTCAATGTGCTGGCCGAAGCATGCGAAGGCAACAACGGCGAGAGCGCGGCCGAGCGCACGCTGATGACCAAGGTCGAGGAAGTGGTCGACCGCTTGACTGCCGAGTTCAACGAGAACCTGGCCATCTTCCTGACCCTGGAAGAGGAATTCCGCGATTTCCTGGGCCAGCACAAGCGCCGCATCGAGATCGCCGAGCGCCGCGCCGCCGAAATACAGAGTGGCCAGGAACGCCTGGAAAGCGCGCGCGTGCGCATGGCGGTGGAGCTGTCCAGCCGCCTGGACGGGCGCCATGTGCCGCAGGCCATCGATGATTTCATGCGCCAGCCCTGGGCCCACCACGTCACCATGACCGTGCTGCGCGAGGGCGAAGACGGCGATGGTCTGCGCGATGCGCTGGCCCTGGCCGATGGTTTGATGGAGGAGCTCACCGAAGCGCAGCGCCAGATCATCGGCAAGCCCTGGCTGCAGAGCTGGCGGCCTTCGCTGCAGAAGGTGTTCGCCAGCGTCGGTATGAATCCCGATGCCGCCAGTTCCGCGGTCGATGCTCTGCACGATACTTTGCAGGCGGTGGCGGCTTCGCGTCCGGATCTGGAAAAACAGCTTCCGGAGCTGCCGCAGGTCGTGTTGCCGAAGGTGCTGGAGGAGGATTCGGCGCCTATCCAGTTGATAGGCGGCACCGACACCATGGATTTCGACGTGACCGACGCCGAGCACTTCCGGGTGCTGCCGGTCGGTACGTGGCTGGATTTCATCGACAAGGACAACAAGGTGCAGGCGGGCAAGTTGTCGTGGGTCAGTCCGATTTCTTCGCGGTTGCTGTTCGTCAATCGCCGCGGTGTGCGCTTCTGCGTGGCTTCGCCGGAAGAACTGGCGGTCATGGTGCGCATGGGCCGTCTGCGCAAGCATGAGGACGAGGATGCGTTCGATAGCGCGATGCAGGGTGTGATCGAGCGGTTGGATCCGGAAAAGGCGGTTGTCGGCGCCTGATTCTCCGGAATCATCATCCCAAGTTCTCAGTAGTCGCCCCCGGAGTCGTCATCCCAGCGCAAGCTGGGATCCATCTTGATCTTAGCCTTTGCTTCTGCCTCCTCCCTTGCGCAAAGCGCAGGGGAGGATTGAGGAGGGGTGCACTTGATCTTGATCTTGCTCTGGCTTTTACCTTTGCATTGAAGCAAAAGCGTTTCGTGCTAACGCGCGAGTCACTTTTCTTTGAACGGCAAAGAAAAGTAACCAAAAGAAAGCCGCCCTACGTCGCGCCCGGCGATGAAGCCGCCGGGTCCGCAAATGGGGCGGGAATTTCCGGAAGGCGCATCCCCGTATCTAGTACGGGGCAGGCTCTGCGCCTCCGGAAACGGCGCACATCCTTGTGCGCCGCCCCTTCGGGGTTTGCCCGCCCCATTTGCCGCGCCTCACGGGGTGGTTAGGCTAAAGCCAAAGCCAAAGCCAAAGCCAAAGCCACCTTTTCCCGCCGATCGGCCTTCCTCCCCGCGCTTTGCTAGCATCGGCAGTCTGGAATCGGATCGGTGAGGGAAACATGGCGATTGAAGTGCTGGTGTTGAAGGAGTCGGCGGCGGGTGAGCGTCGCGTGGCCGCCACTCCGGAAACGGTGAAGAAGCTCGTGGCCGCCGGTGCCAGCATCAAGGTCGAGCCCGGTGCCGGGCTCGGCGCCGGATTCGTCGACCAGGCCTATCTCGATGCGGGTGCCCAGCTGGCGACGGCCGATACGCCGGCGCAGGCCGATCTGGTGCTGTGCGTGCAGGCGCCCGATCCTACGGCCATCGGACAACTGAAGCAGGGCGCGACCCTGGTCGGCATGCTGCAGCCGCAAGCCGATGCGGCGCGCGGCGATGCGCTCAAGGCGCGCGGCATTCTGTCGTTCCCGCTGGAGAAGCTGCCGCGCACCACGCGCGCGCAGGCCATGGACGTGCTCAGTTCGCAGGCCGGCATGGCGGGCTATAAGGCCGTGCTGATCGCCGCGCAGCTGGCGCCGCGCTTCTTCCCCATGCTGACCACTGCGGCCGGCACCATCCGTCCGTCCAAGGTGTTGATCGTCGGCGCTGGCGTCGCCGGGTTGCAGGCCATCGCCACCACCAAGCGCCTGGGCGCGCAGGTGGAAGGCTTCGACGTGCGCCCGGAAACGCGCGAACAGATCGAATCGCTGGGCGGCAAGTTCCTGGACCTGGGCGTCAGCGCGGCGGGCGAGGGCGGCTACGCGCGCCAGCTCACCGACGAAGAGCGCGCCGAACAGCAGCGCCGCTTGGCCGAACATCTGAAAGGCATCGACGTGGTGGTCTGCACCGCCGCCGTGCCCGGCCGTCCCGCCCCCAAGATCATCACCATGCCCATGGTCGAAGCGATGAAGCCCGGCAGCGTGATCGTGGATCTGGCTGCCGAAACCGGCGGCAATTGCGAAGCCACGCGACCGGGCGAAACCATCGAGCACAACGGGGTGACCGTCGCCGGCCCCTTGAACCTGGCCAGCATGGGCGCGGTGCACGCAAGCGAGATGTATTCCCGCAACGTGTTCAATTTCGTTTCCCTGTTCGTCAAGGAAGGCGCGGTCAATTTCGACTGGAACGATGAGCTGCTGGCGAAGACGCGGTGGCCGGAAGTGGCTGCCGCAGAATAAGAATAAGTGGAAAGCGGGAAGCGGATTCGCGGCTCAACCGTAAATTGCGGCGCAACCGTACTAACTAAGGTCGTCATCCCGGCGAAAGCCGGGACCCAACTTTCCGAGTGTTGATGCTTGGGTCCCGGCTTTCGCCGGGATGACGGCCATTTATGTGGAGGCGTTCCGTTGTTCGGAACTATCCACCGATGGTGTCGCAGCCGATCCTGCAGCCGATGCCATCGGCTTGGATTTACCGAGGCGGCAAGGGCGGCAGCGGCGGCCTCGTCTCCTGCGGCGCATTCTTCTGTATCCACGCGCGGCGCTGTTCCGGCGTCATGCTTTTCCAGTCCTCGCGCAATTTCCGGCGCTCCTCCGGCGGCAGGTCCTTCATGCGTATGTACAGCACGCGCGCCTCTTCGCGCTGGCGGGGGTTCATGCCTTCGAAGCGGCGCATGCCCTTGCGCGCCTGCTGGCGCTGTTCCGGCGTCATGCTCTTCCAGCGTTGCGCGTGCTCCAGCATGCGCGGGCGGTCGTCGGGGTCGCTGTTCCAGCGCTCGCGCACCGGCGCGATCAACGCTTCGCGCTGCTGCGGGGTCAATTTGTCCCACTCGGGCAGCGATTGCGCAGGCGCCGATTGCGCCAGCGCATTGCCGGCCAGCAACAGCAGGCCAAGCGCGAGGGAACGGGAAAGGACGGTCTTCATGCGGTCACTCCATCGCCAGCGGCTCGGCTTCGGAAGAAGCCAGCCACATGTACAGGTCGGGGCTTTCGTCCAGAGCGGCCAGACTGTCGCTATAGACGTTGTCGTTGTCCATAGTCGCGGCCATGGGCTGCGCTGCCGGCACGGTGCCCGAGCGCGGCAGGAACTGCACTCCCAAGGCCACCGCCAGTACCGCCGAGAATGCCGTGGCGGCGACCCAGCGCCAGGCGTGCCCACGCTTGGGCGCGGCTTGCGCGGCATGTCGCGCCGCGCGCAGCCGGGCCAGCGTCTGCGGCGAAACCTGCGAGACGGCGTCCGCATGCAATTGGCGCATGTCGCGGTCGAAAGCGTTGTCTTGTTCTTCGATTCCCGTGCGGTCGATCTGCATGTTCATCGGAAATCCTCCAGTTGTTTTTGCAATGCATCGCGCGCGCGCGATAAATGGGTTTTGACCGAGCCTTCCGAACAGCCCATGGCCTTGGCCGTATCGGCCACGTCCAGCTCTTCCAGCACGCGCAGGGTGAAAGCTTCGCGCTGACGCGCCGGCAACTTGCGCAGGGCCAGGGTCAGCTTCGCATAGGCTTCGCGCCGGTCATGGGCCTGCGAAGGCCCGGCGGCGGAGTCGGCCCAGTCGATGGCGCTGTCCTCGCCGCGTTCGCTGGCCGGGGCGAACAGGCGCAGGCGGAAATTGCCGCGCCGCTGCACGTCCACGATCTTGCGCCGCAGGATGCTCCAGAACAACGGGGTCCATTCGGCGGCGGGGCGTTCGCGGTAGCCCAGCATCTTCATCATCGCGTCCTGCACCGCATCCAGCGCGTCGTCGCGGCTGCGCAGGCCGGCTTCGGCGAAGCGGAACGCGCGGGTGCCGATACCGGCCAGGAACAGTTCCAGCGTCGCCGCGGGGGGACGCGCGGCGTTCTCGGACTTCTGGTCGAAGCCAGCCTGGCTGATGTCGGCACTCACCAACACAGCTTAGTGCCTGCGGTCCCAACGGCGGTCGAAGCGGTCGCCGCGACGGTCCAGGCGGTTGTCCGCGCGCTGTCCCTTGCGGTCCAGCCGGCGGTCCAGACGATCGCCGCGCGTTTCCAGGCGATCGGCCGCTTGCGCATGGCCATGGTTGTCGGCCCAGGCAGCGCGCCGGTCGTAGCGGGCTTCGATACGGTCGCCCTTGAGGTCGAGACGCTGCTCCACCCGGTCGCCCCGGCGGTCCAGGCGATGGTCTACGCGATCGCCGAGGTCGCGGGCGGAAGCGGCGCCGGCGGCGCCCAGCAGCAATGCGGCAAGCAACAGCACGGGCCTGTACTTCATCGCGTCGTCCTCGTGGAGTGGGTTCGGGGAAGAAAACGCTGTCGTTGGCGAATGGTTGACCTTGCTGCCAAGGAATTCAGGGGGCGGTTATGATGCGGCAGGGGCGCGGTGCCCGAGGAGAGAATGGATGAGCGACGGTTTCGTGGCCCTGTACATCTTCATGCTGGCGGCCATCGCCGGCCACGTGATCATCTCGCGGGTGCCGGTGATCCTGCACACCCCGCTGATGTCGGGCTCCAACTTCATCCACGGCATCGTGCTGATCGGGGCCATGATCGTGCTGGGGCATGCCGACACCACGCTGGAGAAGGTGATCGGCTTCGTCGCCGTGCTGCTGGGCGCGGGCAATGCCGCCGGCGGCTACGTGGTGACCGAGCGCATGCTGGACATGTTCAAGTCCTCCAAGAAACCGGCCGGCAAGCCGGAGGGCCAGCCATGAGCTGGATCACGCCCGAGGTGCTGGCGACCTTCGTCAAGCTGAGCTATCTGGTCGCGGCCACGCTGTTCCTGCTGGGCCTGCAGCGCATGGCCTCGCCGATGACCGCGCGCAGCGGCATCCGCTGGGCCGGCCTGGGCATGCTGATCGCCACGGCGGCCACCTTCCTGCTGCCCGAACTGCACAACCACCTGCTGATCTTCACGGCAGTGGCCATCGGCACGGCAGCGGCGTGGATTTCGGCCAACCGCGTGGCCATTACCGACATGCCGCAGATGGTGGCGCTGTACAACGGCATGGGCGGCGGCTCGGCGGCGGCGATCGGTGCGGTGGAACTGTTGCGCTACTCGTCCATGGGCGGCTCGCCTTCGCGGGTGACCCTGGTGCTGGCAGTGGTGGGCGCGCTGATCGGCGCGGTGTCGCTGTCCGGTTCCATCATCGCCTGGGCCAAGTTGGACGGGCGCATGGACAAGCGCTACACGTTCGCCGGCCAGCAATGGTTCAACGCGCTGGTGGCGCTGGCGGCGGTGGTGCTGGGCGTGATGGCCATCTGGACCTTGGGCACGCCGTGGATCATCGCTTTCTTCATCGTCGCGCTGGCGCTGGGCATCCTGATGACCTTGCCCATCGGCGGCGCCGACATGCCGGTGGTGATCTCGCTGTACAACGCCTTCACCGGTCTTGCCGTGGCCTTCGAAGGTTATGTGCTGGGCATCGAAACCCTGATCATCGCCGGCATGATGGTCGGCGCGGCCGGCATCCTGCTGACGCGGTTGATGGCCAAGGCCATGAACCGTCCCATCAGCGGCGTGCTGTTTTCCAGCTTCGGTCCCGGCAGCGGCGAGATGCAGGAAATCACCGGCTCGCAGAAGCCCATCGAAGCCGGCGACGTGGCCGCGATGATGGCCTTCGCCGAACGCGTGGTGATCGTGCCCGGCTACGGTCTGGCCGTGGCCCAGGCGCAGCACAAGATCTGGGAACTGGCGCAGCGGCTGATGGATCGCGGGGTGAAGGTGAAATTCGCCATCCATCCGGTCGCCGGGCGCATGCCAGGGCACATGAACGTGCTGTTGGCCGAAGCCGGCGTGCCCTACGACCTGATCGCCGACATGGACGACATCAATCCCGAATTCCCCAACACCGACGTGTCGCTGGTGATCGGCGCCAACGACGTGGTCAATCCCGTGGCGAAAACCGATCCGGCCTCGCCGATCTACGGCATGCCCATCCTGGACGTGGTCGATTCCAAGAACACCATCGTCATCAAGCGCGGCAAGGGCACCGGCTTCGCCGGCATCGAAAACGCGCTGTTCTACGCCGACAACACCCGCATGCTGTACGGCGACGGGGCGGAGATGGCCAGTGCGTTGGTGAGCGAACTCAAAGCCCTGGACGGAGGGCACTGAGTGTCCTTCCGCTTCGCAAGCGTGGTGTTGGCACTGACGTTGTGGGGATGGCAAGTCGCCACTCCCGTAGCCGCCACTGAGATTAGCAGTTTCAGATCGGGCCTGGTCTGCGACCCCGGTGAACGTGGATGGATTTGCATTGACACCGAAGACATCCATCTGACCGGGCAAGGACGCTGCGTCTTCAACAAAGAAGAATTTCCATGCACTTGGTATGGATTCTCTTTCGATTACCAGAACAGCAAGCCCGGCACTTCTCTGGTGTGCACTTACAAAAGCAGCATGCCGGCCTCCATGGGAAACCCTAAGGAGGTTCTGGCCGAGGACACGGACGAGGGCACATATTCTCTGCCGTTGGATGGTGCCTCAGGCACTTTCTACAACCCGCAATACACGGTTCTCCGGACAGCTGAAGCAGGACAGGCCGTAGTGGTAACCAGCAGCCGCTGTACTGTCGACGGCAAGGAAGTGGCGAGATTCCGTTTCAACATCATCGCGCCGGCTCGATCGAAGTAGCGGATTGCGTTGCTGGCAGGCCCAATCAACGCGCGGCCAAGCCGGCAAGCAGAAGTGCCAGCCCCATCCAAACCTTGTCTGCAGTCTGGTTGGCCAGGCCGGCCAGGGTCCAGGCATAACCGGTGCCCATCTTCAGCGCCGAATCCCATGGGTTCAGGCCCATGGCAAAACCGATCTGGGTGGCTGCGGTCAGCCAATTGACCAGCACCACAATGGCCGCGGTGGCCAGCACGGCCACCAGCACGCGCGCCGCACCGCGCGGCATACCGCCCCAGCGCAGCATCAAGGCGACGTCCAGCGCGGCCAGCACCGCCATCCAGCCGCAGGGCCTGCCGGTATAGACGGCCAGCAGGATCCAGATCGCCGCAAAGAACAGGCTTCCCAACAGCAGCAAGAGCAACGACGGCCAATAGGCGGGGCGCGTATTCAACGGGGTGGCGGCTTGCATCGGGGCTCCGGAGTGAGCGCATAGGATACGTGGACCGCTTCGGCGCCGCGCGAAAAGCGCGGAGGGCAGGGCTGGAACAGCCCACGAAACACTGCGTTGCCGGCCGGGTCGGCCTGGCCAAGCCGCAGCGGCAGGTCCGCAAGGCTAAAATGACGACTTGCGCCAGCCCGCGCGGCCCCCATTTGGTTGTCATGTACTCCCGTAGCAGCGAACCGGTCCAATTCGAGCGCGATTGCGCTGCCGTCCTGGTGCCCCAAGGCGACAGCGTCACCTTGCCGGCGGGCAGTTTCGGCTACATCACCCAGGCGCTGGGCGGCAGCTATACGGTGTTCGTGGAAGGAAACCTGTTCCGCATCGCCGGAGCGGACGGCGACGCCATAGGCAAGGAGCCGGCCGAGTCGCTGAACCTGCCCGAGAACGCCAGCGACGAAGAGGTCGAGCAGTTGGTCTGGAAACAGCTGCGCACCTGCTTCGATCCGGAGATCCCGTTCAACATCGTCGATCTGGGCCTGGTTTACGAAGCCAACCTGCGTCACCGCGACGACGGCCAGCGCGAAGTGGAGGTCAAGATGACCCTGACTGCCCCCGGCTGCGGCATGGGCGAGATCCTGGTCGACGATGTGCGCAACAAGCTCGAGCTCATTCCCACCGTGGCCGAGGCCGATGTCGAACTGGTCTTCGACCCGCCGTGGGGCCGGCACATGATGTCGGAAGCGGCCAAGCTGGAAACAGGAATGCTTTGAGGCCCGCCTGAGCCTCGACAAGCCTTGGGCCGCGCAATGCGGCTCCGTGACGCAGCATGCAAACGATTCCAGTACCGGACTCTGCTCACACGGCCTTCACGCCGCAAGGCCAGTTAGTAACATTTGAAACCGGTTACCGTCACATTTAAAGATATCTGTGCCCGATTCGGTGAGATTCCTCACCGGAAAACCTTGTGCGCATACCGCACGCCCGGTTAGGTTCGGCTCAGGATGCGCTCTGGCGTATCCCAACAGCGGAGACGGCCGTAACCCACCCTTGTTCCAAGTCACGGCCGTTCCCGAAGCAGCCGCGTTAGCGGCACCACTCACTGTGTAGAGGGAACTTCTAATGTCAGATGTCTCAAAGCGTCGTCTGCGTATGCATGTGCTGGCCAGCGCCACCGCTATCGCAATCTCCTCGATGTGCGCGTTGCCCGCCATGGCGGCAGGCCGCGTTGATGTCAGTGGGCTGCATTCTCCCGAGCAGACCAGCTTCGACCGGTTCATCGTCAAATACCGCGACGGCAGCACCGAGCGCGCCAGCGCGGCTTCGCTGGACAGCGCGCTGCGATCGGCGACCCGCGCCGTTCCGGCCAAAGCCGGCCGCGCGCTGGAAGTCAGGCAGCTGCGCCGCCTGGCGGTAGGCGCCGATGTGGTGCGTTCGGACCGCAAACTGGACCGGGTGGAAGCCGAATCGCTGATGCGTCAGCTGGCCAGCAATCCGAACGTCGAATACATCGAAGTCGACAAGCTCAACAAACCATTCTTGACTCCCAACGACACCAACTACAGCCAGCAGTGGGGCTACCAGGACTCCGACGCGGGCATCCGCGCCAACGAAGCCTGGGACGTCACCAGCGGCGCCGGTTCGGTGGTCGCGGTGCTCGACACCGGCATCACCAACCATAGCGACCTCAACGCCAACATCCTGCCGGGCTACGATTTCATCATCGACACCACCGTCTCCAACGACGGCAACGGCCGCGATAGCGATCCCAGCGATCCGGGCGATTGGGTCACCGCCAACCAGTGCGGCGGCGTGCATGCCGCGCAGAACTCCAGCTGGCACGGCACCCATGTGGCCGGCACCATCGCGGCGGTGACCAACAACGCCAAGGGCGTGGCGGGCGTGGCGTACAGCGCCAAGGTCGTTCCGGTGCGCGTGCTGGGCACCTGCGGCGGTTACGACTCCGACATCGCCGACGCCATCACCTGGGCCTCCGGCGGTACGGTCAGCGGCGTTCCGGCCAATGCCAATCCGGCCGAAGTGATCAACCTCAGCCTGGGCGGTTCCGGCGCTTGCGGTTCGACCACGCAGACGGCGATCAACGGCGCGGTCGGCCGCGGCACCACCCTGGTCATCGCGGCGGGCAACGACAACACCAACGTCTCCAACGCTTCGCCGGCCAATTGCGCCAACGTGGTGGCGGTGGGTTCCATCACCAGCACCGGCGCGCGTTCGAGCTTCTCCAACTACGGCGCGGGTGTGGACATCGCCGCTCCGGGCTCGACCATCATGTCCACGCTCAACACCGGCACCACCACCCCGGGTTCGGAAACCTACGCCAACTACAGCGGCACCTCGATGGCGACTCCGCACGTGGCCGGCGTAGTGGCGCTGATCCAGGCCGTCTCGGCCACGCCGAAAACCCCGGCGCAGGTCGAAGCGTTGCTGAAGAGTTCGGCGCGTCCGTTCCCGTCCACGCCCTCGCAGCCGATCGGCGCCGGCATCGCCGACGCCAAGGCGGCGGTGGATGCGGCCGGCGGTGGCGGCGGCAACGTCAATCCGGTGGCCAACTTCACCTCCTCGGCCAGCGGGCTGACCGTCAGCTTCACCGACACTTCCACCGACAGCGACGGCACCATCGCTTCGCGCAGCTGGAACTTCGGCGACGGCACCACTTCCACGGCCACCAACCCCAGCAAGACGTACTCGGCCGCAGGCACCTATACCGTCACCCTGACGGTCACCGACAACGGCGGCGCCACCAACACCAAGACCAGCACGGTCACGGTGAGTACGGGCGGCGGCGGCACCGTGCTGCAGAACGGCGTGCCGGTAACGGGCCTGACGGCAGCGGCGGGCGCATCGTTGAACTACACCATCGTAGTGCCGGCCGGTGCCAGCAACCTCAGCATCGTGACCTCCGGCGGAACCGGCGATGCCGACCTGTACGTCAAGTCCGGCAGCGCGCCCACCGATACGGTGTACGACTGCCGTCCGTACCAGTCCGGCAACGCCGAAACCTGCACCTTCGCCACGCCGACCGCGGGCACGTACTACGTCCGCCTGAAGGCTTACTCGGCCTTCTCCGGCGTCAGCCTGACCGGCAGCTACACCACCGGCGGCGGTGGCGGCACGCAGACCTACACCAACGGCACGGACGTGACCATCGGCGACAACACGACGGTCAACAGCCCCATCGTGGTGTCCGGCCGCACCGGCAACGGCCTGGCCAGCACTTCGGTGGCGGTGAACATCGTGCACACCTACAAGGGCGACTTGAAGGTGGACCTGGTGGCGCCGGACGGCAGCGTGTACGTGTTGCACAACCGCACGGGCGGCAGCACCGACAACATCAACTCGACCTATACGGTGAACCTGTCGAGCGAAGCGTTGAACGGCACATGGAACCTGCGCGTGAACGACAACGCCAGCGGCGATACCGGCTACATCAACAGTTGGAGCGTGACCTTCTGATCGAAGGGCGCCAGGAAGGCGAGTGGAAACCCCGGCGCGAGCCGGGGTTTCTTTTTACCAAAGGCTAGCGCAACTCGCGTCCTTCTCCCCGCATGCGGGGAGAGGGTGGCCGACAGGCCGGGTGAGGGGCCGCCGGCGCCGATTATTTCCAGCGGTTACGACGCATCGAACGTTGATGCGCTGAAGAGTGGAATCAATCCGCGGCCTCAAACCGATTGGCCGACACATTCTTCCGCACCTTCGCCGGATCCCAGATGCGCCCGTTCATCGCGATGTAGACGCCCGCAGGCAGCGATTGCACCGCGCCCACCGCGCAGCCGATGTTGAATTCGGCGTCGGAGCCGCGGAAGCGCGCGGGGTTCAGCGCGCCGGTCAAGACGATCGTCTTGCCTTCGATGCTGGAAAGCACCTTGGCCGTGGCCACCATGCTGTCGGTGCCGTGGGTGATCAGCACGTGCCGCGCGGCCTGCGCGGCGATGGTGTCGCGCACCAGTTCGCGGTCGGCATCGCTGATGTGCAGCGAGTCCTTGCGGATGATGGGAATCACGTTGAAGCGGAACGCCACTCCCAACTCCTGCAGGATGCGGCCGATCTGCGGATCGCCCACCTGGAAGTCGGACTTGTCGTCGAAGTAGATCTTGTCGATGGTGCCACCGGTGGTGACGATCAGCAGTTCTTCCATCTTGCTTACTCCTGAGCGCTGACGGCGGCTTCGGCCGCCCGCGCTTCTTCGGGTGTGGTGAGGCGATAGTCGCCGTAGACCTCGCAGAGCTGCAGCCATTCACGGCCCGGCGGGCGCATTACCTGGCGCGTGCCGTCGGCGGTTCGGCTGAAGGTGCAACGCGCCGGCGCGCTTTCCTGTTCGCTCTCCAGGTCGGCGCCGATTTCGACCATGAAATCCATGTTGTCGTAATCCAGCGCCGCCGAACGGCCCTGCAGGCGATAGGCGTGGTATTCCCATGAACAACAACTGGCCCGGCCCGATTCCACCAGGTGTCCGTCGATGACCAGCAGATCCGAGTAGCCTCCACTGAAAAACAGCTCGATCTGGCCGCTCTCGCGATTGGCGCGGTAGATCTCGCCCTCGCAATTGGGGCCGGCGCCGCACATGCCGCGCACTTCGATCTCGTGGAACCCGTCGCGGTCTATGTCGACCAGGCTGGCGTTGCCCATGGGCGCATATTCGCTTTCCGCCTCGACGCGTTTCTCCTGCGTCCGGCCGTCCTTCGCGGTCGCCCGCATCACGTAGGTGCGGAAACCCGGCTTTTCGCAAACGGTCGCTACCGACAGCCTCGATTGGTCCGGATTGCGCGCGCTCTGTTCGGCCACCGGTTCGCAATTCTCGTCGGCGCGCACGCACGGAGCGCACAGCATCAGCGACGCCAACGCGGCGGCAACCAGGACGCGCGCGACCCAATTCAAGCGCCACCTGCCGTTTTCTTCTTGCCGAACCGCGCGCTCACGCCCGGCCAGCTCGATGCCATGATGATAACGATCGCCAGCGCGACTTCGGTCAACGCGTAAGCGCGTTCGGCGGCGAGGGTATAGCCTTCCATCACTCCGTGGCTGAACCAGAACAACCCCAACACGCCGGCCCAGAATCCGGCTTTGGCGCTGCCGCGCAGCACGCCGACCAGCAACAGCAGCGGAGGTACGGTGAAGAAGATCATCGCGGCGATGCGCAGCTTGCTGTCGTGAAACCACAGAGAGAACAGCACCGACAGCGCGAACAGCGACAAAGCCAGGACCAGACGCGAGGTCTTCATGCCGCCGCTCCCAGGCGCCTGGCGATCTCCGCTACGCGCCGGCCCAACACACGGGCCAGGATCGCTTCTTCCTCGCTCAGTTGCGGATCGTCCGCTCCGCCGGCGACGTGGCTGGCGCCGTACGGCGTACCGCCGCCGCGGGTGGTGCTCAGGGCCGGCTCCGTGTAGGGAATGCCGACGATCACGCAGCCGTGATGCAACAGCGGAACCTGCATGGAAAGCAGCGTCGATTCCTGTCCGCCATGCTGGGTGGCGGTGGAAGTGAAGACTCCTGCGGGCTTGCCCACCAGCGTCCCGCTGGCCCACTCGGCGCCCAGGCCGTCGATGAAATGCTTGAGCGGAGCGGCCATGTTGCCGAACCGGGTAGGGCTGCCCAGCACCAGTCCGGCGCATTCGGCCAGATCGCGCGCCTGCACATAGGGAGCGCCTTCCTCCGGTTCCGGCGGCGAGGCCTGTTGCGTCACCGCGGCCACCGGCGGCACGCTGCGCAGACGCGCGGCCATGCCGGCGACTTCGCCGACGCCGCGCGCGACCTGCTTGGCCAGCCGCGCCACCGACCCGCCGCGGCTGTAATAGAGCACCAGGATTTCCGGCATCGTCCCGCCCAATCGTTGCAATGGCGCCTAGTATCGGCGATGTCGCAGGCTCCGCGCATCGGGTAACCTTCCGGCAATGGAACCATTGGACTCGATGAACCGCTGGATCGACCGCCTGCGTGATCGCGCGCGTGCCGGCACTTTCGCCCGCTTCCTGGCCCGGCGCTTCCTCGACGACCGCCTGTTCCAGGCTGCCGCCGCGCTGGCCTACACCACGATTTTCGCGCTGGTGCCGCTGGCGATGGTGGTGTTCGGGGTGTTGTCCGCATTTCCCATGTTCGATGAATGGAGCAAGCAGCTCACCGATTATGTCTTTTCCAACTTCGTGCCCAGCGCCGCAAGTTCGGTATCCGGGTACATCAAGGAATACTCGGCCAACGCGAAAAAACTGACGGTTACTGGCGTAATCGCTCTGGTCATATCGCTGTTGATCACCTTGAACAGCGTGGAAACCACCTTCAACCATATCTGGCGTGTGGGCAGCACGCGTCCCCGATTGGGTCGTTTCCTCGTGTACTGGACGGTGCTTACGCTAGGCGCAATGGTGGCCGCCGCCTCTCTGGCGATTTCCGCGCGCTTCTTCGCGCTACCCGTCTTCGCCACCACCACCGGCTACGTGCTGCAGACTTTGAGCATCAGTCTGGCGCCGGTGTTGATCGAGCTCGGCGCCATCACGGCGATCTATCG
The DNA here is from genome assembly GCA_036383995.1 of Pseudoxanthomonas sp. Classification (GTDB taxonomy): domain Bacteria; phylum Pseudomonadota; class Gammaproteobacteria; order Xanthomonadales; family Xanthomonadaceae; genus Pseudoxanthomonas_A. The sequence goes on from DASVNG010000027.1 coordinate 187,217, forward strand.
CGTCGTACCCCATCGCACCATCAAACTCCGTTACGCCTTGGCCGGCGGCATGGTGGCCACGCTGCTGCTGGAGCTGATCAAGTGGGGGCTGGGAATTTATCTGGGCAGTTTCGATTCTTACGAGAAGATCTACGGCGCCGTTGCCGTCGCACCTATCCTGCTGCTGCTGTGGATTTATCTTTGCTGGGTTTCGATCCTGCTCGGCGCCTCGTTCGCTTCGGCCATCTCCGCCTTCCGTTATCAGCCGGTCTCGATGCGCTTGCCGGTGGGCTACGAGTTTTACGCATTGCTCCGCCTGCTCGGACGCTTCGACGAGGCGCGCACGGAAGGCCGTGGCCTGCACAGCGATCAAATACTGAATCTGGAGCCGATTCTGACGGACTCCTTGGTGCAGCAACTGCTATCCCAACTGGGGGATATCAATCTGCTGCGCCGCGATGAAGAAGGTGAGTGGCTGTTGGCGCGCGATCTGGACGATATGACTCTGGCCGAGCTGTACGAGGCCTGCCAGCTGCGAGTGCCGGTGGCCGAGGCCCACCTGCCTTGCCACGACGACCAACTGGGCATCGCGGCCAGGAACGCTCTGGACGAATTACGCGTTCCCCTGCGTGCGCTGCTGAAGCGCAGGGTCAGCGATCTCTATGCGAAGGAAGGCGATAGCGGGGCATGAAATCCAACCTATGGAACCGAGAGTCATGAAATCCAGAACGATGCTTTACGGCGCACTTCTCCTGCTCGCCCTGGCGGCGTGCAAACGCGACGCAGAAGCCGCCCCGGCTGCGGCTACTCCGCCGGTCGTGCCGGAAGCCACCACGCCCGATGCGGCTTCCAGCCAGACGACCGCGGAGATCCCGGTACTGAAAATCGCAACGGTGGAAGGCCCCGCCTACGAACTCGCAGCGCATCGCGGCAAATGGGTGGTGGTCAACTTCTGGGCCACCTGGTGCGCGCCCTGCATCAAAGAGATGCCCGAACTGTCGGCGCTGGACAAGCAAAGGGAAGACATAGAGGTCGTGGGCCTGGCCTACGAAGAGATAGAACCGCAGGCCATGCGCGATTTCCTCAAGACGCGTCCGGTGGTCTATCCCATCGCCATCCTCGACGTCTACAACCCGCCCAAGGATTTCGCCACGCCGCGCGGCCTGCCCATGACCTACCTGATCGCGCCGGATGGAAAGGTGGCCAAGCAATTCCTCGGCCCGGTCACCGGCAAGGAAATAGAAGCGGCGGTCGCTTCCGGCGGTACGTCCAAAGCGGCGAAGTAATGCCGGCGTCGCGGTTCTGGGTCAGCGGCAAGGTGCAGGGGGTTTTCTTCCGTGCGTCCACTCGTCAGCAGGCGTTGCGCCTGGGCCTATCGGGCAGTGCGCGCAATCTTGACGACGGACGGGTGGAGGTGATCGCAGCCGGCCAGAAAGAGCCGCTGGAAGCGCTGGCGCGATGGCTGCGGGAAGGTCCTCCCGCCGCTGAAGTGGCTGAGATCGTGCGTGAGGATTGGGAAGGGCCGGTGTTGCCGGGTTTTCGTATCGCCTGAGTGGCGACGGCTTGAGAAAATGATTGGATTTCGGGGTGGAAAATGAATTCGCGTCCCTCTCCCGCTAGCGGGAGAAGGACGCGTTCTCTTGTTTCTGCGATTGCTCAACGAAACAGGGCGCCCTCGGGCGCCCTGTTCCTGTTTTCAGGCTTCGGCAACCGTACTACTGCAAACCGTTGCCTACGGTCTTGGCCAAAGTGCCCTGCGCATCGTCACCACTGAACTCCCAGAAGAACGCGCCGCCCAGGTTCTGGACCTTCACGTAGTTCATCTTCTCGGTGATCAACGCCGGGGTGTCGTAAGTCCAGAACGTGTTGCCGTCGTACTTCCAGGTCGCACGGGCGTTGGCATCGGTATAGATCGTGCCCGGCCGGTCCTTCAGCACCTTGTAGTCCTCGATGCCGGATTCGTACGTGCCTGGCGCCGCGCTGCCGGTCTGGTAGAGACCGTTGTTGACGTTGGCCACGTTGGTCCAGCCGCGGCCGTAGAAGCCGATGCCCAGATTCAACTTGCTGGCGGGCACGCCGCGCGCCAGGAAGGCCTCGATCGCATCGTTGCTGTTGTAGAACTTCACATCGCCCGTGGAAGGATCGTTGGGCGAAGCGAACAGCGCCGAGTGGTGGTTGGTGCGGGGTTCAAACGCGCCATGGAAGTCGTAGGTCATCACGTTGATGAAATCCAGGTACTGGTGGTACTGGCCCGGATCGGTGGCGGCGATCTTGTCGACGCCGGCGCCCGGCGCGATGGTCAGCAGCAGGCCCGGACGCACCAGATTGAGCTGGCGACGGAACTCGGCCAGCAACGCGGTGAAGTTGGCGCGGTCTTCGGCGCCTCCGCAGGACAGGCCGCAGGCGTTGGGGTATTCCCAATCGATATCGATGCCGTCGAACACTCCGGCCGCCGCGCCGGTGCCGCCCGCGCCGTCGGTGACGGGCAGATTGCCGCGGATGTAGGCGTTGACGCAGGAGGTCACGAACGCCACGCGATTCTCCGGACGCGCCGCGCTGGCGAACCCGCGCGACCAGGTCCAGCCGCCCAGCGAGATCAGCACCTTGATGTTGGGGTACTTGGCCTTGAGCTGCTTGAGCTGGTTCCAGTTGCCGCGCAGCGGCTGGTCCCAGGTATCGGCGGCGCCGCTGACGCTTTCGGCCGCGCTGAAGGCCTTGGTGTAGTCGGCGAATGCGTCGCCGCCCGCGCCGGTGGCCTCGTTGGAGGGAATGGTCAGGCCGACTTCGCAGATGTTGTTGCGCACGTTGCCGAAGGCGTAGTTGATGTGGGTGAGCTTGGCCGCTGAGCCGCTGGTGTCGATGTTCTTGACCCGGTAGTTGCGTCCGTAGATGCCCCACTGGGTGAAATAACCCAGCACGCGCTTGTTGCCGCCACCGCCGCCCTGGCTGGTGGTTGCGGTGATCTGCCCGCTTTGCGCCGACGCATTGCCCGCGTTGTCGCGCGCACGCACGCGGTAGGTGTACGCGGTGGCTGCGGCTAGTCCGCTGTCGGTGTAACCGGTGCTGGAAGACGAGCCGACCAGGCCGCCGTTGCGATAGACGTCGTAGCCAGCCACGCCGCTGCCGCCGGCGTTGTCGGTCGAAGCGTTCCAGGTGAGATTGACGCTGGAAGAAGTCACCGACGGAGCCGCCAGTCCGCCCGGCACGCTGGGTGCGGTGGTGTCGGGCGAGGTCACCGGATTGACCGTGATGTTGGCCAACGCGGAAGTGCCGGTGGCGCCAGCGTTATCGGTAGCCACTGCCTTGATCGCGTAGCTTCCTGCGGCAACGTTGCTCCAGCTGACGCTGTACGGAGAGCTGGTGTCCACGCCCAGCGAGGTAGTGCCGCGGAAGAACTGCACCTGGGTGACGGTGCCGTCGCTGTCGGCGGCATTGGCCGAGACGGTGATGGCGGCGCCTGCAGTGAAAGTCGCGTTGTTGGCCGGCGCGGTCAGGGAGACGGTCGGCGACTGGTTGGTGCCGCCGGTGCCGCATGTGCCCAGATCCAGGTACCAGCCGCAACTGGGGCAATGGGTGGGCGGCGCGTTCCAGATGGCGACCTGCGCCTGATAGAGCTTGCCTTGGTAAACCAGCTTGTCGCCGGGGTTGTAGATGGTGGCTGCGTTCCATGCGGCCACTCCCGTACAACTGACGCTTTGCGCCTGCGCCTGTGTGGGCGCCATCCACGCCGCCAGCAGACAGCCGGACAGCAAGGCTTTCATCACTCTCGTGTTCATGGTGCGTTCTCCAGATACCTGACGGTGAGGATCGACGCAGGCGCGCAACGGCGTCTGCGATTCGCTTGCGCGCGGCGGTACGGCTGCGGCGCGTTGTTCCCTCAGGCAAGAACGACAAGAGTGTTGCTGGTTGTTACGGGGCCGTGAACGGTGCGCCTGCATGCGATGTGCGGCGCTGTTGGGCGGGTCCGACACTGGTGGGCGACGACAGGCGTGTCAAGGCATCGCGTGCCGATATTGCAGCGATCGTCACACTAAGAAACGCGGTTTGGCCGTGCATGTCTGCGCTATGCAGAATCGGTACTGCGTCCATGCCACGGTCTGTCTTGGAGCTGTCTTCTGCAGACAACAATCGGCCATAAATTGACAGGCCATCAAAATAGATCTCCGCGCCTCGTCTGCAACGGTGGGAGCGGCGTCTCGCCGCGAGCTTTTGTACTACGCTGAAAAGAGCGAAGAGCTCGCGGCGAGACGCCGCTCCCACGTTCACGCCAGATCCGCAGGTCGCTCCGAAACGCGCACACGAGGGATCAAGCAGCGCTTTCGGTCCGATCAATCGTCAGCGTCGAACGAAGCAATCGGCTTGATCACGCTGAAGCGTTCCTTCAAGGCCTTTCCTTTCAAGGCAGGAAAATCCAGCAGCGCATCCGGCACCTGCGTTTCGGGCAGCCGGTCGAGCAGGTCGCTGATCAAGGTGAGCCTGCCGCGTCGCTGGTCGTTGAAATCCACGAGCGTCCACGGAGCCTGCTTGGTGTGCGTGGCCTTCAGCATGGCTTCGCGCGCCTTGGTGTAGTCCGCATACTTCGCCCGCGCCTGCACATCGATGGGCGACAGCTTCCAGCGCTTGAGCGGATCTTCCAGGCGTTCGGCGAAACGCTCTTCCTGTTCGGCCTGGTCCACCGTCAGCCAGTACTTGAACAGCAGGATGCCGTCGTCGACCAGGAGTTGTTCGAACACCGGCGCCTGTTTCAGGAAGGCCTGGTATTGGCCGTCGTTGCAGAAACCCATCACTTTCTCGACGCCGGCGCGGTTGTACCAGCTGCGGTCCAGCAACAGGATCTCGCCGGCTGCGGGCAGATAAGGCACGTACCGTTGGAAATACCATTGCGTGTTCTCGCGCTCGCTCGGCTTGGCCAGCGCCAGGACGTGGCATTGGCGCGGATTGAGATGTTCGGAGATCGCATTGATGACGCCGCCCTTGCCGGCGGTGTCGCGGCCCTCGATCACTACCACCACGCGCTTGCCGCTGTGTTGCAGCCAGCGCGCCATCGCCACCAGCTCTAGCTGCAACGGCTCCAGCAGCTTTTCGTATTCCTTGCGCTTGAGCTTTTTCATTTCTTCGCTTTCCTGCGGCTGACGGCGTGCGTGTCGGCCATGGTGCGGGCCACTTCCAGCAAGGCGCCCTGCTGGCGGGTATTGAGCGCGCGATAGGCTGCCAGCAGATCGTGTTCGCCCTTGGTGCGGGCCGGATCGAAGGTGCTGGCCAGTTCCGACAGCAGCGCACCGGCGGGCACGCCGAACGTGCGCGCCAGCGCATTGACCTGGTCCTTGCCGGGCAGCTTGTCGCCGCTCAGCCAGGATTTGACCGTGGCCACACCCGCACGCGGAATCGCCGTGGCGATGTCGGTGGCGGTCAGGCCGCTGGCCTTGGCCAGCAATTGCAGCGTGTTGAGCGGCATGCGTTCACTCCTTCAAACGGGGGCGCAGGGTAGCCAGGTTGCAAGGTTTGGTGCGCGCGTCCAACTGCGCGCGGATGATCTTTTCCCAAGCGGTCTTGCAGGCCGAAGTCGAGCCGGGCAGGCAGAACACGAACGTGCCGTTGGCCAGGCCCGCGAACGCGCGCGACTGCAACGAGGAGGTGCCGATCTCCTCGAAGCTGATCGCGCGGAACAATTCGCCGAAGCCCGGCATTTCCTTGTCCAGCAGCGGCAGCAGCGCTTCGGGCGTGGAGTCGCGGCCGGTGAAGCCGGTGCCGCCGGTGACCAGCACGCCGTCGATGCCGTCGTCGGCGATCCATTTGGAAACCAGTGCGCGCAGCCGGTAGCGGTCGTCCGGCAACAGCGCGCGTTCGGCCAGCGAGTGCCCTTCCATCTCCAGCGCGCCGATCAGGTAGTCGCCGGACTTGTCGTCGGCGAGCGTGCGCGAGTCGGAAACGGTCAGCACGCACAAACGCAGGGGAATCATTTCAGGCTTTGCGGTCATGTTGCGAAGCCTAACCTATGCGGGCCATGAAGGGCATTCGCCGGCTGCCGTGGCCGCTATTGCAAGTGCAACCGAAAGCGCAGCGTGCCTTCGTAAAGCTCCCAGCCCATGTGCCGATAAAGCGCCTGGGCGCTGCGGTTGTCCGGATCCGTTTCCAGTTCCAGCCGGATCGCACCGTCGGCGCGGGCGAAATCGGCCGCGGCCTGCAGCAGTGTACGGGCGATGCCCTTGCGACGGGCCGACGCATGCACGTAAAGGTCGTTGAGGATCCAGGAGCGCCCGGCGCGCACGGAAGAGAAGGAAGGGAACAACTGGGTGAAGGCGACCGCCTTTCCGTCGAGTTCGGCCAACAGGATCACCGATTGCCCATGCTGCAGGCGTTCGCTTATGAAGCGGCGCGCCAGCGCCGGATCGGAGGGCTGCTGATAGAAGGTGCGATAGAGATCGAACAACGGTGCGATGGCATCCGCATCCTCCACGCCCGCACGCCGAATCACGATGCCCATGTATTCCCCGTAGGTCGGGGCTACGCCCCCGACGCGAGTGATTCCTGGCGTCGGGGGCGTAGCCCCGACCTACGCGCTCTCGGTCAAGCGGGCCAGTTCGTCGGCCTGGTGTTCGCGGCTCAGGCGTTCCAGCAGTTCGTCCAGATTGCCCTGGATGATATTAGGCAGATCGTACAGGGTGAGGCCTTCCACGCGATGATCGGTGATGCGTCCCTGCGGAAAGTTGTAGGTGCGGATGCGCTGGCTGCGGTCGCCGCTGCCGACCTGCAGCTTGCGCGACTCGGCCTGGGCGGCGGCCTGCTTGCTGCGCTCGGCTTCCAGCAGCTGCGCCTTCAATCGCTTCATCGCGTGCTCGCGGTTGGCGTGCTGCGAGCGCGCGGTCTGGTTCTCGACCACCAGGCCGCTGGGAATATGGGTGATGCGGATCGCCGATTCGGTCTTGTTGACGTGCTGGCCGCCGGCGCCGGAGGAGCGGAAGGTGTCCACCTTCAGATCCGCCGGATTGATCACGACCTCTTCCACCGCATCGTCGTCGGGAATGATGGCGACCGTCGCGGCCGAGGTGTGGATGCGGCCTTGCGATTCGGTTTCCGGCACGCGCTGCACGCGATGGGTGCCGGACTCGAACTTGAAGCGCGAGAACGCGCCGCGCCCGCTGACCTTGGCCACGATTTCCTTGTAGCCGCCGTGCTCGCCGGGGCTTTCCGATTCCACTTCCACCTTCCAGCCCTGACGCTCGGCGTAACGGGCGTACATGCGGAAGAGGTCGCCGGCGAAGATCGCCGCTTCGTCGCCGCCGGTGCCCGCGCGCACTTCCAGGAACAGATCCGAATCGTCGCGCGGGTCCTTGGGTACCAGCAGCAACGAAAGCTCGTCTTCCAGCTGCACCAGGCGCGTCTGTGCGCTGGCGATTTCCTCCTCGGCCAGCTCGCGCATTTCCGGATCGTTGCGCAGCGCTTCGGCGGCGGCGAGGTCGCGCTTGGCGTTGGCTTCTTCGGTCAGCGCGATCGTCACCGGTTCCAGCTGCGAGAACTCGCGGGAATACTTGCGGAAACGTTCGTTGTCGGCGACCACGCCGGGGTCGGACAGCAGTCGTTCGAGTTCTTCGCGGCGTTCGGCCAGCGCTTCGAGTTTACGGCGCAGGGTCGGCGTCATTTTCTTTCTTGAGGTGGGAATAGGGCGCCTGCGCCGGGAACAGCTTGTCCGCAGCGCGCGCCAGTTCCGCATCGCCGGACAAAGCGGCCTCGCGCAGGGCGGCGGTCGGCGGATGCAACAGGCGATTGGTCAGGGTGTGGGCCAGGAAGTCGAGCACTTCTTCGGCATCGCGTCCATTGGCCAGTTGCTGGCGGGCTTTGGCCAGCACGTCTTCGCGCGCGGCATCGCCATGCGCGCGCAGGCGCTTGAGCGGTTCCTGGCGCGAGCTGGCGTGCAGGTTCTCGATATAGCGCGCCACCTGCAGCTCGATGATCGCTTCGGCGGCTTCGGCGGCCTCGCGTCGGCTGCGGCGGTTGTCTTCGACCGCGCGCTCCAGATCGTCGACGGTATACAAGTAGGCATCGTCCAGTTCGGCCACGCCGGGCTGGATGTCGCGCGGCACGGCCAGGTCGAACAGCAGCATCGGTTTGTGCTTGCGCCGGGCCAGCGCAGCGGCCACCTGCGCATGGCTGAGCACGGGCTCGCGGCTGGCGGTGGCCGAGAACACCACGTCGGCTTCGGCCAGGTGCCGGTCGAGTTCCGTCAGCGGCAGCGCATAGCCGCCGTGGCGCGTGGCCAGGTCTTGCGCGTGCGAGAGGGTGCGGTTGGCGATCAGCAGCCGGCGCACCTTGCCTTCGCTCAGGTGGCGGGCAGCCAGTTCGATGGTTTCGCCGGCGCCGATCAGCAGCACGGTGGATTCGTCCAGGCGCGCGAACGAGTTCTGCGCCAGTCTCACCGCGGTGGAGGCCACCGAAACCGGATTGGCGCCGACCCGGGTATCGGTACGCGCGCGTTTGGCCACGGCGAAGGTTTGCTGGAACAGGCGGTCCAGGCCGTTGCCCAGCGCGCCGTTTTCGCGCGCGGCAACCCAGGCTTCCTTCACCTGGCCCAGGATCTGCGGCTCGCCCAGGACCATCGAGTCCAGGCCGGTGGCCACTCGGAACAGATGGCGCACGGCGTCGGCGTCGCTATGCTGGTACAGATAGCCGTCCAGCCCCTCGGCGTGCGCGGTCAGCCAGTCGCCGAGCGCCCGGCCATTCTCGGCGATGGCGTACAGCTCGGTGCGGTTGCAGGTGGACAGGACCGCCGCTTCGGACACCTCGGGCAATGCGCGCAGGGAGGACAGGGCCGAGGGCAGGGCGGCCGCGTCGAACGCGACGCGCTCGCGCAGGCCGACCGGCGCGGTCTGGTGGTTGAGTCCGAGTACCCACAACGTCATCGTTCAGGTGCTTGCGCTAAGCTTCTGGCCATTCGAAGGTCGCCATTTTACGGCCCGGCTCGCTTACATGCCCGCAATGATTCGTATCACCGTTGGCGTACTGCTGCTGCTCTTCATCGCGCCCCCCCTGTTGGCGGCACCGGCACCCCCCAAATCCGCGGACAAGCGACCCCCCGACGCGCTGACCACGGTCATGGCAGGCGAGTTCGCCCTGCAGGCCGGCCAGCTGCCCGATGCTTCCCGCTGGTATCTGCAAGCCGCCCAGGCCGACGACGACGCCGGCCTGGCCGAGCGCGCCACCCGTATCGCCCTGCTGGCCAACGACGATGCCAGCGCCACCCAGGCGCTGAAGCTCTGGCGTCAGCGCGCGCCGCAGTCGCTGGCCATGCGCGCCGCCGAAGCCGCGTTGGCCCTGCGCAAGAACGATGCCACCAGCGCCCGGCGCGAACTGGATGCGTTGATGCGCGACAAGGACGACATGGGCTGGCGCTACGCATTGACGGTGCTGGGTAGCGGCGGACGCGACCCGGCATTGTCGGCGCGGCTGCTGGACGGTTTTGTCGACGCCGACGCCATTCCCGCCAACAATCTGCAAGCCTGGCTGGCCTTTGGCGGCCTGGCGCAATCGCTGGAGCAGCCGAAACTGGCCGAACGCATCGTGGGCGAAGCGGTGAAGCGCTTCCCGAACGAGCCCCGGGTGGCCTTGCTGCACGCCAGCCAGCTTCGCCAAGCCGGCGATGCTGAGCAGTCGCGCAAAGTATTGACCGGACTGTCCAACGCCGCCGTGCTGGCGCCCGAACTCAGGCTGGCCATCGCCGTCGAATACGACGCACTGGGCGACGCGGCGCAGGCGGCGGCCACCTTGGCCCGCGGCCCGCAAGACAACCAGACTTACGGCCTGCGCGCCTCGCTGCTGGCCAAGGCCGAAGACAACATGACGCTGACGGCGCTGTACGACGAGCTGCGCAAGGACGTCAGCAAGCCCGACCCGGAGCGCCGCTTGCTGATCGGGCAGATCGCGCAGTTTCTCAAGCGTCCGCAGGAGGCGTTGGAATGGTACCGCAGCGTACCCGGCGGCCCCCAGCGCACCGAAGCGCGCCTGCGCATCGCCAACACGTTGTTCGAACTGGGCCGCAAGGACGAAGCCTTCGCCGACGTGCGCGCGCTGCAGGGCGACGCCGGCGCCGAGGACGAGGCACGGCGCGGCGCCTATCTGTTGGAAGCGGAGCTGAAACAGAAGAACGACGACGATGCGGGCGAACTGGACGTATTGGCGCGCGGGCTGGCCGCCTACCCGGACGACAATGCGCTTCTGTATGCGCGCGGCCTGGCCTGGGAACGGCGCGACCGCATCGACCGTGCAGAGGCCGATCTGCGCAAGATCCTGGTCACCGATCCGGAAAACGTCGCCGCGCTCAACGCGCTCGGCTACACCCTGGCCGACCGCACCACGCGCTATCAAGAGGCGTTGGAATTGATCGACCGCGCGCGCGCGGCCGAACCCGACGAGGCCGCGATCATCGACAGCTACGGCTGGGTGCTGTACCGCCTGGGCCGCAACGCCGAGGCGCTGGTCGAACTGCGCCGCGCCTTTACTCTGCAGAAAGACGCGGAAATAGCGGCGCATATCGCCGAGGTGCTGTGGTTCACCGGCAAACAGGAGGAGGCGCGCAAGTTCTTCGAGGAATCGCGCAAACTCGATGCCGAGAACCGTTCGCTCCAGCGCGCGCTGGAGAAGACCGGCGCATGATTTCTCTCGCACGCTTCACCGCCGTGGGCATGTCATTGCTGTTGGCCGCCTGCGCGACGCGGGCGCCGCAGGCCTCGCTGCCGCCACCGCTGTCGGCGCCCGGTGCCATCCAGGCTGCCGAGAGTGCCCAGGCCCAGCGCGCGGCATGGCTGAACGGGCACCGACAGTGGTCGTTCGAGGGCCGCGTGGCCATCAACAATGCCGGCAAGGGCGGCAATGGCAAGATCGACTGGCAGCAGGACGGGCGCGGCTACGTCGTTGCGCTCAGCGCCCCGGTCACCCGCCAGAGCTGGCGTCTGATCGGCGACACCCATTCCGAAGCAGGACGTCTGGAAGGTTTGGAAGGCGGCCCGCGCGAAGGCGAGGACGCCGAGGCACTGCTGCTGGAAGCCACCGGCTGGGACATCCCGGTCAATGCGCTGACCAGTTGGGTCCAGGGCCTGCCTGCCGAGGGCCTGCCGGTGGAAACCCGGTCTTTTTCCGCTGAAAGTCGCCTGCAGACGCTCGAGCAGGCCGGCTGGCGTATCGACTACATCGAATGGTTCGGAGCGACCGGCGAGCAGCCCGCCCTGCCGCGAAGGATCGAGGCGCGGCGCGACCGGGCCTCGGTCCGGCTGATCGTGGACCGCTGGGATTTCGGCCCGCAATGAGCTGGTTCGCCGTGGAGCAGGGCTGGTCCGAATGGCCGGCGCCCGCCAAATTGAACCTGTTCCTGCAGATCATCGGCCGCCGGCAGGATGGCTACCACCAGCTTCAGACCGTGTTCCGGCTGCTGGACTGGGGGGATACCTTATTTCTGCGCGTTCGTGGCGACGGCGAAATCGTGCGGCACGGCGAGTCGGCAAAAGGCGTCGCCGAAGCGGACGATCTGGCGGTCAGGGCCGCTCGATTGTTGCAATCCGAAGCCAAAACCAGACAAGGTGCGGACATCTCCGTCGAAAAGCGCATCCCTGCGGGCGGAGGTTTCGGTGGAGGATCCTCCGATGCCGCCTCTGTCCTGATCGGTCTTAACCGGCTGTGGAGGCTGGAATTCAGCCTGGATCGGCTGGCCGCCCTGGGATTGCAGCTGGGCGCCGACGTTCCAGTCTTCGTGCGCGGTGAGAACGCCTGGGCCGAAGGGGTGGGCGAGCGATTGACCCCGATCCAGCTTGCGCCGGCCTGGTATGTGGTGGCCGATCCGGCCGTTCACGTCCCTACCAAAGACTTGTTCCAAGCCCCTGATTTGACGCGCAATGCTGCACCCGCGAAAATAGCCGACTTCGTTTCGGGAAATTTGCTCGGCAATGCGTTCGAGCCGGTCCTGCGTCGTCGCGAACCCGCCATCGAGGCCGTGTTCGCAACGCTCTCGCGGATCGGCACGCCACGCCTCACCGGGTCCGGCAGCGGTTGTTTCGTGGAATTCGGTGATCGCGCTTCTGCCGAAGCGGCGCTTGCCGGATTGCCGGAAGGATTGCGCGCGTGGATCGCGGCAGGCGCGGACCGCTCGCCGTTGCACGTTTCCCTGGCGAAGTCGTTTTAGACAGCTTTAAACACTGGGGCGTCGCCAAGAGGCCTAAGGCACCGGGTTTTGATCCCGGCATTTCGTAGGTTCGAATCCTACCGCCCCAGCCAGCACAGCAGCACGCCAACGAAGTCTTCGCCGCAAGCGGAGGCTTTCCACGATCCAACGCACCTTCCGGACTCACGACATGCAAGACGAACGCAACCTGCTTGTCTTTTCCGGCAACGCCAACCTGCCGCTGGCCGCCAGCATCTGCCGCGAGCTCGGCATACGCCAGGGCAAGGCGATGGTGTCGCGCTTCTCCGATGGCGAAGTGCAGGTGGAGATCGAGGAAAACGTGCGCCGGCAGGAAGTGTTCGTGATCCAGCCGACCTGCGCGCCGACCGCGGAAAACCTGATGGAGCTGCTGGTGCTGATCGACGCGCTGAAGCGCGCCTCGGCGGCCAGCGTCACCGCGGTGGTGCCGTACTTCGGCTACTCGCGCCAGGATCGCCGCCTGCGTTCGTCGCGGGTGCCGATCACGGCCAAGGTCGCGGCGAAGATGTTCACCGCCGTCAACGCGGACCGGGTGCTGACCGTGGACCTGCATGCGGACCAGATCCAGGGTTTCTTCGATATCCCGGTCGACAACGTATACGCGTCGCCGTTGCTGCTCGCCGACATCTGGCGCGCCTACGGCACGGAAAACCTGATCGTGGTGTCGCCGGACGTCGGCGGCGTGGTGCGCGCGCGGGCCGTGGCCAAGCGCCTGGACGACGCCGACCTGGCCATCATCGACAAGCGCCGTCCGCGCGCCAACGTGTCCACGGTGATGAACATCATCGGCGACGTGGAAGGCAAGACCTGCGTGCTGGTGGACGACATCGTGGACACCGCCGGCACCTTGTGCGCCGCCGCCGCCGCGCTGAAAGCGCAAGGCGCGTTGAAGGTGGCGGCGTACTGCACCCATCCGGTGCTGTCCGGCCCGGCGGTGGACAACATCAACGCGTCGGTACTGGACGAGTTGGTGGTCACCGACACCATCCCGCTGTCGGCCGCCGCGCGCGCCTGCGGCAAGATCCGCCAACTCAGCGTGGCCGAGCTGTTGGCCGAAACCATCCGCCGGATCGCCTTTGGCGAATCGGTCAGTTCGCTCTACGTGGACTGAAGCAATCGGCAGGCAGCCATTCCGGCTGTCGGCCAAACCGGCTCACCTGGTCGCGGGTGAGCCTCCAAAACCGCCGCGAGGCGGTTCATTCAACCGAAGGTAGTAAAGAAAATGGCAACCACACATGAAATCAAGGTCGAACGCCGCGAAGACGAGGGTAAGGGTGCGAGCCGCCGCCTGCGTCACGCCGGCACCGTGCCTGCCATCGTTTACGGTGGCGAACTCAAGCCGGTCAGCATCCAGCTGAACCACAACGACGTCTGGCTGGCCAGCCAGAACGACTGGTTCTACGCCTCCATCCTGGACCTGAGCCTGGGCGGCGACGTGCAGAAGGTCCTGCTGCGCGACATGCAACGCCATCCGTTCAAGCAGCAGATCATGCACCTGGACTTCCAGCGCGTGAACGAGAACGAAGCGCTGCGCGTTTCGGTGCCGCTGCACTTCCTCAACGAAGAGAAGTCGCCGGCCGGCAAGGCCGCCGAAGTCGTGGTCACCCACGAATTGAACGAAGTGGAAATCAGCTGCCTGCCGAAGGACCTGCCGGAGTTCATCGAGATCGACCTGTCCAAGCTGGAAGTCGGCACCGTGATCCACTTGTCCGACCTGAAGCTGCCGAGCGGCGTCGAAATCCCCGAACTGAAGCTGGGCAAGGAACACGACGTGGCGGTGGTGATCGCCAAGTACGGCCAGGAAGAAGCGGAAGAGGCCGACGCGGCCGCTGCCGCCGAAGTGCCGGCCGCCAAGGTCGCCAAGAAGGAAGAGCCTAAGAAGTAATCGCCTTGCGGTGCGTCCGCTTCGGCGGACGCACCGGCGATTTTCGTCATGGCAGGACTTCGTCTCATCGTCGGGCTGGGCAATCCCGGTTCCGAACACGCGCGAACCCGGCATAACGCCGGGTTCCGTTTTGTCGACACGCTCGCCGAAAAGGAAGGCGTGCGCTTCGGTCTGGAAAGCAAGCTGTTCGGCGAGACCGCCAAGATCCATATCGGCGGCGAATCGATCTGGCTGTTGAAGCCTTCCACCTACATGAACCTCAGCGGCAAGTCGGTCACCGCGGCGCTGCGCTACTGGAAGATCGCGCCGGAAGAGGCGCTGCTGGCGCACGACGAGCTGGACCTGGCGCCGGGCACGGCCAGGCTGAAGTTCGATGGCGGCCACGGCGGGCAGAACGGTCTGCGCGACACCATGCAGCTGCTGGGCAACGGCAAGTTCCATCGCCTGCGCATCGGTATCGGCCATCCCGGCCACAAGGACAAGGTCACCGGCTGGGTGTTGGGCAAGCCGGGCAAGGACGACGAAATGCTGATCGGCCGCGCCATCGACGATGCGATCGACGTGCTGCCGTTGGCGGTCGCAGGCAACTTCATGGATGCGATGACGCGCCTGCACACCCCGAAATAGAAAGTCAGAAGAAAAGCGCGCTGCGGCGGCGCTTTTCTTTTCACTTTTCAGCACTGGCAATACTCATGGGCATCAAATGCGGCATCGTCGGTCTGCCTAACGTCGGCAAATCGACCCTCTTCAACGCGCTCACCAAGGCGGGCATCGCCGCGGCCAACTTCCCGTTCTGCACCATCGAGCCCAACGTGGGCGTGGTGCCGGTGCCGGACCTGCGTCTGAACCAGCTGTCGGAGATCGTGAAACCGCAGAAGGTCATCCCGACCGCGGTGGAGTTCGTCGACATCGCCGGCTTGGTCGCCGGCGCGGCCAGCGGCGAAGGGTTGGGCAACAAGTTCCTGGCCCATATCCGCGAAGTGGACGCGATCACGCACGTGGTGCGCTGCTTCGAGAACGACGACGTGATCCACGTCAACAACAAGGTCGATCCGCTTTCGGACATCGACACCATCGATACCGAACTGGCGCTGGCCGACCTGGACAGCGTGGAGAAGGCGTTGAACCGCGCCGAGCGCGCCGCCAAGGGCGGCGACAAGGACGCAGCCGCGCGCAAGCCGGTGCTGGCCAAATTGCTGGCCGCGTTGAGCGATGGCAAGGCCGGCCGCACCGCGGGCCTGGACGAGGAAGAAAAGGGGCTGGTGCGCGACCTGTTCCTGCTGACTCTCAAGCCGGTGCTGTACATCGCCAACGTCACCGAAGACGGCTTCGACAACAATCCGCACCTGGAGGCCGTGCGCCAGCGCGCTGCGAGCGAAGGCGCCGAAGTGGTGCCGGTCTCGGCGGCGATCGAAGAAGAGCTCTCGCAGATGGACGATGGCGACCGCGATTCGTTCCTGGCCGATATGGGCCTGGAAGAGCCGGGTTTGAACCGCGTGATCCGCGCCGCCTACAAGCTGCTCGGGCTGCAGACCTATTTCACCGCAGGCGTGAAGGAAGTGCGCGCGTGGACGGTCAAAGCCGGCTCCACCGCGCCGCAGGCCGCGGGCGTGATCCACACCGATTTCGAGAAGGGCTTCATCCGCGCCGAAACCATCTCCTTCGACGACTTCATCAAGTACAAGGGCGAAGCCGGGTCGAAGGAAGCCGGGCGCCTGCGCCTGGAAGGCAAGGAATACCGCGTGCAGGAAGGCGACGTGCTGCACTTCCGCTTCAACGTCTGACGGGCTTCCCGATTCCCTCAGGCTTGTCAGTCAGGCCGCAGTAAGAAAAAACCCGCCGAAAGGCGGGTTTTCTCGTTCTGCATCTTGTCGGCAGCGATGCGTTTACAGCCCCTCGCCACCCAGCTTCCAGGTGATCTGCAGGTAGTAGCTGCGTCCGGTGGAATCGAACCATGAGGTGTCGTAGTAAGGATAGTTCGCCCAGGTCGCGTCCCTGGGCGGCATCTTATCCAGCAGGTTGTTGACGGTCAGCGACACGCGCAGGTGATCGGTGATGTCGTAGCGCGCGCCGGCATTGAAGCGCCAGGTGGCCTGGGTCCACGCGTCGTTGTCGTAGTTGGCGACGCGGCCGACGTAGGTGCCGAACAGGCTGGCGCCCCACGCGTTCCTGTCCCAACTCACGCCGACATTGCCCTTGGTGCGCGGCAACGTGGTCGAGGCGAAGCTGACGTCCAGCATGTCCTCTCTCGGATCGCCGGGGTACTGCTGGCGGGTGTGCTCGTGGGCCCAGTTGTAGTTGGCGTTGAAGTTGAACTTGCCGGCGTTGGCGGTCTGCAGGCGGTAGTTGGCGGTGACGTCGATGCCCGAGGTTTCTTCGTTGGCGATGTTGATCGGGGCGAAGTGGACGCTGGTGATGGTGCCGTCCTCGTCGCGGATCACGCGGG
The DNA here is from genome assembly GCA_036383995.1 of Pseudoxanthomonas sp. GTDB lineage: Bacteria > Pseudomonadota > Gammaproteobacteria > Xanthomonadales > Xanthomonadaceae > Pseudoxanthomonas_A. The sequence continues at coordinate 203,711 of DASVNG010000027.1, forward strand.
CGATGGCGTCCACGCAGGTCGGCGAAGTGATGTCGACCGGATCGCCGTCGTTGGTCACCCCCAGGCGGCAGTTGGCTTCGTCCACGCGCAGCTGTTCGCGGCTCTGGGCCTGCACCTGGTTGGAGACGCTGATCTTGTAGTAGTCCACCGCCAGGTCGAAGTTGGCGCTGGGCGACCAGACGAAGCCCGCGGTGAACGACTTGCTGGTTTCCACGTCCAGTTCCATGTTGCCGGCGTAGACGTCGAAGGTGTTGGCGTCCCAGCTGCCGTCGTCGTAGCACTCGCCGTCGGTGAAGTCCGGCTCGTCCTGGCGGCACTGGTAGTAGTCGGTGGACAGGGTGCGGTAGAAATCCTCGCCCGCGAACAGGTAGTGCATGTCCGGCGCGCGGAAGCCGGTGCCGTAGGAACCGCGCAACAACAGCGTATCCAGCGGACGCCACTCAAGACCCATGCTGTAGGTGAACTTGCCCGGGTCCTTGTTGCCGTAGCTGTAGCGGTCGTAGCGACCGGCAAGACTGGCCTGCAACGTGCTCAGCAACGGCACGCGGAACTCGGCCGCCGCGCCCCAGCGGTCGCGGCTGCCGTGGCCGTCGCCGTAGCGCGGGCCGTAGTAGGCATCTGCGGTCAGGGCCAGTGGGTCCGGGTTGATGCGGTAGGACTGCTCGCCGTATTCGATCGCGCCGGCGAAGCCGACGTCGCCGGCGGGCATGGAGAACAACGCGGGGGTGTCGAAGGTGAAGCTGAGGTTGTCGTTCTTGGCCACCGGATGCCAGACCGACATCACGCCGAAGGTGGCGAATTCCGCGGGTGTCACCGGCGTGAACAGGCGGGTCGGATCCGGACTGAAGATCGCGTAGCCATCCGCGTCGTAGCCCTGCTGTTCGCCCAGGAAGAAGCGGTTGGCGACATCGGCCTTGATGCGCGGCATCTTCACGTCGGCCTTGTACTGGGAGTGATTGTAGGAGGCTTCCCAGCTCCAGTCCTCGCCGAACTTGCCATTGAAGCCGGTGGTGACCGCCAACGTCTTCTGGACGGTTTCGTTCATGCGGTTTTCCAGGCCGCCGACTTCCTCGGGTGAGAACTGACGCGACCAGATTTCGTAATGGCCGGTGTTGGCGTTGTAGAAGATCTTGTCGCTGTTGTCGGTGGAGTTCGGGTCGTGGAATTCCCAGGCCATATGGTCGCTGGTCACGTCGTTGCCGTTGGTGCCGGTGAGCAGCTTGACCGTCTGGCGCCCGAGTTGGACGTCGGCGAACCAGGACAATGAATCGGAGAAGCGATACTCGAACGAACCGTAGAGATTGGCGCCCTTGCGTTCGTTCTGGATGGTGCGGTACGCGATGGCGCGATCGCTGCCGCAGTAGGGTTCGCCGAAGCGGTCTTCAGCCAACACCGTGGTGCCGTCGTTGAGCCCGGCCAGCGCCGCGCAATCGTCGGCCGGTGCGATGTTGACGTCGTCGTCCCAGTCGTAGAGCTGGGCGATGAGTCGGGGCAGGCGTCGACGCGAGGTGGGTGCGTCGAGGGTGGAATCCTGGATGCTGCGATCGGTGCCCCATAGCGGTCGCTTGTCCATCAGCTCCAGGCCGACGATGCCGCTGAAGTTGTCGCGTTCGAAGCCGGTGGTCAGCGACAGGCGGTGCGATTCGCCGCCGCCGCGCTCGGTATCGCCATAGCGGTAGTCGATGGTGGTGCCGTCGGTGGATTTCTTGAGGATGAAGTTGATCACGCCGGCCATGGCGTCGGAACCGTAAACGGCCGAGGCGCTGCCGGTCAGCACTTCCACGCGGTCGATCATTCCCAGCGGAATGTTGCCGATATCGGTGAAGTTGCTGCGGCTGTTCAGCGGCAGCGGGAAGTCGGCGATGCGGCGGCCGTTGATCAGCACCAGGGTGTGATTGGGCCCCAGACCACGCAGGTCGACCGCTTGCGCGCCCGGCGTGGATTGTGCGTTGGTGGTGTTCTGCTGGCCATAGACGCTACCGCTGTTCTGGGCAAGCGAGCGCAGCAGATCCGGCACCGAGGTCAAACCCGCGGCCTGGATCTGTTCGGCAGTGATCAGGGTGATCGGCGCGGGGCCTTCGAGCTGCGCGCGCGGAATGCGCGAACCGGTGACCTGGATGGTTTCCAGTTCCTGCACCGCCGGCGGCGCTTCCTCGGGTGCGGCCGGCGCCTGCTGGGCCATGGAGACCTGGCGGACGGGCCGTGGCTTGGCAGGCGTGGTGCGCTTGACGATGACCATCGCGCCGGAAGCGTCGCGCTGGGCCACGAACTGGCTTCCCTGCAGCAGCCTGCCCAGCGCTTCCTGCGCCGAGCGCGCGCCTTGCACGCCGGCCGTGCGCAGGCCGGTGAGTTGTTCGGTGCGGTACACGAACTGCACGCCGGATTGCCTGGCCAGCGTATCCAGCGCCGAGACAAGGTCGCCAGGTGGAATGTTGATCGGCGCCGTTTCCGCGCTTTGCGCATAGGCAGCCAGGGAGGCCGAACAGGCCAGGCTCAACAGCAGGACACGTAACGGACGTAGCATCGTTTTCCCCATTGGCGCACGGGACTGCACCATCGCTAACATGGACGAACGAACCCGATAAATCCCCCCATCGGCATTTGTCGACGGTCAGCACGGGCAAGAGAGGGGCTCAGCGGCTATGCAGGACCACGCGGTCCGGCTGCTGTTCGGCACGGACCGGGAAGCCTTGTTCGAGCAGGCGCACGAAGGTCTCGGTATTGGACCAGCGGAAATTGCCGCCCACGCGCAAGGCGGCGACCTGAGGGTCGCCCATGACGATCTTGCGGACGTTGTAGCGGTTGAATTCGGCGGCGGCGTCGGCCAGCGTGCTGTCGCGGAAAGTCAGGTAACCCTCGCGCCAGTCGACCAGACGTTCGGCGTCCTCCACCGACCCCGCGCGCACCAGCACGCCGTGGCTGCTGGCCAGCGCCGTGCTGCCGGCCTTGAGCAGGGTAGGCGGAGCGGGCGCGGCGTTGCCGGCCGAACCGGGCTGCAGGCGGACCGTGCCTTCGGTGACCACCACCCGCAGATCCGCGCTATCCCGGCGCACCGCGAACCGGGTGCCGACCGCGACCACCTGCCTGTGCCCCGCGGTGACCACGAAGGGTCGTTCCGGATTCTTGCTGACCTCGAAATAGGCTTCGCCCTGCTGAAGGTCGATCCTTCGTTCGTTACGCGAGAGGGCCACTTCGATCCTACTGTCGCTGCTGAGCGTGGCCTGCGAGCCATCCGCCAACACCACCGTCCGCACGCTGCCCATGGCAGTGGAATAAGTAGCCAGTTCGACCGCTGTGTACCTCGTCCAGCCCCAGCCCAGCGAAACGGCCAGAGCGAGACTGGCGGCGACGCCGACATAGCGGCCGACACGCGAAGGCCGTTGCGCCGTGCGCGGCGCGAACACCAGCTGCCGCAACTCCGGCGGCGCAAGCCGGTCTGGAGCAGACGCTGCGGAATCGCTGGCGGTCGCCATTGCCGCGGGCGCCTGCCGATCGAACGGCGCCCGCGACCATTGGCCGCGCGCCGGGAGCGCGCCGGCCCGCATGCCTGCGCCCAGCGCCTTCAATCGCCCGGTGTGCGCCCAGGCCGCCTCCAGCCTGAGGAACTCGACCCGGTGGGCGGTGGATTCGGCCAGCCAGGCCTCGAGTAGGGATTGGTCGCCGGCCTGCCAGTCGCCACCGTCGCGCTTGGCCAGCCAGGCCGCCGCGGCCCGTTCAATCTGTCTGCTGCTGGTCATGTCCGTGTCCATGTTCGTCCTCGGCCTGCGATGCGCGGGACGGCGTCTCCGTGCCACCGCCATAGAAGTGCTTGGCGATCAGGCGCATGCCCTTGGCGACTTGTTTTTCCACGGTTTTTTCGCTGATGCCCAAACGCATGGCCACTTCCTTTTGTGAGAGTTCTTCGACCCGTCGCAGCCAGACCACCTGCCGGCACCGGTCGGGCAGCAGGTCGAAGGCTTCGGCCAGTCGCTTGAGGATCTGCCGGCCGCTGAACCAGCGTTCGGGACTGACCTCATCTACCAAGACGTTCAGCGACTCGAAATCACCCACTGCCTCGATAGAAACCACCCGGCTGCGGCGCACACGGTCGGCCATCAGGTGACGGGCGGTGGCGAACAGGAACGATTTGGGAGTGGTCGGCAGCGATTTCCCCGCCGCGTCGTAGACGCGCACGTAGATCTCCTGGCGCAAATCGTGAATCTCGTCGCGTTGCGGCCAGCAGCGGCGCAGGTAGTACATCAACGCCTGCTCATGCACCAGGATCTCGCCGGCGAACCAGGCGTCGAGTGATTCGTTCATGGGCCGACATTAACCCAATTGCTTGCGCCCGGTCGCAGTTCGATCGGCATGGGGGGGGATGGCGCTCCCATTCGTCACCATCCAGCATCTGTTTCGAGGACGCTCGATGATCAAGACCCTGCGCACCCGCTCCCGATCCTCTCGCGACAACGCCCGTATGGGCTCCTGGTTGTGCGCGGCGGTTGTAGTGGGTTTCAGTTTGTTTACCGCCAGCGTCTTGGCGCGAACGGCCCCGGATGTTTCGCAGCGGCAGGGTTATCGCTATTACGAAGTGGGCGACATGAGCGCGCCGCGGCCGGCCGCCCTCCAGCCCGGGCTGATGCTGGTCGGCGGCGGCGAATGGCCCTACGAAGCGTTCCGCTGGATGATCGGCAAGGCCGGCCATGGCCGCATCGTGATTCTGCGGGCGTCGGGTTCGGTTGAAGCGCAGGACGAATTCTTCAAAGACATCGGCGGCATCACCGCTGCGCAGACCCTGGTGTTCGAAGACCGGCAGGCGGCCAGCGACCCGAAGGTATTGGAGATCGTGCGCCAGGCCGACGGCATCTTCATCGCCGGCGGCGACCAGTCCAACTATGTGCGCTACTGGAAAGGCACCCCGCTCAACGACGCGCTCAATCGGCACGTGCGCGACGGCAAGCCCTTGGGCGGCACCAGCGCCGGGCTGGCCATCATGGGCGCCTTCAGCTATGGCGCCATGGACGGCGGCAGCCTGACCTCGGAAGACGCCTTGAAAGATCCGATGGGGCCGGCGGTGACTCTGGTCGACGATTTCCTGCAGTTGCCCCCGCTGCCGGCGGGGCAGGTGATCACCGACAGCCATTTCGGCGCGCGCGATCGCCTGGGGCGGCTGCTGACCTTCATCGCCCGGCTGTCCAAGGAGCAGGGCAGGGCCGACATCAAGGGCCTGGGCGTGGATGAGAACACTGCGCTATGCATCGACGGCGACGGGGTAGGAAAGGTCTTCACCGACACCAAAGGCGCGGTCTGGCTGGTGGTCCCGCAAGGATTGGTGGACTTGGCGGCCAAGGGCCGCGACCAGGACTATCGGAAACTCCTGGAAGGTGGCGTGCGCGCTGGGCAAGTTCTTGATTTTTCTGGCTTCACCGTGACCGGCATCGGTTCCGGCAGCCGTCTGCTGCTGCCTGCCTTCACCGTCGAGAATCCTGCCTTCCGCTCGGAGGCCGATGTGGTGAAAGGCCGCCTGGTTGTGCGCCCGTTAGACTGAAATCCTTTCCCCGACCACTCCTCGACCACCAAAACCGGAAACTCCGATGAAAAAACTGCGTCTTTGCGCCGCCTTGCTGGTCTTGCTGGCCCCGTCCGTCCAGGCCGCTGAGCCCGGCGACAGCGTGCTTCTGATCCATGGTGGCGCCGGTGTGGTGCGCAGCGACATGACCCCGGCCGACGAGGCGGCGGTGCGCGCGGCCCTGGCGCTGGCCCTGCGCAAGGGCCATGAGCAGCTGGCGGCCGGCAAGCCGGCCCTGGACGCGGTGACTGCGGCGATCGCCGTGCTGGAAGACGATCCCCATTTCAACGCCGGCAAGGGGGCGGTCTTCACCCACGACGGCAAGAACGAGCTGGACGCCTCGTTGATGGACGGAGCTACCCTGAAGGCTGGCGCTGTGGCCGGAGTGCACACCGTCAAGAACCCCATCTTGCTGGCGCGGGCGGTGATGGAGAAGTCCGAGCACGTCATGATGGTCGGACAGGGGGCGGAAATTTTCGCGAAAGAACAAGGGGTTACGCTGGTCGACCCGTCCTACTTCCGCACCGAGAAGCGCTGGCAGCAGCTACAGAAGGCATTGAAGGAAGAAGCTTCCGGTCAGGCCCATGTGGACCTTGAGACCGCCAAGCACTTCGGTACCGTCGGCGCGGTGGCTTTGGACCAGCAGGGCCATCTGGCGGCCGGCACCTCGACCGGCGGCATGACCAACAAGCGCTATGGCCGAGTGGGCGACTCCCCGATCATCGGCGCCGGCACCTACGCCAACGCCACCTGTGCGGTCTCGGGCACCGGCTGGGGCGAGTTCTACATCCGCGCTACCGCCGCGCACGACATCTGCGCGCGTATGGCCTACCTGAAGGAAACCCCGCAGCAGGCCGGCGAGACCGTGATCAACCAGATCATCCCCAAGCTGGGCGGGGACGGCGGGGCCATCGTGCTGGGCGCAGACGGCTCGCTGGCGACCCCTTTCAACACCGAGGGCATGTACCGCGGCTGGATCGGCGCCGACGGCGTGCCGCACGTGGCGGTCTACAAGGAAGACAAGCTCGACATGCCGGTGCAGCCGGAGGATTGACCGGCGCGGGTACCGCCGATGGCGCCGCCCGCGAAGATGAACCTGCCTCACGTCGATCGACGAGTCGCTAGCCCGCGGGCGTGGGTGCGGGTTCGGCCGCGTCGCCGCGGCGATACAGCCGCTGCCGTTCGATCGGCTTCTGTGCGTTCGGCAACTGGATCGACGTGAGCACGCGCAGCCGCTTGCCGTCGCCTTCGAGACGATAGGTGACCGTACGCTTCATGCCGCGCGGCCCGTCGATCGCGAGCACGAGATCGTCGCCGGAGCGTGCGAGCGAGACCTTGGCATCGCGATCGGGCAGGGCGACGGGATCGCCGCCGATGTGCAGCTGGAGCGGATCGCCGTCGACGCCGATGGTCACGTCGTCGCCGGCGCGATGGAGCAGCAGGTCGGCTGCGCGCGGCACGAAGCGCTCCTGCAGGCTTTCGTGGGTGTCCAGGTCTTTTTCCCGGGTGTCCCCGTTTGGCGATGCGGCGCCGTCTGCGCCCCGGCCGCGGCCGCCGCGATGGCCCATGCCACCGCCGCCCATGCCGCCGCCCTTGCCCCGCATGCCCCCGCCGCGGCCGGGCCGCGACTCGCCAGCGGGTGACGCGGCGCCTTCCGTTTGCGACAGCACGTTGTTCGCGTCCACGTCGGGACGCCAACGGCCTTGCAGGTCGTCCGCCGCAAGGGCGGCCGCGGTGGCGAGCAGCAGGAGCAACAGGGCAGTCAGGCGCATGGCGGAATCCTCGTCGGGTAACAGGCGAGGGCT
>DASVNG010000028.1:0-14086 GCA_036383995.1 Pseudoxanthomonas sp.
ATCACATCAGGTTGCGACCGTGGAACAGCTCTTCGATTTCGCGGCGCAGCAGCGACTCGATGCGCTGGCGCTCCTTGAACGAGAGGTCGTCGGCATGCGCCTCGAAGAGGTACGTATCAAGGTCGAAGTCCTTGATGTGCATCTTGGTGTGGAAGATGTTCTCCTGATACACGTTCACGTCGAACATCTCGTACTTCTGGCGGATGTGGCGCGCCAGGTAGTCCTGCACCGAGTTGATCTTGTGGTCGATGAAGTGCTTCTTGCCCTTCACGTCGCGGGTGAAGCCGCGCACGCGGTAATCGGCGATCACGATGTCCGACTCGAAGCTGTCGATCAGGTAGTTCAGTGCTTTCAACGGGGAGATCACGCCGCACGTGGCCACGTCGATGTCGGCACGAAAGGTGGCAATGCCGTTGTGCGGATGCGTTTCCGGATAGGTGTGGACGGTGATGTGGCTCTTGTCCATGTGCGCCACCACGGCGTCAGAAATGGTGTCGCGGCCGAGCTTCTCCACTACCGGCTCCTCGGAAATGAGGATGGTGACGGAGGCACCTTGCGGATCGTAATCCTGGCGTGCGATGTTGAGGATGTTGGCGCCGATGATCTCGGCCACATCGGTCAGGATCTGGGTCAGCCGGTCGGCGTTGTATTCCTCGTCGATGTAGGCGATGTAGCGCTGGCGCTCCTCTTCCGAGACCGCGTAGCAGACGTCATAGATATTGAAACTCAGCGCCTTGGTAAGGTTGTTGAAACCCTGGAGCCTGAGACGCGGGAGTGGTTTGACCACGGCGGTGATCCCTCTGGGGGAAGCGGCGAGGGGCGCGATTATGCGGCAAACGGGGTGACAGCGAAATGTCGGTCTGGCCGGGGTTTGCCGTTGCGCACATATTCAGACTAAGCTTGCAGAACTCACATTTGAAATCCCCCGAATGAGCCTTGGCACCCCTATTTCCAATCCTGCACGCATCGCGGCCAGCCCCCTGACGCCCGACGCCGCCACCATCGAACGCTTCCTGGCCCACTGCCATCGCCGCCGCTACCCGGCGCGGGCGGACGTGTTCCGCCCCGGCGACCCGGCCGGCACCCTCTACTACGTGGTCAGCGGCTCGGTCAGCATCATCACCGAGGAAGAGGACGACCGCGAGCTGGTGCTGGGCTACTTCGGGGCTGGCGAATTCGTCGGCGAAATGGGCCTGTTCATCGAATCCGACCGCCGCGAAGTCATCCTGCGCACCCGTACGCAATGCGAACTGGCCGAGATCAGCTACGAGCGCCTGCACCAGCTGTTCTCCGGCACCCTGATCGCCGATGCGCCGCGCCTGCTTTATTCCATCGGTTCGCAGCTCTCGCGCCGGCTGCTGGATACCAGCAGGAAAGCCAGCCGCCTGGCCTTCCTGGACGTCACCGACCGTATCGTCCGCACCCTGCACGACCTGGCCCGCGAGCCGGAAGCCATGAGCCACCCGCAAGGCACCCAGCTGCGCGTGTCCCGGCAAGAGCTGGCCCGTCTGGTCGGCTGCTCGCGCGAGATGGCCGGCCGCGTGCTGAAGAAGCAGCAGGCCGACGGCGTGCTGCACGCCCGCGGCAAGACCGTGGTGCTGTACGGCACGCGCTAAAAGCACCGTTTTGGGGATTGGATCAGGCGGGCTTCGGCCCGCCTTTTCTTTGCCCGTCGCTGGCGCGAGGTTATCTTTAGGCTCCTGGCCCACCCGATCCCGAGGTCCATCCATGCAATGTCCCAAGTGCGCCGGCACGATGGAACGCGTCACCCACCTGGCCTGGCACGCCCACCGCTGCACCGAGTGCAAGGGCCTGTGGTTCGACATGGGCGAATACGAGCGCTTGAAGGACTACGCCGAAGAGATCGATACGGGCGACGCGCGACGCGGCGAAGCCACCAACGAGATCGACCACATCGATTGCCCGGTCTGCGACGGCAAACGGCCGCTGATCCGCATGGTCGACCCGCAGCAGCCGCATATCTGGTTCGAGAGCTGCAAGAACTGCTACGGACGCTTCTACGACGCCGGCGAGTTCCGCGATTTCGCCGAACACGACTTCCACGACCTCATCCTGGACTGGAAGGCAAAACCACGCGATTGATAGGGCGGGCCCCGGCCCGCCATTGCCATCCCCACGCTCGCGATGGCAATTAGAGAATCGGCGCCGCACGGTGGGCCAGGGCCCATCCTACAGAGGTGATGCGACCGGCTCGCCCGCGCGGTCCTTGCATCCCCAGTTGAGGATCGGCGTGCCCGGAGGCAACACGCTGCGGAACATCGCCACCCGCTTGGCCTTGGGATTCACCACCACGGGGGCGCGCGCGGCCTTGAGCAACGGAAGGTCGGCGCTGCTGTCCGAATAGGCCACGGCGATCTCGCCGTAACCGCGCTCCTGCAGCATGCGCACTTTCTCTTCGTTATGGCAGTGGCGGCGGGCGCCCATCGCACCGAAACGGGGCCCCACCGCGGTGCCGATCACCGGCACATCCTGATGGGTGACGAAGGCCAGGATGGCGCGGGCCAGCTCCGGCGGCGCGCCGGTGGCGATGACCACGCGGTCGCCCGATGCGCGGTGTCCGCGCAGCACCTCCAGGGCGATCGGCAGCAGGCGCTGGCGGATTTCCGCCTGATGCGTGGCCACGTACAGGTCGATCATGGCATCGAAGCTGCGGCGCCCATGCAGCCCGAACGTGCCGATCCAGACATAGCCGGTGATGCCGCGGCGCCGCGTCGGCAGGAACGCGACCATCGGCCCCAGCAGCGGCGTGGCCAGCAGCGCGACCAGGATCCGCAGCGGGTTGCGCTTCAACAGCCAGCCGAGCACGTGGCCGAAGGAGTCGCCGTCGTACAGGGTGTGGTCGAAGTCGAAGACCACTACGGGCGCTTCGTCGCGCGGTGTCGGGAAGTTCTGCGTGGCTTCACTCATACGGGAAGAATAACTGACGCAGCGCTTCGCCCGGTTCATCGGCGCGCATGAAAGTCTCGCCGACCAGGAACGCGTGCACGCCGGCCGCGCGCATTCTGGCGATATCGTCGGCTACCACTATTCCGCTCTCGGTGACCAGCAGGCGGTCCTTGGGCACCGCGTCCTTCATCGCCAGCGTATTGTCCAGCGACACTTCGAAGGTGCGCAGATTGCGGTTGTTGATGCCGATCAGCGGCACCGGCACCTGCAGCGCGCGTTCCAGTTCGTCGATGTCGTGCACTTCGACCAGCACATCCATTTCCAGCTGCATGGCCAGGCCCGAAAGATCGACCAGTTGGCCGTCGTCCAGCGCGGCGACGATCAGCAGGATGCAGTCGGCGCCCAGCGCGCGCGCTTCGTACACCTGGTAGGGATCGATGGTGAAATCCTTGCGCAGCACCGGCAGGGTGCAGGCGTCGCGCGCCTGCTGCAGATAGGCATCGGCGCCCTGGAAGAAGTCCACGTCGGTCAGCACCGACAGGCAGGCCGCGCCGCCGAACTCGTAGCTCATGGCGATCTCGGCCGGGCGGAAATCCTGCCGGATCACGCCCTTGGACGGGCTGGCTTTCTTGATTTCGGCGATCACCGCCGCGTCGCCGGTGCCGATGCGCTCGTGCAGGGCATCGGCGAAACCGCGCACGGGCGAGGCGTCGTTGGCGCGCGCGGTCACTTCGGCCAACGGCACGCGGGCGCTGCGTTCGGCGATTTCTTCGGCCTTGCGGGCGAGGATGGTGTTGAGGATGTCGCTCATTCAAAGTCCTGTTGTGTGCCCCTCCCCTTGCGAAGCAGGGGGAGGTTGGGAGGGGTCGCTCTTCGCGGAATGCCTGAAGCTGAAGAGCAAGATCAAGAGCAACCCCTCCCCAGCCCTTCCCTGCTTCGCAAGGGAGGGAGTTTGATCTATTGCCTGTCCCACCCGTATGCGCGTTCGACTTTGGCCACACGCAGCTCGAAATGGTCGTACCAGTCGCTGCGCCCGCGTTCGCGCGCTGCAGTGTGCTCGGCATGGCGGCGCCAGGCCAGGATGGATTCCTCGCTTTCCCAGTACGCCACGGTGATGCCGAAACCGTCGGCGCCGCGGGTCGATTCCACGCCCAGGAACCCGGGCTGCTCCCGGGCCAGCTCGACCATGCGCTGGGCGGTGCTGCCGTAGCCTTCCTCGTCGTGCGCGTTGCGCTGCGAGGAGAAGATGACCGCGTAATACGGCGGCTTTGGCAGTTGCGCGAATCCGTCGTTCATATGCATGCCTCTCGGCCGTCATTCCCGCGAAGGCAGGAACCCAGCGACTTTATTCTTTCTCGATTGGCTTTAACCGCAAAAGCAAAGGCACTGGGTTCCCGCCTTCGCGGGAATGACGATCCGAAAAATTGCGCCTGCACCTTGTTCACTGGGCCAGTCTCCTGGTCTCCGTCACGAATTCCTCCAGCTTGGCCAGCGCCGCACCGGTGGTGATGACCTCGCGCGACATCTCGATACCCGCATCGATGGAATCGGCGACACCGGCGACGTACAGCGCGGCGCCGGCGTTCAACACCACGATCTCGCGCGCGGGACCCGGCCGGTTGTCCAGCACGCCCAGCAGCATGGCCTTGGATTCCGCCGCATCGGCCACGCGCAGATTGCGGCTGGCCGACATGGCGATGCCGAAATCCTCCGGATGCAGTTCGTACTCGGTGACCACGCCGTTGCGCAATTCGCCGACCAGGGTGGCCGCGCCCAGCGAGAGCTCGTCCATGCCGTCGCGGCCCCACACTACCAGCGCGCGTTCGGCTCCCAGTTCGTGCAGTGCGCGCGCCTGGATGCCGACCAGATCGGGGTGGAAAACGCCCATCAGGATATTGGGTGCGCCGGCCGGATTGGTCAGCGGCCCCAGGATGTTGAAGATGGTGCGCACGCCCATTTCGCGGCGCACCGGGGCGACCACTTTCATCGCCGGGTGGTGCACCGGCGCGAACATGAAGCCGATGCCGGTGCTGGCGATGGATTGGGCGACCTGCTCGGGCTCCAGTTCGATCGACGCGCCCAGCGCCTCCAGCACATCGGCGCTGCCGGATTTGGAGGACACGCTGCGGTTGCCGTGCTTGGCCACTTTGGCGCCCGCCGCCGCGGCGACGAACATCGAGGCGGTGGAGATGTTGAAGGTGTGCGAGCCGTCGCCGCCGGTGCCGACGATATCCACCAGGCGCGACTTGTCCACCACCTCCACCGTGCGCGAGAACTCGCGCATCACCGTGGCCGCACCGGCGATCTCGCCGATGGTCTCCTTCTTCACCCGCAACCCGGTGAGAATGGCCGCGCTCATGACCGGCGAGACTTCGCCGCGCATGATCAGGCGGAACAGGTCCACCATCTCGTCGTGGAAGATCTCGCGGTGCTCGATGGTGCGTTGCAGGGCTTCTTGTGGGGTCAGGGGCATGGCGTTGGCGCTCGTTTTTTCGGGAACCGGAACTCCGGCTTACGCTTTTTTCCCGTCATTCCAGCGGCTTTTAACAGCGAAGCTGGTCAAGCTGGAATCCATTTTGATTTGTGCGTTGACCGCGAAGGTCAAGATGGATCCCAGCTTTCGCTGGGATGACGGCTTAATTGTTCTGTTGTTCCAGGAAGTTTTTCAGCAACGCATGTCCATGCTCGGTCAAGATGGACTCGGGATGGAACTGCACGCCCTGCACCGGGAACTGCCTGTGGCGCAGGCCCATGATTTCCTCGAACGAACCGTCTTCCAGTTCGGTCCAGGCGGTGACCTCCAGCGAGTCGGGCAGCGTGCCGCGGTCCACCACCAGCGAATGGTAGCGCGTGGCCTCGTAGGCATCGGGCAGGTGGGCGAATACGCCCTTGCCCTGGTGGCGGATGCGCGAGGTCTTGCCGTGCATGATGGTCTTGGCGCGGATCACGTCGCCGCCGTAGGCCTGGCCGATGCTCTGGTGGCCCAGACACACGCCCAGGATAGGCGTGCGCTGGCCCAGCCGCTCGATCAGCTCCAGCGACACGCCCGCTTCGTTGGGCGTGCACGGGCCGGGCGAAATCACGATGCGTTCGGGAGCGAGCTTCTCGATCTCGTCCACCGTCATCGCATCGTTGCGCACCACCTTGACCTCGGCACCCAGCGATTGCAGGTATTGCACGAGGTTGTAGGTGAAGCTGTCGTAGTTGTCGAGCATCAGCAGCATGGGAACCCTATCTCTTTCTGTGGCGCGCGATTCATCACAATCCCTTTGCCGCTTCGGCCACGGCGCGGAAGAGCGCCCTGCCCTTGTTCATGGTCTCATCCCATTCTTTCTCAGGATCCGAGTCGTAAACGATCCCCGCCCCGGCCTGCACGTGCAGCCGCCCGTCCTTGATCACCGCGGTGCGGATGGCGATGGCGGTGTCGGCGTCGCCGTGCCAGCCGATGTAGCCGATGCTGCCGGCGTAGACGTTGCGTTTGATCGGTTCCAGCTCGCGGATCACTTCCAACGCACGAATCTTCGGTGCGCCGCTCACGGTGCCCGCCGGGAACGTGGCCCGCAGCACATCCGCATAGCTCAAGCCCGGCAGCAACTTGCCGGTGACCTCGCTGACGATATGCATGACATGGCTGTAGCGTTCGATCACGAACTGCTCGCCCACCTGCACCGTGCCCGCCTCCGACACCCGGCCCGCATCGTTGCGGCCCAGATCGATCAGCATCAGGTGTTCGGCGCGCTCCTTGGGGTCGGCCAGCAATTCGGCCTCCATCGCCAGGTCTTCCGCATGCGTATGCCCACGCGGGCGCGTGCCGGCGATGGGGCGCACGGTGACTTCGCCGTCTTCCAGGCGCACCAGAATCTCAGGCGAGGAACCCACCACCTGCACGTCGCCGACATCCAGGAAATACATATAAGGCGAGGGATTGAGCGCGCGTAGCGCCCTGTACACATCCACTGGGCGCGCATGGAACGGCACGCTGAGGCGCTGCGACAGCACCACCTGGAAGATGTCGCCGGCGCGGATGTATTCCTTGGATTTCTCCACCGCGCCGATGAAGCCCTCGCGGGTGAAGCCGGAGACGAAATGGCTTTCGTCCAGCACGTTGCGGGTGATCGGCGCCGGGTACGAACCGGGCTGACGAAGCTTGGCGGTCAACGCATCGAGACGCGCCTGTGCGTTTTCCCAAGCGTCAGGCTGGCGCGGATCGGCGTGCACGATCAGGAACAGCCGGCCCTTTAGGTTGTCGAAGACGGCGACTTCCTCGGACAGCATCAGCAGAATGTCGGGAGTTCCCAACTCGTCGGGCTTGTCGCCGCCCGCCAGACGCGGCTCGATGTAGCCGATGCACTCGAAGCCGAACCAGCCGACCAGTCCGCCGGTGAAACCGGGCAAGCCTTCCAGCTTGGGCACCGAATGTTCCGCGCGCAGCGCTTCCACTTCGGCGAAGGGATCGGCGACTTCGCGCGCTTCGACCACCTGGCCGTCGTCGCGGATTTCCATGGTACGGCCACGGAAGGTGACCACCCGTTTGGCGGGCAGGCCGATGATGGAATAACGGCCGAAGCGCTCGCCGCCTTCCACCGATTCCAACAGGTAGGTGTGCGGGGCGTCGGCGAGTTTCAGGTAGACCGAGAGCGGCGTGTCCAGGTCGGACAGCACTTCGCGCACCACGGGGATGCGGGTATGGCCTTGCTCAGCGTGCTGCTGGAATTGCTGGGGCGTGATCAAAACAGGTTTCCTTCCGAATCGCGGGAGTCAGGCAGACGACGGCAACAGGCCACCATCGCCAGCTGGGGCGAGCGGAAGAAAGGGCGCGGGAGAGGGTCTGTGTGGTCACAGGGGATACTTTAACCCGAGGCGGCGGCTTTTTGCCTTCGGTCCGTGTCATCAACCCGTCATTTCTGACCTATAGCGTGGTAGGCCATAGCAGGGACGACTGGCGGAGGCAGGATAAGCCTCCAATCTTCCGGGGACGGAGCGTAAAGCTTCCGTCCCTTTTCTATGGCGGGCCTTACCGGCCTGCGGCGGCGACCGCCGCACGCATCTTCGCGATCACCTGCCGGTAGTCCGGCGCATTGAAGATCGCCGAGCCGGCCACGAAGGTATCGGCGCCGGCGGCCGCGATCTCGCCGATGTTGTCGGCCTTCACGCCACCGTCGATCTCCAGGCGGATGGCCTTGCCGGTCGCATCGATTTTTTTCCGTACCGCGCGCAGCTTGTTCAACGCCGAAGGAATGAAGGCCTGGCCGCCGAAACCGGGATTGACCGACATCAGCAGCACCATGTCCAGGTCTTCCAGCACCCAATCCAGCGCGTCGACCGGCGTGGCCGGGTTCAGCACCAGCCCGGCCTTGCAGCCGTGCGATTTGATCAGCTGGATGGTGCGGTGGACGTGGTTGCTGGCCTCCGGGTGGAAGCTGATCAGCGTCGCGCCGGCTTCGGCGAAATCGGGGACGATGCGGTCCACCGGCTTCACCATCAGGTGCACGTCGATCGGCGCGGTCACCCCGTGCTTGCGCAGCGCGCTGCAGACCAGCGGGCCGATGGTCAGGTTGGGCACGTAGTGGTTGTCCATCACGTCGAAGTGCACCCAGTCGGCGCCGGCCTTCAGCACGTTGTCCACTTCCTCGCCCAGGCGGGCGAAATCGGCGGAGAGGATGGACGGGGCGATGATGCAGTCGGACATGGAGGCGGGTTCCGTTGGCGATCCGGTGAGGAGGTCAGCGCTTGCGCAGCTTCTTGATGCGGTCGTAGGCGGCGTTGATCTCGCCGGCTTTCTTCTCGGCCTGCCGGCGCAGGTCGTCTGCCGCGCCGGTCATCTTGTCGGGGTGGTACTGGGAAATCAGCCGACGGTAGGCCTGATCGATTTCCGCATCGCTGGCCTCGCTGGTCAGATTGAAGATGCGATAAGGATTGTCGCGGCTGAGCTTGAACCAGTCCTGGTCGAAGGCGTGGCCGATGATCAAGCCTATCAGCGCACCAAAAACGGGATTCGGGCGGAACAACAAAGCCCCCGCGATCAGGCCCAGCAGTTTTCCGTACCAGCGGTTCATCGGCGGCCTTGTTGGCGTGTTGCGCGCATTTTACGGCACGGCAACGCCTGCGCGCCGTAAACTAGGCGGCCTGCTCCCTACACCCGGCGGACCCAGGCTCCATGCCCACTACCCTGCTTCAATCCGATTTGCCCGGCCTCACGCTGCGCCATCGCGGCAAGGTAAGGGATGTTTTCGACCTGCCGCGCGAGCGCCTGCCGGCCGATGCGCCCGCAGGAGACTATCTGCTGATGGTGGCCACCGACCGCCTGAGCGCATTCGACGTGGTGCTGCCCGACCCGATTCCCGGCAAGGGCGAAATGCTCTGCCAGATCTCCAATTTCTGGTTCGAGAAGACCGCCCACCTGCTGCCCAACCACCTGACCGGCATAGAGGTGGCCTCGGTATTGCCGGCAGGCGTGGAGCCGGCGCTGTATGCCAAACGCAGCGTGGTCACCAAGCGCCTGAAGCCGGTGCCGGTGGAAGCCATCGCGCGCGGCTATCTGATCGGCAGCGGCTGGAAGGACTACCAGCGCACCGGCGCGGTCAGCGGCATCGCTCTTCCCGATGGCCTGCGCCAGGCGGAGAAACTGCCGGAACCCATCTTCACCCCTTCGACCAAAGCGGCGGTGGGCGATCACGACGAGAACATCGATTTCGACACCATGGTCAAGGCCGTGGGCCCGGAGCTGGCCGAACGCGTGCGCGACGCCACCCTGCGTATCTACGCCTTCGCCGCCGACTACGCCGCCCAACGCGGCATCCTGCTGGCCGACACCAAGTTCGAATTCGGCACCGATGCCGACGGCCGCCTGTACGTGATGGACGAGATGCTGACGCCCGACTCTTCGCGCTACTGGCCGGCGGACGAATACGAAGTGGGCACCAGCCCGCCGAGCTACGACAAGCAGTTCGTGCGCGACTATCTGGAGACGCTGGACTGGGGCAAGACCGCGCCCGGGCCCGCGTTGCCGGCGGAAGTGATAGAGCGCACGCGCGCCAAGTATGCGGAAGCGTTGCAGAAGCTGGCGGGCATCGTAGTCGAGTAGAAAGATGTCCCTACACAGGAGCACGCGATGAAGATCGGCTACCTCTATCTGAGCATCGCCATCCTGGCCGAAGTAATCGCCACCAGCGCATTGAAGTCCTCCGAGGGTTTCACCAAACCGCTGCCCAGCCTGGTCGTGGCGCTGGGCTACGGGGTGGCGTTCTACTTCCTATCGCTGGTGCTGAAGACGGTGCCGATGGGCGTGGCCTACGCCATCTGGTCGGGCGTGGGCATCGTGCTGATCGCCGGTATCGGCTGGCTGCTGATGAAACAACCGCTGGATGCCCCGGCCCTGCTGGGTATCGGCCTGATCGTGGCCGGTGTGGCGGTGATCCAGCTGTTTTCCAAGTCGACGGCCCATTAGGGGCGGGCATCCCGGAAACGCGTGTCCCGATCGGCTATGCTCCATACCCTGGCGCACTGATCCTCGGGAGGGATGTATGACTGCGACCCTAGACCGCCCCATCGACCGCTGGTTCCACAGCTATTCCGGCGATCATCAGAACGAAACCAACCAACTGATCCATGTCTTCGCCGTGCCCGCCATCCTTTGGTCGGTGGTGGCTTTCATGTGGTGCATTCCCGTGTTCGGCACGCTGTTCAAGAGCGGGGTATGGGCGGCGCTGGCGATGTTCGCAACGTGGATGTTCTACAACCGTCTTTCGCGGCCCATCGGCTACGGCATGCTGGTGGTGTTCTTCACCATGGGTTGCGTGTGCCGGCTGCTGGAACAAAGCTTCGGCTTGCAGAATCTGCTGTACATCGCCATCGCGGTATTCGTGCTGGCATGGATCGCGCAATTCATCGGCCACAAGATCGAAGGCAAGAAACCCAGTTTCTTCACCGATTTGGTCTATTTGTTAATCGGGCCGATCTGGGTGCTGTCCAAGTTCTATCGCAAGATGGGCTGGAAGTATTGATCCAGCCCGACCACTAGAAAAAGAAATCGGAAGCCGTCGGCCGGAAAGCCCGTGGCGAATAACCGAAGTCGCGGCGTGCGGGTTCGATGTCGAATACCAGATCCTCACGCATCCGCGTCACCGCCGCCGCACCCAAACCGCGCATCCGGCCCATGGCCTGCGCTGCAGACAACACGATGCCGAACAACCACGCCGGCACCTGGAGCAGACGTGGTCGCGTCTGCAGCGCGGACAGCGTGCGCGACACCATCTCCACATATTGCAAGGTCTCGCCGCCGGGCAAGGCATAACTGCGTCCGTGGCTGGCCGCGGCATCGACCACTGCTAGCGCGGCCGTGGCCAGGTCTTCGACATGCACCGGCTGCCGCAGCCCGTGCGCGCCGCGCGGCAGCAGAAAGAAACCGAAGCGCTGCGCCACCGCCGCGATCTGGCTCAGGCTGCGATCGCGGCCGGCGCCATAGACCAGCGTGGGCCGCAACACGGTAGCGGCGACACGGCGCGCGGCGGCGGTTTCGAACAGGCGCGCTTCGGCCTGTTGCAGGCGCATGGCGAGGTCGCGTTCGTGGCCATCGCTGGATTCCTGCTTGGTCTGCATGCTGGTCGATCCGAATGCGATCACGCGCTGGGCGGCGATATCGCTGCGCGCATACCAGTGCGAAAAATGATCCAGCGGACCCAGGCTGAAGATCGCATCGACCTGTGATGGAATGCCTTCGACCTTCTGCAGGTCGCCGCGCAACCAGGTGAGCCGCGTTGCTTCGATTTGCGGCGTGCGCGAGACCGCATGCACGCGCCAGCCGTTTTCCAGCAGCAACCCGATCACTTGCACGCCGATCTGCCCGCTACCGCCGAAAACCAGCGCACTGCGCATTCAGTCGTTGCCCGGTTTCAAGGTCAATCGCAGCCAGACCCAGCCGGCCAGCGCCGAGATCACCGACGCGCACAGCACGCCCAGTACCGAAGCCTCCCCGAACTGTCCGCCGATGCTGGCGAAGGCCAGATTGGAAATGAACAGACTCATGGTGAAACCCACGCCGCAGAGCATGCCCAGGCCGACCATCGCCTTGAAATCCATGCCCTCGGGAAAACGTGCGATGCCGGTGGCGCGCGCGATCAGCGCGATGGCGACGATGCCGACCGGCTTGCCCAGCACCAGGCCCAACACGATCCCCAGCGGCACCGACGCCAGCAGGTCGCTCATCTGCAGGCCGCCCAGAGCGAGGCCGGCATTGGTGAAGGCGAACAGCGGCAGCACCACATAGGCCACCCAGGGGTGCAGCGTGTGTTCCAGCGATTCCAATGGCGAAGGCGCCTCGTCGGTCTTGCCGCGCAGCGGAATCAACAGGCCGGTGACCACGCCGGCCAGCGTGGCGTGCACGCCCGACTTCAGCACGAAATACCAGACCACCGCACCGAGGAACAGATACGGCCACAGCCGCGTCACCCCGCGCCAGTTGAGCAGCAGCATCAAGCCGATGCCCGCCCCGGCCCAGGCCAACTGGTGCGCAGCCAGATCGTGGGTATAGAAGATGGCGATGATCAGGATGGCGACCAGATCGTCGACCACCGCGATCGTGGACAGCAGCAGCTTCATTCCCAACGGTACGCGCGAGCCCAGCAACGCCAGGATGCCCAGTGCGAAGGCGATATCGGTGGCGGTGGGAATGGCCCAGCCGCGCAACGCGATGGAATCGCCCTGGTTCACGGCCCAGTACAGGACCGCCGGCACCGCCACGCCGCCGATCGCGCACAGCACCGGCAGCAGCATCTGTTCGCGGCTGGAGAGCTGGCCGCTCAGAGTCTCGCGTTTGATTTCCAACGCCACCAGCAGGAAGAACACCGCCATCAACCCGTCGTTGATCCAGTGCTCGGCGCCTTTCACCAACGCGAACCCACCGACGTTGAAGCCGATGGGAAGGTGCTTGAAGGCTTCGTACTCGCCCTGCCACGGCGAGTTGGCCACGACCATCGCCAATGCGGCGGCGGCCATCAGCACGATGCCGGCGGCGGCTTGCAGGCGGAAGAAATCGCGCAGCAACGCGATGCCGCGGGTAACGGGATTGATTCGGCTCATGCGTCCACTATATCGATTGGAACGCGGGCCGCGCTCAGTTCGCGATCAGAAACAGCTCCAGCGCAACCCAGCCCAGGAACGCGACGAACAAAATCGTGCCCTCGGTCTTGCTGATGCGCAGATCGCCACGCAGCATGGGATACAGCACCAGCACGAAAGCGATGGCCGCGGGCAGTTCCAGTTTCACGAACGACTCGGGCAGCGGCAGCGGGCGCAGCGCGGCCATGCCGCCCACCACCACCAGCAGATTGAACAGGCTGGAGCCGATCACATGCCCCACCACCATGTCGCCCTGCCCGCGCCGCGCCGCGGCGATGGCGGCGGCGGCTTCCGGCAGCGCGGTGCCGATGGCCACCGGCAACAGGCCCACCAGCAACGGCGACCAACCCCAGGCGGCGCCGATCACCGGTGCGCCCTGCACCACGAACTTGGCGCCGAAATACAGCAGCGCCACCGCTATCGCGAAACGCAGCAGGTTCACCCACAGCACGCTGCGGGTGGTGGCGTAAGCCGCGATGCTGTCGCGCACCTCCACCTGCTCGCGCCCGCTACGCGCCAGTACGAACGCCAGCGTGGCCACGAAACCCAGCAACAGCACGATGCCTTCGATGCGGGTGATGACGCCATCCAATCCGAACACGATCAAGGCCACGCTGGCCACCGTCAGCAGCACCAGCAGCGGCGACAGCAGACGCATGCGCACCAGCAGCGGCGCGAAGATGGCGGCCAGGCCCAGGGTCAGGCCGACATTGACGATATTGCTGCCCACCGCGTTGCCCAGCGCCAGATCCTGGGCGCCCACCACATAGGCGCGCGCGTTGACGAACAGTTCCGGCAGCGAAGTGCCGAAGGCGACCAGCAGCAGGCCCGCGATGAAAGGCGAAGCGCCGAACTTCTGCGCCAGGCCGGAAGCGCCCTTGACGATGGAATCGCCGCCCAGCGCCAGCAGCACCAGGCCCAATGCAAAAAAACCCAAGGCTTCAGCCATCGTCGCTCTCCCCTACCGTTGCCCCGATTCTAGGGCCAAGTCTATGCGCAAGCGCGCCTGCAAGCCGTTGTCGCGGGAGCGGCGTCCCGCCGCGAGCTTTAAAAGCAAGAGCTC
>DASVNG010000029.1:0-67670 GCA_036383995.1 Pseudoxanthomonas sp.
CGTCATCATTCGGGCATGTATGGACATACATTTCCTCATTCTTCCTTGCCCCGCACGCACTCAGGCACGGCGTGACCTATCCCAATAGCGTTAATAGGCCCTAGGCCATGCAAAAGCGCGGGCTAGGGTGTTCGGGTAAGCATGAACGCGTTGTGAGCCGTGTCGGGGTTCCGCGCAGCCCGCTTGCTTGAGGGGCCATTCAGTCAGCATGCGCAGGGTATCCTGCCTGCATGTTGTATCTCGCATCGAAATCGCCCCGCCGGGCAGAGCTGCTGGCCCGCCTGGGGGTGGATTTCGGCGTTCTGGACCTGGACATTCCCGAACACCGCCAGCCCAACGAACCGGCCGAGGAATACGTGCGCCGCGTGGCCCGGGAGAAGGCCGGCGCCGGCCTGCTGACGGTCATGTCGGTGCCCGGCGCCCTGGTGCTGGGGGCCGATACCGAGGTGATCCTGGACGACGAAGTGTTCGGCAAGCCGGTGGATGCGGCCGATGCGGCCGCCATGCTGCGGCGGCTTTCCGGGCGCACCCATCTGGCGGTGACGGCGGTTTCGCTGGTCAGCGCCAGCCGCGAGGCGCAGGCGGTGTCGGTATCGGAAGTATCCTTCGCCGAGCTGGGGGAGGACGAGATCGCCGCCTATGTCGGCACCGGCCAGGCCGAGGGCAAGGCCGGCGCTTACGGCATCCAGGGCGCGGCGGAGCGGTTCGTGCGCCATCTGTCCGGCAGCTACTCGGGGGTGATGGGCTTGCCCTTGTTCGAGACATCGCGGTTGTTGAAGTCGTTCGGGGTGCAGTGATGTCCGAGGAAATACTGGTCAACGTCACCCCGCGCGAGACCCGCGTGGCCGTGGTCGAAAACGGCATGCTGCAGGAACTGCACATCGAGCGCGGCTGGCGCCGCGGCGTGGTGGGCAACATCTACAAGGGCAAGGTGCAGCGGGTGATGCCGGGCATGCAGGCCGCATTCGTCGAGGTGGGCCTGGACCGCGCCGCTTTCCTGCACGCCAACGATGTAGTGCGCGCGGTGCCGGCCAGCAACGGCGACGAAGTGGAAGTATCGCCGGTGCCCGCCACCTCCACGCCCATCGTCGAGCTCCTGCGCGATGGCCAGGACATCGTTGTGCAGGTGGTCAAGGATCCCATCGGCAGCAAAGGCGCGCGCCTGACCACGCAGATCAGCATTCCCTCGCGCTATATGGTGCTGCTGCCGCAATCGAAGGTGATCGGCGTCTCGGCGCGCATCGAGGACGAAGCCGAGCGCCTGCGCCTGAAGACCCTGGTCGGCGAACTGGCCGCTGCGCATGGCGGGCACGGTTACATCGTGCGCACCAATGCCGAGGGCCAATCGCAGGAAGCGCTCGCCGAAGACATTGCCTATCTGTCGCGGGTCTGGGCGTTGGTGGAACAACGCAGCCGCGAGGCGGCGATGGGCGCCTGCATCTACGAAGACCTGACCCTGCCTCTGCGCGCGGTACGCGACCTGATGCGCCGCGATGTCGAAAAAGTGAAAGTGGATTCGCGCGAAACCTGCGACCGTCTGCAGGCCTTCGCCGCCAAGTACATGCCGGTGCTGGCCGAGCGCATCGAACACTACGCAGGCGAACGCCCTATCTTCGATCTGTACGGGGTGGAAGACGAGATCGGCCGCGCACTGGAAAAGGAAGTGCCGCTGAAGTCCGGCGGCTATCTGGTCATCGACCAGACCGAAGCGATGACCACCATCGACGTCAACACCGGTTCCTTCCTGGGCCAGCGCAATCTGGAGGAAACCGTCTACCGCACCAACCTGGAAGCGGCCCAGTCGGTGGCGCGCCAGCTGCGCCTGCGCAATCTGGGCGGGATCATCATCATCGATTTCATCGACATGGACGATCCCGAGCACCGCCGCCAGGTGCTGCGTACGCTGGAGAAGGCGCTGTCGCGCGATCACGCCAAGACCACGGTGTACGAGTTCTCGCCGCTGGGGCTGGTGGAGATGACGCGCAAGCGCACCATCGAAAGCCTGGAGCGGCAGTTGTCCGAGTCCTGCCACGAGTGCGGCGGCCGCGGTACGGTGAAGACGGCCGAGACCGTCACCTACGAAATCTTCCGCGAGATCACCCGCGCGGTGCGCCAGTTCGAGGCGGCGCGCTTGCTGGTGATCGCTTCGCCGAAGGTGGTCGCGCGCATCACCGAAGAGGAATCGCCGGCGGTGGCGGAGCTGGAGGAATTCCTGGGCAAGTCGATCCGCTTCCAGGCCGACGAGCAGTACCTGCAGGAGCAGTTCGATGTGGTGCTGCTCTGAGATGAGCCACCGCCCAGTGTCGTCGTTCCCGCGCAGGCGGGAACCCAGCGGCTTTGCGTCGCTGCCAATGAAAGAGTGGGCTTTCGCGCCATCGCGCGAGTCACTTTTCTTTGCTTGTGCAAAGAAAAGTAACCAAAAGAAAGCACACCCCGGCGGTGCGCCCTCCGCGCTGCGCGCTGCGGGTCCGCAAGCAGGCCCGGAATTTTCGGAAGGCACATCCCTGTGCCGTCCGAAAACGTCGCGCATCCTGCGCGACGCCCTTCGGGTTTGTCCGGGCCTGCTTGCCGCACCTCAGGGGCCCCGGACCACCAAGAGCAACAGCCGGAGCCAGAGCAACAGCAAGCGCAAGCGCGGTCTTCAAGCATCTATTTCCCCATTTCTGGGCTACGGCACCTGATGCCGACTCCGCTGCGCCGTCGTTTGCGGCTGGCGCGTCGTGGCGTGTGGTACGTCGCGGCCGGGGTGCTGGTGTGCATGGCGCTGGTGCTGGGCGTGGCCAGTCAGGTGCTGCCGTTGGCCGAAAGCCATCCGCAGCAGATCCAAGACTGGTTGAGCGCGCGAGCCGGTAGGCCGGTGGCGTTCGATCACGTGACTACCGAATGGACGCGCCGCGGCCCCTTGTTGCGGCTGGACGGGTTGCGGTTGGGCGAAGGCGACTCTGTGGTGCGCATCGGCGAAGCGGAGGTGCTGGTGTCGATGTACGCGGGCCTGCTGCCGGGGCGTTCCTTCACCGAGCTGCGCCTGCGCGGATTGTCGCTGACCCTGCAGCGCGCCAACGACGGTACCTGGTCGGTACTCGGATTGCCGGGACAGAAAACCGTCGGCGATCCATTGAAGAATCTAGAAGGACTGGGCGAGTTGCAAGTGATCGACGGCAAGCTGTCGGTGCTGGCGCCGACGCTGGGCTGGAACGTGCAGGTACCGAAGATTGATCTGCGTTTGCGCGTGGATGGCGACCGCGTGCGCGCCGGCACCCGCGTGTGGATACGCAAGGAGGGCGCGCCGGTGCAGGTCGCGTTCGACTTCGATCGCAGCAGCGGCGATGGCCGCGCTTACCTGGATGCGCAGGCGGTGGACATGGCGGGGTGGACTTCCTTGCTGCGCTATGCCGGCGTTACCGCCGACTCCGGCGTGGGGCGCGTGCAGGGTTGGGTTGAATTGCGCAAGCGGCGTGTGGTCCTGGCCACTTCGGAATTGAAGTTGCGGCAGGTGGGCCTGCGCGGCGCTGCTCTGGCGGACGGCGGCAGCGTGCCGCGCGTGCATTTCGACCGGGCGGAAGGCCGGGTGCGCTGGCGCCTCACACGCAATGGCTGGCGCTTCGACGCGCCGCAACTATTGGTGGGCGACCAGCAGGCGCCGCAAAGGCTCGACGGGCTGGTGCTCGCGGGCGGTCAGGAATACGCCTTGCTGGCCAACCAGATCGATGCCGCTCCCCTGTTCTCGTTGATGGGGTTGAGCGACCGTGTCGATCCTGGCCTGCGCCGATGGCTGTCTCAGGCCAAACCCGGCGCCCGTCTGGCCGGTGTGGCCCTGACCGGAAGCCGCGCGGTGGGCATGCGCGCGCAGGGGCGGCTGGAAGGCATCAGTTTCCTAACGGTGGGCCATTCGCCCGGCCTCAACGGGCTGGCGGGCGAATTCGTCGGCGACGAGCAGGGCTTCGTATTGAAGCTGGACCCCAAGACCGCTTTCCGCTTCGACTGGCCTACCGGCTTCGGCGTAGTCCATGAAGTGAAACTGGAGGGTTCCCTGGCGGGGTGGCGCGAAGGCGCGGGCTGGCGGGTGGGTACTTCGGCGTTGCGGATTCGGGGCAAGGATTTCGGCGCCCAGGCGCGAGGCGGATTGTGGTTCCAGGGCGACGGCACGCGGCCGTGGATCGACATCGCCGCCGATATCGACGAAACGCCGGTATTGGCCGCGAAGGGATTCTGGATACACGACAAGATGTCCAAGGCCACGGTGGATTGGCTCAATCGCGCGCTGGTCGGCGGCAAGGTGCGCAACGGGCGCGCGATCGTCTCCGGCGATCTGGACGACTGGCCGTTCACCCGCAACAACGGACGCTTCGAAGCGGTGGCGCGGATCGAAGGCGGGCAGTTCAAGTTCCAGCCCGATTGGCCGGCGATGGATCAGGTGAGCGCGGACATCGCATTCATCGGCAACGGCTTCTCCATCGAAGGCCAGGGCGCGTTGGCGGGCGTGCGCATAGACCAGTTCAAGGCCGGCATTCCCGAGTTCTCCAAAGCGGAGTTGTCGGTCGGCGCGCGCGGCGGTTCCGACGCGGCGCAGATGCTGGCGATGTTGCGGCAGTCGCCGCTGCAGAAGAAGTACGGCGACACCCTGACCAGCCTGACCGCCAGCGGTCCCGCGCGCGCCAGCTACGAGATGCTGCTGCCCTTGCATGCGCAGAGCACGGCGGCAAAGAAAACCCGTGGCACGGTCGAATTGTCCGGCGCGCACCTGGCCGACAAGCGTTGGAACCTGGCCTTCGAGAATGTGCGCGGCACCGCCGATTTCGATGACGACGGTTTCGCTGCCGAGAAGCTCGCGGTCAGCCAGAAAGCGCAATCGGGCGCTGTCCAGCCCGGCCAGCTTTCCCTGCGCGCCGGCAGTGGCGTGCGCGACAAGCAGCATGCTTTCGAGGCCGAGCTGTCTGCGAACCTGTCTGCATCGGAACTCCTGGACCGCGTGCCCGAGATCGCCTGGCTAAAGCCTTACGTGGAAGGGCGTTCGCAATGGACGGTCGGGGTGACCATGCCGCAAGGCGGGGCAGCCGGCATGCCCAGCAGACTGAACCTGCGTTCGGACCTGGTGGGCACCACGCTCAAGCTGCCCGCGCCGCTGGACAAGCCGGCCTTGCTGGCGCTGCCGACCACCGTGCAGACCTCGATGCCGATGGGTGCCGGCAATATCGATGTCGCTTTCGGAAAGCTGCTGGCCTTGCGCGCGCGGGGCAGCGGCCGGCAGAGCGGCGTGCGCGTGGTCCTGGGCAGCAACACGGTGACCGATGCGGCGCCTGCCTCGGGCCTGGTCGCCAGCGGCCGAACGGCTTCCCTGGATGCGATCGAGTGGATCGCCCTCGCCAAGAGCGGTAGTGGCGATGGCAGCAGTCTGCCCCTGCGCCGCATAGACGTCACCGCCGATCGTTTGCTGCTGTTGGGCTCGGCGTTCCCGGACACGCGTCTGCAAGTCGTACCTTCCGGCAATGCGCTGGCGGTATCGCTGACGGGTCCGGCGCTGGCCGGCTCGGTGCAGGTGCCCGACGCGAAGGGCGCGACGATCACGGGCAAGTTCGCACGTCTGTATTGGCGCTCGGCATCGCCAGGCAAGCCCGGCGCCGTCGATGCCGCTGCCGCCGACGTCAGCGATCCGTTCGATCCGGCTTCCGTTCCCCCGCAGAGTCTGGATATCGACGACCTGCGCTTCGGCGATGCCCGCCTGGGCAGCGCGCAGCTGCGCACGCAGCAAACCGCCGCCGGCATGCGCGTACAGCAGCTGGCATTGCGATCGCCCAAGCAGAAGATCGACATCCAGGGCGACTGGCTGGGGCGCGGCGCGGCCGCGCGCACCCAGCTGACCGCCGATATCGACAGCCAGGACCTGGGCGGCTTGCTGGACGATCTGGGAATCAAGGGCCGGTTGGGCGGCGGTTCGGGCAAGGTGAAGTTCGACGCCAACTGGTCGGGCAGTCCGGTTGCGTTTTCGCTATCGACCATGCAGGGCAATCTGCACATCGCCGCGCGCAACGGCCAGCTGTTGGAAGTCGAACCCGGTGCCGGACGGGTGCTGGGACTGCTCAGCCTGACCCAGCTGCCGCGGCGGATGATGCTGGACTTCCGCGATTTCTTCTCCAAGGGTTTCGCCTTCAACCGCATCGACGGCAACGTGCGTTTCGGCGCCGGCGTGGCGCGCAGCGAGGACATGGTGATGGACGGCCCCGCCGCGCAGATCAATATCCGCGGCAGCACCGACCTGCGCGCGCAGCGCTTCGATCAGACCATCGAAGTGCTGCCCAAGTCGGGCAATCTGCTGACCGTGGTGGGCGCGGTGGCGGGCGGTCCGCTGGGCGCGGCGATCGGCGCGGCCGCCAATGCCGTATTGAAGAGGCCGCTGGGCGAAATCGGCGCCAAGACCTATCGCGTGACCGGGCCGTGGAGAGACCCCAAAGTGGAGGTCGTCGGCCGCGAGCAGTCGCAGGTGCAAGCGGTCGGGACGGCTAACACGGCTGGGGCGCTTTGAGGTCTTTCCTTCTCCCATCGGGAGAAAGTGGCTCGAAGCGACGGATGAGGGAGGGAGAACGACTCGCCGGTAAGTTTCGCTACAAGCTGAGTTCCCATTCCCTCATCCGCCCCCGTATCAAGTACGGGGCAGGCTCTACAGGCACCTTCTCCCGATGGGAGAAGGAACAGCCAGCTTGCCTTTACTTCATTCAACCCCAAACTAGTCCCCTATGACCAATTCCTCCCTGGCCTTAGCCGAAACCCGCCTCCTTCTCCCCGCCGGCCTCGACCAGCAAGGCCTGCATCGCGCCTTCGGCACCCTGCTCGGTCCCGGCATCGATTTCGGCGACCTGTATTTCCAGCATTCCCGGCGCGAGAGCTGGACGGTGGAAGACGGCATCGTCAAGGACGGCGCGCATTCCATCGACCAGGGCGTGGGCGTGCGCGCGATCTCCGGCGAGAAGACCGGCTTCGCTTATTCCGACGACATCAATCCGCAGGCGCTGCTGAGCGCGGCCGGTTCGGCGCGCGCCATCGCCCGCGACGGCAGTTCGCATGCGCCGCATGCGCTGGTGCGCGGCGGCGGCCGTGCGTTGTACTCCAGCGACGATCCCATCGATGCGCTGGACAACGACGCCAAAGTGGAAACCCTGCGCGTGGTCGACAAGCTGCTGCGCGCGGCCGATCCGCGCGTGCAGCAGGTGACCGTGAGTCTGGCCGGCGGCGTGGACACGGTGCTGGTGGCGCGCAGCGACGGCGTGCTGGCCGCCGACGTGCGTCCGCTGGTGCGCATGAACATACAGGTGATCGTCGAACAGAATGGTCGCCGTGAATCGGGCTACGCCGGTTTCGGCGGACGCTACTCGTATGCGGAATTGTTCGGTGGCGGCAAGCCGGAACAGTTCGCTCGCGAAGCCTTGCGCCAGGCGCTGGTGAATCTGGAAGCGGTGGACGCGCCGGCCGGGATGATGCCGGTGGTGTTGGGTTCGGGCTGGCCGGGCGTGTTGTTGCACGAGGCCGTGGGCCACGGTTTGGAGGGCGACTTCAACCGTAAGGGCACGTCGACTTATGCGGGCCGCATGGGCCAGCGCGTCGCTTCGCCGGGCGTGACCATCGTCGACGACGGCACGCTACCGGGGCGCCGCGGTTCGTTGAACGTCGACGACGAAGGCACTCAGACCAATTGCACCACCTTGATCGAGGACGGCGTGCTGGTGGGCTACATGCAGGACACGCTCAACGCGCGGCTGATGGGCGTTGCGCCCACCGGCAACGGCCGCCGCGAATCCTTCGCCCACCTGCCGATGCCGCGCATGACCAATACCTACATGCTGGCCGGCCAGCACGATCCGCAGGAGATGATCCGTTCGGTCAAGAAAGGTTTGTACGCGGTGAACTTCGGCGGCGGTCAGGTCGACATCACCAGCGGCAAGTACGTGTTCTCGGCCACCGAGGCCTACCTGATCGAGGACGGCAAGATCACCGCACCGGTGAAGGGCGCCACGCTGATCGGCAATGGTCCTGAGACCATGCAGAAGGTGAAGATGATCGGCCACGATCTGGCGCTGGACGCCGGCGTGGGCGTGTGCGGCAAGGACGGGCAGAGCGTGCCGGTGGGCGTGGGGCAGCCTTCGTTGCTGATCGAGGGCATTACCGTGGGTGGGACGCGGGCTTGAGCGGCCTTTGCTCTTCCCTTCTCCCTTCGGGAGAAGGTGCCCGAAGGGCGGATGAGGGTACGGCGAAGTCCAGAATGTTTGAAGCCTCTTGGCTTCGCCGTACCCTCACCCCAACCCCTCTCCCGATGGGAGAGGGGCTAAAGCGCGTCCTCGTCCTCGCCTGCTTCGTTCTCCGACAACAGCTCGCGCAACTCGCGGAACAACTCGCGGAACGCATGCGGCGGTTTGTTCTTCTTGCGCTCTTCGCCCGCGTTGCGCACCAGTTGGCGCAGGTGCTGGCGGTCGGCGGTCGGGAACTCGGACAGCAGGTCGGCCAGCGCGGCGTCGCCGTCCTCCAGCAGGCGCGCGCGCCAGGT
The DNA here is from genome assembly GCA_036383995.1 of Pseudoxanthomonas sp. Classification (GTDB taxonomy): domain Bacteria; phylum Pseudomonadota; class Gammaproteobacteria; order Xanthomonadales; family Xanthomonadaceae; genus Pseudoxanthomonas_A. Next base: position 8,534 of record DASVNG010000029.1, read on the forward strand.
TTCCACCTTGTGCAGGACGGCGGTTTCGCGCCGGGCCGCATCGCCGCCTACTTCCATCGCATCGCGGATCGCATCCAGGGTCTCGTCGCTTTCCCGCCGCATCTGCTTGGCCAGGAACTGCAGCTGCCGCTTGTGCGCGATGTGCGAAGTGATGCGCTGGGTTTCGTGGATGTGTTCCAGCAGCTCTTCGGGAATCGGCAGCTTGCCCAGATGGGCCGGCGCCAGGGCGACCAGTTTTTCCGCCAAGCTGCGGATGTCCAGCGCTTCGCGCCGTTGTTCACTGCGGCTGGGGCCCAGGAATTCGCCGGTCTCCGGGTCGGTTCCACGCATGTTCGTTCTCCAAAACTTTGTTACAGGATAAGCCATTGAACGCAATCGCCGATTTTTCCGCCGATGACAGCCTGACCCGACTGGACGCGCTGGAGAGCTTGTCGGCGCGCCTGCTGGACCGCGCCCGCGCCGCCGGCGCCAGCCAGGCCGAGGTCAGCTGCAGCGAAGACCGTGGCCTCAACGTCAACGTGCGCATGGGCGCGGTGGAAACCGTGGAATCCACCCGCGACCGCAGCATCGGCGTCACCGTGTACTTCGGCCAGCGCAAGGGCAGCGCCAGCACCGCCGACCTGCGCGAAGAGAGCCTGGACGCCACGGTGGCGCAAGCCTGCGCCATCGCCCGCTACACAGAGCACGACGAAGCCGCCGGCCTGGCCGACGCGGCGCTGATGGCCACCGACTTCCCGGACCTGGACGCCTGGCATCCCTGGGCGCTGGAGGCCGATCACGCCATCGACCTGGCCCTGGCCTGCGAATCTGCGGGGCGCGGGTTCGATTCCCGTATCGCCAATTCGGACGGAACCTCGGTCGGCAGCGGCGAAAGTGTTTCCGTCTATGCCAATTCGCACGGATTCTTCGGCCGCGACCGCAGCACCCAGCATTCCATCGGCTGCGCGCTGATCGCCGGACAAGGCGAAGACATGCAGCGCGACGGCTGGTACAGCAGCGCGCTGTCGCGCGACGGATTGGAAGCGCCCGTTGCGATAGGCCGCCATGCGGCCGAGCGCACGCTGGCGCGCCTGTCGCCGCGATCGGTGGCCACCGGCCAGTATCCGGTGCTGTTCGCGGCCGAAGTCGCGCGCTCGCTGATCGGGCACTTGCTGGGCGCGGTTTCCGGCGGGGCCCTGTACCGGCGCGCCAGTTTCCTGCTGGACCATGCCGGCAAACGGATATTCCCGGACTGGTTCGCCATCGAAGAGTTGCCGCTGCTGCGCGGCGGGCTGCGCTCGGCGGCCTTCGATGCCGAAGGCGTGGCGACCCGTCAGGCGCCGCTGGTGAGCGGGGGCGTATTGCAGCGCTATGTGCTGGGAAGCTATTCGGCCCGCAAGCTGGGCCTGCGGACCACGGCCAATGCGGGAGGCGTGCATAACCTCAAGGTCGCCGCCAATGCGGGCGGTTTCGAGGAAATGGTGGGCGGCCTGTCCAACGGGCTGCTGGTCACCGAACTGATGGGGCAGGGTGTGAACCCGGTCACGGGCGATTACTCGCGCGGTGCGGCCGGGTTCTGGGTGGAGAACGGCGCCATCGCCTATCCGGTGGATGGCATCACCATCGCCGGCAACTTGAAGGACGTATTCGCCGGTATCGAAGCGGTGGGCTGCGATGTGGACCCGCGGTCCCATATCAGCTGCGGTTCGGTCCTAGTGGGCAGGATGACCGTCGCGGGCGGGGATTAACGTTTTTCTGGACATGAGGTGTCGTGCGGCTGTAGTGTCGCCACGGTTAGCCTGCCGCACCACCCACACCCACCATTCCTAAAGGGAAGAAAGAAATGAGTGAATTCGATAACGTGACCGCCCCACCGCCGGCGCCCTCGGGCGAGGCACCGCAGGAAGACAGGACCATCGGGTTGCTTACGCACCTGTCCGGCATCATCGCCGGTTTCATCGTTCCGCTGATCATCTGGCTGATCAACAAGGACAAGCCGGAAAAATCCTGGCTGACCGACCAGTCCAAGGAAGCGCTCAATTTCCAGATCACGCTGCTGATCGTGTACGTGATCGGCATCATCCTTTCGGTGATCCTGATCGGCGCGCTGATCAACCTGATCGCCTGGATCGCCTGCATCGTCTTCAGCATCATCGCCGGTCTGGCCGCCAACAAGGGCGAAGCCTACCGTTACCCGTTCGCGCTGCGTCTGATCAAGTAATCCGGAAATACCGTTTCCGCACGAAGGCCCGGCTAGTCCGGGCCTTCGTCGTTTGCGGGGCCCGTATTCACGTTACTTTGCGGCCAGCTCTCAGGATCCAGCCTCAGGCTTGCCTGTTAGGAGGCTCATTTTGTGCAGTGCATCAAGCATCTCGGGAGGTATTGAGTTGTCCTTAGGCCACCCGCGGTGAGAGAAAATCAATTGCCGATCCTTGTAAAAATAGAATGTTGGTACGCGGGAGAAGTCAATTCCCGGCCATTTTGAGTTGTCGTACGCAATAGCTATCTTTTGCCGAGGAAATTGCCGATTCCAGCTTCTGATTTCCACAAGGTCAAGCTCTTTGCTTGCCGCGGCAAGCCAAATTGCATTTCCCCTTATAAAAGCATCTCTAACCAGCACATTGCTATCAATAGACTTCGCCGCCTTATCAGAGGTTCGGCAGCCAGAAACTACAATGATTCTGTAGCGCGCATCCATAGCTATGTTCTGCAATGAAAGCTCGTCCTCGTTAGTAGACAGAAAAAGCGCAGCAGGGCCGTCAGCGGCCAACTGAGAATCGGAGCTCAGACGAGGAACTACAAGACGACCGTCCACGAATTCGTTAGCTCGTAGCGCACGCGCTTGTTCCCATTGCCTGGATGCTATAAGAGACTTGAGAATATCGAGCGTTTCACCGTGCCGCTCTACCCCCCTTCGCCTAAGTTCCGCGTAGGTAACTTGCATCGAAGAAAGGTAAAGCTGCGTATCTTTATCACCATAAGTCAGAACGTAGTTGTAGACCAATTCTGCCGCACTGAAGATCGCCCTAAGGTCGTTGGTTTCAACTGTGCCTGGGTTTTGTATCGACGAGGATGTTTGTGAAAAAACATCCTTCAATCTCTGGAGTTTTGTCTCGTTGCTATCTTCCCTTGCTTTACTGATGTCTATTAGCTCGGCAAGAGCCAGTTGAATTTGAGAGAGATCTGAAGCGAATCCATTGTTCGATATGGAGCAAAACATGACAAGCAGAAAGAAGATCGGTATCCGAGTTCGCGCGCGCATAGTAGCCACAACTTGGTAAGAATTGAGTGGAACCCACTTAAGTAGTCTTGCACTTAAGTGGGGCCACTAGCAATTGACAGCTATGATTCGTTACTTGCACTTCGCATTACAAGTGCTCCCGTACTCGTAAGTGCACCAGCTATCCTGCCCGTCCACCGTGCAATAGGCGTTCTGAACAGGTGGCTCTTCCGTAGTGTTTTCTCCCCCGCCCCCCATTGCTGACATGAAAAGAATGGACTTCTCAGTCGGGTTCTTGGCTTTGAGTCCGGGTATTGAGGTCAAGTAACGCTGTTGCCCAAATAGGGAAAAAATCGCATATAGGTCGGTCGTGCTTGCTGAATCAAGACCAAGATATGAATAGGAAGCGAGGCCGTGGCGCGTAAATACCAGGCTCTTCAAGAACTTGTCTCGTAGTTTCGGCGGTAGCTTGTTAAGTGGTGAATCTGGTGTGGTGCGTAGGTAGCGCTCCAGATCCGATTTCGATTTTATCGGGGCAGTCGCTTGATCGATTTCGATCTGGGTGGCATTCATTTCGCGAACTAGATCGATCCCGCTGCCCTTCTGAATGCTGGCGTCTTGAGCGTGGACCGCATGGCTGGCAACGCAGAGCGCCAATGCAAAAGCTGAGAAGATAATTTTCATATTTTTCCTTTTCTGATTTCTTCCAAGAGTTAGATCATCCAACCTGAAAGCGCCTTAGCTAGACTTCATTGTCTGTGATGCTGTGCTCTTCAGTATTCCCCGCACTCGCTATATACGGAAATGTTCCAGGTTTCTGATGTCTGGAAAATATTCTGTGCAGAGCCAGTTTGCGAAGAACTGAGCCAAGGTAGCAGCAATGGTCTGATTCGGATCGACGTGAGTATGGGATTCCGACTTGGAAAGCTCGAACGTACTCAGTGCTACTTGTCTTTGTGAGCTTTAATGTTTTCGAAGGCACACTAGTCTTTGAAAGCGAGGGGTTAATTCTGTTCTACCATCACTCATGGAGAATGTGTCTTGGTAGCTCGCTTCAAGCGATTTCACTCTATTCATGAGTGGGTATTCGCGAATGGTTTCGAGGCCGAGTGCAAGAGACAATACGGGGAAGCAAGACTTTGTTCCTGATCCGTAAGGCCACATTAAGACAATGATGAATCGTCGTGTAAATGACGTCGGGATCTCATGCAATGCAATCTGCAGCATAGTCCCTGTTCGGAACAGTCTCGGTAGCTCTCGCCTTGGTGCCGCGTCCGATGCTCTAGGGCGAAAGTCTTCTAGTGCGTGCGGTGGATCGCCAATTTGCCCAGCGCCCACAGCGCGGTGGCGTGTTCGCGGAAAGGGGCCAGCGCGTCGTGCATGACCCTGTCCAGCTCGACCAGCTTGGCTTTCGCGCCGTCCATGCCCAGCAAGGCGGGATAGGTCGACTTGGCCTGCGCCGCGTCCTTGCCGATGGTCTTGCCCAACCGCTCCGAGCTCGATTCCACATCCAGGATGTCGTCGCGCACCTGGAAGGCCAGGCCCAGCGCGTCGGCGAAGGTATCCAGCAGCTTGAGCGTGCCTTCATCGATGCTGCCGCCCATCGCCCCCATGCGCACCGAGGCCCGGATCAGCGCGCCGGTCTTGAGGCGGTGCATGCGCTCCAGATCGGCGAGCGTCTGCACCTGGCCGGTGGCGTCGATATCCAATGCCTGGCCGCCGCACATGCCGCCGGCGCCAGCGGCTACGCTCAGGGCGCGTAGCCAAGACACGCGTAGCTCGGAGGCGACCGGCGCTTCGGCCAGTATTTCGAAAGCCAGCGACTGCAGCGCGTCGCCGGCCAGGATCGCGGTGGCTTCGTCGAAGGCGACGTGCACGGTAGGCCGGCCACGGCGCAAGGCGTCGTCGTCCATTGCCGGCAGATCGTCGTGCACCAGCGAATAGGCGTGGATCAGTTCCACCGCCGCCGCAGGCGCGTCCAGCCAGCGCTCGTCGGTGCCGAACACCGCGCCCGTGGCGTAGACCAGCAGGGGGCGTATGCGCTTGCCGCCGCCCAGCACGGCGTGGCGCATGGCCGCATGCAGGCGTTGCGGAGGAATCGAGGCCGAAGGCAGGGCATGACCAAGGGCGGTTTCGACGCGTTGGGCCCAGCGCAGGAACGGGGCTTCAGTTTCCATCAGGCAACGGCGCAAAGGGTTCGGCCGCGTCGGGCTGTTCCGGATCGCTGAGCAGGCGCACGCGCAACTCGGCCTGTTCCAATGCGGCCTGGCAGCGCCGGTACAGGCCCACGCCGCGCTCGTAGGCGGCCAGAGACTCTTCCAGGCTCATCTCGCCCTGTTCCATCTTCTCGACCAACAGTTCCAGTTCGTCCAGCGACTGCTCGAAATGGGCGACGGGGGAAGCATCGGGGGCGGGTTTGCGTGGCATGGAGGCAAGTTTGGGGATGCGGGGGGAATAGGTCAATCCAGGCCGCTCATGCCTGGCGCGCCCAGTGCAGGCGCGCGCCCGCCTCGCGCAGCCATGCGTCGAAACCGGCGGAATAAGCCAGGTCCGCGACCGCCACCAGCTCGCCCCCGCCATTGGAGAGCAAGGGCAGGGCCTCGCGTTCCCAAGGCGGCACGCCGAGTTCCTGCAGCAGGTTCTTGAGCGTATGCGAATGCGCGCGGCCGGGCAGGGCGATGCGCTCACCGCCCTGGCGCGCGAATACGCGCAGAGGCGAAGGAAATGCGGCGGCCCCTTGCAGCTGGAGCAGGTCGCCGCCCGGCAGCAGCAACGGCTCGCGCCCGTCCCATTCCGCGTTCCACTCGATCGGCAGCGGCTCGTGCCGCCGTTGCGCATGCAGCAGATCGCGCCAGCGTTCGATCACCCCGTCGCGCCATTCGAAGCGGGAGCGGGCGTCGGCGCGCGCCGGCAGCAAGTCGCTTTCGATCTGCGCGACGCCTTCGCCGGGCAGCGGCGGAAGGCCGAGTTCTTCTATCCAGCGACGCAACACGCGTGCGCGCCGCGTTGCCGGCAGTTCCAGCAGCGTCGCTACCGAAAGCGCGCGCGGATCAGCGGTGCGGGCCATCGCCAGCGCCAAGGCGTCCTCGCGCTGCAGCAGTTCGACGGCATCGGCGCTCAGCACTGCGCTGCGCATGAAAGCGGCATCGGCCTGCGGCCAGCGTTCGCGCAGCAACGGCAGCACACGCTGGCGCAGGAAATTGCGGTCGTGGCGGAGGTCTTCGTTGCTGGGATCCTCCAGCCAAGCCAAGCCATGCCAATTCGCGTAAGCGAGCAGTTCGGCGCGTGGCGTCTGCAGCAACGGACGCCAGTGCAGGCCCGTGGCGAAACCGCGCCATGGCCGCATCGCCGCCAACCCGTCCGGCCCGGAACCGCGCAACGCGCGCAACAGGAAGGTTTCCGCCTGGTCGTCGCGATGATGCGCGGTGACCAGCGTTTCGCCTTCTTTCAGCACGCTTTCGAATGCGGCGTAACGCGCCTTGCGCGCGGCAGCCTCCAGTCCTTCGCCGCTGTCGCGATCCACTTCCACATTGACGACGGTCAGCGCCACGCCAAGCGCATCGCAAAACGCCGCGCATCGCCTCGCCCATTCGTCCGCGGCAGATTGCAGGCCGTGGTGCACGTGCGCCGCGCGCAGGCCCTGTGTGCGGACCAGCGGGTCCTGCGACAGCGCATGCAGCAGCACGGTGGAATCCAGCCCGCCGCTCAATCCCACCAGCAACGGCGCGGGCCGCGTACGGCGCAGGGCGTTGTGCAGGGCGGCAGCGGGGTCGGCGGAGGTCATGCGCCCATGCTAGCGGTTGCGTCCACGGCATGCAGCGGTTGACCGCATCCGTCGGCGTCCAGGGTCGCTCCTACCGATCCATGGAGGCGCGGCTTGACTCTGTCCACGCTGGGAAAAGATCAGTTCAGCGACGCCAGCTCGCGCTTGGCCGCATCGATCCACTCGCGCTGTTCGCGCTGGTAATACTTGGGGGAGGCTGCCGAACGGGTCAGGATTTCGTTGAAGATTTCCTTCGCTTTGCGTGTATCGCCATTGCGGACCAGCAACAATCCATAGCGCGCCCGCGCTTCTTCTCCCGGATATCCCTGCACGACATTCTCGTATTCGTGCAGCGCGGCCGGCAGATCGCCGCTGGCCTCGACCGTGCGCGCGTAGAGCAGGTGCCCGTCCTTGGAGCGGTAGTCGGGATTGGCCGCGATCAGCGCGTCCAGGGTCTGCCGGGCCTGTTGCGGCTGGCCCAGGCCGAATTGCGCTTTCGCCAGGCCCATCATCGTCTCGGGGTCGGTTTCGTAAAGACCTTTGAGCGCACCTTTATAAAGCTCGGCCGCTTGCTGGAAGTCGCCGCTGGCCAGGCTTTCCTCGGCCAGGCGGCGCCGGTTGGCCTGCGTGTCGGAAAGTCCGAACTGGCGGCTGGCGTGGCGTTTTTCGCGCTCGGGATCGATCTTCGCCGCGACCTTGCGCACCACGCGCCTGGCGCCCGGGTCGTTGCGCATTCCAGGCAGGACCTCGGCGAAGAAGTAGATCGCCACCGCGATATACGAGAACACCAGCAGGATGAAGATCCAGTACATCGGCCGGCCGGTGCGGATTACGTGCACGCAGCAGGCGATTTGCAGCACGATGGAAAGGAGGAGGATGGGGCTCATGGGTCGGTCTGGTGAGATGAGTTGTGCGCCGATTGTATTTTACGGTGCGAGGCCGCGCTGTACCCGCAATCCCTCCGCGAATAGCAATCCGGTCGTAGGAGCGGCGTAAGTCGCGAAATCTCCTCGCTAGCACAAGAGCTCCCGGTCGCGACTTGCGTCGCTCCTACGCGCTCCTACAGCGAACCGGTGGAGCCGCAGAGCAGCCTGCTCGACGTGGGAGCGGCGTCCCGCCGCGAGCTTTTGATCTTCCTTGGAAAACGCAAAGCAGAGAATTGCGCATGGACATGAAGCTCGCGGCGGGACGCCGCTCCCACCGGTGTGATTGTTGCGTTTGTGATGAAGCCGGACTCAGGCGGCTTCGTAAGCCCCGTAACCGCGCAGACGCTGGTACCGCTGCTTCAGCAACTCATCCATCGGCAATTGTTCCAACGCATCCAGCTCGTTGAGCAGCACGGCCTTCAGGCGCGTGGCCATCTGCCGCGGATTGCGGTGCGCGCCGCCGATGGGTTCGCGCACCACTTTGTCCACCAGGCCCAACGAAAGCAGGCGTTTGGCGGTGATGCCGAGTTGTTCGGCGGCGTCCTTGGCCTTGTCGGCCGACTTCCACAGGATCGACGCGCAGCCTTCCGGCGAGATCACCGAATAGGTGCCGTATTCCAGCATCAAGGTGCGGTCGCCCACGCCGATCGCCAACGCGCCGCCCGAGCCGCCTTCGCCGATCACCGTGCACACGATGGGCACTTTCAATTCCGCCATTTCCATCAGGTTGCGGGCGATGGCTTCGGACTGGCCGCGCTCTTCCGCGCCCACGCCCGGGTAGGCGCCGGGGGTGTCGATGAAGGTCAGCAAGGGAAGTTTGAAGCGCTCGGCCAGCTTCATCAGGCGCAGCGCCTTGCGGTAGCCCTCGGGCCGCGGCATGCCGAAGTTGCGCGCGATCTTGCTCTTGGTGTCGCGGCCCTTCTGGTGGCCGATGATCACCACGCTGCGGCCGTCGATGCGGCCCAGGCCGCCGACGATGGCGGCGTCGTCGGCATAGGCGCGGTCGCCGGCCAGTTCCTGGAACTCGTCGCAGAACACGCGGATGTAGTCCAGCGTGTACGGCCGGGCCGGGTGCCGGGCCAACTGCGAGACCTGCCAGGGAGTGAGGTCGCGGAAGATCTGCGCGGTGCGCACGCGCAGCTTGTCCTGCAGCGCGTGCACTTCGGCGTCGATGTTGACCGCCGGACCGGTGCTGGCGCTGCGCAGGTCCTGGATCTTGGATTCCAGATCGGCGATGGGCTGTTCGAAATCCAGGTAATTCGGGTTCATTGGTGGACTGCGGACCGGAAAGGAGGGGGAGTTTAGCCGAAGCGGGGTGGGGTGCCCGTACGGGTGGGTAGGGCGACCATTGCTTTTCCTTCTCCCACCGGGAGAAGGTGGCGCGAAGCGCCGGATGAGGGAGTGGATTTTCAGATTGACGGACGGTCACCGTGGGTCGGAATTCTCATTCCCTCATCCGCCCTCCGGGCACCTTCTCCCGGTGGGAGAAGGGAAGCTAGTTCGCCCAAGGCCTGGAGATAGCGACCTTCACTGTCCGAACCCCAGGGTGCGCCCGCAGCGCATCCAGCAGGTCCGTGTCCACGCGCACCGACTTGGGCCCGTTCAAATCCAGCACGCCCGCCACACCGCGCTCGCCGGATTTCAGCAGCAGGTCCAGGCGCAGAGGGGTCGCGCCGGGACGATGCTTGGAAAGCAGGGCATCGATGCGGTCCCACAGCCCCGGCACGCGCATGTCCAACCGCAGCGACAGGCGCTGGGCATGGCTGGAGCAGAGCTGCGCGTAGTCCCAGCACTGGCGCACGCGCAGGCTGAAGCCGCCGCTGAATTCGTCCTCGCGCAGGCCGCCTTGCACAATCAGGATGCGGTCGCGCGTCAGCAGCGGCGCCAGCTGCGTGTAGGCCTCGGCGAACACGCTGCATTCGATGCGTCCGCGTCCGTCCTCCAGCTGCACGAACACCTGGCTATCGCCCTTGCGGCGCAAGGCGACCACCTGTCCGGCGATGACCACGCCCACTTCCGGGCGCCAGCCTTTCTTCTCGGCCTGCGGTGCGCCGCTCCACAGCTTGTCCAACTCGCCCAGGTCGGTGCCGACCAGCGAACGCAAGTCGTCGCGATAGGGATCCAGCGGATGGCCGCTCAGGTAATGGCCCAGGGTCTCGCGTTCGCCCGTCAGTTTCTGCGACAGCGGCCATTCGTCCACTTCGGTCAGCAGCACTTCCAAGGCGGGCGCCGCATCGCCGCCGCCGAACAAAGAAACCTGGCCGGCGTCGCGTTCCCTGGCCAACTGATCGGTGGCTTTCACCACTTCCGGAAGCTGCAGCATCAGCGAAGCGCGGTTCTTGCCCAGCGCGTCCAGCGCGCCCGCATTGACCAACGCTTCCAGCGCACGGCGATTGAGTTTGGACGAGTCCACGCGTTTGCAGAAATCCAGCAGGTCGTGGAAAGCCCCGCCGCCCGCGCGCTCGGCCGAAATGGCCTCGCAGGCGCCGCGCCCCACGCCTTTGATCGCGCCCAGCCCGTAGCGCACGGTGCGCGCGTCGGTGGCCACGAACATGTATTCCGAAGCGTTGGCTTGCGGCGGCAGCACTTCCAGCTTCAGCGTGCGGCATTCGTCCAGGAAGCCGACCACCTTGTCGGTGTTGTCCATGTCCGAAGACAGCACCGCGGCCATGAATTCGGCCGGGTAATGCGTCTTCAGCCAAGCGGTCTGGTAGGACACCAGCGCGTAGGCGGCCGCATGCGATTTGTTGAAACCGTAGCCGGCGAACTTCTCCATCAGGTCGAAGATGGAATCGGCCTTGCGCGCGTCGATGTCGTTCTTTCCGGCGCCTTCGCGGAAGATCTCGCGGTGCTTGGCCATTTCCGCCGGGTTCTTCTTGCCCATCGCGCGGCGCAGCAGGTCGGCGCCGCCCAGCGAGTAACCGCCGACGATCTGCGCCATCTGCATGACCTGTTCCTGGTACACCATGATGCCGTAGGTGTCGCGCAGCACCGGCTCTACGCGCGTATCCGGGTACTCCACGGGTTCGCGCCCGTGCTTGCGTTCGATGAAGGACGGGATCAGGTCCATCGGGCCCGGGCGGTACAGCGAAACCAGGGCGATCAGGTCTTCGAAACGGTCGGGCTTGGCGCGCTTGAGCAACTCGCGCATGCCGCGCGATTCGAACTGGAACACCGCGCCGGTATCGCCGGTGGAGAACACGCGTTCGTAAGTGGCCGCGTCGTCCAGCGGGATCGCGGAGATGTCCATCGGCGCTTCGCCGGTGGACTGGCGGCGCACATTGATGGCTTTCACCGCCCAATCGATGATGGTCAGCGTGCGCAGGCCCAGGAAGTCGAACTTCACCAGGCCCACCGCTTCCACGTCGTCCTTGTCGAACTGGGTCACCGGCGACTTGCCGCGGCCCTCGACGTCGTGTTCGGCGAACAGCGGGCAGAAATCGGACAGCGGCGAAGGCGCGATCACCACGCCGCCGGCGTGCTTGCCGGCATTGCGGGTCAGGTCTTCCAGTTGCCGCGCCAGATCCATCAGGTCGCGCACGTCGTCTTCGTCGCGGTAACGGTCGATCAGTTCCTGCGACACCATGCTGCTGTCGCCTTCGCCCATCGCATCCTTCAGGGTCACGCCCAGGATGTTGGGAATGAGCTTGGCGATGCCGTCCACCAGGCCGTAAGGGAAGCCCAGCACGCGGCCGGTGTCGCGCACCACCGCCTTGGCCGCCATGGTGCCGTAGGTGATGATCTGGCTGACCCGGTCGCGGCCGTATTTGCGCGCGACGTAGTCGATGACTTCGTCGCGTCGGTCCATGCAGAAGTCGATGTCGAAGTCGGGCATCGACACGCGTTCGGGGTTGAGGAAGCGCTCGAACAGCAGGCCGTAGGGCAGCGGATCCAGGTCGGTGATGCCCAGCGCCCAGGCCACCAGCGAACCGGCGCCGGAACCGCGCCCGGGCCCGACCGGAATGCCGTGCTGCTTGGCCCAGTTGATGAAGTCGGCCACGATCAGGAAGTAGCCGGGGAAGCCCATGCGCACGATGACGTCGACTTCCAGGTCCAGGCGCGCGCGGTAGTCGTCGGCGCTGTGTCCTTCGGCCAGCGGATTCTTGCGCAGGCGCTCTTCCAGGCCATCGTGCGACTGGCTGCGGATCCAGCTGTCCAGGGTCTCGTTGCTGGGCACCGGATACGCCGGCAGGGCGTATTGGCCCAGCGTCAGTTCCAGATTGCAGCGCTGCGCCAGCGCATGGGTGTTGTCGATCGCATCGGGCACGTCGGCGAACAGCGCGGCCATTTCGTCGGGCGATTTCAGGTATTGCTCGGGGCTGTATTCGCGCGGACGCTTGGGATCGTCCAGCACGCGGCCGGTGGAGATGCACACGCGCGCTTCGTGCGCGTCGTAGCCTTCGCGGTCCAGGAACCGCACATCGTTGCTGGCGATCACCGGAAGCCCGCGCGCGGCGGCGGCATGCAAGGCGAAGGCGTTGAATGCGTCTTCGCCTTCGCGCTGGGTGCGGGTGATCTCCAGGTGCAGGTTTTCGCCGAAGCTGCGTTGCAGGTCGGCGAGATGCTGTTCGGCGTGTTCGTGGCGCCCGCCCGCGGCCAGCCGTCCCGCGTAGCTATGGCGGCCGGCGATGGCGAACAGGCCTTCGCAATCTTCGCGCAGCCATTCCGGTGCGATAGCCACGCCGTCGGTGTGGTGGCCTTCCATCCAGGCGCGCGTCAACAGGCGCGACAACGACAAATATCCGGTGTGGTCGCGACATAGCAGGGTCAGCTGCCAGGGGCTTTCCTTGCCGTCGACGATGCTCAGGTCGGCGCCGGCGATGGGCTTGATGCCCACCGATTCGGCGGCTTTGTAGAACTTGACCAGCGCGAACAGGTTGTTGCGATCGGTCACCGCCAGCGCCGGCAGCCGCATCTCCACCGCGCGGCTCAGCAGATTGGGCCGTTTGGCCTTGTCCGGGCGGGCTTCGTCCGGCTTTTCGGGCACGCGGATGGTCGAATCCGCGAGCGAGAATTCGGTGTGCAGATGGAGGTGGATGAAGCGGGAAGACATACCGCTAGCAGGGTAGCGGGAGGGGTGGGGTCGAACAAGGCTTGACAGTCCGTGGCGACGCCTGGCCCTTGCTGCGTCAGGCTCCGAGGCGTCTGGCGGTGGCAGGCCGGTGCTCGCGTCGGGGCCGTTGCCACTCCAGCTGCGCGGCTTCCTGCAGGCCGGTCCGGCGATAGAGCAGGTAGCGCGCGATTTCCTCGGCCAGCGTCATCCAGGCGCATTCGCTGGCGCAACCCGTGCCGGCGGCGCTGGCCAGTATCTGCAGCAGCTGGCCGCGCACCACGGGCGTGCACGGCCAACGGCGGTCGGCCAGCATCGACCTCAACAGCTGCAGGCGGTCATCGTTCTGATCCAGAACTGGGGGGATGGGCCGGCGCGCACCGGCCGGCAGGTAGGCGATGGACATGACGAACCTCTCTGCTTGATTCCGCTGGCCACCCCGCGCTTGCGGGGCGGCCAGGAGCAGGAATTTGCGAATGCGGACTGCTTGCCCAGTAGAAGCGGGGCTCAGTGGACGCGGAACAGCCCGGCGACATCCGGCACATAGCTGCTGCTGCGCACGCGGCGCTGGTGTTCGCGCAACCCTGCCTCGGCGCGGCGCGCGACTTCCCAGTCCTTGCGGTCGAAACGGAACGTTTCTATCTCCTGCTGGTGCAGACGCGCTTCGATCAGCCGCAGACGGCAGAAGTCCTGATAGCTCAGCACTTCGCCGGCCAGCTGCGGCCAGACGGCTTCGACGACGATGGCGTCGTCCAACTGGCCCACCTGCGGGATCCAGTCGGGGATGAGGTCGTTGTGCCCGTTGAGGTAGTCCAGCACGGCGCTGGCCGGCGCCATCACTTCATTGGCGGGCTGCCAGCCGTGGTCGGCGAGCATGTTCGACAGCGAGCCGGCCTGTTCCAGCCGCTGGCGGATGCAGGTCGGGGTGGACTGCGAGCCGCAGGAATCGGCCAGCAGGCGCGCAGCGGTCACTACCTGGTCGCAGTCAAGCGCAGTCCGGTCGCCGGTCAAGGCGGAAAGCAACTGGTTGAAGCGTTCCATGTCCAGGGTGCTGAGACGGAAGCTTCCGATCCGGCGGCGACGGCTGGGGCGGTTGGGGTTGGTTCCGGGCAACAGCACCTGTGGCAGGGATTCGATGTGATTGGCGTTGGTGGACATGATGGGTCTCCGGTAATGGATGCTGGGAAAGGCACCCGGTTGGGTGCGCGGCCAGCTTCCGCCGGGTCCGTGGATGGGTCATGATGCCGACACGAAGCTTCCGCCAGCTTTTCAGCTGGATTGCGAGGTTTCCATGAGGAATTGCAGTGGAGTCCGATTCGGGCACTAACGCAGGCACTCAGGGGGCAAAGCGATATCGCTTCGGCGACATCGTCGTGGATGCGGTCGCGTACACGATCAGCCGCAACGGCCAATCGGTGGCAGTGGAACCCAAGGCCTTTTCCGTGCTGCTGGTGCTGCTGCGCCGCGCGGGCCAGTTGGTTCCGCGCGACGAATTGCTGGATGCGGTCTGGGGCCATCGCCATGTCACTCCCGGCGTGCTGACCCGGGCGATAGCGCAGTTGCGCAATGCGCTGGAAGACCATGCCGAAGAACCACACTACATCCAGACCCAGCATGCGGTCGGCTACCGGTTCATCGGCGACCTGGTCGATGAACCGCCCGTTCTGCAAGAGGGGTTGATCGAGCCTCAAGCCGAGCACGAGGATTCGGGAGCGGAAACCGGTGCTGTTCCTTCTGTCGAGGCGGGGCAGACCGACGCGATTCCACCAACCGGCCAGGCGTGGTGGAAATCCCCGGTTCCCTGGTTGTTGGCCGCAGCGCTTGCGCTGGCCTGGCTGATCCGCGACCGCATTCCAACGCGGGTCGCCCCCGCACAAGCTTCCATCGCGGTGATGCCTTTCACCAATCTGGGAAGCAACAAGGACGACGACTATTTCGCCGAAGGCCTGGCGGTGGAGATGCATGACGCCCTGGCCGGCGTGGAGGGGCTTAAAGTTGCCGCGCAGTTGTCGTCGTCGGTAGCAAAAATGGAGGGCTCGGATGTCAAGGCGCTGGGCAAGAACCTGGGCGTAGCCACCGTGCTTTACGCCAGCGTGCGTCGCGAAGGGGAGCGGGTCCGCATCAATGCGCGCCTGTCCGATACCTCCACGGGTTACACCCTGTGGAGCCACAGCTATGACCGTCAGCTTTCCGATGTGTTCGCTACCCAGGTCGAGATCGCCGACGAAGTCGTGCAATCGCTGATGAATGTGCTTCCCCAGCAGCGTGAAGCGATCGAAAAACGCTTGACGCCGACCAGGAGCGCGATCGCCTTCGATGCCTATCTGCGTGGTCTGAAGCAGTTGCTGCAGCCGGAGTCGGGCGGCGACGCGCGGAACGCAATCGCCTACTTCAACCAAGCGTTGTCGACCGATCGCAAGTTCTCGCGCGCGCAGGCGGGAATCTGTCGGGCCGAAGTCGCCGATTTCATCGACCGCCACGATGCCGCCGCCTTCGGTCGCGCGCAGGCCAGCTGCGAACGGGCACGCGGCATGGACCCGGGATTGAGCGAAGTCAATCTCGCCCTGGCCGAGTTGCATCACGCCGCTGGCGAGTATGGAAAGGCGGTCGAATACTTCACCAAGGCCGAATCCGACCCGGCCAGCCGTCCGGCGGCTTACGTCGGCATCGCCATCGTGCATGCCGAGCAAGGGCGGGAAGCGCAGGCGCTGGACTATTTCAATCGTGCCTTGGCGCTGCGCCCGGGCAATCCCCGCATCCATGCCCAGATCGGCTACCGGCATTTCCTGGCGGGGCGACTGCCGGAAGCCATCGCCTCTTATCGCAAAGCGGTCGAACTGCAGCCCGACGATGTAGATCTATGGAGTTATCTCGCTGGCGTCTATCTGACCGCCGGACAAGTCGCCGAGGCCGAGCGCGCCTTGGCCCGGTCCATCTCCATCAGGCCCAGTTACGCGGCATTGACCAATCTCGGCGAGATCAAGTACCTCTCCGGCCGCTACGCCGAAGCCGTGGAGCTGCAGCGACGCGCTGTGCGACTGGACCCATCGGATCACCTGACCTGGGGCAACCTGGGGCAGGCGCAGCTGGCCGACCCGGCCACGGCAGGCGAAGCGCCCGCGGCGTTCCGCGAGGCGGCACAACGCGCGCAACGCTATGTCGAGATCAAAACGGACGATGCCAAGACATTGGCGGCGCTTGGGTGGTATCGCGCCAACTTGGGGGAAACGCAGCTGGCACGACAACTGGTCGTCCGTTCCGAAGCCTTGGGCGGCGAGCCGGGCGAAGTGGCGCTGTACAACGCGCAGACCCTGACCAGCCTGGGCGATCTCGATCAGGCGCGCGAGCGCGTCGCTGCCGCGCGTGCCGCGGGGATCGTCGAGGACCGGATCGTCGGCAATGCGGCTCTGCGCCGGATCGTCGCGGATGCCCGCGCTGCGGATTCGAGTAAATCCCGCAAAACCGCCCCGAGCAGCAGCGACGGGCCCACACCAGGAGGATGAGATGGCCACTGCACGCAAGACAGCCAGCAAGGCGTACGAGAGAAATGCCGCGAAGAAAGTGGTAAAGAAAATCCCCAAGAAAAAAATCGGCGGCGCGAAGGGCAAGAACATCGTTGAAAAGGTCCGGGTTGAGCTGAGCGCCGGACGATTCATAGACATCCTGATCACGGTCGCTTCAGGGCCGAAGGTCGGGCCGGGCCCGAGGCCGAACATTCAGGAGACGGTCCTGCTGCGGCGGATCGACGACGAGCAGGTGCTGACCATCAGCGCCGAACTGGGCCGCCACGCGACCGCAGGGATCAAGGTAGCGCCGGGGAAACCGCCGACAGGGGGCAACTAGCGGTGGCGGCATGACGCACCGGCGCGAAACTGCGCCGGTGCTGCGGGCAAGGCCCATGCTTGGCCAGCGCGGCCAGATGCGAAGGCGTGGCATAACCCTTGTGGACGGCGAAGCCGTAAGCGGGGAATTCATCGTGCAGGGCGACCATCAAGCGGTCACGGGTGACCTTGGCCAGGATCGAAGCGGCCATGATCGAGCGATCCAGCCGGTCGCCGCCGATCAGCGTTTCGGCGCGGCACGGCAATCCCTTCGGCAACGCATTGCCGTCGATGCGCGCCAGTTGCGCGACATGGGCTACGCCCTCCACCGCGAGCCGCATCCCCAGCATCGTGGCCTGGTAGATGTTCAGCCGGTCGATCTCGTCCGCTTCCACCAGCACCACGCGCCAGGCCAGCGCGCGTTCGACGATGCGCGCGTATAAAGTTTCGCGCCGTGCGGCGTTGAGTTGTTTGGAATCGTCCAACCCGTTGATGCGCGGACGGGCAGGGTCGAAGACCACCGCGGCGACCGCCACCGGTCCGGCGAGCGGCCCTCGGCCCGCTTCGTCCACGCCCGCGATGAGCAAGGGGCCGGCGACGCCTGGCACCGAAGGAAAATCGAGCGCACGCTGGTTCACGGCCCGACATCCTTCGGCAGCAACCCGGCGATGGCGTCGGCCGCGCGTGCGGACGCATCCTGGCGCAGCGTTTCGTGGATCTCGCGGTAACGCGGTTGCAGCGCGCCGGTGATTTCCGGGTGCTGGAACTGGTTCAACACGGCCGCGGCCAGATTCTCCGGCGTGCATTCGTCCTGCATCAGTTCCGGCGCCACATCGCTGCCGGCCAGCACGTTGGGAAGCGCGTAGCGGTCCACTTTCAGCATTCCGAACGCCTTGACGATGCGGTAGGTCAGCGGCGCCACTTTGTAGCCGACCACCATCGCGCGCTTGGCCAGCATCGCCTCCAGCGTGGCCGTGCCGGAGGCCAGCAACACCACGTCGGCCGCCACCATCGCTTCGCGTGCGCGGCCGTCGGTCAGCGTCGGCGGCGTGGCGAATCCGGCCTCGGCGATCAGCGGCCGCAGCGCATCCGCACAAGCGGAATTGGCCGCAGGCACCACGATCTGCAGATACGGAACGGATTCGGAAACGATCCGCGCCGCCCGCAGGAAAATCTTGCCGAGCCGCCCGATTTCTCCCAGCCGGCTGCCCGGCAGTACCGCCAGCACCGGCGTGTAGGCATGCAGGCGCAGCGCCTCGCGCGCGGCGGCCTGGTCGGGCTCGACCGGCATCTCGTCGGCCATCGGGTGGCCGACGAAACGCGCATCGATGCCATGACGCGCGTAGATCGGCGGTTCCATCGGAAACAGGCACAGCACCAGGTCCGCGCTGGCGCCGATCTTCTGCGCGCGCTTTTCGCGCCAGGCCCATACCGAAGGACTGACGTAATGCACGGTGCGCACTCCGCGCTGCTTCAACCAGCGCTCCACGCCCAGATTGAAATCCGGCGCATCGATGCCGATGAACACATCGGGCTTCCATGCCAGCGCGCGCTCGCGGAACTGGCCCCGCAGCTTCAACAGGCGCGGCAGGTGGCTGAGCACTTCGGACAGCCCCATCACCGCCAGTTCGCCCGCGTCGTGCCAGGTATCGCAACCGGCTTCGCGCATCGCTTTGCCACCGATGCCGGCGAATTCGGCGTTGGGGAAACGCTTGCGCAGTTCGCCGATCAATCCCGCGCCCAGCGCGTCGCCCGAAGCCTCACCGGCGACCAACGCGATGCGCTGCGCGCGCCGTTGGACCTGCAGCATTCCGGGATCGGCGGCAAGATCGGACAGGGTCGGCGCCGTAGCGTCGTTCCCGGTCGCCGCGCCGCGCCGCCAGCCGCTCATCGCAACAGGGGCCGTTCGCCGCTTTCGATGAAATCCAGCAGCGCGCGCACATCGTCGCTGTCGCGCGCCTGCTCGGCCAGCTGCTGCTTGGCCTCGGCCAACGGCAGGCCCGCGACGTACAGGGTGCGGTAAGCGCGTTTGATCGCGCTGATGCGGTCGGCGTCGAAACCGCGGCGTTTGAGGCCTTCGCTGTTGATGCCGCGCGGGCGGCCCTGGGCCTCGGTCGCGACCATGGTGTAGGGCGGCACGTCGCCGCTGACCAGCACGCCCATGCCCAGGAACGCATGGGCGCCGATGCGGCAGAACTGATGCACGCCGGCGAAGCCGCTCATGATCACCCAGTCGCCGATCTGCACGTGGCCGGCCAGGGTGGAGTTGTTGGAGAACACGCAGAAGTTGCCGACCTTGCAGTCGTGCGCGACGTGCGTGTAGGCCAGCAGCCAGTTGTCGTCGCCGATGCGGGTGGTCCCGCCGCCGTCGCCGGTGCCGCGGTTGACGGTGACGAACTCGCGGATGGTGTTGCGGTCGCCGATGACCAGTTCCGTGCGCTCGCCCTTGAATTTCTTGTCCTGCGGGTCGCCGCCTATCGCCGCATGGCCGACGATGTGGTTGTCGCGGCCGATACGGGTGGCGCCGGTGATGCTGCAGTGCGGCCCGATGACGCTGCCGTCGCCTATTTCCACATCGGCGCCGATGCTGGTGAACGCACCGACGCGCACGTTAGAGCCGAGCCTGGCGGCCGGATCGATCGATGCGCTGGGATGGATCGCGGGCGCCGGGCTCATGCGCTACTCCTTCTCGGTTTCGGCGCACAGCACGTCGGCCGAGGCCACTTCCTCGCCGCCGACGCGCGCCACGCAGGTATAGAAGGTCATGGTGCGGATGATGCGCTTGATCTGCACGTGCAGTTCCAGCACGTCGCCGGGCACCACCATGCGCGAAAAACGCGCGTTGTCTATCTTGACCAGATAGAACAACTTGTTGTCCGCGACCGTGCCGCGCGAAAGCTGGGTCAATACGCCGCCCGCCTGCGCCAGCGCTTCGATCACCAATACCCCCGGCATCACCGGATGCCCGCTGAAATGGCCCTGGAAGAACGGTTCGTTGATGCTGACGTTCTTCAACGCGACGATGCTCTTGTGGGCTTCGAACTCGACCACCCGGTCCACCAGCAGGAACGGGTAGCGGTGCGGCAGCAATTGCTGGATGCGGGTCACGTCGATGGGCAGTTTCACGGGTTCGTTCACTCTTCCTCCTTGCGCACGCCGGGGATGCGTCGCGCCAATGAATCCAGTTGTTTGAAGCGGGCCGCGTTCTTGCGCCAGCTGCGGTTGTCGGTCAACGGCGTGCCCGAGGAGTACTCGCCGGGTTCGCGGATCGAATGGGTTACCAGCGACATCGCGGTGATGGTCACCTTGTCGCATATTTCCAGATGGCCCAGAACGCCCGCTGCGCCGCCGATCAGGCAGTAGCGGCCGATCCTGGCGCTGCCGGCCGCCGCGCTGCAGCCGGCCATCGCCGTATGCGCGCCGATGTGCACGTTGTGTCCGATCTGGATCTGGTTGTCCAGGCGCACATCCTCTTCCAGCACGGTGTCGCCCAGCGCGCCGCGATCGATGCAGGTATTGGCGCCGATCTCGCAGTCGTCGCCGACCGCCACGCCGCCCAGTTGCGGCACTTTGATCCAGTGGCCGGCGTCCATGGCCAGGCCGAAACCGTCCGCGCCCAGCACCGCGCCAGGATGGATGCGCACCCGCCGTCCCAACCGTACCCGGGTCACCAGGGTCACCCGCGCGATCAGCTCGCTGCCTGCGCCGATCTCGCAATCTTCGCCGATCACGCAACCCGGCCCGATCACGCAGCCTTCGCCGATGACGCTGTTGGCGCCGATCACCACGAAAGGACCGATATGCACGCCGTTGGCAATGCGCGCAGCGGGGTCGATCACCGCCGAGGGATGGACCCCGGGATCGCGAGCCGGCTGCCGGTCGAACAGCGCGGCGATTTTGGCGAAGGTAGTGTATGGGTCGCGGGCGATCAGCACGGTGCCAGAGGCTTCGGCGGCGTCCTGCTCGCGCAACACCACGACCGAGGCGCTGCTGGCCGACAACTGGTTGCGGTAGCGCGGATTGGCCAGGAAAGCCAACTGGCCCTCGCTTGCGCCGGAAAGAGTGCCCACGCCGCGTATGCGCAGGCCGCCGTCGCCGCGCAACACCAGGGCGTAGCGTTCGGCGATCTCGTCGGCGGTGATGCTGAAGGTATCCACTGGGCGCAGTTTAACGTCTTGGGCGGGGCCGCGTAGAAGAAAGGCCCGGGGTTGCCCGGGCCTTGAGGGGATGCAGTGCCTGCGCGGCGATGCTCAGAACGCGCCGCCGAAGGTGAACTGCAGGCGCTCGATCTCGTCGTCGTCTTCCTTGCGCAGCGGGAACGCGTAGCTGATCGAGATCGGCCCGACCGGCGCACGCCACAGCAGCGAGATGCCGGTGGAAGCGCGCAGCTCGCCCGCATCGAAGCTGTCGGTGTCGGCGTAGACGTTGCCGAAATCCACGAACGCCGAAACGCGGGCGGCCTTGGAGTCGAACAGTTTCGGGAAATACATTTCCAGCGAACCGGTGGTCTTCAGCGATCCGCCCAGGGGCTGTCCGCGAACGCCGGTCACGCTTTCCTCGGAGCGCGGGCCCAGCGTGTTGTCGCGGAAGCCGCGCACCGAGCGCACGCCGCCGGCGTAGAAGTTCTCGAAGAAAGGCAGGCCCGTTGCGGTAACCGTGCCGGTCTCGATGCTGCCGGGTGCGCATTCCGCCGGGGTCGCCTTGGTCTGGGGATTGCTGGGGAGGACCGAGCAGAAGCGCCGCGTGGTATCGCTGCCGTAACTGTCGCCGTAGCCCAGCTCGGCGCGCGTGTTCAGCACCAGCGACTGGCTGAGCGGCCAGTACTTGGAGAACTCGTAATTGACCTTGAAGTACTCGACCGTGGAGCCGGGCAGGGTGATTTCGGTGGACACGCGCTGGTAGGTGCCGCGGGTGGGCATGAAGTAGTCGTTGCGCGTGTCTCGCGCCCAGCCCAGTTCGGTGCGCCAGGCGTGGAAGGTGCGCGTTCCGACGGCATCGATGTAGTCGATGATCGAATCGGGCGTGGAACCGCGGAAGGTCAGGATTTCGTTGGTGTCGATGCCGAACAGCAGCGAGACGGTGTCGTTCTCGGTGATCGGCAGGCCCAGTACGCCCTGCGCGGCGGCGCTGGTGGTCGAGTACTGCGCGGTGTTGAAGCTGGAGTAGTCGAACTCGCGCCACCACAGGTTGTAGCCCAGCGACATGCCTTCGTCGGTGAAGAACGGATTGACGAACGAGAACGAATAACGCTGCAGGTAGTCGCTGCGCTGCGCTTCCACCGAGACCCGGTTGCCGCCGCCCAGGAAGTTGTTCTGCGACAGCTGGATGGAGGTGGTGAGGCCGGACAGCTGCGAGTAGCCCAGGCCGAACACGAAGCTGCCCGAAGTGGTTTCCTTGACGTTGAAGACCACGTCCACTTCGTCGTTGCTGCCGGGCACCGGCGGGGTTTCCACATCGACGGTCTCGAAATAGCCCAGGCGCTGCAGGCGGATCTTGGAACGGTCGATGGCCGCCTGCGAATACCAGCTGCCTTCGAATTGGCGCATCTCGCGGCGCAGCACTTCGTCGGCCGAACGGGTATTGCCCTTGAACACGATGCGGCGCACGTTCACGCGCGGGCCGGGGACGACCTGCAGGTTGATGGCGACGGTGCGGTTCTCGCGGTCCACGGTGGGGATGGGATTGACCTGCGAGAACGCGTAGCCGATGTTGCCCAGGGTGGAGGTGATGGCGTCGGAGGTGTATTCGAGCACGGCGCGCGAGAAGATCTGGTCCTTCTTCACCAGCACCAGCCGCTCGATGTCTTCCAGCGGCAGCACGGTATCGCCGGTGACTTTCACGTCGGACACTTTGTACTGCTCGCCTTCGGTGACGCCGGCGGTGAGGTACATGTCGCGCTTGTCGGGACTGATTGCCACCTGGGTGGAGTCCAGGGCGAAATCCACGTAACCGCGGTCCAGGTAATAGGAGTTCAGCTTCTCGATATCGCCCGAGAGCTTTTCACGCGAGTACTGGTCGTCGCGGCGGTACCAGGACAGCCAGTTGCTCTCCTTGGATTCCCAACTGTCCAGGATGTCCTTGTTCTCGAACTTCTCGGTGCCGATCAGGTTGATGTGGCGGATCTTGGCGGCCTTGCCTTCCTTGACGTTGATGGTGATGTCGACCCGGTTGCGGTCCAGCTTGGTCACCGTCGGGTTGATTTCGACGTTGTACTTGCCGCGGTTGTTGTACTGCTTGGTCAACTCTTGGGTAACGCGGTCCAGGGCCAGGCGGTCGAAGGTTTCGCCTTCGGCCAGGCCGATGTCCTGCAGGCCCTTGGTCAGGTCTTCGGTCTTGATGTCCTTGTTGCCGCTCAGGGTCAGTTTGTTGATCGCCGGGCGCTCGGCCACGGTGATCACCAGGATGTCGCCCTGGCGGTCGAGTTTGACGTCTTCGAAGAAGCCGGTGCGGTACAGCGCGCGGATCGCTTCGCCGATCTTGGTGGAATCGACCGCGTCGCCGCGTTCGATCGGAAGGTAGGTGAGCACGGTGCCGGCCGAAATGCGCTGCAGGCCGTCGATGCGGATGTCGCTGGCGGTGAAGGCGTCCGCACTGGCGGTCGCCGGCAGGCCGAATTCCGTCGTCTGCGCCCAGGCCGGCAATGCGATGGCCGAGGCCAGGGCGAGGGCGAGCAGGCGGCGGGTGGGGAGTCGCGTCATCATCACATCCGATTGGGTGGGTGCTGCTGTTGCCTGCAAGGGCGCAGGGGTTTGCCGAAATGGGGCCGGCGGGGAAATTGGGTGGAAGCGGGCCGGGAAGAACCGGGGAAGCAAAGCCATCAGGTCACCAGACGGAAAATGTCGTTGTAGAACGCCAGACCCATCAGGCTGGCCAGCATGGCCAGACCCACGTATTGCCCGGTGGCCATGGCGCGCTCGCTAAGCGGACTGCCTTTGACCAACTCTATAAGGTAATACAGCAGGTGCCCGCCGTCCAAGACTGGGATCGGCATCAGGTTGATGATGGCCAGGCTGAGCGACAGCAAAGCCAGGAAATACAGGAACCAGTCGACTCCGCGCTTGGCCGTCGCATTGGCTACCTGGGCGATGGTGATGGGGCCGGAGATGTTCTTGATGGAGGCTTGGCCGGTCAACATGCGGCGAATCATGCCCAGCGAGCCGGAAGCCAGCTTGCCGGTTTCCTTGAATGCTGCGGGGATCGCGGCCAGCGGGCCGAATTGCTGTTTGGCATCGTAGGCCGCGGGCTGCAGCTGGGCCGGGGGGGCGATGCCCAAGGTCCAATATTCCTTGCCTGAATCCGGGTCGCGCCACCAGACCGGCAGGATGTCGAGCGCCAGGCGTTCGCCGTTTCGCTCGACTTCGATCATGGCGCCGCCGCCCTTGGCACCCAGCTTCTGCACCAGCGGCGAGATATCGCCGAAGCTGCGGACCGGGTCGCCATCGATAGCGGTGATCCGGTCGCCGGCGACCAGTACCTTGGAAGCAGGCGAGCCGGGTTGAGTCTTCTCGACCAGCGCCGGGGCCAATTGGTGTTGCCAGGCGAAACCGGCAAGCCCTGCCACGTTCTCCTGGTCGAAGCCGGGCGGCAGATCCGAAAGTGAAAGACTGCGGGTGTGCTCGACGCCCATCCGGTCGGAAACCACGATCTGCGGGTCGTGCCGGTCCATCGCCGCGGTGGTCATGGCCTGCAGGGCATCGCCCCAGGTGTTGACGGTCTGGCCGTCGACCGCCTGGATCCTGTCGCCGGCCACGAAGCCGGCCTTGGCGGCCAGGCCACGCGCCTGGCCCACCGTGGCGCTGTAGTCCTGCCGTCCGATCACGAACATCGCCCACAGCAGCGCCACGCACAACACCAGATTGGCGATGGGACCCGCCGCCACGATGGCGATGCGTTGCAGGACCGGCTTGCGGTTGAAGGCCTGCGGCAGTTCGGAAGCGGGCACGTCGCCCTCGGCCTCGTCCAGCATCTTCACGTAGCCACCCAACGGAATGGCGGCGATGGCGAATTCGGTGCCATGGCGGTCGTGGCGCGACCACAGCGGCTTGCCGAAGCCCACCGAGAAGCGCAGCACCTTCACGCCGCAGCGTTTGGCCACCCAGTAATGGCCGAATTCGTGGAACGTCACCAGGACGCCCAGGGCCACGATCATCCACCAGATTGAGCCAACGATGTCACTCATGCGGGGAGTCTGTGGCCTTGTGTTTGCGCTAGTTGTGAGACGGCGTGTTCGGTGAGGCGGCGCGCCTGCGCGTCGGTCGCCAGCAGCGCTTCCAGCGACTCGGCCGGGGCTGCGGGCAAACGGGCGAGGGTCTCCTCGACCAGCGCGGGAATGGCTAGGAAACCGATTCGGCCCTGAAGAAAGGCTGAAACAGCGACCTCGTTCGCAGCATTCAGCACCGCAGGTGCGCTACCGCCGGCTTCCAGCGCCTGCCAGGCCAGGCGCAGGCAGGGGAAGGCATCGGTATCGGGCCCTTCGAAATCCAGCCGCCCCTGGCTCAGCAGGTCCAACCCGGCCACGCCCGATTCGATCCGCTGCGGCCAGCCCAGGCCCACCGCCAGCGAGGTGCGCATGTCGGGCAGTCCCAGCTGGGCCAGCGTCGAGCCATCCACGAATTCCACCAGCGAATGCACCAGACTTTGCGGATGCACCAGTACGCCCAGCTTTTCGCCGGGCATGTCGAACAGATGGTGGGCTTCGATCAGTTCCAGGCCCTTGTTCATCAAGGTGGCCGAATCGACCGAGATCTTGGGGCCCATCGACCATTTGGGGTGGGCGACGGCTTGTTCGCGCGTGACCGAGGCGAGCGAATCCCGGCTGCGCCCGCGGAATGGCCCGCCCGAAGCGGTGAGCACGATGCGTCGCACGTCGCCCTGAGTCTGGCGTGAACGCAGGCATTGGAAGACGGCATTGTGTTCGCTGTCGATCGGGATGATCTCGGCATTTGCGCCGTTCGCCGCGGCCATGAGCAACTCCCCGGCCAGCACCAGCGACTCCTTGTTGGCCAGCAGCAGGCGCTTGCCGGCGCGTGCCGCGGCCAGGGTGGAGCCCAGACCGGCGGCGCCCACGATCGCGGCGATAACCGTGTCGCAAGCATCGCCCGAAACCAAGGCATCCAGCGCGGTGCCGCCCGCATGCGCCTGAGTGTCCAGTCCTGCCTCGCGCAAGCCGTCGCGCAGGGCGGCAAAACGCGATGGGTCGGCGATCACCGCGTGGGCGGGACGGTGGCGGACGCAAAGCGCGAGCAGTGCATCCACCTGGGTGCCTGCGCTCAGCACCGAAGCCCGCAGACGGTCGGGATGGCGCGCGATCACGTCCAGCGCCGAAGCGCCGATCGAGCCGGTGGCTCCGAGTACCGCGATGGCGCGTGCAGAGCTCATGTCAGAAGCCGAACAGTTCCTTGCCCAGCGCGAAGATCGGCAGTGCCGCCAGCACGCCGTCCAGGCGGTCCAGGATGCCGCCGTGGCCCGGAATCAGATTGCCCGAATCCTTGGCGCCGACGTGGCGCTTGAGCAGGCTCTCGAACAGATCGCCCGCCACCGAGAACAGCACCGTCACGGTGGCCACCACGAGGAAGGCAGGAACCTGGGGCGGTGTCAGCCCGGCGAACGCCGCGAACAGAAGCCCCGCCGCGACGCCGGCCAGCAAGCCCCCCAACAGGCCTTCGAGCGTCTTGTTGGGACTGATGCGTGGCGCCAGCTTGCGGCTTCCGAACAATCTGCCGCCGAAATATCGGCCGGCGAAATAGGCGCCGCTATCGGCGGCCCAGACGATGACCAATGCGGCAAGCAGCCAGAGATGGCCGCGCAGGTTGTCGACGCTGTCGGCGGCGGGCGTCTGGAAGTTGTCGGAGTGGATCAGGCAAAGCGCGCACCAGGCGGGAACCACGGCAAGCGTGCCGGCGGCCAGTTTGAAGACCCGCGCGTAGGTCTCGTGGTCGGAAGCGAAGTTGAAGAACCGCAGCCACAGCAAGGACAGAAACCACCAGCAGACGCCGGCCAGGACCACGATCTGGAACAGCGCCGGCGAAAGCCCGGATTCGGTGCGCGAAGCCCACAGCAGCAGCACCATCAGCATCAGGTTCGCTATCAGCAGCACGGTGCGCGACAAGGTATCGTCGATTTCCGCCAGCTTGAACCACTCCCATAGCCCGATCAGGAAAACCAGCGCCACCACCGCCGACAGCCATTGCGTCGGCAGCAGCAGGATCGCGGCGATGGCGAAGGGCGCCATGACCAGCGCGGCGATGATTCGGGTTCTGGTCATGCGGGCGATTGCTCCGTGGTGGCGTCGGCCACCTGTGCGCTGGTCAGTCCGAAACGACGCTCGCGGCGCGCGTAGTCGTCGATGGCCGATTGCAGGGTGGCGGCATCCAGTTCCGGCCACAGAAGTTCGGTGAACCACAGTTCCGTGTAGGCCAGCTGCCACAGCAGGAAGTTGCTGATGCGGTGGTCGCCGCCGGTACGGATGAACAGGTCGGGCGGCGGCAGATCGGACAGCGCCATCTTTGCCGCAACCGCGGTTTCGTCGATGTCCTCGACGCGCAACCGGCCTGCGGAGACGTCGACGGCCAGCGCGCGCGCAGCGGCGGCGATGTCCTGGCGCCCGCCGTAGCTGGCGGCGATGACCAGGTCGAGCCGTTGGTTTGCGCGGGTCTGGTTTTCAGCGGCGTCCATGCGTTCGCGGATGGCGGGGGAGAAACGTTCGCGTTCGCCGATGAAACGCACGCGTACGCCGCGGCGGTCCAGTTCCTCCACTTCGCGGTCCAGCGCATTCATGAAAAGCTTCATCAGCGCGCCCACTTCTTCTTGCGGACGTCCCCAATTCTCGCTGGAGAAGGCGAACAGAGTCAGCGCGCGCACGCCGCGTTCGAGGCAGAAATCGATGCAGACGTTGACCGCGCGCGCGCCGGCGCGATGGCCGATGATGCGCGGACGCCGGCGGCGCTCGGCCCAACGCCCGTTGCCGTCCATGATGACGGCGAGGTGGCGCGGCACGGCAGCAGGGGCGGGTGTGGATGCGGGCGGCATGGCAGTCATCGGATATGCGACTGCGTCAGACGGACATCAGTTCCTGTTCTTTGGCCTTCACCACCTCATCGACATCCTTGATCGCCTTGTCGGTGAGCTTCTGGATCTCGTCCTGGGTCTGGCGTTCCTCGTCCTCGGTGATTTCCTTTTCCTTCAACAGGTCCTTGACCTGCTGGTTGGCGTCGCGGCGGATGTTGCGGATGGCGATCTTGGAATTCTCGCCTTCGCCATGCACGTGCTTGGACAGGTCGCGGCGGCGCTCTTCGGTCAGCGCGGGAATGTTGATGCGGATCACCGTGCCGGCGGTGTTGGGGGTCAGGCCCAGGTCGGAGGCCAGGATGGCTTTCTCGACCGCCGAAACCATCTGCTTTTCCCACGGGCTGATCGTGAGCGAACGCGCGTCGGTCACGGTCACGCTGGCGACCTGGGTCAGCGGCATGTCGGAGCCGTAGTAGTTGACCTTCAAATGATCGACCAGCGCGGTGGTGGCGCGGCCGGTGCGCAGCTTGGTCAGGTCGTGACGCAGCGCCTCGATGCTCTTGGCCATGCGCGCCTGGGCGTCTTTCTTGATTTCGTTGAGCATCGCCGGATTCCATAGCAGTTTCTACGAACCCCTGATTATACGGGGTTTGACTGCTGGACCGGTTGGGCTTCCAGGGCGGCCTGCCTGCCGCGATCAATGCGAATGATGCGGCGCGGCATCGTGCAGATCGTGCCCGCAGGCCATGCCTCGCTCGATCTGCAAAGTGGCGTGATTGATGCCGAAACGGTGGTCCAGCGCATGCGTGGTGGCATCGATGAAAGCATCGTGGTCCTGGTCTTCCGGACGCACCAGGTGCGCGGTAAGGGCGATCTCGTTCGCGCCCAGCGGCCAGATGTGCAAGTGATGGACCGCCTTCACCCCGGGTTGGGACGCAAGGAAGGCCTGCACTTCCGACTGGTCGATATTGGCGGGCACCGCGTCCATGGCCGCGTTGAAGCTATCGCGCAGCAGGCCGAAGGTGCCGACCGCGATCACGATGCCCACCAGCAGGGCGATGGCCGGATCCAACCAGGACCATCCCAGCAACAGCATGCCCGCGCCCGCCAGCACCGCCGCTAGCGAGACCGCCGCATCGGCCATCAGGTGCAGGAATGCGCCGCGCTTGTTCAAGTCGTGTCCGTGCCCGTCGCGCAGCAGCCATGCCGCGCCCAGATTCACGAAGATCCCTATCCCGGCGACCACCATCACCGGTATGGCGGGGATGGAAGGCGGCGCGCTGAAACGCCGGATGGCTTCCCAGCCCAGAGCCCCGGAGAACACCATCAACAGGATGGAATTGGCCAGCGGCGACAGCAGGGTGGCGCGGCGCCAGCCGTAGGTGTGGCTTTGGGTGGGCGGGCGTTGCGCCAGTTTGGCGGCCGCCCAGGCCAGGCCCAACCCCAGCACGTCGCCCAGGTTGTGCAGGGCGTCGGAAAGCAGGGCCAGCGAATTGGTATGGAAACCGTAGCCGGCTTCCAGGGCCGTATAAGCCAGATTGACCAGAATGGCCCAACCGAAGGCTTGGGTAGCGGAACCGTGGGAGTGGGTGTGTGCCATGTGCGATAGCCTGGCCAATGCGGCTTGGCGGACACAATTACATCGGGAATGGGAAATCGGCCATTGCCTCCCCCCTTTGAAAAAGGGGGATTGAGGGGGATTTGCTTTTGCTTTTGCTGTTGCTGGCCTTAGAGCAAGATCAAGAGCAAATCCCCCGTAGCCCCCTTTTTCAAAGGGGGCAAAGCAAAATCTCGCTAGTTCCCGGTTTCAGCTGCGCCCCTTCACCAGCGTACCGACGTTTTCGCCGCGCAGGATGCGCATCAGGTTGCCCGGCACCGACAGGTCGTAGATGCGCAGCGGCACGTCGCTGTCGCGGCACAGGGCGAAGGCCGCCGTATCCATGACCTGCAGATCGCGGCCGAGGACTTCGTCGTAGGTCAGCTGGTCGAAACGCACGGCATCGGGGAACTTGCCCGGATCGCGGTCGTAGACGCCGTCGACCTTGGTCGCCTTCAGCAGAAGATCCGCGCCGATCTCGATCGCGCGCAAGGCCGCGCCCGAGTCGGTGGTGAAGAACGGGTTGCCGGTACCGGCGGCGAAGATGGCGATACGGCCTTTCTCCAGGTGGCGCACGGCGCGGCGGCGGATGTAGTCCTCGCACACGTCGTTGATCTTCAGCGCGCTCATGACGCGCACGCGCGCGCCGAGTTTTTCCAGGGCGTCCTGCATGGCCAGCGCGTTGATCACCGTGGCCAGCATGCCCATCTGATCGCCGGTGACCCGGTCCATGCCGCTGGCGGCCAAACCGGCGCCGCGGAAGATATTGCCGCCGCCGATCACAAGGCCGATCTCGGCGCCCGCTTCGCGCGCCTCGATGATCTCGCGGGCGATGCGTCCGATCACGGCGGGGTCGATACCGTAGTCCTCGGCCCCCATCAACGCCTCGCCGGAAAGTTTGAGCAGGATGCGGCGATAGGCGAGGGGAGCGGTCATGGGCATCTCTGGCGTGGGGGTAAACAGGCTCATTCTAGCCGAGCCCGCAGCAGCCGTCAGGCCTGGGGTTCGTACACCGCGTACAGCTTGCGCGCCGGTTCCAACACTTCCCACACGCCTTGGAAACCGGCGGCTATCACGAAACTATCGCCGGCGCGCAAGGTGACATCGCTGCCGTCGTCGCCGCGCAGGCGCACGCAGCCGGCCAGCAGATGGCAGAACTCGTGCTCGGAATAGCTGACGCGCCATGCGCCCGCTTCGCCTTCCCAGATGCCGCAATGGAACGCATTGCCCGCATCGGAGTAGGCATTGGCGACGGTTTGCATCGGCGTGCCTGCGACCAGGCGCTCGCTGGCCACGGCTTCGGGTGCGTTGCCTGCGGTGTGGTGCGGGATACGGACGATGCCGGACATGGCCGAGGTTCCAGGACAAGGAGGACTTATTATGGCGATCGTGGCGAATCGTCGCCCGTCCATCATCAAGGAGCCGATATGAGTGTACGTACCCTGCAGGAATTCCTGGCCTCGTCGAAAGAAAAAGACGTCGGCAGCGATGCCTTCGAACTGGAAAGCTCGCACATGCTCGAAGTGCGCCTGAACGGCATGGTCTGGGCCAAGGCCGGGTCCATGGTGGCGCGCAAGGGCAACGTGAAGTTCACCCGTCAGGGCATCATGGAGCAGGGCCTGGGCAACCTGTTGAAGAAAATGGTCAGCGGCGAAGGCATGCAGCTGATGAAGGTGGAAGGCGAAGGCCGCGTGTACCTGGCCGACGCCGGCAAGAAGATCACCCTGCTGCGCTTGGCCGGCGAAGCCATTTTCGTCAACGGCAACGATGTGCTGGCGGTCGAGTCGGGCATCGAAAGCAAGATCACCATGATGCGCAAGGTGGCCGGCATGCTTTCCGGCGGCCTGTTCAATGTGCGCCTGAGCGGCAGCGGCATCGTCGCCATCACTTCGCACTACGAACCGTTGACCCTTCCGGTGAACGCGCAGACCGGCCCGGTATTCACCGACCCCAATGCCACGGTGGCATGGTCGGGTGGTCTGACCCCGGAAATCGTCACCGATATTTCCCTGGGCACGCTGCTGGGCCGCGGTTCGGGCGAAAGCGTGCAGCTGCGTTTCGCCGGCGAAGGCTGGGTGGTGGTGCAGCCGTATGAGGAAGTGGTGTTCCAAGCCAAGGAATAAAAGAGACTGCACGGTCTCGGCGAACAGCCGTAGGTCGGCCCCCGTATCAAGTACGGGGCAAGCTCTACGTGGCCGACGCACGAGATAGCCGAGGTACTTCGTGTCGGGGGCGTAGCCCCGACCTACAGAAACAAAAAAGCCGCGAAATTCGCGGCTTTTTTGCTTTCTGCGGGAAGTCGGCGGTTACGCCAGACCCGCCTGCTTCATCACTTCGGCGGCGTAGTCTTCCACCACCTTCTCGATGCCTTCGCCGACGGCCAGGCGCTGGAAACCGACCACGTCGGCGCCGGCGGTCTTCAGCACGGCTTCCACGCTCTGGTTGGTGTCCAGCACGTAGGGCTGGCCGTACAGGGTGACTTCGTTGACGATCTTGGCGATCTTGCCGCCGATGATCTTCTCCAGGATGTCGGCCGGCTTGGCCTTGTCCTTGTCGGTCATCTTGGCCAGTTCGATTTCCTTTTCCTTGGCCACGAACTCGGCCGGCACGTCGCTGGCCTTCACGTAGGGCGGGTTCATCGCCGCCACATGCATGGCCAGGCCGCGCGCCAGTTCGGCGTCGCCGCCCTTCACTTCGACCAGCACGCCGATACGGCCGCCGTGCACATAGGCGGCGACGTTGTTGGCGCTGTCGGCGCGGGCCAGACGACGGATCAGGATGTTCTCGCCGAGCTTGGCGATGGCGGCCGCGCGGGATTCCTCGACGCTCTCGCCGGAGGCGACCTTGGCCGTCTTCAGCGCTTCGGCATCAGCCGCGCCGGAAGACAAGGCGGCCTTGGCCACCGAGTCGGCGAAGGCCAGGAAGTTGGTGTCCTTGGCGACGAAGTCGGTTTCGGAATTGATTTCGACCAGCACGGCCTTGCCGTCGGCCTGGGCCACGGCGATGCGGCCTTCGGCGGCCACGCGGTCGGCTTTCTTGTCGGCCTTGGCCAGGCCCTGCTTGCGCAGCCACTCGGCGGAGACGTCAATGTCGCCGCCGTTCTCGGTGAGCGCCTTCTTGCACTCCATCATGCCGGCGCCGGTGCGCTCGCGCAGTTCCTTGACCAGGGAAGCTGTGATTTCCACGGAATTACCTCGATATGCGTAGGGCGGGCCCAGGCCCGCCGTTATGAAATAGCCGGTCAATTCGAAACCGGCCATCGTTGAAACAATGGCGGGCCGGGGCCCGCCCTATGGATGGGCGGACGCGCACTTTGGCGCGGCCGCATTGCGCCGTGATTACTCGGCGGCTTCGTTCTCGGCTACGTCGGCGGCTGCCGAAGCGGCCTTCTTGGCCGGGGCACGGCCGCGCGGGGCCTTGGCCGGCTTGCCGTCGGCGCCCAGCTCCACGAACTCTTCTTCGCGCACGGAGGCCGAATTGGGAGCGGCGGCCTTGCCTTCCAGCACGGCGTCGGCAGCGGCGCGCGCGTACAGCTGCACGGCGCGGATGGCGTCGTCGTTGCCCGGGATCGGGTAGTCGACCAGGGCCGGATCGTAGTTGCTGTCGACCACCGCGATCACCGGAATGCCGAGCTTCTTGGCTTCCTTGATGGCGATGTCTTCATGGCCGATGTCGATCACGAACAGCGCGTCGGGCAGGCGGTTCATGTCCTTGATGCCGCCCAGCGAAGCGAACAGCTTCTCGCGCTCGCGGCGCAGGCCCAGCACTTCGTGCTTGACCAGCTTGTCGAAGGTGCCGTCGGTTTCGCCGGCTTCCAGCTCCTTCAGGCGCGCCACCGACTTCTTCACCGTGGCGAAGTTGGTCAGGGTGCCGCCCAGCCAGCGCTGGGTCATGTACGGCTGGCCGCTGCGGATGGCTTCTTCCTTCATCGGCTCGCGCGCGCTGCGCTTGGTGCCCAGGAACAGCACGATGCCGCGCTTCTGGGCGATGCCCGAGATGAAGTTCATCGCGTCGGAGAACAGCGGAACGGTCTTCTCGAGGTTGATGATGTGGATCTTGCCGCGGGCGCCGAAGATGTACGGCGCCATCTTGGGGTTCCAATAGCGGGTCTGGTGGCCGAAATGGACGCCGGCTTCCAGCATCTGGCGCATGGTGACTTGGGGCATTGCAGTAACTCCTGATAGGGAACCGGCCGCCAGCTTTGGTAAAGGCGGTTGCCCGGCTGCGGGAGCGGCTGGGCGATGGTTCCGGGGTTGGGCCTCCCTGCGGCTTCCGTGTCCGAACCCCTTGATTCCATTGGGAATCTTGGGGCACCCCGGCACGGGCTGTGGCAGCAGGTGTGTATTTGCCGGTGTCGCCCGGCATGGGCGGTCTTGCGGGTTTGGCCCGACAAAGCCGCGGAATTATAGCGGGCGGGCGCTCCAGGACGCAAATTGCCCCCACGCCTGTGACCAGGGCTGCGGCCCTAACGCTGCCGGCGCGCGCCGATGTCCACCCGCGCAGCTTGCCGTACCACCACCTGGATCACGCGCTGGGCAGTTGCGTCGTCGATGTACCAGGGCAAGGGCAGGTTGTCGGGCACCACGGTCACCCGGTGAGCGCCCGCGGCGACCCGGGGAAACTCGAAATTGCCCAGGCTGTCGGTGCGCGCGGCGTAGCGGCCGTCCAGCAGCACGGTGACGTTGGCGGCGGGCTGTTCGGAGGCGGCGCGAACACCATCGCCGTTATCGTCCAGGAACAGGCTTCCGACGACCGAACCGGTAGGGCCGCTGGAGGCGCCGCCCAGCACCGCCTGTGGCCGCCCGGCGCTGCGTTCATAGCGCAGGCTCAGGAATACGGAACGGTCGCGCGGCAGGGAGATGAAAGGAGTTTCGGTGACCAGCGGATCCAGGACGAAGGGAGAACGTTGCGATCCCGTACTCTGATAAAGCGCTGCGTTCACCGACCAGCGCGGGGTCATGCGCCAGTTCACGCCCAGGTTGAAATCGGTGCCCCGGACCGCGCCATCGCCGTCGCCATGGGTCCATCGCGCGCTGCCGTCGATCGACAATCTATTGCTGAGATCGCGTCCGCCGTACATCGAAACGGTGGCCGCGCGGGTCGGCTCATCCTGGTCTTCGTATCGCAGTTCGCCATAGGCCAGCGAAACCGAAAGGCGTGCGCCTTGTTGCAGCGGCAGCGCCTGGTCCACGCTGACCTGCCAACTGTCCGCCTCGCCGTCGGCGCCGGCCTGGTCCACTTGCACGCGGGTTTGACCCCAGGCGGTGCTTTTGTCCAGGAACAACTGCACGCTGTGCGCAGTGGTGGTGGAATGGCGCAGGTTGAGGCTGGCACCGTAGCCCAGAGTGCTGTTGGCCTGGTATCGCGCGAATCCGGTGGCGTAAGTGCCGTCGAAACCGGCGCCGGAGATGGACTCGATGCGATCCACGCTGGCGTTCCAGATCCAGCGCGCGTACTGGTAGGCGATACGGTAGTAGCCGCCCTGGATGTCGTTGTTGATCGGCAGCGCGCCCCAGGAAAGATCCGGCTGCAGGCGATAGCCGCCGTAGTTGTGGGTATAGCGTCCGCGCCGCGAGCTGGCGTCGACCCATGCGCCAGCGGCGTCGCCGATGTCGCTTTCGCTGGCCAGTACGTTCAGTTGCACGCCGTCGCGTTCGCCTTGCCAGGCGGTAGCGGCATAGAGCGCTTGGGTGTCGCCTTGTTCGAACACCGCTTCGCCACGGTCGTCGGGCACGATCCGGCCATGCGTGCCCAGGAACGAAGCGGCGCCGCTCCATTGCGGAGCCCATCGCCATTGCGCACCCAATGACGCGGCTTCGCCATCGGCCAGTTCGAAGCCGACCATGCGGGTACCGTTGTACAACCCGGCGCGGCCGAAGGAGCCTTGCAGCAACAGCCCGCGCCGGTCGTCCTGCCACTCGCTGCTGACGCCGGCGAAGGCCACTGTCGGCAGAAAGAAGCGGTATTGGCTGCGCTGCATGGGCGTGGAGGGCGTGTTCAACACGCCAAGTCCATTGTTCACCCGCCAGCCGCCGTCCAGGTACAGATCGCGTTGCCACAGCGTGGCTGCGCCGTCGAGTCCGCCCTGGCGGCCCTGCAGTCCGTCGTAGCGCCTGCGGTCGCTGTCGAACAGGGTGGCGTCGAGCGAGAACGCACCCCAGGAGTCGGTTTCCCAATAGCCGCCCGCGGCGATGCCGTGTTCGTCGTAGTGGTCGTCGCCGCGCTCGTTGCGGCTGGCCAGCAGTTCCACGTGCAAAGAACGCGGCAGGCCGCTGCTGTCCTCTTCGGCATCATGGTCAGGCGGCAACGCCTGCAGGTTCTGCGGCGCGATGATCCGGTCGCGGTACGACGGAGCCGCCTCGGTCTCCTGTGCGCCGGCGTTGCGCATCGCCAGAATGCCGGCGATGCCCAGGGCGAGCGCCAGGCGCGGATGGGCGTTTCGCGAAATCATCGGGACAGCGTGGTCTCGATGTCCAGATGCTGCTTGCCCCAATCCAGGCGGCCCTTCAGCTGCACGGGATAGGCCGGCGCCGGCGGGGGGGCGTTCTCGCTGTCGCCTTGCGGAGTGAGCGGGATATCGCGGGTTTCGCCGGGCAGGATGGGAAGGGTCGAAGGCGCGAACGCATAGGTCTTGCCACTGCCGTCCTTGCCATCGACGAAACCTTGCAGACGCGCATGCGCGTTGCCGGCATTGCGTACCAACAGCACCGGCACCAGTTGGCCATCGATGGTCTGCAGTTTCTGTCCGGCGATCGAAAGCTGTGGGGCGGCATCGCCCAGGGTGAGGTAGACGATGACGCCGATGCGGCCGGAGACCGGTATGGCCACGCCACCGGCGACGTTTTCGGGATCGCTCTCGATCATGATCGCGAAACGGCATTCGCCGCTGGGCGCATCGGCCGGCACTGCGACTTCGAAGCGGTAACGTTTCTTGGCGTTAGGGCCCATGTTCAGTTCGCCCGCTTCCACCCCGACCCAAGGGCGGCAACTGCCCGGCGCCAGGGCTTCGGAGAACTGCACGGTGTTGTCCGATTGCAGTGTCCAGTCCGCCGTTTTCACGGTGTAGTGGGCGGCCTTGTCGGAAACGTTGGTGATTTCGATGACGTCGCGGTAGGTTTCGCCGGCCTTGGCGTTGTCTTCGATGCGCGGTGGCGAAACCAAAGCGGAGAACCCTTGTGCCCAGGCAAAGCCGGGGGCTAGGCAGCACAGCGCGAAGAAGATTCGGCACAGACGGTGTCGTTGCGTGGACATCAGGGCGTTCCCAAGTCGATTTCGAACGCGAACGCCAGTTGCTCGTCGCGTCGGAGTTTGCTTCCGTCTGCCTGGATCTCCAGGCGCAGGGTGTCTTCGATGGCGTCGGTCTGGATAGGACCGGCATAGACCAGGGTGCGCTCGCCGCTGCGCAATTCGCCCGGCAACAGGCGGCCCTGCGTGGTCCATCGGGTGGAAACGGCGGCGGCGGGCCGCATCGGAACGGTCAGGTAGATGCGGGCCTGGCGGCCTTTCCACGGAGAGACGTCCAGACGCACGGCCACGGCGATTTCGCCGGCGACGTTCGTAGCCAATCGGCCGCGCGCTGCGGTCGGCTGCGGTTTCAGGCGCAAGGTGCCGCCCAGGATCTGGCTGGCGCTGTCGTCGACCCGGTAGGTTTGCGCAACGGCCGGAGCGATGCACGCTGCCAGAGCGGCGGCGGCAACCGCTGCGAAAAACGACGCGCGCCTGTTCATGGCACCGTCAACGTGTAGGTCACGCGCCCGTTGTAGACGCCTGCCGCAACCATGTTGTTGTTGCGGTACGAAAATGAGTGGCAGCTTTCGCGCCAGGTATTGACCGGGAAGCTAGCCAGGGTCTGGGTGCCGCCGGTGAAGGCGCCGGCCGGGAAGGGTTGCGCACCGGTGTCGCCGTTGCCGCTGCTGGTCCAGGTGATCTGCGAGAACGGAATGCTGTCGCCCGCAACTGTGGTCAGGCTTGCGGGCGCGGTCACGCTCAACGTGCCCGTTCCACCCGACAGCAGCCCGCCGCGATTGAAGCCGCCCACGTAGATTTCCGCCGGAACGTTGCAGAACGCAAAGCCGTCGTAGTTGCTGTTGGGCTGGGTTCCGTTCCCGGTCATCGGCAAGGCCGTGCCGTTCCCCAACTGCGCAGCGGGCACGGTGACCGACACCAGGTTGATGCCGCCGCCAGAGCCAGGCGTCCCATTCGAGCTGAAGGTGCCGGTATAGACGCCGTTGCCGACCCGCAGATAGACCGACGGGGTCAGCCCATTGGTGATGTTGACGGTGAAGGCTTGGGCCGTCGACGACGTTCCGGCGACGGCCAGCAGGCAGAGCGCCGCAGCGATTGGATTTCTGGCTTTCATGCGGGACTCGGGCAGAAAAAAAGGGAGCCGGTTAGCAACCGCCGGCTCCCTCCGGACCTTGCGAATACGCAGCGATTACGGCATCGAAGCCGTGTAGGTGACACGCCCGTTGTTGACGCCGACGCCGCCGTAGGTGCCTGGAGCCGCCACCGCGCCGTTGGCGTAGGTGTAGGTCCAGCGCGCATCGCGGTTCACCACTTTGCCGGTGACCGGGGTCAGGGTCAGGGTGCTTGTGGCGCCATCGACCAGGGCCGGGTGCGGCAGCGCCGTGGCCGAGGTCAGGGCGGCCACCGCGGTGCCGATCTGCCCGTAGGAGATCGTGTCGCCTGCGCCATTGCCCAGCGCGCCCAGGGTGGTGGAGGTGAAGGTGATGTTGCCGTTGTTGCCTACCACCTTGGCGGTCACGGTGCCATTGCCCACATCGCCCGAGCCGGCGGTAGCGGCCACGGGGGTGCCGTCGCCCAGGTTGGCGGCAGGAACGTTGAACGAAATCAGGTTGATGGCGGCGTTGGTGGTGAAGTCCGCGCCAGTACCGACGCGCAGGAACAGGATCTTGGGAACGGTGATCTGGAAGTCCAGGCGGGCTTGGGCGGTGATCGGGGTGCCGGTACCGGTGGTGTAGGTCGACTCAGCGCTGGCTGCCAGCGGCATCAAAGCCAGGACGGCGGCAGACAGGAGGGCCTTGCTGGAAATGCGCATGCTTTCTTGATCCTTAAAAAGGGCGATGGGAAGTAGTGGAAGGGTTGCCAGGCTCAACAATGGGCGTCCGTCTAATCGACGGATCCCAATAAATCCCTTTAGAATCAGGCTGATGCCGCGTGCGAGTGTGTGTAGGCAGAACTCTTGCCAACCCCGGCTCCCCCCGGCAGATCCTGTCGTCAGCACCCCGGCGGAGGCTGATGTGAAAGAATTTTCACCCATTAGCGTGGAAACTGTGACTCAAATTTGTTGAAAATGTGACCAGTTTCTCTATTTAAATGTACTAAAGCACTTGCTCAGCTGAGAACACCGTCACATCGCTGCATGCGGCGATGAGAGTCCTCGGGCTGTCGCTGAATGGCCCGTTAGGGACCCACAACGGCCCCGCAAGCCTTGCCCATCGGGGGGTTTGTTCAGGAGTAAAGCGAAATCGGCGATAATCCAAGCATGGCTATCACTCTGAAATCCCCCGAAGACCTCGAGCACATGCGTGTAGCCGGCCGTCTGGCGGCCGAAGTGCTGCAGGTCGTCGCCCCGTACGTGAAGCCCGGAGTGACCACCGCCGAGCTGGACCGGGTCTGCCACGACCATATCGTCAACGTGCAGC
The DNA here is from genome assembly GCA_036383995.1 of Pseudoxanthomonas sp. Taxonomy (GTDB): domain Bacteria; phylum Pseudomonadota; class Gammaproteobacteria; order Xanthomonadales; family Xanthomonadaceae; genus Pseudoxanthomonas_A. Next base: position 47,562 of record DASVNG010000029.1, read on the forward strand.
ACGCCATCCCAGCCAATGTCGGCTACGGCGGCGGCCATGGGCGCATCCCGTTCCCGTTCACGGTCTGCACCTCGGTCAACAACGTGATCTGCCACGGCATGCCCAGCGAGGGCAAGGTGCTGAAGGACGGCGACACCGTCAACATCGATGTCACCGTGATCAAGGACGGCTGGCACGGCGACACCAGCCGCATGTACTACGTGGGCACGCCGTCGGTCATGGCCAAGCGTCTGGTGGAGACCACCCGTGAAGCCATGTTCCGCGGCATACGCACGGTCAAGCCGGGCGCCACGCTCGGCGATGTCGGCCATGCCATCCAGGAATACGCCGAGTCGCAGCGTTTCAGCGTGGTGCGCGAATATTGCGGCCACGGCATCGGCAAGGTCTATCACGACGAACCGCAAGTGCTGCACTACGGTCGCCCCGGCGATGGCGTGGTGCTCAAGCCCGGCATGACCTTCACCATCGAGCCGATGATCAACGAAGGCACGCGCTACACGCGCCTGTTGCCCGACGGCTGGACCGTGGTCACCAAGGACCGCAAGCTCTCCGCGCAGTGGGAACACACCGTGGCGGTGACCGAGGACGGCGTCGAGATCCTGACCCGGGTGCCCGGCGACGACAACGATCTGTGAGCACCACGGCTGCCGCGAAAGAAACTGGAGCGCGGCCGCCGGGTAGCGAAAGCGATGCCGTCTGGTCGGCGCAAGCGCGCGCGACGCTGAACGCTTCGGACGCCAAACTGGCGAAACGTTTCGATCAGGGCGATGAAGTGGATCGCCTGATCGCCCTGCGCGCCCGTGCGGCCGACCATCTTTTGAAGGACGCCTGGGCGCGCTGCGTTGCTTCCGAAGCGCCGCTGGCCTTGTTCGCGGTCGGCGGCTACGGGCGCGGAGAACTCTTCCCGCAGTCCGACATAGATCTGCTGGTGCTGGCCGATAGCGAGACCCAGCAAGCGCAGCACGCTTCGCTTTCCCGTTTTTTCGCCATGCTGTGGGATGCCGGTTTGCCGGTCAGCCATGCGGTGCGCTCGTCCGGCCAGTGCACCGAGGCAGCGTCCGACCAGACCGTCCTCACGGCCTTGATCGAATGGCGTGCCCTATGCGCCGATGAAGCGGCGCAGGCGACGCTGACGGCGGCCATTTCCCCGCAGCAGGTCTGGCCGCCGCGCGATTTCTTCGTGGCCAAGCGCGAAGAGCTGCGTCTGCGTCATGCGCGTTTCGGCGATACCTCTGAAAACCTCGAGCCCAACCTCAAGGACGGACCCGGCGGTCTGCGCGATCTGCATACGCTGGGCTGGATGGCGCTGCGCACTTTCGGCGTGCGCGAACTGGAGCCGTTGATCGGCCTGAGCCATGTCGGCCCCGACGAAGCGGCCGCGCTGGCGCGCGAGCGCCGCGCGCTCGGACGCCTGCGCTACGGGCTGCATCTGGTCGCCGGACGTCCGGAAGAGCGCTTGCGTTTCGACTACCAGAAGACCCTGGCCGAGCGCCTGGGCTTCGCCGACGACGAAGAAAACCTGGGCGTCGAGAAGATGATGCAGGGTTTCTACCGCAGCGCGGCCATCGTGCGTCGGGTCAGCGACCGTCTATTGCAGCGGTTCGAAGAGCAGTTCGACGGCGAGGCGCTGCCCGAGCCGTTGGACGACTTCTTCGCACTGCGCCGCGGCTATCTGGCCGCGCGCGACCCAGCCTGGCCGCAGGCCGACGTCTCCCAGGTCTTCGCGCTTTTCGCCATGTGGGCGGCGCATCCGGAAGTCAGGGGGCTGCATTCGCGCACCGCGCGCGCCCTGGCCGAATCATTGACGCGGCTGCCTTCGTTCGAAGTCGCCAGCGCGGCCCAGCGCGCCGGTTTCATGGCTTTGCTGCGCGCGCCGCGCGCCGTCGAAACGCTGACCCGCATGGCCCGGCTGGGCGTGCTGGGGCAGTGGATCCCGGCATTCTCGCGCGTGTCGGGACGGATGCAGTTCGATCTGTTCCATGTCTATACCGTCGATCAGCACACGCTGATGGTGCTGCGTAACATCGCCGCGTTTTCGTCGGGCCGCGCCGACGAGCGCTTTTCCATCGCCCACGAAGTGTGGCCGCGCCTGCGCAAACCGGAGTTGCTGCTGATCGCCGGTCTTTTCCACGATATCGCCAAGGGCCGCGGCGGCGATCATTCCGAGCTGGGTGCGGTGGATGCGCGCGAATTCTGCGCGGCGCACGCTCTCAGCGACGCCGATACTTCGTTGATCTCCTGGCTGGTCGAACAGCACCTGCGCATGTCGATCACCGCGCAGAAACAGGACATCTCCGATGCGGAGGTGATCCATCGTTTCGCCACGTTGGTGGGCGACCGAGAGCGCCTGGATTATCTGTATCTGCTGACCTGCGCGGACATCGCCGGCACCAGCCCGAAGTTGTGGAACGCGTGGAAGGACCGCTTGCTGGCCGACCTGTATTTCGCTGCGCGCAGGGTATTGCGCGAAGGCCTGGAGCGGCCGATCGCGGCCGATGCGCGCATGGAAGAGGCGCGCGAATCGGCGCGCGTGCTGATGGCGGTGCAGGGTTTCGATGCGGCTACCGCCGATGCCCTGTTCGGCATCATCCCGGAAGAGGGCTTTCTGCGTTTCCGCCCCGAACAGATCGCCTGGCAGGCCAGCGCGTTGCGCAACGTGGCCCCGGGCGAAACCCGTGTGCGCGTGCGCCGCATCGCCGACGACGGCAATGCGTTGGAAGTCTTCGTGCATTCGCCGGATCGAAGCGGGCTGTTCGCCGCCATCCTGGCGACGCTGGACCGCATGGGGTTCGGCATCCACCAGGCGCGCGTGCTCGATGGCCCGCACGGCACCATCTTCGACACTTTCGAAGTCCTGCCCGCCGACAGCTACGCCAGTTCCGATCCCGCCGAAGTCGAAGCCGGCCTGGGCACTGCGCTGGATGGCCCGCTGGAGAAAGTGCGCACTTCCCGCCGCGCGGTGCCTCGGCAGCTCAAACATTTCCGCTTCGCCCCGAAAATCGAGTTCGGCGACACGCCTGATGGCCGGCGTACCCTGTTGAGCTTGGTGGCGCCCGACCGCCCCGGTCTGCTGTCCGATGTGGCGCAGGTGCTGCGCGCGCAGGGGCTCAATGTGCACGATGCGCGCATCGCCACTTTCGGCGAGCGCGCCGAAGACCTGTTCCAGATCACCGACGCCAACGGCCAGCCGCTCGACGAACGAACCCAGCAGGCCCTGCGCGACGCGCTGCGGGCCAGCTTCGAAAACATCCCTTGATTGGAAAGACAGAAAGCAGATGACCAGCCAGATCCACGACGACGCAGCACTGAAGACCCTCATCGAAGACGCTTTCGAACGACGTGCCGACCTGGCCGCGGGCGAGATCCAGGCTTCCGTGAAGCCAGCGGTGGAACGGGTGATCGGCGGCCTGGAATCGGGCGGTTTCCGCGTCGCAGAGCCGGGCGACCAAGGCAAATGGAAAGTCAACGAATGGCTTAAAAAAGCCGTGCTGCTGTATTTCCGCGTCAACGACATGGCGATGATCGATTCGCAGCCTGCGCCGTTCTGGGACAAGGTCGAGTCGCGTTTTGCGGGTTATGACGAAGCGCGCTTCCGCCAAGCCGGCGTGCGCGTGGTCCCGGGCGCTGTCGCGCGCCGCGGCACGTATTTCGGCAAGGACGTGGTGCTGATGCCGAGCTTCGTCAACATCGGCGCGCACGTCGGCGAGGGCACCATGGTCGACACCTGGGCCACCGTGGGTTCCTGTGCGCAGATCGGCAAGCATTGCCACCTGTCCGGCGGCGTCGGCATCGGCGGCGTGCTGGAGCCGTTGCAGGCATCGCCCACCATCATCGAAGACCATTGCTTCGTCGGCGCGCGTTCGGAAGTGGTGGAGGGCGTGGTCGTCGGCCATCACAGCGTGATCGGGATGGGCGTGTTCCTGGGCCAGTCCACGCGTATCTACAACCGCGCCACCAAGGAAGTTTCCTATGGTTACGTGCCGCCGGGCAGTGTGGTGGTGTCGGGTTCGTTGCCGGCCGAGGACGGGTCGCACTCTTTGTATTGCGCGGTGATCGTGAAGCAGGTGGATGAGAAGACGCGGTCCAAGACTTCGATCAATGAGTTGTTGCGGGGGTTGGCGGACTAGTTTTTTCCCTTCTCCCGTCGGGAGAAGGTGCCCGAAGGGCGGACGCCGCGCAGCAAGTACCCTTGGGGTGTGAGGGTACGGGGGAGCGAGAATGGTGACGAACCGTTTAGCTTCCACATCCGGCTGTCGTAATTCCGCTTCGCCGTACCCTCACCCCAACCCCTCTCCCGGTGGGAGAGGGGCTCTAAATCGCAGGAGTTGCATGACTACCTTGTTCGGATTGAAAAACTGCGACACCTGCAAAAAAGCGACCAAATGGCTGGACCGCTTCGGCGTGGCGTATTCGTTCGTCGACTACCGCGACGACAAACGCACCCCGGAAACCCTGCTGGAATGGTCGAAGCAGGCCGGTGGCTGGGACGCGTTGATCAACAAGTCCTCGACCACGTGGCGGCAGTTGCCCGAGAACCGCAAGGCACCAGGATCCGACGCCGAATGGAAGCTGCTGCTGAGGGAATACCCGCAGTTGATCCGCCGGCCCGTGGTGGTGACGGACGATGGAACGATGACGCAGGGTTTCAGCGACAACGGATTCAAGCAGCGCTTCGGGATCGGAAAATGAGCGATGTCCTTGCGCTGACCAGCGAGTTGATAGCCCGCCGCTCGGTGACGCCGCGCGATGAAGGCTGCCAGGCGCTGATCGCAGAACGACTGCAACGCGCGGGTTTCGGTTGCGAACGCCTGCGCTACGGCGAAGTGGACAACTTGTGGGCCACGCATGGCAGCGGATCGCCGGTGCTCGTGCTGTTGGGCCACACCGACGTGGTGCCGTCCGGGCCGGTCGAGGACTGGGCCAGCGATCCGTTCCAGCCGACTATCCGCGATGGCGTGTTGTACGGGCGCGGCGCCGCCGACATGAAAGGCAGCGTGGCGGCCTTCGTGATCGCGCTGGAGCAGTTCGCCGCCGCGCACCCCAACCACGAAGGTACGGTCGCGCTGCTGGTCACCTCCGATGAGGAAGGCGATGCGATCGACGGCGTTCGCCGCGTCGCCGACACCTTCCGCGCGCGTGGCCAGTCCATCGACTGGTGCATTACCGGCGAGCCGTCATCGACCCGCAAGCTTGGCGATCTTCTGCGCGTCGGCCGGCGCGGCACGCTGTCGGCCACGCTCACCGTCAAGGGCATCCAGGGCCATGTCGCTTATCCGCACAAGGCGCGAAATCCGATCCATCAGGCCCTGCCCGCATTGGCCGAACTTGCGGCGCGGCGTTGGGACGAGGGATACGAAACCTTCCCGCCGACCAGCCTGCAGATCTCCAACTTCAATGCCGGCACCGGCGCCAACAACGTAATTCCGGGCGAAGCGAAGGTGTTGTTCAACCTGCGCTACAACCCCAACTGGAATGCGGCACAGCTGGAAGCCGAGATCGGCGCTGTGCTCGACCGGCATGGACTCGAGTACGACGTGCATTGGCATCGCGGTGGCGAGCCGTTCTATACGCCTGAAGGTCGGCTACGTGCAGTGGCGAGGGAGGTGTTGGGTGAGTTCGCCGGCACGGCTCCCGAGGAAAGTACCGCGGGAGGCACTTCGGACGCGCGGTTCATAGCGCCACTGGGCGCGCAATGCATCGAGGTCGGTCCGGTGAACGCCAGCATCCACAAGGTGGACGAGAACGTATCGGTCGCCGATCTGGAGGCGTTGCCTGAGCTTTATCGGCGACTGATCGAGAGATTGTTGCTGTCGTAACCTTTTACCCTTCTCCCATCGGCGCCCGAAGGGTGTGCACGGCTGAGAAGGTGCCCGTAGGGCGGACGCCGCGTAGCAAGCACCCTTGGGGTGTGAGGGTACGGAGAAGCGATAAAGGTAAAAGAACGTTGTTGGTTCAACGTTCGGCTGCAGCATCATCAGCTCCGCCGCACCCTCACCCCAACCCCTCTCAGCCGTGCACACCCTGCGGGCGCCGCTGGGAGAGGGGCTAATCAGGGCTTGCCAGCCACCCCTCAAACCGGTTAGTTTCGATCCATGCCCAACGCTTCCGCCATCGCCCGCTCCAATTCCAACCGCCGCAATATTGCGCGGACGAATAATCGTGCGCGGCCAATGCGGGTCTGCGACTAGGCGAACAGGAACAAGCCGAATCAACAGGAAACCCGCATCGCGAGATGCGGGTTTTTTCTTTTTACGTTCTTCGAATTCACAACCTTAGGAGTTCCACCATGTGTTCCATCTTCGGTATTTTCGGCCTGCAATCGGGCGACGACCTGCAGGGTCTGCGACGCCAGTCCCTGGAGCTTTCCCAGCGCCAGCGCCATCGCGGCCCGGACTGGAGCGGCGTATATACCGACGAAGGCGCGATCCTAGTGCACGAACGCCTGGCCATCGTCGACCCGGCCGGCGGTTCGCAACCGTTGCGTTCGGCCGACGGCGAACTGGCGCTGGCGGTGAACGGCGAGATCTACAACCATCGCGAGCTCAAGAAAGAGTTGAAGCAGCCTTACGAGTTTCTCACTGGTTCGGATTGCGAGGTGATCAACGCGCTGTACCGCGAAGACGAGCCCGCTTCGTTGCTCAACCGGCTCAACGGCATCTTCGCCTTCGCGCTGTGGGACAAGGTGCGCAAGCGCGCGTTGATCGCGCGCGATCCGATGGGCGTGTGCCCGCTGTACTGGGGCCACGACCGCGAAGGACGGCTCTGCGTGGCTTCGGAAATGAAGGCCATCAGCGGCCTCTGCGCCGATGTGGCGCAGTTTCCCCCGGGGCACTACTACGACAACGCGACCGGCGAACTGGTCAAGTATTACCAACGTCCCTGGCGCGACTACGAGGCGGTCGCCGGCGTCGAAGTGGACAAACAGGAACTGCGCGAAGCGTTCGAACGCGCCGTGCATCGCCAGCTGATGACCGACGTGCCCTACGGCGTGCTGCTGTCCGGCGGCCTCGATTCGTCGCTGGTCACCGCCGTGGCCGCACGTTACGCGCGCCATCGCATCGAGGAGGACGACAAATCCGAAGCCTGGTGGCCGCGGCTGCACTCCTTCGCCATCGGTTTGAAGGGTTCTCCCGACCTGGCCGCGGCCGAGGTCGCCGCGAAAGCGCTGGACACCGTGCACCACGGCTTCGAATACACCTTCGAGGAAGGCCTGGATGCGTTGCCGGAAGTGATCCGTCATATCGAAACCTACGACGTCACCACCATCCGCGCTTCCACGCCCATGTACCTGCTGGCCCGGCGGATCAAGGCGATGGGGGTGAAGATGGTGCTGTCGGGCGAAGGCTCGGACGAAATATTCGGCGGCTATCTCTATTTCCACAAGGCGCCGAACGGGCGCGAGTTCCACGAAGAACTGGTGCGCAAACTGGACGCGCTCTACAACTACGACTGCCTGCGGGCCAACAAATCGATGATGGCCTGGGGCGTGGAGCCACGCGTGCCGTTCCTGGACGTCGAGTTCATGGAAGTGGCGATGAAGATGGACGCCAAGTACAAGATGATCGACAAGGGCTCGAAGGGTCACGAGCGCATGGAGAAAGGAATCCTGCGGGCGGCGTTCGAAGGCTATCTACCGGATTCGATTCTTTGGCGGCAGAAGGAGCAGTTCAGCGACGGAGTGGGCTATGGCTGGATCGACGGCTTGAAAGCGCATGCCGAGGCGCAGGTCAGCGATCGCGAACTGGCTGCGGCGGCGAAACGGTTCCCGATCAATTCGCCGCTGACCAAGGAGGCTTATTACTATCGCAGCCTGTTCGAGGAGTTCTATCCCGGCCCTGCCGCGGCCGAAACGGTGCCGGGCGGCAAGTCGATTGCGTGTTCATCGCCGGCTGCGATTGCGTGGGATGCGAGTTTCGCTAATGCGGCCGATCCGTCGGGTAGGGCGATTGCCGGGGTGCATAACGCGGCGTTGTGATTACTCTCCCTTCTCCCTTCGGGAGAAGGTGCCCGAAGGGAGGACGCCGCGCAGCAAGCACCCTTGGGGTGTGAGGGTATGGGGGGAAGCGAACTGGTGACGAACCGTTTAGCCTCCACCTCCAGCTGCGACAATTCCGCTCCGCCGTACCCTCACCCCAACCCCTCTCCCGTCGGGAGAGGGGCTTCTAAGGCTTCAACGTCAAGGTGTATTCGGCTTTCCCCGGCAAAAACGGCGTCGGCCTCCCATGCACCCAATCCTCATGCCCCGCACCCCAGAACGGCGACAGCGGATTGCCGCTCTGTCCGCCGGGCATGTGGATGATGCCTTCGGCTTCGCGGCCGGGCGAGACCACCATGCGTTCGCTGGCGCCGAACGAAGGACCTTGCACGCGCGGCATGGCGCCGTCGCCGTTCAATTGATCGGCGGGCATGCACAGCGCGGGCTCCAGTAAGGCGGGCAGGGCATTGGCCAGCGGGTGGCAGATCTTGGCGGTATTGCGCTCGCCCCAGGTGCGTTGTTCCAGCGGGCCCTGTGCGGAAAGATCGTCGCTGACTTGGCGTGCGGCGTCTTCCAGCAGCGCCTCCCAGCTGGGGAAGCGGCGCGACAGCAGATTGGCGGGGCGTTCGGTGAGCAGTGGCCAGACCACGCCCTCCAACTGCGGCAGGTCGGGCATTATGAAATCGTCGCCTAGCGCAACCTGTGCAGGCGCGGTCAGACCGTCGGCGATGCGCGAATGCACAGCCAGCCGCCACGCACGCACGATGCGGTAACTCACCGAGTCGGTGCTGGCGCGCCCTTCCCAGTGGTTTGCGGCCTTGGCCAGTGCGGCCAGCGCGGGCGTTTTGTCGCGCTGGCTCTCTTTCTGCAACAACGCCCACCAGCGCTGCAGGAACACGGCGCGGTCGTCCAACTGGATCGCCAACAGGTCTTTTTCGCTGAAATGCTCACGTGCGAAAAGATCGTCGCGGATCTGCTTGGCGCGTGCGCCCAGCGCGTAACCGCCGTCGCCGGCAAGCTTCAATCCTGCGTCGTCCATGGTGCGGTTGTTGGCGGTCCACAGGCGGTTGGAAGGCGGGTCGACCAGGCGCGGGGAGGCCGTAGCGTCCGTCGTCCACGGAGAGCAGGTAAGCGGCGCGTCGGCATTGGTTGCAGCGACGGGCGTGCCCGGAATGGCGAGGTGTTGTTCCGGCGTTGTCGCCAGGCAGCCGGGGTCGCGTTTCGGGAATCCGCCGATCACCCGCCAACCGATATTGCCGCTGGAATCGGCCACGGTGAAATTCTGCGCGGGAATCCCGGCAACATCGGCCACGGCAAAGGCGCCGGCTACATCGCGGGCGACGGCCAGATCGGTGAACGAAACCCGCAGCGACCCCGGCAGCTGCGGCGTCCAGCGCAGCGCCAGTGCGGTGCCGTTCTTGGACTCGTGCAGGATCGGGCCCCAACCCGTCTCGCGCACCACGAAGTCCACGGGCCCCTCGCCGGCGACCTTGATGCTTTCGTGGAAAACCGTACGCTTCACGCAACCCGGCGCTCCGTCCTGGCATGCGGGCAGTTCCGCCCAATCGGCCCAGTCGCCGTAGCTGTTGGTGAAGCCCCAGGCGACATGGCCGTTGCTGCCGACCACGACCGCTGGAAAACCCGGCAGCGTGAATCCGGAAATATCCACCTTGCCGCCGGGCGCACGGGTGTCGGGATACCGCAGGCGCGCACGGAACCAGATGTTGGGCGCGCGCAGGCCAAGGTGCATGTCGTCGGCAACGATGGCGCGGCCATCGGCGGTCAATGCCCCGTTGATGGCCCAGTTGTTGCTGCCCGGCGTGCCTTTTTCGGCCAGCGGAGCCAGGTCCTTGGTCGCCGGCACGGGCAGCTTGGCCAGGTCGACCGCATCGACGCCAGGCAGCACGGCATTCCCGCGTGGCTCGCCGAACAGCGGTGCGTCCCATTCCGTGCCGTCATGAGCCAGCAGGGCATACAACGCCGGAGGAACCACGTTCTTGATTCGCCATAGCGCCAGCTCGCGCGTGTTCTGCGAGTCCTGCAGGTCGAAGTACATGGCATAGGCGGTCAGGGCCGAATCGGCCAATTCCCAGCGTCTGGGTTGCTGGCGCAGCAGCAGGTAGGGCCAGGGCCGCGTACGCAGACCGTCCAGACCGGCGTTGACACCGTCGGTATAGGCCTGCAGCTGAGCGCGCTTGTTGCCGGCGAAGCCGTCCAGGTCGGCCAACACCCGCGCACGCATGCGATGCACGCGACGTTCCTTGTCCAGGTTTAGTGCGATCGGGCCGAACAGTTCCGAGAGCTCGCCGGCCGACGTGCGGCGCATCAGGTCCATCTCGAAGTAGCGCTCCTGCGCGTGCACGTAGCCCAACGCGCGGGCCATGTCGGTCTCATTGGCGGCGTCGATGGTGACCACGCCCAGGGCGTCGCGGCTCACGGTGACCGGTGCGGACAGGCCGGGCAGGGCCAGTTCGCCGTCCAGCTTGGGCAGGCTGCCGCGCAGCAGCCACCACCCTGTTCCGACACCTGCGATCACCAGCAGCAACAACAACAGCGCCAGGCGCCTGATCCACTTGAGCATGGTGGGTTTCCGGTAAGGGGGCGGCGGAGATTTCCGGCGATTATTCCATGCCGGAGGCGACTGCGGATGCGATTGATTCCGATTGAACCATCGCTTTTCCGGTTGCGGCAAACTCTGCGCCGTCCCCACCCGGAGCGCGCCCGTGAAAGGCCATCCTGAAGTCGTCGAATATCTGAAACAATTGCTGCGCGGCGAACTCTCCGCCCGCGACCAGTACTTCATCCATTCGCGCCGTTACGAAGACCAGGGCCTGCACGCGCTCTACGAGCGCATCCACCACGAGATGCAGGAAGAGACCGACCACGCCGACGCGCTGCTGCGCCGCATCCTGTTCCTGGAAGGCGATCCGGACATGTCGCCGACGCCGTTCGTGCCTGGGGTGACGGTAGAGGAAATGCTGCGCAAGGATCTGGATCTGGAGTACGAAGTGCGCGCCCGCCTGGCCAAGGGCATCGCCTTGTGCGAAACCCATGGCGACTATGTCAGCCGCGCGGTGCTGCTGACCCAGCTGAAAGACACCGAAGAAGACCATGCGCACTGGCTGGAGCAGCAGTTGGGTCTGATCAAGCGCCTGGGTATCGAGAATTACCTGCTGACCAAACTCGGCGAAGGCAAGCCCGCGTAGGTCGGGGCTACGCCCCCGACATCGCTTTGCTGGTGCATACGCATTGTCGGCTGATGCCGATATTCCGTGCGTCGGGGGCGTAGCCCCGACCTACGTTATTCGACGGCGAGGCCGTCTACTTTTTGCCAGCCGCGGGGCAACAGGCCGCCGCGAGAAGCGCGCGCACCCACATACTCATCCAGATCCTTGAACGACAGCGACATAGTGCGCTGCCCGCTCTTCACCAGCAGCGTGCTGCCGGGCGATACCGCCGCTACGGCGACCACGCGTTCGGTGCCCAATTTGGCTTTCGGTATCTCGATGATCTTGTTGCCCTTGCCTTTGTCCAACTCGGGCAGGTCGGCCAGCGCGAAGGCCAGCAGGTGTCCGGCGCTGGTGACGGCGACGATGCGGTCGGTTTTCGGATCGGCCGTGTGCGCCGGCTGCAGCACCTTGGCGCCGGTGGATAGATTCAACATCACCTTGCCGGCCTTCTGGCGGCCGGTCAGGTTCTCGAAGCGGGTGACGAAGCCGTATCCGTGCGAGGAGGCCAGCACGAAGCGCGCGTCGTTGTCGCCCGTGGCCAAGGCCACGAACGACGCGCCGGAGGCGGGCGAGAAACGGCCCGTCAGCGGCTCGCCGTTGCCACGCGCCGAAGGCAGCGTATGCGTGGCGGTGGAATAGCTGCGGCCTTCCGAATCCAGGAACGCGACCTGTTGCGTGCTGCGTCCGCGCACCGCCGCCAACAGCTGATCGCCTTCGCGGTAGGACATGCCGGCGGCATCCACGTCGTGGCCCTTGGCCGCGCGGATCCAGCCTTTCTCCGACAGCACCACGGTCATCGGCTCGCTGGCGACCAGCTCGGTCTCGTCCAGCGCCTGCGCCGCTTCGCGCGCGATCAGCGGCGAGCGGCGCGCGTCGCCGAATTTCTTGGCGTCGGCCAGCAGTTCGTCCTTGATCAGTTTCTTCAGCTTGGTCTTGGAGGCGAGCGTGGAGATCAGGCGGTCGCGTTCGGCGTCCAGTTCGTCCTGTTCGCCGCGGATCTTCATTTCCTCCAAGCGCGCCAGCTGCTTCAGGCGCGTGTCGAGGATGTAGTCGGCCTGTTCCTCGCTCAGCTTGAAGCGTGCGATCAGGGCGTCGCGGGGTTCGTCCTCGGTGCGGATGATGCGGATCACTTCATCCAGGTTGAGGAAGGCGACCAGCAAGCCTTCCAACAGGTGCAGGCGGCGCTCGACCTTTTCCAGGCGATGGTTGAGGCGGCGGGTCACCGTGCTGGTGCGGAACTCCAGCCATTCGCTCAGTAGCGTGCGCAGGTTCTTGACCTGCGGGCGGCCGTCCAGACCGATGATGTTGAGGTTGACGCGGTAGCTCTTCTCGAGATCGGTGGTGGCGAACAGGTGGCCCATCAACTGCTCGGCATCGACCCGGTTGGAGCGGGTGATCAGCACCACGCGGACCGGGTTGAGATGGTCGGATTCGTCGCGGATGTCTTCCAGCCACGGCAGTTTCTTGGCGCGCATCTGCGTGGCGATCTGTTCGATCACCTTGGAAGGCGAGACCTGGTAGGGCAATGCATTGATGACGATGTTCTGACCTTCCTTCTGGAAGGTGGCGCGGGCGCGCACGCTGCCATTGCCGGTCTCGTAGATGGCGCGCAGATCAGCGACCGGGGTGATGATCTCGGCGCTGGTCGGATAGTCGGGGCCGCGCACGTGTTCGCACAGGTCGGCGACGGTGGCTTGCGGATCGTCCAACAGGCGGATGCAGGCGCTGACGATCTCATTGAGATTGTGTGGCGGCACGTCGGTGGCCATGCCGACGGCGATGCCGGTGGTGCCGTTCAACAGCAGGTGCGGCAGGCGCGCCGGCATCCAGGTCGGTTCCTGCAGGGTGCCGTCGAAGTTGGGCGTCCAGTCCACGGTTCCCTGGCCCAGTTCGCCCAGCAGCACTTCGGCGATGGGGGTCAGCTTGGATTCGGTGTAGCGCATGGCCGCGAACGATTTGGGATCGTCCGGCGAACCGAAGTTGCCCTGTCCCTCGATCAACGGATAGCGGTAGGAGAACGGCTGGGCCATCAGCACCAGCGCCTCGTAGCACGCGCTGTCGCCGTGCGGGTGGAACTTGCCGATCACATCGCCGACGGTGCGCGCGGATTTCTTGGGCTTGGCCGTGGCGTTGAGACCCAGCTCGCTCATGGCGTAGATGATGCGGCGCTGCACAGGCTTCAGGCCGTCGCCGATGAAGGGCAGGGCGCGGTCCAGGACCACGTACATCGAATAATCGAGGTAGGCGCGTTCGGCGTACTCGCGCAGGGGAATCTGTTCGAAGCCGTGGAAGGTGGGGCGGATGGTTTCGGTCATTGCTCGGCGTGCGTTCGGTGAATCGTGAGCTCCGATTCTAACCGTCGCACCGCAATCCAGACCCCCGGAAAGCAAAAACCCCCGCTTGCGCGAGGGTTTTGCTTTTACCTTGGTGCCCAGAAGAGGACTCGAACCTCCACGAAGTTGCCCCCGCTAGCACCTGAAGCTAGTGCGTCTACCAATTCCGCCACCTGGGCAGGTGCAGGGCGCGCATTCTCCGGATTGCGCGGCAGGATGTCAACGCATGATCCGGCGGTCACGGCCCATATTCAGGTGGGGTGTACCATGGACCCATGACGAAGAAGCCAACGAAAGGCGGGTCCAAGCCCGCGTCAGGCAAGCCCGGCAAGCCCGGCACGCGTGCGAAAAAGACCGGCGGCAGCGGCAAGCCGGCGACCAAATCCAAGCTTCCCCCGTGGATGCCGGACCTGCCCGCCAAAGCGGGCGGCAATGCTGCCAAGGGTCCGCGCGGCGCCGCCCGGCCGCCGATTTCCCGCCAACCGGCGCCGCCGCAGCGCGGCAGGTTCAGCGATCCGCATGCAGCGCGGGAAGCCGAGCGCTATGCCGATCCGATCGCCAGCCGCGAAGCGATCCTGGGCGTGCTCAGCGCCGCCGAAGGCCCGCAGACGGCCGAAGATCTGGCCGCCAAGCTCGAACTCACCACGCCCGATCGCTTCGACGCACTGGGCAAGCGCCTGGGCGCCATGGTCCGCGACGGCCAGTTGCTGCAGAACCGCCGCGGCGGTTTCGCGCCGGCCAAGCAGATGGACCTGATTCCGGGCGTGGTGATCGCCAATCCCAACGGCTTCGGCTTCCTCAGGCCGGATGAAGGCACCGGCGACGACCTGTTCCTGCCGCCCTATGAAATGCGCAAGGTCATGCACGGCGACCGCGCCATGGCCTGCGTCACCGGCATCGACCGCAGCGGCCGGCGCGAAGGCAGCATCGTGGAGGTGCTGGAGCGGCGGCTGTCGCGGCTGATCGGGCGCTTCACCCTGGAGGCCGGCATCAGCTACATGGTTCCGGACGACAAGCGCGTGCAGCGCAATGTGCTGATTCCGCCGGACCAGCGCGGCGATGCGGTGGATGGCCAACTGGTGGTGGCCGAACTGACCCAGGCGCCGGATGCGCGGCGTCCGCCGATGGGCCGCATCGTTGCGGTGCTGGGCGACAAACTGACGCCTTCGCTGGTGGTGGAAGCGGCCATCCACGGGCACGAGATTCCCAACGAGTTCCCGCAGGAAGTGCCGGATCAGGCGGCCGCCGTGCCGCTGGTGGTGGACGAGTCGATGTTCGCCGGCCGCGTCGACCTGCGCGGCATGCCGCTGGTCACCATCGACGGCGAGGACGCCAAGGATTTCGACGACGCGGTCTATTGCGAAAGCAACCGCCAGGGTTTCCGCCTGGTGGTGGCCATCGCCGACGTATCGCATTACGTGCGGCCCGGCACGCCGCTGGACGACGAAGCGCAGAAGCGCGCGACCTCGGTCTACTTCCCCGGCTTCGTCGTGCCGATGCTGCCGGAGACGCTGTCCAACGGCATCTGCTCGTTGAATCCGAAGGTCAACCGAATGTGCTTCGTCTGCGATATGCAGATCGACCGCAACGGCGAAGTGACTTCGTCCAAGTTCTACGAGGCGGTGATGAATTCGCACGCTCGCCTGACCTACACCCAGGTCTGGAACGCGGTGGGCGAGAACGACGAGGACGCACGCCAGGCCATCGGCGCGCAGCTGCCGCAGGTCGAGCGCCTGTACCAGCTGTTCCATGTGCTGGCCAAGGCGCGCGAGAAGCGCGGCGCGATCGAGTTCGAGACTTCCGAAGTGCGCTTCGTGCTGGACAACCGCGGCGAAGTCACCCAGGCCGGCATGCTGCAGCGTAACGACGCGCACAAGCTGATCGAGGAATGCATGATCGCGGCGAACGTGGAAGCGGCCAAGTACCTGCTGAGCGCCCACATTCCCGCACCGTACCGCGTGCACGACCGGCCGCCGGAGTCCAAGTACGCCGATCTGCTGGAGTTCCTGAAGGAATTCAAGCTGAGCCTGCCGCCGTGGTCGAAAGTGCAGCCGCGCGATTTCACCCAGTTGTTGAAGAAGATCCGCGAGCGCCCTGACGTGGCCCTGCTGGAATCCGTGGTGCTGCGCAGCCAGAGCCTGGCGGTGTACACGCCCGACAACGCCGGCCACTTCGGCCTGGCGCTGGCGGCGTACGCGCACTTCACCTCGCCGATCCGCCGCTATCCCGATCTGCTGGTGCACCGGGCGATCAAGTACGCGCTGACTGGCGGAAAGCCGGAGAAATTCCTGTATTCCAACCACCAGATGGCGGCGCTGTCGCTGCAATGCTCCGAGCGCGCACGCCGCGCCGACGAGGCCGAGCGCGAGGTCGACGAACGCTACCGCGCCGCGTGGATGGAGCAGCACGTGGGCGGCCAGTTCGACGGCGTGATCAGCGGGGTGACCAGCTTCGGCCTCTTCGTGGAGTTGAACGAATCCAAGGTCAACGGCCTGGTCCATGTGACCCAGCTGCCGCACGACTATTACCACTTCGACCCGATCCGCAAGACGCTGTCCGGCGAACGCCGTGGCATGGTCTTCCGCCTGGGCGACCAGGTCCGCATCGTGGTGATGAAGGCCAGCCTGGAAGAGCGCAAGATCGACTTCAAGCTGGCCGAGGAGAAACAGGTGCAGGGTTTGCCGCCGCGTGGGCAGCCGGCTAAGCAGAAGAAACAGAAGTACTGACGTTGCTCACTTCTCCCTTCGGGAGAAGAGCCTGCCCCATACTTGATATGGGGTGCCCGTAGGGCGGATGAGGGTACGGCGGAGTCCGTGTTGTAAAAACATCATGGACTCCGCCGTACCCTCACCCCAACCCCTCTCCCGCTGGGAGAGGGGCTTAAACAGTTACCAAGAGTCGCAGATGAGCAAACAGAACCAATGGATCGCCGGCATCAACGCGGTGGCTTCGGCCATCGAGAACGATGCCGACAACGTGCGGGAAATACTGCTGGAAGCCGGCAGCAAGAATCCGCGCATCACCGAGATCGAAGAGAACGCGCGCCGCAAGGGCATCGAAGTGCGCCGCGTCACCCAGCAGGCGCTGGACGGCGTGGGCGGGTCGGTGCGTCACCAGGGTGCGGTGGCGCGCTACGCCGCGGCTAAGACCTGGGACGAGGGCGAGCTGGCCGGGTTGATCGAAGCCGCTGAAGGCAAGGCGCTGGTGCTGGTGCTGGACGGTGTGCAGGATCCGCACAACCTGGGCGCGTGCCTGCGTAGCGCGGCGGCCGCGGGCGCGACGGCGGTGGTGATTCCGAAAGACAAATCGGCTCCGGTCAATGCGACGGTGCGCAAGACCTCGGCCGGTGCGGCGGATCGGCTGCCCGTTTTCCCGGTGACCAATCTGGCGCGCTGCCTGCGCGATCTGCAGCAGTTGGGCGTGTGGATCTACGGGTTGGCCGGCGAAGCCGAAGCTTCGCTTTACGACACCGATCTGCGCGGCAACGTGGCGCTGGTGCTGGGCGGCGAGGGCGACGGCATGCGCAGGCTCACGCGCGAGCACTGCGACGGGCTGGTCAAGATTCCGATGCCGGGCGACATCGAAAGCCTCAATGTCTCGGTCGCCACCGGGATCACGCTGTTCGAAGCGGTGCGCCAGCGACGCTGACCGGCCGGTTGCCGGAGTCCTTCAGAACCACTCCACGGAGATCGCATGCACAATCCGGTACCGGCTCTGTTCCGTTGCATCGCGGTGGGTGCGCTGTTCGCCATGTCGACCCCGTCGCTGGCAGCGCAGGAGCGCATGCGGGCGCGCGATCTCGGCGTCGCGCCGGGGATATTCGCGCCGGGCGCCAACAACGCCATCACCGACGTGGCCGGCGTACGCGTAGGCCAGGTCACCCTGAGCGAAGGCGAGCGCGTGCGCACCGGCGTCACCGCGATCCTGCCGCACGAAGGCAACGCCTACCGTTCGCGTGTACCGGCTGCGTTGCATGTGGGAAATGGTTTCGGAAAATTCGTCGGCAGCACCCAGATCAACGAACTGGGCGAACTGGAAACGCCGATCCTGCTCACCTGCACCTTGTGCGTGTGGAAAGCCGCCGATGCCATGGCGGCCTGGTTGCTGGAACAGCCGGACATGCAGCAGGTGCGTTCGATCAATCCGGTGGTCGGCGAAACCAACGACGGCGACCTCAACGACATCCGCGCGCGGCCCGTCACTGCCGAAGCGGTGCGGCAAGCATTGGAAAGCGCCAAGCCGGGACCGGTGCAGGAAGGCAGCGTAGGCGCCGGCACCGGCACCATCGCGTTCGGCTGGAAGGGCGGCATCGGCACTTCCTCGCGCGTGCTTCCGCAGAGCCTCGGCGGTTGGACCGTGGGCGTGCTGGTGCAGAGCAATTTCGGCGGCGTGCTGCAGGTAGCGGGCGCGCCGGTCGGCCGCGAGCTGGGACGTTATGCATTCCAGAACGCAGTCGCAATGCAACCTGGAATCGAGGACGGCCCGGCCGACGATCGCGGCGACGGTTCGGTGATCATCGTCATCGCCACCGACGCGCCGCTGAGCGACCGCAACCTGCGGCGGCTCGCTTCGCGCGCGATGATGGGCCTGGGGCGTACCGGCAGTTCGGCGTCCAACGGCAGCGGCGACTACGCGCTGGCGTTCTCTACCGCGGCTTCGGTGCGCCGCGCCTTCGACGCCCCGCGCCACACCACCACCGAGCTTGCCAACGAGCAGATGAGCGGCGTGTTCCAGGCCAGCGTCGATGCGGTGGAAGAAGCGGTCTACAACTCGCTGTTCATGGCCACCACGGTCAGAGGCAATGGTTACACCGCCGAAGCGATACCGCTGGATCGCGTGCGCAAGATCCTGGACGAACACGGCGTGCACGCACCTTGAGCCATCGCCGCAACTGAACTCCGAACTACCGCAATCCCCCCGCCAGGCACGTTAATGACCAACTCCCGTCCCGCCGCATCGGTGCTCATGCCCGTATTGCTTCTGCTGGTTGCGATGTTCTCCATCCAACTTGGCGCGAGCCTGGCCAAGAGCCTGTTCCCGGTCGTGGGCGCCCTGGGCGCCACCTCGCTGCGCCTGGCCTTCGGAACGTTGATGTTGTGGCTGGTGCTGCGGCCATGGCGCATGCCCTGGCGCACGCTGCCGTGGCGCATGTTGCTGGGCTACGGCGTTTCGCTGGGCGTGATGAACACGCTGTTCTACCTTTCGCTGCAGACGATACCGCTGGGCATCGCCATCGCGCTGGAGTTCACCGGTCCGCTTGGGCTGGCGCTGCTGGGCTCGCGACGCCTGCGCGACGTCGGCTGGGTGGCGCTGGCGGTGGGTGGCCTGTTGTTGCTGGTGCCGTGGTCGGAGCAGCGTGCGGCGCTGGATCCGCTGGGCGTGGCCTATGCGCTGGGTGCGGGCCTGTGCTGGGCGCTCTACATCGTGTTCGGACAGAAAGCGGGTGCGGACCATGGCGCGCAGACTGTCGCGCTGGGCGCGGCGATCGCTGCGGTGGTCGCGGTGCCCTGGGGCGTGATGGAGTCGGGCATGGCGCTGCTGGCGCCGGCCCTGCTGCCGGCGGGCATAGGCGTGGCCGCATTGTCGATGGCCTTGCCCTACAGTTTGGAGATGGTGGCCCTGACCCGGTTGCCGGTACGCACCTTCGGCATGTTGATGAGCTTGGAGCCCGCCATCGGCGCGTTGTGCGGATTCGCCTTCCTGCACGAGCAACTGGGCTTGCTGCAATGGCTGGCGATCATCGCAGTGGTGGTGGCCTCGGCGGGCGCCACGCTCGGTGCACGTGCGCCAGCGGTGGCGCCGGTGCCTGACTAACCGAGTGCCGCGTCAGGCCGGCTTCGGCCACGCGTTGGCGATCTTGCAGAACAAGCGAGCGGTCTGTTCGGTGTCGTAGACGGCCGAATGGGCGTCGTCGGCATTCCATTCCATGCCGGCGGCCTGCACTGCGCGGGCCAGCACGGTCTGGCCGTAGGCCAGGCCGGCCATGGTCACCGTGTCGAAGACGCTGAAAGGATGGAACGGATTGCGCTTGTGTCCCGAGCGGGCGACGGCGGCGTTGAGGAAATTCAGGTCGAAGTGCGCGTTGTGCCCGACCAGGATCGCGCGCTGGCAGCCGTGTTTTTTCATCGCCGCGCGTACCGGTGCGAATACGTGCTCCAGCGCTTCCTTCTCGGGCTTGGCCAGGCGGAAGGGATGGTCCAGCACGATGCCGGTGATCTCCAGCGATTTCGGATCGATATCGGTACCGGGCGCGGGAATCAGATGCGCGCTGGCGGTTTCGCCCAGGGCGAAGGCGCCGTTTTCGTCCAGGTCGATGGGCACCACCGCGATTTCCAGCAGCGCATGGCGGTTCCAGTCGAAGCCGCCGGTTTCCACGTCCACGACCACGGGCAGGAAGCCGCGGAAACGGCGGGACATGGGGGTGGGGGTGATCGCTTCTTCGGAGTTGCTCATCGCAACAAGCGTAGCAGAGGCCGAAGGGGCGAGCTTGCTCGGCGCACTTTTGTGATTCTCGCCAAACATAACTTGGTCTGTATTGCGCCGTCGGGGGCGTAGCCCCGACCTACGTAGG
>DASVNG010000030.1:0-34006 GCA_036383995.1 Pseudoxanthomonas sp.
CGGCGTCCCGCCGCGAGCTCTTGATCTTGGGCAGATGCGAAAAGCTCGCGGCGGGACGCCGCTCCCACGGGCTTGCACAAAAAACGGGATGGCCGCGAAGCCATCCCGTTTTCCGATACCCGGTTTCTTCGCGGACGCTTACTTCAGTCCGCGATTCTCCAGCAGCGGTTCCACGCTGGGGTCCTTGCCGCGGAAATCGCGGTACAGCGTGGCCAGATCGACCGTGTTGCCGCGCGAAAGGATCTTGTCGCGGAAAATCTGGCCGTTCTCGGCGGTCATGCCGCCGTGTTCCTTGAACCATTCGAACGCATCGTCGTCCAGCACTTCGGACCAGAAATAGGCGTAGTAGCCGGCCGAATAGCCGCCGCCCCAGATGTGGTCGAAATAGCTGGTGCGGTAGCGCGGCGGCACTTCGGCCAGATCCACCTTGAACTTCTTCAGGGCCTCGGCTTCGAACTTGTCCACGTCCTGCAACGGCGCGTCGGCCGGCAGCGTGTGCCAGGCCAGATCGAGCAGCGCCGCCGACAGGTACTCGGTGGTGCCGTAGCCGCTGTTGAACTTGCCGGCCTTCTTGATCTTGTCCACCAGCGCCTGCGGCATCGGCTCGCCGGTCTTGTAGTGCTTGGCGTAGTTGGCGAACACCTTCGGGTCCGAAGCCCAGTGCTCGTTGAACTGCGACGGGAACTCGACGAAATCGCGCGAGGTGCTGGTGCCGGCGATGGACGGGTACTTCACCTTGGAGAACATGCCGTGCAGCGCATGGCCGAACTCGTGGAACATGGTGGTGACGTCGTCGAAGCTGAGCAGCGCCGGCTGGCCGGCGGCCGGCTTGGTGAAGTTGCACACGTTGTAGACCACCGGCTTGGCGCCGGTCAGGCCGTCCTGTTCGACGAACACATCCATCCACGCGCCGCCGGACTTGCTGTCGCGCTTGAAGTAGTCGGTGTAGAACAGCGCCAGCGAGCTGCCGTCCTTGTCGAAGACTTCGTACACCTTCATGTCGGGGTTGTAGACCGGGATGTCCTTGCGTTCCTTGAAGGTGATGCCGTACATCTGCGTGGCGGCGTAGAAGACGCCGTTATGCAGCACGTTGTCCATTTCGAAATACGGCTTGATCTGCGATTCGTCCAGATCGAACTCGGCCTTGCGCACCTGTTCGGCGTAGAAATCCCAGTCGGACGCGGCCAGCTTGAAATTACCCTTCTGCTGGTCGATCACCGCCTGCATCTTGACGATCTCGCTGCGCGCCTTGGCGGTGGCGGCGGGCACGGTATCGGTCAGCAGTTTGAGCGCCTTGTCCGGCGTGATGGCCATCTGGTCGGCCAGGCTGTAGGCGGCGTAAGTGTCGAAGCCGAGCAGCTTGGCCTTCTGCGCGCGCAGCTGGGCCAGGCGCTGGATGATCTTGCGGGTGTCGTTGCCGTCGCCGTGCTCGGTGCGCGTTTCCGACGCTTCCAGCACCTTGGCGCGCAATTCGCGGTCCTTCAGCGAAGCCAGCACCGGTTGCTGGGTGGTGTTCTGCAGGGCCAGCAGCCACTTGCCGTCCAGCTTGCGTTCCTTGGCCGCGTCGGCGGCCGAGGCGATGTCGCCTTCGGACAAGCCGTCCAGCTTAGCCTTGTCGTCGACCTGCACCGCGCCGGCGGCGGCGGCCGCGACCAGCTTGGTGTGGAATTCGGTGGACAGCGTGGTTTCTTCCACGTTGAGTTTGCGCATCACGTCCTTGTCGGCGTCGGACAGCTGCGCGCCGGCGCGGACCAATTCCTGGTAATCGCGTTCGACCAGGCGCAGTTGTTCCGGGTCCAGCTTCAGGCTGGCGCGTTGGTCGTACACGGCTTTGACGCGCGCGAACAGTTTCGGATCCAGCGCGATTTCGTCCTGGTGCGCGGCCAGCTTGGGCGCGATTTCTTCCTGGATCTTCTGCCGTTCCGGATTGGTGTCGGCCTGCACCAGACCGAAGAAAATGCGGCTGACGCGGTTCAAGGTCTCGCCGGTGCGTTCCTGCGCTTCGATGGTGTTTTCGAAGGTGGCCGGCTCGGTGTTGTCGGCGATCTTGCGCATCTCGGCCAGATGCTGCTTCATGCCTTCCTCGAACGCGGGCAGGTAATCGGCGTCCTTGATCTTGTCGAACATCGGCGCGCCGAACGGCAGCGTGCTGGCGGTCAGCAGCGGATTCTCGGCGGCGGCGGGGGTAGCGGCGGGGGTGGTTTCGGTCACGGTTTCGGGCGATTTTCCGGTGCAGGCCGCAAGGGCCAGGCTGATGGCGGCGGCAAGGACTACGGTACGCGACATGGAACGCTTCCAGGGTCAGGGAACAAGTCCGCTACCCTAGCGCGCCGGCAGCGCCGGCGCATGTGTCGAAGGTGCCGCGCAAAGCCCCGGTTCAGTGGAAACCGCGGTCGTGGGAGCGGCGTCCCGCCGCGAGCTTTTCCAGCTGTCAGCCAAAAGAAGCAAGAGCTCGCGGCGGGACGCCGCTCCCACGGGCATGCGGAATTCAGGTGGTGCCGCGGTTCTTGCCCTGCCACGGCCGGTAGTACTCGCGGATGCGCGCCATGTCCTGCTGCAGGTTGTCGGTGGTGTGGAAGACCCGGTCGACGCCGATGATCTTCTCCGGGTAGTGGAAGTACGCCATGACGATGGGAACATCGGCCGCGCGCGCTATTTTCCAGAAGCCCGTCTTCCATTTCTCCACCCGCTTGCGCGTGCCTTCCGGGGTCAGGGTGAACCAGATGCGGTCGAAGTCGCGGATGATGGCGATGGCCTGTTCGATGGTGCCCTGCGGCGAACTGCGGTCCACCGGAATCGCGCCCAGCCGCCGCAGCACCGGCCCCAGCGGCCACCAGAACAGCTGCGTCTTGCCCAGCACGCGCACCTCCAGACCCAGCGCGATCTTCGCCGCCATGCCCCAGTAGCCGTCCCAGTTGGAAGAATGCGGGGCCACGATCAGCACCGCCTTGGCCAGATCGGGAATCGGGCCGACGATGCGCCAGCCCCCCAGCCGCAACGCGGTACGGCCCAGCCAGCGGGTGAAGCGGTTGGGCTTCACTTGCGGCATCAGCGGCGGAATGGCGGGAACTATTTCCGTTGCCTGATTCAATCGATCACTCCCTTGTTCGAACGTCCGCGCTTGATTTCGCCGCGGCCGCGCTTGGCGTCCAGGCGCCGCGCCTTCGCGGCGCGTGAAGGCTTGGTGGCGATGCGCTTCTTCGGCGCGGTCAGGCCGGTGGCGATGAAGGCCGCCAGGCGCTCGCGTGCATCCTGGCGGTTGCGGTCCTGGGTGCGGAAACGCTGCGCATCGATCACCAGCACGCCCTCGTCGGTGATGCGGCGGTCGCGTTTGGCCAGCAGGCGCTCGCGCACCGGTTCGGGCAACGACGGCGAAGCGGCCAGGTCGAAGCGCAGCTCCACCGCGGTGGAAACCTTGTTGACGTTCTGCCCGCCCGCGCCGCTGGCGCGCACGAAACGTTCGACCAGTTCGGTCTCCGGTATCGCCAGCGTGGGCGTGATTTCGAGTGCTTCGCTCCCCATGCGCCAATTGTAGGCATGATGCGGGGCCGCTGGAATCGCGGCGGGCGGCCGATCTGGTTTAACCGGTCGTTTACTTTGCGCTGGGCACTATGCGTCTCCCTTCATTCGCTCCAGGAAGCTCCGGCATGCCGATTCCACGCCTGTTCACGCGCCTGCTGGCTGCCGCCTGCCTTGCCTTGTCCGCGGCCACCGCGTTGGCCGCGCCGCCCTCCGATGCCGATATCGAGCGCCTGCTCAAGGCTTCGCGCGCCGAGAGCATGCTCAACGCTATCCTGCCGCAGATGGAGGAGATGCAGCGTCAGCAGTTCGAGCAGATCACCAGCGGCAAGGACCTGACCGCCGAACAGAAAACCGAAGTGCAGCGCATCCAGACGCGCACCAACGAGATCGTGCGCAAGGCCCTGGCCTGGGACGAAATGCGCCCGCTCTACATCGACGTCTACAAGCAGACCTTCACCAGCGAAGACGTCAAGGCCATGGCCAAGTTCTACGAGAGCCCGGCCGGCAAGAATCTGCTGGACAAGACGCCGGCGCTGATGCAGAACCTGATGGGGGCGATCCAGAAGAAGATCATTCCGATGATGGAAGAGCTGCAGACGGAGCTGAAGGAATCGACCAAGGAAATGCCGGCACCCGAAGTTACTCCGCCGGCGAAGAAGAAAAAGCGGAGGTAGGCTTTTTGCCTTCCCTTCTCCCTCTGGGAGAAGGTGCCCGAAGGGCGGATGAGGGAATGGATCGTCCGCTTGTAGCGAAAGTTGGGTGGCAAGTCACTGCCATTCCCTCATCCGTCGCTGCGCGCCACCTTCTCCCGGTGGGAGAAGGAAAAGCACAGTCACACCACCAGCTCCGCCTTAGGCGGCAGCCGCCAGTCGATCTGCGCTTTGCCCTTCTGCGCCAGGAACTGGTTGGCCGAAGAGAAGTGCTTGCACCCCAGGAAGCCCCGGTGCGCCGACAGCGGCGAGGGGTGCGGCGCGCGCAGCACGCGGTGGCGGCGCGCATCGATCACCTTGCCCTTGGCCTGCGCATAGCTTCCCCAGAGCAGGAACACCAGGTCCTCGCGCTCGCGGGCCAGGGTTTCGATGGCATGGTCGGTGAATCCTTCCCAGCCCTTGCCCTGGTGCGCGCCAGCGCGGCCTTCTTCGACGGTCAGCACCGCGTTCAACAGCAGCACGCCCTGCCGCGCCCACGGCAACAGACAGCCGTGATCCGGCCGCGCGATGCCCAGGTCGCTGTTTATTTCCTTGAAGATGTTGTCCAGCGAAGGCGGCACGGGAACGCCGGGCAGCACCGAGAAGCACAGGCCATGCGCCTGTCCGGCGCCGTGGTAGGGATCCTGGCCCAGGATCACCACTTTCACTTGCTCGAAAGGCGTGGCGTCGAAGGCGGCGAAGATCTGCGGGCCGGGCGGGAAAATGCGCGCACCGGCCTGCTTGCGCTGGCGCAGGAATGCCGACAGTTCGCGCATCTCCGGGCGTTGCAGCCAGTCTCCGATCCTGGCTTTCCAGGAGGCTTCGAGTTTGATGTGATCGTTGTCGGGCATGGGGTGAAAGGAAATCCGGATGCAGGTGTTGGTCGGAATCGTCATCCCAGCGGCTTTCAACAGCGAAGCTGGTCAAGCTGGGATCCATCTTGATCTTCGCGGGTTGCGGCACCGCGTGCAAAGACAAAGTCAAAATGGATCCCAGCTTTCGCTGGGATGACGTCATGACGGTAGCGGAGCTATGGAAGCATCACACAAACTCAAACCAGCGAACGCGCCTCATCCATGCTCGACACCCGCAACTGGAACAGCACCTTGGTGATCAGCAGGCGTTCCTCGATAGGCTTGAGCACCAGATCGTTGGCGCCGGCCTGCAGCAGTTCGGACTGGTTGTTGCGGTTGTCGTCGCCGGTCATCACCAGAATCGGCAGGCGGCGCTTGCCGTAGGCGAAGTCGATGCGGACGCGTTGCACCACGTCGCGGCCGCTGAGTTCGCCTTTGAGGGTCACGTCGGTCAGCACCAGGTCGAAACGATGGGTGGAATGGCCCAGCGATTCGGCGGTGAGCAGGGCGAAGGCGTCTTCGGCCTTGAGCACGTGGACGACTTTCAGGTCGTGGCGCTCCAGCATGCGCTTGGTGGTTTCGGCCACCACGCGGCTGTCCTCCACGTACAGCACGGTGGCGCCGGCCACCGGCTGCGGCTGTACGTAGCCGCGGATGAAGGCGGCCAGCGCCTCGTGGCCCAACGACTTGTCGAAATAATCGGTGACGAATTCGGTGAAGCGGCGTTCGACCAAGTGCTGCTGCGCATCGCCCGACACCACGATCACCGGCACGTAGGCTTGCCCGGCGGATTCGCGCACCGCGCGCGCGATCTCGAGCCCGTCGCCGTCCTTCAGCGCCAGCGAGGTGGTGACCAGGTGCACCGCGCCGCCCTCCAATGCCTTGCGCGCTTCGGCGACGCTGGCGCAACCGATGACCTCGACCCCCGGCAGCTCGCGGGTCAGCACGTCGGCGATCATCTTGCGCACCATCTTCGAACCGTCGACCACCATCACCCGCGGGGTGTCGCTGATCAGATGGCGAAGCTCCTGCGAATGCATACGAGGCCTATGTCTCGGTGGGTCGGGTTTGTCGCAGGAAATGTCCGGTGACCAGCCACGCGCCCAGCCAGCCGATCACCGTGGCGGCCAGCAGGAAACCTGCGGCAGGCAAGGGGTCGAGTCCGCTGAGCGCGAAACCGCTACCGTAGCTTTGCGCCAACGCATGCAGCGGCGCGCGCAGAGCATACGCTGCCGCGGCCAGCAGACCCAAGGCCAGCGCCCCGGCGGCCAGCCCGTACCAGGCGCCCAGGTAGATGAAAGGCCGGCGGATGAAGCCGTCGGTGGCGCCCAGCAGCTGCAGCACGCCGATTTCCTCGCGCCGCGACTGGATGTCCAGGCGCACGGTGTTGCCCACCACCAATAGCGCCCCCAGACCGAACAGCGCCGCCAGTACCCAGGCCAGGCGCTCGCCGAAACCCAGCCAGCCTTGCAGGCGCTGGCGCCAGGCGGCGTCGTGCTGCAGCAGGCCGGTTTCGGGCAGGCGCTCCAGCGCCGCCACCAGGCTGGCGTCGTCTTGTCCGGGGGTGACGATCAGCAGGCTGGGCAGCGGGTTCTCTTCCAGTGCGCCGATCGCATCGCCCAGTCCGCTGCGTGCGCGGAACTCGGCCAGTCCCTGCTCCGGCGTGCGCACTTCCACCTTGGCCACGTCGCCGCGGCCGCGCAGTTCGGCGGCCAGCGCCTGCGCGCGCGCGACTTCGATCTCGGGCTTGAGGAACAGGTCGATCTCGCGCGACTGCTCCACGCTGCCGGCGAAGTGCCGCAGGTTGTCCAGCGCCAGCCCCAGTCCCAGCGGCAAGGCCAGCGCGATCCCCATCACCCCGACAGTCAGCAGCGTGGCCCACGGCCGGCGCAGCACGCGGCCCAGGCTGGCGACGAAACTGTAGAGATGCTGGTCCAGCCAGATGCCCACGCCCGAGCGCGGGCCGGCGGCGGCCTTGGCGTTTTCGCTGGCGCCGCTCATTCGGCCAGGTCCGCCGGGGAGATATCGTCCATCAACTTGCCGTGGTCCAGGATCAGCACGCGCTTCTTCATGCGCTTGATCAGGGTCAGGTCGTGGCTGACCACCAGCACGCTGGTGCCGCGTTGGGGCATGGAAGCGAACAGCGACATGATTTCGGCCGCCAGCGTGGGGTCGAGGTTGCCGGTGGGTTCGTCGGCCACCAGCAGGCGCGGTTCGGCGACGATGGCGCGGGCGATGCCCACGCGTTGCTGCTCGCCTGCCGAGAGCTGCGAAGGCAACGCCTTCTCGCGATGGCCCAGGCCCAGGCGCGCCAGCACTTCGCGCACGCGCTTGCCGATGTCGCCGCGGCGGTCGCCGCGCAGGATCAGAGGCAGGGCGACGTTCTCGGCGACAGTGCGCTCGGCCAGCAGCCGATGGTCCTGGTGGACGGCGCCGACTTCGCGGCGATGCAGCGGAATGCGGCCGCCGCGGACTTTCAGCAGATTGCGCCCGCCGAACACCACCGCGCCGCGGCTGGGGCGTTCGCTGAGATGGATGAGTTTGAGCAGGGTGCTCTTGCCGGCGCCGGAGTGACCGGTGACGAACAGCATTTCGCCCTGGGCGACTTCGAAACTGACCTCGGACAGGGCTTCGTGCCCGCCGGGATATTGCTTGCTTACGTTTTCGAATCGCAGAACGCTCATGCGCCGATTATGCCTAAACCCGTAGGTCGGGGTTACACCCCCGACACGCGCGATGCATGGTTCCCCAGCGTCGGGGACGTAGCCCCGACCTACGATGCAATGCAACGCGTGTGATGCTCGACCCCCGAGCGTCGGGGCGTAGCTCGGACCTACGCGCCGGAAACCAGCGACTTGAGCTTGCGGCCCAGCTTGGTGAGGAACGAAGAATTGTCGACAGGTGCCGCCGCCTTCGGTGCGGTCGCGGTTTGCGCCTGCACCGGGGCCGAGTTCGCCACTGCGCCATCGACCGGCACGCCATGACGGCGGCGACGGCGCTTGCGCGGCGGACGCGTCGCGTCGCCAACCGACGCGGGCGCCGCGTTGGCGACGGTCGCGCTGGCCGCAGGCCTTGCCGGTGCGGCCTCGGCGCTGCGCGGCGGACGCGGCGCGCGCGGCTTGCCATCGCCCGAAGCGCCGCCCGTACGCGAACGCGACGGACCGCTGCCGCTGCGGCCGGAACCGCCGCCGCTGCGACCGCCGCCACGACGCTGTTCGTCGGCGATGCGCTGCTCGCGCGCTTCCTTGAAGATCGCGCCGATGCTCTCGCCTGCGTCCTCATCCACTTCTGCGCCCGGCTCGGGCGCAGCGCGCGGCGGACGCGGAAGGGCGGTCAGCAGTTCGGCGGTCACCGATTCCACCGGCAGCTTCTGGTCGATGTAGGCCTCGATGTCCGGCAGGCTCTGCGCGTAGATCTCGCAGGCGAAGCTGATCGCGTCGCCCTCGGCGCCCAGACGCGCGGTGCGGCCGATGCGGTGCACGTAGTCTTCGGCGTCGAACGGCAGGTCGTAATTGTAGACGTGCGACACGCCGTCGATGTGCAGGCCGCGCGCGGCCACGTCGGTGGCGACCAGGATTTCCAACTGGCCTTTCTGGAAACGGTTGAGCAGCGACTCGCGCTTCTTCTGCGGCACATCGCCCGAGAGCACGCCGACGCGGTAGCCGGCCCGCTCCAGCGAACGCGCCACTCGCTCCACCCAGGCCTTGGTGTTGACGAAGATCATGGTGCGCGCGCCTTCGCTGCGCGACAGCAGGCCGATCAGCAACGGGATCTTTTCCTCGTTGGCCGGGAAATAGACCTTCTGGCGCACCTTGGCGGCGGTGATGAATTCGGTCTCCACCACCAGCTTCTGCGGCTCGTTCATGTGCTCGTAGGCGAGTTCGAGCACGCGATGGCTGAGCGTGGCCGAGAACAGCAGGGTCTGGCGGGTGGTGCGCTCGGGCATCTTGCGCAGCAGGAAGCGGATGTCCTTGATGAAGCCCAGGTCGAACATGCGGTCGGCTTCGTCCAGCACGCAGATTTCGCAGGCGTGCAGCGAAACGACCTTGCTCTGCTTCACGTAGTCGATCAGGCGGCCCGGGGTGGCGATGATGACGTCCACGCCCTGGGTCAGCAGTTCGCGCTGCTTGTCGTAATCCACGCCGCCGTAGACCAGGGCGAAACGCAGGCCCAGGTCGGCGCCGAACTTCACCGCGTCCTTGTGGATCTGGATGGCCAGTTCGCGGGTCGGCGCCAGGATCAGCGCGCGCGGGTCTTCGGGCTTGCGGTCGGCCAGGGCCGGGCGGGTCAGCAAACGGTTCATGACCGCGACCAGGAAGGCCAGGGTCTTGCCGGTGCCGGTCTGCGCCTGCCCGGCGACATCGCCGCCGGGCAACGCCACGGGCAGCGTCATCGCCTGGATGGGCGTGGTGCGCGAGAACCCGGCCGCTTCCAGCCCGGCGAGCAAGGCCGGATGCAGGTCGAACGAGGAAAAGGTGATGTCGGTTAACGGCTTGTCGCTCATGCTTTCTTCTTGAGTGTTTCACGCGCAATGCGCGGGTCGATGCGCTTGCATCGTCGTCACCGGCGTCGCACACTGCGTTCCATGCCGGTGTACGCGAATCCAGGGCCAAACCCTTGAACGGAATCGCGGAACGCCCCAGTTTACAGCAATGCGGAGGCCGGCATTTCGGCCCACAACCGGGCCCCGCCCTCCGCGGACCCGCAGGAGACCCCAAAGTGAGCGATAAGGTGACACACGTCGGCGATGCCGATTTCGAGACCGCCGTGCTGCAGTCCGACGAACCGGTACTGGTCGACTTCTGGGCCGAATGGTGCGGTCCCTGCAAGATGATCGCCCCGGTCCTGGACGAACTGGCCCAGACCTACGAGGGCAAGCTGAAGGTGGTCAAGCTCAACGTGGACGAGAACCGCGCCACCGCCATCAAGTACCACGTGCGCAACATCCCGCTGCTGCTGCTGTTCAAGGACGGCCAGGTCCAGGCCACCCAGGTCGGCGCCGTGGGCAAGGGCCAGCTGACCCAGATGATCGACAAGGGCATCGGCTCGACCGCTTCGGCGGCCTGATCCCTCACCCTGCGGGTCCGGGCGATGCCCGACCCGCACAGTTTCCCTGCAAAACCGGTTTGAGGGGCCCGCCAAGCCCCTCAGCTGAACGGCTTGATCCCACGGCGCTTGCCGCCGCCGCTTGCCGGTGCTAGTTTCAACACTATCCGGCGCGGGGTCTGCGCCGCACCCTTCTGACCGCACTCATCACGAGAGCCCACTCTTCCCACCGTCCCGCCCGCATTCCGCTGGCGCTCGCAACCGTAGCGAGGAATCGCAACTTTGTCCGATAACACCCCTGAAGCCGGCGACGCCGGCGCTCCTGCCGAGAAGCGTGCGCGCAAGCCGCGCGTCGCCAAGGCCCTCCCCGCCTCCGAAGCACCCGCCGCTCCGGCGCCTGCTCCCAGCGCACCACCCCCGGCTCCCGCCGCGCCTCCGGCGCCGCGACCCGAATCTTCCGCGCCTTCCGCGCAGCCTGCCGCCGTGCAGGCGCAGCCCGCGCTTTCGCAACCGCAGTCCCAGAGCGGCAACGCCCAGGGCGGCGGCCAGGAAGGCAGCGGCCAACCCTCGCAGAATCCGCAAGGCCAGGGCGGCCAGCAGCAGGACGGCGAGCCGCGCGAACAGAACCAGAACCAGAACCGCTTCCAAAACGGCGGTGGCGGTGGCAACAACCGCCGCGACCGTTTCCGCAACCGCCGCGACCGCGAACAGCGTCCGCGCAACGACGGCCTGCCCAGCGACAACGGCGCCAACGAGCCGTTCGTGCCGCGCGGCCCGGCCCCGGGCGTTCCCGAAGGCTTCCCGCAGTACTCGCTGAGCGACCTCAAGCGCATGCCGGCGCAGAAGCTGCTGGACATCGCCGAACAGTTGAGCATCCACGAAGGCGTGGCCCGCGCGCGCAAGCAGGACGTGATCTTCGCCCTGTTGAAAGTGCTGACCCGCCATGGCGAAGGCGTTGCCGCCGATGGCGTGCTGGAAATCCTGCCCGACGGCTTCGGCTTCCTGCGCGCCGCCGAGGCCAGCTACCTGGCCGGCCCGGACGACACCTATATCTCGCCCAGCCAGATCCGCCGTTTCAACCTGCGCACCGGCGACCACCTGAGCGGCCGCATCCGTTTCCCGAAAGACGGCGAACGCTACTTCGCGCTGTCGGTGGTGGACACCATCAACGGCGAGCCGATCGAGGCCAGCAAGGGCAAGGTGCTGTTCGAGAACCTGACCGCGCTGTTCCCGCGCCGCCGCTTCACCCTGGAACGCGGCAACGGTTCCAGCGAAGACATCTCCGGCCGCATCATGGATCTGATGGCGCCGCAGGGCAAAGGCCAGCGCGCGCTGATCGTGTCGCCGCCCAAGGCCGGCAAGACCATCCTGATGCAGCAGATCGCCACCGCGATCACCACCAACCATCCCGACGTGCACATGATCGTGCTGCTGATCGACGAGCGTCCGGAAGAAGTCACCGAAATGCAGCGCACCGTGCGCGGCGAAGTCATCAGCTCCACCTTCGACGAGCCGGCCGCACGCCACGTGCAGGTCGCCGAGATGGTGATCGAACGGGCCAAGCGCCTGGTCGAGCACAAGAAGGACGTGGTGATCCTGCTCGACTCCATCACCCGCCTGGCCCGCGCCTACAACAACGTGGTGCCCAGCTCCGGCAAGGTGCTCAGCGGCGGCGTCGACGCCAATGCGCTGCACCGTCCGAAGCGTTTCTTCGGCGCGGCGCGCAACGTCGAGGAAGGCGGTTCGCTCACCATCATCGCCACTGCTCTGGTCGAGACCGGCAGCAAGATGGACGAAGTGATCTACGAGGAGTTCAAGGGCACCGGCAACAGCGAAGTGCACCTGAACCGCCGCATCGCCGAGAAGCGCGTGTACCCGGCCATCGACATCAACCGCTCCGGCACCCGTCGCGAAGACCTGTTGATCGAGCCGGAACTGCTGCAGAAGATCTGGATCCTGCGCAAGCTTCTGCATCCCATGGACGAAATCACCGCCATGGAATTCCTGCTGGACAAGATGAAGAACACCAAGTCCAACGACGAGTTCTTCAGTTCGATGAAGCGCTGAGCCTGCGTTTCATGCATCAACAAAAAGCCCCGCGATGCGGGGCTTTTTGTTGCGTGGCGCATCGTGCGGTCAAGTCCCGTCCAAAGGCGTCAGCAGCTTCGGACCATCGTTCTTGCCGAGCATGTACACGCCGCCGTCGGCCAACCCATCCGGCGAGAATCCCGGACGGTCCTCGTCCGACCACGGAATGGTCTGGCGGACGCCGGGGATGTACAACTCCCATTTGCCGTAGGCGGTATCGAAGCGCTTGTCCATGTGGAAGGCGACCGGAACCCGTGCCGACCAGAACTCATCATCGGCCAGTTCGCCCTTGGTCGGCGTGGAGAAGGTCCATTTGCGGGTCGCCTGCAATGCCGCGTTGGACAAGGATTTGCGCCATGCGGCCATTTCGCTTTCGTGACCGATGGTCTTGAGGTTCACCTGTTCGACGATCGCATCGGTCACGTGGCCGTCTTTACCGACCTTCACCACGACGTACACGACACCGGAGGCGCCGCGCATGGCCACGCTTTGCGGATAGGACGGCGGCGTCAGCTTGACGCCGGCCAGGGCTTCGCCTTCGCCGGCTGTTGTGGCGCCGAAGTTGGCATTGCGTATCCCGATCGAGTAGTTCTTGTCATCGAGCCGCTTGGCGACCACGCGCACGCTCATCGGGCTGCGCGTCGGGCGCGCCTTGCCATCGATGACCAGCGGTTCGAACGCCCATGCGGCCGCCTGCTTCTGGACGAAGTCGACCATGCCTGCGGGCAATTTCTCCGGCTTGTCGATGGTGGTCGAACTGACAGTGCCATCTGCGCGGGTCTCTATCGTGCCCGTCACCAGCATGCTGGATTCGACCTGCTTGAGTATTTCCGAACGTTTTGCGGCGTCGGCGGCGACCGGGCACAAGAGTAGGGCCGCTACGATCCATGCGAACTTCATGCTTGCTTCCTTCCGAACTGGATATGGACGCAGTCTATGGCGGTCGGGGACGAAAGCAACTGCCTACGCCGACAAACTCATCCAGCCAACCCCAGAAGAAGCCAAATCCATGCAGAAAGGTGCCGGCGCGTCTCCGCAACTACCGGCACCATTCCGCATTCAATCCTGAGCCCCGCCAGTGGATTGGCCGCCCGTATCCGGTGCCGCATCGGCGAACGTCGAAACCGCCGAAGGCCTTCCCGTGGGACTGAAAGAGATCATCAGCCCGATGCTGGAATTGGCCTGCTGGTCCGAGGCGTGTTCGCGCCGGAACAACAGCGACAGCCTCCAGCTCGGGGCGATGGTCATGTCCAGGCCGGCGCCGTAGGTCAACGCGTTGTCGCCATAGCTGCGCAGGCCCAAGGTGTAGTCGGTCGATACCGGCATCACCACGTAGTTGAGCGAGACGTCGCTGCGGTTCTCGAATGCGTCGCGGTATTCGATCATCCAGTACGGCCGCAACTGATCGGAGGACTCGGCGAACAGGTAGCTGCCTTCCACGCCGACCGCCACGCTGCTGTTCTGGACGGTCTGCTTGCTATAGCTCAAATCGTAGATGCCCAGCCCGAATTCCCGGTAGGCGTCCAGGCGCGTCCGACTGGTATCCAGGCGGCCATAACCGGTCAGGCTCATGCCGCCGCTGTTGTGGTCGTAGCCCAAGGTCAGCGAACCGAACGCCTGGCTGCCATCGCGTTGTGCGGTGGCCGTTGCGTCGGCTATCGCACTCCAGCGCGTGATGTCGAAATCCAGGCGGCCCCAACCGACTATGCCGTCGATGAAGAAGTGTTCGCCCTGGCGCCACAGGCCGTAGGCCGCCAACGACCGTTGACCCGCATCGAGTCCAGAACGCGCTTCGTCGAACTTGGTGTCGTTCCAACCGAAGCCGCCGGCCACGCCGAAAAGGAAGTTGTCGTTGACGCGCCAGTCGGCGCCGATGGTGACGCCATCGCTGCGGAAATCGAAACCTTCGCTGCCGAGGCGGCCGTCGCGATCGCCGAACGTCATCACGCCGGCGCTCCACAGTCCCCAGCCCTTGGGCAGGCGGACCACGTTGTCCGGAGTCACCTGGGCCGCTGTCAGCGACGTGCCCATGCCCGAACCATTGGTCAGGTTGAGGCTCAGGCCATTGCTGGAAACGTTGTCGCGGCTGTAGCGCTGCTGGCGCAGACGGTCGCGGATGTTCGACTGCTGCGCCGAGGCGAAGCGGACGCTGGCATCGACCTGCGCCTGCAAACCGCCGACCACGCTTGCGTCGGTAGTCGGATCGGGCCGATCGGTGACCGTCAGGGTCGTGCTCACGCTGGCCTGGGTGTAGTTGCCCGTCGCCGCCTGCGTGGCCACCAACGTGGTTACGCCATCGCCGACGATCGTCACCGTGCGGCCGTTCACTGTCGCCACCGCGGCGTTGCTGCTGGTGAAGGTGAAGGCGCCATTGCTGTCGCTGGTGGGCGCCGGCAGATCGAAGTCGGGTTCGCCGATGCTCTTCTGCAAATCGTCGATCCAGGTCAGTGCCGGCGTAGCGGCGCCGATCGCCACCGACAGCGCGACTTGCGGCGCGGCGCTGTAATTGGCGTCGCCCGCCTGGTTGGCGGTAAGCGCGCACGCGCCCGCCGACAGCATGGTCACCGTGCCGCCGCTGATCGTGCACACCGCAGGCGAAGTGCTGGCGAACACCAGCGGACTGGTGGAAGCGCCTGGCGTGGCCGAGACGGTGAAGGTGCCATTGGGCGCGTACACCGGTGCGGCCGGATTGGCGGTGAAGTTGGCGATCGCCTGGCTCGCCAAACCGATGGTCACGTTGAGTGCGGCTTGCGGAGCGGCACTGTAGTTGGTGTCGCCGGCCTGATCGGCCGCCAGCATGCATGCGCCCGCGGACAGCATCGTCACCGTGCTGCCGCTTACCGTGCACACGGTCGAAGAGTTGCTGGAGAACACCACCGGACTGGTGGAAGGTCCGCCAGAGGCCGAAACCGCGAACGTTCCGTTCGGCGCGAACACCGGTGCGGAGGGATTGGCGACGAAGTTGGTGATCGCCTGGTTGGCAGCGCCGATGACCACATCGAGCGTCACCTGCGCGGCGGTGTTGTAGCCGCTGTCGCCGGCCTGGTTGGCGGTGAGCGCGCACGTACCCGCCGTCACTATCGTCACCGTACTGCCGCTGATCGTGCACACCGCAGGCGAGGTGCTGGCGAACACCACCGGACTGCTCGAAGGACCGGGCGTAGCCGACACGGTGAAGGTGCCGCCCGGTGTGAATACCGGTGCGGAAGGTGTCGCGACGAAGTTGGTGATCGCCTGGCTTGCCGCAGCAATGACCACGTTGAGCTGAACCTGCGGGGCCGCCGTGTAGTTGGCATTGCCCGCCTGGTTGGCGGTAAGCGCGCAGGTGCCGGCCGACAGCATGGTCGCCACGCTGCCGGCGACCGTGCAGACCGCGGGCGAAGTGCTGGCGAATACCACCGGATTGCCCGAAGCGCCGCCAGTGGCGGACAAGGCGAAGGTGCCGCCCGGCGCGAACACCGGCGCCGCCGGATTGGCGATGAAGTTGGTGATCGCCTGGGCATCGGCCGCTATCGCCAAGGTATAGGCCCGCGACCCGCTGAAGCCATTGCTCGAAAGCGCGGCGACGGTGAAGTTGAACGAACCGGCCGCCGTCGGCGTACCCGACAGCACACCCGCGGCCGACAAGGCCAGACCGGCCGGCAATGCGCCGGCGCTGATCGAAAACGTATAGGGGGCGATGCCGCCATTGGCGCTGCTGGCGCTCAAGATCTGCGAATAGGCTGTACCGAAGGCGCCGTCGGGAAGCGTCGCCGGACTGATGGTCGTCGTTACCGTTGCGCAACTGAGCGCGGCGCTGGAGACATCGGCGCCGATGGCGATACCGCTGGCCGGATTGATCGTGCATATCTGCCCGGGCGGCGAAGCCAGCACGCTGATGTTCCAATTGGCGCCCTGCGGCAGGCGCGTGGGGAAGACGTAGCTGCCCGCGCCCTGGCCCACGACGACCTGTTGCGTGCTGACCGGGTTGGTGGCGGCCAACTGCAGCGTGACCGCCCCGGTCTGGCCATTGGCGCTGCCGCCCACCGCGAACTCCGTCTGCGCAAAACAGATCAGCGCCGCACCATTGCCGGCCTGCACGCCATTGTTGATGGTGACCGCGGTCAGACCGCTGGCGCCCGAGCTGCCGCCCGAACCGCCGCCGCCGCCGCCGTTCCAGTTCTGCTGGCAGGTGACCGTGCCCACGCCTGCGCCGCCGCCGCCGGCGCCGACCGTAGCGCCGCCGCCGCCGCCGCCGCCGTAGCCGGCACCCGCGAACGAACCGGAGAAATTGAAGGCGTCGCCGCCCTCACCCGTAGTCGCATTGCCTGCCGTAGCCGGAAAGCTGCCGCAGCCGCCGCCGCCCGCACCGCCGGTGCCTACCGCACCGCCACCGCCGCCGTACGGACCGGGTCCGCCAGGCACATCGGCGCCCGCGCCGCCCATACCGCCGCCGCCTACGCCGCCTGCGCCACCGGCGACCACGTTGGCCGTGCTCCAGCCTGCATTGCCGCCGCCACCGCCACCGCCGGCGATGCCGACCCGGTTGCCGACGCCGTTGCCGCCCACGCGCAAATCGGTGGCGCCGCCGCCGATGCCGTCGGTGCCCTGCCCCACGCCACCGGGATTGACCGCCTGCGAACCCTGGCCGCCTACCCAGATCGACAGCGCCGCGCCAGGCGTGACTGTCAGCGTGCCGCGTACCCGTCCACCCAGGCCGCCGGTGCCGCCGGGCGAATTGGGACTGCCAGGGAGGGTGCCGGCGCCGCTACGACCGGCGCCGCCCTGGGCGCCACTGAGGTAGACGGTGATCGAATGCACGCCAGCCGGCACGGTGGTCGTCTGTTCGCCGCCAGTGAACCCGAAGGCTGCAGGCGTTTCGCCGACCGCGCAGCTCTGCGCGAACGCCGGAGCGGTCAGCGCCATTGCCGGCAGCAGCGCCAGCAATCCCAGCATGCGCGCGCAAAGCTTGTCGGAACCGGCATGCACTCGCACCGGTGCGCCAACGCGCACCGCGGTATCGGTGGATAGATTCATCGGTATTCCCCAAAGCGGAGCGCAGACGCTGCGTCCGGAAACTCGCCCAGTTTGATCGCGCTACGCCAGTGATGCTGCGCGCATCGCTTTCCCCGCACAGAGCTAACCACGTCATACAACCCATGGCAACCCCAGTATCAGGTACTCGACGCATTCAAGGTCGGGCGAGGGAACAGTCAGGCCACGGTCGCGGATGTTTACGTGCGAAGCGGCGGCGTAACCGCCCATGCCGCGACCAAGACTAACCGGCCGCTACCTGAAGCAGACAAGCGCCCTGAAGCAGACAAGCGCCGCATAATGCGGTCACGGAGGTGCGCGCATGCACGGTAGCGGTCTGGAACTCACCCTGGTCTTCCTGCTGGCGGCAACGCTGGCGGTGCCGCTGTTCAAGAAATTCGGCCTGGGCGCGGTGCTGGCCTACCTGGTGACCGGCGCGGTGCTGGGGCCGTACGGCCTGAGTCTGGTGAGCGACGCCGACCGCATCCTCAACGCCGCCGAGATCGGCGTGGTGATGATGCTGTTCGTGATCGGCCTGGAGCTTTCGCCCCAGCGTTTGAAAGTGATGCGCAAGCCGGTGTTCGGCGCCGGTGGCCTGCAGGTGCTGTTGAGCGCGGCGGCGCTGGGCGGCCTGGCCCTGGCCATGGACATGCACTGGAAGACCGCGCTGATCGTGGGGCTGGGTCTGGCGCTGTCGTCCACGGCGGTGAGTCTGCAACTATTGTCCGAGCGCAAGGAGCTCACCACCGATTACGGCCGCCTGGGTTTTGCGATCCTGCTGTTCCAGGACCTGGCGGCGATTCCGTTATTGGCCGCGATTCCGCTGCTGGCCGGCGCCAAGAACGAAACCCTGAGCTGGACCATGGTGTTCCAGGCCGTGGGCGCGATCGCCGTGGTGGTGTTCGGCGGGCGTTTGCTGTTGCGGCAGATCTTCCGCGTGGTCGCGCGCACGCGCATGCCCGAGGTATTCACCGCCAGCGCCCTGCTGGTGGTGCTGGGCACCGCCTGGTTCATGCAGCTGGCGGGATTGAGCGCGGGATTGGGCGCGTTCCTGGCCGGCGTGATTCTTTCCGATTCCGAATTCCGGCACGAACTGGAATCGCAGATAGAACCGTTCAAGGGCCTGTTGCTGGGTCTGTTCTTCATCGCCGTGGGCATGGATATCGACCTGGACCGCGTAGCCGCCGAGCCGCAGATCATCGCCGTGGGCGTGGCGGTGTTGCTGACGGTGAAATTCTCGATCCTGTACCTGCTCGGCCTGCGTCCCGGCAAGCTGGCGCCGCGCGCGGCGCTGATGCTGGCGGGCGTGCTGTGGCTGGGCGGCGAATTCGCCTTCGTGGTGTTCAGCGAAGCGGTGCGCGTGGGCTTGCTGGACGATCCCACCCGCGACCGCCTAGTGGCGGTGGTGGGCGTATCGATGGCGATGACGCCGCTGCTGCTGATCGCCATGTCGAAGATCCTGGCGCGGGTGAAGAAGCCGGTGGCCAAGCCCGAGTTCGACACGATCGAGGAAATCGATTCGCAGCAGCCGCAGGTGCTGATCGCGGGCATGGGCCGTTTCGGCCAGATCGTGGCGCGCCTGCTGACGGCGCAGCGCATTCCGTTCGTGGCGCTGGAACACAGCCCCGAGCAG
The DNA here is from genome assembly GCA_036383995.1 of Pseudoxanthomonas sp. Lineage (GTDB taxonomy): Bacteria > Pseudomonadota > Gammaproteobacteria > Xanthomonadales > Xanthomonadaceae > Pseudoxanthomonas_A. The sequence goes on from DASVNG010000030.1 coordinate 18,846, forward strand.
GTGGAAGACATGCGCCGCTTCGGCAGCCGCATCTATTACGGCGATCCCACCCGTCCCGAATTGCTGCGCGCCGCCGGCGCGCAGCACGTCAAGGTGTTCGTGATCGCCGTCGACGATACCGAAACCAACATCAAGGCCACGCGCCTGATCCGGCGCATGTATCCCAAGGCGCTGATCTACTCGCGCGCGCGCAACCGCCGGCATGCGTGGCGGTTGATGGATCTGGGAGCCGAGGCGTTTCGCGAGACCTTCGGCACCAGTCTTGAGATGGGCGAAAAAGTGTTGATCGCATTGGGATTGCCGCCCGAAACGGCGGCCGACCACACCAAGCGCTTCCGCACCCACGACGAGAAGCTGCTGCGCGCGCAGCACCTGATCTACGACGACGATGTGGCGGTGGTGCAGACCGCGCGCGATGCGCGCGCCGATCTGGAGAAGCTGTTCGAGGCCGATGTCAGCGACAGCGATACGGTGGAACAACCCAAGACCCCGGAACAGGCTTGATGCAAAGGCTATTGTCTCGCCTCCCTTCTCCCATCGGGAGAAGGTGCCCGCAGAGCCTGCCCCGTACTTGATACGGAGGCGGATGAGGGAATGGCAATTCCGCTTGCAGTGAAAGTTCGAAGGCGAGTCATTTCCATTCCCTCATCCGGCGCTTCGCGCCACCTTCTCCCGGTGGGAGAAGGAAACTGCGAATTACCGCGGTTCGCGCAGAAACCTCGCCATCGACGCCCCGGACACCGCGGGCGAAAACTCCGCGGCCACGTCGACGAAACCGCGCATCACCGCGATCTCGCGCGGCGTGCGGTTCAGCGCGTCGCGCAGGTCCGGATCGGCGCCGGTGCGCAGCAGGCGCTGGACCACGCGCAGCAATCCGTGCAGGGCCGCCAGGTGCAGCGGGCCGAAGCCGCGCGGGTCCTGCACGTCCAGCGAGACTTCTTCGTCCAGCAGGCGTTCCAGCGCGGCCAGCACCACTTCCTCGTCGCAGGCAGTGCCCGGTTCGGCGCGCGCGCCCAGCAACAGCAGCAGCGGCGTGACCGCGCCGGCGGCGATCTGTTCGGGTTCGGCGCCGGCCAGCAGCAAGGTATCGAACAAGGCGACCAGGCGCGGCTTGTCGCGGGCGATGAAGCCGAACAGCGCGGCGCAATGCAACGGCGTCAGCCCCTGCGCATCGCTGGCATGGACGTTGGCGCCGGCGGTGAGCAGGCGCGCGGCGATATCCGGCAGGCCCAGCGCCGACGCCAGCATCAACACGGTGACTCCACCCGGCAGCCGGTGTTCGATCTGGGCGCCGGCGGCGAGCAGATCGTTGACGATATCGGCCTGGCGCATGCTGACCGCAGCCGACAGCGGCGTGGCGCCGGTGTTGGCCGCGTGCTGCGGATCGGCGCCATGACCGATCAGCAGATCGACCGTGGCGCGATGACCGCCGCCCGCTGCGCGCAACAAGGCGGTGCAGCCCTGTGCGTCGGGCGAGTCGACCGCGAAACCCAGATCCAGCAGACGGCGTACCGCGTCGGCGTCGCCAGCCATCGCCGCGGCAGGCAAATCGGCGGCGCGCAAGGCGCGCTTGGGCAGGGGCCAGCCGCGCCAGTCCAGCCAATCGGCGAGGTCGCGGCGGCCGCTGGCCAGCGCCACTCCAAGTGGGGTCTGACCATCGGCGGCACGCGCTTCGGGCGAGGCGCCCTTGGCGATCAACTGCTTCAGCACCGCTTCGCGGCCCAGCGCGGTGGCCAGGTGCAGGGCGGACATGCCATGGCCATCGCGCGCTTCGCGATTGAGGCCCAGGTCCAGCAGGCGGTCGAGCAGGCGGCTCCAACCCAGGCGCACCGCCAGCGACAGCGGCGGATCGCCGTTGCGCGAAGCAGCGAAGGGATCGGCGCCGCGTTCCAGCAACTCCAGCGCGAACGCTTCGGCGCCGCGCATCGAAGGATTGCCCTGCAGACAGGCCGACAGGAAACGGGACAAACCACCTGCGCCGGCGGGCGACAAGCCGCGCCGCAGCAACAACCGCAGCAGCGGCAGCGCTTCGGGTCCGCGCGCCAGCAGCGCGAATACCGCTACATCGCCCTGGCTGTCGCGCGCTTCGCCATCGGCGCCCTGCCGCAACAGCCACTCGACGCGCGCGGGCGAAGCGACGATGTCCGGATCGTGCAGCAGCGTGCCCAGTTCCTGCGCCGAGCAGAGTCTGGCCAGGGCTTCGAGGCCCTCGCGACGGTCGGCCTGCAGACCGTCGCGGACCAGGCCCAGCGGCGCGCGATCGGGCGGTACCTGGTCTTCCTCGCTCTCGGCCACGGCCGAGGGCAAGGCATAGGCCGGATCCAGCGCGGACACGATGGCCCAGCGCCCGGCCTCGGCCGCCAGATCGACGGCGCGCCTGCCGTGCTGGTCGGCGTGGTCCGGGTCCACGCCCAGCTCCAGCAGGCGGCGCACCAGCGCTGCGGGCACCGATTCGCCGGCGCAAGCCAGCATCAACGCGTTGCGGCCTTCCCCGTCTTCTTCGTTGGCATGCGAACCCGCTTCGGCCAGTACGTCCAATGCGGAGACGTGGCCGCCGCGCGCCGCTTCCAGCCAGGGCGTACGGCCGGCCTGGTCGCGGCTCTGCACATCCGCGCCGGCATCCAGCAACGCGGCAGTGATATCGAGGTGGCCGGCGAAGGCCGCTTCGTGCAACGCGCTGCGGCCACGGCTGTCGCGCGTGTCGATCTTGGCTTTGTGCTTGAGCAGCAGCGATACGCCGGCCGAATCGTCTTCCTCGGTCGCCGCGGCGGCCAGCAGCACCGGCTGCCCGCCAAACGGTTCGGGCTTGGCGCCGCGCTCGAGCAGGAACTTGGCCAGCCGCCAGTTGCCGGCAACGCATGCCACCGCCAGCGGAGTCATGCCTTCCCCGTTCAATGCGTCGATTTCCGCCGCCGCGTCGCGCAACAATGCGGCCACGCCGGGATCGGAGCTGCGCGCGGCGTGGTGCAACGGCGTGTTGCCTTCGCTGTCGGCGGCGCGCGGGTCGGCGCCGTTGGCCAGCAGGGTGGTCACCGCATCGGGCCTTCCGTGCCAGCTGTCGCGGGTGGCGGCCAACAAGGGCGTCATGCCTGCCTGCGACTGGTTCAGATCTATGCCCAGGCCGATCAGGGCGCGCAGCAGGCGCAGATCGGGCAACACTGCCGCCAGCGTGGCCAGGCTGCGCTGGTCGCGGGTATCGGAAGACTCGGCGCGCGGATTGGCGCCAGCCTCCAGCAACTCCAGCGCGCGCTCCACCCTGCCTGCACGGGCCGCTGCGAACAGCGCCGCATCCAGACCCTCTTCGGCCACCGGCGATACGGCGACAGGAGCGGAATTTACGACGGCCGTGGCCGGCGTCATCACCAGAACCGGCAGGGTCCGGGCCGCCGCGGCGCGCTGCAAGGCCCAGTGCAGCACCGGCAGCAACAACGTGTAGGCCAGCGCTAAGAACATCCGCAGGTGCGAGGGCACCAATCCCGGCCAGGCCAGCACGCCGCCAAAACCGATGGCCACCGCCACCAGCGCGGCCACGCCCAGTCCATGCCAGGCATGGATATCGCGCTCGGACAGGCCGCGCCAATGTTCGGCAAGCGAACCACCCTCGCGTTCCAGCAAGTGCCACAGCGGCCAGGTCCGCCACAACCCGATCAGCAACGCGCCCACTACCGCGCTCAGACCCAGCGCCGCAGGCAGGCTGCCGCTCTGGCGCAACGCGCTCAACGGCCAGGCCACCAGCAATGCGGAGGCGGCGAAGCCCACCGCCCACAACGACAGCAAGGCCAGCGCCTCGCCGCGCCAGGCCGAACCGGAAGGGCGGGCGCGGGTTTGGCGCTGCCACGACACCGCCAGCGCCAGCGCCGGTTGCGCCAGCAGCGCGCCCAAGGCGGCGGGCGCGCCGCCGATGCCGGTGAGCGCGGCCAACAGCATGCCCAGCGCCAGGGCGATCCAGGGCGCGGCGCGGGACAGGGACGCTTTCCTAGCCATCCGAACGGCCGCCCTCCTGCAGGTCGAATATCTGCGGCGGAAACTGCAGATGGAAGCCGCGCAAGGCAAGGTTCTGGCGGACCGTCTCGGTGTTTTCCCGCGCCAGTTTGCGCTCGGGCGTCAGCGCCACCTCCAGTACGAAGGTCAACTCGCCCAGCGGCATGCGCAAGGACTCGGGAATGCGTTCGAAATCGTCGCGTGCGGCAAGGTAGACGAAAGTGTCGGCCTTGCGCTGGCTTTTGTAGACGTAGGCTTGCATCCGCGCGTGACGCGTCCTGCGTTGGGGGTGGGAGGGATTGTGGAGGAAACGCGGGCATAGCGAAACCCGCGATGGCGCGCGCAAGCTTGCGGGAGGGCTCGAAACAGCGGTATTTCCGCGCCAAGCATGAACGCTTTGCGAGCTTTGTCTCACAAGACTGAATACCGAATGCGGCGGCGTGCGCCATTAAGCCGGCACGAATTTCCCCGCTGCCGCCACTGGCTATACTTCCGCCACGTTAGTTCACGGAACACCGCGTGCAGTCATCGCCGTCGTCACCCATGCCTGCCCTGGCGATCACCGCCTACACCGCCACCACCGCCCTGGGCCGCGGCCGCGCCGCGCAGACCGAGGCGTTGCATGGCCGCCGCAGCGGACTACGCCGCAACGATTTCGGCGGCGAGGAACGTCTGGATTGCTGGATCGGCCGGGTGGACGGACTGGAGCACTCGCCGCTGCCTTCCGCCCTGGCGAGCTGGGAATGCCGCAATAACCGGCTTGCATGGCTGTCGCTGCAACAGGATGGACTGCTCGAAGCGGTGGCCGAAGCGGCGGCGCGTTACGGCGCCGACCGGGTGGCGGTGGTGGTGGGAACCTCCACTTCCAGCATCGGCGCCACCGAAGAAGCCTACACGCGGCTGTCGGAGGGACTGCCCCGCGAAAGCCGCCGTTTTCCGCCCGACCTGGACCGGCCGGTGGTGCACACGCCGCATTCGCTCGGCGATTTCGTGCGCCACGCCACCGGCTTGCGGGGCCCGTGCATCACCGTGGCGACCGCTTGCTCATCGAGCGCCAAGGTGTTCGCCCAGGCCGCGCGGCTGATCCAGGCCGGCCTGGCCGATGCGGCGCTGGTCGGCGGCGTGGACACCTTGTGCGGTAGCGTGCTGTTCGGCTTCAACTCCTTGCAATTGGTATCGCCGGAGCCGTGCAGGCCCTTCGATGCGAACCGGATCGGCCTGTCGCTCGGCGAGGCCGGCGGTTTTGCGGTGCTGCAGCGTCCGGCGAAGGGCGAAACCGGAGGACTGCAGCTGCGCGGCTACGGCGAATCCAGCGACGCCCACCACATGTCCGCGCCGCATCCCGAGGGACTGGGCGCGCAACTGGCCATGCGCGATGCGCTGGCGCGCGCCGGCATCGGCGCCGGCGAAGTGGGTTATCTCAACCTGCATGGCACCGCCACGCCCGCCAACGATTCGATCGAGGCCCGCGCCGTCGCCGGCATGTTCCCCGGCCATCTGCACGCCAGCTCCACCAAGGGCTGGACCGGACACACCCTGGGCGCGGCGGGCATCGTCGAATCGGCGATCGCGCTGCTGGCGCTGGAAAGCGGATTGCTGCCCGGTACGCTCAACAGCGACACCCCCGACCCGGCCTGCGGTCCGCAGATCCGTTTCGACAACGCGCAGCGCGGCATCGATTTCGCCATGAACAATTCATTCGGTTTCGGCGGCAACAACGCGTCCCTGGTGTTCGGCCGCGCATGACTTCGTCCGTTCTTTCGGCCGGCATCGCCGGCATCGGTTTCTGGACCCGTGGCCTGCCCTCGTGGACGGCGGCGCGCGCCTATCTGGCCGATGGCCCGCCCTCCAATGGCACGCCACCTACCGATGCGCCGACGCGGCCTTCGCCGCAGTTGTTGGCGCCCAACGAACGTCGGCGCGCGCCGGAAACCGTCGCCGTCGCGCTGGAAGTGGCCCTGGCCGCCTGCACCGCCGCCGGCCGCGATCCGGCCACGCTGTCCTCGGTGTTCGCCTCCACGCATGGCGATCTGGCCATCACCGACTACATGTGCCAGACCCTGGCCAACGACCCACATAGCCTTTCACCTACCCGCTTCCACAACTCGGTGCATAACGCGGCGGCCGGTTACTGGACCATCGGCGCCGGCGCCATGGCCCCGGCCACGGCCATCAGCGCCTACGACGCCAGCTTCGCGCAGGGCCTGCTGGAAGCGCTGGCGCAACTGGCCACCGGTACCGACGCCGTGTTGCTGGTCGGGTACGACAGTGCCTCGGCGGGACCGTTGGCCGAGGTCTCGCGCAGCGAGGGTTTGCTGGGCGGCGCCCTGCTGCTGGTCGCCGATCCGCAGCCAGGCATGCCGCGCCTGCGCGCGAGCATTCAGGAAGCGGCGGACGTTAGCGTCGAAAATGACGGCGCGCTTGCGCGATTGGCCGCCGGCAACGCCATGCTGCCGATGCTGCCTTTGTTCGAAGCGCTGGCCTTGTCGCGCACGTACGCGGCAATCACGGCCGGATCAGGGAAGATGCTGGAGATGGAGATCGCTTATGACTGAGTCGAAACGGCTCGAACGCAACCAGGTGGCGGTGCTGATTCCGGCATTGAACGAATCGCTGCGCATCCGCGAAGTGGTGGAAGGCGCGCTGGCGCAATGCCCCAACGTGATCGTGGTCGACGACGGCTCCACCGACGGCACCGGCCAATGCATCGCCGACCTGCCGGTGATCGTGCTGCGGCACGAGCAGCGCATGGGCAAAGGGCAGTCGCTGCGCGATGGCTTCGGCGAAGCGCGGCGGCGCGGCTTCAAGGGCGTGCTGACCATGGACGGCGACGGTCAGCACTCGGCCAGCGACTTGCCGCGCCTGCTGGAGGCGGCCAACCGCCATCCCGGCTGCATCGTGATCGGCGCGCGCCTGCGCAAACGCGCCTCGCAGCCGACCTACCGCAGGCTGGCCAACGAGTTCGGCGACTGGGGCATCGCCTGGGGCACCGGTTACCAGGTGGCCGACAGCCAGAGCGGCCAGCGCTTCTACCCGGCCGAGGTGCTGGCCCTGGACGACATTCCGGGCGAAAACTTCGTGTTCGAAGCCCAGATCGTGATTTCCGCGGCCCGCACCCTGGGCACGCGTTGCGTATCGGTGCCGATCGAATCGCGCTACCGCCACGCCGATAGCGAAGAACAGTTCCGGCCCAGCCATTTCCGGCCCCTCACGGATCTTTACCGCATCACCAGCCACATTGTGCTGCAGGCCCTGCGCTATGGCGGCATCCCCGCGGTATACCGCAGCATCCGGGCCAACCCGCCGATCATCGACGACCCCACCGGCGAATTCGGCCCCCCCGCCGTTGTAGCCGACGCCAGGAAAGCCGCATGAACCCAGCCGCCGCCGATGTCTTGATACTCGGCGGCGGCCTCGCCGGACTTAGCCTGGCGATCCAGCTCAAACAACGCGATCCGGAAATGGCGATCGTCGTACTCGAACGCCGCAGCCATCCCGTGCGCGAAGCCGCGTTCAAGGTCGGCGAATCGACGGTAGAGATCGGCGCGCACTATTTCGCCAATGTGCTCGGCTTCCGCGAGCACCTGGAAAGCGAACAGATACGCAAGTTCGGCTTTCGCTTCTTCTTCTCCGAAGGCCGCGACGACATCGGCCGTTGCACCGAGTTGGGCGTAAGCGAGCTGTTGCCCGCGCCCTCCTGGCAGCTGGATCGCGGCCGTTTCGAGAATTTCCTGGGCCGGCAGGCGCGCGCGTTGGGCGTGGACTTCCGCGATGAAGTGGTGGTGCGTGGAATCGAACTGGACCAGAACGACGGTCCGCACACCGTGACCTTCGAGCATGCCGGCGCGAACGCCATGCTGCGCGCGCGCTGGGTAGTGGATGCGGCGGGTCGCGCGGGACTGATCAAGCGCAAGCGCGGGTTGGAGCAAGCCAACGATCACGACGCCAACGCGGTGTGGTGGCGGGTGGACGGTTTCGTCGATCCCAACCAGTGGTCGGACGATCCGCACTGGCTGGCGCGTTGCGCGCCGCCGGACCGCTGGCGATCGACCAACCACATGTGCGGACCCGGCTACTGGTTCTGGCTGATTCCGTTGGCGTCGGGCGCGCATTCGCTGGGCATCGTCTGCGACGCGAAGATGCATCCGCTGGAAACGATGAATACCTTCGACAAGGCGATGGCCTGGCTGCGCGAGCACCAGCCGCAAGTGGCGCGTTCGCTGGAGAAGCCCGAACACCGGCTGCAGGATTTCCTGTTCCTGCGCCACTTTTCCTACGGCTGCAAACAGGTGTTCAGCGGCGACCGCTGGGCGCTTACCGGCGAGGCGGGCCTGTTCCTGGATCCGTTCTATTCGCCCGGCAGCGATTTCATCGCCATGAGCAACACCTTCATCTGCGACCTGATCGGCAAGGACCGCGCCGGCCAATCGTTCGCGCCGTATGCCGAGATCTACCAGCAGATGTATTTCTCTTTCTACGAGAACACGCTGACCTTGTACCAGGATCAGTACCCTTTATTCGGCGACGCGCAGGTGATGCCGGTGAAGGTGATCTGGGACTACACCTACTACTGGGCGCTGCTGGCGCCGCTGTTCTTCGGTCAGAGACTCACCGATATTTCGCTGATCGGGAAACTACGGCCGCAATTCCTGCGTGGCCGCCGGTTGAACCTGTCGATGCAGGCGCTGCTGCGCGAGTGGGGTCAGCGCAACAGCGCGCCGCTGCGCCCGGACGACCGCTTCCTCAACCAGTACGAAGTCGACTGGTTCCACGAAATGAACCGCGCATTGCTGGACGAACTGGACGATGCGGCTTTCATGAAGCGCATCGGCGACAACGTGGCGCGGATGGAGTGGTTGGCGCGGGAAATACTGGGGCGTGCCAGATCAGAGCATGGGGAGATCGATGGGCATGGGCTGGATGAATTGCTTTTGGATTCCGATGGCACCGAGATTTCATTGGCACCGTTCTGGTATGCCGACGCGGCCTAAAGAATAAGATCGTCATCCCGGCGCATGCCGGGATCCATCCATCAGGGCAAGGACGTCCATGAAGTAACCTTGCGTATACCTTCTAGCCAGCCGCCACTACGGGACCCTGTACGCGGGTGTCACCTCCAACCTGCTCCGGCGCGTTTCACAGCATCGCGAAGGCGTCGTTGACGGCTTCACCAAGAAGTACCGCGTACACACGCTGGTCTGGTTCGAGTTCCACGCCACCATGCAGGAAGCGATAGCGCGGGAGAAATCGATCAAGGAATGGAGGCGTGCCGACAAAGTCGCACTGATCGAAACGTGTAATCCTTACTGGCTGGATCTCTATCCGGGGCTGGTTTGACGGCCTTCGGAAGCACCACCTTAACTTTAAGATAGATCCCGGCATTCGCCGGGATGACGACCCTATAAAGTATTGATCTCGTATCGAATCAACCCATCCCCCCATTGATCCCGATCACCTGTCCATTGATGTACCCCGCATCGGCGCTGCACAAGAACGCAACCAGTGCCGCGACTTCTTCCGGCTTTCCAGCACGCCCCGCCGGCACTATCTGCTTGACCACATCGGGCGGAAAAGCCTCGCCCGCCATGCTTCCTTCGATCACCCCGGGCGCCACCACGTTGACGGTGATGTTGCGCGCGGCCATCTCGCGCGCCAGCGATTTCGATGCGCCGTGCAAGGCGGCCTTGGCCGCGGCGTAGTTGGTCTGGCCGCGGTTGCCCAGCACCGCGGCAACCGAAGACACGCTGACGATGCGCCCCCAGCGCGTACGCGCCATCGGCAGCAGCAGCGGCTGGGTGACGTGGAAGAAACCGTGCAGCGAGACGTCGATCACCCGCTTCCACTGCGCTTCGGACATGCCGGCCATCGGGGCGTCGTCGTGGATGCCGGCGTTGTTGACGATCACCTGGATAGGGCCGCCCTGCAGCAGCGCTTCGACCGCCGTGCGCGTCGCATCGCCGTCGGCGACGTCGAAGGCGACGGCTTCCGCGCTGCCGCCGGCTTCGCGGACCTCCGCGACCACCGCCTCGGCGCGCGCAAGATTGCCGTTGGCGTGGACGATCACATGCAGGCCGTCCGCCGCGAGCCGCTTGCTGATGGCGCCGCCAAGATCGCCGCTACCGCCGGTGACCAGCGCACGCTTCCTTTCCTGATTCATCGGGTAGCCCGCAAATATCCAGTGCCGCGATTGTGCATCACCCGCCCACGTTCCTGCATGGGCCGCGGCTCATGGTTCCTGCAACATGACCGCGGCACGGCCTTCGGCCAGAACAACGCCCGCATGGCGGATGCGGAACGCGTACTGCTGGCTGTCCTCGCCTTCGGCCAGCACCTCCGCCTCGCATTCCAGCGCGCCGGGCAGCTCGTCGATATAGGAAACGTGCAGCTGCACGCCACGCAGCGCGACCAGCAGCCCGGGACTCGCATCGCCGCCGCGGGCGCGCGCGCGCAGCCCGCCATGCACGGCCATGGCCTGCGCACCGTATTCGCACAGGTGCACGGCGCGCAGCCTGTGCTGCGAACGCAACGGGTGCGCGGCGTGGCGATGGTTGTCGGCGCGCAGGGCGATCCGCTGCGCGTCCCATTCCACCACCTCGTCCCACAGGCACATGTCGCCCTTGTGCGGGATCATCGCTTCGATTTGGTCACGCAGCAGCATCGACGGCCTCCCCTACCGGCTGCCGCGATACCAGCAACGCCAGCACGAAATTGGCGAAGACGCCAATCGCGACCGTGGTGCCGATGGCGCGCAGCACGGGAATGGAAGACAGCGCCAACAGGCTGAACACCAGCAACGTCATCAGGCTGCACACGATCAGCGCGTGCAAAGTGCGCAACTGATCGGCGCGGTCGTCGCCGGCATGGTCGAAAAACAGGGCGTAGTCCAGGCCCAGACCAGCGGCCAGGATCAACGCGACCAGATGGAACAGGTTCAATTCGACTCCCAGGCCGCGCAGCACGGCCAGGATCAGCAGCGTCGTCAGCGCCATCGGCAACAGCACCCGCAGCACCCGTCGCGGTTGGCGCAGCGCGATCCACACTGTGGCAGTAAGCAATAGCGCGGCGACGGCCAGCGCCGCCAACACACGGCCGCGGTAGGCGGCCACCAGCGATTCGGAGGCTTCCTTCATGTCCAACAGTTGGGCGCCGTTGGCCGCGGCCACTTTCGCGACCGCGGCCGGATCCTGCAGGCCGTTCAACGACACCAGCGCGGTGGCGTGGTCGCGGCCGGGCAGCAGCAATCCGGCAACGCTGGCCGCCAATGGCGTGCCCTGCAGGTCGGCCCGGGAAAGTATGGGCGCGCGCTTGGCGGCTTCGATGTCGGCGACGAAGGGATCGAACGCATCGGCGTTGAAGGGCGAATCGGCCAGCACTGTTCCCAGCATGGTTTGAAGGCGTTCGCGCGCCGGCAACGCCTGCTGGCGCGCGCGCTGCACCGGCGCGCTGGGCAGATAGCGCGAGGCCAGGTCGTAGCCGGCCAGCGCACCGGTGGCCACCAGACGATCCAGCGCCGGACGCAAACGTTCCGAAGCCTGCAGCGCCTGGTCCTCGGTCTTTCCTTCCAGCGTGAGCACGTAGCGCACATCCGGCGCGCCCAGCTCATCGCGCAGCACCGCATCCCGGGCCAGCGCATCGGCGGGCACCGGCGTGAGTTTGGAGAGGTCGTTCTGCCAGAAGGGGCCAGGCGCGAACGCGATGATGCCGAGCGCGACCAAAGCGAGCATCGCCAGCGAACCCTTCGGTCGCGGCAAACTCGCGATGCCCCGCCACATTTTCGCCAACGCCCGCGAATCGGCGAAGTCGCGCGGCGCGGGATCTATCAAGGCGGGAAGCAGGAAGCGCGTACTGATCGCCGCCGCGCCCAGCCCGGCGATGGTGAATACCGCCAGCTGCTTCAAACCGTCCACGCCGGAAAACAGGAAGGTGACGTAAGCGATGCAAGTGGAAGCCACGCCGGTCGCCAATGTCGGCCACAACGAACGCGCATTGCTCCAGGGCGACATCCCCGGACGCTGATGGCTGAAGAGGTGGATCGGATAATCCTGCACCACGCCGATCAACGTGAAACCGAAGGCGACGGTAATGCCATGCACGCCATCGAACAGCAGCGCCACCGCGCCCAGCCCGGCCAGTCCGGCGGTGGCCAACGGCAACGCGCCCAGGATCGGCATCTTCCAGCTGCGATAGGCGATTCCCAGCAACAGGATCAGGCCGATGGTATCGACCATGCCGATCCATTGCGCTTCGGCGGCGGTGCGCCCGCCGATTTCCACCGAAAACGCGCCGGGACCGGTCAGCACGAGTTCGCTGCGCGTGCCTGCGGCGATCTTTTCGAAATCGGCATGGATCGCATCGACCGCCGCTTGCTGGCCGGTGGGATCGAAGCCCGCCGCCCGTGTCTGCGCCACCAGCAAAGCCTTGTCGCCGGCGCGGTCGAACCAGACCTCGTGCAGGCGTTGCGGCGCGTTGGCCGGTTGCCAACGCTCGGCCAGCTTCAGCGTTTCCAGCGTGGGGTCGGCAGGCAGCAGCGGTTCGATCAGCGAGGCCGCCGGCGAACCGAGATCCTGCACGCGCGCATCGAGTTCTTCGCGCAAGATCGCTTCATCGAGCGGTCGCGCATCGAAAGTGTCGCTCAGCAGGTAGCGATAGGGACGCAGCCGTTCCGGAATGGAATCCAGACTGGCATCGCCGCCGTTGGCGACCAGCGCGAATTCCGATCGCGCCGCCAGGGCGCTGCGCAGCGCCTGCGATTGGGCGGCCAGAGTCGGCGCATCGGTTCCGGAGATCGACATCAGCAACAGACGCGAGCCTGGGCCTTCGCCCAGTTCGTCGATCAGTAGTTTCTGCGCCGGGGTTTCGGCGGCCGGCATGAACTTGCGCAGATCGCCGCTGAGTTGCAACCGTTGGGTGATCGCCCACGCGGCCAGCGCCAGCACGGCCAGCCACAACAGCGCCAGCGCGATGCGGCTGCGCGCCGACAGCATCAGCGCGCGGCGCCCGCGCGGCACAACCCGGCCAGCGCATCGGCGGAGCTGGCTTTGGCGGCTTCATTGGCGGCGCCGGCAAGCAGCGTGCGTTGCAGATCGCCTTTGAGCGGGCGGGTTTCGATGCAACGCAATTCAGCACCGCGTCCATACAGGGTGATGTCGCGCACGCTGGCCTTCATTTCCGCATCCAGCGGAACGAGCACCAGCGTCCACTGCTGCCGCGTGCCCTGCGGCGTGAGCCGGTAGTGTTTTTCGAGCAAAGCGCGATCGCCCGAGAGCAGCGCGCCGAAACTGGCCTGCAGGCCCGCCAGTTCCGGCACCCGCGACAGCGCAAACTTGCGTGGGGTCTTGCCGGCGCGGGCGATGGTCGCCTCGCCGTTGCGCAGGGTGGTGGTTTCCACGTACGGCGAGCGCACCGCGCGCACCAGCGTGTCGTTGTCGGGGCGCTGGTATTCGCCCTCTATGCGCAGCGGCGCTTTCAACATCGCCGAACCGCGCAGTTCCACGAAAGCGGTACGCATCGGCGCGGGCTGCGCCAGTTTCTGCAGGATCCAACCCGCGTCGACCGCTGCGCCCGCAGCGGCTTCAGGGGCTGCGGCGCACGGCCACGCGGCGCTGCACAGCAGCATCAGCGTCGGCATGATCGATCGCCACGATGCGCGGCGCGTCGGCCGTGGAGGGCGTGCTGGCTTCATCTTCGTTGCCCCAGAAATCATAGAAATTGAACCAGTTGTAAGGTGCGGCACGGGCGTGATGCTCCAGCCTGGCGGCGTAACGCTGGATGAGCGAGAGCACCGCCTGGGCGCGCTGCTGGCGCGGCACGGCGATGCTGTCGCTGAAACTCTCGAACGCCAGATGGTAGCGGTGGCCGTCCAGATACAGGCCGAAAGCCAGCACCACCGGCACTTTGAGCGCCGAGGCGATCAGCCAGGGCGCGGTCGGGAAGGGCGCCTCGCGGCCCAGGAACTGCGCCTTCAACGCAGGTTCGCCGGCGCGTGCGCGATCCACCAGCAGCGCCACCAGCGCGCCTTCGTCGGTCGCCTGCTTGATGGCCATGGCGATGGACGGACCGTCCTGGGCCGCATCGATCACGCCGGCGGCGATCTCCGGATTCAGCGCATCCAGCAGCTGCGTCATCGCCGGGTTGTGCGCTTTGTCCAATACCACCCGGATCTTGTAATCGGGGCGTTGCTGGGCCAGCACCCGCATCACTTCGAAACTGCCCAAATGCGAGCCGAACAACAGCACGCCCTGGCGGCGGTCCAGCACCTCGTGCAGTTGCGGCAGGCCGGTGATGCGCACGTCGAAACCGCTGAAGCGTCCGCCCAGCAGGAAAACCCGGTCCAGGATGGTCGCGGCGAAAGTATGGATATGCCTGGCTACCGCCCACAGTCCTGCTCTGCGACCCAGCACGCGCGTCAGGTAGGTGCGCGAGGCGCGCCGCTCCGGGCCGCGTACCAGCAGGAAATACAGGGTGATGGGATACAGGCAAACGCGAGCGATGCTGCGCCCGCCGTAGCGCGCGATGCTGCGGATGAGCCAGATGGCGAAACGCCCGCCGCCTTCCGGACGCTGTTTCCAGTTGGCGCTCATGCCGCAGCCTGCGCTTCGGCCACGATCTCGCCGCTGGCCAACACTTCCGGACCGCGCAACACCCTGAAACGCCAGCGCGGCGCTTCGCCCAGCAACTCCACCGAAGCGGACTGGCCGGGCAGCAGCGGCTTGAGGAATTTGACTTGCGGCAAGCGCAACGGCGGCAGCGGCCCGCACTCGGATTCGATGGCTTCGATCACCCGGTCCAGAAGAACGACCCCCGGAACGATCGGCCGACCGGGGAAATGTCCCGGCAAGCTCGGGTGATCCGCTGGAATGATGAACCGCATACCGCATTTTCCTGGCTGTCCCCTGCATACAAGGATACCGGAGCGCTTCGCTGAACACCGCAAAACGAGCGACGCGCCGCTTTTGCTCGGCTTTGGCTTTGGCTCTTGTCCTCCCTCCCCGTGAGGCGCGGCAAGCAGGTCGGGTAAACCCCGAAGGGGCGGCGCACAAGGATGTGCGCCGTTTCCGGAGGCGCAGGATGCGCCTTCCGGAAATTCCCGGCCTGCTTGCGGACCCCACGGCTTCATCGTGGGGCGCGCCGTAGGGCGGCTTTCTTTTGGTTACTTTTCTTTGCCGTTCAAAGAAAAGTGA
>DASVNG010000031.1:0-5941 GCA_036383995.1 Pseudoxanthomonas sp.
GGTTTGAGAGGTACTGACAGAAATCCGATGTCAACATAAAAAAACGTCGTCATCCCAGCGAAAGCTGGGATCCATCTTGACCTTCGCGGCATGCCTGGATCACTAGGAGAGCAAAACCAAAAGCAAGATCAAAATGGATCCCAGCTTTCGCTGGGATGACGACGTTTTTTTATGTTGACATCGGATTTCTGTCAGTACCTCTCAAACCCGCGCCGCAATTCCCAATCCGTCACCCGCCGGTCGCATTCGGATTGTTCCCATTCGGCGGTGTGCACGTAGTGGTCTATCACTTCATCGCCCAGCGCCTTACGCAGCATCTTCGAACCGTGCAGCGCGGCAGTGGCATCGCGAAGGGTCTTGGACACTTCGGGCAGCTTTTCGCCGCCATAGGCATCGCCGGAGAAAGGCTTGCCCAGTTTCAGCTTCTCGTCGATCCCGGCGAGTCCAGCCGCGATCAATGCGGCATAGGCCAGGTACGGATTGAGATCCGCGCCGCCGATACGGCATTCGATGCGGATGCCTTTGCCGCCCTCTCCGCACAGGCGGAAACCGGCCGTGCGGTTGTCCACGCTCCACACCGCCTTGGTAGGCGCGAAAGTACCCGCCTGGAAGCGCTTGTACGAGTTGATGTACGGCGCCAGGAACCAGGTGATGTCGCGTGCGTATTTGACCTGCCCTGCTACCCAGGCGCGCATCAGTTCGGACATGCCGTAGTCGGCTTTGGCGTCCAGGAACAGCGGCTTGCCGGTCTTGGCGCTCCACAGCGAGTTGTGGATATGGCTGCTGGAGCCGGCCAGGTCGTAGCGCCACTTGGCCATGAAGGTGATCGACTTGCCGTGTTGCATGGCGATCTCCTTGCAGCCGTTCTTCAGGATCGCGTGGCGGTCGGCCATTTCCAGCGCTTCGGCGTAGCGCACGTTGATCTCTTCCTGGCCCGGGCCCCATTCGCCCTTGGTGTTCTCCACCGGAATGCCCGCCGCCTGCATGCCCTTGCGCATGGCACGCATCACCGGTTCCTCGCGGGTGGTTTGCAGGATGTGGTAGTCCTCGATGTAGTAGCCGGCGGTCTTCGGATTGCGGTAGTCGCGGGCGTGGATGTCCGCATAGCTTTCGTCGAACAGGTAGAACTCCAGCTCCGAGGCGAACATGCCCACGTAGCCGCGTTCGGCCAATCTGGCGATTTGCTTCTTCAGTATGGCGCGAGGGCTATGCGGAAGATCCTGGTGATGGTGGTCCAGTACGTCGCACAGCACCAGCGCGGTGCCTTCCAGCCACGGGATGCGGCGCAGGGTTCCCAGATCCGGCTTGAGCGCGAAGTCGCCGTAGCCCTTGTCCCAACTGGCCGCGGCATAGCCGGCGACCGGTTCCATGTCGATGTCGTCGGCCAGCAGGTAATTGCAGCCGTGGGTTTCGTCGTGCGCGCTGTCGATGAAGAATTCGGCCTGGAAGCGCTTGCCGATCAGCCGGCCCTGCATGTCGACCATACAGGCCAGCACGGTGTCGATACTGCCGTCGGCGACGGCACGCTTGAGTTCGGCGAAGCTTAGGGGTGCGGTCATTTCGGTTTCCGTAAGTGATGAAGCGTACGGCGGCGCCTGCGCGCCGCCGTTCTCCCTATCGATGGATCAGGCGCCGGCTTTCAGCTTGTGCTCCAGCGCGAACTCTTCTTCCGGCGACAGGATCAGGCGATGGCGCCCGCGCACGGCGAAATACAGGATGCCGACCACGAACCAGATCGCCACCCACATCACCGCTGTGCTGTAGGCAGGATCCTTGATCTGATAGAACAGGGTGACCACGGCGATGATCATGGTCAGCAGCGCGCCGAATATGCCGAACGGGCTGCGGTACGGCCGGTGGATGTTCGGCAGCTTCCTGCGCAACACGATGAAGGACAGCGCCTGCATGAAGTAGCTGAACATCGCGCCGAATACGGCCATGTTCAA
The DNA here is from genome assembly GCA_036383995.1 of Pseudoxanthomonas sp. Lineage (GTDB taxonomy): Bacteria > Pseudomonadota > Gammaproteobacteria > Xanthomonadales > Xanthomonadaceae > Pseudoxanthomonas_A. The sequence continues at coordinate 1,947 of DASVNG010000031.1, forward strand.
CAGTGTCGCGCCGATGATCTTGCCGCCGTGGTCGGCGCCCAGGCCGAACCACAGCGCGAACATCACCGCCAGCGCCACCACCGAGCCGAACACCATGGCCACATGCGGCGTCTTGCGCGTGCCGTGGGTGATCGAAAGCCCCGGCGGGAAATAACCCGCGCGCGCCAGCGAATAGATCTGCCGGCCCTTGGCGAAGATGATGGTGTGGAAGCTGGCCACCAGGCCCAACACCGCCACGCCCGCCAGCAACTTGGCGGTGCCTTCGCCGTAGATCGCCTTGAAGCCGTCCAGCAGCGGCTCGCCGGAAGTAGCCAGCTTGAAAGAGCCGATGCCGGCCACGGCCGGGTTCAGCCACATGATCATGAAGGCCGAAACGATCAGGGTGAACATGCCCAGGATGATGCCCTTGGGCATGTCGCGTTTCGGGTCCACCGATTCCTCAGCGGCCAACGGCAGTTGCTCGATGGCCAGGAACAGCCAGACCGCGAACGGCAGCGTGGCCAGCACGCCTTTCCAGCCGAACGGGAACCAGCTGCCGCCGCCTTCTGCCAGCTCCACCGGCGCGCCGTCGGGACCTGCGCCGATGTTCAGAGCCCAGCGATTGAAATCGATATGCGGCAGCGCGCTCACCCAGAACACCACCAGGCAACCCAAAGCCAGCAACGTCACCACCAGGGTGATGCGGAAGGAAAGCTCCACGCCGATGATGTTCAAGCCGACGAACAGTATGTAGAACCCGATCCACCACAACGGTTGCGCCTCGGCAGGCGTACCGAAGATTCCTCCCATGTAGCTGCCGATGAAGAACACGATCACCGCCGGAGTCAGTACGTATTCCACGTTCTCCGACAGGCCGGTGAGGAATCCGCCCCACGGGCCCATGGCGGTGCGTGCGAACGAATACGCCGCGCCGGTGTGCGGCAAGGCCGGGCTCATCTCGGCGATGGAGAAGGTCAGGCCCAGGTACATCACCGCAATGATGATGCCGGCCACCAGCATGCTGCCCCAGCCGTTGGCCAGGCCGAAATTCCAGCCGGAGAAGTGGCCCGAGATCACCGCGCCTACGCCCAGCGCCCACAACGACCACACGCCCGCATAGCGGCGCAATCCGCGTTTCTCGAAGTAACTCTGGTCTACCTTGGTGTACTGGACACTCGACGATTCGGACATTTCCAATCCCCTTGCGGTGGATACAACGGTGGGTAGCGGTTAACGACGCACGGCCGCCCCCTCAACGGCGTGGACGTCCTCGAAGGCGCGCAACAGCAGCGGCGCCAGCCGTTCGGCCCAGGACTGCTGCCCCGGGGTGTCGCGGATCAGGTCGTTGCGGATCTCCAGCATCACGCAGGGCAGGCCATGGGCTTCGGCATGCCGCTCCAGCGTGTGGTACACGCCATCGCGCGGCGCATACGGCTGGTTGTCGCCTACTTCAAGTCCGGCATCGGCGCGCAAGGCGCGCAGCAACGGGTCCGCCATGCGGCGGTCGCGGTGCGACAGCACGCCTATCTGCCAACGGCGCGGCACGCCTTTGAACACGGGGGTGAAGGAGTGGATGGAAATCATCGCCGTGGGTTTGCGCGCGGCGATGCGCGCGGCCACGACGGTTTCTATTTCGCGGTGATAGGGCGCATAGATCCAATCGCGCCGGTGCTGGCGCTCGATCGCATCGATCGAGTGGTTGCCGCGGATGACCGTGTCCTCGCTGGTGACGACGATCGAATCGTGCGCGTCGGTATCCCGGTTCACATCCAGCAGCAGGCGCGAGACGGTCGGGTGCAGCAACGGCGAGTCCAGCAGCCCGGAGAGTCGTTCGGACAGGCCCAGTGCGCCGATATCCCAGGCGATGTGGCGCTCCAAGTCCGCCGCCGGCAAGCCCAGGCCGGCGTAGGCGGGCGGGATATGCGCGCTGGCGTGGTCGCAGGTCAGCACGAACGCGCCGCGCCCGTCGCGGTTGCTCACCGCCACCGCGCTGTCTGCCTGGTCCGCTGCGCTGACCGCCGCCATTGCCATGGGTCGTCCGCCGTTATGTAACGAAAAGTACAAAACAGAAGCAGATTGCCTTTCCTGAAGAAAGTCTAACAATAGGGGGCAGTTGTCAAGCGGGGAGCGGGTGCATGCGGACGGTCATGGAGAGATTGCGCGACGGTTTGGCGGGTTTTCCGGCCAGCGAGCGGCGGGTGGCGCAGCGGATCCTGGCCGATTACCCGGTCGCGGGGCTGCAGAGCGCCAGCGACCTGGCCCGCGGAGTCGGCGTCAGCGCGCCCAGCGTGCTGCGCATGGTGGCGCGGATGGGATTCGCCTCGTATCCGGATTTCCAGCGGGTGATGCGCGAAGAACTCACCGCGCAGCTGAGTTCGCCGTTGAGCAAATCGCCCGCGCGCACTCGCCGCGGCAACGACGCCGCGGCGCCGCGGCTGCAGAAATTCGCCACTATGCTCGAAGGCAACCTGCACGAAACCTTCAGCCATCTGCCTGCCACGGAATTCGACCGGGTCGTGCACCTGCTCGCCGACCGCAACAATCGCCTGCATCTGATCGGCGGACGTTTCACCGACGCGCTGGCGCGCTATCTGTCGGTGCAGCTGCGCATCCTGCGCCCGGGCATCAACCATCTGGAGGACCAGGAAGACAACTGGTACGACCAGGTGCTGGACATGGGCAAACGCGACGTGCTGCTGGTGTTCGACATCCGCCGCTACCAGCCCAGCCTGCTGCGCCTGGCCCAGGCCGCCAGCAAGCGGCAGGCCAAGGTGGTGCTGGTCACCGACCAATGGCTGTCGCCGATTTCGCGCCTGGCCACGCATGTGCTGCCGGCGCGGATCGCGGTGCCGTCGGTATGGGATTCCAGCGTGGCGCTGATGGCCATCGCCGAGGCCTTGCTGGCCGAAACCACCGAACAGGACTGGGAATACGGGCAGAAGCGCATGCGCGAACTGGAAGCGGTGCGCGGGCCGGCGCCCGGGTTCCCCGGGGCGCTGCCGGCGGCCGAATCGCCAGCAAAGAAACCCGCGAGAACGCGCAAAAGTTAAACTGTCGGCATGGAAACCTACACCCTGCATCGCGGCACCGCGCCTTTGCTGATCAGCTTGCCGCACGACGGCACCGCCGTGCCCGACGGCATCGCCGCACGCCTGACCGATTCGGCGCGGCGCGTGCCCGATACCGACTGGCACGTATCGAAACTCTACGATTTCGCGCGCGAACTCGGCGCCTCGATGATCGTGCCGAAATATTCGCGCTACGTGATCGACCTGAACCGCCCGCCCGACGACGTGTCGCTTTATCCGGGACAGAACACCACCGGCTTGTGCCCGCATGTGCAGTTCACAGGCGAACCGGTGTATCGCGATGGCCAGGATCCCGACGAAGCCGAAGTGGCCGAACGCGTCGAGCGCTACTGGCGCCCGTACCACCGCGCGCTGGCCGGCGAACTTCAGCGCATCCACGCCCAGCACGGACGTGCCGGACTCTGGGAAGGGCACTCCATCAAAGGCGTGGTGCCGTTCCTGTTCGAGGGACGCTTGCCGGACCTCAACTTGGGAACAGCAGGAGGCACGAGCTGCTCTGCAGCACTGCAGTCGCGGTTGGAAGCGGTGCTGAATTCGCAGGATCGCCACGACTTCGTGGTCAACGGCCGCTTCAAGGGCGGTTACATCACCCGCAACTACGGCGACCCGGCGCAGAACATCCAGGCGGTGCAACTGGAAATCAGCCAGCGCATCTACATGGACGAAGACAACTTTGAATGGGATGCCGGCAAGGCGGCGCGCACGCAGGTGGTGCTGCGGGAGTTGCTGGACCAGATGTTGGCATGAGCAGCTAGCCGTACATTTGCTCATTGACTCACACAAGATATTTGTTCATTGAATCACACAGATAGGCGACGCTACGCTCGCACTCAAGCCAAGACGGCTAAGTGCAGGCGGCGACATGGAAGAGCTGAGCGAGTTCGTATTCTTTCGCGCCCTCTACGATTTCATTCATAGCGAAATAGA
>DASVNG010000032.1:0-13408 GCA_036383995.1 Pseudoxanthomonas sp.
AGAACGGCTTCAACAAGGTCTGGGTCGGGCTCTCCGGCGGCATCGATTCGGCGCTCGTGCTGGCGATCGCGGTCGATGCACTCGGTGCCGACAACGTGGTCGGCGTGCGCCTGCCGTCTAAATATACCTCTGCGCAAAGCAATGATTTGGCCGACGTGCAGGCGTACGCTCTCGGCGTGAAACTGCTGACCGTTCCGATCGAGGCGCCGTTCGCCGGCTTCCTCGACGCCCTCGCTCCGGCGTTCCTCGGCTGCGCACCCGACGCGACCGAGGAAAACCTGCAATCGCGCAGCCGTGGCGCGATCCTCATGGCGCTGTCGAACAAGTTCGGCGGCCTTCTTCTGACCACGGGCAACAAGAGCGAATACGCCGTCGGCTACGCGACGGTTTACGGCGACATGTGCGGCGGCTATGCGCCGATCAAGGACCTGTACAAGACCGAAGTGTTCGCGCTGGCGCGCTGGCGCAACACCGTCGGCGGCACGCCGGTGATCCCCGAAGCGGTCATCGCCCGCCCGCCGTCGGCCGAACTGCGCGAAAACCAGACCGACCAGGATTCCCTGCCGCCCTACGACGTGCTGGATGCGATCCTGCTGCGCTACGTGGACCAGGAGCAGTCGCGGGACGAGATCGTCGCGGCCGGATTCGAAGCGGACGTGGTGGACCGGATGCTGCGGCTGGTGCGCATCAACGAATGGAAGCGCCACCAGGCCGCCCCCGGACCGAAGGTGTCGCGGCGCGCGTTCGGGCGCGAGCGGCGTTATCCGATAAGCAACAAGTATTCGGGGTGACAAGCTTCCCTTCTCCCTCTGGAAGAAGGTGGCGCGCAGCGACGGATGAGGGAGGGAGAATGACTTGCTGCGGAAGGTTCAGTACGACCTGACAGTCCATTCCCTCATCCGCCCTTCGGGCACCTTCTTCCAGAGGGAGAAGGGAATAACAAAAGGGGCCTTGCGGCCCCTTCTCTTCAATCCTTCTTCTTCATATCCACCGCAGATTTCTCCCCGGCGAACGGGTTGAGTTTGCGGATCGAGGAAGGGTAGTCCGGCCAGTCGCCGCTCAGCCAGGGGTGCTGCGGGTCGTTCTGCTGCAGCACGCGGCGGGCGTCGGCGGCCAGGGTTTCGTTGCCCAGGTGCGTATAGGCCTCGCCAAGAACGGCGACGGCGTCGTTCTGGAATTCGCTCTGCGGGTAGGTTTCCAGCAGGAATTTCGCGCGGGCGGCGGCCGATACCCAGGCATCGCGGCGCAGGTAGTACAGCGCGGTGTCCAGCTCGTGGCGCGCGAACAGGTTGCGCAGCGCGACCATGCGCTGGCGCGCATCGGCGGCGTAGCGGCTGTTCGGGTAGCGCTCGGCCAGCAGGTTGAAGTCGTTGTAGCCCTGCAAAGGCGTGGACAGATCGCGGCGGCTGGCGTCCAGTTTCCACACCTTCTGCAGGAACACCGTATCGCGCCCCGAGTTGGCCAGGCCGCGCAGGTAGTACATGTAGGGAACGTTGCGCTGGGTCGGGTAGGTGCGGATGAAGCGGTCGATGGTGGAAACCGTGTCGTCCATCTTGCCGGCCTTGTACTGGGCGTAGGCCGTTTCCATCAGCGCCTGCTCGGTGTAAGGACCGTACGGATACTGGGCGATCAGCTGGCGGAAGGTGACTTCGGCCCGGTCCCAGTTACCGCCGACCATGGAGGCGTGCGCCTTCTCGTAGATCTCCTCGACCGGCTTTCCTTCGACGGAATCCTTGTTCTTCTTGAAGAACTTGCCGCAACCGGTACCGGTGAAGGCCACCACCAGCATCAGGGCGACGATGCGCAGGAAAGCGGGACGGGCGGCGTGGGAACGGGTCGTGGGGCGCTGGGTCATGGGCTGGCGGAAGGCCGCGGCAGGGAATTCGGAACGGCGATGATAGCCTAGGCGCTGCCCAAGCCATGAACGTGCGGCCAACGTGCCGCCTGCAAAGCATGACCGAACCTACCCAGACCGACCTTTCCGACGACCCGTCCGACGACGCCACCCTGCGCACCGCCGTGGTCCCCGGCAGCGCCGCGGGCCGCCGTTTCGACGCGGTGCTGGCCGAACTCTTCCCCGAATACTCGCGTACCCGGCTTTCGGAGTGGATCAAATCCGGGGACGCCCGCCTGGACGGCGAAATCGTGCGTGGGCGCGATTCGGTGCGTGGCGGCGAGACCGCCAGTCTGGGCGTGGTGCTGGACACCCAGACCCATGCGCTGCCCGAAGACATCCCGCTGGAGGTGCTGTACGAGGACGCCGACGTATTCGTGCTCAACAAGCCCGCCGGGCTGGTGGTGCATCCGGGCGCGGGCAATCCCACCGGCACCTTGGTCAATGCGCTGCTGTTCCGCGACCCGTCGCTGTCGCTGGTGCCGCGCGCCGGCATCGTCCATCGCCTGGACAAGGACACCAGCGGGGTCATGGTGGTGGCGCGCAACCTGCCCGCGCACACCGCGCTGGTGGAACAGCTCTCCTCGCGCGAAGTGCATCGCCAGTACCTGGCCATCGTGGTCGGTTCCATGGTCTCCGGCGGCACCGCCAACGCGCCCATCGACCGCCATCCGCGCGACCGCATCCGCATGGCCGTGCGCGAGGAAGGCCGCGACGCCGTCACCCATTACCGCCTGCGCGAACGTTTCCGCGCCCACACCGCACTGGAGTGCCGCCTGGAAACCGGCCGCACCCACCAGATCCGCGTGCACATGGCGCATCTCAAATACCCGATCATCGGCGACCCGCTGTACGGCGGTCCGTTGAAACTGCCCAAGCACGCCACCGACGAACTCATCGCCGCTTTGCGCGGATTCAAGCGCCAGGCGCTGCATGCCGAAGTGCTGGAATTCAAGCACCCGATCAGCGGCGAACCCGTGCGGGTATCGGCGCCGGTGCCCGCCGACATGCTGAATCTGCTGGCGGCTTTGCGCGCCGACGGCGAGGCGCAGAAGCAGCGATGAACGCGGCGGTTTGGGCGCAGTGGCCGGCGCCGCCGAATGTGCGCGCCTTCACTACGTTGCGGCATGGCGCGGGGAGTTCGCTGCCGCCGTTCGATCACTTCAACCTGGGCAACCGCACCGCTGCCGATGGGGACGATGCGGCGACGGTCGAGCGCAATCGCGCCGAGCTGGTTGAACACATGTCCCTTCCGTCGGCACCCCATTGGTTGCGGCAAGTGCATGGAACCGAGGTCTTGCGATTCGCCGCTTCTGCCCCCTTCCTTGCTGTCGCAGGGGGAGGGGCCGAGCCCGTAGCCGACGCCTCCGTCACCTCCACTTCCGGCGTGGTCCTGGCCATCCTCACCGCCGATTGCCTCCCCGTCGTGTTCGCCGATGAAGACGGCACCGAAATCGGCGCAGCGCACGCGGGCTGGCGAGGGCTGGCCGCCGGTGTGCTGGAGAACACGGTCGCCGCGATGCGATCGCCGCCGGACAAGATCGTGGCCTGGCTCGGGCCTGCCGCCGGCCCGCAGGCCTACGAGATCGGCGCGGAAGTGTTCGATGCCTTCGTTTCGCAGGACGGGAACGCGGCTTCCGCCTTCGTAGCTACGCGCCCCGGCCACTGGCGAGTGGATCTATACGCGCTCGCACGACTGCGTCTGGCGAAGGTCGGCGTCACCCGTGTCCATGGCGGCGACCTCTGCACCATTTCCGATCCACAACGCTTCTTTTCCCATCGCCGCGATGCGCGCACCGGACGCATGGCCACCGTGGTGTGGATGCAGCCGTGAGCAGGCCGCTGTTCCAGCGCGTGCTGGGCGCGGAATTCGAAACCTTGCCTCCTGTCGTCAGGACGCTGCATGTCGCAAGCGGCCATCGCCGCTATCACGGGCGGGTGGAAGTCGTGCGTGGCGCGAATCCGTTGGCGCGCCTGTTCGCCTGGGCCACGCGCCTGCCGCCCGCCGGACAGGGCGAGGTGGAGGTGGAAATAGACGTAAGCGGCGAAGAGGAGAAATGGACGCGCCATATCGGCGGTCATGCCATGCCCTCGCGCCTGTGGGAGGGGAACGGGTTGCTGTGCGAGCAACTCGGGCTGGTGCGTTTCGGATTCCGGTTGGCGGTGGAGCAGGGCGGCATCGTTTGGCGGGTGGAGCGCGTCACGGCGCTAGGCCTGCGTTTGCCCGCGCGCTGGTTCGGCAAAGTGCTGGCGCGCGAGTCGGAACTCGAGGGGCGTTATCGTTTCGATGTCGCCGCCGCGATGCCGGTGGCCGGCCTGCTGGTGCGTTACCGGGGCTGGTTGCATGTCGCAACCAGCCCCGACTCGGGAACGGCGTGATCCGTCCGTAGGAGCGACGCGAGTCGCGAAGCTCTGAACCCGCTAGGTCCACGTGCTTCGCGGCTTGCGCCGCTCCTACAAGGGCGACACGCGTTCGGGTCCTCGCATCAGAAGGTGTAACGGATCCGCGAGTAGTAATACGCGCCGTTGCTGCCGATCGGCGAGAGCACGTCGTAGGGCAGGTTGCCGAAATAGGCGATGTCGTCGATGGAGCGGTCCGGGTATTCGTCGGTCAGGTTCTGCCCGCCAACCGCGATGCTCCACTTCGGCGTGATGCGGTATTCCACTTCCGCATCCAGCTGCCATTCGGCGCCATAGGTCTGCTTCGGTTCGAAACCTCCGCCGAAGTTGAACACGCGCGTGGCGCTGCCGTGGCGGCTCACGCGGCCCAACAGGTTCCACTTGTCGCTGTTCCAGTTGGCCGACAGCAACGCGCGGGTGCGTGGCGCGGCGTCGGTCAGCGTGTTGCTCTCCTCGATGCCGAACAGCACGTAGTCCGGATCCAATGCGGTCAGCTCGGCCGGGGTGGCGGTGATGCGCTTGATCTCGGTCTTGGCGTAGCTGTAGGTGCCGCTGAGCAGCAGATCGCCGCTGCCCAGTTTCTGGCGCCAGTTGGCCACCAGCTCCGCGCCTTCGGTGCGCGTATCTGCCGCGTTGATGAAGAAATTCACGCTCTGCACGCCGGGCACGCCGAACTCGTCTTCCACGAACTCGGTCAGCGCATCGCCGCTGATGCGCTCGGTCAGCGCCACGCGGTCGTCGATGTCGATGCGGAACACGTCCAGCGACAGATCGAAGTGCTCGCCGATCTGGCTGGTGAAGCCAAGGCTGAAGTTCACCGACTTCTCCGGCTCCAGCGGCTTGGCGCCCAATGCCTGCGCAATGGGGTTGTTGACCGACAGCAGGCGGCCCTGCAGCAACTGACCGGAGGCGTCGTAACCGGTCGAAGTGGCTTCGTAGCCGATCTGGCTCAACGACGGCGCGCGGAAGTTGTTGGACACCGAACCGCGCAGGGCGAAGGCGGGCGCGAATTCGTAGCGTGCCGCCAGCTTGCCGGTGAGTTCGCCGCCGAAGTCGTCGTAGTGCTCGTAGCGCGCCGCGATGTCGGTGGTGAATTTCTCGCCGAACGCGCTGGACAGGCTGGCGTACGCACTGGAGACGTCGCGCGACAGGTGGGCGACGTCCTGCGGGGTCAGTCCGCCGCCGGCCTGCGAACCGGTCGGCCGGTCGGTGAACGGGCCGGCGGCGTAGGAGGCCGGGTCGCCGGCGCCGGTGTCGTATTCCTCGCGACGGAATTCCACGCCGGCGGCGAAGGTGTGGCGGTTGTCGCCCGCATCGAAACCGCGGCTGACGTCGAAGTTGGCCAGCGCTTGCTTGAACTCGTAGTCGCCCGTCTTGAATTTGGTCGGGCTACCCGGTCCCAGCGAAGCGTTGAGCGAATTCTCCAGGCGATAAGTGAAGGAATTGCGGCCGTAATTGAGGCTGGCGTCGTAATCCCACTCGCCCCACTGCCCGCGCAGGCCGGCCACACCGGCCAGATCCTGGTTCTCGCCGATGGAAATCGGCCGGTAGCCGTCGGGATACACCTCTTTCCAGTTCGCTACGCCATCGGGATAACGGAAATAGTTCGCGCCGCGGGTGTCGCTCTGGTTGAAGGTGCCGAAGGCGTAGAGCTCCGCGTTTTCGCCGACCGGCAGGGCGCTGTTGAACCAGGCATTGAGCGCCTTGGATTCGCCGTCGCCCAGGTAGTAGTTGCGCTTGCCGGCCAGGGCCAGGTTGTCGGGTGTCTGTTCCTCGAAGAAGGGAATCTGGTCGAAGCCGGCGCGGTTGGTGCCCTCGCGGTTCTTCAGTTCCACGCCGACGCGGAAGAAGCCGTCGTCGCCGATGCGGCTGCCGACCTGTGCGCTGGCGAAACTGGTCTGGCCGTCGGTAACGGTTTTGTCGATGGGCTCCACATCGGTGTGGTGCGCGCCGAAGCTGGCTTCGTACGATCCGCCCTCGGGCGCGTCGTTGAGGATGACGTTGATGACGCCGGCCACCGCATCGGAACCGTATTGCGCGCCGGCGCCATCGCGCAGCACTTCGATGCGCTTGATCGCACTGACCGGGATGGCGTTGAAATCGACCGGCGTGGTGCCTTTGCCGATCTTGCTGTCGGTATTCACCAGTGCGCTGGTATGCCGACGCTTGCCGTTGACCAGCACCAGGATCTGGTTGGGGCTGAGGCCGCGCAGCTGCGCCGCACGGATATGGTCGGCGCCGCCGGAGTTGGACTGGCGCGGGAAATTGAACGAGGGCAGCAGGGCTTGCAGGGCGCTGCCGAGTTCGCCGTTCAATACGCCGGCCTTGCGGATGTCCTCGGCGCTCAGCACGTCGATCGGCGAGGTGGATTCCAGCACGGTGCGGTCGGTGGCGCGGGTGCCGGTGACGATGACCGTATCGAGATTGGTGGCTTCTGCAGTGGTTTCTACGGCGTCTTGCGCAAAGGCGGGACCGGCGAGCGCCAGGGCGATGGCGAGGCCGAGCGGCGTCGCGAGGGGGCGGGACATGGGGACTCCTGAGGGGTTTTACGGAAAGGCCAAGCGGCTGGCGCGGTGCGACGAAGTACTCAGCGGCGATTGGGGTCGTGGCCGGTACAGCGATACGGGAAATGCATCATGGGCGGTCGTCGCGGGCGCAAATATCGAGGGGATGCATATACCTTAATTGCATTAGCCGGTTCGGGGCAGGGGCTGGGCATGCGCTTTGCGCATCAACTCATGCCGTACGGTTATTTCGGGTGCGGGTAAGATGAAACCAGAGTATCGAACCGTTTTCTGGAGCGACCCGATGGTTTTACGCAGCATGCTGTTACGCAGCGCTTTCATTGCATTGCTGGCGACGCTGGGGGCTTGCGCCAGCCAGACGCCGGTAGGTTCGGCACCTGCGGCGGTCTCCGCGACGTTGCAAGGCGATGCGGCGCGGCCGGCGCTGGCGCAGGGTTGGGTGCGCAGCGAGCTTTATTTCGGCGTGGGGGAGGAAAGCGGCCCGGCGGACCGTCCGCAGGCCGAGCCGATCAGCGAGGCGCAGTGGCGCGCGTTCCTGGACAAGGAGGTGACGCCGCGTTTTCCCGATGGTTTGACCGTGTTCGATGCGTACGGCCAGTGGTTGTTCCGTGGAGCTAAGGAGCCCAATCGGCTGAGCACCAAGGTGTTGGTGATCCTGCATGAGGATACGCCCCAGCGGACGGCCGACATCGAGGCGATCCGGTTGGCATGGAAGCAGGCGACCAAGCATCAGTCGGTATTGTGGTCGAAGCAGGCGGCCGAAGTCTCTTTCTGAAATGGCGCTAGCTGAGCCTTGCAGGGTGCCGAACGAAGTGTCCTTCTCCCGCTTGCGGGAGAAGGTGCCGAAGGCGGATGAGGGCGCTGTTGGCGGACTCTTTCCGACCAAGAGCTTTTGCGCTTTGCGCGAGTCACTTTTCTTTGAACGGCAAAGAAAAGTAACCAAAAGAAAGCCGCCCCCGTATCAAGTACGGGGCAGGCTCTAACGTCGCGCCCGACGATAAAGCCGTCGGGTCCGCAAGTGACGCAGGAATTTCCGTAAGGCGCATCCTGCGCCTCCGGAAACGGCGCACATCCCTGTGCGCCGCCCCTTCGGGGTTTGCCTGCGCCACTTGCCGCGACTCACGGGGCATTGGTGCAAGAGCAAGAACAGAAGCAAAATCAAAATCAACAACCAAATTCAACCTGCGAGCCAAGCATGTCTACCACTTCCGCACCCTCCCGCCGCTGGTTCGTAGCAGGCGACCTCAACGGCTTCTTCGGCCTGGTGGTCGACAATCTGTCGATCCTGGGATTCATCGCCATGGCCTTGATCGGCATCTTCGGGTTTCCCGCGGAGGTGGTGTACCAGCGCATGTTTCCCGGTACCGCGCTGGGTGTGCTGGTCGGCAACCTGATCTACACGTGGATGGCGCGCAGGCTGGCGGCCAAGACCGGGCGCGACGACGTCACTGCGATGCCGCTGGGTCTGGATGCGCCGACCAGCATCGGCATGGCGCTGCTGGTGCTGGGTCCGGCGTTCCTGGCCTTCAAGCAACAGGGTCTGGAGCCGCAGGCGGCGGCCATCGCTACCTGGCAATTGGGCATGGCCTCGCTGATCGTGATGGGCGTGCTGAAGCTGGTGCTCTCGTTCTTCGGCGACGCGGTGACGCGGATCGTGCCGCGTGCGGGACTGCTCGGCTCAATCGGCGGTGCGGCGCTGACGCTGCTCGGTTTCCTGCCGCTGATCGAAACCCTGCGCTCGCCCATCGTCGGTTTCGTCACCTTCGGCCTGCTGCTGTACGTGCTGGTGGCCAAGGGCCGGTTGCCGGTGAAGATTCCCGGCGTGCTGCTGGCCTTCATCGTCGGCACATCGCTTTACTACGGGTTGGGACTGGCCGGCCTGGGCACGCCAGGGTTCGCACTGCCTGAAGCAGTGCCGCTCAGCTTCACCTTGCCGCTGCCCACGCTCGGCTTCATCGACGGGCTTCCGGCTACCGTTCCCTACCTGCCCTTGCTGCTGCCGTTCGGCCTGCTGATGGTGGTGGGCGGCATCAACGTCAGCGAAAGCGCGCGCGCGGCCGGCGACGACTACCGCACGCGCGACGTGCTGCTGGCCGAAGCGGTGTCCACGCTGGTCGCCGGATTCTGCGGCGGCGTGGCCCAGACCACGCCCTACATCGGCCAGCCGGCCTACAAGCACATGGGCGCGCGCAGCGGCTACACGCTGTTGACCGGTCTTTTCATCGGCCTGGGCGGAATCCTCGGTTATGTCTCGGGTCTGGTGCAGTGGCTGCCGCTGGCGGTGCTGGCGCCGATCATCGTCTACGTGGGTCTGGACATCACCGTGCAGGCGTTCAACGAAACTCCGCGCAAGCACGCCATCGCGGTCGCGCTGGGATTTTTGCCTTCGATCGCGTATCTGCTCAACATCAAATTCGGCAATCCGGCGTGGATTCCGCCGGAGAAATTCGCCGCGCTCTACAACGGCACGGACGGACATGGCCTGCCGGACCTGGCCACCATCGTGACTCTGGGCAACGGTTTCATCATCACCGCGATGATCTGGACCACGGCGCTGGTGGCGATGATCGACCGTCGCCACGCCCATGCGGTGCTGGCGCTGTTGTTCGGCGCCGCGTTGACCCTGTTCGGCTTCATCCATTCGGTGGATCCGCGCGGCGGCATTTACCTGCCGTGGGACCTGGTGGGTCTGCCGAAGGTGATCATGTGGCAGTTCTTCGGTGCGTATGTGGCGCTTGCGGTATTGCTAGGGTTGCTTTCGCTGCAGGACAAGGCGGAACCTGTGGGCACTCAGTAGGAAAGCTGTTGCTTTGCCCCCTTTGAAAAAGGGGGCTACGGGGGATTTGCTTTTGATTTTGCTCGTGCGTTTGTTTCCTGCATTGCGCGAAAGGCAAATCCCCCTCGGTCCCCCTTTTTCAAAGGGGGAGGTCGACTTCCAGCATCTCGGGGCCTTCTGCCGCCCCAACGGGCGTCTCGCCCTGCCTTGAAACACGGCCGTTTAACCGCATCTGGATAGCATTGCCGGCACGCCGGCCACCCCTTTCCAGAGGTACTCCCGATGCGGATGGACAAGCTCACTTCGCGTTTCCAGCAGGCGCTGGCCGACGCGCAATCGCTGGCCGTGGGCCGCGACCACAACATGATCGAACCGGTGCACGTACTGACCGCGCTGCTGGACCAGTCCGACGGCAGTACGCGCCCGTTGCTGGCCCAGGTCGGCGTCAACGTGCCGGTGCTGCGCGAACGGCTGACCGAGGCATTGGACAAACTGCCCAAGGTGTCCGGACAGGCCGGCAACCTTTCCATCGGCAACGATCTGACCCGCCTGCTCAACGTCACCGACAAACTCGCCCAGCAGCATGGCGACCAGTTCATCGCCAGCGAGTGGTTCGTCATGGCCGCGCTGGAAGACAAGGGCGCGCTGGGCATGGCCCTGCGTGCGGCGGGCGCGGACAAGGCCAAGCTGGAGGCGGCGATAGAAAAAATCCGCGGCGGCCAGAGCGTGCAGTCCGAGAACGCCGAGGAACAGCGCCAGGCGCTGGAGAAATACACCATCGACCTGACCGAGCGCGCCGAGGCCGGCAAGCTGGACCCGGTGATCGGGCGCGATGAAGAGATCCGCCGCACCATCCAGGTCCTGCAGCGCCGGACCAAGAACAACCCGGTGCTGATCGGCGAACCCGGCGTGGGCAAGACCGCGATCGTCGAAGGCCTGGCCCAGCGCATCGTCAACGGCGAAGTGCCGGAAGGGCTGAAGAACCGCCGCGTGCTGTCTCTGGACATGGGCGCGCTGATCGCCGGCGCCAAGTTCCGTGGCGAGTTCGAAGAACGCTTGAAAGCGGTGCTCAACGATCTGTCCAAGACCGAAGGCCAGGTGATCCTGTTCATCGACGAATTGCACACCATGGTCGGCGCGGGCAAGGCCGAAGGTTCGATGGATGCCGGCAACATGCTCAAGCCGGCGCTGGCGCGCGGCGAGCTGCATTGCATCGGCGCCACCACCCTGGACGAGTACCGCAAGTACGTGGAGAAGGACGCCGCACTGGAGCGCCGTTTCCAGAAAGTCTTCGTGGGCGAGCCGACGGTGGAAGACACCATCGCCATCCTGCGCGGCTTGAAGGAACGCTACGCCGTGCACCATGGCGTGGAGATCACCGACCCGGCCATCGTCGCCGCGGCCACGCTGTCGCACCGCTACATCGCCGACCGCCAGCTGCCGGACAAGGCCATCGACCTGATGGACGAAGCCGCTTCGCGCATCCGCATGGAGATCGACTCCAAGCCTGAGGAACTGGACCGCAAGGAACGCCGCCTGATCCAACTGAAGATCCAGCGCGAAATGCTGAAGAAGGAGAAAGACGAAGAATCCAAGAAGCGCCTGGCCGATCTGGAAGCGGATATCGAATCGCTGGAACGCGAGTTCTCCGATCTCAACGAAGTGTGGAAGTCGGAAAAAGCGGCGCTGCAGGGCGCGACCAAGGTCAAGGAACAGATCGAGCAGGCCAAGCTGGACCTGGAAGCGGCACAGCGCCACCAGGACTATGCGCGCATGAGCGAAATCCAGTACGGGCTGTTGCCTGAACTGGAGAAGCAGCTGAAGGCGGCGCAGGAAGTCGAACAGAAGGATTTCAAGCTGGTGCAGGACCGCGTGACCGCCGAGGAAATCGCCGAGGTCGTGTCGCGTTGGACCGGCATCCCGGTCAGCAAGATGCTGGAAGGCGAGCGCGAGAAGCTGTTGAAGATGGAGCAGCAGCTGCACACGCGCGTGGTGGGGCAGGAAGAAGCGATCAAGGTAGTGTCCGATGCGATGCGCCGCTCGCGCGCCGGCCTGTCCGATCCCAATCGGCCCACCGGTTCATTCCTGTTCCTGGGCCCCACCGGCGTGGGCAAGACCGAACTGTGCAAGGCGCTGGCCGAATTCCTGTTCGACAGCAGCGACGCCATGATCCGCATCGACATGAGCGAGTTCATGGAGAAGCACAGCGTGGCCCGTTTGATCGGCGCGCCTCCAGGTTACGTCGGCTACGAGGAAGGCGGCTACCTGACCGAAGCCGTACGGCGCCGCCCGTATTCGCTGATCCTGCTGGACGAAGTGGAGAAGGCGCACAGCGATGTGTTCAACATCCTGTTGCAGGTGTTGGACGACGGGCGCCTGACCGACGGTCAGGGGCGCACGGTGGATTTCCGCAATACCGTCATCGTGATGACTTCCAACCTGGGCTCGCACCAGATCCAGGACATGTCCGACAACGGTGGCGCGGATGTCGAATCGGCCGAGGCGTATACGCAGATGAAGGCGGCGGTGATGGGCGTGGTGCAGGCGCACTTCCGTCCCGAGTTCATCAACCGGCTGGACGACATCGTGGTGTTCCATCCGTTGGACAAAGCGCAGATACGCGAGATCGCCAGAATCCAGTTGAAGGGCCTGGAGAAGCGTCTGGGCGAACGCGGGCTGCGGATCGAGCTGGAGGATGGCGCCTTGCAATTGCTGGGCAACGTGGGCTTCGACCCGGTGTACGGGGCGCGCCCGCTCAAGCGCGCCATCCAGCAGCAGCTGGAGAATCCGCTGGCGCAGAAGATCCTGGCGGGCGAGTTCGCCAATGGCGACACCATCCGGGTAGGGGCCAGCGGCGGCGGCCTGGTTTTTACGCGCGGTTAATCCACGGGCGTTAGCATCGCACCGCGATCTGTAGCTGCATTACAGGCACATGGCCGCGGTTCCCGCGGCCATCCCCGTTCAAATGCTTCCTCATGGAGAAACACGATGCACAAGACACTTTTCGGCGGCGTGCTTGCACTCGGCCTCGCGTTGACGGCTCTGCCCGCCGCGGCGCAGAACATGACCTGCAAGCTGACCTTCAGTTCTTCCAGCTGGTCGATCTTCTACAAGACCACTTCCGGCACCGGCGTGGTGACCTGCAGCAACGGCCAGAGCTTGGCGGTCAAGATTACGGCCAAGGGCGGCGGGCTTACCGTGGGCAAATCCAAGATCACCAATGGCTTCGGCGAATTCGCCGAGGTCAGGAACATCCGCGATGTGCTGGGTAGCTACGCGGCGGCCGAAGCCCATGCCGGCACCGTGAGGTCCGCGAACGCGCAGGCCATGACCAACGGCAAGGTGTCGCTGGCGCTGGCCGGCAAGGGCGAGGGCTGGGATTTGGGCGTTGCCTTCAGCAAGTTCACCCTCTCGGCGCGCTGAGCGATCAGCATTTGGCAATGCAAAGCCCTGGTTCGTCCGGGGCTTTTTTTGTAGGGCCGAGCTTGCTCGGCTGTCCCTCGCTCAAAAGCAAAGTCGCTGAGTCCCGGCTTTCACGGACATGACGACGGAAACAACTTTGAGTTTTGCATTTGCCTTGGACTTAGCCTTGGCCTTGGCTGTCGCTTTTGTCCTACCCTCCCGTGAGGCGCGGCAAGCAGGCCGGGTAAACCCCGCAGGGGCGGCGCACAGGGATGTGCGCCGTTTCCGGAGGCGCAGGATGCGCCTTCCGGAAATTCCCGGCCTGCTTGCGGACCCCACGGCTTCATCGTGGGGCGCGCCGTAGGGCGGCTTTCTTTTGGTTACTTTTCTTTGCCGTTCAAAGAAAAGTGA
>DASVNG010000033.1:0-128059 GCA_036383995.1 Pseudoxanthomonas sp.
CGGCGGCCAGACGCTCGTGCGCGGCTTGAACAGGCCACCAGCCTGCCGCTGCGCCACGCACAAACGCCTGGCCGCCGCGACGACGCAACGTGACCTATCCCAATAGCGTTAATAGGCCCTAAGCAACACCCGCATACCTCAAGGAGAAATCAATGCGCATCCGTTCGTTACGTCCCCTGCTGCTCGCCCTGTCCCTCGCCCTCGGAGCCACCGCCATGACCGCCCATGCCCAGAACGCCGCCGGCTACGCGGTTCCCACCGACGGCACCCTGCTCTCGGTTTCGGCCAACGCGGAGGCCTCGCGCGTGCCCGACGTGGCCACCATTTCCGCTGGCGTGGTGACCCAGGCGGTGGACGGCAACGCCGCGATGCGCCAGAACGCCGAACAGATGGCCAAGGTCATGGCCGCGATCAAGGCGGCGGGCATCGCCGAGAAGGACATCCAGACCAGCGGCATCAACCTCAGCCCGCAATATCGCTACGTGGAGAACGAGGCGCCGAAGATCACCGGCTTCCAGGCCAGCAACACGGTCAACCTCAAGGTCCGCGACATCGCCAAGCTGGGCAAGGTGCTGGACGCGCTGGCCGCACAGGGCAGCAACCAGATCAACGGCCCCAGTTTCGAAATCGACCAGCCCGAGCCGGTCTACGACGAAGCCCGCCTGGCCGCCCTGAAGAAGGCCCAGGCCCGCGCCGAAACCTACGCCAAGTCGCTGGGCCTGAAGGTGCGCCGCATCGTCAGCATCTCCGAAGGCGGCGGCGGCAACTTCCGTCCGGTGCCGATGATGGCCATGGCCAAGAGCATGGACCGTATGGAATCGACCGCGGTTTCGCCGGGCGAAACCACTTTGTCGGTCAACCTGGACGTGGTCTTCGAGCTGGGCAAGTAAGCCCTTCACCATGGGATCCGAGACGGCGCCGCAAGGCGCCGTTTTCGTAGGTCGGGGCTACGCCCCCGACGCGTGAGGCATCAGCATTCCGTCTTGTCACAGACGCTGCTCGAGGTTCCGAGGTTCCGAGGTTCCGAGGTTCCGAGGGTCGGGGGCGTAGCCCCTACCTACGTCTATGGTCTAAGCCCTCTTGCCAGCCGCGCGGACCCGGCGCATTGTCGGCTTGCGGCACGGCAGCCCGGTTAACCCCACAGGCCGTGTCCAGGCGTTGTTCCTCTCGCATACCCAATATGGAGGTGGATCATGGTTCGCACACTGCCGGTCGATTCCGAAACCCGTCCCGAACTGCCGCGCATTCTGGCGATAGCCGCTGCGATCGCGGTGCATGTGTTTGCGCTGCTGCTGTTGTTGATTCCCATGGCGACGCCAGTGCTGCAGCCCGTCGCCGAGAGCAAGCCCGGGATCATTTTCCTGGAGCCGAAGAAGGAAATCGTCGACGAAGAAATCGTCGATAAAAAACCGAAACCGGTCGTTCCTTCGCAGACCACCAAACCCCAGGAAGAAACGACTCCGACCCAGGATCCACCGATGATCGTCGAAGGCGGCAACGTTGCCACTTCCAATCCCGGCGTCACCGACCCCGGCCCGGTGGTCAATCCTAGCCCAGTGGATACCGGTCCGGTTACCGTCGGCGCGCTGGCGTATGTGAAAGCTCCGCCACCGCCTTATCCGCGCACTGAAATCCGCAACGGCGTCGGCGGCACCGTGCTGCTGCGCGTGTTGGTGGACGTCGACGGCCGGCCGCTGGAAGTGGTGGTGCTGGAAAGCAGCGGCAACCGCAACCTGGACCGCAGCGCACGCGACAACGTGCTGAAGAACTGGCTGTTCCAGCCGGCCATGCGCGACGGCCAGCCGGTGCAGGCCTACGGCAAGGTGCCGGTGGTGTTCTCGGTGCAATGAGCGCATCGGAGCAGACCGTATAAAGAAAAACCTTCACCGTCATCCCAGCGCAAGCTGGGATCCATTTTGACTTTGCTCTTGCTTTGAAGACTGGCCAGTGAAAGTCAAAATCAAGATGGATCCCAGCTTGCGCTGGGATGACGTCCGTTCGGTGGAAAGGCGTTCGGGCGAAGTGCGCAAAGGAGCGGCGCAAGACAGCAGCGCTTAGGCCCGATGATAAGGATGATTGGCCAGCATCGCCGCAGCCCGATACAACTGTTCGGCGACTAACAAGCGCGCCAGCATGTGCGGTAGGGTCAGCGGACCCAGTGACCAGGTTTCGTTGGCACTGGCCAGCACTTCAGAGGCATGCCCTTCGGGGCCGCCGATCAGGAAGGCAAGGTCGCGGCCTTGTCCGCGCCAGTGCTCCATGCGCTGCGCGAGTTGTTCCGAAGAATGCTGCTTGCCTGTGACTTCCAGCGCGACGACGTGTGAATTCTTCGGTATCGCAGCGAGTACCCGCCGGCCCTCGTCGTCGATCGCGCGCTGCGCGTCGCGGCCCTTGCCGCGCAAGCCGGGTTCGATTTCGATCAGATCCAGCGGCAGCCAGTGCGAAAGCCGCTTCTGGTATTCGGAAAATCCCTGCGCCACCCAGGCGGGCGCGCGTTCGCCGGTGGCGATCAGGCGCGCCTTCATCGCGTTGCGCGCTTAAAGCCGGTCCTGGCCCGCGGTTTCATGGTCGTCCGGCGGATTGTCGCCGACCGTCCACAGGCGCTCCAGCGCGTAGAACTCGCGCACGCGCGGCAGCATGACGTGGACGATCACATCGCCCAGGTCCACCAGCACCCATTCGGCCTCGCGCTCGCCTTCCACGCCCAGCGGCATCACGTCCAGCTTCTTGGCGAACTTGACCACTTCGTCGGCGCTGGATTTGACGTGACGGGTGGAGGTGCCCGAGGCGATCACCATGTAGTCGGCGACGCTGGACTTGCCGCGCACATCGATCTCGACGACATCCTTGGCCTTGAGTTCCTGGAGTGCCGCGTGCACGTTGGCTAGCAATACGGGGACCGACGGCGGCGGGTTGGGAAGGCGGGTCTTGATGACTTGTGCTTGGCTGGACAAAGGCTTGGAAGCTCTGGGGATTGGGCCGAATTATAGCGGACTGGGCTCGGGGGCCGGCTGTGAATACAGGCCGTTTTGGGCGATGAATCCTGCCACCGCAGGCGATACCAGCCCTTGCCAGGGCTCGCCGCAGGCGATCCGGCGACGTATGTCGCTGGCCGATTCGGGATGCAGCGGCTCGTTCAGCAGGAACAACCGGCCGGCCGGCGTGGTTTTGAGGGTCTGGGGCGAGTCCGTCCAGCGCCCTGCCGCCGCAGCCGTCAGTTCGGGGGACAATTCGCCGTCCAAAGGGCTGCCCGGACGCGGCGCGACCACGAAATGGGCGAAATCGAACAACGCCTCCCATTCCCGCCAGGTCGGCAGGCCGACGAAACTGTCGGCGCCGATCAGCAGCGCGATAGACGCGTCCGGTGCGAGCTCGGCTCGCAATTCGCGCAAGGTGTCGATGGTGTAGGAACGGCCCTGGCGCTGCAGTTCGCGCCGGTCGACCCGCAACCCAGGCTGACCAGCGACCGCCAGATCCAGCATTTCCGCGCGTTGCCCCGCATCGGCGCCGGGCGGCGCGCGGTGCGGCGGGTCGGCGGCGGGCATCAGCCGCACGCTGCAATCGAGCTCATCGCGCGCGGCGCGCGCAATGGCCAAGTGCCCGTTGTGCACGGGGTCGAAGGTGCCGCCGTAGAAGAGTTTCAGCATTGGGTATGCGGTGATTCTCGAAGTAAGCGTAGCCAGGAAACTGCGAATCCCTCCAGTCGTCATCCCAGTGAAAGCTGGGATGACGACTGGAAGATGACTGGGCGTACGAGCAATGAGTACGCCCCTTCACCCACTCACGCCACCAGCAGCCGCACCGCCCTGGCTTCGGCGATCGCCAGCAGCAACCGCTCCAGCGCCACCCAGGCGTCGCCGTCGGCGCGGCCCTTGGCGATACGGTCGATGCGCGAGGCCTCGGCGGCGAAGCGATCCCAGCGCGCCGGATTGGGATGGCGCTGCAAGGCGCGCTTGAACGGCGCCTGCTTGGTCTCCCAGATTCCCTGCGACTTCATTTCCGAAGCCAGGTTGGCGCCGCGCGCCTGCGCGCGAGCTAACGCAGCGGTGCGCAGCAGCTCCTTGACCACCATGGGCATCAACCCGGCCACCACGTCGCCTTCGGCGCGCAGGCCAGCGAGCATGCGCGACACCTGCTGCCCCTGCCCGCCCAATACCGCATCGGTCAGACGGAACACGTCGTAACGCGCGGCATCGGCGACCAGCGCTTCCATCTTTTCCGCATCCAACGTGTCGCCGTCGGCGAGCAGGGCCAGCTTGTCTATTTCCTGCGCGGCAGCCAGCAGGTTGCCTTCCACGCGCTCGACCAGGATCTGCACCGCATCGCGGTCGGCGCGCAGGCCTTTGGCGCGCAATCGGCTTTCGACCCAGCCGGCGAGTTCGTGCGGCTTGATCGCCCAGGCGATGGCGATCGCTCCGATTTTGGAGATCGCATCGGTCCACTTGCCGTGATGCGCCTTGCTCCACTCGCCGGCCGTGATCAGCAGCACCACATCGGGCGGCGGATTGGCGCAGAAAGCGGCGATGGCTTCGGCGCCGTCCTTGCCGGGCTTGCCGGTGGGCAGGCGCACCTCCACCAGACGGCGCGCGCTGAACAGGCTGGGCGCGTTGAAGGTGGCTTCCAATGTGGCCCAGTCGAAATCGCGGCCGTCGGCATCGAACACTTCGCGTTCGCCTATGCCCTGGGCGCGCGCCTGCCGGCGCACCGCATCGGCCGCTTCCAGCACGCGCAGCATTTCGGGGCCGGCGATCAGGTAGACCGGATGCAGCGCGGCGTCATCGGGCAGCGCGACCAACCGTTCCGGGGTCAGTTCCATCAGGGTGCGGGTTTCTGGCCCTGCGCGCCGCCCTGGATCACGCCATCGACGCGGCGCAGGATCGAAGCGGCCATCTCGCGGCGCAGTTCGTCGGCCAGGATTTCGCGTTCGGTGGTGGTGCCGGTGACGTTTTCCGGCGGCGAGACGTAGTCGCGCGACAATTCCACCACCTGTTGGGGCACCAGCTCGGAGCCATCGGCGCGGCGGAACACGAACACCGCGGCGTAGCGCAGGCTGAATTCCTGAGCGCGGCCACGGTCGTCCATGGCGATGGGCAGATCGCCCCAACGTTCGGAAAGGATCTCGAGGCTCGCCACGTCCTTGGCGTCGGGTTCTGCGGCCACCGCGCCCGCGTGCCTCAGGCCCGTGGCCACCGCTTCGGCCAGCGGGCTGTATAGCGTGGTCGAGGTGACCCGCACCGGCCCCAGGTCCGCAGGCAACGCGATCTTGTTGCGCAGGTGGAAGCCGCAGGCGGAAAGGGCAACGGCCAGCATGCAGGCCGCCAGCAGGCGCAGAACAGGTAACGCGGGGCTTCTGGTCATGGGCGAAGTCTGGACGAGCCGGCCATGGGCGGCAATAGCCAACCCGGATGGCAGGTGAATATCCCCGTCCGCGCTCACGCCGCCACGATGTTGACGATCTTGCCCGGCACGATGATCACCTTGCGCACTTCCATGCCCTGCATGAACTTGGCCGTGTTGGGTTCGGCCTTGGCCAGCGCTTCGATCTGGTCGCGCGGCAGGTCGCGGGCTACTTCTATCGTGCCGCGCAGCTTGCCGTTGACCTGCACCGCCAGGGTCAGTTGGTCGCGCACCAGCGCCGAGCCGTCCGCCTGCGGGAACGGCAGGTCTTCCAGCAGCGTCTCCGCATGTCCCAGCACCTGCCACAGCGCGTGGCTGCTGTGCGGAGTGATGGGGTTGAGCAGCAGCACCGCCGCTTCCAGCGCTTCCTGGCGGATGGCGCGGCCGTTGTCGCTGGCATCCTCGAACTTGTTCAACTCATTGGACAGTTCCATCACCGCCGCGATGGCGGTATTGAAGCTGTGGCGGCGGCCATAGTCGCCGGCCACCTTGTCGATGGTCTCGTGGGTCTTGCGGCGCAACGCTTTCTGTTCGACGGACAAGGCGGACAGATCCGCCGCCGGCGCCGCGCCCGATGCCGCATGCTTCTGCGCCTGCACCCACAGACGGCGCAGGAAACGCGCCATGCCTTCCACGCCGGCTTCGTTCCACTCCAGCGACTGTTCCGGCGGTGCGGCGAACATGGAGAACAGGCGCACGGTGTCGGCGCCGTATTTGTCCACCATCGCCTGCGGATCCACGCCGTTGTTCTTGGACTTGGACATCTTCTCGCTGCCGCCGATCGATACCGGCTGCCCGTCGGCGATCAGCTTGGCGCCGACGATGCGGCCGCGCTCGTCGCGCTGCACTTCCACATCGGCGGGATTGATCCATTCCTTGTTGCCGTTGGCGGTTTCGCGGAAGTAGGTGTCGGCGATGACCATGCCCTGGCACAGCAGGTTGGCGGCAGGTTCGTCGCTGTCCACCAGACGCGCGTCGCGCAGAAGCTTGTGGTAGAAACGGAAGTACATCAGGTGCAGGATCGCGTGTTCGATGCCGCCGATGTACTGGTCGACGGGCAGCCAGTAATTGCCGCGCTTGTCGACCATGTCCCTGGCGCCCGGCGAGGTGTAGCGCGCGTAGTACCAGCTGGATTCCATGAAGGTGTCGAAGGTGTCGGTTTCGCGCTCGGCAGCGCCGCCGCATTCCGGGCACTTAGTCTTGCGCCATTCCGGATCGGCCTTGATCGGCGACTTCACCCCGTCCAGGGTCACGTCTTCGGGCAGCACCACCGGCAATTGCGATTCGGGTACCGGCACCGCGCCGCAATTGGCGCAATAGATCACCGGAATCGGGCAACCCCAGTAACGCTGACGCGACACGCCCCAGTCGCGCAGACGATAGTTGATGCGGCGCTGGCCGCGGCCCTGGCGCTCGAAACGTTCGGCCAGCGCTTCGAAGGCACCGCGATAACCCAGGCCGTCGAATTCGCCGGAGTTCACCAGCTCCAGATCCGGACGGGTCTTGTCGGCGTACCAGTCGTGCCAGGTGCTGGCGTCGTAGTTCTGTTCGATCTCGCTCTTCGGCGACTTCAGCGCGATCACCTGCTGGATCGGCAAGCCGTACTTGTGCGCGAATTCGAAATCGCGTTCGTCGTGGCCCGGCACCGCCATCACCGCGCCGGTGCCGTAGCCCATCAGCACGAAGTTGGCGACCCACACCGGCACCTTGTCGCCGGTGACCGGATGCACCGCGCGCAGGCCGGTGTCCATGCCGCGTTTTTCCTGCGTTTCCAGTTCGGCTTCCGACACGCCGCCATGCTTGAGTTCGTCCAGGAAAGCGGCCAGCTGCGGATTGGAAGCCGCTGCCTTCAACGCCAGCGGATGTTCGCCGGCGATGGACACGAAGGTCACGCCCATCAGCGTGTCCGGACGCGTGGTGAACACCGTCAGCGACTCGTGCCCTTCCACCGCGAACTTGATCTCCAGCCCTTCCGAGCGGCCGATCCAGTTGCGCTGCATGGTCTTGACCGAATCCGGCCAGCCCGGCAGTTCGTCCAGCCCGTCCAGCAGTTCCTGCGCGTAGTCGGTGATGCGCAGGAACCATTGCGGAATCTCGCGCTTTTCCACCACCGCGCCCGAGCGCCAGCCGCGGCCGTCGATGACCTGCTCGTTGGCCAGCACGGTCTGGTCCACCGGATCCCAGTTGACCACCGAATTCTTGCGATAGGCGATGCCCTTGCGCAGCAGGCGCACGAACATGCGCTGCTCGTGCACGTAGTAATCCGGACGGCAGGTGGCGAACTCGCGCGACCAATCGATGGCGTAGCCCAGCGACTTCAGCTGGCTGCGCATGTGCTCGATGTTGGCGTAGGTCCACTTGGCCGGCGCGGTGTGGTTCTTGATCGCGGCGTTTTCCGCCGGCAGGCCGAAAGCGTCCCAGCCCATCGGCTGCAGTACGTTCTTGCCGGTCATGCGCTGGTAGCGGCTGATCACATCGCCGATGGTGTAGTTGCGCACGTGGCCCATATGCAGCGCGCCGGACGGGTACGGCAGCATCGACAGGCAGTAGAACTTGGGCTTGTCGGAGGTTTCGTCGACTTCGAAGGCGCGGTTCCGGTCCCAGAAGGACTGGGCGGCGGTTTCGACGGACTTGGGATCGTGGACGGCGGATTCGGCTGGAACTGACATGCGTGGGCGGACTTCGGCGCTGAAATCAAGCTGCGAAGCGTACCGCAGCGCAGCAAGCGCCGCCATGGCGGCGTTTCCCGGCATGAGGCTTCGATGGAGGAAAGCGCAGGTCCGGGTAGGTCGGGGCTACGCCCCCGACGCAGGGAAACCCCTGTCTCTGCGCTATTTCCCGGCGATGGTGCAGCCCAAGGGGACCCGCATCGGCTCGCAGATCCAGCAGACCGCCGGCCGCGCAGATAAAGACGGAATCAAGAAGGCTTTCGGCGCCGACATGGGCGTGACCCAGCGCGGCGACAACGCAGGCGAGCTCCTGTGCATGGTCGAAACCGGCATTCCCGCTCCCTATGCGCTGCAAGACGGTGTGGTTCATCGCCCGCCCACTATCGAATAACGTAGTCCGTCCTACGCGGCCGACGCCGTTTGCGGCCACTCAGCGTCGGGGGCGTAGCCCCGACCTACCGACTGCGGGCACCAAGTGCGCAGCTCTGACCCGCGGACTTCCAGGGGAAATAAAAAAGCGGCCTCTTGGCCGCTTTTTTTGTCACGGATCCCGGCAAACGCCTGGAATCACCAGACGCATCTCCAACCAATGATCTGACCCTGCGCATTGTAGATGTACTCCCTCGTCTGGCCCCGCTCGCAGACAGGACGAAGGCCGTAGGAATAGCTCGTTTCTTTCGGCAACGACAACTCGGCCGCGTTCTTCGCTTGAGCGGTCGACACGCCCAGCACCATCATCGCTCCCAGAATCAGCATCTTCATAATATGCATTGCTCCATATATTTTTCTTGTGGCCTCTTCGACTGAGTGAACCGAGTCGTACGAGGAAGAGTGAACGCCGCAGAAATCTTTCCTGTGGCGACTCGATGCTAGCAACGGAATATCCGCGCTCACAAGATAAAAAGCGTCCGCGACATCAAATACTCCATCGCTCACAGATAGTCGATTTGGCGGATGTCGTGGCAACGTAAATTTGGTAGCGTGTCCGACGCATTCCTCATGATTAATGCATCGCGCGCAGGCTTGGCCTACACGCGAATACTGAAGCGGCCTGCGATCGCAACCCACAACAGCCACAACCCGAACGCAATGCGCTGCGCCAATCCCGCTGGCATCAATTCGGTGAACACGAATCCCGCCAGCATCACGCCAGCGGCCATCACTAGGCACAACCAGGCGAATCGCCGCGCGTTCGGATAAGCCAGCAGCCCGGCACCCAGCAGCACCGCAGCGGGAACGAATGCCACTGTCCACAGCATCCACGCAGTGCCGTGCAGTCTGCTGCTTTCGCTTTCCAGATCCTGGGGATCCAACGGCAACAAGCCCATGGCGATGAAAGCCAGCGCGGAAAGGAATGCGAGTTGCGCGCCGATCCGCAGCGACCATCCGGCGCCTGCCGGCAACCTGCGGCGCAACAGCATCGCCACGACTCCCGCCAGCATCCCTGGCAGCACGAACGCCAGCAGGTTGAACGCCAACGCGTTCGGAAAGCCCTTCGCACCCAACAACGCAACCGGGAATCGCAATTGCGAGTACCCGTCCAACGCCGCTCCGAAACCCGCCACCGCCGCCAGGAACAGCAGCGCCGCCATCCATCCGGCATGGCCCAATCGCAAGTTCATTCGCTCTTCCATCGGAACACCTCCTCCACGCCCACTCCAAACGCACGCGCGATGCGGAACGCCAGCTCCAGCGATGGCGAATACTTGCCCGCTTCCAGCGCGATGATGGTCTGCCGCGTCACTCCGCAGGCCTGCGCCAGCGCTTCCTGGGTCATCTCGCCGCGCTCGAAGCGCAAACGGCGGATCTCGTTGGCCAGCGGCGTGCCGGTCATCGACGGTCGCGCCAGTACATCAGCGCCGTTGCCGCGTATTCGCACAGCCAGCCCCACATCAAGACGAACACCAGCAGGTTGGCGATCACGAACGGCCTGGCCCACTGCAACCTCTCCGCAGGCGAGAAGCCCAGCATCGCCACGATGCCGATGATGCAGAACACCAGCGCCCCGTGGCCCCAATCGGCGGCCTGCTTCTCGATTTCACGGTCGCGTTCGTCTTCCCGCACGGCGCCCTTCCAACGTGAAGCCAGGACATTGGCCAGTACCGCCCAGGCGATCAGCAGCATGACCAGATTGCGGGCCACCGCGGCTGCGTCGGGGTCGTTCCATGCCGACATCTGCTGGAACACCTGCGCCTTGACCAAAAAGTAGATCACCGCCACCAGCATGAAGCCCAGTCCCAACCACGCACGCCATTCGCCCGGCGAAGCCATCCCTTCCAGCTGATCGCGCGGTGTGCGCGAGATGCGATAGAGCGACACCCAGGCCGCAGCCAGCAGCAACACCATTCCAGCCTGGCCGCCATCGAAACCCAGGATGCGGGCGGGACCGGCCAGCAGCAGCCAGAGCGCGAACGCGGCCACCAGCGCAGCGCCAATCAGCCATCGACCATGCGTTGTCATTGTGTAATTCCGAAGTGACTATTTGTATGCTGTACATTACATTCATGCTTCGCAATGTCAAGTCCTTTTTACATCAACTTGTTTCCCGTCCAGGCTGGCACCATGTCAGCCGCAGATTTTTCAATGAGCCCGCCATGTCCGACTCCCTTCACGTCTTCGACGCCACCACCGAAACCTTCGAAGCCGAAGTCCTGCAGAAATCCCTGCAGACCCCCGTGCTGGTCGACTTCTGGGCCACCTGGTGCGGGCCCTGCAAGACCCTGGGCCCGATCCTGGAAAAGCTGGCCGGCGAATACAACGGCGCTTTCCGCCTGGCCAAGGTCGACGTGGACAAGCAGCAGGAGATCGCCGCGGCTTTCCAGATCCGTTCGGTGCCGACCGTATTTCTGGTCAAGGGCGGACAGATCGTCGATGGCTTCCCCGGCGCGGTGCCGGAAGGCCAATTGCGCGAGTTCCTGAAGCAGCACGGGATCGAACCGGGTGCAGCCGCCAATGAAGAGCCCGTTGCGGAAGAAGCCGCCCCGCTGGATCCGCATGCGGAAGTCCTGACCCTGCGCAAGGCCATCGAAACCGAGCCGGACAAGGCCGAACTCAAGCTCGATCTTGCCCTGGCCCTGCTCAAGACCGGCGCAGTCGGCGAGGCCGAGACCCTGCTCGACGCCCTGCCCGCCAATCTGGCCGCCGACGATCGCGCGATCCGCGCACGCTCGCGGCTGAGTTTCGTCGCACTGTTGAAGGACGCGCCGCCAGTGGAAGTACTGGAGGCCGCCATAGCTTCCAACCCGGACGACCTGCGGGCACGTCGCCTGCTGGGCGTGCAGCAGTTGCTGGGCGGAAAGGAAGCACTGGGGCTGGAGCAGTTCCTGGAGATGCTGCGTCGCGACCGTGGCTACGAAGACGGAATGCCCAAGAAGCTGTTGATCGATGCGTTCCGGGTGGTGGAGGACCCCAATCTGGTGGGGCAGTACCGGCGCAAGATGTCGTCGCTGCTGTTCTAGCGATAGCGTGCTTGGCGCACAATGCCCAGACAAGGCGCGACCAACGCACAGTCGAAGCAAAAACAACGACCGTCATCCCGGCGAATGCCGGGATCCATCCATCGCCTCTCGCACAGTTGGGTCCCGGCATTCGCCGGGACGACGCCCTTTGGGAATAGCGCTCTTTATTTGAGGGATGACGTTCTCCAAACCTCCATACCCAATGGTATGGTAGTGTTCCGCCCGGTCCCCACCGAGCCACCCTGTGAAACCCTCCACCCTGCGCCTGATCTTCAACCTCTGGCCGCCATTCGTGGCCAGCGGCATCCATGTCACCCGTTTCTCGCCCGACTGGCGGCATGTCCGCGTGGAATTGCGCATGCGTCCGTGGAACCGCAACTACGTCGGCACCCATTTCGGCGGCAACCTGTTCGCCATGACCGACCCGTTCTGGATGATTCCGATCAAGGAATGCCTGGGGCGCGACTTCATCGTCTGGGACAAGGCGGCCGAGATCGAATTCGTGAAGCCGGGCAAGGGCACGGTGCATGCGGAATTCAACGTCGAGGACCGGGACCTGGACGAGATCCGCGCCGCGACCGCCAACGGCGAGAAATACCTGAAGTGGTTTCCGGTCGACGTGGTCGATGCGCAGGGCGATGTGGTGGCGCGGGTGCGCAAGCAGATCTATGTGCGGTTGAAGCCAAGGCGAAGGTAGTCAAATAACCACCGCCCATGGCTTGTGCCAGGAAAAAATAGTCGTCATTCCCGCGAAGGCGGGAATGACGACTCTTGGGTGGTATCAATCGCAGCAGGGCAACCGCTTCCGCCCACATGCCCCGCTACAATGCGGCCATGCACAACGACTCCCCCGCCCCCCGCCCTTCCCTGCAGAAGCTCTTCCTGACCGGCCTGCTGACCCTGTTGCCCATCTGG
The DNA here is from genome assembly GCA_036383995.1 of Pseudoxanthomonas sp. Lineage (GTDB taxonomy): Bacteria > Pseudomonadota > Gammaproteobacteria > Xanthomonadales > Xanthomonadaceae > Pseudoxanthomonas_A. Next base: position 12,440 of record DASVNG010000033.1, read on the forward strand.
CTGACCTGGGTCGTGGTCAAATTCGTGTTCGTGTTGCTGTCCGACATCAGCCGTCCGCTGGTCGGACCGCTCTCGCACCAGATCGCCGCCTCCTTCCCCGATTCGATGGGCTGGTTCAACGCGCAGTGGGTGCAGGCCAGCATCGCGCTGATCGCCACGCTGTTCGTGATCCTGGCCGTCGGCGTGCTGACCCGGCGCGTGATCGGGCAGCGCCTGCTGGGCTGGTTCGAGCTACTGGTGCTGCGCATACCGTTGGCCAGCACCATCTACACCAGCGCGCGGCAGTTGCTGGACATCCTGCAGACCAAGCCGGGCAACACGCAGCGCGTGGTGCTGGTGGATTTTCCGCACAAGGAAATGAAATCGGTAGGGCTGGTCACGCGCATCCTCAAAGAGGAAGGCACCGGCCGCGAACTGGCCGCCGTGTACGTGCCGACCACGCCCAACCCGACTTCCGGCTACCTGGAAATCGTGCCGATAGAAATGCTCACGCCCACCGACTGGACCGTGGACCAGGCGATGAGCTTCATCATCTCCGGCGGCGCGGTGTCGCCGGAAAGCGTGCCCTTCACCCGCGCGGGCGACCGCTGACCGATGTCGCCGGCGCGCACGCTCGACGACCGCGCGGTAAGGCTGTTCATCGCGCTGGCCGCGTTCTTCTGCGTCAACGCGGTGCTGGCCGAATTCATCGGCGTGAAGATCTTCGCCTTGGAAGACACGCTGGGCATCGCGCCGTTCGAATGGAACCTGTTCGGGCAGAAAGGTTCGTTGAGTTTCACCGCCGGCACCCTGTTGTGGCCGATGGTGTTCATCCTCACCGACACCATCAACGAATTCTTCGGCCGGCGCGGAGTGAAGTTCATCTCGTGGGTGGCGGTGGCGCTGATCGTCTACGGCTTCCTGTTCGCCTTCGCCGCCATCGCACTGGCCCCGGCCAGCTGGTGGGTGGCGGCCGCGCAGTCGCAGGGCGTGCCCGACTACCAGAAGGCTTTCGCGGCGATCTTCGGCCAGGGCATGTGGACCATCGCCGGTTCCATCGTCGCCTTCCTGCTGGGGCAGTTGATCGATGTCGCCGTGTTCCACCGCATCCGCAATGCGACCGGCGAGAAACACGTGTGGCTGCGCGCCACCGGTTCCACCGCGGTGTCGCAGCTGGTCGACAGTTTCGTGGTGCTGTACATCGCTTTCGTGCTGGGGCCGCAGAAGTGGCCGACCTCGCTGTTCCTGGCGGTAAGCACGGTCAACTACGCCTACAAGATGCTGGCGGCGATCGCATTGATCCCGCTGCTGTATCTGATGCGGCGCGGTATCCGCGCCTACCTGGGCGCCGCGCGCGAGCAGGAACTGCGCGAGGAAGCCGCAGCGGACTGACCGCAGGAACAGGCCTTGCCTGCGCCTGCACGCATCCGTGACTTTCGTCGCTGGCCCCGAACGCCCGCATGCGGCACTCTCGCTGGCTACCGCCTTCCGGAGCCTTGCGATGACCCGTCTGTTGCCCAGCCTGCTTGCCCTAGCCACCGCCGCCGTTTTGATGACCGCGGTTCCGCAAGCCGAAGCCGCGAAGAAGAAAACGGCGGAAACCACCCAGGTCGCGGAGGACAAGGGCGCGCGGCTGACCAAGCTGTATGCCGAATACTGGGAAGAGGTGCTGAAACTCAATCCCGTCCAGGCCACTTTCCAGGGCGACAACCGCTACAACGATCTGTTGCCCGACTTCGGTTCCGCGGAGTACCGCAAACAGCAGCACGACTTCACCGTGCGCTGGCTGAAGACCATCCAGGATGTCGGCAGCGCGGGCCTGCAGGGCCAGGATCTGCTGAGCTATGAGATCTTCGTGCGCGACGCGGAGAATTCGCTGGAAGGCGAGAAATTCCCGGACTGGATGATGCCCGTCAACCAGATGGCCAGCATCGCCAGCTATGCGGTGATGCTGGGCTCGGGTAGCAGCGCGCAACCGTTCAAGACGGTCAAGGACTACGACAACTGGCTGGCGCGCGGCAACAAACTGCCGACCCTGTTCGACACCGACATCGCCAACATGCGCGAAGGCATCAAGGCCGGCGTGGTGCAGCCGCGCGCGCTGATGGTCAAGGTGATTCCGCAGCTGGATGCGCTGATCAAGGACAAGCCGGAAGACACCCTGTTCTGGGGGCCGATCAAGAACATGCCCGCCGATTTCAGCGCCGCCGACAAGCAGCGCCTGACCGCCGCATACAACAAGATGATCGGCGAACAGCTGGTGCCGGCGTACCGCAAGCTGCGCGCTTTCATCAACGACGAATACCTGCCCGCCACGCGCGACAGCGTCGGCCTGGACAAGCTGCCCGACGGCCTGGCCTGGTACGCCTACAACGCGCGCAACTCCACCACCACCGACATGAGCCCCGACGCCATCCACCAGCTCGGCCTGAGCGAGGTGGCGCGTATCCACGGCCAGATCCGCAAGCTCATGGCCGAGACCGGCTTCAAGGGTTCGCTGCAGGATTTCTTCAAGTTCATGCAGAACGATCCGCGTTTCAGCTTCAAGGACGAGCCGGCGCTGCTGGCTTATTACCGTGCGCTTGAAGCGCGCATCAACAAGCGCATTCCCGAACAGTTCTCGCTGACGCCCAAGGCGCCGTTCGAAATCCGCCCGGTGGAGGCGTTCCGCGCCAAGTCCGCGGCCGGCGGCGAATACCAGAGCCCCAGCGAAGACGGCAGCCGCCCCGGCATCTTCTACGTCAACACCTACGACCTGCCGACCCGCAAGACCTGGGATGCGGAAGACCTGTATCTGCACGAAGCGATCCCCGGCCACCATTTCCAGTTGGCCCTGCAGCAGGAACTCAGCGGAGTGCCGGCGTTCCGACGCTTCGGCGGCGAGACCGCCTTCATCGAAGGCTGGGGCCTGTACTCCGAATCGCTGGGCAAGTCGCTGGGCGTGTACGAGACTCCGTACGACTACTTCGGCTACCTGCAGAACGAACTGTGGCGCGCGATCCGCCTGGTCACCGACACCGGCCTGCACAGCAAGGGCTGGACCCGCGAACAGGTGATCAAGTACATGCTGGACAATTCCGCCGAGAGCGAAACGCAATCCACCGCCGAAGCCGAGCGCTACATCGCCTGGCCGGCGCAGGCGCTGGCCTACAAGATCGGCGAACTCAAGATCCAGCAGCTGCGGGCCAAGTCGGAGAAGGAACTGGGCAGCAAGTTCGACGTGCGCCAATTCCACGCCGAAGTGCTGAAGGACGGCTCAGTGCCGCTGGACGTGCTGGAAGCCAAGATCGATCGCTGGATCGCCAGCAAGAAGAACTGATCCCGCTCGCCGTAGGAGCGGCGCGCGCCGCTCCTACGGCGCTCTTACATACGCGCGCTCACAGGTCGGCGATGATCACCTGAGCGGCGTTGTGTCCGGGCGCGCCGGTGACGCCACCGCCCGGGTGCGTGCCGGCTCCACAGAGATACAGGCCCGGAACCGCGCCGCGATAATCGGCCTGTCCCACCATGGGCCGTGCGCTGAACAACTGATTGAGCGACAACGCGCCGTGAAAGATGTCGCCGCCGATAAGACCGAACGTGCGCTCCAGATCCATCGGCGTCAGCACCTGCCTTCCCAATACCGAATCCTTGAAGCCAGGTGCGTACTTGTCGACCGTTGCGATCATCAGATCGGCGACTTCGTCGCGATGGTCGTCCCAGTTGCGTCCGCCGGAAAGTTCCGGCTGCACCTGCTGGCAGAACAAGCTGGCCACGTGCTGTCCCGGCGGCGCCAGCGTGGCGTCCAGCGTGGAAGGAATCAGCATCTCGACAATGGGTTCCTTCGACCATCCGTTGGCGCGCGCATCCAGATAGGCGCGGTCCATGTAGTCCAGGTCCGGCGCCATGATGATGCCGGCGGTGAGGTGGTCGCCTTCGCCCGGCAGCGCGGTGAAATCGGGCAGTCGCGACAGGGCGACGTTCATGCGCAGCGTGCCGGAACCGCAGCGCCAGTTGGCCATGCGTTCGCGGGTGGGCGCAGGCACCGCGGCCGGCGACATCAGGCGCTCGTACAGCAGCTTCGGATTGACGTTGGCGACCACCGCGCGCGCATGCAGGGTTTCGCCGGACTCGGTGCGCACGCCGACCGCGCGCCCCTGCTCGACCAGCACTTCGCGCACGCCCGCATCGGTGCGGATTTCCACGCCGGCGGCCACGGCCGCCTTCGCCATGGCCTGGGTGATCGCGCCCATGCCGCCGATGGCATGGCCCCACGCGCCTTTGACTCCGTTCACTTCGCCGAACACGTGGTGCAGCAATACGTAGGCCGAACCCGGCGTATACGGGCTGGCGTAGTTGCCGACGATACCGTCGAAGCCCAGCACGGCCTTGATCGGCGTGCTTTCGAACCAGCGATCCAGGTATTCGCCGGCCGAGACAGTGAATAAATCCAGCAGTTCCTGACGCAGCGTTTCGTCCAGCGCATGTAACCGTTTGCCCAAACGCCCGGCACGCATCAGCTCGGGAAGCGCTTTCCACCAGCCGCCGTCGGTCACGTTCGGCGGCGGCTGCAAGGCCAATGCGCGCAGCACATCGGCGATGGCGTCCAGGCGACGTTCGTATTCGGGCAGGCGCTCGGCGTCGCGGCGGGAGAACTTGGCCACCTGCTCAAGGGTCTCGCCGCCTCCGGTCAGCAGGTAGCGGCCGTCGGGCAATGGCAGGAAATTGCTGCGCTTGCGCTGCACGATCTGCAGCCCGTGTCCATGAAGGTCCAGGTCGGCGATGACCTTGGGCTGCAGCAGCGACACCGTGTAGGACGCTACCGAATTGCGGAAGCCAGGGTGGAATTCCTCGGTCACGGCCGCGCCGCCGACCACTTGCCGTCGTTCCAGCACGGTGACCTTCAACCCGGCCTTCGCAAGATAGGTCGCGCAGACCAGGCCATTATGGCCACCACCCACCAGCAGCACGTCACATTTACCCGGCATCTTGGACATCCCCACCCTCCCCGGCTTGGAGTGGCCGGCGGCAGGAATCATCTCCCGAAAACGGCCCGCATAACGCAGGTTCCCGCCCGATCAGGCCACTTAATGCCAACTGGTTCACTTATAATTGTGGAAGTGGGGCATCGGCGACATGATGGGCATGCGGGTCAGTTTCGATATCGACTATTCCGGCCAGCGCCGTGCCGCCCTGCTGGTCAAGTGCTGTGTATTGCTGCTGTTGCTGGCAGGCAGTCCGCTGGCCTCGGCCGAGGACTGGAGCTACCGCATCCGCCCCGGCGACACCATCTGGGACCTGGCGGGCGAATACCTCAAGCCCGGCATCCCCTGGCAGCAGCTGCAGGCGCACAACCACATCTCCAACCCCTACCAGCTGCCCCCCGGCTCCACTGTCCGCTTTCCGCTTGCCTGGTTGCATCTGCAGCCGGCGCGGGCGCGGGTGGTCGCCGTACGCGGACAGGCCTTGGTCGATGGCATCGGAAACGGCAGCGCCGTCCCGGCGACCGAAGGCATGCAATTGGGCGTCGGCGCCCTGCTGCGTACGGCGCGGGACGCGACCTTGACCCTGGAGTTCGCCGACCGCACGCGCCTACTGCTGCAAGGCGAAAGCGAGCTTCGCCTTGACCGCCTCAGCCAGTACGGCAAGAGCGGCATGGTCGATACCCGCCTGCGCCTGCAACGCGGCCGCATCACCAACAGCGTGACTCCCAGCCGTGGCGCTTCGCCCGCCTTCATCGTGGACACGCCCAACGCCACCTCGGCGGTGCGCGGCACCCGCTTCCGGGTGAATGCGGAAGAATCGCGCACCCAGGCCGAAGTAACGGAAGGCAGCGTCGCGGTCGGCGCCGGCCCCCGCAGCACGCTGGTGAAGCGTGGTTATGGCACGGTGGTGGCCGCCGGACAGGCGACGCCGATCCGGGCGGTGCCGTTGTTGCCCGCGCCGGACCTCTCGGGCATTCCCGCCAAGTTGAACGGCGCGCGCGCCGAAGTGAAATGGCGCGCGCTGGAACGAGCGCAGCGTTACCGCGTGCAAGCCAGCAATACGGCCACCTTCGATACGCTGCTGGCCGACCTGGAAACCACCGATGCGCTGGCCAACCTGCCCTTGCTGCAGGAGGGGACGTACTTCCTGCGCGTGCGCGCCATCGATGCGCAGGGACTGGAAGGCTACGACGCCACCGCCCGTTTCGTCGCCGAAACCCTGCCCGAGCCCCCCTTCGCCATCGCGCCCAAGGCCGACAGCCTTGTCCGCGAAGACCAGCCCGAGTTCCGTTGGGCCGACGTCGCCGACGCGGCGGTCTACCGTTTCGAATTGGCCGATAACGCCGGCTTCCAACGCCCGCTTTCCCTGCGCCAGGAAAAAGGCACTCGTCTGCGCGCACCGCAGGCGCTGGCGCCCGGCCGCTACTACTGGCGCATCGCCAGCGACGCCAACCACGGCCGCCAGGGCCCGTATAGCGATCCCATCGCGTTCACTGTGCAGCCTTTGCCGGAAGCGGGCGAGATCGAGGACGAAACCGGCGACTCCCGCAGCGTGACCTTCCACTGGCGCGCTGGAGAACCGGGCCAGCGCTACCGCTTCCAGTTGTCGCGCTCGCCGGACTTCAAGAACGTCCGCGTCGACCAGGTGGTGGACCAGGCGCGGATCACTCTGCCCAAACTTCGGCCGGGCAGCTGGTACCTGCGCGCGCAGGCGATCGGCAGCGACGGCTATGAAGCGCCCTTCCCGCCAGCGCAACGCGTGAAAGTGCCGTGCGGCGTCTGCACGGGCGTCGCAGCGGGCGGCATGCTGTGGATCCTGCTGGCGTTATGAGCGGACCACGCGCCCACGGGATCCGAAGCAAGTCGCGACTGCTCACCGCGCTGACTGCGGCTTCCATCGTGACCCTGCTGCATTTGTTCGGGGTGACCTGGCGTGCGGACGCGTGGATGTACGACACCTTGGTCCATGCCTCTTCCCGCACCGCCGACGACCGCATCGTGATCGTGGCGATCGACGAAAAAAGCCTGACCGAGCTCGGTCGCTGGCCGTGGTCGCGACGCACGCATGCGGAGCTGCTGGAACGCCTTGGCGATGCCGGCGTACGCGGCGTAGCCCTCAACATCCTGCTCTCCGAACCCGCTTTGTTCGACCCCGAAGGCGATGCGCTGCTGGCGCAGGCGCTGAACCGGAGCGGCAAGGTGGTGCTGCCGGTCTACGCCGAGGCCGAACGCCTCAACGGCCCTTCGGTCGAGCTCATGCCGATTCCCGAGTTCGCCGCCGCAGCCGCTTCGCTGGGCCATGTCGACATGGCGCTGGATGGCGACGGCATGGCGCGCAGCATGTTCCTGCGCGCCGGCCTCGGTTCGCCGCACTGGCCATCGTTGGCCTTGGCTCTGAGCCAGATCGGAAACGAGCCCAATCCCACCGCCGAACTTCCCGGGCTGCGCGTGGCCGACCTGCAGGAGGCATCGCCGCATCGCTGGGTGCGCGACTACCAGGTGCTGATTCCGTACACCGACCCGCCCGACGGCTTCCAAAGCGTCTCCTATGTGGATGTGCTGAAAGGGCGCGTGCCGACTTCGCTGCTGCGCGGGCGCCTGGTGCTGGTGGGCGTGACCGCCGCGGGCATGGGCGACGAGTTGGCTACGCCGGGTTGGCACGCCACGCAGCCACGCATGTCGGGAGTCGACTACCAAGCCAATGCGCTGAACATGCTGATGCGCAACGATGCCGTGGTGCCGCTGTCGATAACCTGGCAGATCGGCCTGTCGATCCTGATGGTGATCCTGCCGCTGCTGCTGCTCGGACTTCCCGGCCTGCAACGTACCTGGCGGCCGATCCTGGTCGCGTTGCTCGCCGTGCCGTTGCTGTCCTGGCTGCTGCTGCGATTCGGGCATGCGTGGTACCCGCCCGTCCCCGCGCTGATGGTGCTGGCCCTGGGCGCCCTGCTGCTGGTTCTGCGCACATTACGGCGGACGCGGCGGCAGGCCCAGTCCGATCCCCTTACCGGCCTGGCCAACCGCATCAAGTTCGATGAGGAACTGGAACAGGAATTGCGCTCGTCGCGGCGCACCGGCCAGCCGCTCTCGCTGCTGTTGCTGGACGTGGACCACTTCAAACGCCTGAACGACGGCCTGGGCCATCCCGCCGGCGACGAAGTGTTGCGCGCGCTGTCCACGATCCTGCGCGGCCGCGCGCGCCGTCCCCGCGACCTGGTGGCGCGGCTGGGCGGCGACGAGTTCGCCGTACTGCTGCCCGAAACCACGCCGCAGGCCGCCGCCGCCATCGCCACCACCATCCACGTGGACCTGGCCAACCTGTCCTCGCGCACCGGCAACCATGTGCCTTTGCCGCCGTTCACGGCCAGCATCGGCATCCACACCACCCAGAGCGAAGAAGAAACCGCGGCGTACGTATTCGAACTGGCCGACAACGCGCTCTACCAAGCCAAGCAAGCCGGCCGCAACCGCAGCTTCAGCCACACCGGCGAACGGGGCTGCGCGCCGAGCTAAACCTGCAACACCATCCCCGGTCTCGCCAACTGCACCTCGATACCGTCGCGTTCGCCGATCTCGCCCGCCAGGGCTTCGCGCGCCTTGTCTTCCCCATGCACCAGCACCAAGGGCGGATGCGTGGTAAAGCCGGCGTACCAAGCCATCAGGCCGCGCTGATCGGTATGCGCGGACAGTCCGCCGATGGTGTGCCGCTTGGCATGCACGCGGTAGTCACGGCCATGGATGCGCGCCCATTGCGCGCCGTCTACCAAACGCCTGCCCAGCGTGCCTTCGGCCTGGTAGCCGACGAACACCAGATGCGTGCTGTCGCGCCCCAGGTTGTGCTTGAGGTGGTGGAGGATGCGTCCGCCATTGGCCATGCCGGAACCGGCGACGATGATCGCCCCGCTCTGCACCTCATTGATGGCCATCGAATCCTGCGCGCTTTCGGCGATGCGCAGATTGGGCAGTTGGAACGGGTTGAGCTTGCGCTTCCACACCTCCTGCGCATCGGCGTCGAACAGATCGGTGTGGCGGTCGTAGACCGAAACGACTTTCGCCGCCATCGGACTGTCCAGGAAGATCTTCCAGCGCGACAGCTGCCAATCGTCCCAATGCCGGGCGAACCAGTACAGCAATTCCTGACTGCGGCCCACCGCGAACGCGGGAATCAGCACGTTGCCGCCTTCCTGCCACGCTTGGGCGAATATTTCGCCCAGTTCGTCGATGGTATCCAGGCGGTCGCGGTGGTTGCGGTCGCCGTAAGTGGATTCCATCAGCACCATGTCCGCCTGCCCGATGATCTCCGGATCGCGCAGGATCGGCGTGCCGTTCGGGCCCAGATCGCCGGAGAACACGAGTTTCCTGCCGTCCGCCCACAGTTCGGTGATGGAGGACCCCAGGATATGTCCCGCATCGCGGAACGTTATCTGCACGCCCGGCAGGATCTCGCGGCGCTGGCCATAAGGCATCGCCTGCACCTGGCGCATGGCCTGCTCCACATCGGCGCGCGTATACAACGGCACCGCTTCCGCGTCGCCTGGGCGCAACTTGCGGTTGGTGCGTTCGGCGTCGGATTCGGCCAGCGACGCCGAATCCAGAAGCATCACCGGCATCAGATCGCCGCCGGCCTGCTGGATGAAGATCGGCCCTGCGAAACCGCGCTTGACCAGCAGCGGCACGCGCCCGATATGGTCGATATGCGCGTGGCTGATCACCAGCGCGTCGAGTTGCGCCGGTTCGAACGGGAAAGGGTCCGCGTTGCGCGCCTCGGCCTCGCGGCTGCCCTGCATCATTCCGCAGTCCAGCAGGATTTTCTTGCCTGCGGCCACAACCAAATGCATGGAGCCAGTGACTTCGCCAGCGGCCCCGTGGAAACGCACTTCCATCACAACACCACTGGCAATGACCGATCGCGGCCGAAGTCCACACCTTCGCGCATGCGCGCCGGTTCCACAAGATCGAAGGCCCGCACTGGGCGGGCCTTCGAAGTGGAACGGCCTGGAATAGGCGTTTACCTGCCCGGTACGCGGCAGCAACGAGCGGTCGCGGTAACCGTTCCCGCTGAAGCGCTGTCGTTGACCATGTTGCAATGCGACGTCCAACTGCCCGCAACCCGCATGCCGAAAATGGAAGGACGGCATTGCGTTTCGACCGCGGTGTAGCCTGCGGCGCACGCCCCCGCAAACGCGTTGCCGGCCGCGCCGGCCGCCAGGTTGAGGGGAGTGCCGTCAACCTCGACGCACTGCAGCGCAGTCGCCTCCGGATTGGTGTAGTAGCCGACGACATCGGCCACAAGATGCAACTGCCGTTCCGAAAAGATGCTCATTTCGTTGGCGGAAGCGCCTTGATCCAGCCTCACTATCGCAAAGTTGCTCAGGATTCCGCCAGCCGTGTAGACCTGTGTGGCTGCCAGTGGCTGGGTTCCCAGGAAGGGGAATGCAGTGAAATAGCCCGTCTGCGCGGGTGTGACGGAGGTAAAGTTCACGGCCACCGCGGCGAAGGAACCGGCCGCACCCATACCGCTGCAATTGCTCGCGTCACCGCCCTGGAAGGTGTAATCGGATACAGCGCTCACATCGACCCCCCGGGTACTACCGGCCGCAATAGCGCCGCCGGCCAGACGGGTATCCAGGATGCGGCAAGGCGGGATGGGCACGAAGACCAAATCAGCCGAGACATCTCCCAGTGCTTTTGGCGTGATTGCACCACCACTCGCCACACCCGATGCGCCCAACAGGGCATCGTTCATCGTGTCAAAGTTGCGGGCATCTGCTGCTTTCTGCAAATCATTAAGAGGCACTTTCGCAAAAACTGGTCCCATCTCCTTTGCCCATCCATTCAAATTGGCTTTGTAGGCCTCCTGAACATAAGGACCCCATTGCTTGACGATCTTGTGCACCAGTTGTCCACGCTGGGTTTTAGGTTGGTAGGCTTCTGCAGCCGAAGCCTGCTGAACGAATTCCCCATTACACAACAGCAACGCAAAGGCTATAGATACTGCGAGAACCTTGTTCATCCAGTGTCTCCCGACGGTTGAGTGAAAGTGCGTTCAACCCCAATGCTGGCGCACTTGATCTAGCTAACGCCGCATAGCCCACTCGCCGGCCAACCAGTTCGACAACTGATTTTCGCCATTGAAGGGACACCCCCTTTGACATGCGCATGCATCGGACCCGGCCGTCGCCCAAGGCCGGCCAGTCAGCCGAAAGAGGTCATCCCAGCCCATGACCTTCGACACCCGCCCACAACGGCCGACACGCGTACAGTCGCGCGACCGCCCCGGCCCCACCGGGGTACCCCTTTCCATGCCCCGTGGGGCCGGAGTTAAATGTGATCGTTCGTAAACCTCAATTGCTCATGCTTTCCTTGGCGGTCGCCGCCGTATTGGCCGGCTGCCAAAAGCCCGATGAAGCCGCTCCAGCCGCCAAAGCCGATGCTCCCGCCGATGCACCCAAGGCCCTAGCCCTGGACGAATCCAAGTTGCCGCCGGTCAACCGCTTTCTGATCAGCGATCTGGACACCACCAAGAACGCGTGCGCCGACTTCGGCGGCTACGCCAACGGTAAATGGCTCGCTGCCAATGCCATCCCGGGCGATCGCGCCAGCTGGGGCGCCTTCGAGATGCTGGACGAGCGTTCGACCTTCGCCCAACGGCAGCTTGCCGAGCAGGCCGCCGCCGACAAGAACGCGACCGGCGTGGAGAAGATCGTCGGCGACCTCTGGTCCACCGGCATGGACGAAGCCAAGATCAACGCCCAGGGCATTGAGCCGATCAAGGGCGAGCTGGCCGCCATCGACGCCCTGAACGACAAGGACGCGATCGTCGCCTACCTCCGCAGCAGCGCGGCCAAGGGCCAGAACGGCCTGTTCGCCTTCGGCGCCAATGCCGACTTCGCCGACTCCACCAAGAACATCGCCTATGCGATGCAAGGCGGCCTGGGTCTGCCCGATCCGGAGTACTACAGCAGCCCAGCCAACAAGAAGGAACTGCAGGCCTACGAGGCGCACATCGCCAAGACGCTTGAACTGTCCGGCATCCCGGCGGCCGATGCGGCCACCCAGGCCAAGTCGGTGATCGCGTTCGAAACCCGCCTGGCCAAGCATTCCAAGACCAGCACCGAACTCTCGCGCGACACCAAGCTGTACGACAACCCGGTCACCCTGGCCGAAGCCGACGCGCTGACCCCGAACTTCTCCTGGACCGAGTTCTTCAAATCGCAGGGCGTCGCCCCGCAGGAAAAATTCTCGCTGGCCATGCCGGCGTTCCATCAGGAAGTCAGCAAGATGCTGGGCGACACCGTACCGGCGACCTGGCGCAGCTACCTGCGCTTCCATGCCGTCGATAACGCTTCGCCCTACCTCAGCCAGGCCTTCGTCGACGAGAACTACAACTTCAACGGCAAGGTGCTGAACGGCCAGAAGGAAATCAAGCCGCGCTGGAAGCGCGTGCTGGATACCGTGGAAACCCAGGCCGGCGAAGCGTTGGGCCAGATGTACGTGAAGGTCGCTTTCCCGGCCGAATCCAAGGCCAAGATGGAAACCCTGGTAGGCAACCTGCGCACCGCATTGAAGGCGCGCATCGAAAACCTGACGTGGATGAGCGACGAGACCAAGAAGAAGGCCATCGCCAAGTGGGACACCTTCACCCCGAAGATCGGCTTCCCCGACAAATGGCGTGAATGGACCGGCTTGTCGACCAATCGCGACAGCTACTTCGGCAACGTGATGGCCGCCAACGAATTCAACTACAAGTGGAACCTGAGCAAGATCGGCAAGCCGGTGGACAAGACCGAATGGGGCATGAGCCCGCAGACAGTCAACGCCTACTACAACCCGCAGCAGAACGAGATCGTGTTCCCGGCCGCGATCCTGCAGCCGCCGTTCTTCGACGCCAACGCCACCGATGAGATGAACTACGGCGGCATCGGCGCGGTGATCGGCCACGAGATGAGCCACGGTTACGACGATCAGGGCGCACGCTTCGGACCGACCGGCAACTTCGAGAACTGGTGGACGCCAGCCGACGCGACCGCGTTCAAGGGCCTCACCGGCAAGCTGGTCAACCAGTTCAACGGTTACAAGACCGACGCCGGCGGCCAGGTCAGCGGCGAGCTGACCCTGGGCGAGAACATCGCCGACTTGGGCGGCTTGGCGACAGCCTACGACGCGATGAAGAAAGCTACCGACGGCACGCCCGATCCGAAGACCGACGGCCTGACCCGCGATCAGCGCTTCTTCCTCAACTGGGCCACGGTGTGGCGCCGCAACTTCACCCCGGAGAACCTGGCCGTTCGCCTGAAGACCGATCCGCATGCGCCGGCCAACTTCCGCGCCATCGGCGCGCCGTCCAACCTGCCCGCGTTCGCCGCCGCGTTCTCGTGCAAGGCCGGCGATCCCATGGTCCGCGCCGACGACCAGAAAGTCGTGATCTGGTGATCTTGATTCCACCCGCTTCATCCACGAAGGCCCGGCATGTCCGGGCCTTCGCTTTTTTGCCAAGTGCCAAAGTCGGTCAAGCGGCGCAGCCGCGGCCGGCGTCATCCAATCCATAGGGAGAGAAACACATGCAACCGAACCTGCCCCGCGCCCTGCTGCTTTCCGCCTGCGTCGTCGCCGCGCTGACGGCATGCAAACGCAACGAGGGCGAAGCCGCTACGGCCGCCGCGCCGACCGGCGAAACCAAATCCGCCGCACTGACTCTCGACGAAAGCAAACTGCCGCCGTTCAGCCGCTTCTCCGTGGACGAACTGGACCCGGCGCAGTCGGCCTGCACGGACTTCAACGCGCACGTCAACAGCAAATGGCTGGCCGCCAACGAAATTCCAGCCGACCGCTCCAGCTGGGGCGCTGCGGAAATCCTGGCCGAGCGCGCCCTGGCCGTGCAGCACCAGCTGGCCGAGCAGGCCGCCGCCGACAAGAACGCGACCGGGGTGAAGAAGATCGTCGGCGACTTCTGGGCCACCGGCATGGACGAAGCCAAGATCAACGCGCAGGGCATCGAACCCTTGAAGCAGCACCTGACCGCGATCGACGCGTTGACCGGTCAGGAATCGATCGCCCAGTACCTGCGCGACAGCGCGTCGAAAGGCGAATTCCCGTTGTTCACCTTCGGTCCCGGTCCGGATTTCAAGCGATCCGACATCAACATCGCCTACGCTGGCCAGGGTGGACTGGGCCTGCCCGACAAGACCTATTACTTCGACGCCGACAAGAAGGACGTGCGCGACGCCTATGTCGCCCACGTAGCCAAGATCCTCGAGCTGGGCGGCGCCACCGCTGCCGACGCCGCCAGCCAGGCCAAGGAAGTGATGGCGTTCGAAACGCGTCTGGCCAAGGCCTCGCTGTCGGAAGAAGACCTGTCGCGCGATGTGGAGTTGTACTACCACGCCACCACGCCGGCGGAAGCGGACAAACTTTCGCCGAACTTCCCATGGACCAAGTTCTTCGAGTCGCAGGGACTGGCGGTGCCGGCGATGTTCTCGCTGTCCATGCCCGGCTTCCACCAGGAAGTGAGCAAAATGCTGGCCGACGTTCCCGCCGCGCAATGGAAGACCTACCTGCGCTACAGCACACTGGATGGCGCGGCTCCCTACCTGTCCGAACCCTTCGTGCAGGAAAACTTCGCCTTCCACAACAAGATCCTGTACGGACAGAAGGAAATGAAGCCGCGCTGGAAGCGCGTGCTGGGCGCCATCAACGGCGCGGCCGATGAAACCATGGGCCAGTTGTACGTGCAGGTCGCGTTCCCGCCCGAATCCAAGAAGCGCATGGAAGCGCTGGTCGCCAACCTGGGCGTCGCGTTGAAAGGACGCCTGGAAAAACTGGCATGGATGAGCGACGCCACCCGCCAGAAAGCATTAGCCAAACAAGCCACCTTCACCGCCAAGATCGGCTACCCGGACAAGTGGCGCGACTGGAGCGGCTTGAGCACCAACCGCGACAGCTACCTGGGCAATGTGCTGGCCACGCAGGAATTCAACTACAAGTGGAACCTGGGCAAGATCGGCAAGCCGGTGGACAAGACCGAATGGGGCATGGCGCCGCAAGTGGTCAACGCGGGATACAACCCGCAGAACAACGACATCACCTTCCCCGCCGCGATCCTGCAGCCGCCGTACTTCGATCCGGATGCGCCGGACGAAGTGAACTACGGCGCCATCGGCGGTGTGATCGGCCACGAGATGATCCATGGCTACGACGACCAGGGTTCGCGCTTCGGCCCCACCGGCAACTTCGAGCAGTGGTGGACCCAGGAGGACAGCGCCAAGTTCGCCGCCCAGACAGCCAAGCTGGCCAAGCAGTTCGACGGCTACCAGGTCGGCCCGGGGATGAAGGTCAACGGCAACCTGACCCTGGGCGAGAACATCGCCGACCTGGGCGGACTGGACGTGGCCTACGACGCCATGCGCAAGGCCACCGAGGGCAAGCCGGAAACCAAGATCGGCGGACTGGACCGCGACCAGCAGTTCTTCGTGGGCTACGCGCTGTCCTGGCGCGGCAAGGACACGCCGGAATCGATGAAGGTGCAACTGGCTTCCGACCCGCATGCGCCGGGCCAGTTCCGCGCCATCGGCCCCCTAGCCAACCTGCCGGCGTTCGCGGCGGCGTTCTCATGCAAGGCCGGCGACCCGATGGTCCGCAGCGAAGCCGACCGGGTGGTGATCTGGTAGCCCCTGTCGGAACTTGAAGCAGGAAGACCAAGGCCCTGAATTCCCGGGCCTTGGCTTTATGGGCGTCCGCTTTTGGGAGCCAGTTCATAGGCAGGTACGGCCCCCTTGCTAGAATCGCCGCACCCATCGAAACGGATCCCCTGATGACCCAGCTGCGCCACGCCTTCGCCAAGCCCACCCTGCTCGCCTTCGCCCTGGTCCTGGCGCTCGGCGCCAACGAGGCCCAGGCGGCCAAGAAGAAAAAGGCGCCTAGGGCCCCGGCGGTGAGCGCCGACTGCACCGACTTCTACGCCAGCGCCAACGCGGCCTGGCTCAAGGCCAATCCGCTGCCTTCCGGGGCCGCCTCGCTGACCGCATTGGGCCAGCTGGCCGAACGCAGCCAGTTGCAGCAGCGCCAGCTGCTGGAGGCCTCGATGCAGTCGCCGCAGGGCAACGTGCAGAAACTGTTGGGCGATTTCTGGGCCAGCGGCCTGGACGAAGCAGCCGTGGAGGCCGACGGCGCCAAGCCCATCGCTCCGCTGCTGGACCGCATCAACGGCATCAAGAAATCCAAAGACGTACCGGCGGCCATCGCCGCGCTGCATCAGATCGGCATCCCGGTGGCCTTCAACTTCAGCCCGGATGTGGACCTAAAAGCCCTGGACCGCCACATCGGCTATTTCTCGCAAGGCGGCCTGGGCCTGCCCGATCCGGCCTACTACACCCGCAGCGATGCGGAGACGCGCGAACTGCTGGGCCGCTACAAGAACTACGTCAAGCAGATCCTCGCCCTCACCGGCACCAAGGCCGACAAGCTGGATGCCGAGGCCAATGCGGTGATCGATCTGGAAACGCGCATCGCGCGCGTATCCAAACCGTTGCCGGAACTGCGCAATCCGCTTTCCAACTATCTGCCTACGCCGACCAAGGACCTGGCCAAGCGCTACCGCAACCTGGAGCTGGATGCCTTCCTCAAGGCGCAGGGCGTCAGCGACGACACCGTATCGATGGTCAACCCGGCGTTGTTCGCCCAACTCAACACCCTGGTCGGCACGCTCAAGCCCGATCAGTGGAAGACCTATCTGCGCTTCCAGGTTGGCGACACCATGGCGCCGTACCTGGCCAAGTCGTATCGCGACGCCAACTTCGAATTCCACGGCCGTGTGCTGAAAGGCGAACTGGCGCCCGCGCCGCGCTGGCGGCAGGTGCTCGACGCCATCAATACCGCCGCCGGCCCGATGCTGGGCCGCGAGTACGCCGCCCGCTATCTGCCTGCCGCCAGCAAGAGCAAGGCCGAATCGGTGGCCAAGGAAGTGCGCGACGCACTGGCCCGCGGCATCGAGCGCAACGCGTGGATGAGCGCATCGGCGAAAACCGAAGCCAAATCCAAGATCGATAAATTGAAGATCGAGATCGGCACCCCGCGCCGTGATTTGGACTACAGCGTGCAGCCGATGGGCCGCGGCAGTTTCGGCGGCAATATCCTCATCGCTTCCACCTGGCGCCACCGCGAAGAGATGAAGCGCATCGGCAAGGGCAACGCGGACCGTCGCTGGGACGTGCTGCCGCAACAGCCGGCGTTGGCCTACGATCTGGCGCAGAACCGCCTGATCGTGACCGCGGCGGTGCTGCAGCCGCCGGTGTTCGACGTCAACCGCGGCGACTCGGCCTTGTTCGGCTCCTACGGCGCGCTGGTCGGGCACGAACTCAGCCGCGGCTTCGATCTGCGCGGCCGCATGGTCGACGCCAATGGCGAACTGCGCGACTGGTGGACGCCCGCCGACGTCACCGCATGGAATGCGATCGGCACGCGCGTGGCGGCGCAGTACGGCGGCTATGCGTATCCGGAAGTGGCCAACGGCAAGGTCAACGGCACCCTGACCCTGGACGAAAACCTGGCCGATCTGGCCGGCGTGGAACTGGCCTGGGATGCGTTCACCAACGCCCAGTTGGCGCCGAACCTGGGCGCCAAGCAGACCCTGTTCCGCAGCTGGTCGGAACTGTGGGCGCAGCGCATTTCGCCTACCGAAGCGGCGCAGCGCATCGCCACCGACGTGCATGCGCCCGGCCAATGGCGCAGCAACGGGCCGCTGGTCAACCAACCGGCGTTCGGCGAAACCTTCAGCTGCAAAGTCGGCCAGCCGATGCGCCGCAGCGAAGCGGAGCAGATCAAGATCTGGCGTTGAAGGATTGCTGACCGTGCAAAGAATAAAGGCGCGGATATCCGCGCCTTTTTCTTGTGCGGTCATGCGCCTGGAAGGACGAGATCCAATGCCGGCAGCGATTCCAGGAACCCCCGCGCATCGAAGGCCTGTCCGGGCGCGACGACGCCGTTCGCTTTGACGCGTCCACCGCCGATGCGCTGTATCGCCTCAACCACCAGCGGCGCGGTGACCGCATAGATATCTCGCCCGCTCGCCAGGGCGCTACGCGTTTGGCTGCCTCTGCGCACTCTCGTTTCGACCATGAAGGTTTGCGAGGAGCGTCCATGGGCATCGGTTGGCGTCGGCGGCGGCGTGTGCGGATCGCGCAGATCCTTGAGCGGAGCGAGGTTCATGTACGAATGCACTTCGGTACTGCGCACATGCCGCGATAAGGTGACGATCTCGGAGAACGGCAACGCGATCGTGTCCTGCGTGCCGAACGGCGCCGGGAACATCCATTGCCCCGATGGCGGCGGATCGGCCAGCGGCTCCAGCTTTCCACCCGCGACCACCAGGCGGCGATAGCGGTTGCGCGCGCCGGTCAAGCGGGTGCCGACCGTGGGATGCCAACTGTCCAAGGCGACCGCGACGTCTATCGCGTCCGCATCCGGCCAGTCGTCCAGCGCGGCGGTCGCCAGCAGATCGGCCAGGCCGCCGTAGAACGCCATCGCCGGCACGACCGTCACCGCCGCCGCCTTCGCTGCGCCGGAAAAGCGCTCGAAGACATCGAGAACGGCCTGCTGCTCGGCGCTCACATCCAGATAGTGGATGCGCGCGCGCAATGCGGCTTCGATCATCGGCGCTGCCGAATCCAGGAAGGGTCCGGCGCAATTGATGACCCCCATCGCGCCATCGAGCGCGCGATCGAGCGAAACCGGATCTTCTACCGATGCCGGCCTTCTTTCCAAACCGGGGAACATCTCGCTCAGGGCGGCCAGCTTGCCCGCATCGCGGCCGGACAGGATCGGAATCCAACCACGTTCGAGCAACTCCGCGACGACGAAACGTCCGGTATGCCCATAGGCGCCGTACACGACGACAGTACGATCAACACTCATCGCGAACCTCTTCCGTTGGTGGGCACCCAAGCGTTCCATAGCCGCTGCGCTTCCTCGGCGATCACGTCCGGACGCTCCTCCGGCCAGAACAGTTTGCTTCCTTCCAGAAACCTCACCCCGCGCGAATGGCCGAAGGCATGATCGAGCCGCCTGGGACTGCTTGCCGAGAAAATCGTGTCGCCCGTGCCCCACACGATCCGCGTCGGCACCTTGCAGCGTCTGAGCTCCGGACCGATACCGGCCAGCGCGTTGCGTTCCAGCGCGACGGCGTAGGCATGCGCGTTGTCGGTACGCCGCTGCGTGCTGAGCAGCGGCGCGAAATAGGTATCGATCGCCTCGTCGGTGGGATGTGCGGAGTCGGCGTAGCACATGCCGCCGATGCCCTCGGGCGAACGCGCCAAGGTTCTGTCGGCGTGCCACCGGCCGAGCCATTCGTTGACGAACCTGCCTTCCTTGGCCAATTCGATCACCGGCAACAGCGCCGGCGGCGGGCTATCGTGCTCGTCGTCGCAGTTGGTCAGCAACAGCGTGCGCACGCGGTGGCGGTGCCGCGCCACCAGCAGTTGCGCGACCGCGCCGCCGCTGTCGTTGGCCACCACATCGACGCTGGATACCGACAGCGCATCCAGCAAGGCCAGCAACATGTCCACCTGCGCTTCGGGCGCGCAACTCTGGCCATCGGCGACCTGCGTGTAGCCCATGCCGAGGAAATCCGGGGCGATGCAACGCCGGTACGGCGACAGGCGTTCCAGAGCGCCGCGCCACTGGAAACTGTTGAGGGGGAAGCCGTGCAGGAACAAAGCGGCCGGCCCGGAGCCGCGTTCGACGTAGGCGATATTCCCGAACCGGGTCGTCGCATAACGCCGCGCGCGATGGAAGGCGGCGGCGTTCAACTCGGCGACGCCAGGCGCAGCGCGGTCGGCCATTGGCGACGCGCATCCGACCAGCATGCCCGAGGCGACCATCCCGGCGGATGCGGCAAGGAATCTCCTGCGGTCCATGCTCAAGCTTCCCTTGTCGACGCTTCGCGCGAACCCGCCTGCGGTTCCGGGCTAGCGTGCCAATGCGCGCGGACTTCGCGATTGAAATCCTGCCAGCGTTCTTCGGGGAAGAAGATGCGCGCGCCTTCGAATTCCACGCGCCATTTCGTTCCGGGAATGGCTTGCGCCAGCCAGTGCGACCACTCCACGGGAAAATAGATGTCGTCGGTGCCCCAGGCGATGAAGGTCGGCGCCCGCACCTGCCGCAGTTTGTCCTCGATAGCCAGCGTATGGCGGCAGTCGAACGCGTTGACGAAGCGCTCCAGATCCCGCGTCCGCTGCGCCGAAGCCAGGAACGGCCGTAGATAGGTTTCGATGGTGTCGTCGGACACCCCTTCCGGATGTTCGTACGCCGGGCCCAGCGCCTGTTCGGAGCGGTACACCGCTTTGTCGTCCAGCATCGCCTTGAGCGTGTCCGCAAGCCCGCCCGCCGCCACCATTTCCACGAACGGCCTGAAGGCGTCGGGCGGCCAGTTGTCGTGCGCATCGCAGTTGCTCAGCACCAGGCTGCGCAGGCGCGACGGATACAAGGCCGCGAAAATCTGGCAGATGCCGCCGCCGCTGTCGTTGCCGACCAGATCGACCCGGTCGATGCCCAGCGCATCCAGGAACTGCGCCAGCATGTGCGCATTGGCCGTCACCGAGACGTCCTGGCCGGCCTCAATCTCCGTGTGGCCGTGGGCAAGCAGATCCGGTGCGATACAGCGCCGCAGGTCGCTCAGCCCGGCCAGCTGATGCCGCCAGAGATGGCCGTTGAGCAGCACCCCATGCACGAACAGGGCAACCGGGCCGTTGCCCTGCTCGACATAAGCGATTCGGCCCGACGGCGTCTCTACCCGCTTACGCGCCGGCGGGAGTCCATGGGCGTCCATCAGGCCTGCGCTCCGGCTTCGCGCAACTTCTCGGCGCATTCCTCGCAGCAAACTTCGACGACGCGGCCGCCTACCGTGACGGTGATGGCGTTATCGTCCAGCTCGCAATCGCATGCGGCGCAGGTTTTCTCGGTCATGACACTCTCCTATGCATACCCGCGAATCGGGCATGCATAGGAGACCATCCGCTCGTCGCGGCGGCTGTCGAAATCTTTAGGTGTTTCCGGCCCGCGGCGGATTGGTCCGCAGCGCGGCTGCGTACTAGCCGCTTTTCGCCGATGCCGATTGCCTGAACGCAGTCGGCGAACGCCCGTAGGCCTGCTTGAACGAGGCAGCGAAATGGCTATGACTGGAGAAACCCAGATCCAAGGCCAGAGCCGACATGTCGTCGTACTCCGCGACCAGGTCCAGCGCGCGGGCCAGGCGCAGGCGCAGGTGGTAACGGTAGAGCGGCAGACCTTCCACCTGCTGGAAAGCCTGGGTCAGGTAGACGGCCGATCCGCCGATTTCCGCGGCGATTTCCGCCAGGCTCCAACGCCGGGTCAGATCGCTGGCCAGCAGCACCTTGGCCCGGTCCACCAGCCGTTGCCGCGCATGGGTCGCACCGGTTTCGCGGGTGGTGCGCGGCCCCAGGCTGCGGCACACCAAGGTCAGCGCCAGGCTCTCGGCCTCCAACGGTTCGATACTGCCGTTGCGCAGGCTGTGCCTCAGCAGCGCGACCAGCGCTTGCGCGCGCGGATCGATGCGCAGGGATTGCCCGCGGAATTTGAAGTCCTCGCCCTTGGCGGCCAACGAGACCGGCGCAAGTTCGCGAAGCAGCGGCTGCGACACCGCCAGCACCAGACTGTCGTCGCCGCCGGTCGCCGGATGGCTGACCTGGTAGCCCTCGCTGGCGTTGAAGAACAGCACGTGGTTGGCATCGGCCACCGACTGGTCGCTGCCGACATGGCGCATGTAGACGCCGCGGTACGGAAACACCAGATGGGTCGCGGCTGCGCATTCCTCCGCGCTGCGATGGCGGCAGACGCCGGAGCAATGCACGTCCTTCACCGCGACGGTGCCGGTGTCGAGTAAGCCATTGATCTCGAAATCGGGCATTGGGATGGACGTGTAGCCCTGCGCTGAGATGCCGCTAGCCTAACGGATGCGCGGGTGCGTTGTGTTTACGGGAGGCGAGCCAGGTTTTGCGCCCGGCAGACAGGCAATATCCTTCAACGCACGATTCGCGGTCCCGGCGGTCTGCGCTTTCCGAAGGGAGGCTGCCCGCGCCAGTACCGGATCAGCAACCAGCCGAACAGCATTCCACCCAAATGCGCGAAATGCGCGACTCCGGGTTGCAAGCCAGTGAACCCCAGCATCAGTTCGATCGCGCCATAGACGATCACCAGGGTGCGCGCTTTCATCGGAATCGGCGGAAACAGCAACATGACGCGCTGGTTGGGGAACAACATTCCGTAAGCCAGCAACAGGCCGAATACCCCACCCGAGGCGCCCACGGTGGGATACGGACTACCGCCACTGGAAACGGTCCACCAGCCCACTATCAACTGCAGCACACCGGCGCCGACGACGCACACCAGGAAGTAGGTCAGAAAACGTCGGTTGCCCCAGGTGTATTCCAGCGGCGCGCCGAACATGTACAGCGCCAGCATATTGAACAGCAGATGCGGAAATCCGCCATGCATGAAGCCGTAGGTCAGCAATTGCCAGGGTTTGAACTCGTAGGCGGCCGAAAAAAGATCCAGGCCATTGGGGCCTATCGGCCACAACATCATCGAAGCCAGGGCCGGTTCGCCCAAAAACTGCTGCAACAGGAATACCACTACGTTGGCGATGATCAGCGCCTGCGTGACCGGGGGAATTCTGGGGAACATGACGTTTCTCGGAGTGTCCGATGCGCATCATACCGGGCGCCAACCCGGCCTTCCTGAGCGGCAGCCCAGCCTACGACGATCGAGCGCCGACTATCCGGGCGGACCCCACACCTGCTCATCCATCGTGCGCGCCGCCTTCAGCCCGCGCACGCGTCCCTTGACCACCATCACGCCCTCGGCACGCAGGCGCTGGCATTGTTCCCGGTACCCTTGCGAACCTTCCGGCAATGCAATCCGTCCGTCCGATCGCAACACGCGGTGCCAGGGGAGTTTCGGGTCCGTGTTCTCGCTCAGCACCTTCGCGGCAAGACGCGCCCGGCCCGGCAATCCGGCGCGGTGCGCGACCTCGCCATAACCGGCCACCTGCCCGCGCGGAATCGCGCGTACGGCGGCGAGGATGCGTTCGGCGGAAGACTTGTCGGCCATGAGGCATTAGCATAGCCGCCGCGATGCAAAGGAGCACGACATGCAGAATTTCGAGCAGATCCGCAGCCACCTGACCAAATCCGGCTACAAGGTCACCATGCACGAGCCGTACGTGGCCTGCGTGGAGCTGTCGCTGGACAACGGCAACCGCCACCAGGCGATCTTCGTTTCGGAACTGGGCAACGACGACGAGCGCGGCTACCTGCGCGTCAGCACCGTGATCGCGCCGATCACCGGCGTGGACGCGCGGCGCGCGCTGGGCTTCAACTGGCACAGCAGCGTGGGTTACCTGGCCATCGGCGATCTGGACGGCGTGCCTTATCTGCAGCTGTGCGAGAACCGCCCTTACGAAGGCCTCAGCCCCGCCGAAGTGGACCGCATGGTGTTGGAGATCGGCGGCCTGGGCGACAGCATGGAACGCGCGCTATCGGCCGAAGGCGATCTGCTCTAGTTTTCCTTCTCCCTTTGGGAGAAGGTGCCCGGAGGGCGGATGAGGGAATGGATTGTCAGCTTGTAGTGGAAAATTGACCGGCAAGTCATTGCCATTCCCTCATCCGTCGCTTCGCGCCACCTTCTCCCGGCGGGAGAAGGAAAAGCGCTACTACGACCAGCCCAACGCCTCTACCAGCTTGAACAAACCATAGGCGATGCCCCCGGCCGCGGGAATGGTGAGTATCCACGCCCACACGATGCGCTCGATCACCCCGAGCTTGAGCTTGCGCGGGTTCTTGGCGAAACCCACGCCCATGATGGCGGTCGAAATGCTGTGCGTAGTGGAGACCGGCATGCCGAAGTGCGCAGCCGTGACCAGGATCGTCGCCGACGCGGTCTCGGCCGCGAAACCATCGATGGTCTGCAGCTTGACCATCTTGTGGCCCAGCGTCTTGATGATGCGCCAGCCGCCGGCGGCGGTGCCCGCGGCCATGACCAGGGCGCAGGTGGCGATCACCCAGCTATCGATGTCGTCCTTGCCCCCGTCCGGATGCAGGAACGCCAGCCACGTAGGTAGATCGTCCAGGATGCCGGAAGCCTGAGCGCCGAAGACCGACAGCGCGATGATGCCCATCGTCTTCTGCGCGTCCTGGCGGCCATGGGCGAAACCCATGTAAGCGGCCGACACAAGCTGCGCCTTGCCGAAAAAAGCGTTGACCCAGCGCGGCTTGGCCATGCGCGCCAGCGGGCCGCCCGCTTTCATCATGCTTGCGACGATCAGGTACAGCAGGGAGATGATGGCCACGCCAAGCAGGAATCCGGCCAGCGGCGAGGTGACCATGGGGAACACGACCTTCCACAGCAGGCCCTTGTTGCTGCTCCAGTCGCCATCGCCCGCCTTGGACCAGATCAGCGCGGCCCAATTGTTCTGCGAAGCGGCCAGCGCGGCGCCGCACAGTCCGCCTATCAGCGCGTGCGAAGAAGAAGACGGCAATCCGCGCCACCAGGTGATCAGATTCCAGACGATCGCGCCGAGCAGCGTGCAGATGAGCACCTGCGAGGTCACGTGGACCACATCGGTATCGACCAGGCCCGAGGCGATGGTCTTGGCGACCGCGGTGCCCATGAACGCGCCGATCAGATTGGTGCTGGCGGCCAGGATGATCGCCTGGCCGGGCGTCAGCACCTTCGTGGCCACCACCGTGGCGATGGAGTTGGCGGTGTCGTGGAAGCCGTTGATGAACTCGAAGACGAGCGCAGCCAGGATCACCACCAGGACCAGTGTCAGCATCGGGCGCGGTCCTAGCTGTTCTTCAACACGATCTGGTACGCCGCCACGCCGGCTTCCCGGCAGCGGTCGATGGCTTTCTCCAGGATCTCGAAGAACTCTTTCAGCAGGAACATCTGCAGGTTGTCCAGACGGCCGGAATAGATGTCGCGGTACAACTCCAGCATCAGCCGGTCGGCCTCGTTCTCCAGCGCGCGCAGCTTCTCGTTGAGCGCGGTCATGCGGTCGATGTTCATCTTCTGCAGGTCGTGGACCATTTCCACCACCACCGAAGCGGCCTGCTCCAGCATCGCCGCGCGCGGCGCGAAATCGATGCCCTCCAGGTGCTTGGTCGCCAGCGAATAGCGGTCGGCGAACTTCTCGACCTGTTTGGGAATCTTGTACAGCGCTGAGCCCAGCGCTTCGATGTCCTCGCGCTCGATCGGGGTGATGAAACTGTCCACCAGGGCCTTGCCGATCTTGTCGGAAGCCGCGCGCTCGCGCTGGCGGGCCAGCTTGAAGGCGTCCAGCGCCGGCTGCCGGTCGGCGGTCTTCATCATGCTGTGCAGGGCCTTGGTGCTGTCGTAGGCGGCCTGCGCCGAGTCGTCCAGCAGGGTATAGAACTGCTGGCCGGAGCCGAAAATGGTCTGCAGCGAAAACATTGGTAGCGCACCCCGCCGTCACGGGAGGGACGGCAACCGGCGCGAATTATGACCGTTTCATGACCGTCTGTGGCGGCCCGGACCGCACCAGGACGGTGTAGCGCAGGCAGGCGAAGGGCAGCCGCCGCAGGGAGCTCGGCGGGTTTGCTAGAATCCGCCCCGCGCCAAGGCGCACTTTATGGAAGACGACCCTACCTCCCCCATTCGCGCAGGCCGTCTCCCGGCCCCACGCGGCCCCGCAGAAGCCAGCCCCGGCGAGGACCGCCCGCGTGCTTGAGCTGCTGATCGTCGTCGCCCTGATCATCCTCAACGCCTTCTTCGCCCTGTCGGAGATGGCGCTGATGACTTCGCGCAAGCTGCGGCTCAAGCAGATGGCGCAGGAAAGCCGCGGCGCGCGGGTGGCCTTGGCCTTGGCCGAACATCCCGACAACCTGCTGTCCACCGTGCAGATAGGCATCACCCTGATCGGTGTGCTGGCCGGCGTATTCGGCGGCGACGCCATCGGCGCGATCATCGCCGGCTGGATCGGCGGCATGTGGCCGGAGGCGCAGAAGTACGCCACTCCCATAGGTATCGGCACCGCGGTCACCCTGATCACCGCCAGCTCGGTCATCTTCGGTGAGCTCATCCCCAAGCGCCTGGCTCTGACCAACGCCGAGAACATCGCCTCGGTAGTGGCCATCCCGCTCGATTGGCTGTCGCGCTTCGCCCGGCCCATCGTATTCGTGCTGGGCGCCATCAACCGCCTGGTCCTGCGCATGCTCGGCATCCGCGACGGCGACCGCAACGCGGTCAGCGAAGAAGAAATCCGCATGCTGGTCAGCGAAGGCCACGCCCAGGGCGTGATCGACGTGGACGAGCGCAACATGGTCAACCGCGTGCTGCGCCTGGGCGACCGCACCGCCGACAGCCTGATGACCCCGCGCAAGAAGATCGTGTGGCTGGACCAGGCCGCTTCCTACGACAGCAACATCGACACCATGCGCCAGTCGCAGTTCTCGCGCTTCCCGGTGTACCGCGGCGACGACCAGGACGTGATCGGAATCCTGGAAGTGAAATCGCTGCTCGACCGTTTCGCCGAACGCTCGCCGGAAATCTTCCAGAACCTGCGCGAACCGCTGTTCGTTTCCGAATCCACCCATGCGATGAAGCTGCTGGAAATCCTGCGCGAGGAACAGCAGTCGCTGGCCCTGGTGGTGGACGAGTACGGCGAGATCCAGGGCCTGGTGACGCTCAGCGACCTGATGGGCGCGGTGGTCGGCCGCTTGCAGGCCTCGGAGAACAGCGACGAAGACGCGCTGGTGGTCACCCGCAGCGACGGCTCGCTGCTGGTCGACGGCTCGCTTCCCAACGACGATTTGCGCGAACTGCTGGGCGGCGTGGCGCTGCCCGATGGCGACGAGGCCGACTACAACACCATCGCCGGTCTGGTGATCGAACAGTTCGGGCGCATTCCGCACGTCGGCGAGTATTTGGACTGGGCGGGCTGGCGCATCGAAGTCGTGGACCTGGACGGCGCGCGTATCGACAAGCTATTGGTGCAGAAGCTGCCGGAAGAAGACGATGACGAAACCAGCGTCTGACTCCGGCCCTTCGCCGGACGCAGGCGGCAATCCTCATGTCAGCACGCGCGCAGTGCTGGACGAATTCGCATCCGGCGATCCCGACGACCACCTGAGGCTGGGCGACCTGCTCTCGGGCTTGCGGCAGACCGCCTTCGGCATGCTGCTGTTCGTGGCGGTGCTGCCCGCCTTCATCCCCATTCCCGGCGTGGCAGGCGCCATCAGCGGTCCGTTGGTGGTGCTGATCGGCGCGCAGCTGCTGTTCTGTCTGCGCAAGCCATGGCTGCCCGGTTTCCTGGCCAAGCGCGGTCCCTACCGGCGGTCGATGGTGCGCTTCCGCGACAGGATGGCGCGCTGGCTGGGTTGGCTGGAAAAAGTGGTGCGCCCGCGCATGGAAGGCGTGCTGGACCATCCGGTCGCCAGCGCCTTCACCGGCCTGCTGCTGGTGCTGCTGGGCCTGCTGCTGGCCTTGCCGATCCCCTTCACCAACTACGTGTTCGGCGTGCTGTTGTTGCTGTTCGTGTTCGCGTTGCTGGAGCGTGACGGCGCGTTGATGCTGGTCGCCTGGCTGGCCGGTGCCATCGCCGTGGTGGTGTTCGGTTTCGTGTCCGGCAATCTGGTGCAGATGCTGGTCGCCCTGGTCGATGGCTGGTTCTGACGTAGGTCGGGGCTACGTCCCCGACATGCGAGCAACCTCGGTTCCCATATGTCGGGGCGTAGCCCCGACCTACGCCAATAGGTGCGCGAACTCGGCGGCGCTCATCGGATGGCCCAGCCAGTAGCCCTGCGCCAGATCGCAACCGCGGTCGCGCAGGATATCGAACTGCGCTTCCTTCTCCACCCCTTCCGCCACCACCGTGATGCCCAGCGAATGCGCCATGGCGATGATGGCCGTGGTCAGCGCCAGATCGTCGGGATCGCGCTGCATGTCGGCGATGAAGCTGCGGTCGATCTTCACCCCATCCACCGGTACCCGACGCAGATGGCTGAGTCCTGAGAAGCCGGTGCCGAAATCGTCCAACCACACCTTCACGCCGGTGCGGTGCAGCTTCGCCAGCAGGGCGCTGGCATGGGCTTCGTCGCCGATCACCGCGGTCTCGGTCAATTCCAGGTGCAGGCGCGAAGCCGGCAAGCCGGTATCGCGCAGGGACGAAGCGACTTCCTCCGGCAGATCGCCGCTGCGCAGCTGCCGCGGAGAGACGTTGACCGCCACGAACGGCGCCTCCTCCGAGTCGCTATGCGCGCTCCAATGGGCGGCTGCGGCGCAGGCGGCGCGCAACACGCGCGGACCGATGGTTTCGATCAACCCGCTTTGCTCGGCCACGTCGATGAAGACCGAAGGAGCGACCGCTCCCATCTCCGGATGCTGCCAGCGCAGCAGCGCCTCGGCGCCGACGATGCGGTGGTCGATCAGGCGGTAGATCGGCTGATAGACCAGGCTCAGCTCGCCGCGCTCCCAGGCGCCGCGCAGCTCCTGCTCCATGTGCACGCGGCGCTCCACCGCCTGATCCATCGCGCGGCTGTAGAAGCGGTAGCAGTTCTTGCCGGCGACCTTGGCCTGGTACATGGCGATGTCGCCGTTCTTCATCAGCGAAGTGGCGCCCGAAGCGTCCTCCGGGAACAGGGTGATGCCGATGGACGTGCCCAGGAATACCTGCCGGCCTTCCACCACCAGCGGCTGCCCAAGTTCCTTCACCAGCGCTTCGGCCAGCTGCGTGGCCGAAGCGCGCACGTCGCCGTTCTGGATCAGGATCACGAACTCGTCGCCGCCGAAACGCGCCAGCAGCGCATCGTCGCCGCCCATGCGTTCCACTGCGTCGCGGATGCGGTTGGCGAACTGCACCAGCACGTCGTCTCCGGCCTCGTGGCCCAGCGTGTCGTTGACGCGCTTGAAATCGTCGATGTCGGCGAACAGCAGGGCCAACTGGCGGCCGGCGCCGCGCAGCATCATCAGGCGATGGTCCAGGCTTTCCCGGAATGCAAGGCGGTTGGTCAGCCCGGTCAACGCATCGGTATAAGCCATGCGGCGCACGTCGCGGTCGTGACGGGCGATGCTGTCGTTCATGCTGCTGAAAGCGCGCACCAGCTCGCCGACTTCGTCCTGGCGATTGCTGGACAATCGTTCCGCATCGTAGTTGCCCACGCCGATGGCGTGCGCAGCCTGGGCCAACTGCCTGATCGGCTGCACCAGGGTGCGCTGCGCATACCAGGCGATCCCCACGCACACTGCGGCCAGCGCGGCCAGCAGCAATACGATCCAGCCCATGTGGCGGCGGCCCAGCTCGACCAGGCGGCTGTTGAGATTGTTGGCCGCGCGTTCTTCGCTGGCGCGTATCTCGGCCAGCGAATAGCCCACCCGCACGCCGCCGAGACGTTCGTTGCCAATGCTGATGCCTTCGGACACATCCACCACCTGCCGCGACCATTGGGTCAGCAGTCGGTCGGAAGAAACCGCCGCATGGGCCAGCGGATCGGTCATCGGCTGCCCGTAGGCGGAGATATCGTAGGAGCCGTCGTGGACGATGTTGCCGCGCGCGTCGTACACCAGCACGTAGGCCACATCGGGCTGGCGGGCGGCCGCGCGCACGGTGGTGCCGATCGCGTCCAGGTCGGAAAAATACAACGGGTTGGTCAAGGAATCGGCCAACTGTTCCACCATGGCTTCGCCACGGCGGTTGAGCGCGTCGGCGGCCATGCTCTGCATGGCCTCGCGGCCCAGCACGTCCACTTCCCGCTGCATCATCGCCTGCCGCTGCAGCAGCACCGCGATCAACGCGAACACCACCGCCAGGGTGATGCCCATGGCCACCAGGAACCGCGCCTGCAGCCCGAAACGCAGACTCACTCGACTTTCTCGCGCACGCGGACCGCGCCATCGAGCAGGCGATCGAGGCCTTGCTGCGAAACCGCATCGACCGGCATGAAACGCGTGGTGCGGAAGAACAACGCCATCGCTTCGCGCGCGTCGGGATCGTTGGCCGCCTGCAGCAACACCTCGCGCAGGCGCGCTTCCACTTTGGGATCCAGGTCGCCGCGCACCATCTCCAGCGCGCGCGGATAGTCCGGAGTCTGGTAGATGGCCTTCATGTCGGAACGGAACGCCGCCGGCATCCGCCGTTCGTCTTCCCAGTCCAGGCTGCTGAACACGCCGGCATCGACCAGGCGCTTGTGCACCCAGGCCGCGATGTTGAGCTCGGAACGCGCGAACACGTAGCCCACCGAATCCGGCGTGGGCCTGTCCATGGGCGACAGCAGGATCTCCATGTGCAGCCCATGATCCAGCAAAGTCGAAGCGGGAACGATATAGGAACTGGTGGAAGCGGTGCTCTGGAAAGCGATGGTGCGGCCCTTCAGATCGGCCAGCGAATCGATGCCGCTGTCCTTGCGGGCGAAGAACACCGAGTGATAGCGGCTCACCCCGCCGCGCTCGGTCAACAGCAGGGGTTTGGCCCCGGCGCGTTTTTGCAGCTGCATGGCGGTACCGGCGGTCTCGGTGACCCAGTCCACGCGCCCGCGGCGCAGGTAACTGGTCATCTGCTGGGCGTCGCGCGCCATCAGGATGCGGCCTTCGGTGATGCCGACATCGCGCATGCGCGGCACCACGTAGTCCAGCAGCGGCTTGAGCTGCTCGTAGTGGGCTTTGGGATCGTCGCTGATGCGGCCGATGACCAGTACGTTGCCGCCGTCGGAAGGAGGCGGCGCCACCGGAGCTGCCGACGCTGCCGTAATGGGCGCCTGCAGCAGCAGGAGGGCAAGACCAAACCAGGCTGTACGCAACGTTAGGGCTCGCATCAACGACAGGTACGAGACTAGCCGAAAGCTCTCTTCACGGGTAGCAGTTCAGCTCCGATCCTCTCCGGCCAGCCGCGCCATGCGTTGCGCGTCGGCCAGGATGCCGCGCAACAGCCGCACTTCCTGCTCGTTCAGATTGGAGCGCAGGAACAGACGCCGCAGCTTGCGCATGGCCGATTCCGGGGCCCGGCCCTTGTGGAAGTCGATTTCGTCGAGGGTTTGCCCCAACTGGGCGAAAAACCCCTCCAGTTGCGCGTGGCTGGCCGGTGCCTCGTGGCTTTCTTCGACCGCAACGGGCGCCGCCTCGCCCGCGGCAAGCAGGGCCACCCGCAGCTCGTAGGCCAGCACCTGCACGGCCGCAGCCAGGTTGAGCGAGCTGTATTCGGGATTGGCGGGGATATGCACCGAAGCATGGCAGAGCTGCAGCTCTTCATTGGTCAATCCGGTGCGCTCGCGGCCGAACACCAGCGCCGTCTCTTCCAGGCGGGCCATGGCCGCCACGCGCTCGCCCGCCGCCCGGGGGTGCAATTCCTCCAGCGCCACCCGCCGGCTGCGCGCCGTGCAGCCCAGCACGAAGGTGCAGTCGGCCACGGCCTCGGCCAGGGTCTCCACCACGCTGGCCGAAGCCAGCAGGTCGTCGGCACCGGCAGCCCGGCGGAAAGCCTCGTCCGCCGGATACTGCTCCGGCGCCACCAGCACCAGTCTCGAAAGCCCCATGGTCTTCAGCGCGCGCGCCGCCGCGCCGATATTGCCGGGGTGCTGGGTGCCGACCAGCACGATACGGATGCGGCTGGCGGCGGTTTCCGAGGGCGATTCTGGCGATTCGGCGGGAATGTTCATGGGCACGGAGGAGTGTTCGCAGGCGCAGATGTTAAACTGCGCGCGCCGGTCCACGCGCCGCGCCGTTCTTTAACCACTCGTTCGCCCCTGCCTGTCCGCCCGAGGTCCGTTACCCATGTTGAATCCCGTCATCACCATCATGGTCAAGGCCGCGCGCCAGGGAGGCAACGTCCTGTTGCGCAACATCAACAAGCTCGACGCCCTGAACGTGGTGGAAAAGGGACGCCTGGACTACGCCAGCGAAGTGGATGCGGACGCCGAAAAGGCCGTCATCAAGGAACTCAAGCGCGCCTATCCGGACTATTCGGTGCTGGGCGAGGAAAGCGGTGGGCAGGCCGGCAAGAACGGGCGCTACACCTGGGTCGTCGATCCGTTGGACGGCACCAGCAATTACCTGCGCGGTTTCCCG
Source organism: Pseudoxanthomonas sp. (assembly GCA_036383995.1). Classification (GTDB taxonomy): domain Bacteria; phylum Pseudomonadota; class Gammaproteobacteria; order Xanthomonadales; family Xanthomonadaceae; genus Pseudoxanthomonas_A. Next base: position 44,467 of record DASVNG010000033.1, read on the forward strand.
CACTACTGCGTTTCCATCGCCCTGGTCGACAATGGCGAACCCAGCGACGCGGTGATCTTCGACCCGCTGCGCAACGAGCTGTTCACCGCCAGCCGCGGCAGCGGCGCCCAGCTCAACGAGCGCCGCATCCGCGTCACCGACCGCAAGGACCTGTCCGGCGCCACCATCGGCACCGGCTTCGCCCCGCGCGAACGCGCCCGCGCCGGCGCGCAGCTGGAATGCGTGCGCGAACTGCTGGTGCAGGCCGAGGATGTGCGCCGCACCGGTTCGGCCGCGCTGGACCTGGCCTATGTGGCCTGCGGCCGCAGCGATGCCTATTTCGAAGCGGGGGTGAAAGCGTGGGACATCGCCGCCGGCGTGCTGCTGGTGCGCGAGGCGGGCGGCAAGGTTTGCGATTACCGCGGCGCCAACCTGGCGCGGATGGATTTCCAGGGCGCCAAGGACCACCAGGTCGTGGCCGGCAACATCAAGGTCTGCGAAGCGCTGCAGAAGACCATCGTGACCTCAGGCTACGCCGCCAGCTTCAATTGACACGAGCGCAGCGCGTAGGAGCGACGCGAGTCGCGAAACTCTTAACAGTTGAACGGACATAGGCTTCGCGACTCGCATCGCTCCTACAAAACCGATCCATGAAAAAAGGCCGCGATTTTCGCGGCCTTTTTCGTTGCGCTGCGGCGGAGCTTACGGCCGGCGCGCCAGCGCCGCCTCTTCCCGCGCTTTCGGCAGCAGGTCCTGCTTGGTGACCTTCAGGAACCAGATGGTCAGCAGCGGACAGGCCACGAAGATCGAGGAGATGGTGCCGATCACGATGCCCAGCATCTGCGAGATCGCCATGCCTTCCAGCGAACCGCCGCCATACAGGTACAGCGCCAGCACGGTGAGGAAGGCCACGAACGAGGTGATGATGGTGCGCGACAGGGTCTGGTTGACCGAACGGTTGAGGATCTCCACCGGATCGGCGCGCAGACTGCGGAAGTTCTCGCGCACGCGGTCGAACACCACGATGGTGTCGTTGATCGAGAAACCCATCACCGACAACAGGCCGGCCAGCACGGTCAGGTCGAACTCGCGCCCGGTCAGGGCGAAGAAACCGGCCACGATCAGCACGTCGTGCAGGGTGGTGAAGATGGCGGCCACCGCGAATTTCCATTCGAAGCGGAACGAGATGTAGATCAGGAAGCCCACCACCACGAAGATCAGCGCATACAAGCCGTTGAGCGCGAGTTCCTTGCCGACCTGCGGGCCGACGAACTCGTTGCGTAGCATCTTGGCCGCGTTGTCGGGCGTGGAGACCGCAGCCAGCACTTCCTGCACCGTGGTGTTCTCGTTGCCGGAACTGGTCTGGCCCTCGCGCGGCTGCAGACGGATCAGCAGATCGCTGCCGCTGCCAAAGGTCTGCACCTGGGCGCTGCTGTAACCGGCGTTGGCGAGCCGCTCGCGTACGCCATCGACGTCGGCAGGCCGGTCGAGGCGCACTTCCACCACGGTGCCGCCGGTGAAATCCAGCGCGTAGTTGAAGCCCTTGAAGGCCATGGCGCCCACCGCCACCACCGCCAGCAGCAGCGCCACGGTCAGCGATATCCACCGCAACCGCATGAAGTTGAAGTTGGTGTCGTTGGGAATGAGGTGCAACGGGAAAAGTTTCATGGTCAGGGAGTCCCGTTAGATGGCCAGCGACTTGAGCTTGCGGCGGCCGCCGTAGATCAAGGTGGCGAAGCCGCGCGATACGGTCACGGCAGTGAAGACGGAGGTCAGGATGCCCACGATCATGGTGATGGCGAAGCCCTTCAACGGTCCGGTACCGAACGCATACAGAGCCACGCCCGCCAGCAACGCGGTCATGTTGGAGTCGAAGATGGTGCCGGACGCCTTGTCGTAACCGGTGGCGATGGCCGCCTGCGGCGGCACCCCGGCACGCAGCTCTTCGCGTATTCGTTCGTTGATCAGCACGTTGGCGTCCACCGACATGCCGATGGACAGCGCCAGACCGGCGAAACCGGGCAAGGTCATGGTGGCGCCGAACAGCGACATCACCGCCACCACCATCAGCAGGTTGAGCAGCAGCGCCACGCAGGTGATCAGGCCGAACATGCGGTAATAGACCAGGAAGAACGCCAGCGCGAACAGGAACGAGAACATCACCGCCTTGGTGCCGCGCTCGACGTTCTCCGCGCCCAGGCTGGGGCCGACCACGCGTTCTTCGATGAAGTCCATGGGCGCGGCCAGCGAGCCGGCGCGCAGCAGCTTGGCCAGGTTCTCGGCTTCGGTCTTCTCCAGACCGGTGGTCTGGAAATTCTTGCCGAACACGCCGGCGATGCGCGTGGGTGCAAGCGCTTCTTCGCTCACCTTGGTCGAACGCACTTCCTTGCCGTCGACGATGGTGACCTGCGGAATTCGTTCGATGTAGACGACCGACATCAGCTTGCCGACATTGGCGCTGGTGAAATCGAACATGCGCTGGCCGGCGGCCGCGTTCAGGGTGATGTCCACGGCGGGCAAGCCGTTCTGGTCGGTGCCGGTGCTGGCGGTGACCATCTGGTCGCCGGAAGCGAGCACGCGCTTGCTCAACAGGACCGGCGCCGGCTTGCCGTCGGGACCGGCAGAATCGCGCAGGTAATAGATGCGCGCTTCGGGCGGCACGTTGCCGCTTGCCAGCGCGTCCTGCGCGTTGCCGTCGATCACCGAATGGAATTCGAGCGTGGCGGTGGCGCCGATCAGCCGCTTGGCCGCGGCGGTGTCCTGCACGCCGGGCAGTTGCACCACCACGCGGTCTTCGCCCTGGCGCTGAATGATGGGTTCGGCCACGCCGAGCTCGTTGACGCGGTTGCGCAGCGTCGCGATGTTCTGCTCGATCGCGTCGCCGGAAATCTGCTGCAGCTCGCTTTGCGGCAGGGTCACGTTGATACGGCTGCCCTGCACCAGGTAAGTCAGGCCGGAGCGAGCGACACCGGCGTTGGTTGCGGAAGCCTGACCCACCAGCGCCTGACGCGCCTTGTCGCCATCCTCGCCGGGCACCAGGGTAACGACGATGCTGTTGTCGGAACGCCGTTCGACTGATTCGTAACGCACGCGCTTGTCGCGCAGGGTGACGCGCATGTCCTCGGCGTAGGCGTCTATGCGCTTGTCCAGCGCCGCTTTCTGGTCGACCTGCATCACGAAATGCACGCCGCCCTGCAGGTCGAGACCGCGGACCATGGGCCGCGCGCCGAACTTGCCCATCCAGTCGGGCACCGTCGAAGCCAGGTTCAACGCCACGATGTAGTCGTCGCCCAGGTCGGTGCGCAGCGCGTCGTTGGCCTTGGTCTGCGCGTCCAGGCTGGGCATGCGCACCAGCAGGCTCTCGTTTTCCTTGTCCAGCGACTTGGCGGCGACGCCCGCTTTCTTCAGGGACGCCTGCACGCGCTGGTTAAGGGCCTCATCGATCGCGAAACCGCGATTGGCGGTGATCTGCACCGAGGGATCCGAAGGATAGATGTTGGGCAACGCATACAGCACGCTCAACAGCACGACCAGCAGGATGGCGATGTATTTCCAGCGCGAGAATTCAAGCATCGGGGAGTTCCAGGTAAAACCTAACCCGGGCAAGCGCAACGCAACCCGGAATGTTGGATACCGCGAAGACCGGACGCACCCTGCGGGCGGCCCGGCTCATCGCAGGCGTGATCAAGCGGACTTGAGGGTGCCCTTGGGCAGCACGTTGCCGACCGCGGCCTTCTGCACGCGCACGCGCACGTTGTCGGCCACTTCGACGGTGACGAAGTTGTCGCCGATGTCGGTCACGGTGCCGGCGATGCCGCCCGAGGTGATCACTTCGTCGCCCTTGGACAGCTTGTCCAGCATGCCGCGGTGTTCCTTGGCGCGCTTCATCTGCGGACGGATCATCAGGAAGTACATCACCGCGATCAGAATGATCGGGAACAGCAGCATGCCGAATCCACCACCGGCGGGAGCAGCGCCAGCGGCCTGGGCATGGGCGGTGGGAATCAGGAAATCGAGCAGGTTCATCAGGTCATCCGATAGGGCTGAAAACAGCCGGGAATTATGCCATGGGGGCGGGCCGGCGTCCCCGCAAGTACGGAAATGGGCCGAAATCTCTGGAAAATCCCCTGCTGGCAGGGAAAAGACCTTGCAATCGGGCAAAGGTTCCGCTTTTTTCCCTTCTCCCACCGGGAGAAGGTGCCCGAAGGGCGGATGAGGGAATGGCTTTTCAGGCCGTAGGGTAAGTTCCCGTGAGTCGAATTCTCCCTCCCTCATCCGGCGCTACGCGCCACCTTCTCCCGGTGGGAGAAGGGAGCAAAGGCGCTATTCCCGCGCCGCGTAGAACGATGCCCTGAACTCCTCGAACCGCCCCTGCCCGATCGCCTCGCGCATGCCCGCCATCAGCTTCTGGTAGTACCAGAGGTTGTGCAAGGTGCCCAGCATGGGCGCCAGCATCTCGTTGCAGCGGTCCAGGTGGCGCAGGTAGGACCGGGTGAAGCCGTTGCGGCAGGCGTAGCAGCCGCAGCCGGGCTCGATGGGGTCCAGGTCCTGCTCGTACTTGGCGTTGCGGATGCGCACCGTGCCGGTGGAGGTGAAGTAGTGGCCGTTGCGCGCGTTGCGGGTGGGCATGACGCAGTCGAACATGTCCACGCCGCGGGCCACCGCCTCCACCAGGTCTTCGGGCCTTCCCACGCCCATCAGGTAACGCGGCCGGTCCGCGGGCAGCAGCGGATGCATGTGTTCCAGCATGGCGTTGCGCTCGTGCTCCGGCTCGCCGACCGCCAGGCCGCCGATGGCGTAGCCGTCGAAGCCGATTTCCTGCAGTCCTTCGGCCGACCGCGTGCGCAGCTGCGGATGCACCCCGCCCTGCACGATGCCGAACAGCGCCGCGTCGTTGCCTTCATGCGCGTTCTTGCTGCGCAGCGCCCAGCGCAGACTCAGTTCCATCGAACGCGAAGCGACGTCTTCGGTCGCCGGGTAAGGCGTGCATTCGTCGAAGATCATCACGATGTCCGAATCCAGCACTTTCTGGATGCGCATGCTTTCTTCCGGCCCCAGGAACACCTTGCTGCCGTCCACCGGCGAATTGAAGGTGACACCCTGCTCGGTGATCTTGCGCCGGTGCGCCAGCGAGAACACCTGGAAACCGCCCGAGTCGGTGAGAATGGGTTTGTCCCAGCGCGCGAAGCCGTGCAGGCCTTCATGCTTGGCGATGACGTCCAGGCCCGGGCGCAGGTAAAGGTGGAAGGTGTTGCCGAGGATGATCTCGGCGCCCAGCTCCTTGATGTGCTCGGGCAGGATGCCTTTCACCGATCCATAGGTGCCCACCGGCATGAAGGCCGGCGTTTCCACCGTACCGCGCGGAAAAGTAAGGCGCCCGCGACGTGCTACGCCGTCGGTGCCCAAGAGCTCGAAGGACATTCGACTCATGCTGCCCACACCCCACGACAATGAAATGATGTGACGTCATCCCAGCGAAAGCTGGGATCCATCCTGACTTTGGCGCCGCGCGCGAAGAGCAAGATCCAAATGGATCCCAGCTTTCGCTGGGATGACGACTGAATTTGCATGCATGCGCCCATCATTCCGACGCTTCCGGAAACAACAACATCGCATCTCCATAGGAAAAGAACCGGTACTTCTCCCGCACCGCATGCTCATAGGCGGCGAATACCCGCTGCTTGCCCGCGAACGCCGACACCAGCATCAACAACGTACTTTCCGGCAAATGGAAGTTGGTCAGCATCGCATCCACGCTGCGGATGCGGTAACCGGGGAAGATGAAGATCTGCGTTTCGCCGGCGAAAGGCTGCAGTTCCCCATCGCGCAGCGCCGATTCCAGCGCGCGCACCACCGTCGTGCCCACTGCGATCACGCGGCCGCCGCGCGCACGCGCGGCACGCACCTGTTCGACAAGTGCAGCGCCTACGTTCAGCCATTCGCTATGCATGCGGTGTTCGCGCACGTCGTCCACGCGCACCGGCTGGAAGGTGCCCGCGCCCACGTGCAGGGTGACGTGGCCGAATTCGACGCCCAGCGCGCGCAGGGTTTCCAGCAACGCATCGTCGAAGTGCAGGCCGGCGGTCGGCGCGGCCACCGCACCGAGTTCGCGCGCGAACACGGTCTGGTAGCGCTCGTCGTCGTCGATGCCGGGATCGCGATGGATGTACGGCGGCAGCGGCAGCCGGCCCGCCTTCAGCAGCCAGCTTTCCAACGCGCCCTCGACATGGAAACGCAACTGATAGAACTCGCCGTCGCGGCCCAGCACTTCAGCTTCGCCGCCCGCATCCAGTGCGATGCGTCCACCCGGCTTGGGCGATTTGCTGGCGCCGATCTGCGCGCGCGCGCAGTTTTCCGGCAGCAGGCGCTCGATCAGGATTTCCACCCGCCCGCCGCTTTCCTTCTGCCCGAACAGCCGCGCCGGAATCACCCGCGTGTCGTTGAACACCAACAGATCGCCCTTGCGCAGCAGTTGCGGAAAATCGCGCACCTGCCGATCGGCGAACGGCGCCTCGCCCGGCGGCACCACCAGCAGGCGGCTGGCGGAACGCTCGGCCAGCGGCTCCTGCGCGATCAGCTCAGGCGGCAGTTCGTAATGGAAATCGGATTTCTTCAATGTGATGGGCCCTGGAAGGCCGCGCATTGTACGTGAGGCTAGCGCTCGAACTTGGTGGAAAGGATCAGCGCCGAAGTGGTGCGCTCGACGCCGTCGATTTCGCCTATGCGGTCGGTCAACACGTCCATTTCGGCCATGGTGGGCACCACGCCCAGGGCGATCAGGTCGTAGGAACCGGTCACCGAGTGCAGCAGGCGCAGCTCCGGCATGGCCCGCAGCGCTTTGGTCACCGCCACCATCTGCTTGGGCTGCACCGCGATCATGATGTGGGCGCGGATCTGGCCGTGTTCGTAGTCGTCGGCCAGGCGCACCGCATAACCGCTGATCACGCCCTGGCGCTCCAAGCGGTCGATCCGACTTTGCACGGTGGTGCGCGAAAGCCCGAGCCGGCGAGCGATGTCTGCCGTGGAGGCGCGGGCGTTCTCGCGCAGCAGGGAAAGCAGCAACTGGTCGGCAGGGGTTATCTTCGTCATTGGCTTTGATTTTCGTCGATTTGACGAAAATTACCATGAAACAGTCGAATCATCACTATCAAACGACGAAATTATCCCGATAATGATTAGCTTGCTGCCAATATCGATGGAGAGCGCCATGACCCTGATCGAAAAACTCGCCCCGCTGCGCGCTCACGCGGGCAAGCGCATGACCACCGGCCTGGACGACGCCACCCTGCTGCGCCTGGCCAAGTCGCACCCGGACCTGGAGGCCGCCATCACCGCCGCCGCCGCCGAACACGAAAACCTGCGCGATGAATTCGCCGACCTGTTCGCCCTGGACGAGGACGCGCAGCTGCGCGCCGTGCAGGGCGGCTACATCAACTTCTACGCCGAAGACGCAGTCAATCCCTACGTCGCCCTGGCCGCACGCGGCCCGTGGGTGGTCACCATCAACGGCGCGGTGCTGTACGACGCCGGCGGCTACGGCATGATCGGTTTCGGGCACACGCCCGAAGCGGTGATGGAAGCGATGTCGCGCCCGCAGGTGATGGCCAACATCATGACCCCCAGCCTGTCGCAGCTGCGTTTCGACCGCGCGCTGCGCAAGGAGATCGGCCACACCCGCGGCGGTTGTCCGTTCGCCAAGTTCCTGTGCCTGAATTCCGGTTCCGAATCGGTAGGCTTGGCCGCGCGCATCGCCGACATCAACACCAAACTGCAGACCGACCCCGGCGCCAAGTACGCCGGCCGGACCATCAAGCGCGTGGTGGTGAAGGGCAGCTTCCACGGCCGCACCGAACGTCCGGCGCTGTACTCCGATTCCTCGCGCAAGGCCTATCAGCAATACCTGGCCAGCTACCGCAACGAAGATTCGGTGATCACGGTCGATCCCTACGATGCCGAAGCGTTGAAGCGCGTGTTCGCCGATGCCGACAGCAAGGGCTGGTTCGTCGAGGCGGTATTCCTGGAGCCGGTGATGGGCGAAGGCGACCCCGGCCGTTCGCTGCCGCCGGCTTTCTACGCGGTCGCGCGCGAGCTCACCCGCAGCCACGGCAGCCTGCTGCTGGTCGATTCCATCCAGGCCGGCCTGCGCGCGCACGGCGTGCTGTCCATCGTCGACTATCCCGGCTTCGAAGGCCTGGATGCGCCGGACATGGAAACCTATTCGAAGGCGCTCAACGCCGCGCAGTACCCGCTGTCGGTGCTGGCGGTGAACGAACGCGCCGCCGGCCTGTACCGCAAGGGCGTGTACGGCAACACCATGACCAGCAACCCGCGCGCGCTGGACGTGGCCTGCGCAGTGCTGAACCTGCTGACCCCGCAGCTGCGCGGGAACATCCGCAAGCGCGGCGTGGAAGCCACCGAAAAATTGGAGAAGCTGAAGTCCGAACTGGGCGGCTTCATCACCAAGGTGCAGGGCACCGGCCTGTTGTTCTCCTGCGAACTCGCCCCGCAGTTCAAGTGCTACGGCGCCGGTTCCACCGAAGAATGGCTGCGCGAACGCGGCCTCAACGTCATCCATGGCGGCGCCAATTCGCTGCGCTTCACTCCGCACTTCGCGATGACGGCCGATGAGCTGGACTTGCTGGTCGGCATGGTAGGCCAGGCGCTGCGCGAAGGCCCGCGGGCCGAGCAGGCCGCGGCGGCCTGAGCGCCTAATCCCGTCGCGCTGGGTTGGCGCGAGATGCTGAGGAAGCCGGGCTCGCCCGGCTTTTTCTTTGCGTGTCTATCGCCTCCTGTGTCGCCGCGATGACCGTCATCGTTCGCGCTGCGGCATGCACGAGCTCGAAATCAAACTGCAATCATCCGCATCCCTCGTGCCACCCGCGTCATATTTCCGCCACAACCCTCCCGTAGAACATGCGGATTAACTTCACGGGGAAGCGTGGCAATGAAGAAGAACCTACTGGCGGCAGGCCTGTCGCATGCCTTGGCCTGCGCGACGCTTACGTCGCTTCCAGCAGTCGCACTGGCACAGACGGAGCAAACGGCGCAGCAGACGCCGGACGGCGCAAGCGAAGCCAAGCAGCTGGACACCATCGTGGTGCAGGGCGAGATCACCTACCGCAACCGCACCGACGACATCGCGCCGGTACTGGCTTACGACCTGGAATACTTCCAGCGCTTCGAGCCCAACACCGTCGGCGACATGCTCAAGCGCGTGCCTGGCGTGGGCTTCGTCGGCTCGGACATCATGGAATACGACGGCGCGCAGCTGCGCGGCCTCGGCGGCGGCTACACCCAGGTGCTGATCAACGGCAAGCAGGTGCCGGGCGCCGGCGACGACCGCTCGTTCTACGTCGACCGCATCCCGGCGGAAATGGTCGACCACATCGAAATCAAACGCAGCAGCAGCGCCAACCGCAGCGGCGACGCGATCGCCGGCGCGATCAACATCGTGTTGCGCGACGCCTACGAATTCAACGGCAGCTACATCCGTGTCGGCGCGAACCGCTGGTACGACGGCGAAGTGAACCCGACCTTCGGGGCGGTGACCTCGTTCGAGGCCCTCGGCGGCCGCCTGCTCGCCGGCGTCAACGTGCAGGATCGCTACCGTGCCAAGACCAAGCGTTCCGACCGCTTCACCGACAACACCAGGGAAGAGAAGGTCAGCTGGGAAGACCAGACAGAAGTGAAGGACGGCCGCGACTATTCGGCCAACCTCAGTTACACCGCCGACGTCGGCGAAACCGGGCGCTTCAGCATCGACGGCTTCTACGTCAAGACCGACCGCGACGTGAGCGAAGTGTCGTTCTCCGAGGAACTGGACGACGAGGAAACGATCAACGCGCGCGTACCGGGCCTGGACCCGTACGACCAGAAGAACTACGGCATCAGCGCCGAATACAAGTTCGACATGGCCGGCGGCACCACCGAGCTGAGCGTGGACCACGCCCGCTTCGAGAACTCGCAGGCCACCACCGAAGGCGAGGAAGTCTACGTCAGCGGCGAAGAGAACTGGGACGAGACCTGGAGCATCGACGGCGCCGAATGGGACGAGACGGCCTTTGAAGCCGAGGCCGTTTCGGCCAAGGACGTCGAAACCGGCTTCAAGCTGGCGCATATGCGCCCGGTCGGCGGCGCCGAGCTGGAATTCGGCGTGGACTACCGCACCAAGAAGCGCGAAAGCCTGGTCACCAGCTACGAATGGGAAGCCGAGGAAGAAGGGCAAACGCCGAGCTTCCCGGCGGACTACGAACTGGACGGCAGCGTGGCCTCGGTAATCGAGGAAAAGCGCCTGGATCCGTACATCATGCTCAGCAGCAAGGGCGAGGTGTTCTCGTGGGAGGCGGGCTTGCGTTATGAAACCACCAAGAGCGAAGTGGAATACCTGGAGGACGAGGAAAGCGAAGGCCGGGTCAGCAAGGACTACAACGAACTGCTGCCGTCGGTGAACCTGCGTTGGGACATCACCGCCTCCGACCGCATCAACTTCTCGGTGGCCAAAACCGTCAAACGCCCGAACTTCAACGAGCTTATCCCGGCCGTGCTGGGCGGCGAGTTCGGTGACAACGACTATATCGGCAACCCGGAACTGGAACCGGAAACCGCCAACGGCCTGGACATCGGCTTCGAACACCGCCTCGGCAAGAAGGGCGTGGTCGGCCTGAACTTCTTCTACCGCGACGTCAAGAACCTGATCGAAATCGTCAACACCGGCGAACCCAGCGAAGAGATGCAGGACACCTGGGAAGAAATGATCGAGGACGGCGACGCCGTCGACCTGGCCGATGCCATGGCCCAGGAACCGGCGGAAAGCTGGCTGTACACCTCGGACAACGTCGGCGATGGCAAGGTCTGGGGCTTCGAGTTCGACCTGTCGACCCCGCTGTCGGTGTTCGGCCTGGACAACACCGGCGTGTTCCTGAACTACTCCTGGGTCGACTCCAAGGTCGACGACTTCATGGGCGAACGCCGTTTCAACGATCAGGCCAAGAGCACCTTCAACGTCGGCTTCATCCAGGACCTGCCGTCGCTGGGCGCCAGCTTCGGCGTGACCTACCGCAAACAGGGCGACGCTTACGCCCGCCTGCTGGGTGAGGAGGCTATCGTCCGCTACGGCGATGAACTGGACGTCTTCGTCGAAAAACGCCTCGGCACCAGCTTTTCGGTACGCCTGAGCGCGAACAACCTGTTGGATGCCTCGAAGGACGAGTTCTTCGACAAGTTCAACACCGAAGCCGACCAGGTCGACCGCGACTACGACGAATACGAGATCGAATCCGAAGAAGCAGGCCCGAGCTATCAGCTGGTCATGCGCTGGGCGTTCTGATCGGCGCGCGTGGGAGCGGCTTCCAGCCGCGAGCTTTTTTGTTGGCGGCCTTCTGTTGGCGGCATGGTGTAAAGCAAAAGCTCACGCCGGGACGGCGCTCCCACGTTCCGATTTCGACAGTGCACGAGGCTTGAGGCAGACTGTGGCTTATCGTCCTTGTCGATGACCCCATCCATGAAAACCGTCGAAGTCCGCCATCCGCTGGTCCGCCACAAGATCGGCCTGCTGCGCAACGCCAGCCTCAACACCAAGGATTTCCGCGAGCTGGTGACCGAGCTGGGCACGCTGTTGGCCTACGAGGCCACCGCCGACCTGGAAACCGAACCCGAAACCATGGCCGGCTGGGCCGGCCAGGTGCAGGTGCAGAAGATCGCCGGCGCCAAGATCACCCTGGTCCCTGTCCTGCGCGCGGGGCTGGGCATGCTGCCCGGCGTACTGGCGCTGATTCCCACTGCACGCGTCAGCGTGGTCGGACTGCAACGCGATGAGGAAACCTTGCAACCGGTGCCCTACTTCGAACGGCTCACCGGACGCCTGGAGGAACGCGATGCGCTGATCCTGGACCCGATGCTGGCCACCGGCGGCACGCTCATCGCCACCATCGACATGCTCAAGCGCGCGGGCTGCCGGCGGATCAAGGGCATCTTCCTGGTCGCCGCACCGGAAGGTCTGGCGGCTTTGGAGAAAACGCACCCCGATGTGGAGATATATACGGCCGCTATCGACGAACGCCTGAACGAGAAGGGTTACATCCTGCCCGGGTTGGGCGATGCGGGCGATCGGATCTTCGGTACGCGGATCGGGTGACGCTTTTCCCTTCTCCCATCGGGAGAAGGTGCCCGAAGGGCGGACGCCGCACAGCAAGCACCCTTGGGGTGTGAGGGTACGGCGGAGTCCATAGTTGTACAAACATCATGGACTCCGCCGTACCCTCACCCCAACCCCTCTCCCGTTGGAGAGGGGCTAAAAAAGCATCAAGCCGCCAACGGCCGCGCGTGCAACTCCGCCACCTCGTGCGTGGTGCCGAAGCGGCCCTTCTCGTCCCGCGTCACCTGCGCCAGCGCGCATTGCGTGTCGTGGGTGAAGAACAGATGCACGTTGCGCGCCAGCTTGTCTTCCAGGAAGGCGCGCTTTTCGTCGATCAGCAGTTCCGCGTTGCGGTCGTAGCCCATGGTGATGGGCACATGCACCCAGGAACGGCCGGGGATCAGATCGGCGCAGAACACCACGCCGCCATGCGCCTGGCCATCGACGATTTCCGGACCGACGATTTCCGCCAGCATCAGTCCCGGCGTATGGCCGTCGCTGTAGCCGAAACGCACGCTGCGGCCGAGTACCTTTGAAAATTCGCCGTCCACGATCTCAAGCCGCCCGCTGGCCTGCAGCAACCCCGGTAGCTCTGGAATGAAACTGGCGCGATCGCGCGGATGCGGATGCAATGCGCGTTGCCAGTGTTGCGCGCCGACCACGTAGGTCGCGTTGGGGAAAAGCAGTTCGGGCGCCCTGCCCTCGGCCCATGGCGCCAGCAGGCCGCCTGCATGGTCGAAGTGCAGATGGCTCAGTACGACGACCTCCACCTGCTCATGGCCGAAACCGGCGGCGGCCAGCGATTCCAGCAATACGTGCTGCGGCTCCTGCACGCCATAGCGCTCGCGCAGTTTCGGTTCGAAGAACGCGCCGATGCCGGTTTCGAACAGCACGGTCTTGCCGTTGAGCGGGCTGGCCAGCAACGCGCGGCACGCCAGCGCGATGCGGTTCTCTTCGTCCGGCGGCGACCACTTCTCCCACATCGCACGCGGCGCGTTGCCGAACATCGCACCGCCGTCGAGCTTTTGCGAATTGCCTAGCAGAGACCAGAGTTTCATGACCCGATTGTACTCCCGCTCTTTGTAGGAGCGACGCGAGTCGCCAAGCCCTCGAATCCACCGATACCGGCTTCGCGAACTCGCGCCCCGAAGAAAGTCCCCTTGGGAGGCGTCGCTGCTACAGGCATCCGGTACGGACTAATCTTTTTCGGGCGCCGCCGAGAAGTAGAAGGTGAACGCGCCCTTGCTTTCATCGGCGGCCTTGACCGCGATAGGTGCCAGCGCGCCCGCCGAGGCCACCCAGCCTTGTCCGCTCACCGCGGGCTCGTCGGTCTTCTTGAACCAGCCGCTGCGCCAGCCCTTGATGGTGATGGGGATGCGTTTTCCCGGCGCCAGTTCAAGGTTGGCGCGGGCATTGCGGTCCTCGCCCACCACCACGATGTTGCGGCCGCCTTCGGAGGTCATCGCATCCTGCTCGAACGCGAACAGCGGCTGGCCGTCGGCCTCGATGGCGAAGCGCCAGTCGGCATTGCCCACCGCGCCATCCTGCTGCACGGCCACGCGTTGCAGTTGCAGGCGCAAGGTCTGCGGCGCCGCCGGCTTGACGGCTGCGGGTGGCGCTGCGGTGGCGACGGCCGCGGGCGGCGCGGCATCGGACTTCATGTCGTTGCGGACGTTGACATAAACCGTGGTCAGCGCCGCGATCAGGGCCGCGGCGCCGGTGAAGATCGCAGGCAGCAGGTTGATGACCGGCTTTTTCTCGTTGTCCGCCACGCGGGTTCCTGCCTATCGGAATGAATGAAGGAATGTCGGGCGGATTCTATCGCCGTTGGCGGCGAACGAAATCGCTCAGGGTTTGGGCGAGTCGGCTGCGGTTACCACTTTGGCCCCGCCGACCGGACTGCGCGGGTCGCTGCCCGCGGACAGCACATCGTTTGCCCGGTCCCAGGCCACGGTCTGCAGGTTGCCCCAGACGTGGCTGGAACCGCGGCCGCCGCTCGCCTCGTCGCCAGGCAGATCGACCTCGTGCCCCATCGCTTCCAGGGTCTTGGCCACTTCCGGCGAGAACGCGCCGCTTTCGGCGGAAATCACGTCCGGCAACCACTGGTGGTGGTAGCGCGGCAACGCGGCGACTTGTTGCGCGGACAGGCCGGCGTCGTAACCCAGGATGCCCAGCAACACCATGGTGATGATGCGGCTGCCGCCGGGCGTGCCCAGCACCACGACTTTGTCGGGAGATTCCATGAAGGTGGGCGTCATGGAGCTGAGCATGCGCTTGCCCGGCTTGGGCGCGTTGGCCTCGTAGCCCATCACCCCGAACGCATTGGGCGTGCCGGGCTTGAGCGCGAAATCGTCCATCTCGTCGTTGAGCAGCACGCCGGTGCCGGGCGGTATCAGGCCCGATCCGTACAGCAAGTTCACCGTCTGCGTGCCGCCGACCCGGTTGCCTTCGGCATCGATGATGGAAAAGTGGGTGGTTTCGTCGTCTTCCAGCGGCGTCGGCTTGCCCGAGAGCAGATCGCTGGGCGTGGCCTTGTCCGGATGGATGGTGGCGCGCAGGCCTTGCGCGTAATCGCGACTGGTCAGCACCTTCTGCGGGATTTCCACGAAATCCGGATCGCCCAGGAAAAAGGTGCGGTCGCGGTAGGCGCGGCGCATGGCTTCGGTCACCAGGTGGATGCGGTGCGCTTCATCCAGTTTCTGCAGATCCCAGGGCTCCAGTATCTGCAGCATTTCGGCCAGCGCGATGCCGCCCGAAGACGGCGGCGGCGAGGTGGTCACCTTCCAGCCCCGATAGTCGAAGCTGATGGGCGTGCGCTGTTTCACTTGGTAGGCGGCCAGTTCCTTCGCGGTCCAACGGCCGCCGGCCTGGTTCACGCCCTTGATCAGTTTGCGCGCGGTCTCGCCGCGGTAGAAACCGTCGAAACCCTCGGCTGCCAGCAGCTCCAGCGTATGCGCCAATTCCGGCTGGCGGAAGAGGTCGCCTTCTGCGATCGGTTTGCCGTTGCGCAGATAGACTTCGCGCGTGCCCGGATAACGGTCCATGATTTCGCGACGCGACGCGTAGCCTTTGGCCATGCGCGCGTACACCGGAAAACCTTCGCGGGCGATACGGATCGCGGGCGCCAGCGATTGCCGCAACGGCAGGCGGCCGTGCTTGCCGGCCAGCTCCACCAGCGCCGCCGGCAACCCCGGGATGCCGGCCGACCACGGGCCGTTCATCGAGCGGTCCCGGTCCAGCTCTCCTTTCTTGTCCAGGAATTGCTCGGGCGTGGCCGATTCCGGCGCGTACTCGCGCGCATCCAGCATCACGTCCTTGCCGCTGCGGGCATCGTGCAGAAGGAACAGTCCGCCGCCGCCCAGGCCGGAACTGATTGGCTCCACCACCGACAAGGTCGAGGACACCGCCACGGCCGCATCGAAAGCATTGCCGCCTTCGGCGAGCACCTGCAGCCCCGCGTCGGTAGCTAGGTGGTGGCCCGAGGCAATGGCCGCGCCCGGCGGATGCTTCGCGAGCGGAGTGGGCGAAAGCGCCAGGGCCGCGGCGGGCAGCAGCGCCAACGCGCATGCGAAAAGGAATCCAGTCAACGGCTTGCGTGACTTCATGCCTGCCGACTTCATGCCTGCTCCTGTTGCAGCCGGCGCAGTTTCGCCAGCAGGTCCTGCTCTGTTTCCGGAAATGCCGGGTCGGGATCGATGCATTCGACCGGGCAGACGACCACGCATTGGGGCTCGTCGAAGTGGCCGACGCATTCGGTGCATCGGGCCGGGTCGATGACGTAGATGGTTTCGCCCATGGCGATGGCCTGGTTGGGACAGGCGGGCTCGCACACGTCGCAGTTCACGCACAGCTCGTTGATCTTCAGTGACATTTCGGTTGAAGGCTCAAGAGCGCTGTTCTGTTGGTTCCGGAGTTGCTCATCCGCTAAGGCGTGGCCGCACCGCGGCCACGCCCGCGCAGATCATTTGGCTTCGACGAAAACGTAGTCGGCGCCGGTGGCGGTGACCACGGCCTTGACCCGTTCGCTGTCGGCGGCCTGGCCGATGAAGATGATCTTGACCTTCTTCATCGTGTCCGGCGGCACGTCCTTGAAGCCTTCCACGGCGATGTCGGCCATCTTGGCCGATTCGGGCGAACCGAATGCGATCAGGTTGCCGCCGACGATGCCGCGCGCCAGCGCGTTGCGCACCTGGTCCAGCTGGCCCTTGTAGTCGCCTTCGAACTTGGGGTTGCTCTGGCTGGTGAGGTAGTAGACGAACGGGCTGTTGGTGATGTCGCCCATGTTGCGGGTGACCACGTCCTGCAGATACAACTTCCACGCGGCGTCGTCGTTGCTGGCCGGAGCGGTCAGCGGGGCGGTCTCCACCGGCGCTGCGGCTTCCTGCTTCTTGCAGGCGGCGAACGGCAGCACCAGGCACGCGGCGAGCAACAATCGTGTAGCTATCTTCATGGGTTTTTCCCCTCCTGTAGGTCTTGCGATGAATGGTACGGCATGGATCAGCCAGCGGTCTTGAGCCGCCATTGTTCCTGCAGCGCGACGGCCACGGCCTGCGGCACGAAACCGGAGACATTCCCGCCCAGGCGCGAGATTTCGCGCACCAGCGAGGAGGAAATGAAGCCATATTGCTCGGCCGGGGTCAGGAACAGGGTTTCCACTTCCGGAATCAGATGGCGGTTCATGCTGGCCAGCTGGAACTCGTATTCGAAGTCGGAAACCGCGCGCAGGCCCCGCAACAGCACGCCGCCGCCGATTTCCTTGACGAAATGCGCGAGCAGCGAATTGAAGCCGCGCACTTCCACGTGCGGGTGATGGGCCACGGCCTCGCGCGCCAGCCTTACCCGCAGCTCCAGCGGCAGCGCCGGGCCTTTCCCCGGGCTCTCGGCCACGCCGATGATCAATCGCTCGAACAGGGGGGCGGCACGATCGATCAGGTCGATGTGGCCGTTGGTGATAGGGTCGAATGTGCCGGGATAAACCGCGATGCGGGTGCGTGCCACAGTCATTCAGGAACCGCCACGGAAATGTTGCCGTTCAGTGTATCAGCGCCGCGCCGGCCGGGCGCGCGATAGAGCGCGAAACGCACCTCGCGGGTGCGCCCTTCCCGGTGCAGGGCCCAGTGCAGCGGCAACGCCGGCGCCTGGTCGTGCGGAGATTCGACGTACACCCACGCATCCGGCGCCAAGGTCGGCAGCAGGACGTCCAGCGTCGCCTGCCAGAGGCCGGCGCCGAAAGGCGGATCGACGAAGGCCAGATCGAACGACGCCGGCGCCTGCCGCGCCAGCCAGGCCAGCGCATCGCTCTGCACCACTTCCACCGACGGCTGCGCCGACAGGCGTGCGACCGTCGCGCGCAGGGCCTGGGCCAGGGCCGGATCGCGTTCCACCAGCACCGCGCTGGCCGCACCGCGGGACACCGCTTCCAGGCCCAGCGCGCCGGTGCCGGCGAACGCGTCGACCACCCGCGCGCCGGGCAGCGCGGGCATCAACCAGTTGAACAGCGTCTCGCGCGCACGGTCGCTGCTGGGGCGCAGGCCCGGGCTGGCCGGCACGGACAGACGCGTGCCGCGCCAGCGTCCGCCGATGATGCGGATCTTGCCGGTCTCGGCATGCGGGGCGGCGGGTTTCATCGGGGCCATTGGGGTGCCGGTGCTAGCATGTGCGCATTCTCCGATATCCCCGAGCAATGGTCAGTTTTTTCCGTCGCAAGAAGCCCGCCTCCGGCCCCGAAACCCCGCCTGAGAGCGACGCCACGCGCCGTTACAGTCCGGAAGAGCTGGCCGCCGCGTTCCCCGAAGCCAGCGGGGAAAGTGCATCGGCCGATCCGGCCGTGATCGCAGAAACCGCCCCCGAAGCACCCGTCGCCGCACTGTCCGTCCCGGCCGAAGCTACCCAGCCCGCCCCCGCGCCGGCCGGAAAACCCGGCTGGCGCGAACGCCTGCGCGGCAGCGGTTTCGCGCGTGGCCTGAGCGGGTTGTTTTCGCGCAATCCCAAGTTGGACGACGACTTGCTGGATGAAATCGAAACGGCCCTGCTCACCGCCGATGTCGGCGTGCCCGCCACCACGGTCCTGGTCGAAGGCCTGCGCAAACGCATGAAAGCGCGCGAGTTCAGCGACGCCCAGGCCCTGCTCAAGGCCCTGCGCGCCGAACTGATCGCGATGCTGGCCCCGGTGGCGCTGCCGCTGCAGATCGACCGCGCCAACCGGCCCTTCGTGGTGCTCACCGTCGGCGTCAACGGCGTGGGCAAGACCACCACCATCGGCAAGCTGGCGCGCCGCTTCAAAGAACAGGGCCACAGCCTGATGCTGGCCGCCGGCGACACCTTCCGCGCCGCCGCGGTGGCGCAGCTGCAGACCTGGGGCGAACGCAACGGCGTGCCGGTGATCGCCCAGGGACAGGACGCCGATGCGGCGTCGGTGGCCTTCGATGCGCTTCAAGCCGCCAAGGCGCGCGGTATGGAAGTGTTGATCGCCGACACCGCCGGACGTCTGCACACGCAACAGGGATTGATGGCCGAACTGGGCAAGATCCGCCGCGTGCTGGGCAAGCTTGATGCCACCGCTCCGCATGAAGTGCTGATGGTGATCGACGGCACCACCGGGCAGAACGCGCTGTCGCAGCTGCGCCAGTTCCATGCCGCCGTCGGTGTGACCGGACTGGTGGTGACCAAGCTGGACGGCACCGCCAAGGGCGGCGTGGTGTTCGCGCTGGCGCGCGAGTTCGGCATTCCGATCCGCTATGCCGGCATCGGCGAACGCTCGGAGGATCTGCGCGTATTCGATGCCGAAGCCTTCGTCGATGCGTTGTTGCCGGAAGCGCTCGGCGCGTGATCGGGGTCGGGCCTCCCTGACATGACCCGGCGCCGCAAGATCGCGCTGCTGGTATTCGCGGCCGTGATCCTGTGCGGCGCACTCGCGCTGCGCTGGCTGATGGATCCCGCGTTCCTGGTGCCCAGGATATTGGCGCTGGCTGGCAACGCTCTGGGTTTGGAAATCACCGCCGACGGCGAAAGCGACTACCGTCTGCGCGGCACGCCGCAACTGGTGGCGCGTAACGTCATTGCCCGCGAACCCGGTAGCGATGCGGTGGTTCTTCGCGCCGAGCGCATTTTCATTTCGGTGCCGTGGTCCACGTTGCGCGCGCGCGGCAGCGACTTGACCGCCGACCGATTGGAATTGGATGCGCCGATACTGAACATGGCCGCATTCCAGCGCTGGCAAGCCAAACGGCCACCCAGCGACACTCCGATTCCTACCCTTTCGCGCGGAATCGGCATCGTGCGCGGACAGGTCGTGGGCAGTGACTGGAAGATAGAAGCGCTGGACGCCGACCTGCCGTTCTTGGCGCCCGGCCAGCCGTTGCGCATGCATCTGCACGGACGTTATGCCGGTGGCGAACTGCGCGTGCCTGCAGACGTCTACGCCAGCTTGACCGAACCCGGTTCGGGCGCGGGCGTTGGAGTCGTCGGCCAGATCACGCTCGAAAGCGCGCAATGGCAACTGCCTTCATGGATCAGCCTGTCGGCGAAATTGCGCAGCGAGCAAGGCATACGCCTGGACAACGCCGTGCTCGGCGCACGATCGCGCTATGTTTCCGGAGACACTTCGCTGCCGTTCGCATTGGGCCTCGCCGGCCCGCTGCTGCTCAGCGACCGGGCCATCGCCCTGCAACCTGCTGGCATATCGCTGCGCGGCGGAGACACGATGCCTACTCTGGATGCCTCGGGCGGTTTTAGCTTCGCCGACAAGTTGCGCTTGCAGCTGGAAGGCAGCCTCGCCGCTTGGCCCTCGGCCTGGCCGGCACTGCCGCCGCCGCTGGGGCGATCCGCTTCGACGCTCCCGTTCGCGCTGGTTTACGACGGCGCCAGCGATCTATCGGACATCGCCGCGCTGTCGTTGCGGCGCGACCAGACGGCCTTCGACGGCCGCTTCCGCTTGTTCGAAGTGATGGATTGGAGCGCAGCCGGCGCCAAGGGCTCCCCGCTTCCGCCCCTCAGCGGCACGTTGACGACGCCCAAGCTGGAAGTATCGGGCGCGGTACTGGAAGGTGTTGAACTGCGAATGGAAGATCCTGCAATTCCGACGGCGCAGGCACCGGAATGAGCGCCTCGCCGGAAACCTTCGCGCAGCGCCTGCTGGAATGGTTCGACCATTCCGGCCGCCACGACCTGCCCTGGCAGCATCCGCGCACGCCGTACCGCGTATGGCTGGCGGAAATCATGCTGCAGCAGACGCAGGTGAAGACGGTGATGCCGTACTTCGAACGTTTCGTCGGCGTGTTCCCCACCTTGGCCGATCTGGCCGCCGCCTCGCTGGACGAAGTATTGGCGCAATGGTCCGGGCTGGGCTACTACGCCCGCGCGCGCAATCTGCACGTGGCCGCTCGACGCTGCGTCGAACTGCATGGCGGCGATCTGCCGCGCGACTACGATGCGCTGGTCGCGCTGCCGGGCATCGGCCGCAGCACTGCCGGCGCGATTCTTGCGCAGGCCTGGGGCGACCGCTTCGCGATCCTGGACGGCAACGTCAAACGCGTGCTCACGCGTTTCCACGGCATCGCCGGCTGGCCGAACGCACCGGCGGTGGAAAAGGAATTGTGGGCCTTGGCGCAAACGCACCTTCCCGACTCGCGCATGGCCGATTACACCCAGGCGCAGATGGATTTCGGCGCCACCTTGTGCACGCGCCAGAACCCGGCCTGCATGCTGTGCGTATTGAGCGGCGATTGCGTCGCATTGAACGAAGGCCGCGTCGAAGAACTTCCCACTTCCCGTCCCGGCAAGCCGTTGCCCGAACGCATGGCGCTGGTGTTGCTGGCGGAGAATGCGGCCGGCGAAATCCTGCTGCAGCGACGCCCGCCGACCGGCATCTGGGCTTCGCTATGGTCGCTGCCGGAAGCGGAAACCCACGAACAGGCGCGCGTCTGGTTCACCGCGCATCTGCAGGGCGACTACGACCGCGCCGAGGCGCTGGCGGAAATCCCGCACACCTTCACCCACTACCGCCTGCGCATGCATCCGCTGCACTGGCGCACGCTCGCTGCGCGCGATGCGGTGCGCGACAATGGCGATCTGCGCTGGGTAGCGCGCGCCGAGCTGATTTCGCTGGGACTGCCTGCGCCCATCCGAAAGCTGCTCGGCGGATTGCCCGGCGAATAAAGGAACAGCGATGCCAAGAACCATCTTCTGCGAATACGAAAAACGCGAGGCCGAGGGCCTGGATTTCGTTCCCTATCCCGGCGAACTGGGCCAGCGCATCTACGCGCACATCGGCAAATCCGCCTGGGCCGCATGGCTGGCGCACCAGACCATGCTGATCAACGAGAACCGCCTGTCGCCGCGCGATCCGAAGCACCGGGCGTTCCTGGAGTCGGAGTTGGAGAAATTCCTGTTTTCGGGGGACGCGGAAAAGCCTGCCGGGTATGTGCCGGAAGAGTAACCCTTCTCCCTTCGGGAGAAGGTGCCCGTAGGGCGGATGAGGGTACGGCGGAGTCCATGTTGTACAGACTTAAGGACTTCGCCGTACCCTCACCCCAACCCCTCTCCCAATGGGAGAGGGGCTTATGAATCAACTGCTCGCCGCCTCCCGCTCCACCAGCGTAGCCTCGCGCAGATCCTTCTCGGCCTGTCTGAGCGCTTTCACATCCAACGGACGAATGGTTTCGATGCGGCAGGGAAGCCGGATGCCGGACGCACCGCCTCCGTGCACATAGACATTGTCGAACCGCGCCGAGACGCTGTTGGCGATGCTGCTCAGGCTGATCGCCGGAGCGAAATCCAGGTCGTTGCAGGGGCCGTAGAGTTCCAGCAGATAGGCCTGGGTGGGTTTGGTCCAGACCGCCAGTGCGGTGTCTCCCAGCGGGGTCCAGCCGCTGAGATGGCCCAGATACTGGAAATTCTTGACCGGTTCGCCGGCGTGGGACTTGTACAGGGTCAGGGTTTCGGCGTCGGTCATCCGGGTAGTGCTGCAAGCCCCGAGCGACAGCGTCAGGGCCAGCAATAAGAGCGTGCGTTTCATGCTTTGCTCCGGGTTGTGGAGAGGATTCGCGCCAATGATGCGCTTGCCCGGTTGAAGCGAAACCAACCGCTCCGCCGCGTGTTCAGCGCACAGGCGGCTTGCCGCGCGGGCCCCGTCCCCGTATCATGCCGCCCCTCACTTCGGCTTGGCCGCAGGTGCAGTGGCCGGGTAGCTCAGTCGGTAGAGCAAGGGATTGAAAATCCCTGTGTCGGGGGTTCGATTCCCTCCCCGGCCACCATTTTGGTGGATCAAAGTCCAGACTTATCAAGGGTTTCCAGCAATGGGAACCCTTTTTCGTTGCTGGCCCCGGAGCGTTTTTTGCCGGCCGCCATTTCCGGACCGGACGGCCGCCCTGCCGGGGGCATGCGCCTGCGCTCGGTTACTTCCTCACCTGGGGCTTGGCCCTGGCTTCCACGCAAGCCATGGAAGCGGACTGCCTGGCTATCGTGCGCATGCGCGCCGGCGACATGCCGTACGTGCTTTTGAACGCGCGGGTGAAACTGGCGGGATGCTCGTAGCCGGTTTCCAGCGCGATCTGGATCATCGGCTTGGTCGATTCGCTGACCAGGGTCAGGGCGCGTTCCATCCGGACCTTGTCGCGGATCCTGGCCACCGTGTCTCCGTACACGGTACGGAAACCCAATTGCAGCTTCTGCCTGGTCATGCCCACCAGGACGGCGAGCGCGGCGATGTTGGGCGGCTCGTCCAGGTTCTTTTCGATCAACTGCATGGCACGCTGCAGCTTGTGGTAATCGCCGCTGGAGAACGACGCCCCGACGATGTCCTCGCTGATCTCGTTGGAGAGGATGAACAGAATGTGGCACGCCAGCTCCAACGCCTTGGCGCGCAGGAAAGCCCGGCGGAACCCGTCCCTGAAAGGACACTCCATGACCTGGGTGGCCGCTACCAGCGCGGCCTGCGAAAGCGGAACGTTGCGGTTCGGCAGGGTCACGCCGTTCAACAGGAATCCGCCGATGCGCGGCGGCATGTCCTGCGGCTGCAGGCCGGTGGCTTCGAACAAGGCATGGCGCTCTATGAAAACGCTGACCCATTTCAAGGGACGGTCGGCTTCATAAGTCGTCTCCAGCTCCGAACCCGCTTCGAGTCCATAGACGGTGCAGTAGCCGTTGGCCAACTTCCCGCCAACGCCGCTGGGATCGTTGATTGGAACCGTACCGGCCAGCACCGCGGAAAGCACCAGATGATCGCCGAGACTATGCCGCCGGGGAATGGGCTGTGCAGCCACCATGTCCACGATCGCGAGGCTGAGCCCGGGTCCGAGCTGACAGAACTCCCAACCGCCCTGCGCGATCTCCGCGTCGTAGTAGTGATGGAAACCCGCCCCCGCGTAGAGGGAATGCCGCCAGCCGTCGCAGACGCGGATTACGCCATCGGCCGAGGCCTGCTGCAGGCGGATCGTGGCCAGCATGTCTTCCATGCTGCTGGTGCGCGATGGCGTGGGGGGCGGCGCTTCGCCGATCACTTCGTTCTCAAGCATGGCTATCTCCAGCCCATCCTTGCGCTATGCGATTAGGGAATCCGAGTGTCTGTCCGGATCAATCATTGCTCTTTCTGGCGGCGTTGTACAGGTTCATCCAGTCGACCAGATCGCGCCCACCATCGGCCTGCAATCCGGAAACGATGTCGGCATAGACGTCGCCGCGTTCGTCCTGCCCCAGCTTGTATTTGGGTTCGGCCCACAAGACCCTGGCATCGAAGGCGACCACACCGCGCGCAAGACCGGCGTAGCGCTGGCCCATCTCTTCGACGCTCCATCGCTCCGGCCGTCCCGCTTCCATGCCTTCCACCAGATCGCGCAACGCCGCATCTATCCGCTCGGGATCTTCGTGGAAGGTCAGTTCCAATTGGAACTGCGCGCTCACGTAATTCCAGGTCGGGGCCTGGCTGCGGTCGCGCATCCATGAAGGCGAGACGTAACCGTGCGCCCCCAGGAAAAGCGCGGTGGCGCGCGGATTGGCCTTCAACAGGGCCAGGTGCTTGTTGGAGCGCGCAATGTGGCCGCGCAAGCGCGAAATCCCGCCGTCCGCATCGCGCTCGAGGATACGCAGCGGCAACAGCGTCGAACGGAAGGTTTCGGACGTGGCCGATACCACCCAGGCCAGCGGATGCTCTTCGATCAGGCGAGCCAGATCGTCGCCGTCGACTGCGCCGAAACGGCGATGCGGATGCGCAGGCAACGCATCCGTTTCGTGCTTGATATCGACGTGCTTCATGCCGATACGACGGAGTGTTGCGGCCAGCGACCCGCCCACGGCCTGGCCCGTTCCAATTCGTGCGCCAGTTCCAGCAACGTCTCCTCGCCGCCGCGCGCAGCGGCGAACATCGATCCGATGGGAAGACCGCCCGCCGTGGCGAACAGGGGAACCGACATGGCCGGGTTTCCGGTCAAGTTGTGCAGCGGCGTATACGAAACGTAGTCGAACATGTCGCGCATCAGCGCCTCGAAGGGCTTGGTCGGCGCCAGATAGCCCAGCGGCACGGGCGGCTCCTTCACTACCGGAGACAGCGTCAGATCGTGATGGACGAAGAACCGCTCGAGCCCGGCCGTGGCGTGGGACAACGTGTCGAACGCTTGCGCGAGTTGTTCCGGTTTCAGGTGACGGCTCCATTGGGCCAGCTCCAGTGTCCAGGGCTCCAGGACTTCCTCCAGCGCGGCTCCCTTGGCCGCACTCGCGCAGTGGGCGACTATGTCGTTCGCCAGGTAACCCCAGATCACGCGGAAACTCTCCGCCACGGCAGGCCCGTCTATCGGCAGAGACACGGTTTCCACTTCATGGCCCAGACCGACGCACAGGTCGGCGGTCTTGCGGATGGCCTCGGCGACATCGGCATGCGGCAGCTCGTCCGACAGATTGCCCATCACCACGCCGATGCGCAGGCGCCTGCCGGTCGGCTGGACCGAGGCGTGCACGCCTTCCCTCAGCGCGCGCACGGCCCACGCCGCATCGCGCACGCTGCGCGCCAGCAACGTGTCGCCCACCAGCAAATCTTCGAGGACGTGCTGGCCGCGCGCGCGCAGATTTCCGCCGCGGCCGGGCTTGAGGCCGAAAACGCCGCAGCACGATGCCGGGATCCGGATCGAACCGCCGCCGTCGGCGGCATGGGCCAGCGGCACCATGCCCGACGCTACCGCCACCGCGGCGCCGCCGCTGGAACCGCCGCTGGAACGGTCCAGCGCCCACGGGTTGCGTGCGGGCCCGTAAAGCAGAGATTCGGTGGTGGGCAGCAGGCCGAATTCCGGCACGTTGCTCTTGCCCAGGGGAATCAGGCCCAGATCGTCCAGGCGATCGCCGTAGGCGTGATTCGCGCCGCCCGCGCTGGTGGCGGCCTTGGAACGGGAACCGCTCCTGCAAGGCATGTCCGGATAATCCAGGCCGTCCTTCAAAAGGTACGGCACGCCGGTCAGGCCGTGCTTGTAGGTGATCTTCGCCGCGCGTTCGCGCGCTTGCGCGTAGGCCTTGTGGCTGAGCGCGTTCAAGGTGGGATCGAGGTGTTCGATCCTCAGGATTGCGGTGTCGATCAGCTCCACCGCGCTAATTTCCCCCTTCTGCAGCAATCGTGCCTGATCGTGCGCATCCAGCCTGCCGATCTCCATGGCGTCGCGCTTCGAATATTTCACTGCAGACATGCATTCTCCAAGTGTGACGTTGCCGATCCGGCTGTTCGCCGGATCGAAACCGGATCCGATGTACGCGCCGCCCGGTTGCGGCGCAGGTATCGCGTTCGCAGGTCAGGCCAGGGCCGCCTTCAACGCGGCTTTCCGAACTGCACGTTCAAGCGAAGGCCGAAGGTGCGCGGCGGGGTATAGACCATGCGGCCGCGAAAGCCGACGGTGACCCAACCCACCGAATTGAAGTACTTCTCGTTGAGCAGGTTCTCGGCGTACGCCGCCACCGACCAGCGCCGGTCCTGCGGACCGAAAGTGACGCTGGCATCGACGGTGCTGAACGAGGGGATGTAGTAGGACGGATCCTTGAGCACGCCCTGCCAGTACATTTCGTCCTGCCAGCGGTAATCGGCGCGGTACAGCGCTTCCATGCCGTTGGCGAAAGTCTGCGTGTACTGCGCGGTCGCATTGATCGTCCAGGGGCGCACGTTCGGAATGCGTTCGTCCCTGTACTCAACGTCGTTCAGCACGACGTTCTTGATCACCGCGTCGGTATAGCCGATACCCGCGCTCAGCAGCAGATTGTCGGTGGCCAAGACCTGCGCTTCCAGCTCGAATCCGCGGCTGCGCGCGCTGCCGGCGTTGATGTCGTAGGTGATGTCGAACGGGTACGGGTTGAGCTCGGGCAGGATCTTGGTCTGCACCTGCAGGTCGGTGTAGTCCATGTAGAACACCGCCGCGGTCACGCTGGCGCGGTTGTCCCAGAAGCGCGCCTTGTAACCGAGTTCGTAGTTCTTGACCTGCTCCGGCTCCACGTCGTTCGGAGCGCCCACGCTGATCGCCTGCGCGCCGTTGCTGTAGCCGGCGCGGTAGCCGGTGGCGTACTGGGCGTACACCGAGGCCGTTTCGCCGACATCGTAGTTGACCGCGATACGCGGCGAGAATTCCCGCAAAGTCGCCTCCGGCGAGAGCTCCATCGGGCCCAGGGCCAGGTCGGGGTTGCCTATGTCGAAGACGAAGTTGCTGCCGTAGCGGGTCTTCTCGATGCTGTAGCGTCCGCCCACCGACAGATGCCATTTGTCGCCGATATCCCAGTAGATATTGCCGAACAGGCCCAGGCTCTTCATGCGGTCGTCGCCGTCGCCCAGGAATGCCGGAACGTAGTTGCCGGCGATGGTGGGCACCGTGCCCAGCACCGCCCACTCGCCGATCAGGTCGGCGGCCTGCGTGGTCTGCTTTTCGTCCAGATAGCTCAATCCGCCCACCCAGTTGATCGCGCCGTCGTAGTCGGAGCTGACCCTGAATTCGATCGAATCGGACTCGGTATGGCGGCTGCGTTCGGTGTACCACCATGCGTATTCGGTGTTGTCGTAGTCCTCGCGGTGGTCCATGTCGTAATCGAAGTGGCCGTAGATCAGATCGAAGCGATGCTTGCCGGCCTGATAGCTCGCCTTGAACGAACCTATCAGGCTGTCGATGTTTTCGATTTCCTCGATGTCCTTGCTGACCTTGCCGCCGTTGTTGCCTCTGTCCTGGAACAGATCCACCGGACCCGGATAGCTTCCGCCCCACGTGGCCAGCTGGCCCAACATCGCATCGCGCAGGGCGTCGTTGG
The DNA here is from genome assembly GCA_036383995.1 of Pseudoxanthomonas sp. Taxonomy (GTDB): domain Bacteria; phylum Pseudomonadota; class Gammaproteobacteria; order Xanthomonadales; family Xanthomonadaceae; genus Pseudoxanthomonas_A. The sequence continues at coordinate 71,837 of DASVNG010000033.1, forward strand.
TGAAGTCGCTGGTGATCCAGTCCTCCATCCCGCGCCGCTGGCGCTCGTATCCCAGGCTCGCGTCGAGGGTCAGGTTCTCGGTCGGCAACCAGCGCACGGCGACACGGCCGCCGGAATTCTTGTAGTCCGAACCGCCGCCGGACGGGCCCACGTTCTCTATCGCGCCATCGCTGCGCTCGCCGTAAGCGACCGCGCGAAGCGCCAGGTTGTCCGCCAACGGCGCATTCACCACCGCCTTGGCCAGGACCGTATTGAAACGGCTGTAGTCCAGGGTTCCCTTGAACAGATAGTTTTCGAGATCGGGCTGCGCGCTGACGATATTGATGGAGCCGCCCAGCGAATTGCGCCCGCTCAACGTGCCTTGCGGGCCGCGAAGGACTTCGATGCGGTCGATGTCGAGGAATTGGGTGGACAGGATCGAGTTGGAGTTGATCGCCCCGTATCCGACATCGTCGAGCGAGACCGAAATGGTTTCGTACTTGCCGCCCGAGAACTGGCTGATGCCGCGGAAGCTGACGGTCTTGCCGTAGAACGACCCGGAATTGACGAAGGTCGCGTTGGGAACCGAGAAGATGTAGTCCTGTACGTTGGTGATGCGCATCGCCTCGATCTCTTCGGCATCGATCGTGGTGATGCTGATGGGCACGTCCATTACCGACTCGGTGCGCTTCTGCGCCGTGACCACCACCGGCGCCAGACCGACGGCTTCCTTCTCCCCGGGCTCCACGGTCTCGCTGACGGCCTCCTGCGCGCCCGCATGCCCCATGGCGAGGGACATCGCCAGCGCCAGCAGGGCCGGGGCCGGCCAGTTGCGTCGTGGTGGACATCCATGCCCGGGAAGACAAGCGTTGCGCTGGCGGTTGGACATGATGATCCCCTCTGCTGTCTGGACGATGGCGATGGCGGATGTAGGCTGGTTCCGAATGGTTTTCCCTTGCGCCATCACCATGCGCGCGGATCGCCGCACAAACTTCGCCTCTGAGAGCGGGAATTTTGCAGTTCGGTTACAGACTGAGCGAAATCCGCTTACAGCCCGAATCGCCTTTCCGCCAGCGCGGTCTGCGACCGTCGCAATCCGTAATGCGCCCGACGTGCGCTCGAGTCCGTACGCACCGGCTTCGCGGCGCATGTCTTCGATGGATTTCCGGCGAGGATTCGGCCGTGCGGGCGGCTCAATGGCCTTGCTCCGGCGCCTTGGCGGCGGGCCGGCTGGTCCACCACTGACGCACGCTGGCCGCGTCATGGCGAAGCATCGCCGGATGCGTTTCGAACTGGCGTTCGGGAAACCCGTTGTTCTCGCCCGACAGGTAGTGGGCCAGGAAAGCGAGGATGAAATCGTTGGTCGCCGCCACCGCTTCCTGCCCCTCCAGCGATCCGTAGAATCGTTCGCGTGCCGGCAAGCGGGTCGAGAGCGGCAAATCGGTCAGGCCCAGGTGGCGCTGGTCCCGGATACGCGCCCGGTGCACGGTCGCGCTTCGGCCCGCCTCGCTCCAGCGCTCGTAGGCGTAGTCGTTGATGCTAGAGCCGGGCGTGCCGTTGCCCGGCCCGAAAGCCGGGTAGCGCTCGAAATCCGCATGCACGACCAACAGCGGCATCCGCACGTCGGCGTCGTAGAGCGACCAATCGAACTCCTCGCCGTCCAAGTTGACTGCGGCACGGCAGCGGAGGTCGTGATGGCATGCGGACGACGACGAAGTTCCGCCGAACGACATGCCCACATAGGCCAGCCGGGAAAGATCCGAGGCAGCGGCGAGTTCGGGCGCGGTGGGCAGGCGTTGCGCCTGCAGGGAGTCGACCAGGAACCGGATGTCCGCGCGCCACGCCGCGAAGCTGCGCATGACGCGATGCTTGTCGAAATCCTGCTGGTACTGCTTCAGCGCGGCGTAGTGCGCCTCGTGGGTGCGCGCCTTCCAGAACGCGAACATGCCTTCGGTCGGCACGCTGGCCGCGGCCTTGTTCGGCGAGGTCGGTATGCGTGTGCCGTCGGCGAACGTCAAGGTGCCCGCATCGTGGGAATGGGCGATGCTGAAGACGATGAAGCCATGGCTGGCCAGCTTTTCCATCAGGGCGGTGTTCTGCCCGGCCCAGCCCCAGTAGCCGTGGTTGAAGACGACCACCGGACGTTTCTGCGCGGGATCGCGAAGCGGAGCATCGACGAACGAATGCGTCGGCACGCGGCGGAAATGATCGAATACGAACCAGGGCAGTCCCCAGTTGGAGGCTACCGAGCGTTCCAGCTCCGTTTCCCGATCGGTGAAATAAGCCCTCGGCTCGGCGCCTTTGGCCACCGTGGCGGGATACCACGCGCGGACCAGGAACCGGCGCGGCGTGCCGGCGGCGTCTTCCAGCACGCCGGTGCGCGAAGGATCGGTCATGTCGAACTGGCGGGTACCTATCGCATAGGGTCCGTCGGGCCGGGGCAGCGAAAACACCGGGAACAAGTACAACGCGACGACGCAGGCCGCCAGCGCCAGCAAGCCCAGCGCACCGATCGTCCGTCCGGCGATGCGCATCCAGCGCGTGCGGCGCATGAGGAAGGGCGCCGCGAGCAACAGCGACGCGAGTATCCCCGGCCAGGCCTGCCAGCCTCCGCGCAGCACCGAAACCGCGCCCGCGATCAGCGCGATGCCGAGCAGCAGGAGCGCAAGACCACGCCGGCCGGTCCGCGAAAACCACAGGATTGCGCCGGCCAGAAGGGCCACCAGCAAGATCGTTTCGGAGATCAGCATTTCATCGTCCCGTAGTATCGAAGGTTGCCGCTTCGGTTGCCGCCGCCTGGGCCGCTATCGCCGCAAGCGTTCCCCCACCCAATCGTTTCAGCCCGCCCCGCCCCAGACTTCGTCCGCGCACCACACATGGCCATCCTCATATACGACGCCCGGCGTGCGGTCGCGCGCCAGCAGCAGAGGACCATCCAGGTCGACCACATCGCAGGACTGGCCGATGACGAACGCCGGCGCCTGCGCCCATGAGGTGCCGGTCATGTTGCCCACCATCACCTTGAAGCCGAGACGGCGCGCTTCGGCCGCCATCGCCAGACCATGGGTCAGGCCTCCGCACTTGTCGAGTTTTATGTTGACGATATCGAACAGCCCGACCAGCGGAGCCAGGTCTTCGATGACGCGTACGCATTCGTCGGCGGCCACCTCGATGGGCAAGGCCAGTCCTTGCATATCCGACTCCCGGCCTATGGGGAACGGTTGTTCGACCAGTTGCACTCCGGCTTCGAGCAGCGTGGGAAGGAGTTCGTGCAGAGTCGCGGGAGTGAACCCCTGGTTCGCATCCACCGCCAGCCACACGTCAGGGCGCGCGGCGCGCACCGCGGCGACGCGTCCGGCATCGGCGCCGTCGCCGGTCAATTTCAGCTTGATGGCTCGCGCATCGACGAACGCGGCGGCGCCCGCCGCCATCACTGCCGGATCCGCAGCGCCGATGGTGTAGGTGGTCAGCAGCGGACGCGGCGCGCTCAGTCCGGCCAGCCGCCAGACGGGCTGTCCCGCGCGGCGCGCTTCCAACTCCCAAAGCGCGCAGTCCAGCGCATTGCGCGCGCCGCAGGCCGGGAGCAGTTGCTGGAGCGCGGCGCGGTCGATGCCCGCTTCGATCTCCCGCCGGATCGATTCCAGGTCTTCGACGATTTGGGGAGCCGTATCGTTGCGATAGTAGACGCCGCAGGCTTCGCCGCGGCCGATGGCGCCGTTTTCGTCGCTGATCTCGACGACCACCAGTTCCGCAGCGTCCCAGACGTGCCCCGAGATCCGGAACGGCGTGCGCATCGCCCAGCTTTCCTTGCGTATTTCACATCTCATGGTGGTCGTGTTCCTCGGCGGAGTGAGGCGGCAATGCCGCGGATTGCGGTTGGGGTTGAATGGCGGGTGCCGCTTGCGGCGTACCGGGGCGCTTCACGATCGCGCCCGGATACCAGTGCAGGGCATGACCGTCGGCGAATACCTGCTGGCCGTTGACCCAGACGCGTGCGATGCCGACCGACAACGCTTTGGGATCCTTGATGGTCGCGCGGTCGTTGACGGTCTCGGGATCGAACAACACCAAGTCCGCCCACATACCCGGGCGGATCGTGCCGCGGTCGGCGATGCCCAGGTGCTGCGCAGTCAGCCCGGACATCTTGTGCACGGCTTCCTCCAGGGTCAGCACTTTGCGTTCGCGCACGTAACGGCCCAGCACGCGGGTGAAAGTGCCGTGCCCACGGGGGTGGCCTTCGTTGAATCCATCGGAACAGATATTGGTGTGCGGCCACTTCAGGAAGGCCTCGATATCCGCTTCGTCCATGCTGGTGCCGATCACCGTCTCGACGCGGCCGATGCCGTCCTCCTCCGTGTGCGCTTTCTCGTACGCCAGCACCTGGCGCACCAGTTCGATGTACAGAGTGATCGGGTCCTTGCCGCGCTCCTTGGCGATCTCGGCGATGGTCTTGCCCTGTATCGAAGGGTCCGGCTTGAACAACGGCACGACCAGCTTGTCCGGAGGAACGGCTTCGGCGAAGCTGAAGGCCAGGTCGTCACGGTCTTCGTAGTCCTTCTTGGCGAACAGCACCCGCAAGGTGGTCTGCCAGTACGTATAGGGATAGATGTCCGCGGTGATGTCGATGCCTTCCGCGCGCGCGGCTTCGAGCTTGCGCAGCACCGCGTCGGACTGTCCCCAAAGCTTCTTCACGCCGATCTTCAAATGCGAAACCTGCACCGGCATGCGCGTCTGCCGGCCGATCTCGATGGCCTCGTCGATGGCCGGCAGCATGTCGACGCCCTCGTTGCGCAGGTGGCTGATGTAGCGTCCGCCGTGCCGCGCGGACACCTTGGCCAACTCCACCACTTCCTGGGGTTTTGAGAACGCACCGGTTTCGTACATCAAACCGGTGGACAGACCGAAAGCGCCCGACGCCATGTCGCCCTCCAGCAGACCGGACATTTTCTTGATGTCTTCGGCGGTCGCGGGGCGGCGGCCGTCCGCTCCCATCGCGAGTTTGCGCAAGGTGTTGTGGCCGGAATAGGTCGCCACGTTCACCGCTACCGGCCTGTTCTGCAAGCGTCCGAACAAGCCGCCGACCGGCGTTTCCGAAAAACCGTCCTGCCCGACCACGATCGTCGTCACGCCCTGGCTGGTGACCGCTTCGAGTTCCGGTTCGTCGAACATCGCGCCGTCGTGATGGCTATGGGAATCGATGAACCCGGGCGCGAGCACGCGTCCGCCGCCGTCGATCGCTTCTTCTCCCGGTCGCGGCGTCAGCGTGCCGACTTCCGCGATGCGCCCTTCCACGATGCGGACCGAGCCGGGGACGGCTTTGGCGCCGGTGCCGTCTACGATCAGCACATGATCGATGCGCAGCGGCGTCTGGGCCCAGGCCGCCGCGGACAGCAGCAGCAAAGCCGGGGTGGCGATGCGCGAAACCAAGAAACGCATGACGTGTTTCCTTCAGTTGTAGGGACTGGCGAAGACATTCCACTGGTACAGCATCGACACCAGCAGGCACAGGGACAACGCGAACGAAGTGGCTTGAATGCGTGCCCACAGCGTCCACTGCCGGCTTCGCCATAGCGGCCACAGCGTGGCAAGCATCACAAGGGTGGCCAGCACCAGAACTTTCGCGGCGGCCGTCATCCTCAGCAACGCCGGCGTCGGCCAGGAGAACATCAGGCCGATGCCTTCGGCCGACAGGTTGCGCATCGCCAGCAGGAACAGAACCGCGAAAGCGATCGTCAGCACCGCCACGCCGGTGGTGAGCCAGGACAAGCGCTTCCCGTCCTGTCTTCCCGGCTTCGGAGTCCTCCAGACCGTCGGCAGCATGGCCAACGCCAGCAGCGCCGCCGCGAGGATCGCCGCGAACAGCAGGGCGGGCGATGTCGCCCAGCCCATGCGCTCGTAGGCTTCGTGTCCTGCCGGCGGATAGAAACGCACGATGCGCCCCTCGCGGTCGGCCACGAAGCGCACGATGTCGTCGCCGCCCAGTTCCTGGAACGTCAGCGGCGCCACCGCCGTCCATGTCCTCACATCGGCTCCGCGCGCGATCACCAGCTTGGCGTCGGCGGTGACCGACACCTTCGCATCGGCGCCTTGCAGCTTCAGCAGCTTCTCGAGCTTGGTGTACGAGCGGCGCACGCCGAAGTAGCGTCCTGAGAAACGGTCGAGCGAAGGTTCGAATACGGTGGACGGCGATCCATTCTGCGTGGGACGCTGCTTGGCGAACCGGTCGACGATCAGGCGCGGAAGGTCGTTGGCCACCGGCCAGCCTTGCGCCGAATTGACCGCGACATAGACGCCCAGGTCGAGTTCCGGCACCAGCACCAACGCGCTCTTGAATCCGATCATCGCCCCGGTATGGCCATAGGTCTGGTATCCGGCCATGCGTCCGTTGAAGAACCCATGCGCGAAATCGGTCGCGTCCGCACGGTCCGCGTACTCCCGTTTGCGCATCAGCGCGATCGTCCCGGGCCGCAGCACGGGCGCCGCTTCCCGACCGCCATGCCCAAGATGAAGGAGCATGAATCGCGCCATGTCATCGGCCGTCGAATACGCCGAACCCGCGGGCGCCGCCGCCGGATAGATGTACTCGTGCGGCAACGCAGTCTGCCGGCCGGCCACGCGCGCATAGCCGGTGGCGGTGCGCGAAGCCAGCGCCGGCGCCATCGCATCGCCGCGCGTTCCGCGGCCTGCCTGCCGGGGTTCCCGGAACGTCGTGCTGCGCATGTCCAACGGCGCGAATACGTGTTGCTCAACGTAGTCGGGATAAGGTTGCCGCGACACGCGCTGCACCACGTAGCCGGTCAAGGTCGCGCCATAGTTCGAATAGGAAGTGATCAGGCCGGGTTCGCGCACCAGCGCAGGCCTGTGCTCGCGCACGAAACCGTCCAGGCCCGGCACCTTGCCGGCATCGGCGAAAAAATCGTAGCCGAGGTCGGCCGCCTCGAAACCGGCGCGGTGGGTCATCAGGTCCGCCAGGGTAACCGGCCGATATGGGGTCTTCGGCAGCGAAGCCTCACCCAGATAGCGATTCACATCGGCATGGGCGTCCAGCCTGCCCTGTTCGGCAAGCTGCATCGTCGCAGTCCAGGTAAAGAGTTTGCTGATAGATCCGAGCCGGAACAGGGTGCCGGAAGAAACGGGCGTTCGTTTTTCCAGATCCGCGTATCCATAGCCCTTGGCGAGTGCTACGCGACCGTCCTTGACGATGGACAGCGAGATTCCCGGTACGTTTTCGCTGCGGATCTGGCTGGCGACCAGCCCATCCACGTAGCTCTCCAGACCGTCCGCCTCCGCCTCCCCTTCCCTTTCCGTGCTCTTCAAGGGAAGCGTCAAAGCCAGCGAAGCCAGCAGGCCGCATAGCAATCGCAGCGCGCGGACCCCAGGCGCGCTCACGGCGTCTGCCCATCCAGTGCGACCGCGGGCTCCGGGCGCAATACCAGCCAAAGGCCGTAAGTCAGCAATGGCAGCAGGAAAACCAGCAGGAAATAGATCGAACTGAAGCGATAGCCGTGCGCGATCAGGTCAATGAGACCGAACCGGCCGGCCACATAGACCGCCGCGGTCAACGCGACGACGGCGATCGCCGGACGCAGACTGCGCGGCATGGCCGAGCCTTTGTCCGCATACCGGCGCGCGACCCGTTCATTGAGCCCATGCAGCAGCCCAGCGCCGGTCTTGACCAGCGCGCCCAGAATCACCAATTGCACCAGTATGCTGAGCACGGGCACGCCCAACTTGGCCAGCACCACCGACACGGGCAACGGCGCCTCCACGATCTGCGGGTAGAACGCCGAGAGCGCCAGCAGGAAGGCGAACCCCGGCAGCAGGATGAGCGGCCCGGCCAGCGCGCCGGCCACCAAGGCCTCGCGCCGGCTGCGGAAATTGCGCGCCACGAAGATCAGGATGGGCAACACGGCGATGTTGTAGCCGGTGTAGCTGAGGCCTTCGCTGAAGGCGACCCGGCCATCCAGAGGCACGGCATGCAGCGCTTCACCGAGTTGGTCGCCGAAGCGCGCCAGGACGAATACGAAAAGTATTCCGTAGGTCGCATAGAAGATCATCGACCAGGCTGAAATCACCCGCTCGATGACCCGGTTGCCGAAGAACACCAGCAGCGCGACCACCAGCACGAACGCGATGGCGCCTACCGACTTGGGCGCGCCCGCCATTTCCTGCAGCAGTTTGGCCGCAGCGGCGGACACCACCGAAAGCACCAGCAGCAAGGTGGCGAAGTAACCGATCTCGAACAGGAACGCGAAGCGGCCCAGATAGGTCCGGCAGAAACTCTGGTAGTCGAAGGCGCGGTACCGGCGCGCCAGTTCGAAAGCCACCATCGCGCCGAGGCTGAACCACAATGCGGTGAATCCCATCCCCAGCAAGCCCGTCAGCGGGCCCTTGGAAACGAAAAACTCCACCAGTTCCCGGCCCGTCGCATAACCGCCGCCGACGATGACGGCCTGGATGACCAATCCGGGAATGAGGAAACGTTCGAACAGTGATCGCATGGCATCCAACCTACAAGGTGTACCTGAGCATCCTCGCATTGCCGATGCCGGTGCTTCACCGAAAGGATGGTTCTTTTCGCAGTTCGGTCGCGTACTCGCCAGCGCGTACGGCCCGGATCTGCGCACCTTCCTGCTAACTGCGGCGCCTTTCCGGGCAAGCGCGCCGTCCGGTGTCGTCCTAGGTTAGCTACAGCCGGGCCATGGTGGTTCAGCGGCGGCGCTGTCCCGGCGTCTTCAACCTGAGTGGATCAGAACCATGAAAAGCCCCTATCTGCTGTTCCTGGGCGATGTTACCGAGCTGGCGGCGGCCAAGACCGCGGCCGGCATTCTTCAATGGCGCCCCGCCCTGTGCGTAGGGCAAACCCGGGCCCAGGGAGGCACGATCGATCTCGGCCTGCCCGAGATGTCTCCCGAGCAGGCGGCCGCGGCCGGGGCGCAGACCATGGTGCTCGGAATCGCCAATGCCGGCGGCTTCATCCCGGAAAGCTGGCTGCCGGTGATGCATGCCGCGCTCGAAGCGGGGTTGGACCTGGCCGCCGGCATGCACCAGCGCATGGATGAGCTGCCCAGCATCCGCGACGCAGCGCGGCGCCTGGGCCGGACGCTGCACGACGTGCGTCAGCCGACCCAATCGTTCGCACCGGGCAACGGCAAGAAGCGCAGCGGCAAACGGCTGCTTACCGTGGGCACGGACTGCGCGGTGGGCAAGAAGTATACGGCGTTGGCGATAGAGAAGGCCCTGCTGGAACGCGGCGCCAATGCCGAATTCCGTGCGACGGGGCAGACCGGCATCTTCATCTCGGGCCGCGGCGTCGCCGTCGATTCGGTGGTGGCGGACTTCATCTCCGGCGCCGCCGAATGGCTTTCCCCGGAGAACAGTGCCGATCACTGGGACATCATCGAGGGCCAGGGATCCCTGCTCCATCCGGCCTATGCCGGAGTCACCCTGGGACTCACCCACGGCAGCCAGCCGGACGCGCTGGTGATATGCCACGAACCGATGCGTACCCACATGGTGGGTTTCGGCCACTACCCCGTGCCGGATCTCTACACCTGTCTGCAAGCCAACCTCGCAGCGGCGCGCCTGACCAATCCGAACGTCGTGGCCGCAGGCATCAGCGTCAATACCTCGCGCATGCAGCAGGAGGATATCGACAGGGTGATCGGAGAAATGGAGCTCAAGTTCGGCTTGCCGTGCTGCGACCCCGTCAGGCATGGCGCAGGCAAGATCGCCGACTACCTGCTTTCTTACTGGAACTGATCGCTGCCGGAGGAGTCGTCGAGGACGATTCCTCAAACCCTGGCAGAGCGGCCATATGCGTGCGGCGGTTGAAATAAGGCTCTCCTCAATAGATAATGATTCTCATTAACTATTACCCTTTTCTTCGGAACACCCATGCCGGCCGCCTCTCCTCGAACCCTTCCTTCGTCTTCCTCCTCTGTCGCCGCTTTGCGGCGCGCCTTGCTGTTCCAATGCATGGCGGTTGCGCTGTTTGCGCCGACGACCGTCTTTGCCCAGGACATGCCGGGCGATGCCGACGCCAAGACCTTGGAAACCGTGGAAGTACAGGGAGAAGCCGATGAGGGCTATGTCGCCGAGCGCAGCGGCGTCATGAAGACGGACGCGCCGCTCAACGAAATCCCGCAGTCGATCACCGTCATCAGCAAAGAACAGATCCGCGACCAGAACGCGCAGACCATGCAGGAAGTGCTGCGCTATACCGCCGGCGTGCGCTCGGAAATGTACGGACTGGACAACCGCGGCGACTGGTTCACGCTGCGCGGCGGCAGCGAAGGCTCGGTATTGCTGGACGGCCTGCGCGTGCCGCTCACCGGCTGGTACGGCGTCGTCCGCAACGAACCCTACGCCTTCGAGCGCATCGAAGTGCTGCGCGGCCCGGCCTCGGTGATCGCGGGACAGAACGGTCCCGGTGGCGTGGTCAATCTGGTTTCCAAGCGACCGCAGGAGACGGCGCAACGCGAAATCAGCGTGCAGGCGGGCAACGACAGCCACAAACAGATAGCCCTGGATCTCACCGGTCCTTTGAACAACGATGGCACGCTGCTGTATCGACTGGTGGCGCTGGGCAAGGACAGCGGCACCCAGGTCGACCATGCCGACGACAAGCGCACCTTCATCGCCCCGTCGCTGACCTGGAAGCCCAACGCCGATACCACCCTCACGGCCTACGCCGAATACCAAAAGGACGAAACCGGCAACACCAACGGTTTCTTCCCCATCGTCGGCACGCTCACGGCGGCCCCCAACGGCAAGATTCCGTACGACACTTTCATCAGCGAACCCGACTGGGATCATTACGGCGGCACACGCAAGCGCATCGGGTACGAGTTCGAGCAGAAGCTGGGCGACAACTGGACCCTGCGCCATCACCTGCGCCACGACGATATCGACGGCAAGATGCGCACCATGTACGCCGCCTGGTGGGAAGGCTTCGTCGACGCCACCGGCGCGCCGGATCCGAACGGCACCTATCTCAATCGCTTTTGGTACTTCACCGACGACACCGCGCGCATCAACAATGCCGACCTGCTGTTCGAAGGCAAACTGACGTTCGGCCGCACCCAGCACACGCTGCTGTTCGGCGTGGACGCCATGAACTCGCACAGCCGCCAGATTTCCTGGGGCGATGGCGTCGCCACGCCGCTGGATGTGTACAACCCGGTTTACGGCACTTTCCCGTTGCCCGCTTACAAGGACACGCCGGCCACCGACACCGTTACGCGGGTGCGCAATGTCGGCCTGCTGGTCCAGGACCAGATCAAGTTCGACGATCGCTGGGTACTGGTGGCCGGACTGCGCCATGACCGTGCCAAGACCGGTACAGTCGAAGATTCGGCGACCAGCAAGAATCTGGGCCTAGTCTATCTAGCCGACGGTGGCTGGTCGCCTTACGTGAGCTATTCCGAATCGTTCGAGCCGGTGGCCGGCATCGATTTCTTCGGCAATGTGTTCAAACCCAAACGTGGCAAGCAAGCAGAGGCGGGCGTCAAATGGTCGCCGGACGATGGCCGCATCACGGCCTCCGCCGCGGTCTACCAACTGAAGGAAAAGAACCGGCTCAGCACCGATCCCGCACACATCAACGAATCCATCCAGCGCGGCGAAGTCACCGTGAAGGGATTGGAACTGGAAGTCGCGGCCAACCTGACCGCCTGGGATTTGATCGCCAGCTACACCTACATGGACGCACGCCAGACAAAGGTCGGCGAAGATGAAGCCTCGCTCATCTATCTGGACAAGCAGTTGAGCGGCATCCCCAAACACTCGGCTGCGGTGTGGGCGTTGCACAAGTTCGACGGCTACGGCCTGCAGGGTCTGAAGGCCGGCGCGGGCGTGCGCTACGTCGGCGAGACCAGCGACGGCATCGACGTGACTACCACTCCTTCGAGCACGCTGCTGGATTTGATGCTGTCCTACGAAACCGGCCCCTGGCGGTTGGCGCTGAATGTCGCCAATGCGACCGACAAAACCTATCTCGCCACCTGCCTGGAGCGCGGCGATTGCTGGTTCGGCACCAAGCGCAAGGCGATCGCGACGATCGGATACCGCTGGTGAGCCGCGTGCCGGCCATGCCGCAAGGGTAAGCAAAAACAGATGCACCAGTCCGGCGCGGAAGCGCCGGGCGCCGGTTTGGCCTGCGACATCTTCATGCAGGCGCAGTTCCCACTGCATTGTCCAGACGCGTTGCGCTGTCGGTTCCGACCCACCGTCAAGCGGATTTTCCGTGCACGGTCAGACTTTTCCTACCTCATGCCGCGCCTTCGCCCGACTGCGATGCGCTTGCGGCAGGGGCATTCTGTGCCGGCGATGGAGTCGCCCTGGCGCACAAGGAACGAAGTGCAGCGTCCAACCCGCAGCAGAAGCCCACCCGAGCTTCGCTGGAACCGACCGGATACCTGGCCATGACTCGCTCCCTGTTGATGCTCCGCCCTTCCTACGAAGGCTGGAAACTGATGGACAACGGCAAGCCCGTTTTCTGGTTCCCCGAAAAATCCGCCGCCTTGGCGGTCGCCAACACCATCGCCGAGGCCAGGCACACCTTCTCCAACAAGCCCACGGGCGTGGAAGTGGAGAACGAGGGAAGCCCGCCGGAGCGGGTCAGCACCTACGGCTGAGCCGCCCAACCGCCGCGCCAGCTAGGCCTCTCATAAAAAAATAGTACCCAATCAACGAGTTGCACCGCCCCGGAAGTCGCCTACCCGGTGCAACGACAACTTTACAATCGCCAACAGCGGGCAACTTAAGCTGTGGCTCCGATTGCGGAGCCTGTCGCATGCGTAGCCTTACCGCCGTGCTGTTGCTGCTTGCCTGCGTCGCTCCCGGCGCCCGGGCCGCCAACCCCGTCACCTCGGTGCCGGCTCTGGATATATCGCGCTATGCAGGGCAGTGGTATGAGATCGCCCACCTGCCGATGTCCTTCCAGGACGAATGCACGGGGGACATCACCGCCGCCTATACGCTGCGCGAAGACGAGCTGATCGGCGTCCGCAACGCCTGCCGCACCGACGACGGCGAAACCAGCGTCGCCGAAGGTCTGGCGCGGCCGGTGGAAGGCCACCCCGGACGGCTGGAAGTGCGCTTCGCGCCCAACTGGCTGTCCTGGTTGCCTTTCGTCTGGGCCGACTACTGGGTGATAGACCTGGACCCCGGCTACACCTGGGCCGTGGTGGGCGAGCCGGACCGCGAATATCTGTGGATATTGTCGCGGGAGCCGGCCATGGACCGCGTTCTGTTCGAACAGATCAAGGCCCGCGCCGTCGCCATGGGCTACGACCTGGGCCCACTGATCATGGCCGCGCCGTTGCGGTAGAGGTTCACCCCATACGCCGTAGTATCCTTGCCCATCGCTGATTGGAGGATGGGCATGAAGTGTGTCGCGCGCTGGGTCTGTCTGCTGTCGATTTCGGTTTTCCTGGCCGCGTGCGGCGGCGGGCTGGTGCGGCGCGTTTCCGAACCTGCGGCCAGCATCCAGCAACTGACCGTCAATGCCGACGGCAGCTGGTCGCTGGATCTGCGCCTGCAGAACTACAGCAGCATCCCCATGCGCTTCGACAGCGCCGACCTTGCCATCGCCGTCGGCGACCAAGCCGCCGGCAGCCTGCGGGCCGCGCCCGCGATTTCCATCGGCCCGGAATCGGCCGACGTAGTCACCCTGCCCTTCAAGCCGACTGCGGAAGCGCGCATGGCGGTGGCCGATGCCCTGGCCGGCCGGCATTCGCTGGGCTACACGCTGAAAGGCAAGCTGCAGGCGGTGCCCGACGAAAAGAAATCCCGCTCCTTCGACATCGATTCGCGCAATACGCTGAATCCGGTGCCGGGCCTGGACGGCGTGCTCCGCTAAGCAACCCGACATCGCATTCTTCTTCTCTTCCATGGAACCTCTTTCCCGAACATGAGCACTTACAAAGCCCCGTTAGCCGACATCCGTTTCGCCCTCTACGACGTGCTGGGCGCGGAAGCGCTGTTCGCGAAATTGGGTTACCACGAAGCCACCCGCGACGTGCTGGACGCCGTGCTCGACGAAGCCGCGCGCTTCACCGAAACCGTGCTGGCCCCGCTCAACAGTGTGGGCGATGAGATCGGTTGCAGCTTCGACAAAGCCAGCGGCGATGTGACCACCCCGCCCGGCTTCCAGCAAGCGTACAGCCAGTTCATCGAAGGCGGCTGGACCGGCCTGACCGCGGCGCCGGAGCATGGTGGCCAGGGCCTGCCGCACGTCATGGGCGTGCCGCTCAACGAAATGATCAACGCCGCCAATCTGGCCTGGGGCAACTTCCCGCTGCTGTCGCACGGCGCAGTGGAGGCATTGAAGCAGCATGGCGAAGACTGGCAGCGCGAAGCCTTCCTCAAGCCCATCGTCGAGGGCCGCTGGACCGGCACCATGTGCCTCACCGAACCGCATTGCGGCACCGACCTGGGCCTGCTGAAGACCCGCGCCGAGCCCAATGCCGACGGCAGCTATGCCATCACGGGCACCAAGATCTTCATCACCGCCGGCGAGCACGACCTGACCGAGAACATCGCGCACCTGGTGCTGGCGAAACTGCCGGATGCGCCGGCCGGCGCGAAGGGAATTTCGCTGTTCGTGGTGCCCAAGTTCAAAGTCGCGCGCGATGGCAGCATGGGCGAGCGCAATGCGCTGCGCTGCGGGTCCATCGAACACAAGATGGGCATCAAGGGCTCGGTCACCTGCGTGATGAATTTCGACGGCGCCGAAGGCTATCTGGTGGGCCAGCCGCACAAAGGCCTGCTGGCCATGTTTACGATGATGAACACCGCGCGCCTGGGCGTGGGCTTGCAAGGCATAGGCCTGTCCGAGCGCGCCTACCAGAATGCGCTGCGCTACTCGCTGGATCGCCTGCAGACGCGCGCGCTCAGCGGCCCGAAATTCCCGGACAAACCCGCCGATCCGATCATCGTGCACCCGGACGTGCGCCGCATGCTGCTGACGGTGAAATCGCTGGTGGAAGGCAGCCGCCTGCTCGCGCTGCACGCGGGCACGCTGATCGACGTCGCCCATCACGCGCAGGACGCGGCCGAGCGCGAACAGGCCGATGTACTGGTCAGCTTCCTGACCCCGATCTCCAAGGCCTGCCAGACCGAATGGGGCATCGAGAACACCTACCACGCACTGCAATGCTTCGGCGGACACGGCTACATCCACGAACACGGCATGGAGCAGTTGGCGCGCGATGCGCGCATCACTACGCTCTACGAAGGCACCACCGGCATCCAGGCCCTGGACCTGATGGGGCGCAAGACCGCTGCGACCAAGGCCGCAGGATTGAAACTGTTCCTCGCCCAGATCGAGTCGTTCGCCAAAGAACACGAGGGCGATGCGTCGCTGGCCGAGTTCATCGCGCCCTTGCGCCAGAAAGCCGCGCAGTGGGCTGAGCTGACCCAAGGCATCCTGCAGCGCGCGTCGGCGGATCCGGAAGAAATCGGCGCGGCCAGCACCGACTACCTGTTCTACTCCGGCTATGTCGCGCTGGCCTATTGGTGGGCGCGCAGCGTGGCCGCGGCGGAGGCTTCGGCGCACAGCGACGCGTTCAAGCAATCCAAGCGCGAGACCGCCCGTTTCTACTTCGCCCGTATCCTGCCCCGCACCCTGGCCCATGCCGCGGCCATCGAATCCGGCGCCGCGCCGCTGATGGCGATGGACGCCGAACGCTTCGGCGCATGAGGCCTGGACCCTCCCCGCAGAGGGAGGGGTTTCCGGGGCGTCGGTGACGGGCTGTACACAAATCATCAACATTTAGGTATAACCTGTTTCCCCGATGGAAGCAGACCCAGCTCAGCTTCACCGTATCGGCGCCAGATCCTCCGCGATCCCGGTCCTCTCCGCGCTGCACCCTGCCTCCCGCTCCAGTACCGTGCGCCTGCTGTCGCTGGATGCGCATGGCCGCGTGCTGGACTGGATCAACTGGCAGGACGCGACCTGCCTGTACGCGCGCGACGCCGTCGCCTGGACCCTGGGCGACCCCTGCCTGCGCGTACATGGCGGCACCAGCCGCATGACCGGCGAACAGAGCATCATCGAGCTGCACCCCATCGTCGCCTCGCGCGGCCATGCGCGCTCGCATGCCCTGTCGCCCACGCCCACCCTGACCAACACCGCCCTGTTCGCCCGCGACGCCCAGCTGTGCCTGTACTGCGGCCATGAATACTCGCGCCCCAGCCTGACCCGCGACCACGTGCTGCCGTTGTCCAAGGGCGGGCGCGACATCTGGGAAAACGTGGTCACCGCCTGTTTCCACTGCAATTCCCGCAAGGCCAACCGCACCCCGCAGCAGGCCAACATGCCGCTGCTGGCGGTGCCGTACCGTCCCAGCTGGATCGAGCATCTGATCCTCTCCAACCGCAATATCCTGGCCGACCAGATGGCCTTCCTGAAGGCGCAGCTGCCCAAGCGTTCCAAGCTCTCTGCCTGATTCAAGCCCCTCTCCCACCGGCACCGAAGCGAGAGGTGTTCAGGCATTTGCTTGCCCCTCCCCCGGATGGGGAGGAAAATGCGGGGAATGATCGACCCCGCCCGCTACCCCCGCCTTTCCCGCATCGACCTCCCCGCCGATTTACGCCAGTTCGACGAGTCCGAACTGACCGCGATCGCCGATGAATTGCGCGCCTATCTGATCGAGTCGGTGGGCAAGAGCGGCGGCCATTTCGGCGCCGGCCTGGGCGTGATCGAACTCACTGTCGCCCTGCATTACCTCTACAACACGCCTGACGACCGGCTGGTGTGGGACGTCGGCCACCAGACCTACCCGCACAAGATCCTGACCGGGCGTCGCGACCAGATCCACACGGTCAAGCAGGCCGACGGCGTTGCTCCTTTCCCGAAGCGTGAGGAGAGCGAGTACGACACCTTCGGCGTTGGCCATTCCTCCACCTCGATTTCCGCTGCGCTGGGCATGGCCATCGCCAATGCGCAGGCCGGCAGCGAGCGCAGGGTGGTGGCGGTGATCGGCGACGGCGCGATGACCGCCGGCATGGCCTTCGAAGCGCTGAACCATGCCGGCGGCATGGAAGATCCGGAACCGAACCTGCTGGTGGTGCTCAACGACAACCAGATGTCGATCTCGGAAAACGTCGGCGGCCTGACCAAGATGCTGGGCCGCATCAGCAGCAGCCGCACCCTCAATGCGCTGCGCGAAGGCGGCAAGAAACTGCTGGGAGACAAACGCAAACCGCCGGCGCGGTTCATGCGCCGCTGGGAAGAACACTGGAAGGGCATGTTCGTGCCCTCCACGTTGTTCGAGGAAATGGGCTTCCACTACACCGGTCCCATTGACGGCCACAACGTACCGGCGCTGGTGGCGGCGCTGAAGACCCTGAAGACCCTGAAAGGTCCGCAGCTGCTGCACATCATCACCACCAAAGGCAAAGGCTACGAACTGGCCGAGGGCGACCAGATCGGCTACCACGCCGTGGGCCCGTTCGATCCCGAGAAAGGTTTGATCAGCAAGGCTGGCGCCAAGAAGCCGACCTACACCGACATCTTCGGCGACTGGTTGTGCGACATGGCCGCGGCCGATCCCAAGCTGCTGGCGATCACGCCGGCGATGCGCGAAGGCTCGGGCCTGGTGCGCTTCAGCAAGGAATACCCGCAGCGCTATTTCGACGTGGCCATCGCCGAACAGCATGCGGTGACGCTGGCGGCGGGCATGGCCTGCGAAGGCGCCAAACCGGTGGTCGCGATCTATTCCACTTTCCTGCAGCGCGGCTACGACCAACTGGTGCACGACGTGGCCATCCAGAAGCTGGATGTGCTGTTCGCCATCGACCGCGGCGGCGTGGTCGGCCCGGACGGCGCCACCCATGCCGGCAATCTGGATTTGAGCTACCTGCGTTGCGTGCCGCACATGGTGGTGATGGCGCCGGCCGACGAAAACGAATGCCGGCAGATGCTCAGCACGGGATTCCAATTCCAGGGACCGGCAGCGGTACGTTATCCGCGCGGCACCGGTCCGGGCGTGGCCATCGACACTGGCCTGCAGACTTTGCCGATCGGCAAGGCGGAAGTGCGCACGCGCGGTTCGCGCATTGCCCTGCTGGCGTTCGGCGCCACAGTGCCGGCGGCCGAGCAGGTCGGCAGGGAACTGGGCCTTACCGTGATCAACATGCGTTTCGTCAAACCGCTGGACCGCGCGTTGATCCTCGAATTGGCAGCGACCCACGAAGGTTTCGTCACCATCGAGGACAACGTGGTCATGGGCGGGGCGGGTTCGGGCGTGGCCGAGCTGCTGCATGAAGCCAATCTGCAGCTTCCCATCCTGCACTTGGGCTTGCCGGACGAATTCCAGCATCACGCCAGCCGCGAACAGTTGCTGGCCGAAGCCGGCATCGACGCGGGCGGCATTCGTGACTCAGTGCTGGCAAGGTGGCCGCAGCTCGCGCTGTCCACCGCCCCCATCAGCGCCGCGGGCTGACTGACCACGCTACCGTCGAGCCGAGCACGCTCGGCTCTGCAAAAGGTGCGTGCCCTCAGGGCTCCTCGATCGCGTAACCCTTAGCGGCCAGCTTGGACAGATAGCCATTCGGCTTAAGCAAGGTGGAAATGGGCAAGGTGGAGAAGGTCACCTTGTTGGATGCCAGCGCCGCCTCCGCTTTCGCCAGCCACATCGCCTCGACGCGCTGGGGAAGAGTGTCCATGCCGCGTTTCTGCGCGATCCCGGTTTGCAGGAACGCGTTCATGCACGTTCGGTTCTGATCCTCGTAGGGCAGAGCGCGCAGCGCTTCGATGTCGCCGATGGACCACGCATTGGCGCGGGCCGTCATCAGCGGCAGATCCGATTCCAAGCGCACCAGCGTCTTGTCGAAACAATCGATGTCCGCCAGCGACGATGCCGAGAACTCCTTGATCACCTGCTTTGGGTTTTCGACCGTCACCTTGACCAGTGCCGGCGTGCGCTTGATCTTGCCCGCCTTCGCCAACTTATCCACCACCGGTCCCACCACCCCGGATTGAGTCAGACCTGATTTCTTGATCGCGGCCTGGTAAAGCTCCTGCGAGGCGAACACAGGGCGCCATTTCTCTATGCCGGCATCGCGGCCAAGGTATTTGGCCTTGAGCGACGACCATCTCGCGTAGATCGGCGCCGGCAGAATTTCGCTCAAGGTCTTGCCGTCCGGATTCTTGCGGGCCTTCAGCAACGAGGGAATCATCAACATCCCCCGGAACATGCCCACGTCCGAATCGAAATTAGCGCCGGGCGGATCGATCACTTCATCGGCTTGCGCCAGCACGGCCTCCACGTCGCGCGACAACCAGGTCATGCCCTTGGGCAACGGCGTCAGCGTACCCATGATCCAGAGCGCGTGATCGCCCTTGCTGACCTTCCACATGCCCGGACCGGGCTGCATGCCGGTCACGACGACCGCATCCATGTCCCGGATTTCAGGACCGGCCGCAATTTGCGAATCCGCCAATGGAACATCCTGCGCGAGCAGCGGCATGGGCGCAAAAAGGAGGCACAGCAGCATCGAGCGCATCGCAGTACTCGTCATCGGCAAGGTGGCGGCAAGACTAGCGAATGGTCGAAGGCGCTCAAGTGCCGGAAGGCGATTCGACACGAATCGGTTCAGCCAAACTCACGTTACGAGGCCAACCCACCAGCTGCACGGATCTCGTGCGCAAGTTCGCTCGACTCGTCCAGCATTTCCAGCCCGCTCCAGACGAAGCCCGGCGACACCGAACAGTTGACCAGCGAATAGTCGCCATGGGTTCTGGCGCTCTGCCAGATGCCGGCGGGAACCACCTGCAGCAACTGCCCGCCGCGCGCGGAGGTGTCCAGCTGCGCGCGGCTGAGCGCGCGGGCGTCGGCGTCGTACATCAACAGCTCCACCGCGTCGCCCTCCTGCCAATCCCACACTTCCGCGGCATCGACCCGGTGCCAGCGGCTGCCGACGCCTTTGGTGAGCAGGAAATGGATGGAAGTGATGGCGGGCCGGAGCACGCCGTTCGCCAGCACCTGTTTGTTGGATTCGTAGACGCGCTTGTAATAGCCGCCTTCAGGATGCGGCGACAGGTCCAGCGATCCGATCAGTTCGAGCGCGCGCGGGTGCATAAAGCCATCCTAGTCCAACGCGGCGAAGTATCGCGCAATAAAAAACCCGCAATGGGATGCGGGTCTTTTTTCGTGCTTTCGCGTTGGTCGGGACGGCCGGATTTGAACCGACGACCCTCTGCCCCCCAGGCAGATGCGCTACCAGGCTGCGCTACGCCCCGAACTGATGCGAATTCCCCGCCTTGGCGGCGGGGGCGGCAATTATAGCCGTATTTCTCTGTTCCTTCTCCCTTTGGGAGAAGGAACAGCTAGCGCCGCAGCAGCTGCAGTATTTCTTCCAGCTCCATGCGCACCTGCTTGACGATCTGGTTGCTGAGCGCCGATTCCTGCTTGGCGCCCTCGCCTTCCAGGCGCAGGCGCGCGCCGCCGATGGTGTAGCCCTGCTCGTACAGCAGGCCGCGGATCTGGCGCACCATCAGCACGTCGTGGCGCTGGTAGTAGCGGCGGTTGCCGCGGCGCTTGACCGGCTCCAGGCTGGGGAACTCGGTTTCCCAGTAGCGCAGGACATGAGGCTTTACGTCGCACAGTTCGCTGACTTCACCGATGGTGAAATAGCGCTTTGCGGGAATGGGCGGTAGCTCGCGGTTGCTGCCCGGATCAAGCATGGTCGGCTCCGGCGTAGGCTTCCACGCGTTCCTTCAGCTTCTGGCCGGGACGGAAGGTGACCACGGTGCGCGCGGAAATCGGGATTTCCTCGCCGGTCTTGGGGTTGCGGCCAGGGCGTTGGTTCTTGCGGCGCAGATCGAAATTGCCGAAGCCGGAAAGCTTGACCTGGCGGCCCTGTTCCAACGCCTCGCGCAGTACGTCGAAGTACGCGTCGACGAATTCCTTCGCCTCGCGCTTGTTCAGCCCGACTTCGTCGAACAGGCGTTCGGACATCTCCGCTTTGGTCAGTGCCATCAATCGCTCCCCTTGCCCGTCATCCGCGAATCCTTGCGCCGTGGTCGCGCTCTATCGCGGCGACCACCCCGGACACGACGCCTTCCACATCGCGGTCGGTCAGAGTGCGTGAGTTGTCCTGCAAAATCAAGCCCATAGCCAAGCTCTTTTGACCTGATTCGACCCCTGCGCCGACATAACGGTCGAACAGCACCAGATCCCGCAGCAACGGGCCCACCGAAGCGCGCACGGTGGCGGAAATGGCCTGCCAGGGCACCTCGTCGGCGACGACGAACGCTAGATCCCGGCGGACGGACGGGAAGCGCGAAAGCTCCGTAGCCCTTGGCAATCCACGCTGGCTCAATGGCGCCAGGTCCAACTCGAATCCGACCACCTCGCCATCCAGGTCCAGCGCGCGTTGCAGGCGTGGGTGCAACTGGCCGATCCAGCCGATGCGTTGGCCCTCGCGGAATACGTCGGCTGATCGGCCCGGGTGCCCATGGGGAGCCTGCGACGGACGGTATTCCAGCACCGCGCCGGAGGCAGCGGCCAGGCTGTCGAGATCGCCCTTCAGGTCGTGGAAATCGGCCTTGCGCGCCTTTTCGCCCCACTGTTCGGACCCGGCATCCCCATGGAGGGCGCCAGCGATGCGCTGCGTCTCAATGGGCGCTGCATCGCCACCGTCCAGGGAAGCGGCGAAGACGTTGCCCAATTCGAACAGACGCACCCGCCCGGCTTGCCGCGCGACGTTGCGCTGCAACGCCGACACCAGTCCCGGCAACAGGCGCGTACGCATCACGCCGAGCTCGGCGCTGAGCGGATTGGCCAGGGGAACGGCGCGTTCGGTCGCGTTCCACCGCTCAAGCAGCGCGGCATCGACGAAAGCGTAGTTGACCGTTTCCAGATAATCGCGCGCGGCCAGATGACGGCGCACGCTGGACGCTTCCAACTGCGTTTCCGTCGGCGCGGCGATGCGGGTGGCGCCACCCGGCAGCGTGGTCGGTATGCGGTCGTAACCGTGGATGCGGGCCAGTTCCTCGATCAGGTCCTCTTCGATGGCGATGTCGAAGCGGCGGCTTGGCGGAAGCACGTCCCAGCCCGCTTCGTTGGCGGCCAGCTGCATGCCCAGCGCGCGAAGGATGCGCTCGACGTCGGCATCGGCGATCTCGATGCCCAGCACGCGTGCGATGCGCGCGCGGCGCAGGGCAATGGCGGCTGGCTTGGGGAGATGTTCGGGAAGGACCGCTTCGATCACCGGACCAGGCGAACCACCGGCCAATTCCACCAGAAGACGCGTGGCCACTTCCACAGCCTGACGCGGAAGTTCCGGATCCACGCCGCGCTCGAAGCGATGGCCCGCATCGGTGTGCAGGCCCAGTTTGCGCCCACGGCCAATGATGGCTTCAGGAATCCAGTGCGCGGCCTCGAGGAATACATTGCGGGTGGCGTCGGTCACGCGCGTGTCGTAGCCGCCCATGATGCCGCCCAGGGCGACCGCACGGCCGCCGTTGCCGCCGGCACTGCTGTCGGCGACGACCAGGAAATCGTCGCCGAGCGTTACCGTGCGGCCATCCAGCAGCTTGGTCTGCTCGCCCTCGCGCGCGGGGCGCACCACGATGGGACCCACCAGCGTGTCGCGATCGAAAGCGTGCATCGGCTGGCCCAATTCCAGCATCACGTACTGGGTCACATCGACCAGCAAGCTGATCGGCCGCACGCCGCTGCGACGCAGGCGCTCGGCCATCCATACCGGCGTGGTCACGGTGGCGTCCAGGCCTTCGATCACGCGTCCGGCGAAGCGCGGTACCTTGGCGCCTGCCTCCAGCTCGACCGCGAGCGTGCTGTCGATCAACGCAGGCATCGGCGTGGCATCGAACGCGACCACTTCGCTGCCGCAGGCCGCGGCCACGTCGAAGGCGATGCCGCGCACGCTGAAGCAATCGGCGCGGTTGGGGGTGAGCTTGATCTCGATGCTGGCGTCGGGCAGCGACAGGTATTCGGCGATGGGCGCGCCGATCGGCGCGTCGTCGGGAAGCTCCAGCAAACCGGAAGCATCGGCGTCGATGCCCAGCTCCTTGGCCGAGCACAGCATGCCGTTGGAATCGACGCCGCGCAGCTTGGCCGCCTTGATGGTGATTTCGCCGACGACCGTGCCCACCGTCGCCAACGGCGCGACCAGGCCGGGCCGCGCGTTGGGCGCGCCGCAGACGATCTGCAGCAGTTCGCCCTGCCCGGCATCGACCTTGCAGACTTGCAGGCGGTCGGCTTCGGGATGCTTGGCGCATTCGACGATGCGGGCGACCACCACGCCGGCCAGCGATTCGCCCAGCGCGGCCACTTCCTCGACCTCCAGGCCGATGGCGGTCAGCGTCGCGGCGAGTTCCTCGCGCGAGGCCTGGACGGGGACGTGGCTGCGCAGCCAATTTTCAGAAAATTTCATGCTTTGATTCCGTAGGGCGGGCAATGCTCGCCGCGCTTGATACCTGGATCCGAAACTGGAAGCGGGCGGGCAGTGCCCGCCTTACGCGAACTGCCTTAAGAACCGCACGTCGTTGTCGAAGAACGCGCGCAGGTCGTTGACGCCGTAACGCAGCATCGCGAACCGTTCCACGCCCAGGCCGAAAGCGAAGCCGGTATAGCGTTCCGGATCGATCCCGCAGCTGCGCAGCACGTTCGGGTGGACCATGCCGCAGCCCAGCACTTCCAGCCAGCGGGTGCTGCCGTCGGGCTGCTGCCAGGCGATGTCGACTTCTGCGCCGGGCTCGACGAACGGGAAGTAGCTGGGACGGAAACGCATTTCGAAATCGCGCTCGAAGAACGCGCGCACGAACTCGGCCAGAGTGCCCTTGAGATCGGCGAAGGTGGAATGCTCGTCCACCAGCAGGCCCTCGACCTGGTGGAACATCGGCGAATGGGTCTGATCGCTGTCGCTGCGGTAGACCTTGCCGGCGGCGATCATGCGCAGCGGCGGCGCATGCTCGCCCATGTAGCGCACCTGCACGCCTGAGGTGTGGGTGCGCAGCAGGCGGCCGTCGCCGAAATAGAAGGTGTCGTGCATGGCGCGCGCCGGGTGATGCGGCGGGAAATTCAGCGCCTCGAAGTTGTGCCAGTCGTCCTCGATTTCCGGACCGTCGGCCAGCTCGTAGCCCAGCCGGCCGAAGATGTCGGCGATGCGTTCCAGCGTGCGGCTGATCGGATGCAGCCCGCCGCGTTCGGCGTTGCGGCCCGGCAGGGTGACATCGATGCGTTCGCCGCCCAGACGCGCATCCAGCACAGCGTCTTCCAGCAGCGCCTTGCGCGCCGACAGTGCGGCGGCGATGGAGTCGCGCGCCACGTTGATCGCTTCGCCGGCAGCCTTGCGCTGGTCGCCGGGCAACGTGCCCAGCTGCTTGAGCAGCGCGGTCACGCTGCCGCTCTTGCCCAGCAGGCCAACGCGCAGCGCCTCCAGCGCATCGGGCGTCTGTGCCGATGCGATATCGGACAGCGCTTGGGTGGACAGGGATTCGATATCGCTCATTCGTTCACAACCCTGGAAAAACCGTTGTCGTCATCCCACTAGCGACCCTTGTCGTCATCCCAGCAGCTTTCAACAGCGAAGCTGGTCAAGCTGGGATCCATCTTGATCTTGCTGTTGTCTTACGAACAGCGCAGAACCAGAGCAAAGTCAAAATGGATTCCAGCTTGCGCTGGAATGACGGCGTGGAAAACTGGAATGACGCCGTAAAAAACAATGGGGAAGGACTTGCGCCCTTCCCCACGTGTTCGGCGATGGATTGCCGGTGTCGCTTCAGTACGGTGGAGATCGCTGGCTTACGCCGCGAGTGCGCTCTTGGCTTTTTCTGCCAGGGCCGCAAAACCGACCGAATCGTGCACGGCGATGTCCGCCAGCACCTTGCGGTCCAGGGTGATGCCGGCCTTCAGCATGCCGTTCATGAAACGGCTGTAGCTCAAGCCGTTCAGACGGGCAGCCGCGTTGATGCGGGTGATCCACAGCGAACGGAAATTGCGCTTCTTCTGCTTGCGGCCGATATACGCGTACTGACCGGCCTTGATGACGGCCTGGTTGGCGACGCGGAAGACCTTGCGGCGGGCGTTGTAGTAGCCCTTGGCGAGCTTCAGGATTTTCTTGTGACGGCGGCGCGCCGTTACACCACGTTTTACTCGTGCCATTGTTCAGTCCTCAGAGATACGGAAGCATACGATCCAGACGCTTGGAGTCTTCGGCGCGGACGATATTCGTCGCACGAAGGCCACGCTTACGCTTGGTCGACTTCTTGGTGAGGATGTGGCTCTTGTTGGCGTGGCCAGCCTTGTATTTGCCGGAAGCGGTCTTCCGGAAACGCTTGGCCGCCGCCCGGTGGGTCTTGATCTTGGGCATTGCGGTAATCCTTGTTGGTTTCTGTAACTGACCCGGGCGGCGGCCTGATGCTTCGTCATGAAGCGGCCACGCTTTCCATCCATGCCCAATGTCGGCTTGTAAGTCGTTGAATCTGTTACGAAATGAACGACAGGTCCTGTGGCTGCGAGCAGCCGCCCGATGTACCGGGCCGCGTATTATGCCCGCGACGGCTTTTCCTTGCAAATCTTGGGCTTACGCCCGGTCCAGGGCCAGTAAAGTCGAAGGGCGCCGTGCGGCGCCCTCCAGGGATCCTCAGAGGCTCGCGGCCCGGGATCACTTCTTCTTCGGCGCGATCATCATCACCATCTGCCGGCCTTCCAGGCGCGGGCGCGATTCGATCACGATGTCGTCGCCCAATTCGGTTTCGATACGCGTGGCCATTTCGCGGCCCAGCTCCTGGTGGCTCATTTCGCGGCCACGGAAGCGGATGTTGATCTTGACCTTGTCGCCTTCTTCCAGGAAGCGGCGGATATTGCGCATCTTGATCTGGTAGTCGCCCTCATCGGTGACCGGCCGGAACTTGAGTTCCTTGATCTCGACCTGCTTCTGCTTCTTCTTGGCGGCGTTGGCCTTCTTCTGGGCTTCGAACTTGAACTTGCCGAAGTCCATGATGCGGCAGACGGGCGGATCGGCCTGGGGCTGGATTTCCACCAGATCCATGCCCGATTCCTCGGCAAGGGCCAGCGCGGCGTCGCGCGAAAGCACGCCCACCATTTCGCCATCTGCACCGATCACGCGCACGCTGGGTACGCGGATCTCCTGATTCTTGCGGTTTTGCTTGTTGTCGGGGGTACTGATTGTTGCAATCTCCCAAGGGATACATCCATGCCGGCCCCACGCGGAGCCGGGACATTTCTTACGCGGTTTGCTCGGCGCTCAGGCGCTCGACGAAAGCCGCGATGCTCATTGTGCCTAAATCTTCGCCCGAACGCGTGCGCACGGCGATGGCCCCGTTCTCTTTTTCCCGATCCCCGGCCACCAGCAGGTACGGCACGCGCTGCAGGGTGTGTTCGCGGATCTTATAGCCGATTTTCTCGTTCCGCAAATCCGAAACCACCCGGAACCCTTGATTCGCAAGGGTTTTTTGGACTTCGGCCACGTAATCGGCCTGGGCGTCGGTGATATTCATGACCACCGCCTGGCGGGGCGCCAGCCAGACCGGGAAGGCCCCGGCGTGGTGCTCGATCAGGATTCCGATGAAGCGCTCCATCGAGCCGACGATGGCCCGGTGCAGCATGACCGGGTGCCGGCGCGCGGAATGCTCATCCACGTATTCGGCGCCCAAGCGCTCGGGCATCATGAAATCGACCTGCATGGTGCCCAGCTGCCAGGTACGTCCGATGGCGTCCTTGAGGTGGTATTCGATCTTGGGGCCGTAGAACGCGCCCTCGCCCGGCAGCTCCTGCCATTCCACCCCGCATACGGCCAGGGCCGAACGCAGCGCGCCTTCGGCCTTGTCCCAGGTGGCGTCGTCGCCCAACCGCGCGTCGGGGCGCAGGGCGATCTTGATCTGGATCTCTTCGAAGCCGAACGCCTTGTACACCGCCAACGCCTGCTGGTGGAAGGCGGTGACTTCCGATTCGATCTGATCTTCGGTGCAGAAGATATGGCCGTCGTCCTGGGTGAAGCCGCGCACCCGCAGGATGCCGTGCAGCGCGCCGGAGGGTTCGTTGCGGTGGCAGGCGCCGAACTCGCCGTAGCGTATCGGCAGATCGCGGTAGCTGTGCAGGCCCTGGTTGAACACCTGCACGTGGCCTGGGCAGTTCATCGGCTTCAACGCATAGGTGCGCTTCTCCGATTCGGTGAAGAACATGTTGTCCTGGTAGTTGTCCCAGTGGCCCGATTTCTGCCACAGCGACACGTCCAGGATCTGCGGGCAGCGCACTTCGCCGTAGCCGGTGTCGCGGTAGACCTTGCGCATGTACTGCTCGACCACCTGCCAGATGGCCCAGCCCTTGGGATGCCAGAACACCAGGCCGGGGGCCTCTTCCTGCAGGTGGAACAGTTCCTGCTGCTTGGCGATCTTGCGATGGTCGCGCTTGTCTGCCTCTTCGATGCGGGTGATGTAGGCCTCGAGCTGCTTCTTGTCGGCCCAGGCCGTGCCGTAGATGCGCTGCAGTTGTTCGTTCTTGGCGTCGCCGCGCCAGTACGCGCCGGAAATGCGGGTGAGCTTGAAAGACTTGAGGAAACGCGTGTTCGGTACGTGCGGACCGCGGCACATGTCCACGTATTCCTGGTGGTAGTACAGGCCCATGGCGGTTTCGTTGGGCATGTCCTCGATCAGGCGCAGTTTGTAGTCTTCCCCGCGCGCCTTGAACACTTCGATCACTTCCGCGCGCGGAGTGACTTTCTTGACCACGTCGTAGTCCTGTTCGATCAGTTCGCGCATGCGCTGTTCGATCGCGGCCAGGTCTTCTGGGGTGAAGGGACGCTCGTTCCAGATATCGTAGTAGAAGCCCTCCGCAATGACCGGGCCGATCACCATCTTGGCTGCGGGAAACAGCTGCTTGACCGCATGGCCGACCAGGTGGGCGCTGGAATGGCGGATGATCTCCAGCCCCTCCTCGTCCTTGGGCGTGATGATGCGCAGCGAGGCGTCGTGGTCGATGCGGTCGCTGGCATCGACCAGCTTGCCGTCGATGGCGCCGGCCACGGTGGCCTTGGCCAGGCCGGCGCCGATGGACTGGGCCACTTCCATGACCGTGACGGGGTTTTCGAATTCGCGGCGGCTGCCGTCGGGGAGCGTGATCGTGATCATTCAGTCGTTACCAGATACGAAAAAAGGCGCTGCGCGCCTTCGGTACACCAACGGAGGAGGCGGGCAAGGAAGTCAGCAGGGGAAGTTGGTAGTGCTCATGTCGCACGCTAGACGGCAGGGCCGCCACCTCTGGATTGTCGCCTTTGCCGGTTCCACGCCATGAAGGCGTGGTGGGCGGTACAGGGTTCGAACCTGTGACCCCTACCATGTCAAGGTAGTGCTCTACCGCTGAGCTAACCGCCCGGTATGCCCCGATCGCACGCTTTCAGGGGCGCGCATCATAACATCCGGGAAAGGGTTGCGGAATCGGCCGGCGGGGTCAGGGTTTCCGGGCGTCGGGGACGTAGCCCCGACCTACCCGGTCAGATCACCAGACTGGCGTCCTTCAGCTTGTGGATCTCGTCGCGCAGGCGCGCGGCGTCTTCGAATTCCAGGTCGCGGGCGTGCTGGTACATCTGCTGCTCCAGCGTTTTGAGCCGCGCCGCGACCTGGGCCGGGCTGAAGGACGCGTAGTCCGGGGCTTCTTCGGCCACCCGGCGGCCCTTGCCCCGTCCCGACTTGCCCGAATCGTTGGCCGCGTCGCTGCGGGCGCCTTCCAGGATGTCCACGATAGGTTTGGCGACCGAGATAGGCGTGATGCCGTGTTCGGCATTGTATTCGACCTGCTTCTCGCGGCGACGGTTGGTTTCGTCGATGGCGGCCTGCATGGAATTGGTGATCTTGTCGGCGTACAGGATCGCCTTGCCGCGCAGGTTGCGGGCGGCGCGGCCGATGGTCTGGATAAGCGAACCGCGCGAACGCAGGAAGCCTTCCTTGTCCGCGTCCAGGATCGCCACCAGCGACACCTCGGGCATGTCCAGCCCTTCGCGCAGCAGATTGATGCCCACCAGTACGTCGAACTTGCCCAGGCGCAGGTCGCGGATGATTTCCACGCGCTCCACCGTGTCCACGTCCGAATGCAGATAGCGCACCTTGACCCCGTGTTCGCCCAGGTACTCGGTCAGGTTTTCGGCCATGCGCTTGGTCAGGGTGGTGATCAGCACGCGGTCGCCCATGGCCACCCGCAGATTGATTTCCGACAGCACGTCGTCGACTTGCGAAGCCACCGGGCGGATTTCCACCTGCGGATCGATCAGCCCGGTCGGCCGCACCACCAGTTCCACCACTTCCCCACCCGATTCGCGCAGTTCGTACGGGCCCGGAGTCGCCGACACATAGATGCTGCGCGGCGAACGCGCCTCCCATTCCTCGAACCTCAGCGGCCGGTTGTCCAGCGCCGACGGCAGCCGGAATCCGAATTCAACCAGCGTCTCCTTGCGCGATCTGTCGCCCTTGTACATGGCGCCGATCTGCGGAATGGTCACATGCGATTCGTCGCAGACCAGCAGCGCGTCCGGCGGCAGGTAGTCGAACAGGGTAGGCGGCGGTTCGCCTGGCGCCTTGCCGGTGAGGTGACGGGAGTAGTTCTCGATGCCGTTGCAGAAACCCACCTCGGCCATCATCTCCACGTCGAACTGGGTGCGCTGCGCCAGACGTTGCGCTTCCACCAGCTTGTTCTGCGAATATAGCTGCTCCAGGCGCTCCTTCAACTCGATCTTGATGGTGTCGATGGCGGCCAGCACCCGGTCGCGCGTGGTTGCGTAGTGGGTCTTGGGGTAGATGGTGTAACGCGGCAAGCGACGTAGGGTTTCGCCGGTCAGCGGATCGAACAGGGTCAGATTCTCGATCTCGCCGTCGAACAGTTCGATGCGCAGCGCTTCGATGTCGGATTCGGCCGGGAACACATCGATGACCTCGCCCTTCACCCGGAAGGTGCCGCGATGCAGTTCGTATTCGTTGCGCGTGTACTGCAGATCGCTCAAGTGCCGGATCAGCTGGCGCTGGTCGATGTGCTCGCCGCGCGACAGGATCAGGCGTAGCGACAAGTAGTCTTCCGGCGCGCCCAGGCCGTAGATCGCCGAAACCGTGGCCACCACGATGGTGTCGCGGCGGGACAACAATGCCTTGGTGGCGGCCAGGCGCATCTGTTCGATGTGCTCGTTGATCGAACTGTCCTTCTCGATGAAGGTGTCCGACGAAGGCACATAGGCTTCCGGCTGGTAATAGTCGTAGTAGCTGACGAAATACTCGACCGAGTTGTTCGGGAAAAACGACTTGAATTCGCCATACAACTGGGCGGCCAGGGTCTTGTTGGGGGCCATCACCAGGGTCGGCTTCTGCACCGCCTGCACCACGTTGGCGATGGTGTAGGTCTTGCCCGAGCCGGTGACGCCCAACAGGGTCTGCTTGGCCAGGCCTGATTCGAAGCCCTCGATCAGCCTGGCGATCGCCTGCGGCTGATCGCCAGCGGGGGAATAGGAGGAAACGAGTTCGAAACGTTCGGTCATGGCGGGGATTCGGCGGCGATTTACCAGTATAGCGGCGACCGGGATTACGACCGCGTCAGGGAATTCCTTACAGGCGCACGCGCGCCTTGCCGATGTCCGCGCCTCGGCAAGAAGAGGAATCTGGTCATGCCCGGACAGGGCTGACTGGAGAAAGCCAATGCATCGGATGCCTGCAACTCCCCCCGCCAAAACCTCAAAGACCCTTCAAAGCCGCTTCCGCGACCCAAGAGGCTTCAGCCTGTCCGAGGCGCTTGTCGCCATGGCCATTTCGGCCATCCTGGTGGCGATAGGGGTGCCTTCCTATCGCAGCATGCTGGAAAACCAACGCGCGAGTTCAACCATGCACCTGCTGACCTCGTACATGGCCTCGGCGCGCGGCACCGCCATCAGTTACCGCATTCCGACGGTGGTCTGTCCCTCCAATCGGGCCGGTGGATGCCGCATGGACGGCGATTGGAGCCAGGGTTGGCTGATGTTCTTCGATGCCGACGGCAACAGGCAGCCCGACGCACGGGAAGACATACTCCGGGACGAAAACGCTCCCCTCCACCCCTCCCTGCGCCTGGTCTCCTCCTCGGGCCGCCCCCAGTTGCGCTACCTGCCCGACGGCCGCAGCGCCGGCAGCAATATCAGCGTGCGTCTTTGCCGGGGCAACGTCCTCCTGGGGCAGGTCATCGTCAATAACGTAGGCAGGGTACGCAGCGAAAAGGCTTCGGGGTCGAAACCGTGCGGTGGTTCAACTTGAATGCAACGTCTCTCCCCAAATGGAGAGCTGATGTCGGCTGAACTGCCGATTCAAGCAGCCGCTCATCATCGGCCTGACGAAAAAAGGGCCAAAAGGCCCTTTTTCAATGACTAGAACTGGCGCCCGAAGTTGGACTCGAACCAACGACCCCCTGATTAACAGTCAAGTGCTCTAACCGGCTGAGCTATTCGGGCGGGGCGGCCATTGTAAGGGCGAGATCGCGGTGGGGCAACCGCGATTCGCCGGGCCCTGCCTGGATCAAGGCTGGTGAGCGGGCTCCGGATCAACTACCAGCAGTCAGACACCTGCGCCGCAGTGCCGCTTCTGGTTCTCACGCCCTGCTGGTTCAGGGTTAGCGTTCCGCACTTGGGATCGTTCTGCCTGCTTGTGGGAACTGCTCGAAGGGTGAAAGTCCGCGCTGCCGGCCCGGCGGAAAAAGTGGGCGTGTAGAACTGCGTCACGGTCGCGTCGCATGTTGGATTAGGCGCACCGACGTAGGTGAGGTTGACGCTGTAAAAGCGCTCGGTGAGCTGTGCGGCCTCCTGCAAGCAAACCGTCGCCGCCGACCGGCGCGACTTGACGACCTGTTCCCGATAGCTCGTATAAGCGATCGTCGAAAGGATACCGATGATAGCCACCGTCACCAGGAGTTCGATCAAAGTGAAGCCCTGTTGCTTGCGGCTCATCGTGCGCATGCGATCCCTCTTGCCATTCAGTGATATGCCCATCGATCAGTTCCTCAGGATTTCGCGCCATGAAACACGACCCACATTGCGTGCTTCGTTCTTGGGCACGCATGCCAGACTGCCCCCCGAACCAGCGGCGCAGACCTGACCCGGCGGACCGCTGAACAGCGAAGCCTGGGTCACCATGCCGACTCCCAAGTCGACCGATCCAATCGGCAACGGGACTTGGTTACCGTTTGCGTCCGTGTACGTCAGCGTGTCGTCGCTGAACGACCCATCGCCATTGACGTCGAAGTACGGCGAACGCGTGCTGGTACCGGTGAATGCGTCCAATGCGTTGATGTAACCACGGCCATCCGACTGACAGGCATCCGCGGTGGGAATGACGCTGCTGACCTCAAGCACATCGCCGTCCAACTGCGGGCTGGTGACGATTCGTTCGCCCGAAGCGGTGCCTGGCGGCAGCGGTGGGTCGACCAAATTGATATACCAACCGCGTGCCGTTGCGGACAACGGCGCATTGGCCTGGAATCCACGGACCGGCTTGCCGTTTCGGGTACCCAGTATCTGCACCGTGCGCTGGGTGAGGGAAGCCTTGGTGACCGCGGTGCCGTCATCGACTATTCCGTACAGGCCTTGAACGTTACGGTTGGAAACGTCACCCGCCGTCAGGAAGCGGCCGGTTCCGAAGAACACCCAGGTCTTGAAGGTCTGCGGGTGCATCGCGACCGTCATGCCGCCGGTGATGGGTTGGCGCGTGGTGCCGTCCGGCCCCGTGGCGGAGAAGATCGGGCTGCCCGAATTGGCCACGCCCCAGGTGGCCGGATTGGCGGAGGTGAGATCGAACTTCCAGGCGTTGCCCAACATGTCGCCCGCATAGACGAAATCCAGCGTGCTGTTGCCATCCTGGTTCCAGCCCACCGGCGGCGAAAGGCCGTTGGAATCGGCATGATCCAGCACACCCGAGCCGACGCCGGTATCGATCTCGCGGATCAATGCGCCGGTATCCAGGTTGTAGATCAGGAGCACGGCGTGCCCGTTGGTGCTGTTGATGCCGTTGCTGACGATCAGGGCCGTGACGTTGTTGTTGAGCTTTGCGATGATCGGCTTGCCCTGGATCAGGCCGATGTTGTTGTCGGCCAGGGTCAGCGCGTTGTCGTCGGCGGTCTTCTCCCACTTGAAATTGTTTGTTGCGAATGTGGCCGGCGCCGACACGTCGAGGGCGTACAAGCCCTTGCCGCCCTTGCCCAACGCGCCCACCAAGATGTTCTGTCCAGGCGTCTGGGTGCGGGTCGACACCACCAGGGGACCATCGACGAAATAACGATGGCTATAGTCGGGCCGGCTCAAGGTGCTCAGGTTCGACCAGTTGATTCCGTTGGGAATATAAGAGAAGAGCTCTTGTCCGTTGCTCGCGTTGATAGCGTGCAGCATGCCGTCGTTGGCGCCCACGTATAGCGATTGGGTGTCTGCGACGTACACCGGCGACGAACTTACGATGTCGCCCATGATCGAATTGCGATTGCGCAGATTACCGCCGTTGCGCAGCTCGCCCGCCGTACTGCCGGCGATA
Source organism: Pseudoxanthomonas sp. (assembly GCA_036383995.1). Lineage (GTDB taxonomy): Bacteria > Pseudomonadota > Gammaproteobacteria > Xanthomonadales > Xanthomonadaceae > Pseudoxanthomonas_A. The sequence continues at coordinate 105,333 of DASVNG010000033.1, forward strand.
TAGGCGGCGTTGTTGGCGCCCGTTACCTTGTACTGGTCGCCGGTGCCGTTGCGGTCCAGCGCAGCCAATTGGGTGGCCGTGATGCCGCCCGGGAACGCCAAGCCTGCGGCGCCGTCCGAGGTGAACAACCTGCGCGCACTGGTCGGGATGCCCGCCGAGGCACGCCAGCTGGGCGTAGTGAGGAACGCAGTGTTGGTCGCGTTGCGGGCATAGGAGAAAACGTCGCCCGTCCAGGAGCCGGAGACGTAATTGGCCTGGAACAGTTGGGTACCGACGCTCAACGAGGCGGCGTTGGCAGAGACGTTGGAGAACGAACCCGTACGCTCGGTGATAGTGGCCAGTGCCGCTTTCAGACCCGCAGTGAATTCGGATGGATTGGTCGCCGAAAGGAACGTACCGCGCGAGTTCACCGCAGCATGCAGCAGGTCGTCGATGCGGTGATCGTCCTCATTGTCGGTTGGATCGGGCCAGGAGTTGAACGTGGCCGGCACGTTGGGATTCACCGTACCCCGCAGACCGATCGAAATGCCGAAGGTGACCATGTGCTGCCAGAACGCGGGATTGGCGTTGGTGGTCGGCACGATGTTGGCCAAATCGCTGCGTAGATCGGTCTTCCAGTAGTACATCGCCACGTCAGCCAAGGTATTGGCCGTGCCGTCGCGGTAGGGCGTGCTTGGGTTATAGGTGTACGTGGTGCCGTCCGGCCGCGTGATCGCCTGACCGGCCGTAGTGTCCTGATCGCCGCCGGAGTTGAAGCCGCTATCGCTGTTCCAATAGCCGTCGGTAGTGAGGATGGTGAAGTTCTGCCGGCAGCTGTACTGATTCGCCGCTGCATCTGGACCATATGGGCCGGTCGCGTCCGTACTCTGGTAATAAGCGCCTGCGCTATTGAGCGCGCTGCGGAGCGGCGTGCCATTGCTGCCTTCGGCGCCGTACAAGCCGTTGTACCAGGTGGTCCGGTTGGTTGCCGCGCCGGTATCCGAGAACAGGCCTTGGTTGCTGTTGACCGGGATGTCGAGGTTGTTGCGGTTCCAGATGGTGCGGAAGCCGACGCGCACGTCGCCGCCCAGTTCGGCGAACGCCGCGCCCGCACCACCCTTCGCTGCTTTCATGCGCGTCCTGGCGTACGAATACCAAGTGGCGTAGTTGGTCAGTTCGGCCGCGACTGTGCGACCCGTCGGAGTAGCCGAGGTGCAGTTGATCCAATCGTTGGCGCCGGCGCCGCTGCCGCAGCGATTGGACGATGAATAGGTCGCGGTGGCCGAGACGCCGTTGAAGTTCGAGTAAGCATAGATGCCCACGTGGTACACGCCGGCTGTCGGCGAAGCGATGGTGCAGGTCTCGTTGCTTGAGCCAGAGTTCGACCGGCAATTATATTGGCCGGTGGTCGGCGCGGTGCCCGCGCGGACATAAAGATCGGCGTCCCCGTTGGGGCCCGAGATGGTCACCACCAAGTTGTTGGCATTGGCGGGCACGGTGAACGAATAGCGCAGCCAGTTGCCCGTGGTGGCGGTCAGAGCGGCCAGCGGGAATCCGCTCGCACTGGTGACCGCGCCAGTCACGGTGCCGTACTCGCTCCGCACCACGTCGGTGCCGGCCACGATCTGGTAGCGCCAGTACTGGCTCGCATCCGCCTCGTTGGTGATCCCGGTCTTGGGCATGTAGAAAGTACGCGTGCTCCCGGCCAGATTGGTGCTGCCAGAAGCAAGATCGGTATTGCTGTACGCCGCCGTATAGGACGTCCCGCCCGTCATCAGGGTCCCGTTCGCCTGAGTCCAGGGCTGGTAGGTCGTCGTGGGGTTGTACGCTAGCGCATTGCGCGTGTAGGCGTTGAAGGAAATGTTGACCGGCGTGGTCGCGAGCGAACCATTGTCATTGAACGCGCTGCTGTCGAACGGACCTGGCATGAAGTCCCACACCATCGAACCCGAATCGTCCAGGACGAACAGGATATTGGGCGGGACGCGGCTCGCAGTGGTCAGCGGGTCGGTGGGAAAGGTAATTCCCGCGTTGACCGGCAAGGCCAGCAGCGTGGCCAGGAAGCTCGCAAGCACGGGCGCCAAGCGCGCGAAACCATGTCCACCTGCGGATTTTTCTTTGCGGCTGTGCATGTCGTTCTCCACTTACTGCACAATCAGATTGGTCTGCAGCAGGACCTGTGCACGGCCTGCCGATGCGCTGATTGCGGTCACGCGATAGCGCGGGCGCAGGCAGAGCGGGGATCGGTTGCTTTCGTCAAGCAGGTCGCAACCCGGCCAGCTCGGGGCTTCGCCCATGAACTCGACGAAATACTGCGGGGTTCCCCCCAGCGTGCTTACGGTGGGCGCGTTGACCCAGCCGGAAAAACCGGAATCCAGCCACCGGTCCGTGTTGGATGCGACCGGCAGGGAGCAGACGCCTGCTGCCGTGCAGCCGCTAGCGGGGGGCGTCGGCGCCGTAGCCGCGACCGCTTCGCCGGCCCGCAAGGCGCTTTCTGCGGCCTGGAAGGCGAGGCTGCGGTCCATAAGATTGGAGCTCATCCGCTCTTCCAGCAAAGTGCCTCGCAGCACGGCCAGGCCCAGCAGGGTCATGACCAGCAGCAAGATCAGTACTACCACCAGCGAAACGCCCTTCTGGCGGAGAGGCATAGAGGAAAACATCGCCTGCGTACTCATGAGTTCCGGTTCCTGAGACTGGTGATCTGGATCATCTCCCGCCTGGGCGCGCCGCTACCCACCACGTTGTCGCCCTGCAAGGTCAGTTCAATCCTCACGGCAATGACACTGGCCCATCCATTCGCCGCGGAGTTCACCGTTGCCGCAGGCACGTACGCAGTACCCCCGCGCATGAGGTAGAAGACCTCCATGTTCTGCACGCCTTCGGCGACCTCCTCGTTCTGCGCGCCCGCAGCCGACAACCGGCTTTGATACAGCGAGCGCGTGTTCCGAGCATTGTTGGCGACATACCAGCGCGTGGAGTGCAACTTGACCATCACCGAGTTGGGCGCCGCGAACTCATAGAGAGGCGTGGCCGCGCAGGTCATCGGCAGTCCCAGCGCGCCAGTGCAGTTGCCGCCTCCAGCAGCGTGGCTGACGGTATTGCCGCTGACCGCACTGGCCCGGAACACAGATGCCTGACGTGAATTGCAGGCCAGCATATAGTCGCCCGTAACGAAGCCGTGCGTGGCCGTATTGAGTGTGAATTGTTGGCCGCCGGTGTTGTGGCCACTGATGGTTGCGACTGAATCATCGCCAGAAATAAGCTGGATCGCCTCTGTACCAGTCAGCCTTGTACCCGCGGTTGTGCCGAAAGCCGCGTCCGGAAAGGCTTCGGTCGCGCCATAACCCCTGACGCTGGCGCCCCATGAAGTGAGGTTGCTCCACCAGTTGCCGGCCGAGTTCGTCAACACATTGGCGACCGGTAAATTGTTGACGCAAGGATTTCCGCCGGCTTCGCGAATATCGCGGGCCATCAGCTCGAAGGCCGTACGCGCGTTTTCCTGAACGCGGCCCAGAGTTTCGGTGGCGCGATAGGTCTGCCGATTGGACAGGAAAATGCCTATGGCCACGCCGACCACCATGAGCCCAAGCACCATGGCGATCAGCATTTCGACCAAGGTAAGACCTTCGGCGCGGCGGTAGGAACGCAACGGTGCGAGACGATGAATCCTCATAGCACGGCACTCGTCACGACTGAGCGGTTGGTCGCGCTGGACCCATCGGCGTTGGACGCGCGCGTATTGGTGGCGCGGCTGTCGTCCCATTGGACAGTCACCGTGCACAGATTGCCGACCCCACACGCCACCGAGCCGCAAGCCGTGGTGTCCGCCGCCGCCGCGCCCGGGCCCCTCATCGCCTCTTTCAATGAAGTCATCCATTGCCTGACGTCGTTCTGGGCCAATGTGCCGGCGGCCGGCACCGCGCAGGTCATAGCAGTGTTGTAGGCGCCGCCGATCGCCGCATTGCGGTTGGCGCGCATGGCGTCGAGGATGGCGTAGCTCATGATCACGGCTTGACTACGCTCCAGCGCACTCTGGCTGTTGCGCAGGGCGGTCGCCTGCATTGCGGCGATACCCAGCAGGCCCACGCCCATGATCAAGACCGCAATCAGCACTTCGATCAGGCTGACGCCTCGCTGGACACGAGGTGAGGAGGATGGCGTGAATCGGCGCATTGCGTGCGTTCCTCTTTGAATACTTCGAAATTCAGGGGCAGGTGCCATCGCCGGTGCCCGCGGCGGTGGTAGTTACCGTGTTTCCCCTCACGAGCGCGACCACACGCTGGTTCTGCGGCGGTTTGTCGGTGGGAACGCACACGGTGAATGAATTGTTGGTCAGCCCCCCCGTCGCATCCCGGGACAACCCGTCCGGGCGGAAGGTAACGGTCGCTGCGCCACTGGTGATTTGCACGGGGGCGCGTACCGAAGAATCGCGCAGCACCGTCGCGCCACTGATGACGATCCACCGCGTCCAGGCTCCGGCGGCCGCACAGCTGGTGCCGTTGGTGCTGCGGCAGACGGACACCTGGGCGTTCATTCGCACCGCTTCGGAACGGGCGATCTGCAGCGAGGCGACCATCTCGTTGCTTTGCGCGGCCAGGCGATTGTTGTTGACCACGGAAACCAGGCTGGGCGTGGCGACGGCAGCAAGAATGGCGACCACAGCGACCGTGACCATCAGCTCGACGAGGCTGAAACCCCCGGTGCGGCGTTGGCCAATAGCGTTGCGCGGCGTGCTCAAGCCCTTCGTGGAACTCATCGGCCACTTCCCCAAGTAGATGGAAGTGGAGCCTAGGGCGTCGCGGGTCAAAGAACCAACGGGAACCGATGGACGGGCCGGTCCATTACCCGGGCGGCTGGACAGAAGGGTCGCGGCGGCCTTTTGCAGGCATCATGCGTGCGGAATGCCTCCAGAGGACGCCCGCCCGCCATGCCCGACCGATCCAAGATTCTGACCCCACTGGATGTCCTGTGGCAGGCGCCAGTCATCGTTTGGGCGGTGCTGGCGGGCGAAGGGTTGGCCATCGTGTTGACCTTGGCTTCTGGCTTGGACGGCGATCCGCTGACCTATTTTGGCTTGGCGTCCCTGATCATCCAATGGATCGCGCTACTTACCCTGGGAGCGCTGTACCTGTTCCGCCGACTTATCGGCCGGCTCCGTCCCCAGTACGTGAGCTATGTCGCGATGGCCCTGTTGATCCTGACTACTTGGCTGGTGTGCGCCGCCGTGTGGCTGGTGCCGCAAAGCCTGGGATCTTTTCCCCGCGCGAGCTGGCTCACGCTGTTCTTGCAGTTCACCGGAATCGCCATCACGGTGGGGATGCTGGGGCTGGCCGTATTCCACAACCACTGGCGCACGCGGCAGTTGGCGGTGCTGGCCAAGCAGTCCGAACTTGAAGCCTTGCAGGCACGGATACGGCCGCACTTCCTGTTCAACACGCTCAACACCGGTGCGGCGCTGGTGCATCAACGGCCTGCGGATGCCGAGCAGCTGTTGCTGGATCTTGCAGACCTGTTCCGCGCCGCTTTGGGCAAGGCGCGCGAGATTCCGCTTGAAGAAGAACTGGCGTTGACCCGCAGATATCTGGAAATCGAATCGCTGCGCTTCGGCGAACGCCTGCAGGTGTTATGGAATATCCCCGCAACTCTGCCCGAAGCGGCGATTCCCGCGCTTTCGATCCAACCCCTGGCCGAGAACGCGATCAAACATGGCGTGGAACCATCGCCTTCCGGCGGTCGGATCGAGATCGAGGTCGCTATCGACACGAACATTGCTTCGATCACCATTCGGAACACGTTGCCAGCTGCGGACGCCGGCAGCACCGCCGGCCACAATATTGGCTTGAACTCCGTGCGCGCGCGCCTGCAGGCGGCCCTGCCCTACCCGGCCAGCCTTGATACGCGTAGCGACGGACAACACTACATTGCGACGATCCTGCTACCTATCGCTTAGAGTGCCTTCCGTCGCGTCGGCTCGGTCAGGCCAGCACGCGATAACACGGCCGGTATTCCCCCGCGATCTTCATGCGCCGCTGTTCGACGAACGCACGCAGCAATGCGTCCAACGCATGCATCATGTCGGGGTCGCCGTGAATCTCGAAAGGCCCGAATTGCTCGATGCGGCGCATGCCGTCTTCCTTCACGTTGCCGGCGACGATGCCCGAAAAAGCGCGGCGCAGATCGGCGGCCAGCGCATGCGCGGGACGTCCGTGGTGCAGGTCCAGCGCGGCCATGGCTTCGTGGGTGGGGATGAAGGGCCGCTGGTACTCGAGCGGCACGTCGATGGCCCAGTTGAAGAAGAACGAATCCTTATGCGCGATACGGTTCTCGCGTACGCGCTTGATGCCCGCGGTCATCTTTTTGGCGACGGCGACCGGGTCGCCGGTGATGATCTCGTAGCGCGCCGCGGCGGCGTCGCCCAGGGTCAGCCGGATGAACTTGTCGATCTGCTCGAAATACGGCGCTGCGATCGTCGGACCGGTGAGTATCAGCGGGAACGGCAGCTCGGCGTTTTCCTCGCGCAACAGGATCCCCAGCAGGTACAGGATCTCCTCGGCCGTGCCGACGCCGCCGGGGAACACCAGGATGCCGTGGCCGACGCGTACGAAGGCCTCAAGGCGCTTCTCGATGTCCGGCATGATGACGAGATGGTTGACGATGGGGTTGGGCGATTCGGCGGCGATGATGCCCGGCTCGGTGATGCCGATATAGCGCGTGGTGCGCTTGCGTTGTTTGGCATGGGCGATGGTGGCGCCTTTCATCGGGCCCTTCATCGCGCCCGGGCCGCAGCCGGTGCATATGTCCAGCCCACGCAAGCCCAGCTCGTAGCCTACCTGCTTGGTGTAGATGTATTCGTCGCGCGAGATGGAGTGGCCGCCCCAGCACACCACCAGATTGGGATCGGCGGGCCTGAGGATGCGCGCATTGCGCAGGAGCCCGAAGACCGCATTGGTGATGCCGGCCGACGATTCCAGTTCCGACTCGTGTTCCGGGCCCAGCTCGATCGCGGTGTAGGCCAGGTCGCGGACCACGGCGAACAACAATTCGGCCACACCACGGATGATCTCGCCGTCGACGAACGCCATCGCCGGCGCATTGCTCAGGTCGATGCGCACGCCCCGATCCTGCTGCAGCACCTGGATGTCGAAATCGGGGTAAAGGTCGCGGGCCGCGCGCGGATCGTCCGACGCGCTGCCGCTGGTCAGCACCGCCAGCGCGCAACGCCGCAACAGCTCGTGCATGCCGCCGCTGGAGGCATCGCGCAGTCGCGCCACCTCCACGCGGGACAGCACATCCAGGCCGCCGCGCGGATAGATCCGCGCGTCCTGTACCGGCAACGCCCTCGGTGCCGTTTCGCTCATATTCGTATCCATGCTTGTCTTTTTATAGGGCCAGAACTGTAGCGCAGTCGGCCCCACAAAAGAAAACGGCCGGATAAACCGGCCGTTTCCCCGCATGCATGCTGGCGATCAGAACTCGTACTTGAAGCCCACCTGCATCGACCATTGCGAAATGCCGTTGGTCTGGCTGTCGGCGTTGGTCGGAATGCCCAACGCGGTGGCCTGGCCGAACTCCGTGCCGCTGCGGTAACCGTAAACGTACCGGCCCTGGTAGATGCCCTGCAGGGTCGCCACCGCGTTGTTGGCGTTGAAGCCATAGTCGATGATGTGACCCCAATCCTTGTTGAGCAGGTTGCCGACGTTCTGGATGTCGATCCAGATCTTGGACTTGTGGCCCTTCATGAAGCCCGGCAATTCCTGGCTCAAACGGATGTCGAAGGTGTTGACGAAGCCGGAAGTGAAGCCGTTCTCAGGCGCATAGGTGCCCTTGTAGCGGCTCAGATCCTGCTGGGTGCCCAGCCAGTTCCAGAACGCCTGCTCCATCGCCGCGTTCGGCGTGAATACGCCGGTCGCGCTGAGGCTGCCGAACAGCACGTCGCCCGGGCCCGACGGCACGTAGAACAAGTCGTTGAACGTGCGGTTGTCGCCGTTGGCGTCGCCCGAGAAGATGTAGCTGTACGGACGGCCGCTGCGGCCCTCGTAGAACAAGCCGACCTGGGTAGCGTGGTCGCCGAAGAACTTGTGCGACCAGTTCAATGAGCCGCTGAAGCGGTCCTTGATCTCGTAGCGGGCGGTGGAGCTGGTGGGCTCGTTGATGCTGAAGCCCAGCTGCGAGCCATAGCCCGAACCGGCGGTGGAGCTGGTCAGCGCGGACACTTCCTCGGCGTTGGTGCGGGTGTAGCCCAGGCTCCAGGACCAATCGCTCTCGGTGGAGAACGGCTTGGTCAGCGAGACCGTCAGCTGCTGGCCCTTGCCCTTGTTGGTGTTCTCAAGCAGGAACACGTCGCCGAAGTAGGTATTGCGGCCGAAGCGCGCGCCGTTGGCGGGAATGCCGCCAGTGGTGGCCGTGTTGCCGAACGGACGCGGGCTGTTGGGATTCCAATACAGCACGCGGCCGTCGGGACCGATGTAACCGGGACCCACGTTGAGAGTGCGGTAGAACAAGCCGTTTTTGACGTCCGTCAGCAACACCTCGGCCGAGGCGACGATGCCGTTCCACGGCGTCTCCACGTCGATCGCCAGGTTGGCCTTCCACACCGACGGCAGTTCGAAATCGCTGCTGATCGCATTGACGTTGCGCACGCCCGTGCCGCCCGCCGGGATCGACGGATTCAGGCCGTCCGCGGTGAAGGGAACCGTCGCCGGGGTAACGATGTTCTGGTACGAAACGTAGTTCATGCCGGTGCTGCTGTAGGCATTGCCCACCCACACCTGCGGCGCATCGCCCTGGAACAGGCCGACACCGCCGCGCAACTGCGCCGGGCGCGCCCAATCGAAGGTGTAGTTGAAGCCGAAGCGCGGCTGGATGATGAAATCGTCGCTATAGGTATAGGTGTTGTCGATGCCGAAGCCGCCGGTATAACCGGCGCCGCACGCCGCGTTTGCCGTGCCCGGGGCAGCGGCGAAGCATTGGTTGAACGGCGGGCTGGGGCTGGCTTCGGGCCGGTCGGCACGCACGCCCAAGGTCAGGGTCAGGTTCGGGGTGACGTACCAGGTATCCTGCACGAACAGGCCCAGGTTCTTGTTCTTGTAGCGGGCCGCGATGACGCTCGGATCGGTCGGGTTGGCCTGCAGGTCGTAGTCGAAGTACTGGCCGTTCAGCAGCCTGCTGAAATCCGACACGCCGTTCACGGTGGGGACGTAAAAACTGTAGTTGCCCCAGGCATCCTGCAGGAAGAAATTGTAGATCTCGTTCTCGCTGTACTCGGCGCCGAACTTGATGTCGTGGTCGCCCACGGTCCAGGTGGCCGCGCCGAAGTAGTTCCAGGTCTCGGTCAGCAGGCTGTTGCCCATCGAGCTGCGCTCGGTGCCCAAACGGATGGCGTCGAGGCCGGCGAAGCTGTTGTTGTTGGTGCCGATCGGATTGTCGTTGCCATTGGCGACGCCGTCGTCGAAATAGACCTGGATGGTCGGCGCAGTAGTCGGATTGACGCGGACGGCCGAATAGTCGCGGTAGGACACCTTGAACTCGGTGGAGAAGGTATCGCTCCAGTCGCTGAACAGCTGGCCGACGTAGCTCTCCACGGTCTTGGCGTGATTGAACCAGTTCGAGCTCAGCGACAGCACGCTGGCGGTCGAGGCCTCCGGACGCACGCGGGTCTGATCGAGTTTGCTGTAGCGCAGGCTGGCGCGGTGGGATTCGCTGATGTTCCAGTCCAGCTTCAGCGCGTACTCTTCCAGTTCGGTATCGCCGCCACCGGTCAGGCTGCCCGGCTCGAAGCCCCAGACGTCGCGCGCGATGCGCTGCACTTCGGCCAGATCCGCGGCGTCGAAATCGGCGCCGCCCGAGGCCAGCGGGTTGGTGCCCTGGCTCTTGCCGGCCGGGCCGATGTTGGTCTGCTTGAACTTCTCGTAGTTGGCGAAGAAGAACAGCTTGTCCTTGACCAGCGGGCCGCCAAAAGTCACGCCCCAGGTCTTCTCGTCGTCGTACTCGTCGAACGGCAGGCCGGTCACGTCCAACGTGCTGCCGGCGATGCGGGCCGGATAATCGCCGAACCAGTCGCCGTCGCGGTAGGAACCGTAGACCGAACCGTGGAATTCGTTGGTGCCGGACTTGGTCACCGCATTGACGTTGGCGCCGGCTGCGCCGGACATGGTCACGTCGTAGTTGGACAGGTTGATGTCGATGGCTTCGATGGCTTCCATCGAGACCGGCTGGCGCTGGGTCGGCATGTTGTTGCCTTCCAGGCCGAAGCTGTCGCTGGCCGACACGCCGTCGATGGTGATCTTGTTGAAGCGCGGGTTCTGGCCGCCGGCGCTGATGCTGCCCGAGGCGCGGTCGGTGAAGGCCACGCGCGGATCCAGGCGCATGTAGTCCTGGATGTTGCCGTTCATCGAGGGAAGCGCCTCGATCGTCACCCGGTCGACGCTGGTGCCCGAACCCATCTTGGTCGCACTGAACACTTCCGAGCCGCCGGCGATGCCGACTGCCGTGACGGTTTCCAGCGTGGCCACGTCGCTGCCGGCGAGAGTGGCATCGACGGTGCTGATCTGGTTCAGGGTGAGATAGACGTTCTCTTCCGTATCGACGCCCGCACCGGCCTTGACCACGCTGATCGTGTAGGGACCGCCGACGCGCAGACCGCGTGCGTTGTAGCGGCCGCTTGCATCGGTGGTGGCGCGGCTGACCGTTCCGGATTCCACATGGGTGATGGTGACTTCAGCGCCTGCGACAGGAGCGCCATCGGCACCGGTCACCAAGCCGCCGACACCCGAGGATGTGCTCTGCGCGAAAGAAGGCGCCGCGGCAAGCGCGACCATGAGACCAAGAGCGATCTTGGACATCCGGAAACGGGATTGATTCATTTGATAAGCCTCGGATACGAGTTAGGCGATGGCGGTAAAAAGCAAAAGCTGGCGCGATCCCGGGTGGAATCACTAGCGCTGGATGAAGCCCCTGACCCAAGTGAACTGCGTCACTTGGTTAACAACAGATTAACACGATAGAGAGCCGTTATTACCGTGTTATGACAAGTTCTTGCACCGCACCATGGCGGTCGATCACGCCTTGCTGAAGCGACTAAATGTTGGGCGGCGAGAGTTTCAGGTAAGTCCCTATCCCGTCTAGGAACATTTGCACCGAGATGGCCACCAGCAGCATGCCCATGAGCCTTTCCAGGGCGATCAGGGCGCTGCGGCCCAGCCATTTGTAAAGCAGGGTCGCGGAAAACAGAATGACGGCCGTCGCGCCCCAGGCGATCAGCAGAGCCAGATTCCAGTCCCAGAGCCGGCCGGGTTCGTTGCTGCCCATCAGCATCACCGCGGCCATGCCCGAAGGGCCGGCCACCAGCGGAATGGCCAGGGGCACGATAAAAGGCTCGCCGCCAGGCAGCTCGCCCATCAAACCTTCCGGCCGCGGGAAGATCATGCGGATGCCGATCAGGAACAGGACGATGCCACCAGCGATCTGCACCGACTCCTGGCGCAAGTGCATCAGTTCCAGCGCGTATTTTCCGCCCCAAAGGAATCCCATCAGCACCACCAGGGCGATCAACAGCTCGCGCGCCAGCACCACGCGCTGGCGCTTGGGCGCCAGGGGTTTCAGCACGCTGAGGAAAACCGGAATGTTGCCCAGCGGGTCCAGGATCAGGAACAGAAGCAACGCCGCCGAGAGGATGGTCACGCGCGAACGCTCCAGATTTCGCCGCGATGGGCCGCGCCCGCAGATGACAGCAAGGTGACACAGGCGTCGGCATAGTCGGATGGGTCGCGCGCCTGCGTATCTTCGTCCTCGGCATAGGCCTTGGCCCGCAGCGAAGTGCGCATGGGGCCGGGTTGCAGGGCCGAGACCCTGACGCTGGAATTGGCCAGTTCCGCATGCAGCATGCCCACCATGGCGCCCAGGCCGTGTTGGGCCAGCCCGTAGCCGCCCCAGTACGCCTGCCCTACCCGGCTCATGTCGTCCAGCGCGAACACCAGCGCTGCGTCCGGAGCCTGCTTGAGCAACGGCAGGCAGGCCTGCGACAGCCACCAGGGCGCGGTGAGGTTGACGTGGATGGCGCGGGCGAAGTTGGCTGGGTCGGTGTGTTCGAGCGGGGTGAGCCCGCGGAATTCGGCGGCGCAGTGCAGCAGGCCGTCCAGCCTGCCCAATTCGCGATGCAGGCGGTCAGCCATTTCCGCGTAGTCATCCGGTGCGGCGCCTTCCAGGTCCAGCGGATACAGCAATGGTTCTGGCCCGACTTTGGCGCAGGCATCGTAGACGCGGTTCAATTTCGGCGGCTTGCGGCCCAGCAGTACGACGGTGGCGCCTGCACCGGCGCAGGCCTGTGCCGCGGCGCTGCCCAGGCCGCCCTGCGCGCCGCTGATCAGCACCACGCGCCCTTGCAGCGCGCCGGTCTGGCGGGTGGGTAAGGCGAACAGCGTCACTGCGACCCTGCCTCCGAAACGATGCGCTGCAGTTCCCCCGACTCGAACAACTCCAAGGTGATGTCGCAACCGCCGATCAGTTCGCCGTGGATGAAGAGCTGCGGAAACGTGGGCCAGTTGGAGAAGCGCGGCAGGTTGGCGCGGATCTCGGGCTCTTCCAGTACGTTGATCGTATGCACTTCCCCGGCGCCCGCGCTCTTGAGGGCATGCACCGCGCGGCTGGAGAAACCGCACATGGGGAACTGCGGCGTGCCTTTCATGAAAAGGACGATGGGGTGGGCCTCGACTTCGGCCTGGATGCGTTCCATCACCGGCATGGTGTTTTCTCCTGCGTTGACGGCCTGCAAACCGTGGTCGGGTAAACTCCCATTGTAAGCCTTCGCACGGCCCTGCCGTTGCGCCGACCCACCCGCTCCGCCCCGCCTAGCACAGCAAAGGAAAAGCCATGGCTATCGAACTCCCCCCGCTCCCCTACGACCGCACCGCGCTCGAACCGCATATCTCCGGCGAAACCATCGACTTCCACTACGGCAAGCACCACAAGACCTACGTGGACAACCTCAACAAGCTGATCGAGGGCACCGAATTCGCCAACCTGCCGCTGGAGGACATCATCCGCAAATCGCAGGGCGGCATGTTCAACAACGCCGCGCAGATCTGGAACCACACCTTCTACTGGAACGGCCTTAAGCCGGCTTCGGAAGGCGGCGGCGGCGAGCCCGGCGGCAAGGTGGCCGAACTGATCAACCAGGCCTTCGGCGACTTCGCCAAGTTCAAGGAAGAATTCACCAAGACCGCCATCGGCACTTTCGGTTCGGGCTGGGGCTGGCTGGTGCAGCGCCCGGACGGTTCGCTGGCGCTGGTCAGCACTTCCAACGCCGCAACCCCGCTGACCGGCGACGACACTCCGCTGCTGACCATCGACGTGTGGGAACACGCCTATTACATCGACTACCGCAACGCGCGGCCGAAGTACGTGGAGTCGTTCTGGGCGCTGGTCAATTGGGATTTCGTGGCCGCCAACCTGCGCTGAGCCGGGTTTTCCGCAAGATGCGAAAGGCCGGGCATGCCCCGGCCTTTCGCTTTTGGCATGTGAACGGCTGCTGGATCGCGAACCGAACGGGAGCCCAACGCAGCAGGACCCGCCGTCAACGCGAGCGACGCCCATCGGTTTATCCGGTCGTGGTTCCCACGAACAGGAGAGCGAGATGAAAGCTTCGAAATGGCTGATGGTTTCCGCGCTGATGGCCGCTGCCGTTTTCACCGGCGACGCCTTCGCAGGCAAGCGCGACCGCGACAAAAACCCGCCCGGACCGGCCGGCGGGCCCGGCACCAACTGGGAGAATCCCCCGGGATGGAAAGGCGGCCCCGGCGCTTCGCCCGATTACCGCTACTACCGCCATAACGGCAAGCGCTACAAATTCACCTTCAAGAACGGCTACTACTACAACGCCGGTTATGGCTATTGGCATCCGCGCTACGGCTTGTGGAACCAGGCGCGCCGCTGCTGGCTGGACTTCGACAACAATCCGCCCGGTCTCCTCGGCGGGCGCGGCACCAATTGGGAAAATCCGCCGGGCTGGCGCGGTGGACCTGGGGCTTCGCCGGATCGGTTTGGTCGTTGCCGGTAATCGCGAAATCCACGAACCGTTTTTGCGCAATAGTTTTGTCGTAGGTCGGCCCTACGTGGCCGACGCGCGTGACGATTGGAAACACCGCGATGCGTCGGGGGCGTAGCCCCGACCTACGGCGGCTGAGATGCGGTGGTCTTTTAGATCGGCAACATCCGGACTTCGCCGTACCCTCACCCCAACCCCTCTCCCGACGGGAGAGGGGCTTTACCTAGTCGGCTAGTCGGCCGATGGGCGAAGCGACCTGCGATTCACGTCCAAGCGTTGTGCCCACGCGCTGTAGCGCGTCAGCCAGCGCGACCGCGGAATCCTCGCGCAAAGTCGCATGGCCGACCTTGCGCCCAGCACGCGGCAGTTTTCCGTAGTCATGCCAATGTCCGGCAGGTTCGCCCAGTACGCTGTTGCGCTCGGGCATCTGGCCGATCCAGTTGAGCATGCAGGCGTGGCCCAGCATGCGCGTGTCGCCCAGGGGCAACCCGAGCACGGCGCGCAGGTGGTTCTCGAACTGCGAAGTCTCCGCGCCTTCGATGGTCCAGTGCCCGGAGTTGTGCACGCGCGGCGCCATTTCGTTGGCCAGCCACTGGCCGTCCTTGCAGAACAACTCGAGCGCGAATACGCCCACATAGTCCAGGGCTTCGGCCAGTTGGTTCGCATAGCCGTAGGCCAGCTGCGCCAACCCATCGTCGATCACGGCCGGCGCCAGACTGGCGGAGAGCACGCCGTCCACATGCCAGTTCTCGGTCAACGGCCAGGCGCGGAATTCGCCATCGCGGCCGCGCACGGCCACTACCGACAATTCGCGCTGGAAGGGGATGAAGGCCTCGACGATCAATCCCACCGTCCCGGCCTGCGCGCCCAGCGCCTGCCAGGCCGCGTCGATATCGGCGGCCGACTTGATCCGGAACTGGCCCTTGCCGTCGTAACCCAAGCGCCGCGTCTTCAGGATGCAGGGGCCGCCGATGCGCGCGACTTCCGCCTCAAGCGCCTCGCGTGTGGACACCGCCGCGTATTCGCCGACCGGTATGCCCAGGCTGCGGAACAGGTTCTTTTCCACCAGCCGGTCCTGGGCCACGGACAGCGCGCGCGGGCTGGGGAATACCGGCACCCGCGCCGCCAGCCATTCGGCGCTTTCGGCCGGCACGTTTTCGAAATCGAAGGTGGCCACGTCCACTTTGGAGGCGAATTCGGCCAAGGCCGCTTCATCGCGGTAATCGCCCACCAGCAGCGGCGCGAACTGGCCCGCGCAGGCATCAGCTTCGGTGTCCATGACCAGGAATCGCAAACCCAGCGGGGCGCCGGAAAGCGCCAGCATGCGGGCCAATTGCCCGCCTCCCAATATACCGACGGTGGTCATTACGGCTGTCCGGATCCGGACACGGGAAGCCGCGGATCGTCGTTGGCCGACACTTCATCGCTCTGTCTGCTGCGGAATGCCTCCAGCGCATTGGCGATGTCGGCGTATTGCGGCGCCAGCAAGGCGGCAGCGAACAAAGCCGCGTTGGAGGCCCCCGCATTGCCGATCGCGAAAGTAGCCACGGGAATGCCAGCCGGCATCTGCACGATCGACAGCAGCGAATCCATCCCATTGAGCGCCTTCGACTGCACCGGCACGCCCAGCACCGGTACCGCGGTCTTGGCCGCCAGCATGCCCGGCAGGTGCGCGGCGCCGCCGGCGCCGGCCACGATCGCGCGCAACCCGCGCGCCGCCGCCGTCTCGGCATAGGAAAACAGCACGTCGGGAGTGCGATGCGCCGAAACCACCTTCACTTCGTAAGGCACGCCCAGCGCATCGAGTTTCTGCGCGGCGTGCTGCATGGTTTCCCAGTCGGAACGGGAGCCCATCACTATGCCGACCAACGGGCTGGGAACTGTGGCGGTCATGCCGTCCTCTCGGAAGTGGAGTCTCGGAAATGAAACAGGCGCTCACTGCCTGCGGTCGCAAAGGCTTATTCTAGGGCATCTTCCCGCTCGACTACGGACGAATGGACCGCAAATTGCTCGATATCCTGTGCTGCCCCACCACGCGCCAATCGCTGGCCCTGCTCGACGCGCAAGGCCTGGATGCGTTGAACCGCGCCATCGGCGCGGGCGGCGTCAAGCGCGCCGACGACACCGTGCAGGCCGAGCCGCTGCGCGAAGCCCTGCTGACCCGCGACCGCAAGACGGTCTACCGCGTCGACGACGGCATTCCGGTGCTGTTGGCCGAAGAAGCCATCGCCACCGCGCAGATAGAAGGCTTCCCGGCCTGATGCCGCGCGATTTCTCGCCGCCGCCGGCGGAGGTCATTGCCCAGGACGTAGCGCGCGCGCTGGCCGAAGACCTGGGCAGCGGCGATGTGACTGCCGCGTTGCTGCCGGACGTGGCCGACATCGCCTACCTGTTGTGCAAGGAAGACGCGGTGGTCGCCGGACGGCCCTGGTTCGACGCTTGTCATCGCGCATTGGACCCGGCGGTGACGATCGACTGGCGCGTGCAGGAAGGCGACCGCGTTTCCGCCGGCACCGTGCTGGCTACGTTGGCGGGACGCGCACGCGCCTTGGTCAGCGGCGAGCGGGCGAGTCTGAACTTCATGCAGACCCTTTCGGGTACGGCCACTACGACGGCGGCTTACGTGGAGGCCGTGCGCGGCACCCGCGCGAAGATCCTGGACACCCGCAAGACCCTTCCCGGTCTGCGCTTGGCCCAGAAGTACGCGGTGCGTTGCGGCGGCGGCAGCAACCACCGCATCGGCCTGTTCGACACGGTGATGCTGAAGGAGAACCATATCCGTGCGGCCGGCTCGCTCACCGCGGCGGTACTAGCCGCGCGCGCCGCACAACCTTCGTTGCCGCTGGTGGTGGAGGTCGAAAGCCTGGCGCAGCTGCGGGAAGCGCTGGAAGCCGGCTGCGATCGCATCCTGATCGACGACTTCGATGCCGCCACCCGACGCGAGGCGGTGCGGATCGCCGATGGCAGGATTCCGCTGGAGGTTTCCGGCGGCGTCAGTCTTGAGACGGTACGAAGCATCGCCGAAGACGGCGTGGATTGCATTTCGGTCGGCGGCCTGACCAAGCATGTGCACGCGATCGACCTGTCCCTGAAACTCGGCCCCGCGCCGGGCTGACCGCCGATGCCTTCGCTGATCCTCTGGATGATCGCCGGCGCGGCGGTATTCGCCTATTGGAACGCGGCGCGGGCCGCGGCCGAACACGCCAAGCAGCTGGGCCGCAACGCCTGCAGTGCCGCGCAGGTCATCTGGCTGGACGAATCGGTGCACGCTTCCGGCATCCGGCTGTGTCGCGGCGAGGACGGAAGATTGGGTTTCGAGCGCAGCTTCCGCTTCGAGTACTCCTACGATGGCGTAGACCGCCATGTAGGCAGGATGGTATTGCGCGGCCAGAAGCTGGTGTCGTTCATCGGGCCGGTCAGGCCCTCAGTGACGCCGATCGACCTGCAATGATCGCCGCCGCTGGCGGCTACTTCACCACGCGCAGATGCGGGCGCTTGCCTGCCGTCGGCGTGTCTTCGGCCGGAGTCGTCGGCGAGGGCGGCTCGTCGTCGCCCTCAGGGCCGGTGGCGCCCGCGATATCGTCCGGCAAGGCCATGCCCTGCCCGGTTTCGCGCGCATAGATGGCCAGCACCGCCGAAATGGGCACCGTCACCGGATAGCTGACGCCGCCGAAGCGCGCGCTGAAACTGACCGAGTGGTTGTCTATCTGCAGCCGCACCACCGCACGCTCGGCGATGTTCAACACCACCTTGCCTTCCTTCACCGCGCTGGGAGGCACCTGCACACCCGGCTGCGTTGCGTCGACCAGCAGATGCGGGGTCATGTCGTTGTCGGCGATCCACTGCGACAGCGCCCGCAGCAGGTACGGGCGATGGCTGGTCATGCGCGGTGTTTCGTCGGTCATGCGAATACTCTAGCGCGCTCTGAGCCCCTCTCCCAGCGGGAGAGGGATTGGGGTGAGGGTACGGCGAAGCCGGCAAAATCTGAATTGCGACGACGTTTCAGCGAGCATCTTGATCCTGGCTGATTCGGGGCGGGTACGAGCACCATGGCTTCTCCGAACCCTCATCCGGCGCTTCGCGCCACCCTCAGCCGCTGAGCGCGGCTTCGATCCCGAGGGGAGAAGGGAACGACATCACGCCGGAATCTCGCGCAGGCGTTTTTCCTGGTCGGTCAGGCTGCGCAGGAATCCCGGATTGCGGAAGATGCGGTTGCCGTAGTCCTCGATGGACTTGCCGTCCTTGGGCAACGGAATATCCAGCGACGGCAGCCGCCAGATGATCGGCGCCATGGCGCAATCGGCCAGGCTCATTTCCGGATTGAGGAAGAACTTGCTGGCCTTGAACAGCGGCACCGACGCGGTAAGCAGTTCCTTCAGGCGCTTGCGGCCGGCCTCGGCCTGGGCCTTGTTGCCCAGTTGGATGGCCTGCACCTGCGGCACCCAATCGTGCTCGATACGCAGCATGGCCAGGCGCAGGCGCGCGCGGGAAAGCGGATCCACCGGCATCAGCGGCGGGTGCGGGTAGCGCTCGTCCAGGTATTCGCTGACCACCGAGGCGGCGTACAGCACCAGATCGCGCTCCACCAAGGTGGGCACCGAATGGTAGGGATTGAGGTCGATCAGATCTTCGGGCGGGTTCTGCGCATCCACCGGCACCAGGTCGTAGGTCACGCCTTTGGCGGCGAGCACCAGCCGTACGCGGTGGCACAGCACGTCATCGGTGGAAGAAAACAACGTCAAGGTATTTCGCATACGCGGACTCGCAGCCATCAGGCTCTCCGACGACCGGAACCGCCGATCGCATCGACGCCGCCAGCCCTCTGCTGACGGTCGCCACGGCCCCGAGCACGTCTCTCTCCACCAGGCCTGCTCTCCGGCCTGCCTCATTGACCCGCGCAAGCGCGGGCCGGCGGAAAGCTACGCTTAGTGCACGTCTTTCCAGTATTCCTGCTTGAGCAGGAAGGCCAGGAAGGTGAGCGCCACCAGGAACAGGATCACCCACACGCCCATGCTCTGGCGCTTGAGGGCGGCAGGTTCGCCGGCGTACTCGAGGAAGTTGGTGATGTCGCGCGCGGTCTGGTCGAACTGGGCCGGGGTCTGCGTACCCGGCTGAGTCACCTTCAAGGCCTCGACATGGCGCTCGCCGATGGCGTCCGGCTTGCTCATCTCGGCATGCTGCAGGCCTTGCATCTGCCACAGCGGATTGGGCATGGACGCATTCGGGAACAGCTTGTTGTTCCAGCCCAGCGGACGGCTTTCGTCCAGATAGAACGACTTCAGATAGGTATAGATCCAGTCGCTGCCGCGCACGCGCGCGATCAGGCTCAGATCGGGCGGCATCTTGCCGAACCACTTGGTGGCCGGATCGTGCGGCATCGACACCTGGATCTGTTCGCCGAACTTGGCGCCGGTGAAGTTGAGGTTGGTCATCACCTCTTCTTCGCTCAGGCCCAGGTCGTCGGCCATGCGCGAATAACGCAGGTACTTGAGCGAGTGGCAACCGGAGCAGTAGTTCATGTACAGCTGCGCGCCGCGTTGCAGCGAGGCGCGGTCGCTGAGGTCGTTGCCGGCCTGCAGGGTGGCGCCGCCTTCGGATGCGAACACCGAAAGCGACAGCAGCATGCCGCCGGTGAAAACCGCCAGACGCGAAAGGAAGTTCTTAGTCATGCGTCGTCACCCGTTCCGGCACCGGCTTGGTTTTGTCTAGCTTGGTCCATAGCGGCATGGTGATGAAGAAAGCGAAGTAGAGGAAGGTCAGCACGCGGCCGATGATGGTCTCGACCGGGTCGGTACCCGGGCCTGCGCCGATCTTGCCCAACCAGACGAAGCTGATGGCCAGCACGCCCAGCGCGACTTTGGAGATCCAGCCGCGGTAACGCACCGACTTCACCTTGGCCTTGTCCAGCCACGGCACCAGGAACAGGATGGCGATCGCCGCGAACATCACCAGCACGCCGCTGAGCTTGTGCGGGATGACGCGCAACATCGCGTAGTAGGGCGTGTAGTACCAGACCGGCTTGATGTGCTCCGGGGTCACCAGGCGGTTGGCCTCGGTGAAGTTGTCGTGCTCCAGGAACCAGCCGCCGAACGCCGGCGCGAAGAAGATGATGAACGCGGCGATGATCAGCAGGAAGCCCACGCCCACCAGGTCCTTGACCGTGTAATACGGATGGAACGGAATGCCGTCGGCCGGCTTGGTCGCGTCCCAGCGGTTGCCCTTGGGGCCGTACTTGATGTCCACGCCGTCGGGGTTGTTGGAACCCACTTCATGCAATGCGCCCAGGTGCAGCACCACCAGCAGCAGCAACACCAGCGGCAACGCG
Source organism: Pseudoxanthomonas sp. (assembly GCA_036383995.1). Lineage (GTDB taxonomy): Bacteria > Pseudomonadota > Gammaproteobacteria > Xanthomonadales > Xanthomonadaceae > Pseudoxanthomonas_A. The sequence goes on from DASVNG010000033.1 coordinate 125,678, forward strand.
ATCACGTGCAGGGCGAAGAAGCGGTTGAGGGTGGCGTCGCCGGGCAGGTAGTCGCCCATGATCCATTCGGTCAGGCCGTTGCCGATCACCGGGATGGCGCCGAACAGCGAGATGATGACCTTGGCGCCCCAGAACGACATCTGGCCCCACGGCAGCACGTAGCCCATGAAGGCTTCGGCCATCAGCACCAGGTAGATCAGCATGCCCAGGATCCACACCAGCTCGCGCGGCTTCTGGTAACTGCCGTAGATCAACCCGCGGAACATGTGCAGGTAGACCACGATGAAGAACAGCGAAGCGCCGGTGCTGTGCATGTAGCGGATCAGCCAGCCCCACTCCACGTCGCGCATGATGTATTCGACCGACGAGAACGCCAGCGCCGCGGACGGCTTGAAATGCATCGTCAGGAAAATGCCGGTGACGATCTGGTTGACCAGTATCAACAGGGCCAGCGAGCCCATGTAGTACCAGAAGTTGAAGTTCTTCGGCGCGTAGTACTCGGTCATGTGCTTGCGGTAGACGGGCATGAAGCCCGGCGCGCGCGCGGTGAACCAGTCCCAGACGCCGTCTGCGGTGCGGAGGAGGATGTTCTTCGACATGGCTTACGCAGTCCCCTTCGGGTCCAGGCCGACCACGATGGTGTTGTCGTCCTGATAGTAGTGCGGCGGCACCAGCAGATTGATCGGTGCGGGAACGCCCTGGAAGACGCGTCCGGACATATCGAAGCGCGACTTGTGGCAGGGGCAGAAATAGCCGCCCTTCCAGTCGGGATCGTACGGCTCGGGTTTGATCTCGGCGACCATTTCCGGCGAGCAGCCTAGGTGCGTGCACAGGCCGACCAGCACGGAGATCTCCGGCTTGACCGAACGGAACTCCGGGTTGCCCTTCAGCACGTATTCGGGCTGCTGGTCCTTGTTGGTCGACTCGGGATCGCGCAGGCGGCTGTCCAGGGTCGGCAGCGCGTCAAGGATCGCCTTGGAGCGTTTGACGATCCAGATAGGCTGGCCGCGCCACTCCAGGACCAGGCGCTGCCCTTCCTGCAAGCCGGTCAGGTCGGCGGTCACCGGGGCGCCGGCCAACTTGGCTTGCGCGCTCGGGTTCCACGACTTGATGAACGGTACTGCTACAAACCCGGCACCCACCGCACCGACCACAGCCGTGGTCGCGGTCAGGAACCGGCGTCGGCCCGTATTTACAGGCTCATTGACCCCATCATTGGCCATCCGGCACTCCGAAACTTTCAAATAGGTAGCGTAAGGCTGCCAAAGCCGACGCCATAACCCCGGCGCGGCCGCAAAAGACGGGAAATTGTAACGGAAGCCTTAATCGGCCGACAACGTTGGCCGATTAATCAATGACTTGGGAGCGCCGCAGGCGCTGCAGCGGGTCAGCGTGCGCCGACGGCGCCGCGATAACGGTCGGCCAGCACGCCCACGCGCGCCACGTAGCGCTGGGTTTCCTGGTACGGCGGCACGCCGCCATGGCGATCGACCGCGCCTTCGCCGGCGTTGTAGCCGGCGGCGGCCAGGGTCAGGTTGCCGTTGAAGCGCTTCAGCAACCACGCCAGGTACTGCACGCCGCCGCGGATGTTTTGGCCGGCGTCGTAGGCGTTGGTGACGCCGAAGCGGCGCGCGGTGGCCGGCATCAGCTGCATCAGCCCCTGCGCGCCTGCATGCGACAACGCCATGGGATTGAACGAGGATTCGGCATGGATGATGGCGCGCACGATGGCTTCGTCCACGCCGTAGTCGCGCGCGGCGGCCTTGATCTCTGCGTCGTAGGCGGCGGTGTTCAGGCGCAGGGTGCCGAAATTGACCCCGGGATTGGCCGCGCAGGCGAAGCAGGTTTCGATGAAGCTGTATTTGATGGTGCGTACGCTGGCCACCGCGCCGACGCCCTTGGGCCTTGCGCTGGTGTAGTGTCGCACGCCGTCCTTGATGTAGGAATACACCTGCCCGCTGACCACGCGCCGGGTATTGCCGGAAGCAGAAGGAGCGGAAGCAGCCGGCTTGGAGGCCGCCGGCAGCGCGGCCGGCACGATGGCGCTGGCGATGCTGGATTCGGGTTGGGCGACGAGAGCCCCTGAGCTCGCCGCACCGAGGGTGGTGGTCGGCGTAGCCGGCACCGATACGCTGCTGGCGGGCCGCGAAACGGATGCGCCGCTGGAACGATCAGGTGTGTAACGGCTGATCACCTCGCAGCTTGCCCCGCCCACCCGCTTGCTCACGTAGTTGGGGACGCCATCGGCGCCGGTGCACTTGTATAGAGTGCCCGCGCTGGCCGGCAGTGCGGTCAACGCGATCACCGCCGCCAGCAACGGCAGCGCGAATTTCTGAGAAGCCCCCTTCATGCCCGGGAGTGTCCCAACTTCATCACCGGTTG
>DASVNG010000034.1:0-279876 GCA_036383995.1 Pseudoxanthomonas sp.
CTTCAAGCTCAACATCGAAGCCAACCACGCCACCTTGTCCGGACACACCTTCGAGCACGACCTGCAGGTGGCCTCGGACCACGGACTGCTGGGCAGCATCGACGCCAACCGCGGCAATGCGCAGAACGGCTGGGATACCGACCAGTTCCCGACCGACCTGTACGACACCGTGGGCGCGATGCTGGTGGTGCTGCGCCAGGGCGGGCTGGAAGGCGGTTTGAACTTCGATGCCAAGGTGCGCCGCGAATCGACCGACCTGGAGGATCTGTTCCTCGCCCATATCGGCGGCATGGACGCGTTCGCGCGTGGATTGGAAGTGGCGCATGCGCTGCTGACCGAGTCGCCGTGGGAACAGTGGCGCGCCGAGCGTTATGCCAGCTTCGATGCCGGCGCCGGGCGCGATTTCGAGCAGGGCAAGCTGGCCCTGGGCGATCTGCGCGCGCTGGCGGCCGGCAACGGCGAACCCAGGCAGATCAGCGGCAAGCAGGAGCGCTACGAGAACCTGTTGAACCAGTATCTGTTGCGCTAGGACGTCCATCGCCCGGCAGGACCTGCCGGGCCAGTAGCAACTTGGGCTAGACCATATCGGGGAGCAGAGCGGCATGAGTGGTACCGAGTCGAGCGGCGAAAATACGAAGTTCATTATTCTGATCAGCTGTGTGGCCACCATCGGCGGCTTCCTGTTCGGCTTCGACAGCGGCGTGATCAACGGCACCGTGGAGGGGTTGCGGGAAACCTTCCAGTCGAGCTCGGCAGGAACCGGATTCGAAGTCGCCTCCATGCTGTTGGGCTGTGCGATCGGCGCCTTCTTCGCCGGTCGCCTGGCCGATCGGTGGGGCCGACGCGCGGTCCTGATTCTGTCGGCGGTGTTGTTCCTGGTGTCGGCGATCGGCGCCGGTATGGCCAATACCTCGCTGGTTTTCATCATTGCGCGCGTTTTCGGCGGCTTTGCGGTGGGCGCGGCCAGCGTGATGTCGCCGGCCTACATTGCCGAGGTGGCCTCCGCGCGCTATCGCGGCAGACTGGCCACGGTGCAGCAGATCGCGATCATCAGCGGCTTGTTCATGGCCTTCCTCAGCAACTATCTGCTGGCCAAAGCGGCAGGTGCGTCCACCGAAGCCCTATGGCTGGGACACGCGGCCTGGCGTTGGATGTTCTGGATGCAGGCCATTCCTTCGGCGGTCTTCCTGGTCTTGTTGCTTTTGATCCCGGAAAGCCCGCGCTATTTGATGGTCAAGGGGCGCCGGCAGGATGCAGAGGATGTGCTGACCAAGCTCTACGGCACGGCCGAGGCGCAATTGAAGCTGCGCGAAATTGGCGACACCTTGTCCGATGACCACCGTCCGCGGTTGTCGGACCTGGTCAACAACGCCACCGGCAGACTACGCCCCATCGTGTGGGTGGGTGTAGGTCTTGCGACCTTCCAGCAGTTGGTCGGCATCAATGTCGTGTTCTATTACGGCGCAGTGCTGTGGCAGGCGGTGGGCTTCTCCGAGAACGATGCTTTGCTGATCAATGTGCTCTCTGGCGCGCTGAGCATCGGCGCCTGCGTGATTGCACTGGTGTTGATCGATCGGGTAGGGCGCAAGCCGCTGCTGTGGATCGGGTCGGCCGGCATGGCAGGATCGCTTGCATTGGTTACCTATGCCTTTGCCAGTGCAGGACTGGACGCTGGCGGCAAGCTCGCGCTGTCCGATTCGATGGGCATGCTGGCGCTGGTGGCCGCCAACGTCTACGTGGTGTTCTTCAACATGTCCTGGGGCCCGGTGATGTGGGTGATGTTGGGCGAGATGTTCCCCAACCAGATCCGTGGTTCGGGGTTGGCGGTTGCCGGTGCGGCCCAGTGGACTTCCAACTTCGCCATCACCATGTCATTCCCCATCCTGTTGACCGGGATTGGCTTGGCCGGCGCCTATGGGATCTATACATTGGCAGCGCTTCTGTCGGTGTTCTTCGTGCTGCGGTATGTGCACGAGACCAAAGGCAAAGAGCTGGAACAGATGGAAGGCTGACGCCGGCGTGGCAAAGCTCTCGCCACAGCGTGGGACTGGTCGTGGGAGAAGCCGTGTCCTAGCGCTTGGACGAGCGCTTGGGCTTGGCAAGTGGCTTGGCAAGTGGGGCAACCGAGTCGCGCACGATCAGCCGGTAGGGCGCCACGTGGTCCACCACCATGCGGGTGCTGCGGTCCTTGCCGCGTATGGTGCGCAACAGGATATCAACGGCCGAGTCGGCCATGTCGGACACCGGCTGGTGAATGGTCGTCAGCTCGGGCCACACGGTGGTGGCCGCGAAGGTGTCGTCGAAACCGACGACCGACAGATCGCGCGGCACATCCAGGCCCCTGCGATGGGCGACGGAAATCACCGCTGCGGCCATGTCGTCGTTGCTGGCGAAAATCGCGGTTGGGGCCGGTTTCCGCGCAAGCAGTTTCTCGCTGGCGTCCAGGCCGGAGCGATAGGTGAAGTAGCCTTGTTCCACCAAGGTCTTGTCGAACGCGATGCCCGCCTCGGCCAAAGCCGCCCGGAACCCTTCGAAACGATGGGCGCTGGCAGTTTGGTCCGGGTTGCCTTTGATATAGCCGATGCTGGTATGGCCCTGGGCGATCAGGTGGGCCGTGATTTCTTTGCTGGCGCGGAAATCGTCGATGCGCACGCAGGAAATCTCGTCGCTGAATCGGCCCGAGGCGATGGAGACCACGGGCACGCCTGCGCTCACGAATTCCTTGATCACCGCCTTGGATTCGCAAAGGGGCGGCGGCAGGATGACGCCGGCGACGGTCTTGGCGAGCACGCGCGCGGCATTGTGCTGCTCGCTGGCGCTGAGGTGATCCCAGGTATCGATGACCAGCTGGGCCGCAGTGCGGGCAACGCCACTGAGGGCGCCGACCAGCAGCTCCTGCAGGTAGGCCGAGCTGGGGTTGGTGTAGATCAATGCGATCCGGGTGTGCTGGGCCGCAGCCAAGGAGCTTGCCGCCAGATTGGGCGTATAGCCCAACTTTTCGACCGCTCGCATGACGGTGTCCCGCGTGGAATCGCGGACTTTGCCCTGGCTGTTGATCACCCTCGATACCGTCATGGGCGACACGCCAGCGAAGGCGGCAACTTCATCGATGGTGACTGCCCGACCTTTGCGCCGAACGGCCTTCTTGGGTTTCTCCAACGCAGGCACCTTGGGTCGAGGGCAGAACAAGCCGGTCGGGCAGGTCCGACAGAATGATGGCTGGGATGGTAACGCTAACAGGAAGCGGACGTAAGCCACGGCACCGCCTCGCGGGCAGCCCGATGCTCTCCATCGTTATGTTGATGCTTGTCCTGCTCGTGCCTGGCGATGCATGGGGGGAGGACGGCTATGACCTGTGGCTTCGATACAGGCCGCTTCCCGCGGACCAGGCACAGCGCTTGGCCTCCAAGGCGTCCGAAGTGGTGGTGCAGAAAGATAGGCCCACATTGACGGTTGCCGCCGCCGAACTGCAGCGGGGCCTTGCCGGCTTGCTGGGCGCTGCTGTTCCCACCAATGGAGTGGTCTCCCGGGCCGGAGCGATCGTGCTGGGCAGCACGCGATCCTCGCCTTCGATCTCCGATTTGAAGCTTGGTTTGGACAAGCTTGGGCCAGAAGGCTATGTGGTGCGCTCCCTCGAGGTCGAAGGCCGCCCGATCATCGTGATAGCCGCACGCGAGGACGTGGGCGTTTTGTATGGCGTTTTCCATTTCCTGCGCCTGGTTCAGACCGGTCGCTCGCTCGCGCGGTTGGATATTCGCCAGTCTCCCGCTTTGAAGTTGCGGGTGCTCGACCACTGGGACAACCTGGATGGCTATGTGGAGCGCGGCTACGCCGGCCGATCCATTTGGGACTGGCACAAGTTGCCGGGCTACCTGGACCCACGCTACACGGACTACGCGCGAGCCAATGCGTCATTGGGGATCAATGGAACCGTACTGAACAACGTAAATGCCAACGCATGGAGCCTGACGCGGGAATATCTTGAAAAAGCGGCCGCACTGGCGGAAGTGCTTCGTCCCTACGGAATCCGCGTGTTTCTCAGTGCCCGTTTCAGCGCCCCGATGGAGATCGGCGGATTGAGCACAGCCGATCCGCTCGATCCGCAGGTGCAGCGATGGTGGCGGAACAAGGCGGATGAGATTTACCGGATCATCCCGGACTTCGGGGGTCTGCTCGTCAAGGCCAATTCGGAGGGACAGCCCGGGCCGCAGGACTATGGGCGGACGCACGCGCAAGGCGCCAACTTGCTTGCCGATGCGCTGGCGCCGCATGGCGGGATCGTCATGTGGCGCGCCTTCGTCTACTCGCATGAACAGCCCGATGATCGGGCCAAGCAAGCGTATACGGAGTTCGTGCCGCTCGACGGAAAGTTCGCGGGCAATGTGTTGCTGCAAGTAAAAAACGGACCGGTCGACTTCCAGCCGCGCGAACCGTTCCATCCGCTTTTCGGCGCCATGCCTGCGACGAACCTGATGATGGAGTTCCAGATCACCAAAGAGTATCTGGGGTTTGCGACCCACTTGGTTTATCTGGGGCCTTTATACGAAGAAACGCTGCAGTCCGACACCATGACGCGTGACCGGGCCTGGACGGTGGCCGATGTCATTCGAGGCGCACCGGGCACGGGGCTTGGCGGCATGGCGGGGGTGGCCAATATCGGCGCCGATCGCAACTGGAGCGGATCGCATTTCGATCAAGCCAACTGGTATGCCTTTGGGCGCATGGCTTGGGATCCGACAAGCAGCTCCCGTGAGATTGCCGAGGATTGGGTCAGGATGACTTTCTCCAACGACGACCGTTTCGTGGCGCCGGTTGTGGACATGATGATGGGTTCCCGCCAGGCGGCGGTGGACTACATGACGCCGCTTGGTTTGCATCATGTGATGGGGCGTGGCCATCACTATGGTCCGGGACCTTGGGTGGAGGGTGGCCCACGGGCCGATTGGACCTCGGTGTACTACCACCGTGCCGATCGCAACGGTATCGGGTTCGACAGGAGCCAGAAGGGAAGCAAGGCAGTGGCCCAATACGCGGCCCCGCTGTCCGAGACATTTGGGGATCCAGAGCGTGTGCCCGAAGATCTGCTGCTGTGGTTCCACCACGTCCCTTGGGACTACAAAACCCGGTCGGGGCGAACCGTCTGGGATGAGCTGGTAGCCAGGTATTCCCGTGGAGTGGACACGGTAGCGAACATGCGCGCCACCTGGGCCCGGATGGCTCCCTATGTGGATGCGGAGCGTTACTCGCAGGTCGACGCCTTTCTAGGCATCCAGCAGCAAGAAGCGCAATGGTGGCGAGACGCCAGCATCGCTTATTTCCAGAAAGTATCCGGGCGGGACTTGCCAGCGGGCTTCGCGCCGCCAGCGCATGGCCTGGACTACTACGAGGCACTGCAATTCCCGTTTGCGCCGGGGGACGGACGGTGACGCGGCTGAATGCCCGTTCGGTGATGCTCAAATGCCTGGGGGCGGCCATGCTGGTCTACCCAGGCCTGATCTTCGCTCAAGCGCCGACGGATGGCGATCTGCTCAGCGCCATGTTCCAAGACCACGCTGTTTTGCAGCGCGATCGACCTATCCGGATTTGGGGCAGCACCCAAGGCCATCGAAGAGTGCAAGTCGAGCTCGGTGGGCTTCGGGCCGATACGCGCGCCAGCGCGATGGGGCGGTGGGAAGTTTCATTGCCGGGTTTGCCTGCCGGCGGACCGCATTCGCTCCGTGTCAGCGACGGGGTGCGTGCGCAGTCGGTCGATGACCTGCTTGTGGGCGATGTGTGGTTGTGTTCGGGGCAATCGAACATGGAGCTGCCCGTGTGGCGTGCGTTGGATGCTGGTTCTGAACTAAGCAACCCCTCGGCCCCCACCATCCGATTGTTGACCATTCCACAGGTGGCCAGCGCGGTGGCGTTGGATTCTTTCGAAAAGCAGACGCATTGGCAGCAGGTCGATGCCGGCACGTTGCGGGATTTTTCGGCGGCCTGCTTCTTTTTCGCACGCGAGCTGCAAAAAACGATCGATGTCCCCATGGGGCTTATCAATGCGTCGTGGGGCGGCTCGCGTATTGAAGCGTGGATCGGCGCCGACGCGTTGCGAAGCGATCAGGGATTTGCCGAGACTCTGGAGGTGCTCGCCTTGTACGGCAAAGATCCCCTCGCTGCCGCCAAGCGCTGGGGCGAGGTGTGGGGCAGGTGGTGGCAGCAGCGCGCCGGGACCCCGGCCGGTGATCGGCCTTGGGATGGCGGTAATGCTTCCACTGCCCAGTGGCACTCGGCGCCCGGACAATTGGGCCCTTGGGAACATTGGAATGAGCCAGCGCTGGCTGACTTCAACGGCATGATCTGGTTCCGCACCGGGGTGGAGCTCAGCGCTGAGCAGGCCAGGCAAGGCGCCGTGCTGGAATTGGGCGCGTTGGATGAAACGGATATCACTTGGGTGAATGGGCAAGCCATCGGCAGCCAGTACGACCCGGGGACGCCGCGCCGCTACGCACTCCCCATGGGCTTGCTGAGGGAAGGCGAGAACAAGGTCGTCATCAATGTGCTCGATACCTATCGCGAGGGAGGCATGGGTGCACCGGCCTCTGCCTATCGGTTCGTCTTCGCCGATGGTTCAAGCGCACCGTTGGATCGCTGGCAATACCAGGTGGCCAGCGATGGTCCTGGACCACCCAACGCGCCGTGGCAATCGGCGGGAGGCGTCTCCACCCTCTACAACGGCATGATTGCCCCGATAGGACGCTACGGCTTGCGCGGCATGCTCTGGTATCAAGGCGAGTCCAATACCGGCCAGCCGCAAGAGTATGCGGCGCTGCTCGACCGGCTCAGGGCAGGGTGGCGCTCCCGCTTCGGCAAAGAGCAGGCGTTCTTGATCGTCCAGTTGGCAGGCTACGGCGCCCCGCCTTTGCAGCCGGGCGAGAGCGGGTGGGCGGGCGTGCGTGAAGCGCAACGCAAAGTCGCAAAGGGAGATCGGCATACGGGGCTGGCGGTAGCGCTGGATCTTGGCGATCGCTATGACATTCACCCTGCCAACAAGCAGGAGGTCGGCCGTCGCCTCGCGCGTGCCGCGCGGCAGGTCGTGTTCGGACAGGCACTGAGTGCTTCGGGGCCGGTCGTGGTTTCGGCAAGCCGGCAGGGGGACGCCATCGTGGTGGGCTTCAAGGATATCGGCGAAGGCTTGGTCGCCTATGGCGCCGAGGAGCCTGTCGGCTTTGAATTGTGCGGCGAAACCATCGGCACCTGCCACTACGCGACAGCGCGGATCCGTGGCCAACAAGTCGTCTTGCACTCGCCCTCGGCAGCGCAGGCAAAACGCGTTCGTTATGGGTGGGCCGACAATCCGGTCATCACGCTATTTGATCGGGAAGGACTGCCGGTCGGGCCATTCGAGCTGGCGATCGACCCATGAAGCGCTTTTCTTGTTATGCGAATGGCCAATCAAATCGGGAGATGAGGATGATGCGATTGATATGCGTGATTCTATTGGCCGCGTTAGGCGCGCCGCGCGCCTTGGCACAAGAGCCGGTACTGTTCGATTGGTTCGAATATCGGGGTCTGGATGCCGTGTTCGAGCAGCCGTTGCCGCCGGGACACTACCGCAATCCGGTGCTGGCTGGTTTTCATCCCGATCCGAGCATCACCCGCGCCGGCGATCGGTTCTATCTGGTTACTTCAAGTTTTGCTTTCTTTCCCGGGATCCCCGTCTTCGAGAGCAAGGACCTGGTCCACTGGGAGCAGATTGGGAATGTCATCGACCGTCCTTCCCAGCTCAAGTTCGATGGGTTGGGGATCTCGCGCGGCGTTTTCGCCCCTGCAATCGAGTTTCACGACGGCACTTTCTACGTAGCCAATACCGCGGTGGACAGCGGCGGCAATTTCATCGCCACGGCGAAGAACCCCGCTGGGCCCTGGTCGGATCCGAAGTGGCTGCCAAGCATCGATGGCATCGATCCTTCCCTGTTCTTCGATGAGGACGGGCGTGTGTATTTGCTCAATAACGGCGCGCCGGTCGGCAAGCCGCGTTACGACGGACACCGCGCGATCTGGATGCAGGAGCTGGATCTGACGTCGATGACGCCTATCGGGCCGCGCAAAGTGCTGATCGATGGCGGCGTAGACCCTTCGGCCAATCCGATCTGGATCGAGGGGCCGCATATCTTCAAACGGCAAGGCTGGTATTACCTCAACTGCGCCGAGGGCGGCACCGGCCCCCAACACTCGCAAGTGATACTGCGTAGTCGAAAAGTATGGGGGCCTTACACGCCTTACGAACACAACCCGATCCTGACCCAGCGCGATCTGCCCGCCGATCGGGCGCACCCCATCACCAATGCCGGACATGCCGATCTGGTCGAAGCGCCCGATGGCAGCTGGTGGGCCACGTTCCTGGCAAGCAGGAACTACGGACAAACCCACTACAACACCGGGCGGGAGACGTTCTTGCTGCCGGTGGAATGGAAAGACGGCTGGCCGGTGATCCTCAAGCCCGAGATTGAAATTCCGTATGTCGCCGCCGGGCCCAGTTTCTTGGTCGGCAAGCAGACCCAGGCGCCCTCAACGGGCAATTTTACTTGGCGCGACGAGTTCGACCAGAACACGTTGGGTCGGGCCTGGATGTTCTTGCGGGGCCCAAGCGATGCCTGGGCCGATCTCACGCGCGAACCTGGTCAACTATCGATCACGCCACAGAAAGAAGGTTTGGAATCCCTGCACAGTCCCGCTTTCTTGGGACGACGCCAGCAGCATACGGCCTTCGAAGCCAGCACCGGCATGCGCTTGCCGTTGCAAGCGGGCACCGAGGCCGGCATCGCGGCTTTCCAGAACGAAACAAATTGGTATTTCCTGGGCGTGCGCCAGGCCGAACAGGGCGGGCAAGAGTTGTTCTTGGAGCGGAGCAGCCGCTTCGGCAGAAGGATTGTCGCCAAGGCGCCGGTTGGAAGGACAGAGCAAGTGCAGCTGCGGATCAGCGGGACTGGCGGCGACTACGGTTTCGCCTTCAATACCGGCAGCGGCTGGCAATGGTTGAAAGAGCACGAGGATGGCACGGTTCTGAGCACGGACGTCGCCGGAGGCTTTGTTGGTGTAGTGATGGGCCCGCATGCACGGATCTCCAAGAACATCGAGGAATGACCCAATGAACAGAACGACTTGCAAGACCGCTGGATCGTTGCTGATCGCCGCTTTAATGGCCGTCGGCTGGCCGCAGAGGGTGCACGCGGCCCCGCCCACCCAGGGCGAGCAGGCCCCATGGTCGGACAGCCGCCTTGGCTTCGAAGAGAGGGCTTCTTTACTCGTCTCCAGAATGACATTGGAGGAGAAGGCTGCTCAGATGCAGAATGCCGCCCCCGCTATCGAGCGGTTGGGCGTGCCGGCGTACGACTGGTGGAACGAAGCCTTGCATGGGGTCGCGCGGGCGGGTGGGGCGACGGTGTTTCCGCAGGCCATCGGCATGGCCGCTACCTTCGATCTGCCATTGATGGACGAAATCTCCCAAGCCATCAGCGATGAGGCGCGTGCCAAGCACCATGATTTCGCCTCGCGCGGCCAGCGCGGGCGCTATCAAGGGCTGACCTTCTGGTCGCCCAACATCAATATCTTCCGGGATCCCCGCTGGGGCCGCGGCCAGGAGACCTACGGCGAAGATCCCTATCTCACTTCGCGAATGGGCATTTCCTTCGTCCGCGGCCTGCAAGGAGACGATCCGGTCTACCGCAAGCTCGATGCCACCGCCAAGCATTTCGCGGTGCACAGCGGTCCGGAGGCCGACCGGCATCACTTCGACGCTCGCCCTTCGAAGCGCGATTTGTATGAGACCTATTTGCCGGCCTTCGAAGCGTTGGTGAAAGAGGGGAACGTCGATGCGGTAATGGGGGCGTACAACCGGGTTTATGGCGAATCGGCCAGCGCCAGCCGCCTGTTGTTGCGCGACACCCTGCGCGAGAGGTGGGGCTTCAAAGGCTATGTGATGTCCGATTGCTGGGCGGTCGATGACATCTGGAAGAACCACAAGATCGTCGCAACGGTGGAGGAGGCTTCGGCCCTGGCGGTGCGCAACGGAACCGAGTTGGAGTGCGGGCAAAGCTATGCGCAGGCGCTGCCGGTCGCCGTGCGGAAGGGCTTGATCAGCGAAGCGGAAATCGACGAGGCGCTTACGCGTCTGATGGCTGCGCGGTTTCGACTCGGCATGTTCGATCCGCCCGAGAAAGTACGCTGGGCGCGTATCCCCATTTCCGTGAACCAGTCCCCGGCGCACGACGCGCTGGCCAGACGGGCGGCGCAGCAATCGATCGTGCTCCTCAAGAACGAGGGAGTGCTGCCGCTCTCGCCTGCGGTGCGCAAGATTGCCGTGGTCGGTCCCACGGCCGACGACACGATGGCCCTGCTGGGGAACTACTACGGCACGCCCGCAGCGCCCATCACGATCTTGCAGGGCATAAAAGAAGCGGCGCCGCAGGCCGAAGTCTTGTATGCCAGGGGCGCGGACTTGGTGCAAGGGCGCGATGACCCAGCGGCGGTGCCGCTCATCGATGCACAGTATCTGCGTCCTTCCGCCGACTCCCCTGAACGCGGATTGCGCGGAGAGTATTTCCGCAACAAGGACCTTGCGGGTCCGCCCGCATTGGTGCGGGTCGATGCCCAGATCCTCTTCAACTGGGACCGGGGCTCGCCCACCGACAATCTTATGGCCCGTGGCGAGGCGGGTCCCGATGAGGCGGTGCCCAACGATAATTTCAGCATCCGCTGGAGTGGCCAGCTGCTGCCGCCAGTGTCCGGCGCTTACCAAGTGCAAGTGGCAGCCAATGACGGCGTGCGGCTCTACCTGGACGGCAAACTCGTCTTGGATCATTGGCGGAACGAAGACAGGCTCAGCGCCCATGGCGTAGGCGTGGAGTTGGTTGCGGGGCGCGCGTACGACTTGAAGCTGGAATACTTCGACGCCGAGCGCGATGCCGGCGTGCGGCTGGCTTGGGTCAGGCCGGGAGCGGTAGCGCCATTGGAGGAGGCGGTGGGTATCGCCCGGCAAGCCGATGTCGTCGTGTTCGTGGGCGGGTTGACCGGAGATGTCGAAGGCGAAGAGATGAAGGTCGACTATCCTGGCTTTGCGGGCGGCGATCGAACCGATATCCGCCTGCCCGCCACGCAACAAAAATTGCTGGAATCCTTACAGGCTACAGGCAAGCCGGTGATCATGGTGTTGACCACCGGTTCGGCCCTCGCGGTGGATTGGGCGCAGTCGCATCTGCCCGCCATCGTGCTGGCCTGGTATCCAGGTCAACGCGGGGGAAGTGCCGTTGCCGATGTGCTATTCGGCCATACCAATCCTGCCGGTCGCCTTCCCGTTACTTTCTACAAGGCCGACGAAAAGCTGCCCGCGTTCGACGACTATGCGATGGAAGGGCGGACCTATCGCTACTTCAAGGGAAAAGCCCTGTATCCGTTCGGACATGGCCTGTCCTATACGCGATTTACCTACTCCGACCTCAAGCTCGATCGCCAGCAAGGCACCGCCGCCGATACCGTCCAGGTAACGGTGAAGATAAAAAATGACGGTAAGCGCGCCGGGGAAGAGGTGGTGCAGCTGTACTTAAAGCCGAAGCAGAACGCCGGACGGGCCATCAAGGAACTGCGGGGCTTCCAAAGAGTGGCTTTGAAGCCGGGCGAGCAGCGCACGCTCACCTTCGCATTCACGCCACTCAAAGACCTGAGGACTTATGACGAGGGTCTAAATGGGTATGAAGTGCAGCAAGGATCCTACGACGTGGAGATCGGCGCTTCCAGCGCCGATATACGACTGCACGACGCTTTCACCGTCGAAGAACGCTAGCGCAGGCGTGGATAACTAGGGTTTGAAACCCAATCCCGACGCCTTGACCCGCACACGCGCCAAAAGCGTGTGCGAGGTCAGGTAGAGGGTTTTCCCGTCATCGCCAAAGGCGCAGTTGGAGATGGCCGTGCCCGTCTCTATGCGGCCCAGGCGCTTGCCGGCGGCGTCCATCACGACAACCCCGCCGGGCCCGGTGGCGAAGAGTTTCCCCGTCTGCGAGACGGCCATGCCGTCAGGCAATCCGGCGACGCCTTCGCCCATGAGATCGGAGGCATCGGCAAAGACGTGCTTGCCGGTAGGCCTGCCTTGCGCATCGAGCGCGTAGGCCATCCAGATCGGGCGCTTGGGATCGGAGTTGGACACATAGAGCGTGCGCCCATCCGGAGATAAGGCGATGCCGTTTGGAAAGCTCAAGCTATCGTCGACCAACTGGACTTGCCCGCTGGGATCTATCCGGTAAACGCCATTGAAAGGCATCTCCTTGACCGGAGACTCATCCAGCCCCTTCAAACCATAGGGCGGGTCGGTAAAGAACACCGCTCCACTGCTGTGCAGCACCACGTCGTTGGGACTGTTGAATCGCTTGCCATCGAAGGTCGAGGCCAGAATGGTTTTCCGCTTGGTCTTCGGGTCCAGGCGGGCCACCAGGCGCGAGCCCGAGTCCGCGAGCAGGAGCGTGCCTCCGGGTTCCGGGAACAGCCCATTGGCGCCGGCCTCGCGCACGGTGGCCGGATCCGGGTTCGCCAGGCCCGAGGGCTTGAGGAAAACCGAGAGGCCATCGGATTGGCTCCATCGGTAGAGCGTGTTCTCGGGCACATCGGTGAAAAGCAGATAGCCGCCGTTCTGGACCCAGGCCGGACCTTCGGACCAGGTAAACCCCTCTGCAATTTTCTCTATGCGCGTATCGGCCGCCACGACGTCGTGGAATGCCGGGTCCATCGCGGTCAGCTTGCCGAGTGCAGGGGACTCGACCGTTTGTTTCGGAGTGGCGCAGCCGAGCAAACACGCAGCGGCCATCCAAGCGACTATGCGCAACGAAAATGTGGACATATGTTTTCTCGATAGGACGCTTTGCCGCCATGATGCGTCATGTGGGGCTGTCTTAGGGCGTGGCATCGGCGTTGGAGCTTTGCAGGTAGGTCCTTAGCCATTGGAGCGCTGGTCGCTCGCTGCCATCCTCGCGCACGAGGTTCGCGCCTTCCTTGGTGCGCCATAAGCCGGGGCGAAAGCCCCATAGGGTTATGCCGCGAACGGCCGGATGCTCCCAGAAAACAGGAAAAATACGTCGATAGTCCTGCAATTGCAGTTCATCGCTGGACCCATCGATATCCAGCTCGGTTACGTAAAGCGGCAGGCCGGTGCCCGCCAGGCGGTCAAGGTTGCCGCGATGCACGGACATGGGCGTCTTGTCGGTCGTCGCGAAGGCATGGCCTTGGACCCCAATGGCATCGACCAGGGCTTCTTTCTGCAGCAATTGGATGATGGCCAGATAGCGCCCGGTATCCTTATCGTTATCGGTGATGCTGTAATCGTTGATCATGAGGACGGAGTGCGGAAAATACTTGCGGCCGAGGCGGAACGACTCGAGCACCCAATCCCATCCGCTGGCGCCGCTGCCGCCCAGTGCGTCCAGATAGTTCCCGCCGCCTTCATCGTCTTTACTAGGCGGGTCATGGAGCGGTTCGTTGACGACCTCGACGAAATCCAGTTTCGGATAGCGCGCCGCCACCGCCGCAAACCACTCCTCTATTTCCTCACGCTGCTCCGTGGGCGGTAGGGTTTCCATCCACTCCGGTTGCTGGTTGCCCCATACCATCACGTGCATCTGGAAAGGCAGGCCGTGCGATTGGGCAAAGCGATAGGCCTCATCCAGTGCGCGCCAATCCATCCGGTCCCGCACCGCTTCCACGCTGCCCCATTTGCCCGCGTTTTCGGGCGTTACTTTGTTCCAGTAACTCTCGAAATCCCTGGCTTGCAACGCGCTATAAGCAGAGCCCAGAAACTTGGGCCGACCTTCCGCCAATGGCCCGCCCCGTGCTTCCGGCGCGTTGAAAACGCATGCTGATAGCACGAGGGCAAGGGTTAGAGTCAGTCTCATCGAGAGGCTCCGTTGGGATCGCCAGTAGGGTGCAGAACCATGTTGCTTCGCAGCG
This sequence comes from Pseudoxanthomonas sp., assembly GCA_036383995.1. Taxonomy (GTDB): domain Bacteria; phylum Pseudomonadota; class Gammaproteobacteria; order Xanthomonadales; family Xanthomonadaceae; genus Pseudoxanthomonas_A. The sequence continues at coordinate 13,972 of DASVNG010000034.1, forward strand.
TGCGGCAGAATAATGGTAGCGCTACCATCGGATCATATCGGTCGCTAGGCCTTAGGGGAAGAACAGCCCGGCCGGAGGTAAACCGGGCCCGGATTGCCCTAGGGTAGAGGTGAGTGCGATCCCGGCGGCCGAGCAAAAGGCCGCGTCCGAAACCAAGGCAGGGGCAGGCGATGGCGTTGACCAATACGGGTGAGCAGCGGCTCTCGGTTGCTGAAAAGGTGGGATACAGCCTGGGGGATTTGGCGGCCAACCTGATTTTTCAGACGCTGATCACCTACCTGGCTTTTTTCTACACGGACGTCTACCGCATCCCGGCGGCCGCCGCTGCCAAGATCATCTTCCTGGTCGGCCTGCTCGGCGCTTTCGTCTTTACCCCTCTGGTGGGGATCATTGCCGATCGCACTCGCACGCGCTGGGGCAAGTTCAGGCCCTGGATCCTGTGGACGGCGATCCCTTTCGGGGTGCTCTCCTTGCTGGCGTTCAGCACTCCCGACCTGGGCGAACACGGCAAGATCGTTTACGCGTTGACGACCTACGCGCTTCTGATGCTCGTATACGCCTCCAATAACTTGCCTTACTCCGCGCTCAGTGGCGTTTTGACGGGCAACATGGCCCAGCGCAACAGCTTGTCGGCCTATCGTTTCGTCGCGGTGATGATCGCTCAGTTCATCGTCCAGGTTCTGCTGCTGCCATTGGTGTTGATCCTGGGCGATGGCGACAAGGTCCGTGGATTCGAAAACACGATGATGGTGTTCGCCGTGGCCGGCACCGTGTGCTTCCTGATCACATTCTTCACCACCCGCGAGCGCATCGTGCCTGCCCCGGAGCAAAAATCGGGGGTCATGGAGGACCTGCGCGATCTGACTCGCAATGGCCCTTGGCTGGTCATGCTGGCCTTGACCATTCTTGTCTTCGTCAACCTCGCGCTCAAAGGCGGGATGTATATCTACTATTTCCAGTATTACCTGGATGAAACCCAGCTGGCCGCGTTCTTGCAGAACACCGGATTCAACAGCTTCATCGCGGCCATCAACGCCGGGCTGTCGAGTGCGGGGCTTACGCAATTCACCTGGCCCAAGGATGCGCCGACCTCCGCATTCAGCCTGTTCAATGCGGGCGGGATCATCTTCATGATCTTCGGTATCGGGGCCTCCCAGCGTCTTGCCGATCGGTTCGGCAAGCGCAATGTGTTCGGCGGCGCTCTGCTGGTATCGACGATGTTTCTGCTCGCCTTCTTGTTCTACTCGCCGACCTCTATCGGCTTGGTTTTCATCAGCTACATTCTTCACGGTTTCAGCTACGGCATCACCATTCCGCTACTGTGGGCGATGATCGCCGATGTGGCCGACTACTCCGAATGGAAGAACAATCGCCGTGCTACCGCGATCATTTTCTCGGCGATGCTCTGCGGCTTGAAGATCGGGCTCAGCATCGGCGGGGCCTTGGTGGCGGCGATCCTGGCCTACTATGGCTACAACGCCGATGCCCCTGCCCAGGTCCCGCAGACCGTCAACGGCATACGGCTGGCTATCAGCCTTTACTGCTCCATTCCGTTTCTGATCGCAGTCGGGATGCTCTATCTCTACAAGATAGACAAGGCGATGGAGTCCCGTATCGAGCGCGATCTGGCCGAGCGCAGGCTGATGCCTGCAACTCCCTAGGCCTTTCCTTCCGGGGTATAGAAATGCCTGATGAGAAAACATTGCTGGAACTGGATGCTTTGGCCGCCAGCGCGATCTCCAAGCCATTGGTCAGTCATATCTACACGGCGGACCCTTCGGCGCACGTTTTCGACGGCCGTCTCTATATCTACCCCTCTCACGATATCGAGGCGGGCATCCCTTTCAACGACCTCGGCGACCACTTCGGGATGGAGGACTACCATGTGCTGCGCATGGACTCTGCCGAAGGCGCCGCAATCGATTGCGGCGTGGCGCTGCATATCGATGACGTGCCTTGGGCGCAGCGGCAGATGTGGGCCCCCGATGCCGCCTGTCGCGAGGGCCGCTACTACTTGTATTTCCCTGCGAAACGACCGGACGGTATTTTCCAGATCGGGGTAGCGGTCAGCGATAGCCCGACCGGTCCGTTCTTGCCCGAGCCCGAGCCCATCAAAGGCAGCTATTCCATCGATCCGGCCGCTTTCGTGGACGACGACGGCGAAAGCTATTTGTATTTCGGTGGGATATGGGGCGGGCAGCTTCAAAGCTACCGCGACAACGCCTACGATTCTTCCTATGCGGAGCCCGAGGACGGGAAGCCGGCTTTGGGTCCACGGGTGGCGCGTTTGGATGCCGGCATGAAAGAGTTCGCGGAGAGCCCGCGCGAGATACTCATCGTCGATGAGAGTGGGTCTCCGCTGCTGGCCCAGGACCATGAGCGGCGGTATTTCGAGGGACCGTGGCTGCACAAATACCAGGGCCGGTATTACCTCTCCTATTCGACGGGCAACACCCACCTGCTTTGCTATGCGATAGCAGACAACCCCTACGGACCCTTCGTCTACCAAGGGGTTCTGTTGACCCCGGTGGTGGGTTGGACCACGCATCACTCGATATGCCGGTTCGAGGATCGATGGTATCTGTTCTATCACGACTCGATCCTGTCGGGCGGCGTCACCCATCTGCGTTCGGTCAAGATGACCGAGCTCCATTACGACGCGCAGGGAAGAATGCTGACCATCCATCCCTATGGCCGCTAAAACACCGACGACGCTACCCGATGCATTCACGCCGCTAGTCCCGGGGCCGCTGATCCGACTGTCCAGAGGCGACATCGAAATCACCGTCGCCCCGCAGGCGGGTGGTCGCATCGCTCAGATCACGCGCGGTGGAGTAGGGCAGCTCGCCAGCTTCGATGAATCCAACAATGCGATGATCGCTTGGGGCTGCTATCCCATGTTGCCATGGGCGGGCCGGGTTCGGCGGGGCGCTTTCGAGTTCGAGGGAAAGGTTTATCGGCTGCCGTTGAATATGGGCCTGCATTCCATCCACGGGGTGGGATTCGCAATGGCATGGGAGGTGGATTCCCACAACGCCCAACGCGTGGAGCTGTCGCTGGAATTGCCGCGGGACGAGCGCTGGCCGTTCGGCGGCAGTGCGCACCAGCGCATCGAGCTGGAAGAGGACCAACTGCTGCTGACTCTGTCCGTGAGCGCGGGACCGGTTGCAATGCCCGCCACCATCGGCTGGCATCCCTGGTTCCTGAAGCCGGATCGTCTAAGGTTCGCTCCGAGCGGTATCTACCCCCGGGACGAGGACGGGATCGCAACGCTCCCCGTCGCGTCACCGTCTCCCGGCCCCTGGGACGACTGCTTTATCAACACCGAAGCTGTAACGCTGGAAAGGGGAAAACAACAGTTGACGCTCAGCTCGAATTGCTCTCACTGGGTAGTCTATGACCAGAGTGCTGGCGCGACTTGCGTGGAACCTCAGAGCGGTCCGCCCGATGCGTTCAATATCGAGCCCTTCGTATTGGCGCCGGGGCAGACGCTCACCCGATGGTTTCGGATTGCGTGGGCGGGGGACTGAGAGCGCCTTTTTGTGGTTTCTTGCTTCCAGACAGTGATGCGGGTGGGTAGGGAGAGGAGAATCGATTCTCATCGCCCCTCCAGGCTCCTCCAAAATTCATCGTAAGCGGATGATTCTATGAGGGGTATAAAGGACATGGCGAAGCTTGGAAAGGCCTCATTGGGTGTTTTCTTCTTCGCCGTCTCGGATATCAATCCTTGTTCTCTAGCGGCAGCATGAGAAAGACTTCAAGCCCGCCCCCTTCACGAAGTGCCGCGTTCACGCAGCCTCCGTGCATCTCGATAGCTCGCTGCGCGATCGCCAAGCCCAGGCCTACGCCGCGGACAGGCTCGCTGCCTTCCACTCGTGTGAAGGGCTGGAAGATCGCCTTCAGCATATCGGGCGGTACGCCCGGACCCCGATCGCGTACGAGCGTTTCTAGCGCCTTGCCATGACCCGTCACCCTGGCCAGAATTTCAACCGTGGCGCCTTCCGGGCTGAACTTGACGGCATTCCGAATCACGTTCTCGAACGCCCGATAGATCAACTCGCCGTTGACGTTCGTTATGAAATGGTCGGGAGCATCGATGGCGACCGAACGCGAAGAAGCCCGTGCCTCGAAGTCGGCGTCCTCTGCGATCGCGTGCAACAACTCGACGACGTCTACGCGCTCATGAGCTTCTTCTACCGATCCAGACTCCATCCTGTGCAGCGTCAGCAGTTCCTCTATCAGCACGTCGAGTCGCTCGCTTTCCCGTTCGATGCGATTGATCATCGAGTCGGCCTGTGCAGAATCTTGGTGCAGCAAGCCGATCGCCGCCTGGATGCGCGTCAGCGGCGAGCGTAATTCGTGGGAAATATCGTGAAGCAGGACTCTGCGTGACTCGGTCAATTGCTGCAGCTGCGCCGCCATGCGATCGAAATCATGCGCCAGATCGACGATTTCATCGCTGCGGTTACCCATCAGCGGTTGCACGCGCGTATCAAGGCGTCCCTCCGCCATCCGGTGCAGCGCCCAGTGCAAATGCTGCAAGGGGCGTGAAAGGTACCAGGCCAGCGCCAGCCCGGTAATGAGGATCGCGATCCCTGCCGACACCAGCGGCGCCACCGGCAGCACGCCAATGCGCGCGATCCTGTCGTCCACCGGCGGCGTCATGCCGATGAGATGAAAATAGGTCGCCGCCCCCGTGATCGTCAGGATCATGCTGATCCACAGCGCGACCAGGATCTTCCAGAACAGGCGTCCGGGTTTCCACTTGAACATCTCAGTCCTCCAGAAGCTGGTAGCCCAGCCCCCGCACGCTCTGGATCCAGGACTGGCCGTCCGGACGGGCACCCAGCTTCTGGCGAATGCTGCTGATGTGCACATCGATACGGCGATCGAACCGGGCCAGGGGGCGGTCGAACGCTTGCTGGGAAATATCCTGCTTGCTGACCAATTGCCCGGAATTCCGCGCGAGCACTTCCAGCAAGCTGAACTCGGTGCCGGTGAGTTCCAGCGCCGCGCCGCGCCAGGTCGCCCGCCGGCTTCCTGGCCACAACGTCAGATCGCCTACCTGCACCGTGCGTTGGACGACTGCCGTAGCCGACGATCCGCGGTTCTCCGTCCGCCGCAGGATCGCGCGGATGCGTGCCACCAGCTCGCCAGGCGTGCAGGGTTTCGGCACGTAGTCGTCGGCGCCGAAATCGAGTCCGACGATGCGGTCGATATCGTCGCCCCGGGCCGTGAGCATCAGGATGGGAACCGGGCTGGCGGCGCGGATGCGGCGCAGCGCTTCGATGCCCGACAGGCGCGGCATCATGATGTCCAGCACCACGAGCGCGTAATCCCGGGAAATCGCCTCCACGGCGCCGGTCTCGCCATCGCGGACCGTGGTCACATCGAAACCTTCCCGCATCAGGTACTGCGAGAGCATAGAGGTGAGATCGACGTCGTCGTCGATGAGCAGGATCTTGACCATGCGGGCAGTATCTACCGGAATTTTTCGGGAAACACTCGTTTCGGCGGGAATTTACCCAATTTAACCTTGCCGAACGGCAGCCAACGGTCGCCGCTCCTACGATGCCGCCAACACTTGATACCGTGTCGTGCGCATGCAGGAATCCATCCTTCTCCGCGCCGCTCTATGCGCGAGCCTGACTCTGGCGCTCGCTTCCTGTGCGGTCGGTCCCAACTATCGCGAGCCGGCTCCGGAAGCGCCGCCCGCCTGGAGCGCGCCGCTGCCCCATGAAGGCGATGTCGCGACCGTCGCCCAGTGGTGGCGGCAGTTCGACGATCCGATGCTGGAACGGCTCATCGCGATGGCCGAGGCCGACAGCCCGTCGCTGACCAAAGCATGGGCGAACATCGAAAAGGCGCGCGCCACGCTGGCTTCGACAAAGGCCGGCGGCCTTCCCGCGGCAACGGCGAGCGGTTCGGCGACTCGCGGCAAGCAGCAGGCGCAGAACGGAACGGAGGCGATCTCCGACACCCATGGCGGCGCGCTGGACGCATCGTGGGAGCTCGACTTGTTCGGCAAGGTCCGTCGCAGCGCAGAGGCCGCGCGGGCGCGCCTGGACGCACGCGTGAGCGACTGGCACGAGGCTCGCGTGTCGCTGGCCGCGGAAGTGGCGGACACCTACGTGCAGTACCGGGGTTGCGGACTGCTCGCCGACGCCTACGAGCGTGAACTGGTCTCGATGACGCAGACGGAGCGGGCGACCGCAGCCCTGGTCGAAGCGGGCTTCCGGGCGCGGTCGGAGGATGCGCTTGCCCGTGCGGGTTCGGCCAGCACCCGCTCCACCCTGGTTTCGCAGCGCGGTCAATGCGACCTGCTGGTGAAATCGCTGGTCAGCCTTACCGGAACCGATGAGGCCAGCTTGCGTGCGTTGCTGGCGTCCGGCGACGCGAAGCTTCCGCAGCCTGTGGCGCTGGACGTGCGAAGCGTGCCCGCACAGGTATTGCGGCAACGGCCCGATCTGGCTTCTCTGGAGCGGGAACTGGCGGCTGCCAGTGCGGACATCGGCGTCGCTCAGGCCGATCTATATCCAAGCCTGTCGCTCTCCGGTTCCATCACAGTGTCGGCTAGCGATCTGGCGTCTTCAGCAACAACGTGGTCGTTCGGACCGTCTCTGTCGATTCCCCTTTTCGATGGCGGCAAGCGCCGCGCGGCCGTAGCCAGTGCTCGTGCGGGCTATACCGCGGCACTCGCCGATTATCGGCAGGGCACTCGCAACGTGGTGAAGGAGGTCGAGCAGGCGCTGGTGAACCTCGACAGCGCCGGTCGTCGCTCCGAAGACGCCGGCATTGCGGCCGAGGAATACCGCCGCTACTTCCGAGCGACCGAGGCTAACTGGCGTGCCGGGCGCGAAAACCTTCTCACGCTGGAGGAGGCGCGACGCAACGCGCTTTCGGCCGAGATCCAGCAGATCACGCTGCAACGCGATCGCATCGCCTATTGGGTCGCGCTCTACAAAGCCCTAGGCGGGGGCTGGCAATTCGATAGTCCCGCGTCCTCGCCCGAAACGATGGCAGGGCAAGCGGCAAACCAACAACGGAGTGAACCTTGAATCGGAAAATTCGTATCGGCATCATCGTCACGGCGGTGCTGGCCTTGGGACTGATCGTCTGGCGGATACTGCCCGGCGGGCCCGAGTCGTCGGAAGATGCGCGCGCCGCGAGCGCCTTGACGGTGCAGGTCGTTTCGCCGCAGACGCATACCTGGCCGCAGACGGTGGTGGCCAGCGGCCCGCTCACCGCATGGCAGGAAGTCATCGTCAGCCCGGAAACAGGAGGGCTGCGCATCGCCGAACTGCGGGCGGACGTAGGTGCGAAAGTGGAGCGTGGACAGTTGCTCGCCCGCCTGGCCGACGACAGCGTACGCATGGATTTGCGAAAGCAGGAGGCCGCGGTCGCACAGGCGGCCGTCTCGCTGGACCAGGCCGCATCCGACCTGAAGCGGGCGCGCGTCGTGGAAGACAGCGGTGCCCTGTCCGCACAGCAGTTCGAGGAGTACCGGGTCGCCGAGGCCAAAGCGCGCGCGTCGCTGTCGTCGGCTCGAGCGGAACTGGACAGCATCAATTTGAAACTCGAACAAACCCGCATCGTGGCGCCGGACGATGGCTATGTCTCGTCCAAGTCGGCGGTGCTCGGCAACGTCGTCAATGCGGGCGCAGAACTATTCCGCCTGGTGCGCAAGAGCCGCGTCGAATGGCGCCCGGAGTTGGATGCCCGCCAATTGAGCCTGATCCAGAACGGACAATCGGTGGGCGTCATGCTGCCAAATGGCGCACAAGTACTGGGCGAAATACGGGAAGTAGGACCTACGCTCAGCGAAAAGACGGGGCGCGCCATCGTTTATGTCAGCCTGCCCACTGGCAGTGCGGCCCGACCAGGCATGTTCGCCACTGGCGAGATCGCGCTCGAGCCCAAGTTTGCGGTGACGCTGCCTCAGTCGTCCATCGTCTCACGCGACGGGCGCTCCTACATCTTCCTGGTCGATGCGCAGGACAAAGTCAGCAGTCGCGTGGTAGCCACCGGGCGCAGACAGGGTGATCGCATCGAGATCCTGACCCCTGTCGATAGCAAGGCGCGCATCGTGGCCAGCGGCGGCGCGTTCCTTTCCGAAAACGCCCAGGTCACAGTCGTCCCGATCGGACAGGCCAGGACGAGTACCGTGCTATGAATTTCTCCGCCTGGGCCATCCGCAAGCCCGTTCCTTCGCTGTTGCTGTTCGTCCTGCTGACTGCTGTCGGCCTGATCGGCTTCCACAAGCTGAAGATCCAAGATTTCCCGGACATGGATCTGCCCACCGTGCAGATCGCCGCTTCGCTGGAAGGTGCGGCGCCCTCGCAACTGGAAACCGAGGTGGCGCGCAAGATCGAGGACAAGCTGGCCTCGCTCACGCGCCTGGATCACATCACCACCACGATCACCGACGGCGCGGTCAACATCAGCGTCACCTTCGACCTGGACAAGGATGGCGAAGAAGCCCTGAGCGAAGTCCGTAACGCGGTGGACAGCGCCCGCGCCGAGCTTCCCGCCAGCATGGCCGCGCCCACGGTATCGAAGATCACGTCCGCCGGTTCGTCGCTGCTGACCTACACCATCGCCTCCTCACGCATGGACGAGCAGGACCTTTCCTGGTTCGTGGACAACAAAGTCGCCAAGGCGCTGCTGGCGGTGAAGGGCGTGGCCTCGGTCGCACGCGTTGGCGGCGTCACCCGCGAAGTCCACGTGGATCTGGATCCCACGCTGATGGCCGGAATGGGCGTGACGCCTTCCGACGTGTCCCGGCAGCTCAAGGCCGTGCAGAAGGAAAGTTCCGGTGGGCAAGGCGACATGGGCGGCCAGCGGCAATCGGCCCGCACTATCGCCACGGTCGGAAGCGCGGCCGAAATCGCCGCCATCACCATTCCGCTGACCGATGGCCGCTACGTGCGCCTGGACCAGATAGCCCGCGTGAGCGATACCCACGCCGAGCGCAGCTCACTAGCGTTCCGCGACGGCAAACCGGTAATCAGCTTCCAGATTACCCGCTCGCGCGGGTACTCCGACGTTGGCGTGGCCGCAGACGTGCGCAGCGCCATCGATGCCTTTGCCAAGGGCCATCCGGAGACCGCCATCGACGAGGCCAGCAACACCGTTGCGCCCATCGAAGAGAACTACGAAGGTTCGATGCACCTGCTGATCGAAGGCGCGCTGCTGGCGATCATCGTAGTGTGGTGGTTCCTGCGCAACTGGCGCGCCACGTTGATTTCCGCCACCGCGCTGCCGCTGTCGATCATTCCGACCTTCCTGGCCATGTGGCTGCTGGACTATTCGCTGAACACGGTGACGCTGCTGTCGCTTTCTCTGGTCGTCGGCATCCTGGTGGACGATGCCATCGTCGAAATAGAGAACATCGAGCGCCACCTGCAGATGGGCAAGACGCCCTACCAGGCCGCGATGGAGGCCGCCGACGAAATCGGTCTGGCGGTGATCGCCACGACCTTCAGTCTGGTCGCGGTGTTTCTGCCGACGGCCTTCATGAGCGGCATCCCGGGGCTGATCTTCCGCCAATTCGGCGTAACCGCATCGGTGGCGGTGCTGGCTTCGCTGCTGGTTGCGCGCTTGTTGACCCCGATGATGGCAGCGTACTTGCTGAAGCCGGCCAAGCCGAACGCCGCGGGCCACGAGGAAGTCGCCGACGGCCCGATCATGAGCCGCTACCTGCATTGGGTGCGCAGCGCATTGGCCAAGCGCAAGACCACCCTCATCGGCGCGAGCCTGTTCTTCGCCCTTGCCATGCTGGTCATTCCTTTCCTGCCCACCGGCTTCATCCCGGTCAAGGACCAGGCCCAGTCGCGCATTACCTTGACCCTGCCGCCGGGCAGCACCCTGGAAACCACGACCGCAACCAGCCAGCAGGCGGCCAAGCTGCTGCAGTCGTTGCCGGAAGTGCGCAGTGTCTTCGTTGCCGTGGGCACGTCGATGTCCGACAGCGGGCCGGGGTCGGTCAGCGCATCGAGTGACGTGACCAGCGCGACGCTGACCGTCGATCTGGTGCCGCGCGGCGACCGCGACCTCAAGCAGTCGCAGGTCGAAGCGAAGATGCGCGACTTGCTACGCAGCCTGCCGGGCGCGCGCGTTGCGGTGGGCGGTGGTGGCGTCAGCGGCGAAACCCTGGGCATCACGCTGGCCAGCGACGATCCCGACATGCTGGCTTCCACCGCCACCAAGATCGAAGCGGAACTACGCACCCTGAAGGGCATCGGCAACGTCACCTCCAGCGCTGCCCTCCAGCGTCCCGAAATCCAGGTGCGCCCCGATGCCGCGCGCGCCGCCTCGCTGGGCGTCACCTCCGAGGCACTGGCCGATGCCGTGCGCCTGGCGACTTACGGCGACTATTCGACCACCCTGCCGAAACTCAATCTGCCGGAGCGGCAGATCCCGATCCGCGTGCAGATGGATCCCGCCGTGCGCGACGACATGGCGTCAGTGTCGCAATTGCGCGTGCAAGGCAGCCAGGGCACGGTGAGTCTAGGTTCGGTCGCCGACATTTCCATGGGCAGCGGTCCGTCGCAGATCGCCCGCTTGGACCGTTCGCGCAACGTCACCCTCACCGTGGAACTGAACGGCCGTTCGATCGGCGAAGTCCAGAAAGAAGCCATGCGCCTGTCCACGCTGAGCGCGTTGCCCAATGGCGTGCAGCAGGTCGAGCAGGGTGAGTTGCAACGCATGTCCGAACTGTTCACCAGCTTCGGGCTGGCCATGGCCATCGGCATCTTCTGCATTTATGCCGTGCTGGTACTGCTGTTCCACGACTTTCTGCAGCCCGCCACGATCTTGTGCGCCTTGCCTCTGGCACTGGCAGGCGCGCTGCTAGCCTTGTGGCTGACCAGCCAGTCGTTCTCGATGCCGGCTGTGATCGGGGTGCTGATGCTGATGGGCATTGTGACCAAGAATTCCATCCTGCTGGTTGAATACGCCATCCTTGCGCGACGCGAACGCGGAATGGGCCGTCTGGAGGCGATCATCGACGCGTGCCACAAGCGCGCGCGTCCCATAGTGATGACCACGATCGCCATGGGCGCCGGCATGTTGCCGAACGCGCTGGGACTGGGCGCAGAACCGAGCTTCCGGCAACCGATGGCGATCGTGGTCATCGGCGGTTTGCTCACCTCGACGGTGCTGAGCCTGCTCGTCATTCCGGTGGTCTTCACCTACGTTGACGACCTGCTGGAATTAGGACGCCGCCTGCTCTCGAAGCGAAGCGGAACGACGGCGCCAGTGGCGGCTGCCGGCGTCGGTGTTCACGTGGATGAACCTTGATTGCAACCGAAAGGCATGGGATGCCGATTCAATCCTTTCCCATTTTCTGCCGGCTTTGACCGGCATACGGAGAAAAGCCATGCGTTCCCTATCCAGAATGAAGTTTTTGCTCGTGGCCTCGGCTTTGACGTTGTCGCTGTCTGCTTGCGCGCCCATTGGCCCGCGGCCACCGCCCGCTCCAGCCCCACTCCCGATAGCTCCTGCCGTTACACCGGCACCGGTTCCGCCACCACCGCTTCCTTGACTCCCGATGAGAAAGACGAATCGATGGAAGTGAAGATGCCATCGATTCTTCGGGCAGGAAACTTGTTCAATATTTCATCATCGAGGAAACCCACATGAATAGAATCATTTTCTGCACGGCCTTCAGTCTCGTCATGGCCATGCCAGTCGGCGCGTCAGCGCAGACTTCCGTGCAGCCGGGAAAATGGGAATTGACCAGCACGTTTAAGGGACTTCCCTCCGGAGGAGGCGGGGAGCGCACTAACGCCGTATGCCTCACGCAGGCGGTGCTGCAAGCACTTCCCGAGAAGACGCTGATCGAAGCCTCGCCGCCGCCGAGCGACGACTCGGAAAAGCGTCCACGGCCGCAATGCGAATACCTCCAGGTGCGCCGTGATGGCGCGAAGTCGTCGTGGTTGACGAGTTGCAGCGAGCCAAAGGCGACAGGCAGTGGCAGCGCGACTGTGCATTCTCCGCAGCAAGTGGAGCTGCACGAAGAGCTGGAGATCAAAAAGGGATTCATGTCTCTCAAGGTTCAGCATGGCGTCCAGGCTCGTCGCATTGGCGACTGCCCTTGAAGCGTGGGCTCTTGCTTCAAATATGAGTCCGGCCTGCCTCTCTTCAGGTTTTCTGCGATGCCCATCTTCCCGCTGGTAACGCCATGCGTACCTTGATCAGACACGTGGCCATCGTCCCGTCCATCGTCGTGTTTTTAGCCGGGTGTGCGACCGAGGTGCGTCCGACAGCGAGGGCCATGCCAAAGAGCGTTCCGGACCTCTCTGTTGTGATCGACTGCGGGGGGTGCGAAGTGCGTCCCGCAGTGCCTGATCTGATCCGCACGGCGTATGCCGATGCCGCGGTAAAGGCAGGCGTGGCAGTCGCGGGAGATGCGCCAATTATCGTGACGATCAAGGAATACACTACTCGCAGCAAGGCGATACGCGTTGCGTCGATGCTCGCCGGTCCGCTTGCCTTCGCACTGAAAGACGAAATAAAGGTTGTCGTCGTGGTCGATGGAACGCCTGTTCCGCTGGAGTATTCCTACCACGCTCCCTTCAAAGGAATCGATGCCGTGGCAACGAAGCTGGGTGAGATGAGCTTCGACGCCGTCACCCGACAACGCCCCAAGGACTAAAGAGGAATGGTTACAGCCGCGTGCGCTTTGCGGAACGCAAGATCGGCCTGGCCAGAACCGACCTCTTCGTACAATTCGATGCAGGCAGCTTCTGAGTCCGCCCGGCGGTCGTCGGTACCACGGATGCCCCGACCGGGCGTCCGTCCGCATGGGTCCGGCGCCGGAGCATAAACTCGTGGCCTCGCGGTGTAGCTCAATCGTAGAGCTGTAGCTTCCCAAGCTGCTGAAGAGGGTTCTATTCCCTTCATCCGCCCCAGATTCCCGTAAATTCACTAGAAAGTGGGGGATTTTTTTGTGCATATGTGGAGGGCGCCGTTGAATGCGAGCGACGCGCCTAGAACGCTCCGCCAAAAGTGAATTGCAACCGTTCTATTTCGTCGCCTTCTTCTTGCCGGAGCGGAAACGCATAGCTGATGGAGATGGGGCCCACGGGCGCGCGCCAAAGCAGGGCGATGCCGGTCGAGGCGCGGAACTCGCCTGCGTCCACACTTTGTACATCGGCGAAGACGTTGCCGAAATCCACGAATGCGGAGACACGGGCGGCCTTGGAATCGAACAGCTTCGGAAAGTACATCTCCAGCGAACCGGTGGTTTTCACCGCCCCGCCCACCGGCTGTCCGTCGGCATAGGAGGAGGTGGGCTCCGAACGGGGTCCCAGCGTATTGTCCCTGAACCCTCGGATGGATCTGACCCCGCCGGCATAAAAGTTCTCGTAGAACGGAAGCCCGCTTGCGGTGACCGAGCCGGTCTCGACAGAGCCGGAAGCGCACTCGGAACTAGATTTGACCACGACGTCGCTGCCCTGGACCGTGCAGAACCGCCGGGTGACGTCTTCGCCATAGCTGTCGCCATAGCCCAGCTCGAGGCGCGAGTTCAGAACGAGCGAGGGACTGAGCGGTATGTACTTGGAGAGCTCGTAGTTGAGCTTGAAATACTCGACCGTCGAGCCCGGCAGCGTTACCTCGGTGGAAACGCGCTGGTAGGTGCCCCGGGTGGGCATGAAGTAGTCGTTGCGCGAATCCCGTGCCCATGCAAGCTCGGTGCGCCAGGCATGGAAGGTGCGGTGCCCGATGGCGTCGATGTAGTCGATGATGGATTGCGGAGTCGAACCGCTGTAGGTGGACACTTCATTGGAGTCGATGCCGAAGGCAAGCGACACGGTGTCGTTCTCGGTGATGGGAAGGCCCAGAACGGCCTTGGCCGAAGCATTGGTCGTGGCGTAGTAAGCGGTGTTGTAGTCCGAATAATCGGTTTCGCTCCACGACAGGTTGTAGCCTAGCGAAACCCCGCCGTCGGTAAAGTAGGGATTGGTGAAAGAGAAGCCGTATCTGTCTTGATAGGTGCTGCTTGAAGCAGTGACAGTCACTCGGTTTCCCGAGCCCAGGAAATTGTTCTGGGAGAGGTCGACGGACGTGGTCAGGCCAGAGGTCTGCGAATAGCCCAGCCCGAAGGAAAAACTGCCCGAGGTGGTCTCTTTGACGCTGAAAACCAGATCGACCTGATCGTTGGACCCGGGAACGGGGGGCGTCTCGACCTCCACCGTTTCGAAGAACCCCAGCCGTTGCAGGCGTACCTTGGAGCGGTCTATGGCGGCCTGCGAATACCAGGCGCCCTCGAATTGCCGCATTTCGCGGCGGAGCACGTCGTCGCTCGTGCGCGCGTTGCCCTTGAAGGCGATGCGGCGTACGTTGACTCTCGGCCCGGGCACGACCTGCAGATTGATGGCGACGGTCCGGTTCTCGCGATCGATGGTCGGGATCGGATTCACCTGCGAGAACGCATAGCCGATGTTGCCCAGCGTGGAAGTGATGGCATCGGAGGTGTATTCGATCAGGGCCCGCGAGAACACCTGGTCCTTCTTCAACAGCACCAGCCGTTCGATGTCGGCCACCGGAAGCACGGTGTCGCCGGTTACCTTGACGTCCGATACTTTGTACACCTCGCCCTCGGTGACGCCCGCGACGATGAACATGTCCTGCTTGTCGGGGCTGATCGAGACTTGCGTTGAATCCACCGCGAAGTCCACATGGCCCCGGTCGAGATAGAACGAGTTCAATTTCTCCACGTCGCCGGAGAGTTTTTCCTTGGAGTACTGGTCGTCGCGCCGATACCAGGAAAGCCAGTTGCTTTCCTTGGATTCCCAGCCTTCCAGGATGTCCTTGTTGTCGTATTTGTCCGTGCCGACGATGTTCACGTGGCGGATCTTCGCGGCTTTGCCTTCTTTGACCTTTATGGCGACATCCACGCGGTTCCGGCCGAGTTGTTTCACGTCCGGCGCGATCTCCACGTTGTACTTGCCCCGGTTGTTGTACTGGCGCGTCAACTCCTGGGTGACGCGGTCCAGGGCGAGCCGGTCGAAAGTGTTGCCTTCGGCCAGGCCGATGTCCTGGAGGCCTTTCATCAGGTCCTCGGTTTTGATGTCTTTGTTGCCTTCCAGCGTCAGCTTGTTGACGGCCGGCCTTTCGGAGACGGTTATCACCAGGATATCGCCTTGGCGGTCGAGTTTCACGTCCTCGAAGAAGCCGGTCTTATAAAGGGCACGGATAGATTCGCCAGCCTTGCTGGGATCCAAAGTGTCGCCGCGCTCCAGCGGAAGATAAGTGAGCACCGTGCCGGCGGAAATCCGCTGCAGTCCGTCGATGCGGATATCCCGGACGACGTATTCCTGTGCCGGGGCGCCCTGCGCGCGGCTCTGGAACGAAGCGGGCAGGGTTATCGTTACCAGAATAGCCAGGAACAGCGTGGACCTCTTTCCGGAAGCTTTCATGCAGCGCCTTCCGCCATGGTCTCGCCAAGCATGAAATCCTCGCTTTCCCAGCCGCCGCCCAGAGCCTGGAAGAGCTGGACGAGCGCCAAGTAGGTCTCGCCCCGGATGACGATTTCTCTGTCGTTGAAGTTGAATCTCGCGACATGGGCGTACGCGACGGCCTCTGTGCCGCTATTGCCCCTGCGCAGCTCGGCCTGCGCCGCTCGAGCGTTGGCGTCGGCATTGGCCGCGCAGGCGCGGGCCGGAACCAGGCTGGCGGTCGCGGTGGCGATGCGGTTGATGGCGTGGTCGACGGCGGCGATCGCGGCGACGCAAGCCTGCTCGTAATTGAGCTGTGCGAGCCTCAGTTCGAGACGGGTGCTGTCCCTGCTGCTTTCCTGGCGAAGCACGCAATGTTCGAGCGCCACCAGGTCGGGCCGGCGCGAGGCAAGGGCGTCGGGCGAACCGACCTCGGGGACGGAGGCCATATTCGCCGGCAGACGATGATCGTCGAGGCGCGCGCGCGTGATGCTGGCGGGCTCGCCGAGTTGTTCCGATAAGGCGAGCAATGCCGCGTTCCTATCGCCGTTCAATGTCTCGCGGAAGGCATGCAGTTCGGCGATCGGCGAAGAGGACGAGCGGGCGGCCTGGTTGCGTTCGCCGCCATCGCCCCGCTCGTGCGATCTGCGGTCGGCGATGGACTGGTGCAGCGCGATGGAATGATCGGTGTTCTGAACGCGCTCCGAAAGAATGAGGAACCGCACATAAGTCGCCGCCAGCTTTGCGATGGCGCTGGCCCGGGCATGTTGGAATTCGGCCATATGGCTTATCAGCCAATGCATGGCGGGTTCGAGCGAAGGTTCACTGCTCCCGCTTCCGCCTGGAGCGCACAGGGCGATCCGTTGTTCCATTTCTATGCGGGCTTTGGACAGGTCTATGGACTGCGCGAGAAACGCTTCCACCAGTTTCCCCAAGCCATCCAATCCGGCATGTTCCCACCACCGGGTCAGCTGGCTTTCGTCGCATTGGCCGGCATGGCCCGGCGCGAAATAGAAACGCGGCGTAGCGGTCGCGAGCGCTCCGAAGGCTTTGCCGCCATCGCCGGGCTTGCTTTCGGACAGGCCTGTTGAAGGCATTCGTAGGGGAGTGGGAATCATCTCTAGCTACCGGGCAATAGGAAGTAAGAAAGCGAACGGCCGGACATGGGCGCAGGGAGAGGGCGGAACGTTCGCCGGGCGAGTTGTGAGGGCCGCCCTGAAATTGGACGCATTCGGCGCCGGACCATTCTTCAAGGCTTGCGCACGAATAAACGCTCCATGTCGATTCCACCCGATATCGGCGACATGCGTCCGGACACATTGGTATGGATGCGCAGTCGATTGCCTTGATCTTCGAGGGAGTAGGTGTGGGTCACCTGCGCCCCGTCGTCGGTGTTGAACTCGACGACGAATTGCGCCTTCTCCCACGCGGCGAAGACGCGCGTATGCCCATCGGCGAGCTCGGTGGCGCCGCGGCCTATTTCCAAGCGGGTGAGGGGAGTTCCCGAGCGGCCTATGCGGAATTCGGTCTCGCTGCTGGCGATTTCCAGATCGCCTTGCAGGGGCGCGGCGAAATCCATTTCCTGTCGCATGGCGCCATGCGCATTGGGCTCGGCCATGCGCGGGCCGGGTGGACCTTCGCCGTGCGCTCCTGGCGGCGGCCCGCCGGACCCGCCGCCAGACATACCGCCCTGCAGCGGGCCACCGCCTTCGGGGCCGAATGCGGGAGCACGGCTTTTCTTGCCGCCGGCCTGCTTCATCCTTTTACGCAGGGCCTTTCTCATGTCGTGTTCTAGCTTGGCATTGGCCTCCACATCCGGCGTCCAGACGCCCGAATAATCCGGCTTGCCGTAAACCGTTATTCCGCCGAGATCCTGTTGTGCGCTTGCCTCCAGGCACTGGCTCAAGAGCAGTGCCGCGAAAATGCCGAGAGAAATGAACTTCATGACTGCGCGACTTGAAGGGAGAAACCTATGGTCTAGGTTTGCCTGCAAGTATTTGTGGGCGCTTGGTCAGATCTGCGCGGGCATTCAGTAAATAAGCGTAAATGTCCGGAAAACCGTCTTATGCCGTGTGAAAATGACGCCATGAACCTGCTGCTTATCGACGACGATTCTGAACTGTGCGACCTGTTGAAGACCTACCTGGTTCAGGAGGGGTTCGGGGTCGAGGTCATGAACAGTTTCGATGAAGACCGGTGGGGAAGGATGGCGCACGACATCGGGTTCGTGGTGCTGGATGTCGGTTTGCCGGGCAAGAACGGATTCGAGGTGCTGCGCTATCTCCGTGGCGCAAGCAGGGTTCCGGTTCTCATGCTCACCGCCAGGGGCGAAGACGTCGACAGGATCATCGGTTTGGAGATGGGAGCGGACGACTACCTGCCGAAGCCGTGCAATCCGCGCGAGCTTTCGGCAAGGATCCGGGCCATCCAACGCAGGGTGGAAGGATCGCCGCAAGCCACCAAAGACCGTCATCTCAGCGTCAGCGGAATAGACCTGGATGCGGGAACCCGGTCGGTGAAGCGCGGTGGCGGCAGCATCGTCCTCACCAGTACCGAGTTCAATGTCCTGGAACGGCTCATGCAGAACGCGGGTAGCGTGGTCAGCAAGGAAGAGCTCACCAGGGATGTGCTTGGCCGAAGGATGTCCTCCTACGACCGGGCCGTGGATATGCACATCAGCAGCATTCGAAGGAAGATCGGAGAGGGCTTGGTCTGCACGGTGCGCGGTGTCGGTTATCAGTTCCTCTTGAAGGAATGATCATGGGCAAATTGTTCTGGAGGATGTTCCTGGGCCTCTGGTTCGGAAGCGCAGCGCTGATGGTAGGAACCGCCTTTCTGTTTGCGGTCACGATCGAGCGCCGCATGCCGGAAGGCGTCAGGCAGAGCCTGGAGCCCTTCGCTACCGCCACCGCGCACGCAGTGCTTGTGGTCCATGAATCGGGTTCTGCGAGAGAAACTTCCGATCTGCTGGCCAACCTGGAAAGATCCCAGGGCTTGCGGATGTATTTTCTCGATCGGCGTGGCGAGGAGATTCTGGGGCGCAATGTGCCTGCTGCCATTTTGGGAGGCTCGTCGCCTGGCCGCGCGGAATCGCAGCGGCCATCGAGCGCCAAGACCGGGCGCTGGCCGGAATTGCGGCTGGATATTCCCATGACCACGAAATCGGGAGGGGAATACAGGGCTCTTATCGCTTCCAGACCACCCCCGGGGCCTCCGCTGCATTTCATTCTGAAAAGACTGTTTGGGCCGGTGATCGTGTCCATATTCCTTGCGGGCGTCATCAGCGCGCTGGCAGCGAAGTATTTGGTCAATCCGATATCGAAGCTTCAATCGGCAGCGCAAAGGCTGGCTTCTGGCGAGCTGGACTACCGGATCGGCGCGGCATTGGACTCGCGCAAGGACGAGTTCACCGCCTTGGGCGAGGATTTCGATCGCATGGCGGACCAGATCGGCCAACTACTGGCGGCCCAGCGACAGCTTATGCTGGATCTCTCGCATGAACTGCGCTCGCCACTGGCCCGGATAAAGGTCGCGCTGGAGTTGGCGCGGGGACAGCGCAGTCCTGAAGAGTTGATCGAAAGAATGGACCGGGACGCCGATCGCATGGATGCGCTTATCGGCGAGCTGTTATTGCTCGCGCGGCTGGAGTCGCCCAGGCCTTCCGACAACGAGCAAACGATCGATCTCTCGGAGCTGGTGGCTTCGATCGTCGAAGACGCGCGGCTGGAGAGCTCGGGTTCCGGGCACAGCATCCGGGCCCTCATCGCTCCTGGACTTTCCACGGTGGGCGATAGGGAGCTTTTGAGCCGAGCTATCGAGAACGTGCTGCGGAATGCACTCAGGCACACTCCGGATGGCGGGGATATCGAATTCGAAGCCTCTCACGACGGGAATGGCGCGTTGATCAAAGTCGTCGATAGCGGAAAGGGAGTTTCCGAGGATCTGATCGAGCAGCTCTTCAAGCCATTCGCGCGCGGGGACGGGGTAGGAAGAGGAATAGGCCTGGGCCTGGCGATCACACGCGCGGCAATCCACCGGCATGGCGGGACGATCGTGATCAATAACCGCAAATCGCGTCCGGGCCTTGAAGTGCGGTTGCAGTTGCCGAATAGGCCTTCCGGCCAGGCGTGAATGCGGGGTCACACCTTCGGCGTCAGCCTGGAAAGCCTGCCGGAAGACGAGCAGACCACGCCAATGGCCAGGGCCGAAAACCCGCTTCAGCGGCTCCAACTAACGACGGCCGCTACTCCCACTGCGGGAGTAGCGGCCGTCATGCTTTTCAGGGCGACAAAACGGTTTCCGTTTGTCGGTCTAAATATGCCGATTGTCTATTGTGAAACTAATAACAAGTTAACAAGACAGGTCGGCATTCACATTGGTCCTTCACTGGCTCGGCTGCTCTAAACCCTTGTCCGGCCACGTTTTCACGAGCAATTCCAGGTTGCCGCCACGCCGGCCGATGCGCGCCGTCGTCTCAAATAATGACGAAATGTGTCACTTTTATTCTGTGAATCGATTAACAGCAAAACTGTGACCCAACTACCATAACGCCACGCAATTCGTTGCAGCCCCCGTGCCGTGCCGACAGGCGATGCCCTGCATCACCGGTCTTGGCCTTGGCCGATCGGGGGCAAAAACGGGGGTGCGATTGAGATTGATCTCCAGGGGTAGGGCGCTTCGATGCCCGGCAACTCGTGATCAGAACGCAATGGATTAGGGGATTCACGTGGCTGACGCGTCTCGTTGCAATGCGCTTGGTTTCGGGCGCTGGTTCACTTTGTGCTTTTTTGCGCTCGCAAGCGCGCTTCATGCCGATCCGGCATGGGCACAGACGTCGATTACCAATACGGCTACGGTCACGCCGCCGAGCGGCGTCAGCTGCGCCGATGCGGCGACCAACCCGACCTGCGTGCGCAGCGCTAGCGATACCGACGACGTGGTCGCGCCGTCGATCAATGTCGCCAAATCCGCTGTCGGCGTGTCGGGCCCGAGCGCTTTGGGCGTCTACACGGTTTCCTACACGATCACGGTGGCCAATTCCGGCACCGCGGCCGGCACTTACGGCGCGTTGACCGATACCCCGGTTTTCCCCGCCAACACCAACATCACCGGCATCGCCTGGACCACGTCCGGCGCCGGCGCCCCCGCCGGCGGCTCCTCGACGATCGACGGTCCCAACCAGCTGACCGGAACCGGCATAGCGATCGGCGCGGGCGTCACCCATACCTTCAACGTCAGCATCACCTACGTCTACACCAGCGCGACTACCCCGACCACGTGCGCGGCCACGCCCACACCGGGCAGCGGCCTTTACAACAACGCATCGCTGCCCGCCGGGCAGGAGACGGTGACGACGGACAATGCGACCTGCGTCAATCCGCCCAGCGTGCCCGCAGCGTCGCTGACCATCGACAAGACCGCGGGCACTCCTTCGGGCGGTAGCGTGGGCAGCACCATCGCCTACACCTTCGTGGTCACCAACACCGGTACGGTGACGTTGAGCGGAATCGCGGTGGTAGACGCCCTGTTGGATGCGCCCGCCGCTTGCGGCAGCACCACGCTGACGCCTTCCGCGCCCGGCAACACCACTACCTGCACCGGTGTCCACACCATCACTGCAGCGGAAGTCGCTACCGGATCGGTGAGCAACAGTGCGACCGCCACCGGTTCGACCAGTGGAGGAATCGTGGTGACCAGCCCGCCGGACACCACGCTTACTCCGCTGGTGCCCAGCGTCAACTTCTGCGCAGTCAATTCGGTCTTCAACGTCACCCAGACGGCCACCGGACTCGGTGAGTTCTATCGCTACACCGTCGGCAGCGGTACGCCCGATGTCCTGATGCCCGAACTGACCTTGCCCGTCGCTCCCAACCTCAACGGGTTGATGGTGGATCCGGTGAACAACCGCCTGTTGTTCGTCAGCTATAGCAGTGCTGCCGGTCAAGCCACGCTGCACGCCTACGACGCGGCGAACGGCGGCTGGTACGTCGCCGCCGGTCCGATCGCTACGCCCGATTTCCCGCGCGCGGCCATGACCCAGGCGGGCGTGGGCTATCTGGTGGCGGGCAACGGCAACAATCCCGCAGTCTGGCGAGTGGCGCCCTCGGGCGCTTTCAACTACACGCTGACGTCGTACGGCAGTCTGACCTACGACTTCGCCCCCACCAATGCCAGCTCGGGCGATATAGCGTTCGACAGCGCAGGCAATGGCTGGCTGACCGCCGGCGTGGATCTTTACAAGATCGATTTCAGCACGACCGCAGTCTCGGCCACCCGGCAGCAGCGTCCGCTGCTCAACGGCGCGCCCAGTACCCTGCAATGGGCCGGCGTGGCCTATGGCAACGACGGTCTGCTGTATGTCGCCACCAACACTTCGCCCAGCAGGTATTTCCGCATCGATCTTGCCACCGGTACGCTGACGCAGGTAGCGGCCACCGCGGCCAATCAGTCCCGCGACCTTGCTTCCTGTTCTTTCCCCGCGGCTCCCACGCCGGCTCAGCTGCAGGTCGAAAAAACTCTGGCCCAGGTGAACGGTTCGGCCTACGTGGCAGGTGCGGCAGTCGCCGCCGGCGACACGCTCACCTATCAGATCGAAGTCACGCATGTCGGCGGCAGCCTCGCCGCGACGCTGTTCGCAGGCGATGTGCTGGAAACCCTGCCGGCCAACACCACGGCCGTAGCCGCGGGCAACAACTTCACCTGCGCTGCGAGCAATTGCACCAACACCAATGCGGTGAACATTCCGGCGGGCGGCAGCACCACGTTGAACTTCGTGGTGCAGGTCGTTACTCCCTTCCCGACCGGCGCTACGGCCTCCATCGTCAACGCGGTCGCCGTGGACGGGGTGGACTGCGCGGCAGTCGGCAACGACTGCGGCGAAACCACGGCGGTCGGGCTGCCTGCCTGGACGGTAGTGAAGTCCAGCACGGACACCACCTTCACCACTGTTGGCGACGTGCTCGACTACAGCTACCTGGTCAGCAACACCGGCAACGTGGCGATCAACGCGATCGCCATCGCCGACGACCGCACCACCAATGAGGCTTGTCCGGCCGCGACGCTGGCGGCTGGCGCGAGCATGACTTGCTCGGCGACCTACACCGTCACCCAGGCCGATCTGGATGCCGGCAGCGTCACCAACAACGTGACGATGACCGGCACGCCGACCACCGGCACGCTGCCGCCCGCCATCGACGATCTGACTATCAATGCGACTGCGACTCCGTCGTGGACGGTAGTGAAGTCGAGCGCCGATACGGCCTATTCGGCCATGGGCGATGTCCTCGATTATTCGTATCTGGTCACCAACACCGGCAATGTCGCGATCAGCGCGATCGCCATCGCCGACGACCGCACCACCAATGAGGCATGCCCGACCGCAACGCTGGCCGCCGGTGCGGGCATGACCTGTACGGCGACCTACACGGTCACGCAGGCGGATCTGGATGCGGGCAGCGTCACCAACACGGTGACGATGACGGGCGCGCCCAGCAGCGGCACGCTGCCGCCCGCCATCGACGATCTGACTATCAATGCGACTGCGACTCCGTCGTGGACGGTAGTGAAGTCGAGCGTGGACACGACGTACTCGGCCGTAGGCGACATCCTCGACTACAGCTATCTGGTCACCAACACCGGCAATGTGTCCATCAGCGCGATCGTCATCGCCGACGACCGCACCACCAATGAAGCGTGCCCGGCAGCGACGTTGGCCGCTGGCGCGAGCATGACCTGTACGGCGACCTACACGGTCACCCAGGCCGACCTGGATACGGGCAGCGTCACCAACAACGTCGCCCTGACCGGCACGCCGAGCAGCGGCACGCTGCCACCGGCTATCGACGATCTGACCCTCAATGCGACCGCCGCACCTGCCTGGAACGTGGTGAAGTCGAGTACGGACACCACCTTCGCTGCTGTGGGCGATGTCCTGGATTATTCGTACGTGGTCACCAATACCGGCAATGTCGCGATCAGCGCGATCGTCATCGCCGACGACCGCACCACCAATGAAGCGTGCCCGGCTGCAACGTTGGTCGCTGGGGCAAGCATGACTTGTTCGGCGACCTACACGGTCACGCAAGCGGACCTGGATGCGGGTAGCGTCACCAACAACGTCGTCCTGACCGGCACGCCGAGCAGCGGCACGCTGCCACCGGCCATCGACGATCTGACCCTCAATGCGACTGCGACTCCATCGTGGACGGTGGTGAAATCCAGTACCGACACCACCTTCGCCGCCGTGGCGGAAATCCTCGACTACTCGTACCTGGTCACCAACACCGGCAACGTGGCGATCAGCGCGATCGCCATCGCCGACGATCGCACCAGCAACGAAGCGTGTCCGGCCGCAACCTTGGCCGCCGGTGCGAGCATGACTTGCTCGGCGACCTACACGGTCACGCAAGCGGATCTGGATGCGGGCAGCATCACCAACACGGTGACGATGACCGGCACGCCCAGCAGCGGCACGCTGCCGCCCGCCATCGACGACCTGACCCTCAACGCCACGGCGAACCCAGCGTGGACGGTGGTGAAGTCGAGCGTGGACACGAGCTACGCGGCGGTGGGCGCAGTTTTGGACTACACCTACCTGGTCACCAACACCGGCAATGTCGCGATCAGCGCGATCGCCATCGCCGACGACCGCACCAGCAACGAAGCCTGCCCGGCAGCCACGCTGGCGGCCGGTGCGAGCATGACCTGCACCGCGACCTACACCGTCACGCAAGCGGATCTGGATGCGGGCAGCGTCACCAACACGGTAACCATGACCGGCACGCCCAGCAGTGGTGTCTTGCCGCCGGCCATCGACGACCTGACCCTCAATGCGACGACTGCCCCCGCGCTGACCCTGCTCAAGACCGCGGGCACGCCTTCGGGCAACACTGCAGGCAGCACCATCGGCTACACCTTTGCGGTGACCAATACCGGCAACGTGACCCTGACCGGTATCGCCGTGACCGATGCGCTGCTGGATGCTCCCGCAGTTTGCGATGCGACCATGCTGCTGCCGGGCGCTGTCGCGACCTGCACCGGCACGCACACGATCACCCAGGCCGAAGCGAACGCCGGCACGGTGAACAACAGCGCCACGGCCACCGGCACGCCGCCGGTGGGTCCGCCGGTGACCTCGCCGCCGTCGACCACGACCACACCCATCGCCTCCAACCCGGCGCTGACCCTCGTGAAGACTGCCGGTACGCCGTCGGGC
Source organism: Pseudoxanthomonas sp. (assembly GCA_036383995.1). Taxonomy (GTDB): domain Bacteria; phylum Pseudomonadota; class Gammaproteobacteria; order Xanthomonadales; family Xanthomonadaceae; genus Pseudoxanthomonas_A. The sequence goes on from DASVNG010000034.1 coordinate 38,629, forward strand.
AACACGGCCGGCAGCACGATCGGTTACAGCTTCGTAGTGACCAATACCGGCAACGTGACCTTGACCGGCATTGCCGTGACCGATGCGATGCTGGATGCACCCGCGGTATGCGACGTAACCACGTTGCTGCCGAGCGCCATTGCGAATTGCACCGGCACGCATACCATCACCCAGGCCGAAGTGAATAACGGCGTAGTGAACAACAGCGCCACGGCCACCGGCACGCCGCCGGTCGGTCCGCCGGTGACTTCGCCGCCGTCCATCACCACGACACCGATCACCGCGGCGCCTGCACTGACCCTCGTCAAGACTGCGGGCACGCCGTCGGGCAACGCGGCTGGCAGCACGATCGGTTACACCTTCGTGGCGACCAACACCGGCAATGTCACGCTTAGCGGCATCGTGATCAATGATGCGCAGCTGGACGCACCCGCGGTGTGCGACGTAGCCACGCTGCTGCCGGGTGCGATCGCCACCTGCACCGGCACGCATACCATCACCCAGGCCGAAGTGAATAACGGCGCAGTGAACAACAGCGCCACGGCCACCGGCACGCCGCCGGTGGGTCCGCCGGTGACCTCGCCGCCGTCGACCACGACCACGCCCATCGCCGCCAATCCGGCGCTGACTCTCGTCAAGACTGCCGGCGCGCCTTCGGGCAACACGGCCGGCAGCACGATCGGCTACACCTTCGTGGCGACCAACACCGGCAATGTCACGCTCAGCGGCATCGCGATCAACGATGCGCTGCTGGACGCGCCTGCAGTGTGCGATGCGACCACGCTGTTGCCAGGCGCCATCGCCACCTGCACCGGCACCCACACCATCACCCAGGCCGAAGTGAATGCCGGCGCGGTGAACAACACCGCTACGACCACGGGTACGCCGCCTGTCGGTCCGCCGGTGACCTCGCCGCCGTCGACCACGACCACGCCCATCGCCCCCAACCCGTCGTTGAGCGTGCTCAAGACCGCCGGCACGCCCTCGGGCAACATCGCCGGCAGCACTATCGGCTACACCTTCGTGGTGACCAATACCGGCAACGTCACGCTCAACGCAATCGCGATCAACGACGCGCTGCTGGACGCACCTGCGGTCTGCGATGCGACCACGTTGCTGCCGGGTGCTATCGCCACCTGCACCGGCACCCACACCATCACCCAGGCCGAAGTGGCCGCCGGTGTGGTGAACAACACCGCCACGGCCACCGGCACTCCGCCGTCGGGTCCGGCCGTGCCCAGCAATTCGTCCACCACCAGTACTCCATTGCTGGCGGTCACCGTGTCCAAGCTCTCCAATCCGGCCAGCGGCCAGACCGTGCAGCCGGGCGACACGATCAGCTACACGTTGAATGTAGTCGTGGCCAACACCGCCACCACTTCGGCATTGACGCTGACCGACACCTTGAGCGGCGACCAGACCCTCGCCGGTCCGCTTCCGGCCGGCTGCGCCAGCGGCGCGGGTGGATTGGTGTGCACGCTGGCGGCCGGCACGCAGCCGGGCAGTTACAGCTTCAACTACGCCACCACCGTGGACGCCGATGCGACCGGCAGGCTGGGCAACAACGTCGTGCCCAGCGGCACCGACAACCCCACTTGCAGCAACTGCAGCACCGAGCATCCGATCGCCGCTTCGGTGGTGACCGTGGCCAAGACTTCCAACCCGGCCTCCGGTGCGGAAGTGGCGCCTGGCGACACCGTGAGCTACACGCTGACGGTGTCCGTGGCCAATTCCATCACCACCGGCGCGGTCACCTTGACCGACACGATCAGCGGCGACCAGAGCTTGTCCGGTGCATTGCCGGCCGGTTGCGCCGCCAGCGGCAATGGGCTGGTGTGCACGCTGCCGGCCGGCACGTTGCCGGGAAGCTACAGCTTCTCGTATTCCACGCGGGTGGCTGCCGATGCCACCGGCACGCTCGGCAATGTGGTTGTGCCCAGCGGTAGCGACGCTCCCACCTGCGTCAGCTGCAGCACCAGCCATCGAGTGGTGGCGACCGCGGTCACCGTGTCCAAGACTTCCAACCCGGCGTCGGGCACTTCGGTGTCGGCGGGCGACACGCTGAGCTACACACTGGCAGTGACCGTGACCAATTCGGTCACCACCGACGCGGTAACGTTGACCGACACGATCAGCGGCGACCAGACCCTCACCGGCGTATTGCCGGCGGGTTGCGCGGCCACCGCGAACGGTCTGCGCTGCACGCTGCCGGCCGGCACGCTGCCCGGCACCTACACCTTCGCCTACGCCACGTTGGTGGATACCGACGCCACTGGCACGGTCGGCAATGTAGTGGTGCCCACCGGCGGCGATTCGCCGACTTGCGCGTTGGCCTGCAGTACCGAGCATGCGGTGCTGTCCGATTACCAGTTGCGCATCCTCAAGACCGTCGCCGTGCGCGAAGTGAAGATCGGCGATCTGGTGCGCTACACCCTGAGCGTGGAGAACGTGGGCAACGGCAGGCTGATCAACGGCAGCATCGTCGATACGCCGCCGCCCGGTTTCAGCTATGTGGAAGGTTCGCTGAGCGTGACCGATGGCGACAACCAGGCCACTGCCGTGGGCCAGAGTCCGTTGCGCTTCGAAGGCCTGGATATCGAACCCGGCCAGACCGCCACGCTCATGTATGCGATGCGCGTAGGCGCGGGTGTGCGCCCGGGCGTGCAGCGCAACCAGGCGCAGGCCTACACCCAGACCGGTTCGCCGATCTCCAACGTCAGCACCGCTGCGGTCGCGTTGGTGGCCGATGCGCTGGTCGACGACAGCCTGCTGATCGGCACCGTGTTCGACGATCGCGACGGCGACACCTGGCAGGACAGCGCGGCCTTGAGCGGCGTGCGCGTGCAGGGCGGTTTCGCGCCCGAAGCCTATGTGGCCAACTCGACCACGGTCGATCGCGGCGCAGGCGCGCAACCGGAAGCCGATGCAAGCTCGCCGTTGCTGCATGGCATCGACGTGGGCGCCATCGGTGCGCGCCAGTCGGCCGCGGACCCGGTCGAACACCACCGGGTCGTGATTCGCCAGCGTCTGAACCAGCCGTCCTTCACCAACGATTTCGTGCTGACCAGTGCGCAGGGCGTCAACGTGCGCATGGATGCGGCCGGCAACACCACCGTGGAGAAGAGCGGCGAAGCGGCCAAGGGCCTCAATGCCGCCGAACCGAAGGTGGAGCGTCGCGTGGCGCAGGGCGAGGGCGGTTACGTGGTGGATTACGTGATCAGCAACCTCGGCATCGACGAGCGCGGCATTCCGGGCGTGCGTATCGCTTCGGTGGAAGGCCTGCTGATCGAGACCGACCAGTTCGGCCGCTACCATCTGGAAGGCATCGCCGGCGGCGACAGCGGCCGCGGCCGCAACTTCATCCTCAAGGTCGATCCGTCGACGTTGCCGGCCGGAACGGCGTTCACCACCGACAATCCGCTGGTGCGCCGCATCACTCCCGGTCTGCCGGTGCGCTTCGACTTCGGCGTGAAGCTGCCGGTGGAGGAGATCGAAGGCGGCGAGCAGCAGGTCGAGCTGGAACTGGGCGAAGTGATCTTCGCCCCGGGCAGCGCGAAGATCCGCGAGCCGTATTGGCCGGTGATCGCGAAGATCGCCGACAAGGTGGTCGAGTACCGCGGCGGCGAAGTGCTGGTCAGCGCCAATGGCGACAGCCAGGAGCTGGCTTTCGACCGCGCCGATGCGGTCAAGACCGCCCTGCTGCGCACGCTGCCCCAGGACCTCGCCAAGACGCTGACGGTGAGCGTGCGTACCGAACTGGACGATCCGGCGACCCTGCTGGTCGGCATCGCCGAAGGCGGACCGCTGCTGGGCACGGTGTTGTTCGACACCGACAAGTCTGTGGTCAAGCCGCAGTTCCTTCCGCTCATCGACAAGATCGCCGCTTACCTGGATGCGAAGGGCGGAGGCGCGGTCGCGATCGTCGGTCACGCCGACCCGCGCGGCTCCGACGCCTACAACGCGGCGCTGGGCATGCATCGCGCCAAGGCGGTGTACGACCTGATCGCCGAAAAACTAAGTCCTGCGGTGCGCGCGCAAGTGCGCGTCGAATCCAGCAACGATCCGGCAGCCCCTGCCGGCACCAGCAAGTAAGGGGCGGGATCATGAAGATGAAGATGAAGCTACTCGACTACACCCTGATCAGCCTGCTGGCGGGAATGACGCCGCTGGCGGTTGCGCAGGAGACGGCTTCGGCCGCCGCCGACAAAACGGAAGGCGCCGCGCAGGCGCCGGAAGTCGATTGCACCGACATCGGTTGCAGTTCGCAGGACGGCCTGCTGTTTCGTCTGCGCACGCGCGGCGAACGCAAGCCGGTGGCCGATGCCGGCGCCAATGCCTCCTCGGAAACGCTGCAGCCCGACCGCCGCGTCACTGTCGCCCTGGAACAGCCTGGCAAGGCCGTGGCCAAGGGCAAGTTCTCCATCCAGCTGGCCAATGGCGGCGTGATCTGGGCCACCGAAGATCCCGCGTTGGGCCAGCCCGAGCTGTCGATCTCGGCGCCCGGCATCGTAGCCTTCGATGGCGTGGCCATCACCAAGCCGGTGCAGTTCTATACCCGCAGCAATTACTCCGCGTTCGTGAAGCGCTACGAGCTGTCGCTGTACCGCGCCAGCGACGCCGACCTGATCGACCCCATCGCCACGCTGCCGATGGACGTGGGCAATATCGTATCGATGGAATGGGATGGCGCATTGCCGTCGAAGTACCGTTTCCGCGCCGGCGACGAGCTGGTCTACGTGCTGCGCGCCTACGATGCCGAAGGCAACTTCGACGAAACCTATCCCAGCAAACTGCAGCTGGTTTCGCCGGAAGAAGCCGAACGCGGCGGGCAGGCCCTGCGCGACACCACCGAGAAATATCTGGGTACCGCGCTGAGCATCGACCAGGCCCAGTCGCAGAGCCTGATCGACAACGTATTCGCCCAGAACGGGCTGCGCCAGCAGAACATCCCGATCTACGGTTCGCGCATCCGCATCCAGGGCCGCAACCTGCCCGAAGGCTATGCGCTGAAGATCAACGGCGACAACTATCCGGTGGATCTGGAACGCAAGTTCGTGGCCGAATACGTGGTGCCGGTGGGCCAGCATGCGTTCGACATCGAACTGCAGGGCGGCGCGGCGCGTCTGGATGGAGCGCCAGCGACCACTTCGCAGAATTCCACCGCCCACCACACGCTCAACGTCGACGTCACCGGCCGCTATTTCTTCGGGGTCGGCCTGGCCGACGTGACCATCGCCCAGAACAAGATCGGCGGTTCGGTGGATCCGTCGCTGGTGGACCCGCGCTACGACGACGATGTGATCAGCGATGGCCGCCTGGCGTTCTACGGCAAGGCCAAGTTCAAGGGCAAGTATCTGGTGACGGCGCAGGCCGATACCAACGAACGCGACCTGGAGCACCTGTTCGACGGCTTCACCAATGCCGACCCGCAGGACGTGTTCCGCCGCCTGGATCCGGATCTCTATTACCCGGTCTACGGCGACGACTCCACCACTTACCGCGACGTGGACACCATGGGCCGGTTCTACCTGCGCGTGGACTGGGACAAGAACCAGGCGTTGTGGGGCAACTTCTACACCGGCTTCACCGGTACCGAATACGCCCAGTACGTGCGTTCGCTGTACGGTGCGGCCTTCAACTGGCGCTCACGTGCGACCAATGCCTGGGGCGATCCGGGTACGGAAGTGCGCGCGTTCGGCTCCGAGGCGCAGACCTCGCCCGGGCACAGCGAATTCATCGGCACCGGCGGCAGCCTGTACTACCTCAAGCATCAGGATGTGCTGCCGGGTTCGGACGTGGTGGTGCTGGAAATACGCGACCTGACCACCGGGCGCGTGGAAAACCGCATCCCCATGACCCGCGGCGCCGATTACGAAATCGACGAACTGCAGGGCCGCCTGCTGTTGACGCGCCCGCTGTTGCAGATCACCCGCGACAACATCCCCACCCTGACCCGCGACACGCCGCTGGACGGCTTCGAGCAGCGCCTGGTGGTGGACTACGAATGGGTGCCGTCGGGTTTCGATCCGGACGACGTCACCGCCGGATTGCGCGCCAAGCACTGGTTCGGCGATCACCTCGGCGTGGGCGCGACCTACGTCGATGAAAACCGCGCGGGCGAGGACTACACCCTGGCCGGCGGCGACATCACCCTGCAGGCGGGCAAGGGCACTTACGTCAAGGCCGAATACACCCAGACCGAATCCTTCAGCGCGCCAGTGTTCTTCTCGGACAACGGCGGCTTCACCTTCACCCAGCTCAACCCGGTGGGCCCGCGCGAAGGCCAGGCCAAGTCGGTCGAAGCCCGCGTCAACTTCAAGGAGCTGGGCTGGACCGAACAGGACTGGAGCGCAGGCGCCTGGTGGCGCGATGTCGGCGCCGGTTATTCCATCGGCCGCAACGACAACGGCCTGGACATCACCGAAACCGGCGCCGAAGTGCTGGGCCAGTTCACGCCCAACGTCGGCCTGTACGCGCGCTTCAGCAAGGCCGAACGCGGCGACGAATCGCTGACCCAGGCGCAGGTCACCGCCGAATGGCGCATCAGCGACCACAGCGCGCTCAGCGGCGAAATCCGCCGGGTGGAAGAAGACCGTTTGCTCGGCGAAGTGGCCGGCACGCTGGCTGCGGTGAAGTACACGCATCGTTTCGGCGCGTCGCTGGATGTCTACGGCACCGCGCAGGTGACGCTGGACGACGATGGCGGCCAGTACGCGGACAACAATGCGTTCACCCTGGGCGGCAAATACCTGTTCGGCGATCTGTCTTCGGTGGGCGCGGAAGTCACCACCGGCGACCGTGGCGACGCGGCCACGGTCAATGCCGAATACCGTCTGGCGCCGGAGCATACGGTCTACGGCAGCTATACCTATTCCACCGACACCACCGCCTACGATTCGCTGTTCAACCCCAACCGCCAGAACGGTTGGACGCTGGGCCAGCGTTGGCGCCTGTCGAACCAGGTCAATCTGTTCAACGAAAGCCAGTTCCTGAAGACTCCCGCCGAATCCGGCCTGGCCCACACCTTCGGTATGGATTTCTATCCCTCGCAGGGCTGGACCACCGGCTTCACCCTGCAATCGGGCGAGCTGACCGGCGCCGAGGGCGTGGTCGACCGTCGCGCGGTCAGCATCAACGGAGGCCGCACTTCGCCGGATACCGATTGGAACAGCAAACTGGAATGGCGCAAGGACACCGGCGCCGAACAGCGCGAGCAGTGGGTCAGCACCAACCGTTTCACCCACAAGTTCAACGAAAGCTGGCGTATCGCCGCCCGCTTGAACTACTCGGACACCGACGACGAACTGAACCCGCAAGCCGGCGCCAAGTTCATCGAAGGCAACGTCGGTTTCGCCTGGCGTCCGTGGAACAGCGCGCGCTGGGGCGTGTTCGGTCGTTACACCTACCTCTACGACCTGTCCACGCTGGACCAGATCAACGGCGTCGACTACGACCAGCGCTCGCAGGTGTTTTCGCTGGAAGGCGTGTACAAGCGGGACGCGCACTGGGAGTTCGCCGGCAAGCTGGCGCGGCGCGAAGGCGAAGTGCGCTTCGGCCGCGGCACCGGCGCTTGGACCGACTCGGCGACCACGTTCGCATCGGGACAGATCCGCTACGAACTCCGCCAGCAGTGGCACGCGCTGGCCGAGTACCGCTGGCTGGACGTCAAGGACGGCGGCACCCGCAGCGGCTTCCTGGTCGGCCTGGACCGCGACATCAACAAGAACTTCCGCGTAGGCGTGGGCTACAACTTCACCGATTTCAGCGACGACCTCACCGACTTCGATTACGACCACAAGGGCGTGTTCCTCAATCTGGTGGGTTCTTACTGATAGCTGCGGCGATCCGTCGTTTCGCCGTAGGCGGGGCGAGATGCGAAACAAGATTTGCGAGAGATGGAATGAATACCAAACAGAGCTCTAGCTACGAATCCGGTCGCTTCCGTCAGACGGGGCACATGTTGCGTGCGCTGTTGCCAGCTGCCGCCCTGGCGATGGCCTGCTGGGCGCCGTCGGTTGCCGCGCAGGTGCAGCGCAGCTTCGTCAATCCAGGATTCGAAACGCCCGTCCTCACCAGTTCCCCCGCTGGCGCCGGCTGCTATCTGTTGCTCGACGAAACGCTGGTGCCGGGCTGGACCACCACCCATCCCTCGCAAACGGGAGGCGGCTCCTGCATTGCGCCGGCCGCCGGCAGCGGCCGTCTAATCGAATTGTGGAGCAGCAATTTCCAGGGAGTGCCGGCCCGCCAAGGGAATAATTTCTCCGAACTCAACGCATCGGCTTCTTCGCGCCTGTTCCAGAACGTCTGCCTGATCAACGGCGAATCCATCGACTGGCGTTTCAGCCATCGCGGACGCGGCAGCGCGACGGTGGGGGACGTCATGGACTTCAACGTCGGCGCTTCGGTGCCGGTGGTGCGCGTTAGCACCACGTCGAGCGGCGTGTTCGGTGCCCCCATCCTTTCCCAGGGCACGGCGCAGGCGCCGGCCGCGGCCGGCAACGGCTGGGTCGACTACACCGGTACTTTCAGCTACAGCGGCGCCACCGGCACCAACAGCCTGGGCTTCGAATCGATCAGCACCGGCAGCGGTAGCAACACCGTCGGCAACTTCCTGGACAACATCCAGATCGACCTGCGGCCGTTCGTAGAATTCGTCCAGCCCAGCAGCTCCACCCCGGAAAGCGCCAGCAACAACCGGCCCACTTTGCGCATCAACGGCACCGTGTTCACCGCCTTCGACGTGGTGGTAACCATCACCGGTGGCACCGCGACCTTGGGAACGGACTACGCCACCCCGGGCAACAGCGCCACGCTCACCGTTACGATCCCGGTCGGCACCTACGATGGGGTGAGCGCCGCCAGCCTGTTCGCGCTGCCGATCACCGTCACCCAGGATCTGTTGGTGGAGAGCAACGAAACCATCCAGTTGCAGGTGCAGCCGGCACCCGCTTCGCCGGCGCCCTACCTGCTCAACTCCAGCGCCAGCTGCGGCGGCGTGGCGCAGACCACGTGGACCTATACCATTGTCGACGACGATGCGAGCATCAACCTGACCAAGAATGCCGCCGCTCCCGTCGCCGTGGCCGGCCAGCCTACGCAGTTCGACGTGGCCTACACGCTGGTGGTCAACAACCCCACGCTGCTTCCGGCCAACTACAGCCTCACCGACACGCCCGGGCTGGATGCCAACGTCAATGTCGTTTCCGCCAGCTACACGCTCAATGGCGGCGCCGCCAGCGCTTTGAGCGGCGGCGGACCGTGGACATTGCAACCACAGTGGCGCTCGCTGGCCGCCGGCGCCACCGACACCTACCAGCTGACCGTGCGCATCAACGTCAATCGCGGCGGCACCACCAGCAACGATGCCTGTGCCGCGCCCAGCGTGGCGGGATCGGGCTTGCACAATTCCGCCAGCGCCGTGCTGCAGGGCGTGCCGGGCAACACCACCTTCAATGCCAGCGCCTGCCGCAATACGCCGACACCGGTGTGGGTCAGCTTGCGCAAGCAGCTGAGCGGACGCGCGGTCGCCACCGACCAGGTGCAGGTGAGGCTCCTTTCCGGCGGCAATCCCAACGCATCGGCCGTCACTACCGGCAGCGCCACGCCGGCCAGCGCCAGCACCGGACTGGTGGTCCTGGCCGCGGGCAACACCATGCAGTTCGAGGAAGCGGTGAAGCAGAACGGTACCGGCGCGGACCAGGCACCAACCAATTACGCCACTTCGCTGGTGTGCACCAACGCCACCGCGGGCTCCGCCACCGTGCTGCCTTCCGGCGCGGGCACGGCGCTGGCGACCAGCCGGCAATGGGCGGAATTCACGCCCGCCAGCGGCGACGACCTGGACTGCCTGATCACCAATACTCCCAACGTTGCCCAATTGCAGATCAGCAAGACCAATACGCCCGCCGCCGGCCCGGCGGATCAAGCCAGCGATACGGTGACCCAGGGGCTTCCCACGATCTACCAGATCGTCGTTCGCAACAACGGCCCGCTTTCGGCCAATGGCGCGGTGGTCAGCGACCCCGCCGCGACGGGCTTGACCTGTACCACGGCCAGCTGCGCTGCGGCAGGTGGTGCCGCCTGTCCGGCTGTCACCGGTGCCGCATTGGTGACGGCGCTGCAGAATGGCGTCACCATTCCGACATTGCCGGTCAACGGAACGGCTACGTTCACCCTGACCTGTACGGTCAACTAAGCGTCCAGGGATCGGCGGACCTTGGGGCCCGCCGCGGCTGCCGGGCCAGCCGCGCATGTCGAGGCGATGAACCGGCAATCGCACCGTCATACGCGGCTACGGTGCGCATGGCATCCTGTGGCCCCCATCGCCACCCAGGCTCTGGATGAAACTCGCCATCCTCTCGCGCAACAGCAAGCTCTATTCCACCAGGCGCCTGGTGGAAGCGGCGCGCACGCGCGGCCACACCGTGCGCGTTCTCGACCCCCTTCGCTGCTACATGCGCATCGCCAGCGATGGTTTCAGCATGCACTACAAGGGCAAACCGATCTCCGGTTACGACGCGGTAATCCCGCGCATCGGCGCATCCATCACCCGCTACGGCACCGCCGTGCTACGCCAGCTGGAGATGATGGGCAGTTACACGCCCAACCCTTCCGATGCGATCCTGCGCGCGCGCGACAAGCTGCGCGCGCACCAGTTGCTGGCCGCCCAGGGCATCGGCATGCCGATCACCGTGTTCGGCGACAACCCGGACGACACGGTGGACCTGCTGTCCATGCTGGGCCCGCCGCCGCATGTCATCAAACTCAACGAAGGCACCCAGGGCGCGGGGGTGATGCTGACCGAAAAACCCTCCGCCTCCCGCAGCGTGATCGAGGCGCTGCGCGGGCTGTACGCCAATTTCGTGGTCCAGGAATTCATCGCCGAAGCCCAGGGCGCCGACCTGCGCTGTTTCGTGGTGGGCGACCGGGTGGTGGCTTCGATGCGGCGGCAGGCGCCGGAAGGCGATTTCCGTTCCAACCTGCATCGGGGCGGCACCGCCGAGCCGGTCGAAGCGAGCCAGGCCGAAAAGGACGTCGCGGTCCGTGCGGCGCGCAGCCTGGGGCTCAACGTGGCCGGCGTGGACCTGATCCGGGCGCAGCGCGGCCCGCTGGTGCTGGAGGTCAACTCGACCCCGGGGCTGGAGGGCATAGAGCAGGTGTGCGGCCAGGACATAGCAGGTTCCATCATCGACCAGGTAAGGGTCGGCTCCGGCAAAAAATAGTCATATTTATCAATTCTTTAGTTGCAGCCGAGAAGGCATGCACAACGGTCTGGCCGGGGCTTTAACAGGGCTTTAATCAGCCCCGGCGTAGCTTTGCCCGACCGCAGTTCTGTGCTTTCCGGGGACGTCAGCCCCGGGGGCCGACACGGTAATCGGGTAAACCTTTGGCCCCGCCGGACGCTGTCCGGCTGGGCCTTTTTACTGGCGGGCGCGGCGAGGACAGGCTCCATTCCCTATGCCAGAATCAACCGCTTCCGCGAGGGCGCGGAGGTCCTTCGGCCTACCTGTCTAGATCGGGCATGAAAGGCCAAGGAATTTCATCGGACTGTTGCTGGAGCGCACTCATGTTCAGATTGGCGTTTATATCCTTGCTGCTGGCCTTGGCCGGCGGCCCGGCATTCGCAGCTACGACAAGGGCATCGGTGGATGTCGCCGGCGGTGCCTTCGCAGAGCAAAGGAAGGCCATTGAGGCCGACCTGGCGGATGGCGAAACGTATAGTGAAATCAGTACGGAGGACCGTGCTACCGTGAATCAGGCGCTGGATCGGATCGCCGGTCTTTTTCAAACTTACGGCAGCGTCGAACGCCTTTCCTGGGCAGACAGGACCCAGATGTTCAACGACCAGGAGCAGATCAACAACATCCTGACCAAGGCCGGCGAAGACAGCAGGCTGGTCTGCAGGCGCGAAAAGAAGGTCGGCTCGCACCGCGTCACGAGCCAGTGCAGCACGGTCGCCAATCGCAGGCGCGCAATGGAAGACTCGCAGAATGTGCTACGGGACAACCGCAGGATCATTCTACCCGCCGGCAATTGACTTACCCGCCGGCAATTGATTTGGAGTAATTGATGCGAATTCTGGTTATCGAAGACAACAGCGACATCGCGGCGAACCTGGGGGACTACCTGGAGGACCGCGGCCATACCGTGGATTTCGCGGCCGATGGCGTGACCGGCCTGCATCTGGCGGTCGTGCATGACTTCGATGCGATCGTGCTGGACCTCAATCTTCCAGGCATGGATGGCCTGGAAGTCAGCCGCAAGCTGCGCAACGAGGCGCGCAAGCAGACGCCCATACTCATGCTGACCGCGCGCGACACGCTGGACAACAAGCTGGCCGGTTTCGATTCGGGCGCCGACGACTATCTGATCAAGCCGTTCGCATTGCAGGAAGTCGAGGTTCGCCTGAACGCGCTGTCGCGCCGCGGTAAGGGCGTGCAGACGCGGGTGCTGGAAGTGGGCGAGCTGGAATACAACCTGGACACGCTGGAAGTGCGCCGCCAGGGCAAGCTGCTGCAGCTCAACCCGACCGCATTGAAGATCCTGCAGGCGTTGATGGAAGCCTCGCCTGCGGTGGTGACCCGCCAGGAACTGGAAACCCGCGTCTGGGGCGAAGAACTGCCCGATTCGGATTCGCTGCGCGTGCACATCCATGGCCTGCGTGCGGTGGTCGACAAGCCGTTCGATACGCCGTTCATCCAGACCCGTCATGGCATCGGATACAGGATTGCCGCGCCGGATGCCTGAAATGGAAAGTGTTGCGCGGCATCGCAGCTACCGCAGGCGCCTGCGTAGCCGCATCATCCTGTCGTTTTTCTTGCTTGGGCTAGGATTGACCGGTCTTTTTGCTTACGCCGCCATCTATCTGGGGGCGAAAGTAGAAGACGACATTATTGGTACGGCATTGAAGCGGAATCTGGACGCTTACGCGGATCGCTTCTATAAGGACCACACGGAGCAGATCGCCCCACTTAGCGAAGTGAAGGCCTATTTGTACGGGCCAGACAGGCGTGAAAACGTGCCCCCCGACTGGGCCGAGTTAGATTCCGGCGTCTACAACATGAATGGAGTAGACGAGCAGGGAAGACCTTTCGTCTATCGGCTTGTTGTTCGTAAGGATGCAGAGTTTTGGTTCTTCGTCGCTTACGACCTTACTCGAACAGCGGAGAGCCGAGAGAAGGCGAAGTGGGCACTGATTGCAGCAGTTTGCCTGTTCAGTGTGTTATCGCTGATCGTAGGATGGTGGGCCGCGTCAAGGGTCATGAGCCCGGTATCGGAACTTGCCGCGCGCTTGCGGTCGTTTCGCGGGAGCAGCGAGCGCAAACCACTGGCACCGCACTTTCCCGACGACGAGGTTGGTCAGCTGGCCGAAGCGCTAGACGACTATTCCAGCCGTCTTACTGAAGTCGTACAGCGCGACCGGGAGTTCAATGCCGATGTCAGCCACGAACTGCGCACTCCTCTCGCCGTGATTCGCGGCGCGACCGAACTGCTGTTGGCCCGCCCCGGATTGGACGAAAAAGTCGAGCAACGTCTCTTCCGCATCCAGCGCGCGGAACAGCAATGCACCGACTTGATCGGATCGCTGCTGCTGCTGTCGCGCAACGAGCGCGGACAAGGCAATACGTTGGTGGCGCGCGTCGCTGAGCAGCTGTTGGACGCTCATCGTGCGCAGTTGGGAGCCAAGCCCCTGATTCTGCGCATGGAAGGCGAAAGCGGGTTGACCGTGGATGCGCCGGAATCGGCGGTTTCGGTGGCGCTGGGCAACCTGATTGGCAATGCAGTGAAGTACACGCTGGAAGGCGATGTGGTCGTGCGGTTGATGGCCGACAGTGTGGAAGTCATCGACTCCGGCCCCGGTCTAAGTCCCGAAGACGCAGCCCGCTTGTTCGAGCGCGGCTATCGCGGCACGCATGCTGGCCATTCGCAGGGAGGCGGCATCGGTCTGTCGATCGTCAGCCGTTTGTGCGAGCTCTATGGCTGGCAGGTGGGCGTGCGGCCGGGCGCAACGCGCGGCGTCATCGCCACGCTGAAGTTCACTATCGACTGACCGCGCAGTTGTAGAGCCGAGCAAGCTTGGCTCTACAATTGTGAACATAGAGGTAGTCGAGCCAGTCGTGCTTTTCTTCGGTGCATTCTTCGAATAAATCGAGAAACAGTCACTGGATTTCCCCGGTCACGGCCCCGGGCTTTACCCGGGGCCTATTGCGGCAGCTAGACGAACTTGGGCTATTCAGCTTGCAATGCAAATCAATACACTTCCCAATCAACCGTTTCGATTTCCATCCACCCACTGTCTCCGAAGAACTTGCCATTCACTGAGAATCCAGTTGCTCCAGCATTAGCGGCTGCTTGTGCAGTCGCGTAGCAAGCATTGCCATAGCTCCAACTGCCATTCGTATAAACCGCTATCCCATTGCCACCGAATACAGAACTGATCTCATTGATACTTAAGTCACGCAACATGTTCGACTCCTTAGTCGTTCTGAGAACGTGTTATCTGCCAGCAATCCTGGCCTCCGCACGCTAGCAATCTAGCCTGTCTCAACGCAACTAACATTTGCGTGTCATTGCGCTAGAACTCATCTGCATGAGTGTGTGCTTGGAATCACATTAGAGATAATTCAGCCACCCGTGCTTGTCTTCGGTACGCCCTTCGGACAGGCCGAAAAAAATCTTGGGTTGTCTTGGTCATAGACCCAGGCTTTCTGCTCTTGCCTTGTCGCCTTGGTTGCGCAAAAGCAAAGCTCGCGGCGGGACGCCGCTCCCACGAGGCACTGCTTCGCGCTACCGCCTAGCGATCACAGATAATCCAGCCATCCGTGCTTGTCTTCGGTCCGGCCTTCGAACAAACCAAAGAACAGATCCTGGATCTTCTTGGTGACCGGCCCTGGTTTGCCGTCGCCGACCGGCTTGCCGTCGACCGAACGCAGCGGCGTGATTTCGGCAGCAGTACCGCACATCAACAGCTCATCGCACAGGTACAGGTACTCGCGCGGGATGTCGCGCTCAACCACTTCGATGCCGTTGTCGCGCGCCAGGCGGATGATCGAATTACGGGTGATGCCGGCAAGCAATGAAGCGCTGGCGGGCGTGGTGTGCAACGCGCCTTCGAAGACCAGGAACAGATTCTCGCCCGCGCCTTCGCTGAGCAAACCGGTGGAAGCCAGCGCAATGCCTTCGCCGTAACCATGCCGCCGCGCCTCGCGCGTGACCAGCTGACCGGAAAGATAATTGCCGCCGGCCTTCGCGCCCGCCGGCAAAGTGTTGGGCGCGAAGCGCTGCCAGCTGGAGACGCAGGCGTCGATGCCTTTCTCCATGCCGTCCTCGCCCAGGTAGCGGCCGAATTCCATGGCCGCGATGGCCATGTCGATCGGCGTATCCGCCGCGATGCCCACGCCGCCATAGCCGCGGAACACGATGGGACGCAGATAGGCTTTGCTCAGGCCGTTGACGCGGATGATTTCCTTGCAAGCGGCGTTGATCTCTTCCAGCGTGTACGGAATCTCGATGTCGTAGATCTTGGCCGACTGGAACAGCCGCTTGTTGTGGTCGTTGAGACGGAACACCGCCGTGCCTTTCGGCGTCTCGTAGGCGCGGATGCCTTCGAAGACGGAGGAACCGTAGTGGATGGCATGCGCCATCACATGCGTGGTGGCTTCCGCCCAGGGCTTGACGACGCCGTTGTGCCAGATTTTGTCGGGGAATTTCATGCGGGGGCTCCTTGATAGCAGAGGCATTGTAGGAGCGACGTAAGTCGCGATGGGGCGTTCCCATGACAGCCTCATCGCGACTTACGTCGCTCCTACAACGGCGGAGGGCGGTGTCACAGGCTGATCCAGAAACAATTGTAGCTGCGGTGCAGGCCGAACACCGTATGCGAGGGCGTGCTGCCGTTCTTCAGGGTCTGCTCCAGGCGCAGCCCGATCGGGCGTTGTCGCGCCGTGGTCTGCGGATAGTAGCCATCGCTGTTGTCGTCGATCACGATGCCGTTCTGATCGACGACGGGCGGCGGTGCGGGCCGTACCGGCACGATGTCCACCAGAGGACGGTCGACGATCGCTTGCAGCCTGTCGAGGATGCTGTTGGCTGTCGCGTTGGAAACGTCCGTCCATTGGTACACGCTGGCCAGGCGGTTGATGTCCTTGTTCTCGACGGCCGCGGTGATCTGATAGACCAGATCGCTCAGCGTCCGCGAACAACCCGCACGGTAGATGCCTCCCGACCCGCTCGAGCTGCCATGCGCGACCTGCGGCAACCGGTCCATGGCCCCGATGTCCTCGCAGCGCTTGTCGGTATAGACGGTCTCGCCGCTCATCGTGGTGCAGCGCTGTACTTTCTGGGCGAACGCCGGCGCCGCGCCGTATAGGGCGGCGCCGAGCAACAAAACCGTGAGCAGCAGCGAACGCATCGTCGTGCAGCCTAACCCGTCGCCATCAGCGGAGGGAAGGACTGCGCAGCGTCGGTTCAGTCAAGCCGGCTCAATACCGATTGCGTGGGCTTGGCCAGGTTGAGCGTGTAGAAATGCAGCGCCGGGGCGCCGCCGGCGATCAGGCGCTGGCACAGGCCGGCCACTACATCGGCGCCGAACTCGCGGATGCTGTCCGCATCGTCGCCCAGGGCCTGCATGCGCTTGCCGATCCAACGCGGTATTTCCGCGCCGCAAGCCTCGGAGAAGCGTTTGAGCTGGGTGTAATTGGAGATGGGCATGATGCCGGGAATGATGGGAATCTCCACGCCCAGCTTGCGTACCGCATCGACGAAGTGGAAATAGGCGTCGGCGTTGTAGAAATACTGGGTGATGGCGCCATCGGCGCCGGCGTCGACCTTGGCCTTGAAGTGCTTCAGGTCGGTCAACGCGTCGTCGGACTGGGGATGCGTTTCCGGGTAAGCACCCACTTCGATGTGGAAGGCGTCGCCATGCTCGGCGCGGATGAACTGGATGAGTTCGGAGGCGTAGCGCAAATCGCCCGGATGGCCCATGCCCGAGGGCAGGTCGCCGCGCAGCGCGACGATGCGCTTGCAGCCCAGGGCGCGGTACAGGCGCAGCAGTTCGCGGATTTCCTCGCGGCTGCCGCCGACGCAGGAAAGATGCGGCGCCGCATCGAAACCATGGGTTTGGTTGAGGTGGCGGACGGTTTCGGACGTGTAGCTAAGCGTGGAGCCGCCGGCGCCGAAGGTGCAGGAAACGTATTCCGGCGCATGCGCTTTGAGTTTTTCCGCAGTACGGTCCAACTGCGAACGTTGTTCGTCGGTCTTGGGCGGATAGAACTCGAAGGAAACGGGTGTGCGCATCGTGTCGTCCGTACCGTGCTGTGAAATAAAAATCGTTCGATCAAATCAATCGTCATTCCCGCCTTCGCGGGAATGACAGCTGAAAGAAAGAGGGCGACGCACCGAAGCACGCCGCCCTTTCGATCAATAGCGGTAATGCTCCGGCTTGTACGGCCCGTCCACATTCACGCCCAGGTACGCGGCCTGTTCGGCGGTCAGGGTGGTCAGCTTCACGCCGATCTTCTCCAGGTGCAGGCGCGCCACTTCCTCGTCCAGCTTTTTGGGCAGGATGTACACGGTCGGCTCGTACTTGTCCTTGTTCGCCCACAGGTCGATCTGGGCCAGGGTCTGGTTGGAGA
Organism: Pseudoxanthomonas sp.; assembly: GCA_036383995.1. Lineage (GTDB taxonomy): Bacteria > Pseudomonadota > Gammaproteobacteria > Xanthomonadales > Xanthomonadaceae > Pseudoxanthomonas_A. The sequence goes on from DASVNG010000034.1 coordinate 56,262, forward strand.
ACGAGTTGGACATGACGAAGCTCGGGTGGCCGGTGGCGCAGCCCAGGTTGACCAGGCGGCCTTCGGCCAGCAGGAAGATCGCGCGGCCGTCGGGGAAGGTGTACTTGTCCACCTGCGGCTTGATGTTGAGCTTGGTCACGCCCGGGAACTCGTTCAGCGCATCGACCTGGATCTCGTTGTCGAAGTGGCCGATGTTGCAGACGATGGCCTGGTCCTTCATGTGGCTGAGGTGTTCGATGGTCAGCACGTCCTTGTTGCCGGTGGTGGTGACGTAGATGTCGCCGCGGCCCAGGGTGCTTTCCACGGTGTTGACTTCGAAGCCTTCCATCGACGCCTGCAGCGCGTTGATGGGATCGATCTCGGTGACCACCACGCGCGCGCCGTAGGCACGCAGGCTGTGCGCCGAACCCTTGCCCACGTCGCCGTAACCGCAGACCACGGCGACCTTGCCGGCCAGCATCACGTCCATGGCGCGCTTGAGGCCGTCGGCCAGCGATTCGCGGCAACCGTACAGGTTGTCGAACTTGGACTTGGTGACCGAATCGTTGACGTTGATGGCAGGCACCAGCAGCGATTTGGCTTCGACCATCTGGTACAGGCGGTGCACGCCGGTGGTGGTTTCTTCCGAAACGCCCTTCCAGTCCTTGACCACGGTGTGCCAGAAACCGGGACGCTCCTTGGCCACGCGCTTGAGCAGGGCCTTGATCACGCCTTCTTCATGCGAGGAAGCGGGTTCGTCGACCCACTTGGAGCCGTTCTCCAGCTCGTAACCCTTGTGGATCAGCAGGGTCACGTCGCCGCCGTCGTCGACCACCAGTTCCGGACCCTTGTTGCCGGGGAAGGTCAGCGCGTCCAGCGTGCAGTCCCAGTATTCCTCCAGCGACTCGCCCTTCCAGGCGAACACCGGGGTGCCGGTGGCGGCGATGGCCGCGGCGGCGTGGTCCTGGGTGGAGAAGATGTTGCACGAGGCCCAGCGCACGTCGGCGCCGATGTCCTTCAGCGTTTCGATCAGCACCGCGGTCTGGATGGTCATGTGCAGCGAGCCGGTCACGCGCACGCCGGCCAGCGGCTTGCTGGACGAATACTTCTTGCGGATGGACATCAGGCCGGGCATTTCGTGCTCGGCGATGTCCAGTTCCTTGCGGCCCCAATCGGCCAGGGAGATGTCGGCTACTTTGTAGTCGCCGTCGGTCGAGAATTTGCGTACTGCGTTCATGGCATTGCTCCGGGTAGCGCGGTCGAGGACCGCATTTTATCCGGGCGCCGTTGCAGGAACTGTTCACCGAGCCTGGCCGGACTATGGCGAGCCGCTGCACAGAAAGTGCGGGCTCTTGCGGAAGGATCCGCCCATGTCACGGTCGCAGCGCCCCTCGGCGAAAGGCGGCGCATTATATCTCTTATTCGCGATGAAAGGATATCCCGGCCCGCATGACCGATGGCCCGGGGTGGCGGGGCCTTGGAGCGTTAAGCTGGAAGGCGGTCATCTGGGGATCCCGCAGCACCATGGAAAAGACTTTGCAGAAGCTTGCCCTGTTCAGTTTTCTGGTCATCAGCTTGGGTGGAGTGGCCGCGCCGGCCTCGGCACAGGGCTACGAACTACCTCCGGCTCCGTTGCAGGCGTTGGTGGATGCCCCCAAGCCCCCGCAACTCTCGTTGAGTCCGCGCCGGGACCTGCTGGCGCTCACCCAGACCCCGTCGCTGCCCGGCATCGAGGTGGTCGCGCAGCCGGAACTGAAACTGGCCGGCATGCGCATCAACCCGCGCACCTATTCGCAGAGCCGCTTCAGTTTCGGCACCGATCTGTGGTTGCAGGAGATCGCCACCGGCAAGGAAATCCGCCTGCAGGGACTGCCCAGGCCGCTGTCGATCGCCAGCTCGCGGTGGTCGCCTGACCAGCGCTATATCGCGTTCAACCAGATCGACGCCCGTACCGGCGCCAACGAACTCTGGCTGGTGGACGTGGCCGCGCGCGCCGCCCGCCGGCTGGCGACCTCGCTCAATACCGTATCGGGCAGGGACTACGAGTGGATGCCGGACAGCAGCGGCCTGCTGGTGCAGTTGCAGGCAGGGGGCGAAGCGCCGCCCGCCGAGGCCATTCCTGCCGGCCCCAACGTGCAGCAAACCGAATCCAGCGGGAAGGTCACCCAGATACGCACCTATCAGGATCTGCTGAAGAACGAGGCGGATTCCAAGCGGTTCGAACACTACCTGCGATCGCAATCGGTGCTGATCGACCTGGGCGGCAAGGCCATCAAGATCGGCAACCCGTCGCTGACGCTTTCGTTAGAGCCTTCTCCCGACGGCCGCCATCTGCTGGCCCAGCGCATCGAGCGCCCGTTCTCGTATCTGGTGCCCGCCACCCGCTTCCCGCGCCGGATCGAGGTGCTGGGTTTGGATGGCAAGCTGCAGCAGGAAATAGCCAAGTTGCCGCTGGTGGAAGGCCTGCCGACCGGCAACGATGCGGTGCCCACGGGCGTTCGCGAGATCGAGTGGCGCAGCGACGCGCCGGCCACGCTGGTCTGGGCCGAGGCCCAGGATGGCGGCGATCCGGCGCGCCAGGCCGCCATCCGCGATGCGGTGATGATGCAGCCCGCTCCTTTCGACAACCCGCCGGTCACCCTGGCGCAGCTGGCGATGCGCTACGGCGGCGTGCAGTGGGGCAACGGCGATCTGGCCCTGCTCAGCGAATACTGGTGGAAGACGCGGCAGATCAAGCAATGGAAGCTGGCGCCGGACCACCTGGACCGCGATCCGCAGCTGATCCGCGAAGGCTCCTATGAAGATCGCTACAAGGATCCGGGCAACGCGGTCGCCGTCACCGACGAACGCGGCCAGGCCAGATTGCTGATCGCCGCCGACGGCAACAGCATCTTCCGCATCGGCGACGGCGCTTCCAGCGAAGGCGACCGTCCGTTCCTGGATCGGGTGAATCTGGCCGACGGCAGCAGCAAGCGTCTGTTTCATTCGCAGGCGCCCTGGTACGAAGCCCCGCAAGCGGTGCTGGACAACGAAGGCGCGCAGCTGCTGACCGCGCGCGAATCGCCCACCGAACCGCTCAATCTTTACGTTCGCGCATTGACCGATGGCGACACCGGCGAACCGCGGGCCCTGACCCGCTTCCCGCACCCCACGCCGCAGCTGAAGGGCGTCAGCAAGGAACAGATACGCTACAAGCGCAAGGACGGCGTGGACCTCACCGGCACCCTGTACCTGCCGCCGGGATACGACGCCAAGCGCGACGGTCCGTTGCCGCTGTTGATGTGGGCCTATCCGTCGGAGTTCAAATCCGCCGATGCGGCCGGGCAGGTGACCGATTCGCCCTATCGCTTCAACAACATCGGCTACTGGGGTCCGCAGGCGTTCCTGGCCATGGGCTATGCGGTGCTCGACGATTTCTCCGTGCCCATCGTCGGTGAAGGCGACAAGGAACCCAACGACACCTACGTGCCGCAACTGGTGGCCAGCGCCGAGGCGGCGGTGGACGAAGTGGTGCGGCGCGGCGTTGCCGACCGCCGGAGCATCGCGGTGGGCGGGCATTCCTACGGCGCGTTCATGACCGCCAACCTGCTGGCGCATACGCGGTTGTTCAAGGCCGGCATCGCCCGCAGCGGCGCGTACAACCGCACCCTGACGCCGTTCGGGTTCCAGGCCGAAGAACGCAATTTCTGGCAGGCCGAAGGCGTGTACGAAGCCATGTCGCCGTTCAACCAGGCCGACCAGATCAAGGATGCGTTGTTGATGATCCACGGCGAGCAGGACAACAACTCCGGCACCTTCCCGTTGCAAAGCGAACGCATGTACGCGGCCATCAAGGGCCTTGGCGGCACCGCGCGCCTGGTGCTGCTGCCCAACGAGGCCCACGCCTACCGCGCCCGCGAATCGATCATGCAAATGCTGGCCGAGACCAACCGCTGGCTGGAGCGCTACGTGAAGCAGGCCAACAAGGCGGACACGGCCGCCCGATAGCGCGTCCGGAAAGGACATCCAATCAATGCCGAAAGGGCGCGCAAGCGCCCTTTTTGTTGTCGCGGGACAGGGTGTCGGCCATCGATGCGGCATTGCACAAATCACGCGCGGGTTCGGTTAGGCTTCGGTCATTCCCCTCGAAATTCGCGAGACGCCTCTGCCGATGAACGACCCACGCAGCCTTGAGTTCGCCGCCCCCGACCTGCCGCTGCGCGAAGATGTGCGGCGCCTGGGCACGCTGGTGGGCGACATGCTGGCCGAACAGGTCTCGCCGGAATTCCTGCGGGAAGTGGAGAAAGTACGCACCACCGCCATCGCCCGGCGCCAGGGCAATGAGCCGCCCGCTTCGCTGGCTGGGCTGCTGGCCGGGCTGGAGCCGCACCACGCCGAATCCCTGATCCGGGCGTTCAGCGCCTACTTCCAGGTGGTCAACATCGCCGAGCGCGTGCACCGCATCCGCCGCCGCCGCGACTACCAGCGCACCGGCAGCGCGCCCCAGCCCGATGGCCTGCACGACGCGCTGCTGAAATTGAAAGGGCAGGGCGTGACCCTGGAGGAACTGGCCGAGTGGCTGCCGCGCATCGACATCGAGCCGGTGTTCACCGCCCACCCGACCGAAGCCGTGCGGCGCGCGCTGTTGGAAAAAGAACAGCTGATGGTCGCCAGCCTGGTCAACGACCTGGACGGCCAGCGCACCCCCGGCGAGCGCGCCACCGACATCGCGCGCTTCCGCATGGCCTTGACTTCGTCCTGGCAGACCGCCGATTCCTCGCCGGTACGGCCGGGCGTGGAGGACGAGCGCGAACATGTCGGTTTCTATGTCACCAATGTTCTGTACCGGGTCATGCCGGTGCTGTACGAAACCCTGGAGACTTCGCTGGTCGAAACCTTCGGCAAGGCCATCGACGTACCGCGGCTGCTGCGCTTCGGCACCTGGGTGGGCGGCGACATGGACGGCAATCCCAATGTCGATGGCGGCACCATCGCTGCGACCCTGCGGGCGCAACGCCGTTCGGTCCTGCAGCTGTACCTGAAGGAACTGCGCCAGCTGACCATGCTCTTGAGCCAGTCCAAGGACATGGTGGGCGTGTCGCCGGAAGTGGAAGCGAAAGTCGCGCAGTACCGTGCATTGATGCCGCAGGCCGCCGCGCGCTCCAAGCCGCGCCACGCCGACCAGCCTTACCGCTTGCTCAACGACCTGATGCGCGCGCGCCTGCAGGCGACTCTGGACGACGCGCCCGGCGCCTATTCCACGCCGCGGGAATTCGCCGACGACGTCGACCTGATCCTGCACAGCCTGGAACAGAACCGCGGCGTGCATGCGGGCTGGTTCGCGGTGCGCCGATTGGCGTGGCGGGTGCGTAGTTTCGGCTTCCACCTGGCGCGGCTGGACGTGCGCCAGGAATCCAGCGTGCATGCGCGCGCCGTTGCCGCCGCGTTGAAAGACGAAGGGTGGGAATCGCGCGACGCGGTGGAGAGGGGAACCCTGCTGGGGCCTTACGCGAGCGGCGGAACGCCGCTGCCTGACAACGACGACGGGATAGGTCTGCGCATGGATGCGGTGTTCGCCGCGCTGGCCGAAGCGCGGCAACTGCACGGCACCGACGCGCTGGGCGCCTACATCATCAGCATGGCGCACAACCGGGCCGACGTGCTGACGGTGCTTGCGCTGGCCAGGCGCGGCGGGCTCGTCGATGCGCAAGGCAATGTGCCGTTGGACATCGCGCCGCTGTTCGAGACCGTGGACGATCTGCGGCACGGTCCGGACACGTTGCGCGATCTGCTGGCCGATCCGGTCTACCGCGCCCACCTGGAAGCGCGCGACAACGTGCAGATGGTGATGCTGGGTTATTCGGACAGCGGCAAGGACGGCGGCATCGCCGCCTCGCGCTGGGGGCTGCAGCGCGGGCAGGTGGAACTGCTGCAGGCAGCGAAGGAGCTGGGCATCAAGCTGACCTTCTTCCACGGCCGCGGCGGTTCCATCAGCCGTGGCGGCGGCAAGACCACGCGCGCGGTGGAGGCTTCGCCGCGCGGCAGTGTCGATGGCCGTTTGCGCGTGACCGAACAGGGCGAAGTGATCCACCGCAAATACGGCATCCGCGCGCTTGCGCTGCGCTCGCTGGAGCAGGCGACGGGGGCGGTGCTGGTGTCGAGCCTGCGCCCGCGTCCGTTGGAGCCGCGCGAGTCCAAGTGGCGCGAAGCGATGGATATGGTGGCCGTAGAGAGCACGCGCGCGTACCGGGGCTTCGTGGATGCGCCGAAGTTCATGGACTATTTCCGTAATGCCACGCCGATCGACGTGATCGAGCGCATGACGCTGGGGTCGCGTCCTTCCCGGCGTCTGGGCGAAGACGCCGCGCTGACCAACCTGCGCGCGATTCCGTGGGTGTTCGCCTGGAGCCAGTCGCGGGCGGTGATTCCGGGCTGGTTCGGGGTGGGCAGCGGGCTGCAGGCGGTGGTCAAGGCCGGCGGCGAGGAGACTTTGCGCGAGATGGCGCGCGACTGGCCGTTCTTCAAGACGTTCCTGGACGACATTTCCATGGTGCTGGCCAAGGGCGACCTGAGCATCGCGGCGATGTTCTCGCGCATGGCGGGGCCGCTGCACGACGAGTTCTTCCCGTTGATCGAACGCGAGCAAGCGCTGACCAAGAAGTGGGTGTTGCGGCTCAACGACAGCGAGTGGCTGTTGCAGAACGACCAGCGCCTGGCGCTGTCGATCCGTCTGCGCAATCCTTATGTCGATCCGATCAGCGTGCTGCAGGTGGATCTGCTGAAGCGCTGGCGCGACAGCGGGCGGCAGGACGATGCTTTGCTGCGGGTGCTGGTGGCGAGCGTCAACGGCGTGTCGCAGGGCGTGCAGAACACGGGCTAGCGGTCGCTGCCTGCATATGTCGGCGTCTGCCGTGCAGAACAAACAGGATCGAAATAGTTTCAGTCGTATCGGGATACTCTCAGCCGTCATCCCAGCGCAAGCTGGGATCCATCTTGCTCCTGCTCCTGCTCCTGCATTTGCCTCTGCTTCTGCCTCCTCCCTTGCGCGCAGCGCAGGGGAGGATTGAGGAGGGGTGCTCTTGCTCTGGCTATTGCTTGTACTTAGAAGCAAAAGCATTTCGCGCGTTGCGCGAGTCACTTTCTTTGCTTGTGCAAAGAAAGTAACCAAAGAAAGCACACCCTAACGTCGCGCCCGGCGATGAAGCCGCCGGGTCCGCAAGCCCGTCGGGAATTTCCGTAAGACACATCCTGTGTCTACGGAAACGGCGCACATCCCTGTGCGCCGCCCCTGCGGGGTTTTACCCGACGGGCTTGCCGCGACTCACGGGGTAAAGAGCAAAGTCAAAGCAAAAGCAAAAGCAAAAGCAAAAAAAGCGAAAACGGGCTTTACCGTTCACCCAGTCTTTTTGTAGAGCCAAGTCGTCAGGTCTGCGACCACGTTGCTGCGCCCGGGTTCTGCTTCGTTGTAGATCTCGTGATACAGATCCGAATAATCGTGGCATTCCACGACACCGTGGGATGCAAGCCTGGCGAACTCGCGGGCACCGGTGGGATCGACCAGACGGTCGCTGCCTGCGATCTGCAGTAGGGTCGGGACGGGCCAGTTCGCGGCCGCCGCGATCACTTCCGGCCCTGCCTCGAAGATGTACTGCGCCAGCCGCGCGCTGATCCGGTTGTGGTTGTCGGGGTCGTCCAGATAGGCGCGTTCGATGTCCGGTGCGTGCGATAGTTTGTCGGCGGGCAGTCCGTTGGCCACGGTGAGATCGGGAGCAAGCCGCATCAGGACCCGGCTGAGCAGGCGATCGAAACTGCCGGCGTGAGATGCGAGTGCGGGCGATGACGCGATCAGGCCGCGCGGCCGCAAGCCGAGTTTGCTTACCGCATGCATGGCGACCAGCCCGCCCATGCTGTGGCCGAACAGGAAGGGCAAGTCGCCGCCTTCGGCCGCATAGGCGCGGAACACTTCCGCCGCGTCGTGCGACAGGCAGTCGGCAGCCTTGCCGACCACGCCGCGCTTGCCTTGAGAACGGCCGTGCCCGCGATGGTCGAACGCGCGCACCGAGATTCCCAGCGCATTGAGGTCGCCGGCCAACGCCGCGTAGCGGGCGCTGTGTTCGCCCAGGCCATGCACCAGCAACATGCATGCGCGTGGTTGGGCGACGGGCCAGTCGTTGAGATGCAAGGCCAAGCCATCGCTGGTCCGGAAAGAAGCGACGGATGCTTGCATGCGAGTCACCGGCGTAGGAGCGACGTGAGTCGCGAAGGATATACGACTCATGGCGGGCTACGGTTTCGCGACTTACGTCGCTCCTGCTCAGGCGTCGAGCTCGTTCCAGCGTTGGTAGGCGTGTTCCAGCTCGGCTTGCAGCTTTGCGGAGGCTTCGTTGTAGGCCAGGATCGCGGCGCTGTCCTGTTGGTAGAACTTGGGTTCGTTCATCGCGTCGGCACGCGCGGCGATCTCCGCTTCGAGCTTTTCGATGCGCTCCGGCAACAGCTCAAGCTCGCGGGCGTCCTTGTAGCTCAACTTGCGCTTGGGAGCCGCCACCGCGGCGGTCTGCACCGGACTCGGCGAGGCCTTCACAGGCGCCGCGGATTCGGCATTGAACAGCGCATTCGGACGCTGCCGCACCCAGTCGGTATAGCCGCCCACGTAGTCGGCCAGGCGGCCCTGGCCCTCCAGCACCAGCGTGCTGGTGACCACGTTGTCGATGAATTCGCGGTCGTGGCTGACCAGCAGCAACGTGCCCTTGTATTCGCCCAGCAGCTCTTCCAGCAGCTCCAGCGTTTCCACGTCCAGGTCGTTGGTCGGTTCGTCCATCACCAGCAGGTTGGAGGGCTGTGCGAACAGCTTGGCCAGCAGCAGGCGGTTGCGTTCGCCGCCGGACAGGCGGGTGATGGGTGCACGCGCGCGTTCGGGCGAGAACAGGAAATCCTGCAGGTAGCCGATGATGTGCTTGCGGGTGCCGTTGATCTCGATGAAGTCGCGGCCTTCGGCCACATTCTCCAGCGCGTTGAGGCTGTCGTTGAGCTGGCTGCGGTGCTGGTCGAAGTAGGCGACCTGCAGGCCGGTGCCCAATTGCACTTCGCCCTGCTGCGGTTCCAGTTCGCCCAGCATGATCTTCAGCAGCGTGGACTTGCCGGCGCCGTTGGGGCCGATGATGCCCACGCGGTCGCCGCGCATGATCGTGGCCGAGACGTCGTTCAGCAGCACGCGGCCGTCGTAGGCCTGGGTGACGTGTTCGAACTCGATGACCTTCTTGCCCGAGTTCTGCGCCGCGGAAACTTCCATGCGCACATTGCCGCCCAGTTCGCGGCGCTGCTGCCGCTCGCGGCGCATCGCCTTGAGCGCGGTCACGCGGCCTTCGTTGCGGGTGCGGCGGGCCTTGATGCCCTGACGGATCCAGATTTCCTCTTGCGCCAGCAGCTTGTCGAAGCGCGCGTTTTCCTGGGCCTCAGCATGCAGACGCTCTTCGCGGCGGCGCAGGTAGTTCTCGTAATCGCCAGGCCAGCTGGTGACTTGGCCGCGGTCGATTTCCACGATGCGCGTGGCCAGGGCACGCAGGAAGCTGCGGTCGTGGGTGACGAAGACGATGCTGCCCTCGAACTGCTTCAGGAAACCTTCCAGCCAGGCGATCGCGTCGATGTCCAGATGATTGGTGGGCTCGTCCAGCAGCAGGATGTCGGGCTTGCGCACCAGCGCCTGGGCCAGCAGCACGCGGCGCTTCATGCCGCCGGAAAGCGCGGCGAAGTCGGCGTCTTCGGGCAATTCCAGTTTGGTCAGCACCTGCTGCACACGCAGGTCCAGGTCCCAGCCGTGCTGGGCCTCGATCTTTTCCTGCGCATCGCCCATGGCCTGCATGTCGCCGTCGTGCAGCGCGTGGTGGTAGAGCGCCAGCAGATGGCCCAGGTCGCCCAGCCCCTCGGCGACCACGTCGAACACGGTGCCGCTGGTGTCCTGCGGCACTTCCTGGGCCATGCGCGCGACCACCACGCCGTTCTGCAGGCGCACTTCGCCGTCGTCGGGGGTGATTTCGCCGGCCAGCAGCCGCATCAGGGTGGATTTGCCCGCGCCGTTGCGCCCCACGATGCAGACGCGCTCGTTGGGTTCCAGGGTGAGGTCTACGTGTTCGAGTAGGAGCGGGCCGCCGATGCTGAAATCGACGCGCTGCAATTGCATGAGGGACATGCGCCATTGTACCCGGCGCGCCAGCTTCAAGCTCGCAGCGATCCCACGCGCCGCTTACTGGTACAGGTAGCGCACCACATGGAAGAACACGGGGGCGGCATAGACCACCGAATCCAGCCGGTCCAGCATGCCGCCGTGCCCTTCGATCATCTCGCCCCAATCCTTGGCGCCCAGGCTGCGCTTGACCGCCGACAGGGCCAGCCCGCCCAGAAAGCCGCAGACCACGATCAACAGCGACAGCAGGCCCGATTGCAAAGGGGTGAACGGGGTGATCCACCACAGCGCGGCGCCCACGCCCGCTGCGGAAAGACCGCCGCCCACCAGTCCTTCCACGGTCTTGGAAGGACTCACCAGCGGCGCCAGCAGGTGCTTGCCGAACAGCTTGCCGAACACGTACTGCAGCACGTCGCTCAGCTGCACCACCAGCAGCAGGTAGAACAGCAGCAACAGGTTCTGGCCTTCATACCCCGGAATGCGCAGCAGCATCAGCGCCGGCGCATGGCTCAGGCAGTACACGGTCAGCATCAGGCCCCATTGGACCTTGGTGTTGCGTTCCAGGAAGTTCTCGGTGTCGCCGGACAACGCCGATACCGCCGGCAGCAACAGGAAGCCGAACACCGGAATGCACATGACGAACAGGCCGTACCAGTCGATGCCGATCAGCCAGTACTGCAACGGAATGGCGACATAGAAGCACAGGCACAGCGACCAGTGGTCGCCGCGCCGCGTCGGCGTGAGGGTCAGGAACTCGCGCAGCGCGAAGAACGACAGCAACGCGTACAGCACCAGCGTGGCGGTCTTCCCCAGCAGGAAGCAGGCCGCCAGCACGCCGACCATGACCCACCACGCGCGCACGCGCGCATTGAGATTGTCGATCACCGGCCCCGGCTTGCGTTTGGCCAGAATCCAGCCGATCAGGCTGGCCAGCAGCAGCACGCCGACGACGCCGGCGATCACCCACCAGAATTTCTGCGGCGCGCGGGCCAGGGCGGTGTGCAGAAAGTTGTCCAGCGACAGACTTCCGGAAGAAAAATCGGCGTTCATGCCAGCGCCGCCACCGCGTCGCGCGCGCGTTCCAGGAATTCCTGCTTCTCCTCGCTCGCTTCCACCCGCACCGGCGAGCCGAACCGCACCGTGCAGATCAGCGGCACCGGCAGCAGGCTGCCTTTGGGCATGCTGCGGCGGGCGTTATCCAGATACACCGGGATCAATTCGACTTCAGGAAAACGCGTGGCCAGGTGGAACAGACCGGACTTGAACGGTAGCAGCGTGGTCTCGTGGTTGCGGGTGCCTTCTGGAAAGATGATCAGCGACTGCCCGGCAGTCAGCGCGTCGTATAGCGGCTGCAGCGGATCGCCCTGACAGTTCTCGCGGTTGCGCTCGATCAGCACGGCGTTGAAGCCATGGCGGGCGACGAAATAGCGGAGACCGCTGCCCCAGTAGTCGCGCGCGGCCACCGGCCGGGTGCGTTTGCGAAGCGCGGGTGGCAGCGCCGACCACAGCGCCACCGTATCCACGTGGCTGGCATGGTTGGCGAAATAGATGCGCTGCTTGCGCGTGGGTTTGGAGCCGGCCCAGCGCGGATAGGCGCCGAGGAAGATATGCACGAAGTAGACCAGCAGGCGCGAGAACACGCGTCAGGCCTTCTGGTTCAGCTGGCCGGCGATCGCGCGGATGCGGGTGTAGCAAGTCAGCGCCGATCCAGCAGCGATGAGGGCCGCCGCCAGCAGCAGGCAATGGCGCGTTCCGTTCCAGCGCCATTCCGCTGCACCGATCAGGCAGGCCACGGTCAGCACCGCCATGCGGTGCGGCTTGGCCATGGGCCCGCGGAAATCCTGCGCCAGACCCGAGCTGCCGCCGAATACGCGGATATAGGCGGTAAGTGCGGCGAGCAGCGCACCTAGCCAGCCGAGCCACGGATGCATGGCGGCGTAACCTAAGGCCACGATCAGCAACGAATCGGCGATGCGGTCCGGGAATTCGTTGTAGAGCGCACCCGTCGGCGTCTGCTTGCCGCCTTCCACCGCGACCATGCCGTCCAGCAGGTTGCACAGCAGGCGCAGTTGCACGCAAACCGCCGCAAGCAACAGACCCCATGGCGAAATCCCCCAGGTCAGCATCATCGCGCCGACTCCCGCGAAGAAAATGCTGATCACCGAGATCTGGTTCGGAGTAATGGACGAGCGCGCCAGGGACGCGCTAAGCGCGCGCGCCCAGCTGCTGGTTCGCGCGGCTATCGGCCTGCGGTTGTCGTTTTTCCCCATGGGGCAATGGTAGTGCAGAACCCGGGCGCGGGCAGCCCACCGGATCGGCGAACTGCGTGCGCCGTCACCAGACGTAGGTCGGGGTTACGCCCCCGACACTCGTGGGGCAGGCCAATGATAAAGACCGCATCGTCTTCATTGCAGCGCGTCGGGGGCGTAGCCCCGACCTACGACAGGCATTTTTCCAGGAAGGCGTGGGCCTACCAATCCGTCGGCCGGTAGTCCTTCAGGAACTGTCCCCAGACATGTTCGCCGGTGTTGATGCCATGGATGATCGGGTCGACGATGCGGGCCGCCCCGTCGACGATGTCCAACGGCGGATGGAAGCGTTCCTGCACGGTCTTGCGGGCGGCCAGCTCCACCGGATCCTCGTCGGTCACCCAGCCGGTGTCGACGCTGTTCATGTGGATGCCGTCGCCGTGGTAATCGGCCGCGGCGGTGCGCGTCATCATGTTGAGCGCGGCCTTGGCCATGTTGGTGTGCGGGTGACGGGTGGTCTTGAAGTTGCGGTAGAACTGGCCCTCCACCGCCGACACGTTGACGATGTGCTTGTCGCGGTCGGCGGTGCGCAGCATCAGCGGCTTGAGGCGCGCATTGATGAGGAAGGGGGCGATGGCGTTGACCAGTTGTACTTCCAGCAACTCGACGGACGGCACTTCGGCCATTTGCAGGCGCCATGAATTGCGGCCGCGCAGATCCACCTGCTGCAAGTCCTGATCCAGCCGCCCTTCGGGGAACAGGTGTTTCTGCCCCAGCAGTTCCTCGGCCAGCAGCGGCACCTGCGAAAGTTCCGCGGCATGGGTGAGGCCGGCGACTTCCGAAAAGCCCTGCTTGATCGCGACCTGCAAGACCGAGGCTTCCGGCAGCAGATCGTGACTGCGCAGGCCTTCGTAGCTGCCCAGCAATTTGCGCACGTGTTCGGGCGTGTCGCGCAATGCGGCGGTTTCGGCTTCCATCATGTGCGCGTAGAACTCGGGTGGGCGGCGCACGGTCTGGCAGGCGTTGTTGATGATGAAGTCCAGGCGCTGGTACTTGGCCGACAGTTCGCGGCAGAACGCCTCCACGCTGGGCGTGTGGCGCAGGTCCAGGCCGAACACTTCCAACCGGTGCGCCCATTGTTCGAAATCCGGCTCCTGCGCATACCGTGCCGCCGAATCGCGCGCAAAACGCGTGGTGACTATCAGATGCGCGCCGGCGCGCAGCAGCTTGAGTCCGGCCTGGTAGCCGATCTTCACCCGTCCGCCGGTCAGCAGCGCGACGCGCCCGCTCAGGTCGGCCAACTCGGTGCGCTTGAAGAAATTGAACTCCGCGCACTCCGGGCACATCTGATCGTAGAAGTGGTGCACCTGGGTGTACTTCTTCTTGCACACGTAGCAGTGGCGAAGCTCCGGTGATTCGAGCGGCGCCGGCCGCTCCTCCACACTGTCCTGGGCGACGAAGCCGGCAGGCGGGAAATAGTTCGGCGTGGTGAACACCGGCGCGCGACGCAGTGCGCGGATGCCGGTCTGGTCCAGCAGGGCGTCGGCGCGGCGCAGCTTCTCGGCGTGGCGCTCGCGCTCCAGTTCCTTGGTCTTCTTCCTGCGCAGCTTGGGTTCGGGGTGGAAGATCGAAGCGACGGCTTTGTGCAGCCGCACGCGCTCTTCCTCCGGCCAGGTATCGAGCACGGTGCGGTCGGCGGCGATGGATTCGAGTAGCTCCAGCATTGCTGCGGTTGTGGTCGTCAAGACTTGTATTCCGTGTTGATGGGGCGAGCATGCATGGTAAGAAACAGAAACGGGCCGCAAAGCGGCCCGTCCTAGTTTCCTTCTCCCAGTGGGAGAAGGGAGCGACAGCCTGCCGGTTACTTCAGCCCAGCAGCCTTGCGCAGCTCTTCGGCCTTGTCGGTCTTCTCCCACGAGAACGAGGTGGCGGTGTGCTTCTTGCCGGCGCCGTCGGTGTAGGTGAATTCCTTGGGCTTGCGGCCGAAGTGGCCGTAGGCGGCGGTCTGCTGGTACATCGGGTGGATCAGGTCCAGCATCTGCAGGATGCCGTACGGACGCAGGTCGAAATACTTGCGGATCAGTTTCTCGATCTTCTCGTCGGAGATCTTGCCGGTGCCGAAGGTGGTGACCGAGATCGAAGTCGGGTGGGCCACGCCGATGGCGTAGCTGACCTGCACTTCGCAACGGTCGGCCAGGCCGGCGGCGACCACGTTCTTGGCCACATAGCGCGCGGCGTAGGCGGCCGAGCGGTCGACCTTCGACGGGTCCTTGCCGGAGAACGCGCCGCCGCCGTGACGGGCCCAGCCGCCGTAGGTGTCGACGATGATCTTGCGGCCGGTCAGGCCGCAGTCGCCCACGGGGCCGCCGATCACGAACTTGCCGGTCGGGTTGATGTGGAACTGGGTGCCCTTGTGCAGCCACTTGGCCGGCAGTACCGGCTTGAGGATTTCCTCACGCACGGCTTCCACCAGATCCTTCTGCTTGACGTCCGGATCGTGCTGGGTCGACAGCACCACCGCATCGATCGCCACGGCCTTGCCGTTTTCGTAGCGCAGGGTGACCTGCGACTTGGCGTCCGGGCGCAGCCAGGGCAGCTTGGAATTCTTCTGCTTGCGGATCTTGGCCTGCTGCTCGACCAGACGGTGCGACAGGTGGATCGCGGCCGGCATGTAGCTGTCGGTCTCGTTGGTGGCGTAGCCGAACATCAGGCCCTGGTCGCCGGCGCCCTGTTCCTCGGGCTTCTTGCGGTCCACGCCCTGGTTGATGTCGGGCGACTGCTTGCCGATCAGGTTCAGCACGCCGCAGGTGGCGCCATCGAAGCCCACTTCGGAGCTGTCGTAGCCGATGTCCACGATCACTTTGCGGGTCAGCGCTTCCAGGTCGATCCAGGCGCTGGTGGTGATTTCGCCGGCGACGATGGCAACACCGGTCTTGACCATGGTTTCGCAAGCCACGCGCGCGCGCTTGTCCTGGGCCAGGATGGCGTCGAGCACGGCATCGGAGATCTGGTCGGCGACCTTGTCCGGATGGCCTTCGGAGACCGATTCGGAGGTGAAGAGGTAGTTGGACATTCGGCTTATATCCCTTGATCGAGATGAAAAGATGGCCGCGCATGATACACGGCCCCGGTTTGCCGTGCATTGTGCCGGGTTCGGCGGGCGATTGGCGTTAAGCAACTGGGGGATGGCCAGCCGCGCCGCCTGTCATCAGGCTGCCGCAAATCCGCAAACAGACTGACGCCAGCCGAGAGCAGGCTGCCGGCGGAAACCCGCCCCCAGGGCGGCTGCGGGACGAAGATCATGAACACCCTGGAACGGCAACTGGCCGAACGCTATCCACAATGGTTCCGCGGGCGCCGCGCCGTGGTCGCGCGGCCGTTGCTGCGCGGATTGGCGCAATGGTCGCGGCTGGAGCACGTCTACGGATTCCTGGAAAGCCATGCCCACCTGACCGGTTTCGCCCTGATCGAGGCCGCGCTCGGGTTCCTCAATCTGCGCTACACCGTCGACCCGGTGGAGCGCAGCCGCATTCCCGCCGCAGGAAGGCTGCTGATCGTCGCCAACCACCCCTCCGGCGCGCTGGATGCGCTGGCGCTGCTGCACCTGGTGGGCAGCGTGCGCACCGATGTGAAGATCGTGGCCAACGATCTGCTCAGCCAGGTCGAAGGCTTGCGCGAGCTGTTGCTGCCGGTGCGGATACTGGGCGGAAAACCCGGTGCGCAAAGCCTGGCGGCGATCAACGCAGCCCTGCGCGACGAGCAATGCGTGATCGTGTTTCCCGCCGGCGAAGTGTCGCGCCTGGGCGCACGCGGCATCACCGACACGCGCTGGCGCCGGGGCTTCCTGCGGTTCGCCATGGACAACGACGCGCCGGTGTTGCCGGTGCGCATACAGGCACGCAACTCGGCCCTGTTCTACGGCGCTTCGGCCTTGTCCAAACCCATGGGCACGGCGCTGCTGGCGCGCGAGATGTTCAAGCGCAGCGGGCGGCGCATCGCCCTGCGCGTGGGGTCGGTGATGCGGATGGACCGCGCCGCCGAACCGGAAGCGGCGCTGGCGCAGGTACGCCGCACACTGTATGCGCTGGGCAGGAAAACCGAAGAGCGCGCGCCACCGCCGCAACAACCGCTCATAGCAGCCGTCGATCCGCGCGTGTTGGCCGACGCTCTGCAGGCGCTGGAGGTCCTGGGCGAAACCAGCGACGGCAAGCGCATCCTGGTGGGCCGACTGCAGACCGGTTCTCCGCTGTTGCGTGAGATCGGCCGCTTGCGCGAGACGACTTTCAGGGCGGTGGGCGAGGGTACCGGCAACGCCCTGGATGTCGATGCCTACGACGGATATTACGAGCACATCGTGCTATGGGACGCCGCCGCCGCGAAGATCGCAGGCGCGTACCGCATCGCGCGCGGGGCGTCGATGCTGGCCACGCACGGGTTGAAGGGCCTGTATACCGCTTCGCTGTTCCGGTACACGGACGATGTCGTGCCGCATCTTGCCCAGGGCATGGAGCTGGGCCGCAGCTTCGTGGCGCAGGAGTACTGGGGAAGCCGCAGTATCGATTATCTGTGGCAGGGCATAGGCGCCTATCTGCGCCGACACCCGAACGTGCGCTACCTGTTCGGCGCGGTGTCCCTCAGCGCCGCGTTGCCGTTGGCCGCGCGCGAGCAGATCGTGGCCTATTACGCCCGTTATCACGGCGGTGCCGAGGGAAGGGCGGTGTCGCGGCACCCTTTCCAGTACCGCGATGCGCCGCCTTCGTTCGGCGAACTCGATGCCGAGACCGCGTTCGGCGTGCTGAAATCGAACCTGGACAGCCTGGGCGCCACCATTCCCATGCTGTACAAGCAGTACACCGAGCTGTGCGAACCGGGCGGCGCGCGTTTCCTGGCCTTCGGCGTGGATCCGGCTTTCAGCGACTCCATCGACGGCTTGATCGAGGTCGACCTGCAACGCATACGCCCGAAGAAACGCGCCCGCTACCTTGAAGGGACCGCGCGCCAGGCGGAGGCGACCGCATGAAGGCGGTGGCGACCCTGCCGCTACGACGCGCGGTGTTCGTTTCCGATGTGCACCTGGGTTCCAAGCATTGCCATGCGGCGGAATTCGCCGATTTCCTGGAAAGCCTGCATTGCCGCCAGCTCTATCTGGTCGGCGACATCGTCGACCTGTGGTGGATGGCGCAGAAGCGCGCCACCTGGAACCACGCGCACAACCGCGTGGTCGAGGCGCTGTACGCGTTGCGCCGCCGCGGCACCGAGCTGATCTACATACCGGGCAACCACGACCGGCCCATACGCAAGTTCTGCGGGCTGGTGCTGCCGGCCATGCAGGTCCGCCGCCGCGCCATCCACGTCACCGCCGACGGTCGCCGCATGCTGGTCACCCATGGCGACGACTACGATGCGGTCACCCATTTCGGCGGCCTGCAGGAACGCTTCGGCGACTGGCTCTATTACCGCATCCTGACCGGCAACAAGATAGTCAATGGATTGCGTCGGCGTTTCGGCCTGCGCTATTGGTCGCTGTCGGAATACCTGAAGCGGCAGAGCATCGCCGCCGAACGCTACATCAACCGCTTCGTGCTGGCGGGACTGGACGATGCGCGCCGGCGAGGCCTGGACGGCATCATCTGCGGACACATCCACCGCGCGGCACTGGTCGAACGCGAGGGGCTGATCTACGCCAACGACGGCGACTGGGTGGAAAGCCTGACCGCATTGAGCGAGGAAGCCGACGGCAGCTTGTGCCTGCTTTCGCATACCGGCGAGACCCTAGCGGCGTTGCCGGCGCGGTTGCGGTTGGTGATGCAGGATCTGCCGAAAGCGGCCTGAAATCGGCGCGTAGGAGCGACGTGAGTCGCGAAACAATCTGGGTCCTCCGGGCATTGTCCATCGCGACTTGCCCCGCTCCTGCACGGTTGCCGAGTGCGGGCTGTTAGCATCGGCGCATGGATTCCATCACCCACCTGTTCCTCGGCGGCGCCATCGCCGCCGCCATCGCCCCTGCCAAACACCGACGCGCCGCATTGCTCGCAGGCGCCGCGCTGAACACCTTGCCCGATCTGGATTCGCTGTTCATCGCCCTGGCCACCGACGACCCCGTGTCGCTGATGACGGTCCACCGTAGCTTCAGCCATTCGCTGTTCGTGCTGCCGTTGCTGGGCTGGCTGATCTGGTGGCTGTTCAAGCGCCGCGGCAAGCGCGTGGCGGAATCGCCGGTCAGATGGTTCTGGGCGATCCAGCTGGCGCTGGTCACGCATCCGTTGCTGGATGCCTTCACCGTGTACGGTACGCAGTTGTTCTGGCCCCTGCGCACGCCGCCGGTCATGATCTCCAGCCTTTTCATCATCGACCCGCTTTACACCGTGTGGCTGCTGGCTGGCTGCGCGGTGGCCTGGTTCGCGCGCGAAAAAATCACCGCGCAGCGTGCGCTGCTCGCGGGCATGGTATTGAGCACCGCTTATTTGGGCTGGTCGCTGCTGGCCAAGTCGAAAGTCGACGCACACGCCGACCAGGCCCTGGCCGCAATGGGTCTGCGCAACGCACCGCGTTTTTCGGTGCCGATGCCGCTCAACACGTTGTTGTGGCAAGTGGTGGCCATGACCCCGGATGGCTACGTGATCGGCGAACGTTCCCTTGTGGCCGACCAAGGCGCGATGCGGTTCAAGAGCTACAAATCCAACACGCAGGCGCTGGGTGAGGCGCGGAACATTGCTGCCGTGCAGGAACTGGCATGGTTCAACCACGGATTCATGCGTTCGCAGATGGTCGGCGACGAACTGGTGCTCAGCGATCTGCGCATGGGCCTGGAACCGGACTACAACTTCAACTTCGCCGTCGCCGTTCGCGAAGGCGGGCAGTGGCGTGCGATTCCGCCGCGGCAGCTGCAGGCGGCCTACCGCGCGCCGGTGGCGTCGGGCAAATTGAAGGATGCGCTGGCCCGGTTGTGGCACAGGATCTGGCGCCAGCCGGAAGCGTGAGCCGCGCCGGCGGCCACGCAATCCGGTTCATCCGGCCGCCGAAGCCGGCAGCAAGCTGCTATCCGATCTCTTTCTCGCCGGGTTACGGCCGCTGGATCGCGGAAGGCGCCCGGACACTGGCAACGTGGTCCGTCCGCTGGTTGTACAGCTCGATCCTGCGTCCGGCCATCAGATCGTTGTAGCGTTCCTCGCCGAGCGCGCTCCTGAATTGCTTCTGCACGCGATCGAAGTTGACGCGGTATTCGGCGTAACCGCTGCGCGCACCAACCACCATGCGGACGCGTTGCGGAGTCAGGCCGGTCTCGTCCGCCAGCTGCCGTACGGTGACCTGCATGTCGTCGGATGCGGCGGGGATGGGCGCAAGAGTTACGGTGGAGTCCTGCGCAGCCGCGGGGGCGGCGATCGCAGCGAGCAGGGTCAGTGCCAACAGATTGCTTTTCATGATGTTCTCCTGAAGCTCGGTTCGTCCGTGGAGAGGGGGAGTCCATGGTCCGGCAGGGGTAGTCCGGCAGGGTAATTTATGCGCCGGAGACGACGGAAAAACGAGTGCCGGAAAGCACCGTTACCTATGCCACGGTTGTCGTTTCGCGATGTCATGGGATCGCATCGCGCATCATGAAACAAGGCGTTTTCTACTGCTTGTGATCGTTGGCTGCGGTGTTTCCGGCATGCATGGACAACGCTCGCGCCAAGCTTGGCAAAGCCGCTCAATAAACGGTCGCACGCGCCTGCACGAACGAATAGAAAAACACCGCATCGGGGTCGTTCTGCACCTGGTGCATTTCACGGCGTACGCCTTCCACCACCTCGTCGGTCACCTTGCCCTCGGCCAGCAGCTGATCGGCGGCCGAAAGCAGCAGCTCTTCCCAGAACGCGATCATGGTCTTGCGCCGTGCGGGTTCGCGATTGTCGAAGTGGAAGGTCTTGATCTGCGTGGTCACGTCGCGGTAGCCGCCTGCCAGCAGCAGATTGCCCAGCTTGGCGCCCACGAACGGATCGCCGCCGCTGTCGATCTGGAAATCATTGAACGCCATCCAGTAGCGCCAGACGTTGGGCGAATACGGATCCAGCAGAAAGGAGGCGTTCATGACTTCGGTGATGTACACCGGCGAGCCCGGCGAAAGCACCCGTCGCACTTCGTTGAGCACGCGCGCCGGCGAGGGGACGTGTTCCAGCACCCAGCACAGGAAGGCGCAGTCGAAGCTGCGCGGCGCGAACGGCAGGTCGGTCGCATCGGCCTGTTGCAGTGCATAGCGGCCTTCCAGCCAGGGCATCGCCGACAGCCGCCGTGAGGCGGCGCCCAGCTGCGCGGGGCTCAGGTCCACGCAGGTCGCATGCAGCGTGGGGAAACGCCGCAGCAGAATTTCCGTTTGGGCGCCGACGCCGCTGCCTACTTCCAACAGACGGCTGGCGCCGGCGTATTCGATGTCGTGGAAGATGGTCGATTCGGCGATCTGGGCCTGCTTCACCAGACGCGCCTGCTCCACTTCGGAGAAGCCGTGCAAGTAGGGGAATTCGGTGCTGCTGGAGGGGTCGCTCATGTCTTTCTCCATGGAAACTGCAGGTCGTCCACCGATCCGGAAACAGCGGATCAGGCCGCTGCGGACAATTCGGGAGCGACGCCGGCGATCAGGGCGTCGAAGTAATCGCTGGTCAGGCGTATTTGCGCCTCCGCGCTTTCGGCCCGATTGACCACTGCGCGGAAGGCCGCGTTCTCGGGCCGGTCTTTCGCGTACCAGCCCAGATGTTTGCGCGCGATGCGCACGCCCTGGTGTTCGCCATAGAAATCGTGCAGCGCATGCAGGTGGCCCAGCAGGATCTCGCGCACTTCGGCCAGCGTGGGCGCAGGCAATAGATCGCCGGTGGCCAGGTAGTGGGCGATTTCGCGGAAGATCCACGGCCGGCCTTGCGCGGCGCGGCCGATCAGCAAGGCGTCGGCACCCGTGGCCTGCAGCACGAAAGCCGCTTTGTGCGGGGAATCGATGTCGCCATTGGCCATCACCGGGATGCGCAAGGCGGATTTGATTTCGGCGATGGTGTCGTACTCGGCGCAGCCGGTGTACTGCTGGTCGCGCGTGCGGCCGTGCACGGCGAGGGCGGCGATGCCGGCGTTCTCGGCGATGCGCGCGATGTTCAAGCCGTTGCGGTTTTCGGCATTCCAGCCGGTGCGGATCTTCAGGGTCACCGGCACTTCCACCGCACGCACCACGGTCTCGAGGATGCGCGCGACCAGCGTTTCATCGCGCATCAACGCCGAGCCGGCCCAGGCATTGCACACCTTCTTGGCCGGGCAGCCCATGTTGATGTCGATGATCTGGGCGCCGTGATCGACATTGTGGCGCGCCGCATCGGCCAGCACCTGGGGTTCGGTGCCGGCGATCTGCACGCTGACCGGCGCCGGTTCGCCGATGTGGTCCATGCGATGCAGCGATTTTCGCGTATGCCAGAGCCGGGGATTGCCGGTGGTCATTTCCGACACCGCAAGCCCCGCACCCAACCGTTTGCACAGCTGCCGGAACGGCTTGTCGGTGACCCCGGCCATGGGGGCCAGGATCAGCGAGGGTTCGATCCGGTAGGTCCCGATTCGCATGACGGTATTGTAATCGTCGCGGACCGGCCTGAAACGCGGAAGCCCGGCCGGGCCGGGCTTCGACAAGTTCTTCGGGACCGAGCCGTCAGAGCGTTTCGTCGGCCAGTTCGGCACCCGGAGCGTTGCTCTTCACCGAAGCGATGCCGTTGTCGCGGCCCGCTTCGTCGGCGTACATCTGGCTGCTGCCGATCACCTGGCCGTTGGTCGCGGTCAGGTTGAAGAACGGTTTGCCGTTGCTGGCGGTCTTGCGCTCGTAGCGCGCATCGTCCTGGCTGTTCTTGCGCACCGACTCCACTCCATTCAGGCAGCTGGCCTTTGCGGCATAACCCTCGGAAGTGAGGATGACCAGGCCGTTGCCGGCCTTAAGGTTGAACTGGAATTCGCCGTTGCTGCGCTTGTCGACCACGAATTTGCCTGCCATGTCCGCTTCCTGTGGTTGGGTGGAGGCAGAAGCGTATAGCGCCGAAGGGTATTTCTTCGTTACGCCACGGTTACCGTCGGTCGGACGGTCTTGCGGGGCGGCCCTATCGGGGGAACCGCGCTTCCACCTCGGCCAGCCGCGGCATGGAGAGCGCCGCGCCCGCGCGTTCGGTGGACACCGCCGCATAGCGGTTGGCGAAACGTACGTGTTCGGCGAACGCCAACTCCCCATTGCCCGCCAGCGAAGCGGCGAGCGCTCCGTTGAAGGCGTCTCCGGCGCCGGTGGTGTCGATGGCCTCGGCGGGTTCGGCGGCGAGACGGTAGTGGGGTTTGGAATCGCCGCGCAGAGCGTCCTCGGCATGCGACACGAACACACCCGCCGAACCCAGCGTCACCACTACCGTGCCGTGCGCCAGCAGCTCGCGGCAGAGTGCGTGCAGGCTGACCCCGTCGGTGACGCCGACATCGTCCGGCTCGATCTTCTCGCCGATGTGGCGGGCGACCAGGGCGGCGAATTCGGTTTCGTTGGGAGTGAGGATGTCGGTGAGCGCCAGCAGTTCGATGCTGGTCGCCGAGTTGGCGGGTGCGGGATTCAACAGGCAGGCGACGCCATGCGCGCGCGCCAGTTCCAGCGCCGCGACGATGCTTTCGCCCGGCGATTCCAGCTGCACCAGCAGCGCGCCGGCAGCGGCGATGATTTCGCTTTGCGAACCCACGAATGCGGGAGTCAGCGATGCATTGGCGCCAGCGCCGATCACGATGGTGTTGCGACCATGCGCATCCACATAGATGCCGGCGGTGCCGGTGGGCTGGTCCGATACCAGATCGCGCAGATCGACGCCCTCGGCGGCGGCCAGCGAACGCGCCAGTGTGCCGCCGGGATCGTTGCCGAGCGCGCAGAGGAAGCTAGTCTCCGCGCCTGCCCGCTTGGCGGCGATGGCCTGGTTGAAGCCCTTGCCGCCGGGGCCGCTGGCATAACTGCCCGAAATGGTGGCGCCGGGCGCAGGCAACGCTTCGCATTGCCAAACGTGGTCGACGTTGAAAGAACCCGCTACGACTACCGAAGACATGCGCTTACCCGAAATGCGACAGGACACCGGCGATGGTGGCGGTCATCAAAGTGGCGATGGTACCGCCCAGCACCGCGCGCAGGCCGAAGCGCGCCAGGTCCGAACGCCGCTCCGGCGCCAATCCGCCGATGCCGCCGATCTGAATGGCGATGGAGCTGAAATTGGCGAAGCCGCACAACGCGTAAGTGGCGATCAGTTTGCCTTCGGCCGACAGGCTGACGCCAGCGACCTTGCCGTTGACGATATCGGCCAGCTGCAGATAGGCGACGAATTCGTTGATCACGATCTTCTGGCCGATCAGCGAACCCACGGTGGTGGCGTCCTGCCAGGGCACGCCGATCACCCAGGCGATGGGCGCCAGCAGGTAACCGAAGATCAGGGCCAGATCGGTCGGCTTGCCCAGCGTGGCCTGCAGCCCGGTGACTTCGCCGATCCAGGTCAGCGGCCAATTGACCAGCGCGATCAGGGCGATGAAGGCCAGCAGCATGGCGCCGATGTTCAAGGCCAGGCGCAAACCGTCGCCGGCGCCGGCCGCGGCCGCGTCGATGATGTTGCTGGAAGTCTTCTCCACTTCCATCTTCACCGTGCCGCGGGTCAGCGGCGTGCCGGTTTCGGGAATCAGCAGCTTGGCCACCACCAGCGTCGCCGGCGCGGCCATGATCGAGGCGGCCAGCAGATGCTTGGCGTAGAACGCCTGCTGCACCGGGTCGCCGCCGCCCAGCATGCCGACATAGGCGGCCAGCACGCCGCCGGCGATGTGGGCCATGCCGCCGATCATCATGGTGATCAGCTCCGACTCGGTCATCTTGGGGATGTACGGGCGCACGGTCAGCGGTGCCTCGGTCTGGCCGATGAACACGCTGGCGCAGACGCTGGTGGTCTCGGCGCCGGAAACGCGCATGACCTTGGTGATGGCCCAGGCCATCGCACGCACCACCGCCTGCATCACGTTCAGGTGATACAGCACGCCCATCAGCGCGGCGAAGAAGATGATGGTGGGCAGCACCTGGAAGGCGAAGATGAAGCCGTAGGTCTTCACGTCCATCAGGCTGCCGAAGATGAACGACGATCCGGCATTGACGAAGCTGAGGATCTTGACGAAGACCTGGCCCAGCCAGTCGAACACTTCGCGTCCGCCCGGCACCAGCAGCACCAGTGCCGCGAACGCTATCTGCAGAGTGATGCCGGTGAAGACCAGCTTCCAGTCCACGGCCTTCTTGTTGTTGGAGAACAGGAACACGATGCCGATCAGCACCGCCAGCCCGAACAACCCGAATCCGATCCGCCCCAAACCTTCCAGCATGTGTAGCCCTGCCTAGTCCCCGAATCGAACCAGACTAGGGCCTGTCAGCGCTATTGGGAAGGGTCACGCCAACACTGAATGCACGTGGGACAGAGTAAATCGGACCGCGCTTCAGCCGATTCCGCGCACCGCCACCCAGATCGCCAGCGCCAGGAACACCGCCGCAGCCACGCTGCGCGCCAGTTTCAGCGGCAGGCGGTCGGCGAAGCGATGGCCCAGCCAGACCACCGGCAGATTGGCCACCAGCATGCCCAGGGTGGTGCCGGCGATGACTTCCCACAGCGGCGAATACTTGGTCGCCAACAGCACCGTCGCCACCTGGGTCTTGTCGCCGATTTCGGCCAGGAAGAAAGCGATGGTGGTGGCGATGAACGCGCCGTGCGCCGGCAGTTTTTCGCCTTCGTCCAGTTTGTCGGGCTTGAGCGTCCACAGCGCCACCGCCAGGAAACTGCCCGCCACGATCCAGCGCAGCACTTCGGGCGACAGCCATTGCGACAGCTCGGCGCCCAGCCAGGCCGAAATGGCGTGGTTGATCAGCGTGGCCGCCAGAATGCCGAAGGCGATCGGCCAGGGCTTGCGGAAGCGGGCGGCGAGCAGCAGCGCCAGCAATTGCGTCTTGTCGCCGATTTCGGCCAGCGCAACGGTTCCGGTGGAAACCAGCAGGGCTTGCAAGGTGAACATTCATGGACTCCGGGACCGGGCATTCGCGAAAGACGCGAAGGCAAACGCGGCGCAGCCCGGTCCGGGTGAGCGCAACGCCTGCCTACGGTCTTGCCCGACGACGAAGCGGAAGCTTCGGCCCTGCGCGCCATGGCGAGGATTCCATCGGGAATCGGCCAAGTATGTTGACGCGCAGACCCCGCACGAAGCGGGTGGGCTACTCCCCGGAGGAGGAAAGTGCGGCGATTGTACAGATGCCTCGCTTGGCATGGGTAAACTCTTCTCATTCGCCAGAACGCCTTGGAGCAATACACATGCAATACCGACGCCTCGGTTCCTCCGGCTTGCAGCTTTCGGCGCTGTCTTTCGGCGCCTGGGTCACTTTCGGCGGCCAGATCGGACGCAGCGAATCGCGCAATCTCATCGCCGCCGCGTACGACAACGGCATCAACTTCTTCGACAACGCCGAGGTCTACGCCAAGGGCGAAGCGGAGCGGGTGATGGGCGATGTGATCGCCGACCTGCGCCTGCCGCGCGACGGCTATTGCGTGTCCAGCAAGGTTTTTTTCGGCGCCGTGGAGAATCCCGGGCCGACTCAGCGCGGGTTGTCGCGCAAGCACGTATTCGAAGCCTGCCATGCGGCATTGCAGCGCCTGCGCGTGGATCATCTGGACCTGTATTTCTGCCATCGCCCCGATCCGGACACGCCGATCGAGGAAACCGTCTGGGCCATGGACGCGCTGATCCGCCAGGGCAAGGTGATGTACTGGGGAACCTCGGAATGGTCCGCCGCCCAGATCAAGGAAGCCGCGCGCATCGCGCGCGCCCATCACCTGCATGCGCCGACCATGGAGCAGCCGCAGTACAACCTGCTGCACCGCGCGCGCGTGGAGCTCGAATACGCGCCGTTGTATTCCGAACTGGGGCTGGGCACCACCATTTGGTCGCCGCTGGCTTCGGGCCTGCTGACCGGCAAGTACAACGAAGGAGTGGCCGCGGAATCGCGGCTGGGGCAGAAAGACAATGCGTGGCTGCAGCGCATGGTGATCGGGGAGGAGGGAAGCCGGCGCATCGACCGCGTACGCCGCTTCACCGCCGTGGCGGCGGAGCTGGGCGAGAAGCCTTCGCAGCTGGCCATCGCCTGGTGCCTGCGCAATCCGCATGTGTCCACGGTGATGCTCGGCGCCAGCCGTACCTCGCAATTGCTGGAGAACCTGGGCGCGCTGGAACTGGCCGGCCGTTACGACGATGCGGTGTGGGCGCGGCTGGAAGTCGCCACGGCCGAATGAGCCGCTGCGGTTGGATGAGCGACAGGTTCCAGAGGGGGTCTTGACGTAGTAATGAGAATCATTATCATCTAATCCTGTTCCCACAGGAGCTACCCCAGATGAGCGCACAACCGATCTTCGTTTCCCGCCCCGAAACCGGGGTCGTGCATGACCGCGTCGTCTCCCAGCCGGTACGCGTGGAAGAAACCCTCAGCAGCGAATGCCTGCTCAACGGGCGTCGCGAAATCCTGATCAGCCACGGCGATCGCGTTTACCGCCTGCGCCATACCAGCAACGACAAGCTGATCCTGACCAAGTAATCCAGCAACCCGATCCGCAGGATCGCGCCGCGCGGGGTCGTGGCGCGCGCCGCCGCACCACAACCAAAGCCTCTCTCCACCCGAGCGCCAGCCATCGGTTCGCCAGCTCACCGGGTCACACCTTGCACAGGACCCGTAGAACCGATGAACCGTCCCACCTTGCTCGTTTCCGCGCTATGGCTGGCGCTGGCCGCCACTGCCCATGCGGAAACCGCCGCCGACACTTCCGCCGATGCAGGCGCCTCGATCAACGAACTGGAACGCGTGCAGGTCACCGCGACGCGTACCGCACGCGCGATCTCCGACGTTCCCAATACCGTCGATGTGATCGACCGCGAACAGCTCGACGACCGTTTGATCCGCGACATCAAGGATCTGGTGCGCTATGAGCCCGGCGTGTCGGTGACTTCCGGTTTCGGGCGCTTCAACGGGCTGGGCGGATTCCGGATCCGCGGTCTGGACGCCAACCGCGTGCTGATCCAGACCGACGGCATCGCCGTTTCGGATTCCTTCTCTTTCGGCAGCTTCATCAACGCCAACCGCAACTTCGTCGACCTGGACACGCTCAAGCGCGTGGAGATCGTGCGCGGACCGGCCAGTTCGCTGTACGGCTCCGACGCGCTGGGCGGCGTGGTCGCCTACGTCACCAAGGACCCTTCCGATTATCTGAAGGACGGCAAGGATGCCTATTTTGGTCTCAAATTCGGTTTCGAAGGCGAATCCGAAGGCCTGTTCGGCGGCGCCACGGCCGCCTTCGGCGGCGAGCGCTGGAGCGGCATGGCCGCCGTCAGCCACCGCCAGGGCAAGGAAACCGAAAACCAGGGCGACAACGAGACCAAGGGCGCGCTGCGTACCGCTTCCAATCCGCTCAGCACCAATGGCCGCAGCCTGCTGACCAAGCTGGTCTATGCGCCCAGCGAGAACCAGCGCTTCAAGCTGACCGTCGAAGGCAACGAGGACTACACCGACGTCGATGCCCTGAGCGGCGTCACGGCCACCATCCTGTCCCAGCGGGGCAAGGACCATCAGACCCGCGCCCGCGTTTCGCTGGAGCACGAAATCGACAGCCTTGAAGCCGGCTTCGCCGACAGCCTGAACTGGAAGCTCTATCGCCAGGACAGCGAAAGCACCAACCGCACGTTCGAAACCCGCAGCAACGGTACCCGCCGCGACCTGGAACACAACTTCGACCAGCGCGTCTACGGCGTGCAGGGAACGTTCTTCAAGGCGTTCCAGACCGGTAGCGTGGCCCACGACCTGACTTATGGCGTGGACGTCTCGGTGACCGACAGCAAGGAAAAACGCGATGGCGTATCGGTCACCCTGGCCACCGGCGCCACCACGCCGCTG
Organism: Pseudoxanthomonas sp.; assembly: GCA_036383995.1. Taxonomy (GTDB): domain Bacteria; phylum Pseudomonadota; class Gammaproteobacteria; order Xanthomonadales; family Xanthomonadaceae; genus Pseudoxanthomonas_A. The sequence goes on from DASVNG010000034.1 coordinate 84,610, forward strand.
GTGGGCCAGGACCTGTTCCCGGTCCGCGATTTCCCGATCAGCAAGACCACCAGGATCGGCGCTTACGTGCAGGACGAAATGAAATTCGCAGACGGCAGGTTCAGCCTGATTCCCGCCTTGCGCGTGGACTACTACAAGCTCGACCCGACCTTGGACAACATCTTTGCCGAAGACAACCCGGGAGTCGCGGTCGAAGGCCTCACCGAAACCAGCGTCTCGCCGAAACTGGGCGGCATCTGGCGCATCAACGACCAGTGGTCGCTGTTCGGAAACTATTCGCATGGCTTCCGCTCGCCGCCCTATGGCGACGTCAATGTGGGCTTCACCAATCTGGTAGGCGGCTACACGGTGATCGCCAACCCGGATCTGAAGCCGGAGACCAGCGACGGCTTCGAACTGGGCCTGCGCTTCGCCGATGAAGCGTTCTACGCGGGATTGACCGCCTACTACAACGACTACAAGGACTTCATCGAGTCGTTCGTGCTGGTCAGCATGCCGCCGCAGACGCCGTTGATGGTGTTCCAGTCGCAGAACGTGGCCGACGCCCGCATCTACGGCGCCGAGTTCAAGGCGGGTGTGGATTTCGGTGCGCTGAACGAATCCCTCGATGGCTTCTCGCTTCGCGGCTCGGTGGCCTATGCCCGGGGCGACAACAAGACCGCCGACACGCCGCTCAACTCGATCGATCCCTTGCGCGGCACCTTGGGACTTGGCTACCAGCGCGACGCGTGGGGCGCCGAGTTGGTGGGCACGTTCGCGGAGAAGAAGAAGCGGCCGGGCGTGGCGACCTACTACCGGCCGGCCGGTTACGGCGTGGTCGATCTGCTCGCGCACTGGAACTTCGCGCCGGGCGCCAAATTCAACTTCGGCGTGATCAACGTCACCGACAAGAAGTACACCGACTGGGCCGACGTCAACGGCGTCGCCGCCAACAGCCTGGTGCTGGACCGCTACACGCGACCGGGCCGCAGCCTGGCCGCCAGCCTGTCGGTCGAGTGGTAGTAGGGATGAGCGGTGCGCTGACGCGCGGTGGTTTCGAGGCGGCCGATGCCGCCCCGTTGCTGCCGCGCGCGCAGCAACTGGCCGCGCTGGGCACGGTGCTATGCCTGTACCGGCCGCAGCACGGCGGCGAGCTTTCCGGTTGGGCGCAGGCCAGCCGCGCCGAATCGCAGGCCGGCGTGGACAGCGACGGCCTGCGCGAAAGTCTGGCCTTCTTCGACGATAACGAACGCTGCTGCTGGCGTCTGTTCCTGTTGCCGGACAGCGATTTTCTGGCCTGGGACCGCCTGCTGGCGTGCCTGCCCGCGCGCGAGGAAGTCGAACCCGCCAGCGGCGTGGGCGAAAGGCTGTGGCGCAAACTCGCCGGCCGCCTGCTCGGCGAGCAGTGGCAGGCCTGCGTACTGAAACTGCACGTGCTGCCTTCCGCAGCCCGGCAGCCCGTGCTCGCCGCCAGCCTTGCGATGCTCTCTCCGCTGGGCGCAAGCACCGCGCGGCGCATCGTCGAGGCCGAAGGGGCGGACGAGAACGCGGTATTCGACGATTGCTGCTGCGCGCGCTCCGCGTTGATGGCGCGCAACCTCCAGGCCCATTCCGCCGGCAACGGCGGGGGCGAAGTTCCATTGATCAAGTTCAATCCCAGGGAAAAAACATGAAAAACCTGCTAGCCATCGCCGCCTTGTCGCTGTCTCTGCCCGCAGGCCTGGCCTGCGGGCAGGAGGCCGCCGATAACGCCCGAGACCGCCGGTCCATTCTCGCCATGCAAGGCGAATACATCGTCGATTTCGCCTTCGACGAAACCGTGCTGCTGCAACCCGGCTACGAACGCGCGGCGGCCATGCGCAGCGGCGGCAACGAGACGGTGATCGTGGTCGAAGACACGCCCACCAAGATCGTGTTGCAGCACATCCTGGTGGATGGCAAGAGCGGTCACGTGACCAAGCACTGGCGGCAGGACTGGGTCTATCAAGCGCCCAGCCGCTTCGAATTCAGCGCCGACCAGACCTGGCAGGTGCGCACCATTCCGGCGGATAAGAACAAAGGCGCCTGGACCCAGTGCGTGTTCGAGGTCAGCGACGCGCCGCGCTATTGCGGCACGGGCCGCTGGGACTACACCAACGGCATCGCCACCTGGACCAGCGACCTGAGCTGGCGTCCGCTGCCGCGCCGCGAGTACACCAAGCGCAGCGATTACAACGCAGTGTCGGCGATCAACCGGCATACCATCACGCCGAACGGCTGGACCCACGAGCAGTTCAACACCAAGGTGTTGCGCAAGCCCGACGGCACCCAAGTGGAGCTGGCGCGCGAGTTCGGTTTCAACGATTACCAGAAGACCAAGGAAGTGGACTTCAAGCCCGCTTACAAGTACTGGGACGCAACTCGCGACTATTGGGCCAAGGTGCGCAATCGTTGGGACGCGTTCCTGGCCAAGCCGCCGGGCGTGCATCTGAAGACCAAGATCGACGGCATGGCCATGATCATTCCCTTGTTCACCCAGGCCGGCGAGCTTGAGGAAGGGAAGAAGGTCGCCGACCAGGACATCGACAAGGTGTTCGCCGAATGGGTGGAGCCTGCGAAGTAGGTCGGCCCCCGTATCAAGTACGGGGCAGGCTGTACGTGGCCGACGCCTTGGACGCCGGATTTCCCGCGTCGGGGGCGTAGCCCCGACCTACCGGAAAGCATCGAGGGCGTCGCCCCGACCTACCGTCTATACTTCTCCCCTATCTAGGGAAAGGGGAGAAACGCATGTTCGAGACAGGTTTCCTGGCCATCGTGCTGTTGGTCGCTGGCGTCATCGTGCTGTTCAAGACGGTGCGCATGGTGCCGCAGGGCTTCGAATGGACGGTCGAGCGCTTCGGCAAGTACACCAGCACCATGTCGCCCGGGCTGCACTTCCTGATTCCGGTGATGTACGGCGTCGGCCGCAAGGTCAACATGATGGAGCAGGTGTTCGAAGTTCCCTCCCAGGACGTCATCACCAAGGACAACGCCGTGGTCCGCGTCGACGGGGTGGTGTTCTTCCAGGTGCTGGACGCGGCCAAGGCCGCCTATGAAGTCTCCAACCTGGACCAGGCGATGATCGCCCTGGTGCAGACCAACATCCGCACCGTCATCGGTTCGATGGACCTGGACGAATCGCTGAGCCAGCGCGAAACCATCAACGCCAAGCTGCTGGGCGTGGTCGACCACGCCACCAGCCCGTGGGGCGTGAAGGTCAACCGCATCGAGATCAAGGACATCCAGCCGCCGCAGAACCTGATCCAGTCCATGCAGCAGCAGAAGATGGCCGAACAGAACAAGCGCGCCGCCATTCTGGAAGCCGAGGGCGTGCGCCAGTCCGAGATCCTGCGCGCCGAGGGCGAGAAGCAGGGCGCCATCCTGCAGGCCGAAGGCAAACGCGAAGCCGCCTACCGCGAAGCCGAGGCGCGCGAGCGTCTGGCCGAAGCCGAGGCCAAGGCGACGCAGATGGTCAGCGACGCGATCGCCAAGGGCGACGTGCAGGCGATCAACTACTTCGTCGCCCAGAAGTACGTCGAAGCGTTCCGCGAGCTGGCCGTGGCGCCCAACGCCAAGTTCGTGATGATGCCGATGGAGACCAGCGGCGTCATCGGTTCCATCGCCGGCATCGCCGAGCTGGCGAAGGAGTCGCTGGAAAAACAGCAGGCCAAGATCGCCGGCAAGCCGCCGGCGCTGCGCTGAGCCACCCGGGCCAAGGAGAACGCCATGCGTTGGGATGTGGTTAGCTGGGCAGCCATCGCGCTGCTGTTGTTCGCCGCCGAGGCGATGGCGCCGGGTGCGTTCATGCTGTGGATGGGTTTCGCCGCCGCGGTGGTGTTCGTGGGCGTGCTGCTGATCGACGGCGTGCCGGTGCTGGCGCAAGTGGCGGCCTTCGTCGTGCTCAGTTTCGTTTCCATCCAGATCTACCGCCGCTGGTTCCGCAAGAACGAACCGCAAAGCGACCGGCCGCACCTCAACCAGCGCGCCAACACGCTGGTCGGGCATGTGGCCAAACTGGACCAGGCCATCGTCAACGGCCGCGGGCGCGTGCAGATCGCCGATGCGTTCTGGGTGGTGGAAGGCGCCGATCTTCCCGCCGGCACGCCGGTGCGCGTGGTTGCGGTGGATGGCATGGTGCTGAAGGTGCAGGAGGCCTGACCCATGCCTGCCCGGGTCGCCTCGCTGATGCTTGCGATGCTGCCGATGGCGGCGGGTGCGGTCGAACTGATCGGCAAGACCATGCCGCCGTATCCCCCGGGCTTGCGGGATGTCGGCGGCTCCTGCCTTTCCGATTCGACCGATCCGGCGCACGTGTGCGATTTCTCCATCGGTCTGCTGGCCGACGCCGATGCCGACCCCGACGACGAGCCTGTACTGCGTTACGTCGTCGCAGGCCGCATGGCCGGCCGCGAAGGACCACTGGCGCTGTGGAAGATCACCGATGCGCAACCTTATCCCAAGGTGGAGAAGGGGTACTTCTGGCAGGCCGGCAGCTGCCGCGTGGACAAGGTGGATGACGCCAAGGTCATTGCGGTCGTGCGGCAGGGCGCCGAAGGGGAATACCTGACCGACGTCGCTTGGGCCAGGCATCTGGACCTGAAAAGCGGCAAGTTCTCCGTGCTCGATCCCAAGCGCGTCGACTGCGTCAACGAAGGCTACGGCGAACCGTAACGTAATCGTGGGAGCGTCCGTGGGAGCGGCGTCCCGCCGCGAGCTTTTGCTTTTGAGGGGCATCGAAGCAGAGGGCGCAGGAACGAAAAGCTCGCGGCGGGACGCCGCTCCCACCACCGCTTACACCGCCGCTTCGATACGCAGCTCCCCGCGCCTGCCGCTTCTGGGATAATGGCGATCTTTCGCAAGGCGCCGGCCATGACCCAGAAGACCATCCTCAACGACACCCATCGCGCGCTCGGCGCCAAGATGGTCGACTTCGGCGGTTGGGACATGCCGATCCACTACGGTTCGCAGCTCGACGAGCACCACCTGGTGCGCAACGACGCCGGCATGTTCGACGTCAGCCACATGACCGTGGTCGACCTGCGCGGGCCGCGCACCCGGGACTTCCTGCGCCATCTGGTCGCCAATTCGGTGGACAAGCTGAAGAAGCCCGGCAAGGCGCTGTACACCGCGATGCTGGACGAGCAGGCCGGCGTCATCGACGACCTGATCGTCTATTTCATGGCCGAGGATTTCTTCCGCCTGGTGGTCAACGCCGCCACCCGCGACAAGGATCTGGCCTGGATCCAGAAGCAGGCCCAGGCTTTCCAGGTTCAGGTGCAGGAGCGTCCCGAGTTCGCCATGATCGCCGTGCAGGGACCGACCGCGCGCGCGCGCGTGATCGGCCTGTTGCGCGACTCGGACCGCGCCGCCGCCGACAAGCTGGCGCGCTTCGCCGCCCTTGAAACCCAAACCACCGATGGCGTGCCGCTGTTCGTCGCCCGCACCGGCTACACCGGCGAGGACGGCTACGAGATCGTGCTGCCGCAGGAACAGGCGGTCGCTTTCTGGAATGCCTTGCTGGCCGCCGGCGTGAAGCCGGCCGGCTTGGGCGCGCGCGATACCTTGCGTCTGGAAGCGGGCATGAATCTGTACGGGCAGGACATGGACGAAACCACCACACCCTATGAAGCCGCGCTTGCATGGACCGTGACGTTGGATGAAGGCCGGGATTTCATCGGCCGCGCCGTGCTGGAGTCGCAGTCCGCCGCCGGCGCGCCGCGTCAGCTGATAGGTCTGGTGATGGACGAAAAAGGCGTGCTGCGCCATGGCCAAAAAGTGCTGACCGCCGGCGGCGAAGGCGAAATCCTGTCGGGCACTTTCTCGCCGACGCTGGGCAAGGCCATCGCCTTCGCGCGCGTGCCGGCCGGCGAGCCGGGCGCGGTGCGCGTGGACATCCGCGGCCGCGAGGTGCCGGTGCGGGTGGTGAAATTTCCGTTCGTCCGCGAAGGCCGGGCGCAACCCGGCGTGCTGGAATAAAGGCGCGCGCCCTGTTGTCCACTGAACGAATTCCTTCGCTAAACTAGCGCCACCCGCCCACCCTCAACCCGATCCCCCGGAGCAGCAACATGAGCGAGATCCCAGGCGACCTCAAATTCCTCAAGTCCCACGAGTGGGCACGCGTCGAAGGCAGCGGTCGCGTCACCGTAGGTATTTCGGACCATGCGCAAGGGCTGCTCGGCGACCTGGTCTATGTCGAATTGCCTAACGTCGGCGACCGCGTCGAAGCCGGCAACGCCGCCGCGGTGGTGGAGTCGGTGAAGGCGGCCTCGGACGTTTACAGCCCGCTCACCGGTACGGTGGTCGAGGTGAATGCGGACCTGGCCGACAAGCCGGAGACCATCAACGAGGACGCCTACGGCGAAGGCTGGATCTACGTGCTGGAGATCGAGGAACCCGACCAGTTGAACGACCTGCTGGCGCCCGACGACTACGCCGAGCTGCTTGAGGACGAGGATCACTGATCCGTTCCGCCCGCTTTTCGCATCCGCTACCGGCCGCCTTGTGCGGCCGGTTTGCTTTTCGAAGACCGCTCCTGCCGGGAGCGGAACTTGCTCAGGCGAGTGCCGACCGATGGCAGCCGAGCGGTCGGTCGAGAGCTCGTTCGAGTTGTTTTCCGCTCCGCTGCCGAACCGGAAACGGGAGTTGTCCCGCGCCGGCCGGAATCGGAATCTGGCGATCGCGATGCGGATGCGCGAGCGTCGCCAGTCGTCTTCGAGGTCTCGGCCATGACGTTCGGCGGCCGAAAAAGTTTGCGCAAATCCGCGCATTTGGACTTCCGCGAGGCCCCGACGAGCGGTTCGCCGCAATGCCGCAAGCGCTTCCGTTTATTCCTCAGCAGGCGTCGTCTCGACGCGATCGCGCGCCGGTGATCGCTGGCGCGTATCCAGCGACGCGAAAGCGTCGGCGCAAAAAAACCGCATTAAACGCGGCGTTTTTTAATACGGCGCGGCCGCGGTATGAAAGTCGGCGCGCTCGCGTCGGCGCGATGCGCGCAAGCTCTCCGTCCTGGCGGCGGGATCGCGGTCGGGGCGGGGCCGAAAATATTTTTGCAAAACTGTTGACACATTGAAAAAGCGTGATTAGGTTTCGCCCCAGCAGACGTTTCCTGCGGAAGCAAGTGAGCCGAGTCATCGCGACAATAAGCAAAACAAAACGGCCCCCCACCCGCGCCCTCGGCATGACGGACGCAGGCTTCGCTTCCCCGACGAAAACGCAGACCCCTTCCCGATACCGCACCCGCGCCGTATGCGACGCGGGTGTTTTTTCATCCGCGCCGACCGGCGCGAACAGGCGCGGCCGCTCCCCGGCCGGGCTTGCCACCATCCGTTCCGACGCGCCTGGCGCGACGGCGGCTGCCCCGGGTCCGACTCCCGCGGCGTTCCATTGCAACTGGGCTTTGTAAACGGATTCACCAATCCATAGTTCACTGACGAGGAGCCATAACATGGCAACGAAGAAAGCTGCTAAGAAAAAACCCGCCAAGAAAGCCGCCAAGAAATCGGCAGCCAAGAAGGCCGTGAAGAAGACCGTAAAGAAGGCCGCCAAGAAAGTAGCCAAGAAGAAGCCGGCTAAGAAGGCTGCCAAGAAGGTAGCGAAGAAGGCCGCCAAGAAAGTAGCCAAGAAGCCGGCTAAGAAGGCTGCCAAGAAAGCCGCCAAGAAAGTAGCCAAGAAGAAGCCCGCCAAGAAGGCTGCTAAAAAGGCCGCCAAGAAAGTAGCCAAAAAGCCGGCCAAAAAGGCCGCTAAGAAAGCTACCAAGAAGGCTGCCAAGAAGAAGTCTGCTAAGAAAGCCGCCAAGAAGCCTGCCAAAAAGGCAAAGAAAAAGGCTCCGGTAGCGCTGCCGCCAACCCCGGCTCCGCTGATCTAAAAAAAGAAATCCCGATTACCTGTAAGCAATAGAACTCTCTCCCCGGCGCCCAGCGGGGAGGGAGTTTTTTTATGCGCCAAGGTGTAGCCTTCGCCCCCGGACCTGAGGAGAGCGTGCATGAAAATCCTGAAATGGCTTTTGTGGGCGGTGGTGATGCTGGCGGTGCTGGTCGGCGGAGGCGGGCTGCTCTTTCCGGCCAGCTCCCACCTGGAGCGGTCGGTCCTCATCCAGCGTCCTCCCGCGGAGGTGTTCACCACCCTCGACTCCTTCGGCCGCTTCAACGAGTGGTCGCCCTGGTTCGAAATGGATCCCTCCGCCAAATACACCTACAGCGGCCCGGCATCGGGCGTCGGCGCCAAGATGGCCTGGGTGGGGAACAGTTCGGTCGGCAGCGGCAGCCAGGAAATCATCGAGAGCGTGCCGGACGGCAAGATCGTCAACGCGCTGGACTTCGGCGGCAGCAAAGCCAAGGCGACTTTCCAGCTGACCCCGGACGGCAATGGAACCCGGGTGACCTGGTCGCTGGATAGCGAGCATGGCTACAACCCGATCAATCGCCTGTTCGGCGCATTCCTGCTCGACGGCATGGTCGGCAAGGACTACGAAAAGGGTCTGGCCAAACTGAAGGGCGTGCTGGAAAGCAACCCGCGTTGAGAACGAGGTCTGTCCGCTTCCGGCGTATGCCGGATGGCGGATGTTCCGCTTCGCTTATTTGGGCGAGGCCGAAGCCTTGGTCGCAGAGCTGCCGCTTTCGTTGGCGGGGGTATCGGCCGATTCGGCCATCAGCAGATCGTTGCCGATAGGCGTATCCAGCCATTGCTGCGCAGGCAGGCCCATCGCACGGTCCAGGATGGTGGGCAGCAGACCGGAGGGCACGCTGCTGTCGCTGTTCCAAAGGATGGCGATGCCCAGGTCGCGTTCCGGCACCAGTGCCACCAGACCGCGGTAACCCTGTACTGCGCCGGCGTGGAATACCACCTGGTGTCCCGCGTAGTCGAACACGCGCCACCCCAGCGCATAGCTGGCCGAGTAGACGCGTTCGCGACGCCAGCCGGCGCGCATTTCGCCGGGCGTGCTGATCAGCGGCGCATGCAAGGTCGCCAGCAACGGCGCGGGCAACACGTCGGGGCGATGCCCCGTCTGCGCGATCAGCCACTGCGCCATGTCGCTTGCGCTGGCATTGACGCCGGCCGCCGGCGGAAGCTTGTAGTAAGTCGGCTTGGGCATCAGCGACACCCAGCCGTTGCGGCTGCGCACATGCGGGCGCGCCCAGCGCGAGCTGCTTTCGATGCCGGTCAGGCCGATGCTGGCGTCGTTCATGCCTAGCGGTTTGAAGATGCGCCGATCCACCGCCTGGTCGTAGAAGCTGCCAGTGGCTGCGAACACCACATCGCCGATCAGGCTGAAAGCGACATTCTGGTACGCATAGCATTGTCCTGGCGCGCAATCGAGCGGGGCGTAGGCCAGCTTGCGGGAGACGCCGTAGTAGTCGCCATTGGACTCGATGTCGCGGTCGAAGGCGTTGTGGTCGTGCAGGCCGACGCGATGGCTGAGCAGGTCGGCCACGGTGACGCGCTGCGTTGCCAGTGGATCGCTGAGCTGGAAGTCGGGCACGTAATCGGTGACTTTGCTGTCCCAGCGCAGGGAGCCGTCGTTGACCAGCAGGCCGGTCATGGTGCCGGCGAAAGCCTTGGACAACGAAGCCAGGCGGAAAACGGTATGGCCATCCACTAGCTGCGGCGCGGTCACGTCGGTCACGCCGTAGCCGCGTGCGCTCAACACGCGTCCGTTCTGCACGATGGCCATGGCCATGCCCGGGACGCGCTCGCCCACGGTCAACGAGTTGGCCATGTTTTCGAATGCCGCCACGTCGAAGCCTTGCGCCAGCGGCATCACGCGCTGGTTGGCCAGGCTGGTGCGATACGCCTGCGGTTGCGCGGGCGACTGATACTGAGGAGCGGGAGCGGTGCTGGGAGTCTGTTTCCAGCGGATCGGAGTCTGGGCGGTGGAGGAAAGCGTCAACGGCAGCAGCAGGCCCAGCAGTCCGATGCGAATGGACCTTACAGGCCGCGAATTGCTGTTGTCTTTCATGGTGTGTCGCGCCTGCGTAAGCTGTAACTGTTCCGGATGATAGCGCCGGTTTTTGCAATTGCACAAACGGGGAGAAGTTCGATGACCATCTTGTTCATATTGTTGGTGATTGTGGGCTTGGCAGTGGTGGTTGGACTGTGGGGCGTAGGCATCTATAACGGGCTGGTCACTGCCCGCAACGCGTTCAAGAACGCGTTCGCGCAGATCGACGTTCAGCTTCAGCGCCGCTTCGACCTGATTCCCAACCTGGTGGAAACGGCCAAGGGCTACATGAGCCATGAGCGCGAGACGCTGGAAGCGGTTGTTGCCGCGCGTTCGGCCGCGCAGTCGGGGCTTTCGGCGGCCAAGGCCAATCCTGGTGATCCGGCGGCGATGGCGCAGTTGGCTGCCGCGCAAGGACAGCTGAATGCGGGGTTGGGGCGGCTGCTGGCGGTGGCCGAGGCCTATCCGGACCTGAAGGCCAATCAGAACATGATGCAGCTGACCGAGGAGTTGACCACCACGGAGAACAAGGTGGCGTTTGCGCGGCAGGCGTACAACGATTCTGTGATGGCGTTCAACAATAAGCGCGAGGTGTTTCCGTCCAGCCTGCTGGCGGGGATGTTCAATTTCGCGCCGGCGGCGCTGCTGGATATTCCGGCGGACAAGGCCGAAGTGCGGGAAGCGCCGAAGGTGAAGTTCTGAGCCGGACAACTCTTCCCTGCTTGCTGGAGTAACCCTTCCCCTGCTTGCAGGGGAAGAGCCTGCCCCGTACTTGATACGGGGTGCCGAAGGCGGATGGGGTGCTCTTGGCGCGATGCATCCGGCCAAAGCGAAAGCGTTTCGCGCGTATGCGCAACCATTAGGAATAAAGCAGTAGCCCTTCCCCTGCTTGCGGGGGAAGGTGCCGAAGGCGGATGGGGGCGCTCTTGGCGTGGTCCATCCGATCAAAGCAAAAAGCGTTTCGCGCTACGCGCGAGTCACTTTTCTTTGAACGGCAAAGAAAAGTAACCAAAAGAAAACCGCCCTAACGTCGCGCCCCACGATGAAGCCGTGGGGTCCGCAAGCGGACCGGGAATTTTCGGAAGGCGCATCCATGTGCCCTCCGAAAACGGCGCACATCGTGTGCGCCGCCCCTTCGGGGTTTATCCCGGCCCGCTTGCCGCGTCTTACGGGGATTGGATCCGAAGCAAAAACAGAGCAGAAAGCGAAAAGCGGAATCTGGCATCAATCGCGAACCAACAGGGCATCACTCTCTCCATGAACTTCTTCGAGCACCAAGCCAAGGCACGCAGTAGTTCCACCCGCATGGTGATCCTGTTCGCGCTGGCGGTGGGCGGGATCGTGCTGGCGGTGGATCTGGCGGTGCTGGCGCTGTTGGGGACGCAACTGGAAAGCGCTGGCGGCGTTGCGGTGCTGCTGCTCGTCGCCACGGTCGGTACGTTGTTGGTGATCGGTCTGGGTTCGATGTACCGCATGGCTTCGCTGCGCGGCGGCGGGGAATCGGTCGCGCTGCAGATGGGCGCTACCGAGGTGCCGGCGAACACCACCGACTTCCAGCTGCGGCGCCTGCGCAATGTGGTGGAGGAAATCGCCATCGCTTCCGGCGTACCGGTGCCCAAGCTCTACGTCATGGAGCAGGAAGCGGCCATCAACGCCTTCGCCGCCGGCTATTCGCCTTCCGACGCCGCCATCGCGGTCACCCGCGGCGCGCTGGATCGGCTCAACCGCAATGAACTGCAGGGCGTGATCGCGCACGAGTTCAGCCACATCCTCAACGGCGACATGCGCCTCAACATCCGCCTGATGGGCACCTTGTTCGGCATCATGATGTTGAGCATCGTCGGCCAGCGCGTGCTGTTCTACGGCCGCGGCGGCGGCAAGAACGGCGGCGCCATCCTGGGCGTGGCGCTGGTCGCGCTGATCGTCGGCAGCATCGGGGCGTTCTTCGGGCGCATGATCAAGGCCGGGGTCAGCCGCCAGCGCGAATTGCTGGCCGATGCCTCGGCGGTGCAGTTCACGCGCCAGACCGAGGGCCTGGCCGGCGCGTTGAAGAAGATCGGCGGCCTGCATGAAGGCTCGCAGCTCACCGACAAGGGCAAGGCAGAAGAAGTCAGCCACATGCTGTTCGGCGAGGGGTTGTCGATGTCCGGCCTGTTCGCCACCCATCCGCCGCTGGTGGAGCGCATCCGCCTGCTGGACCCGTCTTTCAACGAGCAACAGCTACAGCAACTCGCTGCGCGCTGGATGAGCGCGCCGCCCGACGGCATGCAGGAGGACCTGGCCCTGGGTCTGGCCGCCGTGCCGCAGCCGCTGCCGCCGCTGGCGCAGGAAATCAGCGTCACCCCACCGATGATCGCCGCGCAGGTGGGCCTGCCTGCCGAGGACGACTACCGCCGCGCGGACAGCATCGCGCAATCGTTGCCGCCGGAACTGCGCCAGTTGGCGGCGCAGCGCGACGGCGTCATGCCGTTGCTGCTGGGCTTGCTGGTCGACGACGGCCCCGCCATCGCCGCCAACCAGCGCATCGAGGTCGCCGCGCGCCTGGGCGAGGCGGTCGCCGCGCAAGCCTGGTCGTTGCGCGAGCAGCGGCTCGCGTCCCTGCACCCGATGCTGCGGCTGCCTTTGGCGTCGCTGTCGTTTCCGGTGTTGCGCCTGCGCCCGCGGCCGGAGCTCGATGCCTTCCTCGCCGCCGTGCATGCCGTGGTCCATGCGGACGGCAAGGTCTCGCTGTTCGAGTACTGTTTGGGAAAGCTGCTGGAAGTGCAGGTGCGCGAATCGCTGGATCCGGCGCGCTACGCGCGCTTCGGCCGCCGCAAGCCGGGCAACGTCAAACGGGAATTCGCGACTCTGCTGGCGGTAGTGGCACAGGCGGGCAACAACGGTCCCACCGCTGCGCAGCGCGCTTATCTGAGCGGCCTGCAGCGGGTGCTGCCGCGCGATCATCTTCCCTACGCGCCGCCGGCTGAAGGCGTGCTGGCGCTGGAGAACGTGTGGGAAGGGCTGGATGCACTGGATCCGCTGGCCAAGCAGGTGATGGTGGAAGCGATCACCGCCGCGATCAGTCACGACGGCAGGATCAGCGTGGCCGAATCGGAACTGCTGCGCACGATCTGCGGCGTGCTGCATTGCCCGCTGCCGGCGATGCTCGAACGCGGATGACATCGGGCACAACCGACCAAAGTCGTGATGACGCAACAGCCGATGCGAACGATGATGCGTATCGGTGCCTCGCGGACAAGCAATGAGCAATTCCCCATCAGCCACCCAGGTCAGCAGCGGCTTGTCCGTGCTCGGGGTGTCGTTCGTCGTGGTCTGGTGCACCGGCTATATCGCCGGCAAGTTGATGCTGGGCCATGCGGCTCCGTTCACCGCGCTGATATGGCGTTTCGGATTGGCGGGATTGGTGTTCGCCGCATTCGCGCTCGCGGCGGGAGCCAGGGGCGGCCGTCGCGATGTGCTGCACAGCATGGTCGCCGGCATGCTGATGCTGTCGATGCAGTTCGGCGGCGTTTACCTGGCCATGGGCTGGGGCGCGAGCGCCGGGGTGACGGCGTTGGTGATCGGCATCATGCCGCTACTGGTGGCGTTTCTGGCCATGCTTGGCGGTAGCGAGCGACTGGCTGCCGCGCAGTGGTGCGGCTTGCTGCTGGGCTTCGCCGGCGTGTTGCTGGTGGTGGCCGATCGCGTGGATGGCGCCACACCCGTGCGGGCGTGGATCGCATTGGCGGTGGGTCTGGCGGGCATCAGCATGGGAACGCTGTACCAGAAGCGTTATTCGTCGAAGATCGATCTGCGCCTGGGCCTGGCGATACAGAACGGCGTGGCCACGCTGACCTTGCTGCCGTTGGCGCTGGCCGAAGGATTCCGTTACGAATCGAGCATGGCCTTCTACCAGCCGCTTGCCTGGACCGTGCTGGTCAACTCGGTCGGCGGATTCGCCTTGCTGTTCCTGCTGATCCGCCGCGATGCGGCAACCGGAGTGGCCGCGTTGTTCTTCCTGATGCCGCCCGTCACTGCCGTGTTCGGGCATCTGTTGCTCGGAGAGCACCTGACCCTGCTGAAGATCGGCGGATTCCTGTTGGCGACGGTGGGCGTGTGGCTGGCCACCCGGGTTTCCACGCCGGTGCCGTCGACCGGTTGATCCGGGCAATCGCAATCAGCCCAGCACCGGTTTTCCCAGGATCAGATCCGAAGCGCGCTCGGCGATCATGATGGTGGGCGCGTTGGTATTGCCGCCGATCAGCGACGGCATCACCGAGGCGTCGATCACGCGCAGGCCTTCCACGCCGTTGACCCGCAACTGGCTGTCCACCACGGCGGTTTCGTCGCTGCCCATGCGGCAGGTGCCGACCGGGTGGTACACGGTTTCGGCCTTGGCGCGGATGAAGGCGACCAGCTCGCGGTCGCTAAGGTCGCTGCGCGGCGGTTGGATCGGGGCGCCGCGGTAGGCGTCGAAGGCCTTCTGGGCGAACAGTTCGCGGGACAGCTTGGCGCACTCCAGCATCATCTTCAGGTCGAAGCCTTCCTCGTCGCCCAGGTAGTTCGCTTCGATGCGCGCGTCGGCACGCGGATCGGCGCTGTTGAGCGTGATCCGGCCGCGGCTGCGTGGGCGCAGGAAACAGGCGTGCAGGGTGTAGCCGTCGCCCTTGAGGCGGTTGCGGCCGTGGTCGTCCAGCATCGCCGGGACGAAATGCAGCTGGATGTCGGCGCGCGCGTCCGGCGCCAGCGACGAGCGCAGGAAGCCGCCGGCTTCGGCGATATTGCTGCTGCCGGGGCCGCTGTGGCGCTTCAAGTAATAGTGGTAGGCGATCGCCAGGTCGCCCACACGGTCGTAGGTCACGCGCTGGGTGGAATGCTGCAGCGTGCAGATGTCCAGATGGTCCTGCAGGTTGCGGCCTACGTAAGGCGAATCCACGGCCACGCTGATGCCGTGTTCCTGCAGATGATCGGCCGGGCCGATGCCCGACAGCATCAACAGCTGCGGCGAATTGATCGCACCGCCGCTCAGCAATACTTCGCGTTCGGCGCGCGCCTGGATTTCCTGGCCGCCGCTGGCGTAGGCCACGCCGACCGCGCGGCCGTTCTCCAGCAGGATGCGCCGCACCAGCGCGCCGGTCAGGACATCCAGGTTGGAACGGGATCTGGCCGGTTGCAGGTAGGCGACGGCCGACGAGCAGCGCGCGCCGTCCTTCTGGGTGACCTGGTACAGGCCCACGCCGGATTGTTCGGGACCGTTGAAGTCGTTGTTGCGGCGGAAGCCCGCCTGCTGCCCGGCTTCGATGAACACCGACGACAGGGCATTGGTGTAGCGCAGGTCGGAGACGTACAGCGGGCCGTCGCTGCCGTGCAGGGCGTCGGCGCCACGCGAGTTGCGTTCCGCACGCTTGAAGTAGGGTAGTGCACCGTTCCAGTCCCAGCCTTCGGCGCCGCCGTTCGCCCAATCGTCGTAGTCGCCGGCCACGCCGCGGATGTAGCACATCGCGTTGATCGAGCTGGAACCGCCCAGCACCTTGCCGCGCGGCCACCACAGGCGGCGGTTGTCCAGGTGCGGTTCGGGCGCGGTGTCGTAATTCCAGTTCACGCCTTTCTGGCCGACCAGCTTGGCCAGGCCGGCGGGCATGTGGATGAAGGGGTGCCAGTCGCGGGGGCCGGCTTCCAGCAGCAGCACTTTGACGGACGGGTCTTCGGAAAGGCGGTTGGCCAGCACGCAGCCGGCGGAACCGGCGCCAATGATGATGTAGTCGTACACGTGCAAGCCTGCGGCGAAGACCGGGCGAAGCTATCCCTCGGGGTTAGAGCAAATGCTCTCAGTCCTAGCCAAGTGGACGATGCGGGTTAAGCGACTGAATTGGCGATGCCGGAAACGCTGGCGATGTTGCAGTGCATCGGATACCTTGCGCGCATCGCGGGCGGAAATGCAGTCGATGCAGGCAACCGAGGGTCGAGTCCATAGCGGCGAGTGGCGCGCAGTCGCCATTTCCTTCGTCTATTTCTTCTGCGTGTTGGCGGCGTACTACGTGATCCGACCAGTGCGCGAGCAATTGTCCGCGGCGGTCGGTTCGACCCAGTTGCCATGGTTCTACGCCGCGACCTTCATCGCCACGCTGGTGTTGACTCCGGTGTTCGCGGCGCTAGCTTCGCGCTGGCCGCGCAGGGTGCTGGTGCCGGTGGTGTACGTATTCTTCATCGCCTGCCTGTTGGCCTTCATCCCGGCGTTCACCAATGTGGGTCTGCTCAGCCCGCGCGCGCTGGGCATGGTGTTCTTCGTCTGGGTCAGCGTGTTCAACCTGGTCGTGGTGTCGGTGTTTTGGATTTTCATGTCCGACATCTGGAGCCTGGAACAGTCGAAGCGGCTGTTCCCGATCATCGCCATCGCCGGCACGCTGGGTGCACTTGCCGGGCCGGCGCTGACCCGCTCGCTGGTCAACGTGATCGGCGTGGGGCCGTTGCTGCTCGTGTCGGCCAGTCTGCTCAGCATTGCCACGGTTTGCGTGGTAATGCTTGGCCGCTGGGCACGTGCGCATGGCGCACGCCGGCACGAAGCCGGTCACGAGGACGCGGTCGGCGGTGGCATGTGGGATGGCCTGAAGCAGATATTCGCCGATCCGTTCATACGCGGCATGGCCGTGCTGCTGCTGCTGGCAGACGGCATCGGCACGGTCAACTACGCACTGATGATCGATTACTCCGGCGCGACCTTCGCCGACGCGGCGGCGCGCACGCGTTTCCACGCCGACGTCGACCTGACTTCGAACCTGCTGACCGTGATCGTGCAGATTGCCCTGACCCGTTGGCTGCTGCCGCGCAGCGGCCCGGGCGTGGTGATCATGATCTGGGCGCTGGTCAGCATCGCGGTGCTGCTGGTCGTGGTGTTCTCGGCCGATCCGCATGCGCCGCTGTTCACCCTGCCGTTCCTGCTGGGCCCAGTGGCGCCGACCGTGCTGGCCTTGATCGTCAGTCGCGGCCTGGCCTACGGCATGGCCGAGCCGGCGCGGCATAGCCTATACACCCGTGTGCCGCGCAACGTGCGCTACAAGGGCCAGGACGCGGTCGATACCGCGGTGTGGCGCTTCGGCGACCTGGCCATTGCGACCGGCATGAACGGCCTGAAGGCGATCGGCATGACTATCGGCGGCTTCGCCGGGTTGAGCGCGCTGGCCGCGTTCGCCGCGGCGGGCATTGGCTGGCGGCTGTGGAAGCGGGTGGAGACGGTAGGGGAAGCGACTGCGTCGCATCATTGACAAGACGGGGAGAGAACCATGCTTTTGTTTGCACAGATACTGACGATCGTGGTCGCCGCGCTACATGGGTATTTCCTCGTGCTGGAGATGTTCCTGTGGACCAGGCCGCTGGGGCTGAAAACCTTTCGCAATTCACCGGAGAAGGCGGAGACCACGCGGGTACTGGCCGCCAACCAGGGGCTCTACAACGGTTTCCTTGCTGCAGGACTGCTCTGGTTCCTGTTCGCGGGGCAATGGAACGTGGTGCTGTTCTTCCTGGGCTGCGTGGTGGTCGCGGCGTTGTACGGCGCTTACAGCGTCAGCAAGCGCATCTTCATGGTGCAGGGTGTGCCGGCCATCGCCGCCATCATCGCGGTGTGGTGCCTGACCCGCGGCGTCTGAGAAACGTGCATGCGTAGGAGCGATGTGAGTCGCGACTGGTATATGCGCACGGACCGTGGGAGCGGCGTCCCGCCGCGAGCTCTTGCGCACAGGTCAAGGATCAAGAGCTCGCGGCGGGACGCCGCTCCCACGTCGCTCTACGTGCGGGCGGGTTTGGGGGAGACCCACATGGAGATGCGCGCCTTGAACACGGCGTCGCCCTGCGGGTCGGTCACCACCACGTTCACCGGCAGTTCGTAGCCTTCGGCCGCCTCGCGAGGCGGGAATTCCGGCGTAGCCACGCCGCGCTGGGCGCCGACGGCCTTCTTCAGGTATTCCACGCTCATCCCTTTCGGAATCCAACGCATCGACGCCGGAATGCTGACGTCGGTCATCAGCCCGCCGGTGAATTCGGCCAGATTGCACAGGGCGATGGCGTGCACGGTGCCCAGATGGTTGGTGACGCTGCGGCGATGGGCGATGGTGGCCTCGGCGCGGTTGGGCTGCAGCACGGTCATGCGCGGCTTGATGCTGCCGAAGTAGGGCGCCTTGAAACAGATCAGGCGCGAGAACAGCCAATGGCCGAACGGCTTGCGGGTGATGCTGTTGTAGAGCTGAAGTACGGAAGCGGTCATGTGTAGCCTTTGCTTTTGGCCCCCTCCCTTGCGAAGCCCCCAAGGGGACTTCGCAAGGGAGGAGCTAAGGACTCAAGCCGCTTCGCGCGACTGCCGCGTCCCGGCACCGTGCTTGTCGTAGTAACCCGCCGAACGCAGCTCGTGGGTATCGAAATCGTCCACGGTGATGGTCTCCAGGGTGATTTCGCGCAGCTCTTCCAACTGCCTGCGCTCATCGGCCGTGATCCAGCCCTCGCGCACGCCTTCGTCCAACTGCGAAGCGAAATCCAGCGCTTCGATATCGCTGTTCTTCAGCGCCTTGATGAACTTGCGTTCCACCGGCTCGGCCAGGATGGCTTTGGCCAGGTAGCTGTTGATGCGGCCACCGGGATTGTTCTCGCATGGGGTGAGGAACACACCCTCGCCCAGGCGGTCGCGCGCTTCGTTGGGCGTCATCAGCAACGCGGCTACTCGGTGGCCCAAGCGATCGCTGGGAGCGACGGCGCGGCGGCCCCACGGGAAGATCAGCGGCCACAGCAACCACACCACCGGACGGATCGGGAAGTTGCGCAGCGCGGCCGACAAGGCCTGTTCGATCTTGTGCACGCTGTCGTGGAAGGCCCAGGCCAGCAGCGGCTGGTCGGTCACCGGCGCGCCTTCGTCGTGATAGCGCTTGAGCATGGCGCTGGTCATGTAGATGTTGCTCAGCACGTCGCCCAGCCGTCCCGACAGCGATTCCTTGAACTTCAGCTTGCCGCCCAGCAACAGCATGGACACATCGGCCATCAACGCCAGGTTGGCCGAATACCGATCCAGCTTGCGGAAGTAACGGCGCGTGTAGTCGTCGCCCGGCGCCGAACCGATCTTCGCTCCAGTCAGGCCGAACCAGTACGAGCGCACCGCGTTGGAGATGGCGAAACCGATATGGCCGAACAGATTGCGGTCGAATTCCTCGAGCCCGGCTTGGTGATCCGGATTGGCGGCGGCCTTCATCTCCTTCATCACCCACGGATGGCACAGGATCGCGCCCTGGCCGAAGATCAGCAGGCTGCGGGTCATGATGTTGGCGCCTTCCACGGTGATGGCGATGGGCGATGCCTGCCACGCGCGGCCGGCGAAATTGCGCGGCCCCAGGATGATGCCCTTGCCGCCGATCACGTCCATCACATCCTTGGATACTTCGCGGCCCATTTCCGTGCAGTGGTATTTGGCGATGGCCGAAGGCACCGACGGCACGTCGCCGCGATCCACCGCCGCTGCGGTGGCCTGCGACAGCGCACTGATCATGTAAGCCTTGCCGCCGATGCGGGCCAGCGCTTCTTCCACGCCCTCGAAACGGCCGACCGACAGGCCGAACTGCTTGCGGATGCGCGCATACGCGCCGGTGACCAGCGCGCCGGCCTTGGCGCCGCCGCTGCCGGTGGACGGCAGGGTGATGGAGCGGCCCACCGCCAGGCACTCGTTGAGCATGTTCCAGCCCAGGCCGGCCTTGTCCACGCCGCCGATCAGCTGGCTGAGCGGAATGAAGACTTCCTTGCCGTGGATGGGGCCGTTCTGGAACGGCGAATTGAGCGGGAAATGACGACGGCCGATTTCCACGCCGGCGGTGTCGCGCGGCAACAGCGCCAGGGTGATGCCGATGTCGCGCGTGTCGCCGATGAGCTTGTCCGGGTCGTACATGCGGAACGCCAGGCCGATCAACGTGGCCACCGGCGCGAGCGTGATGTAGCGCTTGTCGAAAGTCAGCTTGACGCCCAGCACGTTGGCGCCGTTCCACTCGCCCTTGCAGACGATGCCGAAGTCGGGAATGGAGGTGGCGTCGGAACCTGCGAACGGACCGGTCAGACCGAAACAGGGCACTTCTTCGCCGGCTGCCAAGCGCGGCAGGTAGTAGTCCTTCTGCTCCTGGGTGCCGTAGTGGTTCAGCAGTTCGCCCGGGCCGAGCGAATTGGGCACGCCGACGGTGGAGCTGACCACGCTGGAGACCGACGCGATTTTCTGGATGACCTTGTGGTGGGCCAGCGCCGAGAAACCCAGGCCGCCGTATTCCTTGGGAATGATCATGCCGAAGAACTTGTTCTTCTTGATGAAGGCCCACAGCTCCGGGGGCAGATCGGCGTAGACGTGGGTGATTTCCCAGTCGTTGGTCATGCGGCAAAGCTCTTCGACCGGGCCGTCCAGGAAGGCCTGTTCCTCGGCCGACAACTGCGGCTTGGGATAGTTGAGCAGCTTGTTCCAGTCCGGGTCGCCGGTGAACAACTCGCCTTCGAAACCCACCGAACCGGTTTCCAGTGCGATGCGTTCGGTCTGCGACAACGGCGGCAGCACCTTGCGGAAGAACTTCAGCAGCGGCGCGGTGACCAGCGGTTTGCGGATGCCGGGAATCAGCAACGGCACCGCGATCAGCGCCACCAGCACTGCGGCCACGATGGTGGCGGTTTGGTTGGCGCCCAGCAGCCAGCAAGCCACCAGCAGCGTTGCGGTGATCGCGGCCCAGTAGGCAAGCCGGATGCGATGGTAGGCGGCGAACGCACCGACCAGCAGGAAGGCGAGGAAGGGGGCGACGATGCTCATGGGGCGGCTCCGGTGACGGACTTGGTGACGGCGCAATCGCCGATTTCGGATAGGTTGGCGGCGGTGGCAAGCTCCGTCGCGGCGGCCGGCAGATCGGCCAGGTATTCCAGCACGGTGCTGGTAAAGGTGTCGTTGTCGTCGCCGGCCAGCATGTGCGTGGCCTGCGGCAGATGCGCGTGGCGCGCATGCGGAACCAATGCCTGGAATTCTTCCACGGTCTTGGCCGAAACCAGATCGCTACGGCCGCCGCTGATCAGCAATACCGGACAGCGGATCGTGCGTGCGGCATCGACGATATCGTCCTGGTGCTGCGCGCAATCGCGCACCAGGTCGTCGATCAAACGCGCGTCCCAATGCCAGCGCCAGCGGCCGTCGCTGCCTTCGCGCAGGACTTCGCGCAGTTCCTGCGGCGTCTTGCGCGCACGGCGATGCGGCAAATAGGCGGCGATGATGTCGGCGGCGTGATCCAGCGAATCGAAACCCTGCGGAAACGCGGTGACGAAACCGAGGATGCGTTGCAGCCCGGCCTCTTCCCAGCGCGGGGTGATGTCGACCAGCACCATGGCGCGGAACAGGCCCGGCCAGCGCGCTTCGGAAATCATGCCGAACAGGCCGCCCATCGAAGCGCCGACCAGCACCGGCGGTTGCACGTGTTCTCCGGCGACGATGATCAGGTCGTCGGCGAATTGCTCGCCAGCGTAGGGCAGGTCGACAGGATTGCGCGCCGACTCGCCATGGCCGCGCGCGTCGTAGGAAAGGCCGGCATAGCCCTCCGCAGCCAGCGCCATGCCGCTGCGCTGCCAGGCTCCACGGGTCTGGCCGAAGCCGTGCGCGAAAAGCAGCGTGTTGGAAGCCTGCAAAGGAGAGGCGGTGGGGAAAGCGGTCGCAGCCAGGGCAAGACCGCCTGCGCCGGTCAGCGTTCGCGACTGGGCGGGGAGCGGTTCCATCGGAGCCTTGGAGTAAGTGGATACCATACGGGCTAGTATGGATCTCACAATTTAGAGTAGTCAATCGGTTTCGGTGCCGCCCGCTCTGATCCGTTGCCGCTGCAAGCTGCTGATTCCAGGGACCTTCGATGCGATGCCGCAAAACATACCGCAACAAACCTCGGCGTATGGTTAAATGTGAAACATGACTGCAAACATGCCCGAATCGGCTTCGGCCAACACTTCCCGGCCCGCACGCCTGAGCGCCGAAGATTGGGCACAGGCCGCCCTGGATCTGGTCGCCGAACAAGGGGTCGCCGCAGTGGCGGTGGAACCGCTCGCACGCCGCCTGGGTGTCACCAAGGGCAGTTTCTACTGGCATTTCCCCTCGCGCGATGCGCTTTTGCAGGCGGCGCTGGAGCGTTGGGAGGCGATCGAACAGGAGAGCGTGTTCGGCAGCCTGGAGGCGGTGCCGGACCCCCGGGCGCGCCTGCGCGAGCTGTTCCTGTTGGTCGCCCACGAAGTCAAACCACACGTTATTTATAGCGAGCTGCTGAAGGCGCTGGACCACCCGGCTGTGCAGCCGGTGATCAACCGGGTCTCGCAGCGGCGCCTGGACTACCTGGTCGCTTCCTTCCGCCAGGCCGGCCTGGGGCGCACCGAGGCCCAGCATCGCGCGCGCTTGGCGTATTCGGCCTATCTGGGTTTCCTGCAGCTGGCCTTGCAGCTGCAGCAGCCGCGCCTGCATCACGAGGAGTTCGAAGCCTATGTCGAACACGTGATCAGTACGCTGATCCCGAGCTGAGTCCGCTGGTTTCGTCGTCCTGGCTAAGGCGGGTTCCAGCGTCCTCTCAAATAATGATGATGTCATCCCAGCGGTTTCTAACGGCGAAGCTGGTCAAGCTGGGATCCATCTTGATCTTGCCTTGGCGCATGCAATAGAGCGTTTCGCGCTTTGCGCGAGTCACTTTCTTTGCTTGTGCAAAGAAAGTGACCAAAGAAAGCACACCCTAACGTCGCGCCCGGCGATGAAGCCGCCGGGTCCGCAAGCAGGCCGGGAATTTCCGTAAGACACATCCTGTGTCTACGGAAACGGCGCACATCCCTGTGCGCCGCCCCTGCGGGGTTTACCCGTCCTGCTTGCCGCGCCTCACGGGAGGGGGAGCCAAAGCCAAATCTGGAGCCTTAAACGCCAGTTCGTTTTATTTCTGGATCGCCTTAAACCCAATAGCCCATTGCCGCATCCCAATGCCTATGCTGACCGCCGCCATGACCGATGCGATGACAGACACGACCACTGCCGAGGTGGCCGCCGCCACCGATGCGGCGCTGGCGCGTTCGGCCGCGGCGGGCGATGCCGGCGCTTTCGAGTCGATCTACCGCCGCCATGCCGGGCGCGTGCACGGCGTCATCGTCAGGCTGGTCGGCGCGCATGGCGTGCGGGCCGAGGATCTGACCCAGGAGGCCTTCGTCCGCGCCTGGCAGGCTTTGCCGAAGTTCCGTTTCGAAAGCGCCGTCTCGACCTGGTTGCATCGGCTGGCGGTCACCACCGCGCTGATGGAGCTGCGCAGCCGGCGCGGCGGTCCGCGCTTCGACGAAGACGAAGACGCGCTCGATAGCTTGGGCGTCGCCGATTCGGCAGGCAACGGCACCGCGCTTTCTATGGATCTGGAGCGCGCGGTCGCCACGCTGCCGCCGCGCGCACGCGCAGTGCTGGTATTGCACGATGTGGAAGGTTGGAAACACGAAGAGATCGCCAGCGAACTGGGCATGGCGGTCGGTAGCTCGAAGGCGCAGTTGCACCGCGCGCGGCAGTTGCTGCGCGGACGTTTAGGAGGCGAGGTATGAACATACGTAATGACGGCGCGCACGAAGACGGCGCGCAAGCCGACGAAACACTGCGCTGGCAGCTGCGCGGACTGCGCCGCGACCAGGAACCGCAGGCAGACCTGTGGCCGGGCATCGCCGCGCGCATCGCCGTCACGCCTCAGCAAGCGCCTGCCGCAAGCAAACAGCGGGCGCGCCGGTTCGCGCCCTGGGCCATGGCCGCTTCCTTGTTGCTCGCCGTGGGCGTGGTCTGGCAGATGATGCCGACGACCCAACCGCAGGCGCCGGTCGGCAATCCGATGGTCCGCCAACAGGCCGTTTCCATGGCACTGGATTACGAGCGCGCATTCGCCCGTCTTGAGCAGGCCGATACCCATCCCGAACTGCACGGGGCCTTCGGCGAACTCGACCGCAGCGCCGCGCAGATACTCAGCGCGATCGACAACGATCCCAATGCCACCTTCCTGCTGGAACAACTCCGCCGTACCTACGCACGACGCCTGCAACTGACGCAGCGCGCAGTCATGACCTGAGGACAATCCCATGCGCCACTTCGCACCCGCCGCTGCTCTGTTGTTCGTTCCGTTGCTGGCGCTTTCCGCGGCCGCCGGCGCCGCTACCCCGATCGATCAGACCCGCCCGTTGGATGCGCGGGGCCGTATCGATATCGAAAACCTCAAAGGGCGCATCCAGGTGCGCGCCTGGGACCGCAATGAGGTGAAGATCACCGGCACGCTGGGCGATGGCGTCGAAAAGCTGGTGGTGGAGGGCGATTCCCAGCAGTTGGAAGTCAAGGTCCAATACCCGCGCAACAGCGGCTGGGGCGGCAACAAATCCGGGCCCACGGATCTGCAGCTCATGGTGCCGGTGCGCGCTGATCTGGAAATCGATTCGGTATCGGCCGACGTGGACGTTTCCGGCGTGGCTTCCTCCAAGCTGTCCATCGACAGCGTCAGCGGAAACGTGGCGCTGGCGGCAGCGCCGGGAGAGGTCGACGTGGAAAGCGTAAGCGGCGACCTACGTTTGACCGTCAACAGTGCCAACGTACAGGCGCAGACCGTCAGTGGCGGCATCATCCTGCGCGGCCGCATGAATGGACAGATCAAGACCGAAACCGTGTCGGGCAACATAGATGTCGCCGTCAACGGCGAGCGCATCAGCGAACTCTCCTCCAGCACCGTCAGCGGCAACGCCGAAGTGCGCGCGGCGCTGGCGCCCAAAGGCGAGATCAGTATGGAAACCGTCAGCGGCGACCTGTTGCTGGTGCTGCCACGGAATCTGTCCGCCCAGGTCAGCGGGGAAAGCTTCAGCGGCGATCTCAAGGCGCCAGGCGCGAAGATCGAAAGGCCTGAGCACGGTCCCGGTGCCAGCTTCAACACGCGCTACGGATCCGGCGAGGGCGAGATCAGGCTGGAGACTTTCTCGGGCGATGCGGAGCTCAAGCTGGAGTAAGTCGCTGACTTCCGCCGAATTGCCTCGTGCAGTGATAACCGCCCAGCTTGATGGGAATGATGACTACATCCATTTGTCCGTCAGCGCCATCATCCCAACCAACCAAAGACAAGCGATGCCCGTCGCGGTGGCGACATGAACAATGCCTACCCAACGGCGGTGGAGAACGGCGACTGCCGGAATGATCAACGTGGCGCATAAAGCGAGCAGTACTTGATAGATCGCCGTGTAGGGCTGGGAAGCGGAAAGAACAGTCCATGGCGAGATCAGGCAGGCCAGTACGAATAGCCCGCTCGCAAGAAGGCCAGGGCTGGTGCATATGAAAAGGCGGCGAGGCGCTGCGTTGCGATTAGCAATGTAAAGGAATGGCAATGGGCCTAACGTAAGCCCGAGTCCTGGAAGACCGAAACAGACAGCTTGGATGACGTAAGCGGTGTCCATGCGAGATCAAGCTCGTCCGGCTCGGGTTTGCAACTTGCCGTCGCGCCATTCCCGCTCGCTCAAGATGTAGCCGCGCTCATGGAGATAGCGGAGGATTGCGCGCACGGTCACGACAGGGTAATCGCCGGAAAGGCGCGTGCCGACGGAATGATCTGTGAAAATGGTATTGACACCGAACAGTCCTCCCAGCACTCGCTTCGTGTAGGCAATGTGGATGGTGTCCGGCACGAAGCCATCGCGATGCGCCCATGCGTATGCTGCATGGCGATCCTGCAGCTCCGGCGTGGCTGCCACTGCAGCCAACGTTTCCAGCACCCACGCGGTGGAGTTCTGGTATTGGCCGCTGCCAGGACGCGCGATCAGGTTGTAGGCCTGTTCGTGCAAAGCGTTGCGCGGCAAGCCACGCAAGTGATCGGCCAGGCGCCGCGCCAGATCCGGCTGCAGCCAGACGATACGTGCATCCTGATTCACCAAGTCGTCGGCGAAGAAGTTCACCAACCCTTGCGCATGCAGGGCCGAGCGCGCCGTACCGCATTCGTTGAGCAGGTGCAGCATCGTCCAGCGGCCGTCGCTGTGGTCGCGCAGCGCAAAACCGACATGGCTATAAACCAGGCCTTGCTTGGAAAGATCGGTGCCCACGCGGGCGACCAGCGCGACCGGTGCGTCGGCCTGTTCCAGTGCCTCCACCACGCGCATTGCAGTGACGGTGGCATCGGCCAGCTTTTGCGGCGTCGCCGGTTTGATTTCGCACTGCGTACCGGCGACGGCAATCAGCGGCCAGGCAAGACAGAGCGCCAGCAACCGGCTTGAAAGCTTCATGGGTGGATCCGCCGGCTATGGATATGAGGCCGCGCGCTCGGATCGGGAATGAAGGCGATCGCGGTGCTGCCCAGCATCAGCAGTAAACCACCGGACACCACCAGCGCGGTGCCCACGCTGGTCTTCGGCGAGCCGGAAAGCAGATTGAAGTCGGGTTCCACAAGGCCGGCCAGCAGGATGGAACCGAATGCCGGCGCCACCGAGATCGTCAGTACCGTGCCCCGTGCGCTGGCTTGGACGCCTGTGACGGTGAAATGGGCGCCGGCCTTCAGCGCATCGTAGAGTGCGACCGGAACTTCGACCGAAGCATCCAGACTGGCCGCAGAGGCATCGCTGACATGATTGGATTGCGCAGCGGCCGGGGCATGGAAGCCGGCAAACGTCAGGCCCAACGCCAGGGTCGGTAGATAAACGACGCGACACAACATGGGCACCTCCGATTCCTGTTTGCCTGCAGCTTGCTTGCGGGTACTCGGAATTCAACATATTTCTACCAGGTGGCCGGATGTTATGGGTTGGGTATACGATTCCTAAACCATGGCCCTATCCATCGAACTCGTCGACTCACTGAAACGCTGCCTGCGCGCGCAAGGCCTGACCTATCGCGACCTGGCCGCACGCTTGAAGCTGAGCGAAGCGGCGATCAAGCGGATGTTTTCGCAACGCGCCATGAGCCTGCAGCGGCTGGAGCAGATCTGCGATGCGTTGGACGTGGGCCTGGCCGAACTCAGCGCCGAGTCCGCGCGCGGACGTCCTGCCATGGCCAACCTCAGCGAATCGCAGGAACAGGCGCTGGTGAGCGAGCCGGCGCTATTGCTCGCACTGTTCCTGACCATCAACCGCTGGCGCCAGGAGGACGTGCTGGCGCAGTTCGACTTCAACGTGGCGCAGTGGACCGCGCTGCTGGTGAAGCTGGACCGCCTAGGCATCATCGAACTGATGCCGGGCAACCGCGGACGCCCGCTCACCGCGCGCAATTTCCGCTGGCGCGCCAATGGACCAATGGAGCGCTACTTCCGCTTGAACCTGCTCGGCGATTTCTTCGCCGACCCCTTCGACGGCGAACAGGACGCGCTGCTGTTGCTGAGCGGCAGCCTGAGCATCGAAGGCGTCAAGCAGCTCCGTCTGCGGTTGGAAGAACTGGCGCGCGAGTTCGATGCGCTGCTGGCCCGCGATGCGACTTTGAGCGCGCAGGAACGGGTCGGCGTCAGTCTGGTGTTGGCGCAGAAACCGTGGCTGCTGCAGTTGTTCCAACCGTACAGGCGTGCGCAGAACGACTGATAACGTTTTCACAAACGTTTTCATAAGAATCAGGTCTGCGCTGCAGCAAGACCTCGCCTGCCAGCGCGAGTACCATTTAGTTGCATTCGCAACAATTTGGTTGGCCTGGGAGGGCGTGCATGAACGCAGCGATTTCGTACTTCGACGAAAAGAATCCGGCGGGCAGCCGACTCGATAGTTTGAATCGCTGGGTCGCCGAGACCGCCGCGCTGACCCTGCCGGATTCGATCCACTGGTGCGACGGCAGCGACGAAGAGTACGCCGCGCTGCTGCGATTGATGCAGGAAGACGGCACGCTGCTGCCGCTCAATCCCGACACGCATCCGGGCAGTTGGTTGCACCGCTCCGACCCCAGCGATGTCGCGCGCGTCGAGCATCTCACCTTCGTCTGCAGCCGCGACCGCGACGATGCCGGCCCCAACAACCACTGGATGGCGCCGGAAGAGGGGCATCGGCGCATGGATGCTTTGTTCGCGGGCTGCATGCGTGGCCGCACGCTCTATGTCATTCCCTATTGCATGGGGCCGATCGATTCGCCTTTGGCGCGGTGCGGCGTCGAAATCACCGACTCGCCGTATGTGGTCGCCAATATGCGCCTGATGACCCGCATGGGCGCACCGGCGCTGGCGCGCATCGAACGCGAAGGCGCGCTTGCAGGCGGCGGCTACGTCAAAGGCCTGCATTCCACCGGCGAGCTGGATCCGGACCGCCGCTTCATCATGCATTTCCCGGAAGAGCTGAGCATCAAGAGCTACGGTTCGGGCTACGGCGGCAACGCGTTGCTGGGCAAGAAATGCCACGCCTTGCGCATCGCCTCCTGGCAGGCGCGGCGGGAAGGTTGGCTGGCCGAACACATGCTCATCGTCGGCATAGAGAATCCGCGCGGCGAGACCCACTACATCGCCGCGGCATTTCCGTCGGCCTGCGGCAAAACCAACCTGGCCATGCTGATTCCGCCGGAGAGCTATCGCGAAGCCGGATGGAAGGTGTGGACGGTGGGCGACGACATCTGCTGGATGCGTCCCGGCGCGGACGGCCGTCTGTACGCCATCAATCCGGAAGCCGGCTTCTTCGGCGTTGCTCCGGGCACCTCGGACAAATCCAATCCCAACGCGCTGGCCACCATCGGCCGCGACACCATCTTCACCAATGTCGCGACGACCGCCGACGATCAGCCCTGGTGGGAAGGCCTGGATGCCCGGGTGCCGTCGAAGGACTGGCGGGGCCGCGATTTCGACCCGGCCAACGGTCCGGCGGCGCATCCCAACTCGCGCTTCACGGTTTCGGCCCGGCAGTGCCCCAGCTATTCGCCGCGCGCCGAAGATGCGCAGGGCGTGCCGATCTCGGCCATCGTCTTTGGCGGCCGTCGCGCTTCGCTGGTGCCGCTGGTATTCGAGGCCCGCGACTGGACCCACGGCGTGCTGGTCGGCGCCAGCATGGGCTCGGAAACCACCGCCGCCGCCGCCGGCGATGTCGGGGTGATGCGCCGCGACCCGATGGCCATGAAGCCGTTCTGCGGCTACAACTTCGCCGACTATTTCGCGCACTGGCTGTCCTTCGACGTGCCGGGCGCTCGTCTGCCCAAGATCTTCCACGTCAACTGGTTCCGCAAAGGCGGGGACGGAAAATTCCTCTGGCCGGGCTTCGGCGAGAACCTGCGGGTGCTGGAATGGATGATCGAACGGGTAGAAAACCGGGTAGGAGCGATGGAGCTTCCCATAGGCCTGCAGCCGCAACTGGCGGATCTCAATCTGCAAGGGGCCGATATTTCTTCTGAGCAGCTGGCTGAGCTCTTCTCCTTCGATAATTCGGCCTGGAAGGCAGAATTCGAACAGATCTGCGCCTATCTTGACGAATATGGCGAGAAAATTCCGGCCCCGCTGATCGCCCAGGCACATAGCGCACTTAGCACTTTGTAATGACCCCGGTGGGTGTCAGTGTTTAGAGGCTTTGGTGTGCCATTCAGCTCAAATTGTGACTTGGAGTTTTTGAACAGGGGAATTGGTACTCGCATCACGAATTCATAACAAGATAAGCTATTGTTTATATTGAACATTATTATTCAATTGTGAGTTTTGGTTGCGGTTGTATCCATCGCCGTAAAAATTACGTTATCCTTCGGCCACCAGGCGTAGTCCCATTTGGCGTCTGTTTATTTGGCTTGGGTCCTTGCGACCTGGTCTTCAACTCGACCTTGAGAGAGAGCATCAAATGACCAACCTTAAGAAGCTGCCAGGCGCGATTAAGTTCGCGTTGTTCGCCAGCGCGGCGACTCTGGTTTCCGGCAACGTAGTTGCGCAGGAAGCCGAAACCGACGACGCCAAGACCCTCGACCGCATCGAAGTCACCGGTTCGCGCCTGAAGCGCGCCGATATCGAAGGTGCTGTTCCCGTAGTCGTTATCGATCGTGCGCAGATCGACGCCAGCGGCGACGTGTCCGTGGCCGACGTGTTGCGCGACTCGACCTTCTCCTCGTTCGGCAACTTCCGTCCGCAGTCCGGCAGCACCGCACAGGCTCTGGCCGACATCGACCTGCGTGGCCTGGGTTCGAGCCGTACGCTGGTGCTGATCGACGGTCGTCGCGCGCCGAAGGCTCCGTTCTCCGGTCAGTCCGCCGACTTGAACGCAGTGCCGATCGCTGCCGTTGAGCGCATCGAAATCCTGTCCGACGGCGCTTCGGCCGTGTACGGCTCCGACGCCATCGGCGGCGTGGTCAACATCATCCTGCGCAAGGATTTCAACGGCGCCGAAGTCCGCATCGGTACTGGCCAGACCAAGATCCAGGGCGGCGATACGGAAGAAGGTTCCGCGATCATGGGCGTCTCGAGCGACCGCGGCAGCTTGATCGCCGGCATGTCGTACTCCAAGCGCGGCATGGTGTTCACCCGCGACCAGATCGGCGGCGGCACCCTGGGCGTTTCGTCCTTCGGCAACAACTACCGCACCGTCGTTCCGAATCCGGATCGTGCCGATCCGACCACGCCGCCGCGTCCGGGCGTCGCTGCCGACTGGCGCGCTACGGGCGCCTTCATCCGTATGCCTGGTTTCGAT
This sequence comes from Pseudoxanthomonas sp., assembly GCA_036383995.1. GTDB lineage: Bacteria > Pseudomonadota > Gammaproteobacteria > Xanthomonadales > Xanthomonadaceae > Pseudoxanthomonas_A. The sequence goes on from DASVNG010000034.1 coordinate 115,130, forward strand.
TGCGACACCAACGGTTTCTGGGTGACGTCGGGCGGTACCTGCTCCTTCGACTTCAACTCCGTTGCGGCCAACGAAGCTTCGATCGAGAACAAGTCGTTGTTCGCCCGTGGCGACTACCAGATCAACGACGACTGGACCCTGTACATGACCGCCACGGCCAGCCGCGTGAACAGCTTCGGCCGTTACGCGCCGACGCCGGGCGAAGTGTTCATCCCGTCGGGCAGCCCGAACGATCCGACTCCGGCCGATGGCTTGCCGGCGTTCGTGCGCCACCGCTTCGCCGCGGCCGGCAATCGCGACACCAACACCGATGCGACCGTTACCGATCTGTTGATCGGCTCGACCGGCCAGCTGACCGACAAGGTGTCGGTGGACTTCGGCCTGCGCCGTAACGAGTACCACTACACCGAACTGGGCCATGGCTTCATCGTCCGTCCGCTGGCCGAACAGGCCATCGCCAACGGTAGCTACAACCTGCTCGACCCGTTCGGCTCCGATCCCGCCGTGATCAAGGGCTTCACCGCTACGATCGCCCGCGAATCGACCTGGAAGACCGAAGAGCTGTACGGCACGGTCAACTTCGACCTGTTCGAGATGGGCGGTGGCGTTTCCAACGCCGTCGTCGGCGCCGAATACCGCAAGGAAGAGTACGCCGATATCTTCGATCCGCTCTCCGAAGCCGGCGTCATCGAAGGCTCGTCCGGCAACTCCGCCGGCGGCAGCCGCGACGTCTACTCGGCGTTCTTCGAGTGGCTGTTCCCGTTCACCAGCACCTTCGACGTCACCATCGCGGGCCGCTACGACAAATACAGCGACTACGGCAATGACTTCTCGCCGAAGATCGCCGCCCGCTGGCAGCCGCTGGACAACCTGACCTTCCGCGCTTCGTACGGCGAAGGCTTCCGCGCTCCGACGCTGGACATCCTGACCCAGCAGGCTGCGTTCTCGGCCGACCCGGTCACCGACTTCGACACCTGCGTCGTCTTCGGCGGCAATCCGGCCACCTGCGCGAACACCGAGATCCAGGTCGACGCAACGGTCATCGCCAACAGCGCGCTCAAGTCCGAGCAGTCCAAGCAGTACAGCATCGGCGTCGCCTACGACCCGTTCGACTGGCTGAACGTCACCCTCGACTACTACAACATCAAGGTCGAGGACCGCATCAACCAGTTCACCTCGCAGGAGCTGATCGACCGTTCCATCGACCCGAGCCTCGGCCCGATTCCGGCCGGTCTGGGCGTGCTGCGTGACCCGATCACCAATGCGATCATCCGCGTGACCCGCGGTTCGGCGAACGAAGGCACGCTGAAGACCAACGGCTTCGACTTCAATCTGCGCACCGATTTCGATCTCGGCGGCGCCGGCAAGTTGGAGAACGCCCTGCAGATTTCGTACATCAACAAGTACGACATCATCTCGGTCGTCGGCGATGTGACCGACCAGGCCGGAATCGTGGGTCAGCCCGACCTGCGTGCCGCGCTGCGCAACACCTGGTCGCTGGGCGACTTCACCGTGGGCTTCAGCACGAACTACATCGATGGCCAGTCGGACTCCACCGGCGAAGTCGGCGGCTATGCGACCAACGATGTGTACGTGAACTACAAGACCCCGTGGAAGGCTGCCATCACCATCGGCGCCAACAACGTCGGCGACCGTTACCCGGAACTGGTCGGTTTCAACGGCCGTCCGTGGAACTTCAGCCTGTACGACGCCTACGGCCGCACCGTGTACTTCCGTTACACGCAGTCGTTCTAAGCGGTTAAGCAGTCAAGTTGTATTGAAGGGCCCCGGAAACGGGGCCCTTTTTTTGGGTCGGTTTAGGGGGACAATACGGCGATGGACAACGGTGGACGCGCGCGCAGCGAGGCATGGTCGAGCTACTGGAAGAGCGGCGCGCTGCACTCTTGCATAGGTAGCTATGCGGGCAATTACGGCGGCGCGATCGAGGAGTTCTGGAATTCCGTTTTCGGCCGTTTGCAGGAAGACAGCAAGGTGCTGGACATCGCGACAGGCAATGGGGCCTTGCCCAAGCTCCTTCTGGACGGCTTCCCGGACAGGTTCGCGCACGTGGACGCGGTCGACTATTCGACGGTGGCACCCGCGTGGTACGACCCGGAGAAGATGGAGAGGATCGCGTTCCATCCGAACGTAGCGATGGAGCAACTTCCTTTCGCGAATCGCGGATTCGATGCGGTCATCAGCCAGTACGGTCTGGAGTATGGCCGCCGACCGGAATCCCTGGAGGAGTGTCTGAGGGTTGCGAAGGAGTCGGCGGTCTTCGCCTTCATTTGGCACCACGCCGACGGTGTCCTGGTGCGAGTGGCCGAGCAGGAGGTCGCGCATATAGACAGGCTGCTCGCCGACGACGGCCTTGTGGCGGCCGCCATGCGGATCGTTCCGTGGCTGGAGGCGGCTCGAAAAGATCCATCGGCCGCCGGTACGAATGCCGAAGCATTGGAATGCCGCGCCTTGTACAACGCGTCGATGTCGCGGCTGGCCGAGGCGATCGACGCCAGCAGCGTGCCCGACCTGCTGCTGGAGAGCAGGGAGCGCGTACATGCGCTGGTCGCATCGGCCGGCGCTGTCGAAGCGCAGACGCTGCTGGAAAAACTGCGCGCTTACAGGGAAGGATTGGCGAGCGCCCGTTTGCGCAGCGCCGAGATGGTGAGCAGCGCCCTGGATGTCCAGCAAGCACGCGATATCCAGGCTTACTTCAAGCGCATGCGGCCGGCGCTGCATACGCGGCTCGAGCCGGTCAGCCAGGGTGCCGAAGGCACGATCGGCTGGGGATTCGTGGCGGCCATGCAGGAGGAATGAAGCCGCAGCCCGATCAGAGGGCAGAGCCGAATTGAAAAAACGCGTTGGGTGATCGGGACCAGTGCGCTAAAGCGCAGTCCCACGCTCAGAGGTCTTGTTCGTACCGCACGTAGGGCACGGTACCTTCGTCGCCGCTTTCGTCGCTGGGCGAGAAGGGATTCTTACCGCGGGTGATGACGTTTTCCGCGCCCACGGTCAGCTGGCCGCTCCAGGGGGTGCGCCAGGTCAGTCCCAGGCCCAGGCCTTCCCATTTGCCGGGCTGGCCGGGGACGTCGACCACGCGGCCGACGATATTGGCGCTGAAGGCGCCGTAGCCACCGCTCACACTGAGGCTTTTGGTGTTCCAGCGGTCGGCGATGGTCGGTACATCGGCGATCGGCACCAGGCGCGCGCGGGCTACCGCACCGCCGATCCGCACGTAGCCTTCGCGGCCGATGTTCTTCTGGCCGAATATGGCCAGATCGTTCTCTTCGACACGCGCACCGGCATTGGAGGAAAGCCAGGCGGGGAGGGTGTCGCGGCCGCTGCCGGCGGACAACCCAAGCTTGCCGCCGGGACGGGTCAGGGAGGCGCCGGCGCTGACGCGCTGGCTGCCGCCGTCATTGCCGTCGGTGAGTTCGGCGACGGCGCAATTGCTGATCAGGCTGCCGATGCTGCTGGCGCTCTGGCGGTTGCAGACCAGGCCAAGGGAATCGCCTGCTTCAAGGCCGAAGGCCGCTCCCAGCGTGTTGCTGCCCAGGCGCCAGCTGGCGCCGGCGGAGGCTTCGCCCGTGGGCTCCAGCAGAAGAACGGCCTCGACCTTGCCGCTGGTGTTGTTCCATACCGGAAGGACAGTGGCATCGCGCTTGGCGGCTTGCGGCTTCTTGGATTGCGCCTGCGCGCCAGCCGCCACGCCAAAGGCGAGCAACAGGGCGAACGGCAGGTGCAGAAGACGCGGTTTCATAGCTGGTTTAAGACTCCCAACTCCGCAGTGGAGTTCCCCTCCCAAGGGCATTGGATGCTATTCGATTTATGTTTCTTTAACAAGTCCCCGGCACCTCCCGGGGGCTACTGGAGCCGTTCAGGAGCCTGCATTCCGACCGGCGGCAGGGCGAAAAGTTCATCGATTTCGGGGGCACTGAAAAAATAGAGCTGACCACAGAATTCGCAACGCACTTCGGCCTGGCCGTCGGCCAGGGCGGCACGGGCCTCCTCGGCCCCCAGGGACTGCAGCATGGTGGCCACCCGCTGCTGCGAGCACGAGCAGGCGAAGCGCAGGGGGCGTTCGGCCAGGACCGCCAGCTCTTCCTCGTGGAACAGGCGGTGCAAAAGCTCCTCCACGGGGAGCGCCAGCATCTCGTCGGACTGCAAGGTGTCGAACAACGCCCCTGCGCGGTTCCAGCCGTCGCCGTCGCCTTCGTCGCTCGGCAGCTTCTGCAGCATCAGCCCGGCCGCTGTCTTGCCGTCGGCGGCCAGCAGCAGGCGGGTCGGCAATTGCTCGGATTGATGGAAATAGTTCTCGAACGCTGCGGAAAGGGTGGGGGCCTGCAGGGAAACCAGGCTCTGGTAGCGCTGCGGCTCGCTCGGATCGAGGCCGGGATTTTCGATGGTGATGGCCAGCAGCGCTTCCTGGCCGAGTTCGCGCAGGTCGTATGGCGGGTCCTGGCCTTCGGCCAGCTTGGCGATACCGCGCAAGGTTCCCTGCGCGGTGCATTCGGCGAACAGCGTGCGCAGTGCGTGCGGGCTGCGCAATTGCAGGGACAGGCGGCCGTTGACCTTGGCGTGGCCGGTGAACAGTGCGGAGGCGGCGCAAGCCTGGCCCAGCAGTTCGCGCGCCCGGTCGGGATAGGAAGCGTGAGACAGGATCTCCTGCCAAGTGTTTTCCAGGCGCACGCAGACGCCGCGCACGCCGGCTCTGGATAGGAGGAAGCGTGTCTGGATGTCGCCGATGCTCACAGTTCTCCGAGGTCGGCGTTCTCGCCGTAAAAATTCATGATGCTCTCAACGGTATGGGCGACCAGCTGTCGTTCAAGTGGCGTAAGCATGGGATGCCAGACGTCGAAGATCAGCACGACCCGAAGCCGGTCGCTGTAGTTCCATGCTTCATGGGTGATGGTGTCGTCGAACGCGACCACCTTGCCGGGCTGCCAGACATGGGTTTCGCCGCCCACGCGCAGACCGCAGTCGGGTGGAACGATCAAGGGCAAATGCACGGTCAGGCGGGTGTTGGTCGCCCCATTGTGCGGAGGGATATGCGTGCCCGGCTTGAGCGCCGAGAAAAAAGCGACCGGCGCCCGGTTGGGAATGATGTTCTGCGGCGTCTGGCCTATGGCCGCTTCGGTGCGTGGGCATAGATCGGCGTTGGCATCGATGCGCACGCCGTTCTTCCACAGGAAAAGCGCGCCCCAATCCAGGTTGCGGTCCAGCGCATCGAACTGCCCAGTGGGGGCTCCGGCCTGCGTCTGCACGTACGGCACGAAAAGATCGGGCTGCTGCAGCAACGATTCCAGTTCGTCGAGAATGTCGGGGAACGCCGCCTCCATGGCCGGCACCCAGTCGAAAGCGGAGGTGTCGAAAAAAGGAATGGCCGGAAGCCTTGGATAAGGCAGCATCAGCGGCCGTGCGGTGACGAACTCGCGGCGTCCGGTCACGATGTCCAGGCAGTTCTCGAAGCGTTCCAGCTCGGGGCGGCTTCCTTTGCCCATCAGGCCGTGCATCCGATCCTGCAGGAACTCGCGCAGCGAATCCTGGTTGTCGCTTACGGCTTTTCTCGCTTGCGCGACCAGTGGCTGCAATTGCGCCGACTGCGCGGCCGATTCCGGCATGTAAGCCAGCGCTCTTCCCCACGAGGCCGCCGCTTCCCTGGGCAGGCTTTTCGCCTCGAGCAGCCGCGCCCGTTCCATGTGGGCGCCCCAGGCCGTGGGATCGGCGACGATGGCCAGGTTGATGGAAGCCAGGGCGGCATCGTTGTCGCCCTGCGCGCTGTGCAGCCGCGACAGATTGGCGTGCGCCATGGCGAATTTGGGGGCCGCGGCCACGGCCCGCTGCAGATAGTCGCGGGCCAGCGCGAAATCGCCCCGCGCCATGCTGTAGACGCCGATGAAATTGAGCGCCGGCGGGTAGTCGGGCTCGATGTCCAGTACCTGTTTCCACCGGCTGACGGCCGCCTCGGACTGGCCGCGCCTGGACATCAGGTCGGCTTCGGTCATCAGGGCGGCTATCCGGTCTTGTCCTTGCATAGCTACCCTTTTCGATGTGCTCACCGCGATGAGCGAAAGGTTAACATTGCGGCAAGATTTCAAACCAGGAAACCTACGCCATCGATCCGCCTCTTTCCGGACGAACCCGATCCCGTCGCTGGCTGCGCTGGTTGCTGGCGTTGCCGTTCCTGTTCGCCGCGGCCAGCGTCCTGCAGGTGGCCGTGTTGCGCTTCGTCGATCCGCCTTTCTCCGCATTCATGGCGGCCCGTCAATTCGAGGCGTGGGGCGCGGGCGAGATGAGCTTTCGCGTGGCCTACGACTGGCGCGATATCGATAAGATCTCGCCCAGCCTGCCGGTCGCCATGGTGGCCGCGGAGGACCAGAATTTCGCTACCCACCGCGGTTTCGATTTCAAGGCGATAGAGAAGGCGCGCGCCAACAACGCCAAAGGCCGCAGGGTGCGTGGCGCGAGCACGGTCAGCCAGCAGGTCGCCAAGAACCTGTTCCTGTGGCAGGGCCGCAGCTGGGTGCGCAAAGGCATCGAAGCCTGGTACACGCTGCTGATCGAACTGATGTGGCCGAAGACGCGCATCCTGGAGGTCTACGCCAACATCGCCGAGTTCGGCGACGGTATCTACGGTGCGCAGGCCGCCTCGCGCAGCTATTGGCACAAGGACGCCAGCCGTCTGTCCCCGGCCGAAAGCGCCCGGTTGGCCGCGGTGCTGCCCGCGCCGCGGCGTTACAGTGTCGCCCGCCCTGGACCTTTCGTGCAGCGGCGCGCCAACTGGATCCAGCGGCAGGCGCGGCAGATCGGCGGGACGGGCTACCTGCAGTCACTGGATTGAGCATGCCCCACGATCAGGACCGCCTTACCGTAGTGGTGGCCGCGCGCAACGAGGCCGAGGCGCTGCCCGTGCTGCACCCGCGCATCGCCGCGGTGCTGCAACGGCTGGATGGCGTGGAGGGTCGGGTGCTGTACGTGGACGACGGCAGCACCGATGGCACCTGGGAAGCGATGCAGCGTCTGGCCCGGCACGATCCGAGTGTCTCCCTGCTGCGCCTGTCGCGGAATTTCGGCAAGGAACTGGCGCTGACCGCGGCCCTGGACCAGGTGGAAACCGGCGCGGTGCTGATCCTCGACGCCGACGGGCAAGACCCGCCGGAGCTGATTCCGCAATTCGTTTCGAAGTGGCGCGAAGGCTACGACGATGTGCACGGCACGCGCATCCAGCGCAAGGGCGAGGGCTGGTTGAAGCGCGCCACCGCGGCCGGTTTCTACCGGGTGATCGGACGCCTGTCCAAGACTCCCATTCCGGCCGATACCGGCGATTTCCGTCTGCTGTCGCCGCGTGCGCTGGCCGCGTTGGGGCAGTTGCGCGAACGGCACCGTTTCATGAAGGGCCTGTTCGGCTGGGTGGGTTTCCGACAAGTGGCCATTCCCTATCGCCGCGAGGCGCGTCTTGCCGGGCGCAGCAATTTCAGTCTCTGGAGGTTGTGGAACTTCGCACTGGAAGGCATCACCAGTTTTTCCACCGCACCGTTGCGCGTAGCTACTTATTTCGGCCTGCTGACCGCGCTATTCGCGTTTGTATTTGCAGCCTGGATCATCATCAAGGCCGCCTTGTACGGAGACCCCGTAGCGGGTTGGCCTACGATGATGGTGGTGATCCTGTTCCTGGGGGGCATCCAGCTGATGGCGCTGGGGTTGATAGGCGAATACCTGGGCCGGTTGTACGACGAATCCAAGCAACGGCCGCTGTATCTGGTGGATGTCTGGCAACCGGGCGCGGGAGGAGTATTCTCGTCGCAGCAACCCGACGCCAAAGGAGAGTTCGATGCACACGCTACGACAACTGTTGGGAAGCAAGGCTCCTGAGGTCTACGCGGTCGCCCCCGGCGACTCGGTGATCGACGCCATCCGCCTGATGGCCGAAAAAGGCGTGGGCGCAGTGCTGGTGATGGACGGCGCAAGCCTGGCCGGTATCGTTTCCGAACGCGATTACGCGCGCAAAGTCGTGCTGCACGGCCGCTCGTCCGCCGACACCTCGGTACGCGACATCATGACCGCCGGCGTGATCACGGTAGGGCCCAACCACACGGTGGAACATTGCATGCAGCTGGTCACCGACCACCGCATCCGCCATCTGCCGGTGCTGGAGGATGGCGAGGTGATCGGCGTGATCTCGATCGGCGATCTGGTCAAGGCGGTGATCGAGGACCAGAAGGTCCAGTTGGATCAGTTGCAGCGGTATATCGCCAGTTAGGAGACACCCGGCGTTACAGCGATCGGAAAGGCAACGGACATCAATCTGCGATAGTCCTTGGAAGTGTCACTTTAGCGGTGTGGCTCTGGAGGTGTGAAATGACAAACGGCGAACAAAAGACGCTTGTACGCGGTGTGGCTGCTGGCACGCTTGTCGGTTTGGCCATCGGCGGCATGATCGCACTGTGCGTCGCAATGAAGCCCAAGTTCTTTGCAGGGTTGATTCAGTAACCAGGCTGCCTGGCTGGCGCCTAACAATTCATTCAAGCCGAAGCCGCTCCGCGACACGGCTTAATTCGGGTGTTGAGCTGCGACCAGTCGCGCCCGACTCTGCGCGAAAGCACGCTTAACCGTTCATGTTGCGCGGCTTCGATCCGTTACAGGCGCGGAGCGAGCACCTGCGCGGTGACCGCGACGAAGTGGCAGACGCTGCCGGCGATCACGAACATGTGCCAGATCGCATGCGAAAAGCGGATCGATTCGCGGTGGTAGAAATAGGTGCCCAGCGTGTAGAAAACGCCACCGGCAAGCAGCCAGCCCAGAGTCCAGCCGTCCAGCGCGGTGAGCAACGGCTTGATCGCCACGATGACCAGCCAGCCCATGGCGATGTAAATCGCGGTGGACAGCAGCTTGAAGCGGCCGGTGTAGAAAAGCTTGAACACCACGCCCGATACCGCCAGCGCCCAGATGGCGATGAACAGGCCCCAACCCCACGGACCACGCAGGCCGATCAGCGTGAACGGCGTATAGGTGCCGGCGATCAGCAGATAGATCGCGCAATGATCGAACACCTTCAATCGCGCCTTGGCGACCGGGTGCTGGATGGAGTGGTACAGGGTGGAGGCCACATAAAGCAGCAACAAAGTCACGCCGAACACGATGGAGGCGCCCAGTTGCCAGGCGTCGCCGTACAGCGCCGCCATCGTGATCAGCACCGATCCGCCCGCCAATGCCGCCACCGCGCCCAGGCCATGGGTCAGGGCGCTGGCGAGTTCGTCGCGCAGGTCGATCTTTTCCTCGAGCGAGGGGTTACTCATGCGGTGCAAATTACCGCAACGCAGCAATCCTTGCATCCGTACGCCGTTCACGTTTCCAGAATGGCGCGATGGCGCTGCGGGTGCGCAGCACGCGTCGCAGCAGCAGCAGGCTGACGATGCCGCAGGTCAGCACGGTCAGCACCGAGGCTTCGGCGCCGAAACCGCCGCCATCCAGCCAGCCCGGCCCCTGCAGCTGCGAATCGAACAGGCCATCGATCTTGATGCCCGAGACCGGGATTCCGAATACCGCGCCCTGCACGAAGTTCCAGCCGGCATGCAGGCCGATGCACCACCAGAGCGAGCGCGTGACGTGGTAGAGCAGACCGAACAACAGACCGGCTTCGATCGAGATCGCCACCGAACTCCACATGGTCGCGCCCGGGTTGAACATATGCGTGAAGCCGAAGAACAGCGCCGACACCGCCAATGCGATCCAGGTGCCCAGCCCTTCCTCGGTCAGGCGGAACAGAATGCCGCGGCTGACGATTTCCTCGGTGATGCCGGGCGCTACCGCAGTCAGCAGGAACAAGGTCCACACCGGCGCATCGCCATAGCCGGTGATGCGATAAACGCCGGCCGCCCACAGCTGCGCGGTCAGCAGGGCGAACAGCGCCAGCGCGCAGAGCAGGCCCCACAGCAGCTGCGGCGATTTGCGCCACGCCAGTTCGTCGACCTTGCGGTGTTCGATCAGGCGCGCCAATGCCCAATAGGCCAGCACGTAGGGCAGCACGATGAGCACGGTGGAAGCCAGGTTGGCGTTCATGGTCTTGAGGCTGTTGGAGGGAACCTCCATCGCGCCGCCCAACGCGCGGGCCAGTATCGACAACGCAAGCAGCAGTACCGCGAAGTGGATCATGCGCGCGAACGGCGTGCGCCACAGCCAGCCCGCGAACCGCTTGAACTTCCCTTGCCCAGCGGCCGGCATGTTCAGTCCAGTCCCACGCTGTGCGCATGCTCGCGCGTGGCCATGAACTGCACATCCGGCGCGCGCTCCTGCGCCAACTGCAGGTTGACGCGGGTGGGCGCCAGGTAGACCAGTTCGCCAGCGGCATCCAGCGCCAGATTCATCGCGTTCTTGTCGCGGAACTCCTCCAGCTTCTTCGCGTCGCTGCAGCGCACCCAGCGCGCGGTCACCACGCCGATGGGTTCGAAACTGGCGTCCACGCTGTATTCGTCCTTCAACCGGTAGGCCACCACGTCGAACTGCAGCGTGCCCACCGCGCCCAGGATCAGGTCGTTGCTCATCAGCGGACGGAAGAACTGGGTGGCGCCTTCCTCGCTCAATTGCGCCAGGCCCTTCTGCAGCTGCTTCAGTTTCAGCGGATCGCGCAGGCGCGCGCGGCGGAACAGTTCCGGGGCGAAGTTGGGAATGCCGGTGAAACTGATCGCCTCGCCTTCGGTGAAGGTGTCGCCGATGGAGATGGTGCCGTGGTTGTGGATGCCGATCACATCGCCCGGCCACGCTTCCACCGCGATCTCGCGGTCGCTGGCCATGAAAGTCAGTGCGTTGGCCAGTTTCATTTCCTTGCCGGTGCGCACGTGGAAGCTCTTCATGCCGGCGGTGAAGCGGCCAGAGCATACGCGCATGAACGCCACGCGGTCGCGATGCATCGGATCCATGTTGGCCTGGATCTTGAACACGAAGCCGCTGAGCTTGGCTTCGTCCGGCTTCACTTCGCGTGTGGTCGTCGCATGCGTTTGCGGCGCGGGCGCATGGTCGACGAAGAAATCCAGCAGCGGCTGCACGCCGAAATTGTTGACCGCCGAGCCGAAGAACACCGGCGTCTGCTTGCCGGCCCGGTAGGCGTCCAGATCGAAGGCATGCGAAGCGCCCTGCACCAGTTCCAGTTCGTCGCGCAGTTCGGCCAGCAGGCTCTCGCCCAGCCGTGCGGCCAGTTGCGGGTCGTCCAGCGAGGCGAAGATGGTGGAATCCTGGCGGGTGAAGTTGCGGCCCTGTTCGTACAGATGCACTTCGCCGCTGACCAGATGCACCACGCCCTTCAGGCGCGAGCCCATGCCGATCGGCCAGGTCACCGGCGCGCACTGGATGCCCAGCACGCTTTCCACTTCGTCCAGCAGTTCGATCGGGTCGCGGCCCTCGCGGTCGAGCTTGTTGATGAAGGTCATGATGGGCGTGTCGCGCAGGCGGCAGACTTCCATCAGCTTGATGGTGCGCTCTTCCACGCCCTTGGCCACGTCGATCACCATCAGCGCCGAGTCCACCGCGGTGAGCACGCGGTAGGTGTCCTCGCCGAAGTCGGCGTGGCCGGGCGTGTCCAGCAGGTTGACCATGCGGCCTTCGTAGGGGAACTGCATCACCGAGGAAGTGACCGAGATGCCACGCTCCTTCTCCAGCGCCATCCAGTCCGAGGTCGCATGGCGCGCGGCCTTGCGGCCTTTGACCGAGCCGGCCATCTGGATAGCGCCGCCGAACAGCAGCAGCTTTTCCGTCAGCGTGGTCTTGCCCGCGTCGGGATGGGAAATGATGGCGAAGGTGCGGCGGCGCGCGGCTTCGGTGGCGACTTCAGACATGGCGACGGCGCCCGCGCGGGCGCGTAAAGAGCTAGGAAGGCGCGAATTATAGCCTTTGTGGGCCGGTTGGCCGCGTTCCCGCGGGGCGACTCAGCGGCTGCTGGGGAATTTCAGCTCGCCCAGCGGCCCGAACATGCGGAACGGGATCGATTCCAGGCGCATGCCGCGATTGACCTGTAGCACGAAGTGCAGATGCGGCGCGGTGCTGAAACCGGTGTTGCCGGATAGGCCGATGCGCTGGCCCAGGCGCACGCGCTGGCCGGTGCGCACCTGTACGCCTTCGGGTTGCAGGTGCGCGTAGACGGCCATGCTGCCGTCGTCGTGCAGGATGCGGATGAAGTTGGCGCGGCCGCCGTATTTCTCGCGGTTCAGGCCGGCCTTTTCGAAATCCGACTCCACCTGCATCACCACTCCTTCGCGCACTGCGACTATCGGCGTGCCTTCGGCCAGCGCGAAATCGACGGCATAGCGGTTTTGCGGATCGTTGTGGCTGAAGCTGCCGCCCGGCCCCTGGTCCACGCGCACGCGGGCGTAATCGAAGGGCAGGCGGTAGTCGTAATCGGCCGGCCGCGCCGACGGGCTGCCGGGAAGGCCGTCGAGCAACAGTTCGAAATCGCCTCCGCGGATCGGATCGGTGATGGTGAGCGTGGCGACCATGACGCTGCTGCGTGCCGGCACGGTGGCTTCGGCGGGCAGGGCAGGGCTGCCGACGACATTGTGGTCGCGCTTGAAGCGCAACATCACCTGCACGGGCCCGTGCATCAGGTTGTCGGCCCAGGCTTCGTAACGGCCGCGTTTGTTTTCCAGGCGCAGGCGCACCAGCGCGCCGGGCGGATTGCGGAAACGGGTCACGTTGATGTCGCTGGACGGCAGCTCGTCGGCTTCCGGCGGCTGGTCGCCGTACTGGGTCACGCCGTTACGGTCCTTCCAGCGGTACAGGCGCGCGGCGTCCGCGTCGGTCGAACCCAGCAGCATCAGCGCCAGGCCCAGTCCCCAGGCCGCAGTGATGCTTGCCGCTTTCATTGCATGCAGCGTTCCGACAATCCCAGCGCGTGCGCCACATCGCGCAGATCGAACGCGGCCACCGCCTTGTCGTCGTGCAGCGCGAACAGCGCGCCCGCCGGGAAGCGCGGCGTGCCGGCCGCATACAGCACCTGGCCGTCGGTATTGGCGACCACTTGGCCGGAGAAAGTCTTCAGCGGCTGCAGCGTCGTGCGGTCGAAGACGCGGAAGACGGTGGGCCGTACTTGATCCACGGCGATCCAGTAGCCTTCACCGGAATCGCAGGCCCAGAGCGCCACGCCTTCGGCATCGGCGTCGAACAGCGGCAGGCTGTGGGCGCGGTACAGGCCTTCCAGGGTGTATTCGCGCAGGGTCGAACCCACCCGCCGGTCCTCGTCGGCGATCAGCAGGCGGTCGTTGACCGAATCGCCGGCGATCGATTCCACCATGCGTAGCGCGCCGGCTTCGGTGGTGTCGCCGAATGCGCCCAGGTACTTCGAGTGCAGCTTGTCCTGCCCGTCCACCGTCACTTCGAAGCGCTTCACGCGCTGGTCCAACTCGCCCATCGGCGGCAGTTTGCCGGTCTTGAAATCTTCCATGAAGCTGTCGGTGACGAACAACTCCAGATCATCCGGGCCGTTTTCGCGTACCCACAAACCGTAGGGAACGCGCAGCACGTCCTGGCCGACGAAGCCCAGTGGCGCGAAATCGGGAAGCTTGAACACCTGCACGCGGTGGTTATCGCGTTCGGCCACGAACAACAGATCGCCGTAGACCGCGATGCCGTTGGGACGGTCGAACTGGGAAAGGCCTTGCCCGGGGCCGCCGACGCTGCGCAGGCGCTGGCCGGTTTCGGCGTCGTAGACCACCAGCCGATGGCTGGATTTGGCGGTGGCGATCAGCCAGAGGTGGCCGTCCTCGGTCGGCCAGACCGCCAGCGAATCGAGTTCGTCCTCCGGACTTTCCGTGGAAACCCAGGCCTCGGCGATCACCGCATCCACCACGGTCGTGGCCTTTGGAACCTGGGGCGCGGAGGTATGCGGGCGCGGAGCGGTGGTGCAAGCCGCCAACAGCGCCAGACCGGCGCTGAGCAGAAGTCGGGAAGGTCTCATTTGATAATTATGCGTTAAGGGTGGTGGGGCTTGCGACCGTTATTGTGACTCAATTCATCGCTTTATCCGAATAAAGCGATTGACATCCCGAAAAACGGCTGGCAAGCTGGCGCCACCATCGAGACCGGCAGAGGGACAGGCCCTTTGAAGCCGGGGCAGCCAGGCGACGCGCAAGCGGCGCCCAGGTGCCAAATCCTGCGGAGACCTCTGCGTCTACCGGAAGATGGTTCGATCCTGCCTTGCGCAGGGCGAACGCCGAGCTCCGCGAAGCTCGATGGTTGTAGTCCACGTTCTTTCACTGGATACCGCCATGAGCTTCGTCAACGCCGCCCTCCATGCCGTTCCTTCCCCGCAGCCGTCGCCGGTCTACGAGCCGTCGTCGGAACCTGTGCGCGAGTTGCGCGGCGAAATCAGCCTGCGTCTTGAGTTGCGCCATGCCGGCGTCCGCCAGGTGACCCTGCGCTATGAGTTGCTGGGCGAAGCGGGGTTGCCGGTCGTATTCGTGGCCGGCGGCATTTCGGCGCATCGCCACGTGGTGGCCAGCGAAACTTTTCCCGAGAACGGCTGGGCCAATGCGCTGGCGCAGTCCGGTCGCGCGCTCGATCCCACTCGCCGCCGCCTGCTGGCCATCGATTACGTCGGCGCCGACGGCAAGCTGGACGTGCCGCTGGAAACAGCCGACCAGGCCGATGCCATCGCGCAGCTGCTGGATGCGTTGAAGATCGCGAAGCTGCATGCCTTCGTCGGTTATTCGTACGGCGCACTGGTCGGCCTGCAGCTGGCGGCGCGCCACCCCACGCGCTTGCGCAAACTGATCGCGGTGAGCGGCGCCCATCGCGCGCATCCGTATGCCTCGGCGTGGCGGGCCTTGCAGCGCAAGGCCGTGGCCCTGGGCCAATTGCAATGCGCCGATGCGCAAGGGCTTTCGCTGGCGCGCCAGTTCGCGATGCTGAGCTACCGCACGCCGGAGGAATTCGACGAGCGCTTCGACGCCGCTCCGGAAATCATCAACGGCCGCGTGCGCTGCGCCGCCGAGGATTATCTGGATGCCGCCGGTGCGCAGTACGTGGCCCGCACTCCGGTCACCGCCTACCTGCGTCTGTCCGAGTCCATCGACCTGCATCGTCTCGATCCCGCCCAGGTCGGCGTGCCGACCGTGGTGGTGGCCGTGGAAGGCGACCGTCTGGTGCCGCTGGCCGATTCGGTGGCGCTGGTCGAAGGCCTGAACACGCAAGGCTCCAACGCGCGCGGCCAGCTGCGCGTGCTGCGCTCGCCCTACGGCCACGACGCCTTCCTGAAAGAAACCGATCGCATCGACAGCATCCTGGCAGCCGCCCTGCGCGATGCCGACCGTAACGAAAATGGAGAAACCGCATGAGCCGCAACACCGACAACAGCAACGACACTCCCTGTAGCTCGGCGACTTCGGCCGTACGCGCCGGCATCGACAAGGACACCGCCTATGGCGCGGTCACCCCGCCCATCGTGCTGTCTTCCAATTTCAGCTTCGACGGCTTCGGCAACAAGCGCCAGTACGACTACACGCGCAGCGGCAATCCCACCCGCGATCTGCTGGGCGAAGCGCTGGCCGAACTGGAAGGCGGCGCCGGCGCGGTGGTCACCGCCACCGGCATGGCCGCCATCACCCTGGTGCTGAACGCCTTGCTGGAACCGGGCGACCGGCTGGTGGTGCCACACGATGCCTACGGCGGCAGCTGGCGGCTGTTCAATGCGCTGGCCAAGAAGAATCATTTCGAACTGATCACCGCCGACCTGACCGATCCGCGCTCCTTCGCCGATGCGCTGGCGCAGTCGCCGAAGCTGGTGCTGATAGAAACGCCTTCCAACCCGTTGTTGCGCATCACCGACCTGCGCTTCGTCATCGACGCGGCCAAGAAGGCCGGTGCGATCACCGTGGTCGACAACACCTTCCTGTCGCCGGCCTTGCAGAAGCCCATCGAGTTCGGCGCCGACGTGGTGCTGCATTCCACCACCAAGTACATCAACGGCCACAGCGACGTGGTCGGCGGGGCGGTGGTCGCGCGCGAAGCGGAAACGCATGAAAAGCTGGTCTGGTGGGCCAACGCGCTGGGCCTGACCGGTTCGCCGTTCGACAGCTTCCTGACCCTGCGCGGGCTGCGCACGTTGGATGCGCGGCTGCGCGTGCACCAGGAAAACGCCACCGCCATCGCCACGTTGCTGGATGAGCATCCGGTGGTTTCGAAAGTGTATTTCCCCGGTCTTGCTTCGCACCCGGGCCATGCGCTGGCCGCGCGCCAGCAAAAGGGTTTCGGCGCGATGCTGAGCGTGGAACTGCAGGGCGGCGAAGCGGCCGTGCGCGCGTTCGTCGATGGATTGAAATACTTCACCCTGGCCGAGTCGCTGGGCGGCGTGGAAAGCCTGATCGCGCATCCGGCGACGATGACCCACGCGGCGATGACCGCCGAAGCGCGGGCCAAGGCCGGCATTTCCGATGGTCTGCTGCGTCTGTCGATAGGCATCGAATCCACCGACGATCTGGTCGCGGACCTTTCGCAGGCCTTGCTGCGCGCCGAGCGCGCCATCGCCAGCCAGGCCGAAGACGAACGCATCCTCGTCGACGCATGAGCAGCGTCGTGCGTCTGGCCACGGCGCAGCGCTCCGCGGCCGCGCCCAAACTGGCCCTGTTGGGCACCGGCGTAGTCGGTACCGCGTTCGTGGCCCGTTACCAGCGGCTGCAGCAAGCCGGCCATGCCTTGCCGACGCTCGCCTGGCTGGCCAACTCGCGCACGTTGGAGCATTGCGACGATTTGCCCGCGCGCGCGCTGGAAGAAGCCAAGGCGTCCACGCGGGAAGCCGGTGCGTTGCCGCCCTGGGCGGAAACCGAAGCATTGCGGCGCGGCGATGTGCTGGTCGATGCGACGGCGAGCGAGAGCGTGGCCGACTGGCACGCGGACTGGCTGGCGCGCGGCGTGCACGTGGTCACCGCCAACAAACTCGGGCGCGGCGGCGCGCTTTCGCGCGCGGGCGCCATTGCGCAGGCAAGACAGGAAAGCGACGCGCGCTATGGCGACAGCGCCACCGTCGGCGCGGGGCTACCGCTGCTGCGCAGCCTGCGCGAGCTGGTGGCCGGCGGCGACCGCATCCATCGGGTCGAAGGCGTGCTGTCGGGTTCGCTGGCCTGGTTGTTCAACCATTACGACGGCATGCGTCCGTTTTCCGGTTTCGTGCGCCAGGCGCGCCAGCTCGGCTATACCGAGCCGGATCCGCGCCTGGATCTTTCGGGCGAAGACGTGCGCCGCAAACTGCTGATCCTGGCGCGCGCGGCAGGATTGCCGCTGCATGCCGAAGCGGTGCAGGTGGAATCGCTGGTGCCGCAACGGCTCGCGGCGCTTCCGCTGGCAGAGATCGACGAGGGGCTGGAGCTGCTGGACGCGCCGCTGGCGGCGCGCTTCAAGGACGCCTACCGCAATGGCGCCAAGCTGCGTTTTCTGGGCCGTTTCGACGAAACCGGTGCGCGCGTCGGCGTGCAGGCGCTGCCGGCCGACCATCCGCTCTGCGGCGGAGGCGGCGCCGACAACCGCGTCGCCATTTTCAGCGACCGCTACAGCGAGCAGCCGCTGGTGATCCAGGGGCCGGGCGCGGGCGCGGAAGTGACCGCGGCGGCGCTGCTGGACGATGTGCTGAGCGTCGGCGTCTAGGCCTGCGGTATCCGCCGACCCGCTTCCGCTAGAATGCCAGTGCAAGCCGCGGGGCGGCGATGAGTGATACGAAATGACCGCGTCTATCGATGCCGACCGCTCATTGCGCGTGGCGCTGCTGGAGGACGACCTCCTGCTGCGCGACCGGGTGCTGCTGCCGGGGCTGAGGGATTTCGGTTTCGAAGTCAGCGGCCTGGAGACGGCGGCCGAACTGCATGAGCACCTGAAGACCCAGCCCACCGATATCGTGGTGCTGGACGTGGGTTTGCCGGACCAGAGCGGGTTCATGGTGGCGCGCCAATTGCGCAACCAGTCGCCTTCGCTGGGCATCGTCATGCTGACCGGGCGCGGAGAAACCCCGGACCGCGTCCGCGGCCTGAGCGAAGGCGCCGACGCCTATCTGTCCAAGCCGGTCGAAATCGAACTGCTGGCGGCCACGCTGCACAGCCTGGCGCGCCGCGTGCGCGGGAAAAACGATCCCGCCGCCGCCGCGCAGGGCTGGCGGCTGGACGGTGGCGGCTGGTGCCTGGTCGCGCCTTCGGGCGGCAATGTGGCGCTGACCAAGAGCGAGCGTCGCCTGTTCCAGCGCCTGCTGGCTTCCTCGGGCGAGATCGTGACGCGCGAGGCGCTGATCGCCACGCTTACCGAAAACGTCTACGACTTCGATACCCATCGGCTGGATTCGATGATCCACCGCCTGCGGCGCAAGGTCGCCGACGCCTGCGGTGAGCGGTTGCCGCTGATCGCGGTGCATGGCGAAGGCTACGTGCTGAACGCGCTCAGATAGATCCGGGAGTTTCCATCGCCGTTGCGGGCGCTATGGAAGCGTCGCTCGGGTTGATCGTCGCCAGCGGCAACAGAATGCGGAACAGGGTGCCGCTGCCCGGCGTGCTGACCACTTCGATCGTGCCGCCGGCGTTTTCCGCCAGATCGCGCACCACCGACAGGCCCAGGCCAGTGCCGCTGTCGGCGGGCTTGGTGGTGTAGAACGGTTCGAAAGCGCGGCGCAGGACTTCTTCGCTCATGCCGTGGCCGGTGTCGGCCAGGCCGATCTCGATGCATTGGCCGCGTTCTGTCTGCACGCGCCCGGCGGTGATGCTGAAGCGTCCGCCGCCGAGCATGGCGTCGCGTGCGTTGGCGGCGATGTTGAGCACCATCAGTTCGAACTGGCTGCGGTCCAGCCGCACCGGCAGCGGCGCCGGGTCGATCTGGGTTTCCATCTGGATATCGGCGTCGAACAGCTGGCGCAGCATCGGCCGCAGTTCCTGCATGGCGTGGCCGGCATCGAACGACTCGACCCGGGCCACGTCGTGGCGGCCGAAACGCAGCAGCTTGCGGCTGATCGCGGCGCCGCGGCGGGCGGCGATTTCCACGCCTTCCAGCGACTCTTCCAAGCCGTCGGCGCGGGCGCGGTCGCTCGCACTGGGTTCGGTCTGATGGCGCTGCGAAGCGAAACCCAGGATCACGCCGAGGATATTGTTGAAGTCGTGCGCGATGCCGCTGGCCAGGCGGCCGGTGGCTTCCATCTTCTGCGCGTGGACCAGTTGCGATTGCGCGCGTTCGCGTTCGGCCATCTCGCGCTGCAATTCGTGGCTGCGCGCGATCGATTCGTCGAGACTTTCGCGCAAAGCCTGGATGGTGCGGTCGAGGACCGCGGTGATCAGCAGATGGCTGATGAGCACCGCCGGTACATTGACCAGGGCGCTGCTGATGGCCTCGGCATCGCTGCCGTCGGCCCTGATGTCGGTGATGAAACCGATGCCGAACACCAGCATCAGCAAACCGAACACGGCCCATAACGCGCCGCGCCCCAGAACCAGGCCGGCGATCACCAGCGGCAGGATGGTCGGCGCCGGATCGATCACTCCGGGCTGGACCCCGAACTGGAAGAACACGATTCCCAATGAGATCAGCTGCGGCGCCAGGAACAGCATGATCGCGGGCCGGAACCGGCCGCGCCGGATCATGACGATGCTGATCCAGGCCAGGGCCACCACGACCACGTCCATCAACAGGATGATCATCCTGCCTTCGGTGGGAAGCGCGCCGCGGGCCACGATGCGCCAGACCCAATTCAAGGGCAGCAACAGGCCGTAGCAGAGCAGCAGCAGCTGCATGACCGGTGCGTTGCGGCGATCCACCGGGTCGGCGATCGGCGCGCTGCGCAGCCAGTTCTTTACGAGCTTCCACATCGACGGAGAGGCCTTCCGGGAGGGGGAGGGGCGGCGCTCCGGATGCAGCCATCCCGGCCGCCGGAGCCGCCGATCAGGCGGTGAGAATGGCGTGAGTATCGAGTGAGAACGTGCGCGTGACAACAGAAGCGCACGCACCGTACTTTCGACCACGGCCCAAGGCGGTGATCTTTCGGGGCACGCCACACGAAAGCCAGACAGTTGCCCAAGGCGGGGGCGGGTCTCAAAAAAACTGCAAACGATGCTGCGGCAACGTCCGGTTCGATCCGGGCGTTCATGGCCGACGGGCGTCCTTTGCCCCTAAAAAACTATCTGGTGAGAGAGGGTGGGATGAACAAGGTATTCAGTCTGGTATGGAGCCGGTCCAAGCAGGCGCTGGTGGTCGCGTCCGAGCTGGCATCGGCGCAGGGCGGGAAGGAAGGGCGGCCGCGTTTGCGCGATGCCACCCTGGGTGCGGTGCTGCTGGGCTGCGGCATCGCCATGGCGATGCCGGCGGCCCAGGCGCAGGAGCTCACCATCGAACGCGACGGCGATGTCTGCACTGCGCGCGTAGAGGGTAAGGGCGAAGGCCGGCGGATCGACTGCGCCTTGTTCGACCAGGCCAATGTCGGCATCAACGCAGTGGTCGGCAGCGGCTATTTCCTGGCCGACGGCGCCGGCGACGGCAGCGACGATCCCACGGTTTCCGGCGAGGGCGCGCTGGCGGCCGGTCGCAACAGTTATGCAGTGAACAACGCCACCACCGCGGTCGGCGCCGAAAGCATGGCATTCGGTCTGGGCGCCAGCGCGTTCGGCCAGGGCGCAATGGCGTTCGGCGACGCCAGCGTGGCCGTGGGCCAGGGCGCATATGCCTCCGGCGATGGCCCGGTCATGGGTTTGGGCAACACCGCGATCGGCGCCTCGGCTTCGGCCGAAGCCGAGCAGGGCGGCACCGCGATCGGTGCGCTAAGCCTCGCTGCCGGCACCGGCTCCACGGCCCTGGGCGGTAATGCGGAGGCTTACGGCGATGGCAGCCTGGTGGCAGGTTTCGGCAGCGGCGCCAACGGCGAAGCCGGGGTCGCGCTGGGCGCCAACTCGCGCGCTGTGGCCGGCGACTTCGGCGTCGCCATCGGCGGCTCCAGCTACGCGATCGGTCAAGGCGCCACCAGCGTCGGCGGTCAGGCCTGGGCCCAAGGCAATTACGCGCTGGCATCGGGCTATTACTCCACCGCGGTGGGCGATGGCAGCATCGCGCTCGGCGGCGGCCTCGGCGTGGATCTCGATGGCGACGGCGTGATCGGTCCGGGCGAGGCCACCCTTGCCGCCGGTTACCACGCGGTCGCGCTCGGCTACCAGGCCGCGGCCCTCGGCGACGGTACGCTGGCGTTGGGCGATCAAGCCCAGGCCTTGCAGCTCAACGCCACCGCCGTAGGCGCCATGAGCGTGGCGGCAGGCGAATCCAGTACCGCCACCGGCGCCAACAGCGTGGCCAACGGTGCGGAAAGCAGTGCCTATGGCGCCAACAGCTATGCCGACGCCGATTACTCGACCGCGCTGGGCAGCGGCAGTCTGGCCTTGGGTAGTGGTTCGACCGCAGTCGGCGCCGGCGCCAACGCGCTGGGCACCGAGAGCGTGGCCAGCGGCTACGGCAGTGTGGCCAGCGGCGAGTATTCGATCGCACAAGGCAGCAGCAGCCAGGCGCTGGGCGATGCCTCCATCGCCATCGGCGTGCAGAGCGCGGCCAGCGGCACCGATAGCATCGGCATCGGCGCGGGCAGCCAGGCGGGCGACTTCGGCACCTCCGTCGGCACGCTGAGCAACGCCACCGGTTACGGCGCCAGCGCCTTCGGCGACAACGCCTGGGCGACGAATTACTTCTCCCTGGCCATGGGCGCCAATTCCACTTCGCTGGCCGAGGGCGGCATCGCCATCGGTACCGACAGCTATGTCGATGCCAATGCCCGCCAAGGCATCGCCATCGGCAGCCTTGTATTCGCCATGGGCGAACAGTCGATCGCCATGGGCGCCATGTG
The DNA here is from genome assembly GCA_036383995.1 of Pseudoxanthomonas sp. Lineage (GTDB taxonomy): Bacteria > Pseudomonadota > Gammaproteobacteria > Xanthomonadales > Xanthomonadaceae > Pseudoxanthomonas_A. The sequence goes on from DASVNG010000034.1 coordinate 136,956, forward strand.
GACCACCGCGGCCGGCGCCAGTTCCATCGCCATCGGCGGCACCAAGGCCTGCACCGGCTTCATGTGCATCGAGGAAAACACCGCGGCCTGGGGCATCAACAGCGTCGCGCTGGGTGCGGGCGCTGTGACCCAGGCGGACGGCGCCACCGCGCTGGGCAGCGGCGCCCAGGCGGGCGGCATCGACTCGATCTCGATCGGCATGGATTCCAGGGCGTGGACCAACAACTCCACCGCCATCGGCGCCCGCACCTATGCGATGGGCGACAACTCGGTCGCGCTCGGCGCCGATTCGGTCACCTCGCGCGCCAACACGGTGACGGTGGGCAGCGAGTGGACCGGCATGACGCGCCAGATCACCGGCGTGGCCGACGGCACCGAGGCCAACGATGCGGTGAACCTCTCGCAGCTCAATGCCGTGGCCGACAGCGTCGGCGACGCCAACGACTATCTTTCCGTCAACGGCTTGGACGACGGAACCGATGCGGCCATCGCCGAGGGCGAGAACGCCAGCGCGGTGGGCGCCAATGCGGTGGCCATCGGCATCGAGAGCAGCGCCTTCGGCTACCAGAGCAATGCCGTCGGCGATTACTCGATCGCGATAGGCGGCAGCAGCCTGGCGTTGGGCGCGGGCTCGTCGGCCGTCGGCGCCGGCGCCAGCGCCATCGGCGATTACAGCAGCGCCACCGGCTATGGCGCGATCGCCGAAGGCTCCAACAGCAGCGCGTTCGGCAACAACGCATGGGCGGCCGGCAACGACAGCTTCGCCGGCGGCGATAGCGCGCAGGCCAATGGCGGCGGCAGCGTGGCCCTGGGCGCCAGCAGCATCGCCAACGGCTCCAACGGCGTTTCCGTCGGTGCGGGCAGCGAATCGAATGGCTTTTTCGCGATCGCGGTGGGTGGCCTGGCGCTGGCCGATGCTCCGTTCACGACGGCGATCGGCGCCTTCGCAACCGCGAACGGCTGGCAGAGCGTCGCGATCGGCGCCGGCGCCTACGCCACCGATTTCAATGCGACGGCGATCGGCTCGAACAGCATGTCAGGCGTCGGCGGCGTCGCGATAGGCGCGGGAGCGGCGTCCGGGTACTGGTCGTTGGACGAGGAAAGCGGTCAGAACGTTTTTGTCGGGTCGCAAGGCACGGCGGTCGGCCAGAATGCTGCAGCAACCGGACAGTTCAGCACCGCACTAGGCGGGTTCTCGGACGGCTCATTCGCTTCGGCCGGAGCGGCCGGAATGTACAGCACGGCTTTGGGCGCGGGCGCTTACGCAGGTTCGTACTGGGACAGCACCCTGGTCGGCGACTACACCACTGCGGTCGGTGCGGAAAGCTGGGCGACCGGCGGTTCGGCCACCTCGCTGGGCTACAACAGTTTCGCCCAGGCCGACCACGCCACCGTGCTGGGCGCCAACGCCTGGACCACGGCCGACGCGAGCAACAGCGTCGCGCTGGGCGAAGGCTCGTTGGCCGATCGCGCCAACACGGTGTCGGTGGGCGCGGCCCAGGCATGGACCGATGCCGGCGGCAACGTGCATGCGGCCATCGACCGTCAGATCACCAACGTCGCCGCCGGCACCGAAGCCACTGATGCGGTGAATCTGGCGCAGTTGAACGAGGTGGCGGACAGTCTGGGCGAATTCACCCAGAACGCGGTCGCCTACGACGACGACGGCCACAGCACGCTGACGCTGGACGGCGCGGACGGCAGCACTATTTCCAACCTGGCCGCCGGTACCCAGGCCAGCGACGCGGTGAACGTGGAGCAGCTGAACTCGGTCGCCGCCGCTTTCGGTGGCGGCGCGAGTCTTGGCCCGAACGGCATGCTGGTCGCGCCGATCTATACGATCCAGGGCGGCGGCTATTCCAATGTCGGCGACGCGTTCGGTGCGATCGACGGCATGCTCAGCGGATTGAATGGACGCCTGACCCAGCTCGAACAGAATCTGGGCAGCGGTGGCGGCAGCGGAGCGCCTACGGGCACCGGCGACGGTCTGGCCATCGGCACCGGCAGCAACGCGACCGATACCACCGATACCGCAGTGGGCAACGGCGCCAATGTCGGCGCCGACAACGGCACCGCGGTGGGCAACAACAGCAGCATCGCCGCCAGCGCCACCGATTCGGTGGCGATAGGCGCCGATGCCAGCGTGACCGCGGCTTCCGGCACCGCCATCGGCCAGGGCGCCACGGTGACCGGCGCAGGTTCGGTCGCCCTGGGCCAGGGTTCGGTGGCCGATCAGGCCAATACGGTCTCGGTGGGCAGCGCCGGCAACGAACGTCGCGTCACCAACGTCGCCGCCGGCGTCGCCGCCACCGACGCGGCCAACGTGGGCCAGATGCAGGCCGGCGACGCCGCCACGCTGGCTTCGGCCAACGACTACACCGACGCCACCGCGACCGAAACGCTGTCGGCCGCCAACGCCTACACCGACAGCCGCTTGCAGAGTTTCGACGACGACTTCACCGCGCTGCGCAACGACGTGAACCAACGTTTCAGCCAGCAGGATCGCCGCATCGACAAGATGGGCGCGATGAGCTCGGCGATGATGAACATGTCGATCAACGCCGCCGGCAGCCGCAGTCCGCGCGGCCGCATCGCGGTCGGCGCCGGTTGGCAGAACGGCGAGAGCGCGTTGTCGGTCGGTTACTCGAAACAGATCGGCACGCGCGCTTCCTTCAGCATCGGCGGCGCTTTCAGCAGCGATGAGAAATCGGCCGGCGTCGGTTTCGGCGTCGACCTCTGATTTCCGGCTTCCTCAATCCCATGCACGGCGGGCCGTCGACGACGCCCGCCCACCACCCTAATCCTTCGGAGAAACGTCCATGAAGAACAAGCGCAATCTCACCGCCAGCATTCTCGCCGCTTCGGTCATCGCCGCCGTCACCGCTTATGCGGCCAGCAACAGGGGCGCCGCGGGCGTCGGTTTCGGCGCCGCCAGCAGCTCGGCCGGCATTCCGTTGCGGGCCGCGGCCTCGCAACCCGGCAAGAAGAATCTGTTGTCCGCAGCGTCGGCGCAGACCGGCTTCGAACGGTTCATCGTCAAATACAAGGACGGCAGCGCCGCCCGGCTCAACCGCAATACTTTGATGGGCAACATCACCGCCGCCGGAACCAGGGCCGGCGTGATCGCCTCGTCGGCGAGCAGGGGCGCGCCCGCGTCCATGGGCTTCAGCCACGTGCGCACGTTGGGCATCGGCGCCGACCTGGTGCGCGCTTCGCGCCGCTTGACTGCGGCCGAGAGCACGGCGCTGCTGACCCAGCTGCGCGCCGATCCGAACGTGGTCTACGCGCAGCCCGACTACCTCAAGCAGCGCCTGGATTTCATTCCCGACGACACCCGTTTCGACCTGCAGTGGGATTTCACCGATCCGACGGTAGGCATCGGCGCGCCCAAGGCCTGGGACACCTCCAGCGGCACCGGCGTGGTGGTGGCGGTGCTGGACACCGGTTACGTCGATCACGCCGACCTGGACGGTAACGTCGTGCCCGGCTACGACTTCATCATCGACACCGAAGTCGCCGGCGATGGCGACGGCCGCGATGCCGATGCGCACGACCCCGGCGACTGGGTAGGCGGCGGCACCAGTTCCTGGCACGGCACGCACGTCGCCGGCACGGTCGCGGCGGTGACCAACAACGCCAAGGGCGTGGCCGGCGTGGCCTTCGGCGCCAAGATGATGCCGGTGCGCGTGCTCGGCCATGGCGGCGGCTACACCTCCGACATCGCCGACGCAATCATCTGGGCTTCCGGCGGCACCGTCGCCGGGGTGGCCAGCCTGGATCCGGCCAACGTGGCCGACGTGATCAACATGAGCCTCGGCGGTTACGGCGCGTGCAGCGACGATCCGGTGACCCAGGCTGCGGTCGACGGCGCGATCAGTCGCGGCACCACTATCGTGGTCGCGGCCGGCAACGACAACGACGATGCCGCTTTCCACTCGCCGGCCAGTTGTAGGGGTGTGATCACGGTCGGCGCCAGCGGCGTCGATGGCGGCCGTTCCTACTTCTCCAACTACGGTCCGACCGTGGCGCTGTCGGCGCCGGGCGGCAACGCCACCAGCATGTCCGATCCGGACAATCGCTGGATCTGGTCGACCGGCAACAGCGGCACCACCACGCCGGTCGCCAGTCCGGCAGGCGACGTGCTGATGGGCTACATCGGCACCTCGCAGGCCAGCCCGCACGTGGCCGGCACGGTCGCGCTGATGCAGGCCGCCCGCGTCGCCGCCGGCAAGGCGGCACTGACTCCAGCCGAGGTGAAGACCATGCTGCGCAACACCGTCAAGCCGTACACGGTGACGCCGCCGCTCGGCAAGCCGCAGGGTCCCGGCATTCTGGATGCGGCCGCGGCGGTCTTTGCGGCGACCCAGGACATTCCGGCCGATACCAGCACCCTGCTGGCCAATCGCGTAGTGCTCGCAGGCCAGGGCGGCACGGCCGGCGAGGCGCTGGTGTACAAGCTGGTGGTGCCGGCGGGCAGGACCAGCGTCAATCTGCGCACTTATGGCGGTACCGGCGATGTCTCGTTGTACGTGGCCCGCGACCGCATCCCGACCGCCCTCAACTACGACCGCAAGTCGGCCAAGGCGGGCAACGCAGAAACCGTAGTGATCACCAGCCCGGCCGCCGGCACGTACTACATGACCGTGGTCGGCGAAACCGCGTTCGCCAACGTGTCGGTGCTCGGTCTGTATTGAGTCCTATCGGATAGATCGTCGCTCGATGAAGAGGCGGGGAAACCTGCCTCTTTTTTTATGCTGGATCATCGCCAAGGCAACGTTCGGAATCGCGCGGGTGTTTATGATGGTGCGATGTTCGATATCTACCTCGCGCGCTGGCGACTGCGTACCGATGGCGACGCCATCCATACCCATGGCAGCGATCTGTTGCCGGTCACGACTTCGAACGGCGCGCCGGCGATGCTCAAGCTCGCGCGCTGGCCCGAAGAACGCGCTGGCGCCGCGCTTATGCGCTGGTGGAACGGAGAAGGCGCTGCGCGCGTGCTGCAGGCCGACGAAAACGCGCTGTTAATGGAGCGCGCCACCGGTACGCGCAGCCTTCTGCAGGAAGCGATTCAGGGCAACGAACAGGACGATCACGCCAGTGAGGTGATCTGCGGCGTGCTGGACCGGCTGCATGCGCCGCGCAACCAGCCGCCGCCGCCCCTGCGGCCGCTGGCGGACTGGTTCGAGGCGGTGCGCGTGCAGGCCGCGCGCCACGGCGGCGTGCTGTCGCACTGCGCGCGCGTAGCCGACGCCTTACTGGCCGAACCGCAGGAAACGGTAGCGCTGCACGGCGATCCGCACCACAGTAACTTGCTGGAATTCGCGCGCGGCGACTGGCGCGCCATCGATCCCAAGGACCGCTTCGGCGAACGCGGCTTCGACCATGCGCAAATCCTCTGCAATCCGGACCTGCCTTCGGCATCGGACCCGGCGCGCATGGCGCGGCAATGGCCGGTGGTGGCGCGGCATGCGCGCCTGGAGCCGCTGCGCCTGTTGCGCTGGACCGCCGCGCATGCGGCGCTGTCTGCGGCCTGGACGCTGGAGGACGAAGACATGGCTGCCGCCGCACACGAACTGGCGACTGCGGAGACCGCTTTGAAACTGCTGGCCGAAGCGGGCGGTTCGCCACCCTGATCCGAGTTCAGTAAAGCCGGCTCAGCACTCGATGACGTTGACCGCCAGCCCGCCGCGCGAAGTTTCCTTGTACTTGTCCTGCATGTCGCGGCCGGTGTCGCGCATGGTCTTGATGACCTTGTCCAGGCTGACCTTGTGCTTGCCGTCGCCGCGCGCGGCCATGCGGCTGGCGTTGATGGCCTTGACCGCGCCCATCGCGTTGCGTTCGATGCAGGGAATCTGCACCAGCCCGCCGATCGGGTCGCAGGTCAGGCCAAGATTGTGTTCCATGCCGATTTCGGCGGCGTTTTCGATCTGGCTGCTGGTGCCGCCCAACGCGGCGACCAGACCGCCGGCCGCCATCGAACAGGCCACGCCCACTTCGCCTTGGCAGCCGACTTCGGCGCCGCTGATCGAGGCGTTTTCCTTGTAGAGGATGCCGATGGCGGCGGCGGTCAACAGGAAGTCGAACACGCCTTGCTCGTTCGCGCCGGGGCAGAAGCGGTCGTAGTAGTGCAGCACCGAAGGAATGATGCCGGCCGCGCCGTTGGTGGGGGCGGTGACCACGCGGCCGCCGGCCGCGTTCTCTTCGTTCACCGCCAGCGCGTACAGGTTCACCCAGTCCAGGGTGGTGAGCGGATCGCGCATCGCCGCTTCCGGCTTGCTGGAGAGTTCGCGGTGCAGAGCGGGCGCACGCCGCGACACGTGCAGTCCGCCGGGAAGCGTGCCTTCTTCGCGAATGCCGCGTGCGACGCAGCTCTGCATCGCGCGCCAGATCTCGCGCAGCCCGGCCTTGATCTCTTCCTCGCTGCGCCAGGATTTTTCGTTTTCGAACATCAACTGGGCGATGCTCAGCCCGCTTTCGCGAGATTGCGCCAGCAGTTCGTCGCCGCTGTGGAACGGGTAGGGCAGCGGGGTTTCGTCGGCGACGATCCGGTCCGAAGCCGCGTCGTCCTGGTTGACCACGAAACCGCCGCCGACCGAGTAGTAGTCGCGGGTGGCGATCACCTCGTCGTTGCCGTCGAAGGCGGTGAAGCGCATGCCGTTGGTGTGGAAGGGCAGCTTCTGCCGCTTGTTCATCACCAGGTCGCGCTTTTCGTCGAAGGCGACCGCATGCCGGCCCGACAGCAGCAGTTTCTTTTCGCCGCGGATGCGGGCGAGCGCGGTGGGGATGATGTCCGGATCGATCAGGTTGGGCATGTGGCCTTCCAGCCCCATCAGCACCGCCTTGTCGGTGCCGTGGCCGCGTCCGGTCAGGGCCAGCGAGCCGAACACCTCGGCCCTGATGCGGGCGACATCGTCCAGCCGCCCGGGCTCCTCTATCCAGCGCGCGACGAAACGCGCCGCGGCCCGCATGGGGCCGACGGTGTGGGAGGAGCTCGGACCGATGCCGATCTTGAAAAGGTCGAAAGTGCTGACTGCCATGGGCGCTATTCTATGCCGTCCGCCGAACCGCGACGGTTTCTGCGTCGCAACACACTCTCCTGGAACGCCGCTCTTGTCCTTGATCCTCTACCAGCGCGACGACTGCCATCTCTGCGACCTGGCGCTGGAAGTGCTGGCTGCGGCGCGGGCGCCCGATTTCGAAAGCGTTTTCATCGACGACGATGCCGGGCTGGAACAGCGATACGGCGTGCGCGTGCCGGTATTGCGCGACGCCGCCAGCGGCGCGGAGCTGGACTGGCCGTTCGATGCCCGCCAGCTGCAGGCCTGGCTGCCACGCGAGTGAGAGGGACTCCGCAAGCTGTCTGCATGCCGAACGCCCGATCCATGCTGCGGCCGCAACGCGCGTCCGGCCGCTAGTCTTGCCGGGTGCCCCAGCGGGAAAGCGGCGATGAAACGACGCAATGCCTTGATCGGATGGTTAGCGACCTGCGCGGTGGGCGGGGCGGCCGTCGCCGCCGAGCCGGTCCTTCCGGAATCGCTGAAGTGGACGTCGCTTACCGCCATGCATGCCGACTACATCGAAGCCTTCGTGCACAGCGACGGCTTCGGCATGCGCAGGATCACGCCGATGATGCAGTTGATGCAAAGCGGCGAGTTGCGCCTGGACGACCAGCGGTTGCGCGTGGAAGACGTGCAGATGATCGGCATCGCCAAGCACGATCCGCCGGTGATCCAGCAGGGCGGAATGCTCAAGTTCCAGCATGGCGACCAGGGTCTGGGGTTCCTGCCCGAGGCGGCGCAGCGTCCTCTCAATGCGCAGGAAGTGGATGCGGTGCGGCGTTTGCGGGCGGGCGAGCGGATCGTTTCCCTCCCGGCTTCGGGCGCCGTGTCGGCGGTCGGTCCGATCCGCGCGACTGCCGATTGCCTGCGGTGCCACCAGAGCAAGAAAGAGGGCGATCTGCTCGGCGCGTTCGTCTACACCTTGCGCCCGGTAACGCAACCGTAGGGCGGGCATTGCCCGCCGCTCTTCTCGCGCCGTGGAAATCCGGCGGGCAATGCCGCCATGCATTGGGCGTTACGGTCGATTACTTCGCAGGCTTGAACACGACCTTCGTACTCACCGCCACTTCGTTGGGAATGGTCTTGGTATCGGCCCAGTCGTCGCCGCCGCCCACGCCGAAGTCCAGACGCTTCACGGTGGCCTTGCCGCTCAACACCGGTTGCGCACCTGGGGTCCAGGTGAAGGTCAGGGTGACCGGCTTGCTGACGCCGCGCAGGCTAAGGTTGCCGTCGGCCGCATATTGGTTGCCGCCCAGCGAGCGGAACTTGGTGGCGGTGTAGCGGGCCTGCGCGAACTTGGCGACGTTGAAGAAATCGGCGCCGGACAGCGTGGAATCGCGGTCGCCGTTGCCGGTGCTGGCGCCGGCCAGCGGAATCACCACGTCCAGTTTCGAAGTGGCCAGCTTGGCCGGGTCGAAACTCAACGTGGTGGTGAAGCTGGCGAATTTGCCGGTGAACACTTCTCCGTCGTACTTGCTGGCGAAGACCAGGGTCGAGCCGGGCGCTTGCACGTAGTCGGCGGCGAACGCGGCCGGGGCGGCGGTCATCATCGCCACCAACGCTGCGGCGGTAAGCGCGGGAGTGTTGAAGTTACGGGACATGCGGGGGTTCCTCGGGGGGATTGGAGATAGAAGCGGGGGCGGGGACGACGGGAGCGGCGGGGGTGTTATCGACGATACGAGGTGAACGTTGCGGCAACATGCGCAGCAGGGTGGCGTCGCGCTGGAAATAGTGGTGGTAGAAGGCCGCGCCGGCGTGCGCGGCGACCAGCGCCACCAGCACCCAGAAACCCAGTTCGTGCACTTCGTGGGAAAGATTGCGCAGGGTTTCGTCCGGCGGGCTCAGCTTGGGCATGTCGAACAGGCCGAACCAGCGGAACGGGCGCAGACCGCTGGCCGAGTCGTACAGCCAGCCCGAAATCGGCATGACCAGGATCAGCGCGTACAGCAGCCAGTGGGTCACGTCGGCGATGCGCTTCTGCCAGGTGGGAGTGCCCGGCACCGGGTCGGGCTTGCCCGCATAAAGGCGCCAGGCCAACCGCGCCAGCACCAGCGCCAACACGGTGATGCCCGTCGATTTGTGCGCGGTGTAGACCCAGAAATACTTCGGCGTCTTCGGCAGCTCGCCCATGGTCAGGCCGACGATGGCCAGGCACAGGATCAGCAGCACGATCAGCCAGTGGAAGGCCTGGCTCACCGGTCCCCAGCGATCTGCGGTGTTCTTCATGGTCATGGCGTGGCTGGCTCCGAGGTCGGGGTGGGCGGGGCAGGCTGTTGTTCTGTGTCTTGTTGTTCTGTCTGTTGCTGATCTGTTTGCGATGGCTCGGCCTGCGGCTGATCGGTCTGCCAATCGTCGTCGTCGCCATCCTTGCGGGTGCGCGTGGCTTCAACTTCCAACCGCATCTCCACACTGTCGCCTATCACCGACTTCCATGCGTCGATGCCGAACTCCGCACGACTGAGCGTGGTGGTGGCGGAAAATCCCGCCGTGCGCCGGAACGGCGGCAGGGGATGGCGTTTGAGGGCATTGAGCGTCACCTCCAGTTTCACCTCCTTCGACACCCCATGCAGGGTCAGCGTGCCGTATACAGAGGCGTGCTGGGGGTCGATGGGTTCGATCCGGGTCGAAACGAAGGTGGCGGTGGGGAATTCCTCCGCATCCAGCAGGCTGCGCGCCAGTACGGCCTTGTTCCACTTCTCATCGCCCAGATCCAGCCGCTGCAAGGGAACGCTGACTTCGAGCTTGGCCGTGGTCCAGTCCTCCGGATCGAATTGCAGATGGCCGCTGCTGCCGGACACCGTGCCGATGGCTTTGGAAAAGCCGGCGTGTTCGACTGCGATCATGACCCGCGTGTGCACCGGGTCCAGTTCATAAGCCGCGCTCGCCGCTTGCGCCGGCAGGACGGACAGCGGCATCAGCAACAGGGCGACGCCAAGGGGAAGGCATGGATTCATAGGCCCGGGATTCTAGGTGGGTGCCGCTGAAGATACGCCGCTTGCACATGCAACGGTCCGTTGCGATGCTGCCCGGACAGGGAAGCAGGTCCGATGGGGTAGGGAATGAGGCGGTGCGTTTGGTTGCTGGGACTGATCATGCTGTGCACCGGCGCGCAGGCGGCCGTGCCCGAGATCCCGCGTTTCCGTTTGCTGAGCTCGGCCGACGGTCTGCCCGCCACCACCATCCCGGCGCTGGCGCGCGACCGCGAAGGCTATCTGTGGATCGCTACTTGGGACGGTCTGGCGCGTTACGACGGGGTGGGTTTCCAAACCTGGCGGCATGATCCTGGCGATCCGGCTTCGCTGCCCGGCAACGTCGTGCAGGCGCTGCACATCGATAGCGACGACCGTATCTGGGTGGCCACCGAAAACGGCGGCCTGAGCATGATGGGCGCCGACCGCAAGGGGTTCCGCCATTACCGCATGGCCGAGAATCCGGAAATGGGCAGCGACGATGTGTTCACCATCGCCAGCCAAGGCAAGGACGTGTGGTTCGGCACCTTCGGCGGCGGTTTGCATCGCCTGTCGCCGCAAGGGGCGATCAGCAGTTTCCGCGCCGACGAGAATTCGCCCGACGGCCTGCCGTCGGACACCGTGCTGTCGCTTTCCTTCGACCAGAAAGGCGGTCTGTGGATAGGCACCATGAGCGGGCTGGCTCGTTTCGACGGCAAGGCCGTGCACCGGGTCGCGACGCCGGGCGGCGAAGAGCTGATCGTCTATTCGGTCACCCGCATCGGCGACACGCAATGGGTCGGCACCTCCGAGGGCGTTTACCAGTGGCACGCCGACGGCCGCTGGCAGACGCCGGAGTGGTCGCCGATGTTCGCCCGGCCCAATGCGGTGATGACGATCCTGAGCGACGGCAGCGGCGAATACTGGCTGGCCAGCCAGGGCGGTCTGTGGCGGACCGAAGGCAATGGCGCTCCGGCGCCGGTCGTGCACGACGATCTGGGCGCAGGCATCGGGCGCGTGGTGCAGACCGCACTGCTGCAGCCCGACGGGGGCATGTGGGTGCCCGTGCCTACCAAGGGTTTGGCCTATTTGCGTTCGGATTGGCGGCGCATCGCCGCTTTCGCGCGCGCGCAGGGACTTGGCGGGGGCGTTTATCGCGGCCTTTCCGCTGCGGACGCCGACCATATCTGGCTGGTCAGCACCATCGGCAAAGTGGAGCGGCTCAACACCCGCACCGGCGAAATCACGCCGTTGGGGGCGTACGAAGAGCAGTTGAAGGAAATCCGGCTCATTTCGGCATTGGAAGACAGCAAGGGCCGTCTGTGGCTGGGCTATCGCAAGGGCTTGATGCGGATCGACCTGAAGACCCACGAAATGCGCAGCTGGGAGACCGACGCCGTGCACGATGCCCATCCTGACGAGAGCACCGTGGACTGGCTGGTGGAAGCGCCCGACGGACTGTGGTTGTCCACCCAGATGGGCAGCGTGCAGCGCCGCGATCTGGAAACAGGCAAGGTGCTGGACACCCTGCCGGTGGACGCGGACGGTTCGCCGCAATCGGATGTGGAAGCGATGGCGCGCGCGCCCGATGGGCAGGTGTGGCTGGCGGGCGCCAAAGGCCTGCGGCGCTGGCAGTCCGCGCAGCATAAGTTCGCGGCCTTGCCCGCATTCGGCGATCAGCGCGTGTTCGGTTTCGTGTTCGAGAATCCGGATCGCCTTTGGCTGCACCGTTTGTCCGGGCTGGAGGCTTGGCAACGCGACGCTTCCGGCGGCTGGACGCTGGCCAAGCGCGTCACCAGTGCTGACGGCCTGCCGGCGCTGGAGTCCACAGGTCTGCAGATCGATGCGCAAAAACGCTTATGGCTGGCTACGCGGCGTGGTCTTTTCCGTTTCGATCCACGCACCGGCCAGGTGCGCAATTACGGCGCGCGCGACGGCTTGCTGAGCCAGGAATTCAACGATCGCGCGCTGTTGATGACGCGCGACGGCGTGCTGGCCGGAAGCGCCGCCGACGGTTCGGTGATGCTGCTGGACACGCGCCTGCCCGACCCGGCGCCGGTCGTGCCGCATCTGGTGCTGGATGCGTTGCAGGTCAGCCGCGACGACGGGGTCGTGGCGCTGCCGGTCGCGGGCGGATTCGCTCTGCGGCCCGGCGATCACGAACTGCAGATCAGCGCGCGGCTGCTCTCCTTCGACGATCCGCTGGTCAACCGCTACCGCTCGCTGTTGGAAGGCTTCGACAAGGATTGGGTGGACCAGGGCGCCAGCGGCGAGCGCGCCTTCTCCACTTTGTCGCCGGGCGATTACGTGCTGCACATGCAGGCTTTCGACGACGCGGGCAACGCTTCGGCCGTGCGCACGCTGCGTTTCCAGGTGTCGCCGCCCTGGTGGCGCAGCAAGTGGGGAATCGCGTCGTTCGTGGCGCTGGGCCTGTTGTTGCTGGTCGTCGCCGGCGCGCTGTACCGGCGTCGCCTGCGCCGCCGCAACGCCTGGCAGCTGGCCGAACACAAGCGCGACCTGGCCGAACAGGCATCGCTGGCCAAGACCCGCTTCCTGGCCACGCTGGGCCATGAGGTGCGCACGCCGATGACCGGCGTGCTGGGCATGAGCGAATTGCTGCTGGCCACGCCGTTGGACCAGAAACAGCGCGGCTACACCCACGCCATCCAGAGCGCCGGCACGCATCTGCTGCGCCTGGTCAACGATGCGCTGGATATCGCGCGTATCGAGGCCGGCAAACTGGAATTGCAGCAACAGGATTTCGACGTGCGTGCGCTGGTGGACGAAGTGGCGGGATTGACCGCGCCGCTGGCCGAACAGCACGGGCTCAGCTTTTCCGATGAGGTATCGGCCAGCGTACCGGCCGCGCTGCAGGGCGATCCGGTGCGGGTGCGGCAGATCCTGCTCAATCTGCTGGGCAACGCGATCAAGTTCACCGAGAAGGGCGGAGTGACCTTGCGCGTTTCGCCTTGCCTGCCGCAGGGAATACGGTTCGCCATCGGCGATACCGGCCCCGGCATCAGCGAGGAACAACAAACCCGTTTGTTCCAGCGCTTCGAGCAAGCCGAGGGCGCGCGTACCGCGGCGCGCTACGGCGGCAGCGGCCTGGGCCTGGCGATCTGCCAGGAACTGGCGGTGGCCATGGGCGGACGCATCAGCGTGGAGAGCACGCCGGGGCTGGGTACCTGCTTCATCGTGGAATTGCCGTTGGCCACGGCCGCCGAATTGCCGCGCCCACCACGCGCCGATCCTTCGGCACCGTTGCCGTCGCTGCGCATCCTGCTGGTCGAAGACGATGCCACCGTGGCCGAAGTGATCATCGGCCTGCTGCGCGCGCGCGGCCACCAGGTCAGCCATGCCGCGCATGGCCTGGCCGCGCTGACGCAAACGGCGGCGCAGCCATTCGACATCGCATTGCTGGATCTGGATCTGCCGGGCCTGGATGGGTTGGCCCTTGCCCGCCAGTTGCGCGCGCAGTCGTTCGACGCACCGTTGATCGCAGTCACCGCACGCGCCGATGCGGAGGCCGAACCGCTGGCGCAGGCGGCCGGTTTCGATGGTTTCCTGCGCAAGCCGGTGACCGGCGATCTGCTGGCCGCGTCCATCGAGCGGGCCATGCTGCAACCCCGCAGCCGCGTTTGAGCCGTTCACGACCGTACCTGCCGAACCAGAGAGCGCCCGCATGAGTTTCCCGTGCAAACGATCTGTCCTGTTGCTGTTGGCGCTGGCCGCACCGCTTGCCCAGGCCCAGGCCCCGAGCACGCCTGATGCCGCGAGCGCCCAGGCCGAGCCTGCGTTCCTGGGCGGATTCCTGAAGGAAACGCGGGTGATCTATCCGCTGCGGATCGGCGACTGGCAGGCGCAGGGCGAGCATCTGTACGAGCAGCAGGAACTTGGCGCCTCGGTGCGCTACATGCACAACCGCGACAAAGACCGCTGGATGGATCTGTATTTCTATCCCTCGGGAATACTGACCGACGAGCAGTTGGCCGAAGCGATGGAGAACACCCTGGAAGGGCTGCGTCTTTCCGCGGGCTATAGCGCCGCAGACATCGACCCGGTCAAGCCGATCGTCTTCGCCCAGGGCCGCGGCGCGCAGAAGCAGAAAATCACCGCGTACACCACCTCGATGCGGTTGATGCGCGAAGGCCAGACCTACCATTCGGCCATGGTGATGCTGGTCAGCGATCTGTACTTCATCAAAGGCCGGTTCAGCGTGGAGGAAAAATCCCTGTCGCGGCGCGAAACGCAGAAACAGCTGGAGAAGTTCGTGGCTGCGGCGGTGCGCGAATCGACGCTGCACAGCACCGGCGATTGCTGGGCGCCGCTGCCCCTCGTGGAGAAGGCGGTGCTGACCGAGGGCGAGCCGGGCCAGTTGGCCTCCACCAGCAAGGACGGCACGCTGTCGGCAGTCGCGTATGCGGACCGGATCGAGGTGCTGGACGCGAAATCTTCGGAGGCCGCCGTCATGCAGTTCCTTTCCCTGCCGATCATCGGGCGCCTGGTGCCGGGCTGCGGTCCGGCCGAAGACATGAATCCCGTGGTGCCCAAGGGCATGCGCGAAATCCGCCTGGAATTCGGAGCGCCTTCGGGCGACAAGGGCAATCAGTCCGTTCCACTGAGAACGCGCGCGACCGGCGTCTCTTGAGAAAGGAAATGCATTGAACCTGGCCCTGTTCGATTTCGACGGCACCCTCACCACCCGCGAAATGTTTCCCGATTTCATGCGCTTTGCGGTGACGCCGCGCAGGCTGGCGTGCGGGCAGGTTCTGCTTGCGCCGTGCGTTGCCGGCTACCGGCTTGGCATCGTTCCGGGCAATGCGGTGCGGGCCGCCATAGTGGCGTTCGGATTCCGTGGCGTTGCCGAGCAAGACATCCGGCGCGCGGGCGAGGCGTTCGCTTCGGACATCATTGCCGGCGCATTGCGGGTCGATGCGATGGAAAGAATCCGCTGGCATCAGGCACAGGGGGACCGTGTCGTCGTGGTATCCGGCTCGTTGGAAGCCTATCTTTCGCCCTGGTGCAGGCAGCATGGCCTGGAGTTGCTGTGTTCGCGGCTGCAAGCGAACGAGGGTGTTTTGAACGGACGCTACCTGGGCGCGCAATGCGTCGGCAAGGAGAAGGCCATGCGGATACGCGAACGCTACGATCCGGACGACTACGCTGCGGTGTACGCCTACGGCGATACCCACGAAGACGATGAGATGCTGGCCATGGCCGATCACCATTATTTCCGCGGGCAGCTTCAAGCCGGTGACGTTGATCAAATGAGTGCTTGAGCTACTGCGGCCAGTTTCAGGGAGAGTTTGGTGAAGACAAGGACTAAGATGAGAATCGCTGCCGTCACTGCAATAGCGGGGTTGACCTTGGCTATTCTTTCGGTAAGACAGGGTGCTTCGAGCGATGCTCCAGCAGCTCAGACTCAAGCGCCTGTTGCCATGTCTGTGAGCAAAGGGGAATACGAGCACATTATTGAAAGCACGCTCGAGAATTTGCAACTGCGCTCGATATACGCCAATTCAGCCAATTGGACGCAAGCCCGAGATCGAGCAGTTGCTAGCTCTAAGACTGCAAGTAGCGAGAAAGAGGCCGTGCTCGTGATGCTAAGATTCCTTCGCGAGATAGGTGACGAACATGCTTTCCCTGTTCCAAAGAAAGGGGTGGAGCAGTATCTAAAGAGTGCTTCTGCTCGTGCTGCGGCTTCGTCTCAAGATATAACGCAAAAATACAAAGAGATCGGAGGCGGCATTTCTTACGTTTCGATTCCCGCTTTTGCTTCAACAGATCCAGCCACAATCCAGAAATTTTCAGATGATCTGAGCGGGCAACTTATAACAGCAGACGCTAGGGCAACGTGCGGCTGGATAATCGATTTGCGAGAGAACTCTGGCGGCAATATGTGGCCAATGGCCACAGGTGTATCGCAACTTCTGAATGCGGAATCGTTCGGGTCTTTTCAGTCGGGTAATGGCACTAAAATAGATTGGTGGAACTCAGAGAAGGGCGTTGGCTTTGGGAGCCAAACGGTCGTATCCAGAACCGACGACTTACCTGCGCTAGCTAACTCCAAGGAATCAATCGCAGTCCTAGTGGGGCCTAAAACTTCAAGTTCCGGTGAGGCAATGGCTGTCGCGTTTCATGGGAGGCCTAATACATTGCTATTTGGCGATAGAACGCGTGGATTGACGACTTCCACGGAGAGACTGGTCTTTTCTGATCAGTTCGATCTGTTCGTAAGCACATCGCGTTTTGTGGATCGAACAGGCCATGCTTATTCCGGTCCAATAACGCCGGACGTGACGATCCTCAACGGCAAGGACAATGCCGATGCTCCATTGAAAGCGGCAATCGATTGGCTACACCATGACTGTAAGAAGTTTTGAGAGTCTGCAAGACCACTCACCTCAGTCGGACCAAGCCTCGGCGTAGACCGTGCGCTCCGGATAACCTTCTTCGGCATGCACCCAGATGCCGCCAAGCTCGCTGGCTTCCAGGTACAGGCCTTCCTCGCTCTCGGTCAGGACGCAATTGCTCTCCACCAGCGCAGCGGGATTGTCCTGTTGCGCGCGGCAACGCGATTCGATGAAACGCTTCAACGCCTCGCGCGCTTCCGGGTAAGGCCGCTGCAGGATGTACTGGTGGTCGCTCCACAAATCCGAGTCCATCAGCCTTACCTCGACCAAGGGCTGTCCGGCGAATTGCGCCATGCCTTCTCTCAGAAAGCCGGTGAGGGTGGTGGCCACCATGTCGAAACCGGCGTCAGCGGCCTTCAGGTCTTCGCATTCCAGATGGATGCGATCCATGCTGCGCTTCCATAGCGGATCGAGTTCGTCGATACGCTTGGCGCGGATCTGGTCGCAGGCCATCGGCAACTGATTGCCCGCATCGTCGAACCTGGGCTGATGCACGCTGAGCTCGGGGAAATCGCCCCCGGACAATTGCAGCACCGGATCGGGCGCTGCCGCCCGGCAGGACCACGCCAGTGCGGACAGGCTCAAGAGTGCGGCGAAGGCGAAGCGACGGCATTCCATGCGGGGCTCCAGTGCAAATCCAGGGAAAGAAAACTCAGGCAGGGTTGCGCGCAGACAGCGCATGCACGGCATCCACCAGCACGGCCACATGATCGGGATCCATGTCCGGCGACATGCCGTGGCCCAGGTTGAACACATGTCCTGAGCCTTGGCCGTAGCTGGCCAGCACGTTGCCCACCTGCGCGCGGATCGCCTCGGGCGAGCCGTACAGCACCGCAGGGTCCAGGTTGCCTTGCAAGGCGACCTTGCCGCCGGTGCGGCGGCGCGCTTCGGACAGCTCCACCAGCCAGTCCACGCCCAGCGCATCGGTGCCGCTTTCGGCCAGCGCTTCCAGGTGCGCGGCGTTGCCTTTGCCGAACAGGATCAGCGGAGTGAATTCCTCATTCGCGCCGCGATCCAATTCCCGCGCGATCCGGGTCAGGTAGGGCAGGGAAAATTCGCGGTACATCGCCGGACTGAGCACGCCGCCCCAGGTGTCGAACACCTGCAACGCCTGCGCGCCCGCCGCGCGTTGCGCGGACAGATACGCGATCACCGCATCGGTGTTGACCGACAGCAATCCGTGCAGGGTGGCCGGGTCGTTCAGCGCCATCGCCTTGATGCGCGCGAAATCCTTGCTGCCGCCGCCTTCGACCATGTAGCAGGCCAGCGTCCACGGGCTGCCGGAGAAACCGATCAGCGGCACTTTGCCGTCCAGTTCGCGGCGGATCACCCGCACCGCGTCCATCACGTAGCGCAGTTCGGTTTCCATGTCCGGCACGCCCAGTTTTTCCAGGTCGGCCGCGCTGCGCACGGTGTTGCGGAACTTGGGGCCTTCGCCGTCGACGAAATACAACTCCAGGCCCATCGCATCGGGAATGGTGAGGATGTCGGAGAACAGGATCGCCGCGTCCAGATCGAAACGCGCCAGCGGTTGCAGGGTGACTTCGCAGGCGATGTCCGGGTTCTTGGCCATGGCCAGGAAGCTGCCGGCCTTGGCGCGGGTGGCGCGGTATTCGGGCAGGTAACGCCCGGCCTGACGCATCAGCCAGACGGGAGTGCAATCCACGGGTTGGCGCTTGAGCGCGCGCAGCAGGCGGTCGTTCTTCAAAGCAGTCATGGTGGATCCGGGAAAAAGAAAAGGGGGATCAGGTCGCGGGTGCGTTCATTTGGGCGCGTCGGCGCCGCGCACGAAGGTGACCTGGAAGCCGCGCTTGATATGGCCGTCGCGGGCCTTCTCGAAAGCGGCGGTGGCCTCGTCCTGCAGCAGGTACTGCTCGCGCTTGAGCTGGGCGCGGCCGCCTAGCTGTCCGGTTTCGCGCAGCAGTTCCCAACCGCCGAACAGATCGGGCTGCAGGGTCAATTGCACGTAGCGGGGCGACTCGCCCGCGGTCGGGCGTTGCTGGAGGAAGAGGCGCATGGCGCCATTTTAGCCGGAGAGCACCGCCAGCACGCGGTTTTCGTCCACATCGGGCACCACTTCGGCGCGTCCGATCCCGCGCCACAGCACCAGCCGCAGACGGCCGGCCAGGTTCTTCTTGTCCAGGCGCATGCGCGCCAGCAGCGCTTCGGGCGCAAGACCCGGCGGGATCGCGGTGGGCAATCCGTAGGACCGGAGCAACGCGATCAAACGGTCGCCGTCGGCGCTTGCGGCCAGGCCCAGATCCGCGGACAGGCGTGCGGCCAGCACCATGCCTACCGCGACCGCCTCGCCGTGGTTGAGGTTGTCGTTGTGCGGGCTGCCGTAGCCCTGTTCGGTTTCGATGGCGTGGCCGAAGGTGTGGCCCAGGTTGAGCAGCGCGCGTTCGCCGCGTTCCAGCGGATCGCGTTCCACGATCTCGGCCTTGTGCTCGCAGCTGCGCGCGATGGCCAGGGCCAGGGCCGCATCGTCGCCGGCCAGCAGCGCCTCGCGCTCGGTTTCCAGCCATTCCAGGAACAGCGGGTCGCGGATCGCGCCGTATTTGATGACTTCGGCCAATCCCGCCCGCAACTCGCGCGCCGGCAGGCTGCGCAGCGTGGAGGTGTCGGCGAACACCGCGCGCGGCGGGTGGAAGGCGCCGACCAGATTCTTGCCCTGGGCGATATCGACCGCGGTCTTGCCGCCGACCGAGGAGTCCACCATCGACAGCAAGGTGGTGGGAAGCTGCACGCAATCCACGCCGCGCATCCAGCAGGCCGCGGCGAAGCCGGCCAGATCGCCCACCACGCCGCCGCCCAGCGCGAAGATGCAGGCATCGCGCGTCGCGCCCAGGCTGGCGAGGGCCTCGATGGCCGCGCCGAAATTCGCCAGCGTTTTCGAGGCTTCCCCCGCGGGCAGAACGAAAGTGCCCACCAGCAGGTCAGGGCGCGCCTCGTGCAGGGCTTCGCGCACGGTGGCGACATACAGCGGCGCCACCGTCGAATCGCTTACCAGCAATACGTGCCGGCCGCGGACATGCCCGGCCAGGGCGGCCCCGTCGGCCAGTGCGCCAGGACCGATCACGATCCGGTAAGGCGATTGGCCGCCCACTTCGACGATGCGCGGAGCGCCGGTCAAGCCGCCGGTCATGCCGCACGCTCGCTTCGTTGCCATTGGGCCGTCAGCAATTGCGCCAGGGTAGAAGTCGCCCCACCCGGCGACAGGCCATCGGTATCCAGCATCAGGTCGGCCACTTCCATATAAAAGGGTTCGCGAACGGCGGTCAGCTCGCGCAGCACCTGCTCGCGGTCTCCGCGCTGCAGCAGGGGCCGGGCGCGGTCCCGCCCCAGGCGCTTGAGCTGGGCTTCGACCCCAACGCGCAGATAGACGACGAACCCGCGCCGCTGCATCAGCAAGCGATTGTCGCAGTCCAGCACCGCGCCCCCGCCGGTGGAGATCAGTTTCCCCTCCTGGGCCAGCAGCTGCGCCAGGGCGGCTTTTTCGCGCTCGCGGAAACCCGCTTCGCCCACATGCTCGAAGATGGTGTTGATGGTGGCGCCGCAGCGCTCGACCACCGCCTGGTCCACGTCGGCGAACTCCAGGCCGAAACGCTCGGCCAGGCGTCGGCCGATGGAGGTCTTGCCTGCGCCCATGGGGCCTACCAGGATCAGATTGGGGGCGGGATTCATGTCGGACAGATGCTATCACCGGCCCATGTCGTCGGCATTGCTGGCGCTGCGTTAACGGCAGCGGGACTACCTTCGTGGGCCCGGCGCAACCCGCCAAAACCAAGGACCATGCCATGTCGATCGCCAAGATCATCGAAGTCAACGCCGCCTCCAAGACCAGCATGGAAGACGCCGTCAAGAACGGCCTCAAGAAGACCTCGGAAACCGTCAAGGGCATCAAGGGCGCCTGGGTCAACGAAATCAAGGTCGTCACCGACGATAACGGCAACGTCACCGAGTGGCGGGTCAACCTGCGCATCACCTTCGTGGTGCAGTAAGTCTTTATTGCGCGGAACGGCGCTGCGTGTCCAAGGGCACGTTGCGCTCGGCGATCGCCGGCAAGGTGCGCAGGGCCTGCCGGCTCACCCGTTCGAAGAACTGCACGAAGCGTCCGACTTCCGCGCGTGTCATCGCCGCGCGGCCCGGATTGGCGGCCCGCAGCGTTTGCTCCTGCTGCCAGCGCCATTCCGGCACCACCTCGAATCCCGGTCCCTGCAAGAACCACAACGCATCGAGGGTTCGCCACAGGCGGGGATAGTCGTCGGCCAGGGCCGCGTTGCACCAGCCGCGCCAGGTTCCGTCGGGGTCTTCGTCGCGTTCCAGCGCGTTGATCGGCGTCGTCAGCTCGTCGGAGCCCTGCGGCGGCGTTTTCAGGAACCAGCCTTCCAGCAGCACGAAATCGCAGGGCTGTTCCGCCGTCGGCCATTGCGCCGCCGGCAAGCGGTCGTCGGCGAGCTTGTCGAAGCGCGGCAGCCGTGTCGTGCGGCCTGCACGCAGACTCTCCAAGGTTTCCAGCGCCAGGCCCAGGTCGTGGGTGCCGGGCGGCCCGCGCGTGGCGAGCAGGGGGTGCACTTCGCGCGCCAGCCGTTGGCGCCGGTCCCGGCCCAGGTAGAAGTCGTCTATGGAAAGCACCGCGGTGCGAAGTCCGTGCTTCTCCGCAAGGCTGGCCACCTGCAGCGCCAGCGTGGACTTTCCGCTGCCCTGCAAGCCGGCGATGGCCAATACCGGTGTGGACCCTGGAAGCGCGAGCGCGGCATCCAGCGCGGCGGAAACCAGCGTTTCGTCGAATCCAGGGGCTGGTGCGTGCGTGTCGACGGTCATGGGGCGACAATAGCGCAAGGTTCGAGTCAGAAGCATCGCGCTTAACTTTCAATCGCCATTCCCGCGAAGGCGGGAACCCAGTGACTTTGCTTGAAGCATGAATTCGCTGAATCCCCGCCTTCGCGGGGACGACGATCTGGTGGTTGAAGCGCCTGTTATTCCCCACACTCAACGACGTACGCAACACGCAGCGAGAAGCACTAGATGACAGACCTGTATGCAGAAGCGCTCGCCACTTTCACGGCGTTGTTCGCCGAAGCCAAAGCCAGCAGCGGCGAGATCGAACCCAATGCCATGACCGTGGCGACCGCGACCGCCGATGGGCGGCCTTCGGCGCGGACGGTGCTGCTCAAGGCGTTCGACGAACGCGGTTTCGTTTTCTATACCCATCTGCACAGCCACAAGGGCCGCGAGCTGGAAGCCAATCCTCGCGCCGCGTTGCTGTTCCTGTGGCGCAGCCTGCGGGCGGCGGGCATCCAGGTGCGGATCGAAGGCGTGGTGCAGGTGGTGGAGGAAGCGGAGGCTGACGCGTATTTCGCTTCGCGTCCGCGCCCCAGCCAGGTGGGCGCATGGGCGTCGGCTCAGTCGCAGACTTTGGAATCGCGCGAGGACTTCGACGATCGTATCGCCCAGGTGGAAGCCGAATTCGAAGGGCGTCAAATCCCGCGACCGGAAGGCTGGAGCGGATTCCGGGTGATTCCGGAGGCTATGGAGTTCTGGTACGGCGCCGAGTTCCGCCTGCACGAGCGCTGGCGCTACGAATGCGACGCGGAGGGGGAATGGTCGAAGCGGATGCTGTATCCGTGAAGCCGGGAATTCCCGATTCCCCGCGTCACGGTCCGCAACGCATCGTCTGCCTCACCGAAGAGCCCACCGAAACGCTGTACGCGCTGGGCGAACAGCACCGCATCGTCGGCATCAGCGGCTTCACCGTGCGCCCGGCCGTCGCGCGCAAGGAAAAACCGAAAGTCAGCGCGTTCACCAGCGCCAAGATCGGCGAAATACTCGCGCTCGAGCCCGATTTCGTGATCGGATTTTCCGATATCCAGTCCGAGATCGCCGCCGAGCTGATCAAGCAGGGCGTCGAAGTCTGGATATCCAACCATCGCAGCGTCGAAGGAATCCTGGACTACATCCGCCGTCTGGGCGCGTTGGTCGGCGCTGGCGAAAAGGCCAATGCCTATGCCGACGGGTTGCGGCAGGGCCTGCAGCAGATCGAACGCGAATCGGCGAACTTGGCGCGGCGGCCGCGGGTGTATTTCGAAGAGTGGGACGAGCCGCCCATCACCGGCATCCGCTGGGTGGCCGAACTGGTGCGCATCGCCGGCGGGGACGACGTATTCCCCGAACGTTCGCTGGAGCCGCTGGCCAAGCACCGCATCCTGGCCGATGCCGGCGAAGTGGTGCGCCGCGCGCCCGACATCATCCTGGGCTCATGGTGCGGAAAGAAATTCCGGCCGGAGAAAGTCGCCGCGCGCCCCGGCTGGCAGGCGATACCGGCGGTGCGCGACGGCGAGCTGCATGAAATCAAGTCGCCGCTGATCCTGCAGCCCGGACCGGCCGCCTTGACCGAGGGCGTGCGCGCCATGGCGGCCATCGTCCAGGCTTGGTCCCGACGCAGAATCTAGCGACTGCGTGGCGAGGCCGATCCTGCGATGATGCGCACAACCGCCACCGGAGACAGCCATGCAAACGAACCAGACGACGATGCAGGACCTGGGCAAATTGTTGTTGCGCGTGGCGTTGGCCGTGCTGATCGTCCTGCACGGCATCGCCAAGCTGAAAGCCGGCCTGGAGCCGATCGAAGGCATGCTGGCCGCCCATGGCCTGCCCGCTTTCCTGGCCTATGGCGCGCTGGTCGGCGAAGTGCTGGCGCCGTTGCTGGTGCTGTTCGGTTTCTACGCGCGCATCGGCGCGGCCATCATCGCGGTCAACATGCTGTTCGCCTTCGCTCTGGTGCATCTGGCGCAACTGGGACAGCTGAACGAGCAGGGCGGTTGGGCAGTGGAACTGCAAGCGATGTATCTGGCGGCCGCGATCGCGATCGTATTGCTCGGCCCGGGCCGCTACGCGCTCAACCAACGCTGAGCGGGCAAGCGGTGGCCGCTCAGAAGTTCCGCTGGAACTTCACCGTTTCGCTGCGTCCGTTGGCCTGCACTACGACCTCGAAGCGGTAGGAATTGCGCGGAGAGATCGAGAACACGCCGATGTGATCGGTGTAGTCGCCGGTCTTCACCGCCGCGAACCCTATCCGCTGCCTTGCGCCGTGCAGGTCGATGGCCTCCGCCGAGACCTGGCCATCGGCGCTGATTTCCTCGCCATCCTGCACGCGTCGCAACGCGATCACCACCATCGCCGTGCGAGGGTCCTTGCGTACGCCGTACTCGCGCGCCACCGCGTCGTTGAGGCTCAGCGTGGGCAGCGCGTTGTAGCGCACGCGCAGGTCGCCGAAGTCGACGGAGGATTCGGCCGGCGGCACGAATTCGGCGGCGCGCGGCTTTTCGCCCGGCGAACATGCGGTCAATAGCAGGAACGACAACACGAGCGGGAAATATTTCATTCGGGGCCTCGAGGGTGCGGTCGCGGGTCTCAATCGTTGGCGGCGGACAGTTCTTTTCCGCGTTCGCTGGCCGCATGGATCGCCTCGCCGACCAGTTTGGCGAAGCCTCCCTCCTGGAAGGTCTCGATCGCTGCTTGAGTGGTGCCATTGGGCGAGGTCACCCGCTTGCGCAATTCGGCGGGCGCTTCGTCCGATTCGGTCAGCATGCGCCCTGCGCCCAGAATGGTCTGCAACACCAGGGTGCGCGCGGCGTGGTCGCTCAGGCCTTCGGCCTTCGCCGCCTCCTCCATGGCCTCGGCCAGCAGGAACACATAGGCCGGACCGCTGCCCGAAACCGCGGTCACCGCATCCATCTTCGCTTCGTCTTCGATCCACACGGTGCTGCCCGCGCTGGCCAGCAGTTCTTCGGTGCGCTGCCGGCCGGCCGCATCGACCTGGGCGGTGGCGAACAGCCCGGTCACGCCCGCACCGAGCAGGGCGGGGGTGTTGGGCATGGCGCGGATGATGGCGGTGTCGCCGCCCAGCCAGCGTTGCATCTGCTGGGCGGTAATGCCGGCGGCGATGGAAACCACCAATGGTCGGCCGGATTGCGCCGCCGCCGCCATGCCTTCGCAGACGGTGCGCATGACCTGCGGTTTCACCGCCAGCAGCCAGAGGCTGGCATCGCTAGCGGCTTCCAGCGCGGTGGCGAAAACGGACACGCCGAAATCCCTTTCCAAGGACTCCCGAACGACCTCGACGGGTTCGGCAACCCGAATGCTCGTCGGGCTCGCGCCGCGCGCGATCAATCCGCCGATCAGGCTGCGCGCCATGTTGCCGCCGCCGATAAAGGCGATGTGCTGCGAATTTTGCATGCTTTCCCTCAGGGTTTGGCGGCCCGCGGGCCGAACAGGGCGGTGCCGATGCGCACCATCGTCGCACCTTCGGCGATGGCCAGTGGAAAATCGTCGCTCATCCCCATGGAAAGCGTGTCCACCGAGCTGTGCCGGGCGGCCAGCGTATCGAACAGGGTCGCCATGCTGCGATAGGCGGGACGGCGCGATTCGAGGTCGGGATGCGGCGCCGGGATCGCCATCAGTCCGCGCAGCGTCAGGCGGGGCTCCTTCTCGATGGCCGCGGCCAGCTCGGACACCTGTTCCGGGGCGCAACCATGCTTGCTGGCCTCGTCGTCGATGTTGACCTGCACCAGCACGTTCAGCGGCGGGCGCTGCGGCGGCCGGAAGCGGGCGAGCGCAGCGACCAGTTTCATACGGTCCACGGTCTGCACCCAGTCGAAGATATCCGCGGCCGTTTCGGCCTTGTTGGATTGCAGGTGGCCGATCAGATGCCATTCCAATCCCGCCTGCGCCAATGCGCCGATCTTGGCCTGCGCTTCCTGAACGTAATTTTCCCCGAAAGCGCGCTGTCCGGCGGCGGCCAGAGCCGCGACCGCCGTCGCAGTTTGGGTCTTGGAAACCGCCAATAACCGCGGTAATGGCCGATGGCTCGCAATCGCTGCGTTTTCAAGACTTTGGAGTGTCGCGCTTAGGCGTTGTGCGAGCATAATCCTGCAACCGTTGGATATCGCGGCAAGGTGGTTATACTGCCTCTCGGGGATGTATCGTTCCAGCTGTCGCAGCACTTTTTTGGGGAAAGCAGCGTATGGATATCGCCGAACTTCTGGCGTTCTCGGTCAAGAACAAAGCCTCCGACCTTCATCTGTCGGCCGGGCTGCCGCCGATGATCCGGGTGGACGGCGACGTGCGCCGCATCAATATCCCGGCGCTGGACCACAAGCAGGTGCATTCGCTGGTCTACGACATCATGTCGGACAAGCAGCGCCGCGACTACGAAGAATTCCTCGAGGTCGACTTCTCCTTCGAGATTCCCAGCCTGGCGCGCTTCCGCGTCAATGCGTTCAACCAGAACCGCGGCGCCGGCGCGGTGTTCCGCACCATTCCCTCCGAAGTGCTCACGCTGGAGGACCTGGGCTGCCCGCCGCTGTTCAAGCAGCTGATCGAACAGCCGCAGGGCCTGATCCTGGTCACCGGCCCCACCGGTTCGGGCAAGTCGACCACGCTGGCGGCGATGATCGATCACATCAACAAGAACGAGTACGGTCACGTCCTCAGCGTCGAGGACCCGATCGAATTCGTGCACACCTCGCAGAAGTGCCTGATCAACCAGCGCGAAGTGCACCGCGACACGCACGGCTTCAACGAGGCGCTGCGCTCGGCCTTGCGCGAAGACCCGGACATCATTCTGGTGGGCGAGTTGCGCGACCTGGAAACCATCCGCCTGGCGCTGACCGCCGCGGAGACCGGACACCTGGTGTTCGCCACCCTGCACACCAGCTCGGCGGCCAAGACCATCGACCGCATCATCGACGTGTTCCCCGCCGGCGAGAAGCCGATGGTGCGCTCGATGCTTTCCGAATCGCTGCGCGCAGTGATTTCGCAGGCGCTGCTGAAGAAGGTCGGCGGCGGCCGTACGGCGGCCTGGGAAATCATGGTCGGCACGCCGGCCATCCGCAACCTGATCCGCGAGGACAAGGTGGCGCAGATGTACTCGGCCATCCAGACCGGCCAGCAGAGCGGCATGATGACCCTGGACCAGCATTTGCAGGATCTGGTGAAGCGTTCGCTGATCACGCGCCACCAGGCCAAGGAATACGCCAAGGACAAGCGGTTGTTCGAATAACAAGGGTAGCCGGCAGCCGGGAACCGGTAGCCGGAAGCAGGAACAAAGCGGTGTTATCCGGTTACCGGCTCCCGGTCACCGGCTTCCGGAGAAAGAGTTATGAGCACCATCGATTTCACCTCGTTCCTCAAGCTGATGGCCCACCAGAAGGCCTCGGACCTGTTCATCACCTCCGGCATGCCGCCGTCGATCAAGGTGCACGGCAAGATCTCGCCGATCACGCAGACGCCGCTGACCAGCCAGCAGAGCCGCGACCTGGTGCTGAACGTGATGACCCCGGCCCAGCGCGAGGAATTCGAAAAGACCCACGAATGCAACTTCGCCATCGGCGTGGCCGGTGTGGGCCGCTTCCGTGTCAGCTGCTTCTACCAGCGCAACCAGGTGGGCATGGTGTTGCGCCGCATCGAGGCGCGCATTCCCACTGTCGAAGAATTGAACCTGCCGCCGATCATCAAGACGCTGGCCATGACCAAGCGCGGCATCATCATCTTCGTCGGCGCCACCGGCACGGGCAAGTCCACTTCGCTGGCGGCGATGATCGGCTACCGCAACCAGAATTCCACCGGCCACATCATCACCATCGAAGACCCGATCGAATTCGTGCACAAGCACGAGGGCTGCATCATCACCCAGCGCGAAGTCGGCATCGACACCGACAGCTGGGACAACGCGCTGAAGAACACCCTGCGCCAGGCGCCGGACGTGATCATGATCGGCGAGGTGCGCACCCGCGAGGGCATGGACCACGCCATCGCCTTCGCCGAAACCGGCCACCTGGTGCTGTGCACGCTGCACGCCAACAACGCCAACCAGGCGATGGACCGCGTGATCAACTTCTTCCCGGAAGACCGCCGCGGCCAGCTGCTGATGGATCTTTCGCTGAACCTGAAAGGCGTGGTGGCCCAGCAGCTCATCCCGACCCCGGACGGCAAGGCGCGCCGCGTGGCGATGGAAATCATGCTGGGCACGCCGCTGGTGCAGGACTACATCCGCGAGGGCGAGATCCACAAGCTCAAGGAAGTGATGAAGGAATCGACCAACCTGGGCATGAAGACCTTCGACCAGAGCCTGTTCGAGCTCTACCAGGCCGGCGAGATCAGCTACGAGGACGCCCTGCGCTTCGCCGATTCCCAGAACGAGGTGCGCCTGCGCATCAAGCTGGCCCAAGGCGGCGACGCGCGCACCCTGGCGCAGGGGCTGGACGGGGTGGAGATCGCCGAAGCGCGCTGAAGCGTTGCTTCCGGGATACGAATGAAGGGCGGGCGACCGCCCTTTTTTCATGGACAATCGGCGGCATGATCGACCTGCACCCCGATAGCGGCGACGCGGCCGCCAGACTGCGGCGCTGGCTGGACGGCTACCGGCACGTGTTCGTGCTGACCGGCGCCGGCTGCAGCACCGGCTCGGGCATTCCCGACTACCGCGACGCGCTGGGCGGATGGAAGCGCACGCCGCCGGTGAACTATCGCGATTTCGTCGAAGACCCCGCGGTCAACGCGCGCTATTGGGCGCGCAGCTTCATCGGCTGGCCGATCGTGTCGCGCGCCGAGCCTAATGCGGCGCACCGCGCGCTGGCGGGGGCGCAATCGGCCGGCTGGATCTCGCGCCTGGTCACCCAGAACGTGGACGGCCTGCACGAGCGTGCCGGCAGCAGCGATGTCATCGACCTGCACGGGCGCATCGACGAGGTCGTGTGCCTGCATTGCGCCACCCGCTATCCGCGCGCGCAGGTGCAGCAGCGGCTGGCACGGGAAAATCCGCAGTGGGCCGGGCTGAGCGCCGCGGCCGCACCCGACGGCGATGCCGATCTGGAAGGCCGCGATTTCAGCGGGTTCCAAGTGCCGGCCTGCGAAGCCTGCGGTGGGATGTTGAAGCCGGACGTGGTGTTCTTCGGCGAGAACGTGCCGAGAGCGCGTTACGAGCAGGCGCGCGCGGCTTTGGAAGCCTCCGATGCGCTGCTGGTGGTGGGTTCTTCGCTGATGGTCTATTCGGGATTCCGCTTCGCGCGCATGGCGCACGAGGCGGGGCAGCCGATTGCGTTGCTCAACCTGGGGGCAACGCGCGCCGATGAGTTGGCTTCGTTGAAGATCGAGGCCGACTGTGGGACAACGTTGCAGGTGGCTTTGATGCAAAGCCAAAAATAGTGGAGCGTCCTTCTCCCGCTTGCGGGAGAGGGACGCGGACCGTTGTTACTTCTGGCGCAGAGTTATTTCCCTTTCCGCATCCACGCCGGCTTCTGCTTCGCCGCCCGCTTGAACGCCGGACAATCCTCCCGGTGCGCGCCCGGCAGGTAGCCCAGGCTCATCAGGAACTCCCCGGTGATCTCCCCGCCGGTAAAGCGGAAAGTCTTCTTGAACAGCTTCACCCATTCGGCCTTCGACAGCGGGTGATGCGCTTCCAGCCATTGCGAAAACCCGCCATGCGACTGGCGCAGGCCGCGGACGACCTGGGCATTGTGGATGGCGGCATCGACCTTCAGCCGGTTGCGGATGATGCCGGCGTCGGCGAGCAGGCGGGCGCGGTCTTTCTCCCCGTAACGGGCCACTTTGTCCACATCGAAGCCGCTGTAGGCGCTTTGGAAACCCTGGCGTTTCTTCAGAATGGTTTCCCAGCTGAGCCCGGCCTGGTTGATCTCCAGGATCAGGCGTTCGAACAGCTCGGCTTCGTCGGTTTGCGGGAAACCGTATTCGCGGTCGTGGTAGGGGCCGTGGACGGGATGGCCCGGCGCGAAATCGCAGTAAGTCGTCATGGGGGACAGGTTAACCCGGAAGCGGTATCAGGCTCTAGAATGGCGGCATGTCCACGAATTCGGCCACTTATACCAACCAGCTGCTGATCGCGCTGCCGGCCCTGCACGATCCGCATTTCGCACGTAGCGTGGCCCTGATCTGCCAGCACGACGAAGAGGGCGCGATGGGCGTGGTGGTCAACCGCGCTTCGGAGTACACCCTGGGCGACGTGCTGGCGCAGATGAACCTGGAAGTGCGCGATCCCGCGCTGGGCAACCAGATCGTGTTGAACGGCGGCCCGGTGCATCCGGAGCGGGGTTTCGTCCTGCACAACGGCGACCGGCAATGGGATTCCACCCTGGCCATCGGCAACGGACTTTCGCTGACCACCTCGCGCGACATCCTGGAAGCGATGGCCGAAGGCGCGGGGCCGACCCAGGTGGTGGTCGCGCTGGGCTGCGCGGGCTGGGGCGCCGGGCAGCTCGAATACGAACTGGGCGAGAACA
This sequence comes from Pseudoxanthomonas sp., assembly GCA_036383995.1. Taxonomy (GTDB): domain Bacteria; phylum Pseudomonadota; class Gammaproteobacteria; order Xanthomonadales; family Xanthomonadaceae; genus Pseudoxanthomonas_A. The sequence continues at coordinate 166,676 of DASVNG010000034.1, forward strand.
GCTGGCTGACCGCCCCGGCCGATTACGAATTGCTGTTCGACTTGCCGCTGGAGCAACGCTGGCACGCCGCGGGCGGGCGCATCGGCGTGGACATCACCCGCGTGACCGACTACAGCGGCCACGCATGAGCGGGCCGCGATGAAACTGGACGGCACCGTGCTGGGTTTCGACGTTGGCGCCAAGCGCATCGGCGTGGCGGTGGGTAGCGCATTCGGCAGCGGCGCGCGTGCGCTGGCGGTGATCGATGTGCACGGCAACGGTCCGGATTGGCAGGCGATCGACAAGTTGCGCGCCGAATGGCGCCCGGACGGCTTGGTGGTGGGCGACCCGATGACCCTGGAGGGCGGCGACCAGCCCATCCGCCAGCGCGCCCACGCTTTCGCGCGCGAACTGCAGGCGCGTTACCAGTTGCCGGTGGTGCTGGTGGACGAGCGCTCCAGTTCGGTGGAGGCGGCGCAGCGTTTCGCGCTGGACCGTGCCGAAGGCCGCAAGCGGCGGCGCGATGCAGTGGCGCTGGACGCCGTCGCGGCCGCAGTGATCATCGAGCGCTGGCTGGCGGCTCCGCACGATGCGATACGGATTTGATTTTCTTGTCCTTCTCCCATCGGGAGAAGAGCTTGCCCCGTACTTGATACGGGGTGGCGCGAAGCGACTGATGAGGGAATGGAAATTACTCGCTAGGGAAAGTTCGCTACAAGCCGATAATCCATTCCCTCATCCGCCCTGCGGGCACCTTCTCCCAGAGGGAGAAGGAACAATGGCTTCACGACCTGGAACTGATGCATGACCCAACAACTCGATTCGGACGGACGCCTGCTCCACCTGCTGACCCTGGAAGGATTGCCGAAAGAAACCCTGTGCCGGCTGCTCGATCGCGCCGGCCAGATCCGCGATGCCGCATTAGGGCGCACGCAGAAACGCAATTCGTTGCTCGGCACCACCATCTGCACGCTGTTCTTCGAGCCGTCCACGCGCACGCGCAGCTCCTTCCAGATCGCGGCGCAGCGGCTGGGCGCGGACGTGATCAATTTCGACGCGTCCACCTCTTCCGCGCGCAAAGGCGAGACCGCGCTGGATACGCTCAAGAACCTGGAGGCGATGGGCGTGCGCGGTTTCGTGGTGCGCCATCCCGAGGACGGCGCGGCCGAGGCGCTCGCTGCGCAGGCAGGCGAGGGCACCACCATCATCAACGCCGGCGATGGACGCAGCGCGCATCCCACCCAAGGCCTGCTGGATGCATTGACCCTGCGCCAGGCCAAGGGTGCCGACTTCTCGAAACTCAAGGTGCTGATCGTCGGCGATGTGAAGCACTCGCGGGTAGCGCGCTCGGATCTGCATGCGTTGCGCACGCTGGGAACCGGCGAGATCCGCGTGTGCGGACCGTCCTCGCTGCTGCCGGACGACGGCACGCTGGCCGGCTGCACCCGGGGCGATGATTTCGACGCCATGCTCGAAGGCGTGGATGCGGTGATGATGCTGCGTTTGCAGCGGGAGCGGATGGAGGAAGGATTGGTCGCATCGCTGGACGACTACCACGCGCGATACGGACTGACTACCGCACGTCTGCGCCGCGCCGCCAGCGATGCGGTGGTGCTGCATCCGGGGCCGATCAACCGGGGCGTCGAAATCACGGACGAGGTCGCCGACGGCCCGCAATCGCTGGTCCTGCGCCAGGTCAGCAATGGCGTCGCGATCCGCATGGCCGTGCTGGAATCGTTGCTGGCTTAGATCATCGCGTAGGAGCGCCCATGGGCGCTCCTGCAAGCGTCATGTCTTGCCGTGCAGGGCCAGCGCTTCTTCCACCAGCGCCAGCTGCTGTTGCGCTTCCGCATTGCCGTCGGCGGCCGCCTGCCGGACTTGATCGATATCCGGGTGCGAAACGATCAGCAAGGTGTTCTCGCAGGCCGGGCAGGCGTAGTCGGTCACTTCTTCGTGCAACTCCATCCGCATCTTGCCGGAGTCGCCTTCCCAGCCGCATTCGCAGCCGAGGCGGTCGGTCCGCCAGCCGGGGATGAAATAGTTGCGGATGAGGGTCGCCATGGCGGGGCGCCTCAATCCTTGTGCTGGGCGAACAGCCACTTCCACATCGCGTCGTGGTTGTAGGTGGCGTCCCAGGAATTGTGGTTGGCATCGGGGAATTCGGTGTACTGCACGTCGGCGCCGGTCGCCTTCAGCGCGGCATAGATCTTGCGGTCGTCCGCCGGGGGCACTACGTCGTCCTTGGCGCCGTGGAAGATCCAGATGGGTATATGGCGCAGATGCGCGGCCAGCGCTGCGTAGGGGTCGGGTTCGTGGATGACGGACGCCACGTACAGCGGCCGATTCGGGTTGATCTGGGTGATGGCGCCGCAGATCGGCACCAGTGCGGCGAATCGGTTGGGTTCCATCAAAGCCAGCTCCCAGGTGCCGAAGCCGCCCATCGACAGGCCGGTGAGGTAGGTGCGCTTGGTATCGCCGCCGAATTCGCGCGTGCTCGCCTCCAGCGCCGCCACCGCCGCCTTGAGGCTGTCGCCGACCCATTCGCCGTCGGTCGGCGCCTGCGGTATCACCACGATGGCCGGAAAATCGTCCATGTGCTTGCGTAAATAAGGCGCAAGACCGGCATTGAGCTGGCTCTGGTTGTCCTCGCCGCGTTCACCGGAGCCGTGCAGGAACAGGATCACCGGCGGATGCCCGCCCCCGGCCGCTTGCGACGGCACGAAGACCTGGTAGCGGTGCGTTGCGCCCGCCACTACGACTTCGCGCGGCACGAACCGGCCGTGGCCGTCGCGCGGGGACGTCGTCGAGCAGGCGCACAGGGAGAGCAGGATGAGCATCAGGGCCGTGAGTTTGCCGGTCATGGGATTTCCCGAATTGTGCAGGACGCGAGGGGGAATGCGGCCCGCGCAATGCGCGGGCCGCATGGGGTCACAGCGTGGCAGTAGTCGGAATGCCGGCGGACATGCCTCCGCCCAGGAAGAACAACACCACGCCGATCACATACAACAGCAGCGGAATCTTGTTCTCGGCGAAATTGAGCAGGCCGAAAATCAACGCGACGAAAGGAATCAGCAGATTGCCCAGTCCCCACCAGATGCTCTTGCGGAATCCATTGACGATCAGCCAGATGCCGCCCACGAACAACAAGATGCAACCAATCAAGTACATGCGTATCTCCCCGAATGCCCCCGGATGGGGCGGCTCCATGATACGGCTCCGGTTCAGCGCAGCAACACCAGCGTGGCCAGGCCGAGGAAGCTGAGGAAACCCATCACGTCGGTGACGGTGGTCAGGATGACGCCGCCGGCCAGGGCCGGATCGAAACCCAGGCGCTTGAGCGTCAGCGGCACCAGCACGCCGGCGGTCGCAGCGGAAAGCAGGTTGATGGTCAGCGCGCTGCCGATCACCAGCGAGAGCGGAAGGTCGTGGAACCAGAGGAACACGATGATGCCCAGCACCAGACCCAGGCTCAGGCCGTTCATCAGCGCCACCCGCAACTCCTTCCACAGCAGCACGCGCACGTTGGAGGCGCCTACCTGCCCAAGCGCCAGGCCGCGCACCATCAAAGCCAGCACCTGGGTGCCGGCGTTGCCGCCCATGCCGGCCACTATCGGCATCAATACCGCCAACGCGACGATCTTCTCGATGGTGCCTTCGAAGCGACCGACCACCGACGAGGCCAGAAACGCCGTGCCCAGGTTGATGCCCAGCCAGGTCAGGCGGCGGCGGAAGGCGCGCGAGACCGGACTGAAGAGGTCTTCGTCCTCGTCCAGACCCGCGGCGCCCAAGGCCTGGTGCTCGGCCTGTTCGCGGATGATGTCGACCACGTCGTCGATGGTGATGCGGCCCAGCAGGATGTTGTTGTCGTCCACCACCGGGGCGGAGATCCAGTCGTGGTCGGTGAATTGGCGCGCGACCGCGTCGGCGGAATCTTCCACCGCGATGGCCGGCTGCTCGTCGTCGATCAGGCGATTGATCGGGGTGCTGTCGTCGTGGGTGACCAGCGAGGCCAGCGACAGGCGCCCCAGATATTGGTGACGGCGGCTGACCACGAACAAGTGGTCGGTGTGGTCGGGCAGCTCGCCGCGCAGACGCAGGTAGCGCAGCACCACGTCCACGTTGACGTCGGCGCGCACGGTGACCACGTCGGGATTCATCAAGCGGCCGGCGGTGTCTTCCGGATAGGACAGGACTTGTTCGAGCCGCTCGCGGTTCTCGCGGTCCATCGACTTGAGCACTTCGTCGATGACCGTGTCCGGCAGGTCTTCCACCAGGTCGGCCAGGTCGTCGATGTCCAGGTCTTCGACCGCGGCGATGATCTCGTCCGGGTCCATGTCGGCCAGCAGGCTTTCGCGCACTTCGTCGCCGACGTGCACCAGCACTTCGCCGTCGTCTTCGGCGTCCACCAGTCCCCACACCACCACGCGCTTGCCGGGCGGCAGCGATTCCAGCAGGTTGCCGATCTCCGCCGGGGCCAACGTGTTGATCAGACGCCGCACAGGGCCCAGCCGGCCGCTGTCCAGTGCATCGGACAGCAGGCGCAGTTGGCGCGCGGTCTTGTCGTGGCGGACGGCTTCAGCCATGCGCGACTCCCGGTAGCGGTGAAGCCACTTCCGTGAGGGAGGCGGCAGGTCAGGTGTTCATCGCGCCATTATCCCCCCACCGTCGGACAATGCCCACCCTTTGTGGACATGCGTGGCAGGACGCGCGCCCGCGGGGCGCTTCTACGGCATTGCCGCGGATTTCAGCCAGGCCTCGATGCCGGCGCGGTCGCGCGCCTGCAGCAGCTTGTCGGTGCGGGCCTTGAGTGCGCCAAGGTCGGAATCGCGGATGGCGCGGCGCACTTCCAGCAAGGTCGCCGGATGCAGGCTGAATTCGGTCAGGCCCAGCGCCAGCAGCAAGGGCGCGAGCGCGGCGTCGCCGGCGATTTCGCCGCAGACGGCCACCGGCGTGCCGTGCTCGTTGGCGGTATTGATGATGTGCTTCAGCAACCGCACCACACCCGGGTTCAGCGGCGAATACAGTTCGCCCAGCGCATCGTTGTTGCGATCGGCCGCCAGCAGGTACTGCACCAGATCGTTGGTGCCGACGGAAAGGAAATCCACGATGTCCACGAAGGCGTGCAGTGCGATCGCCGCGGCGGGCACTTCGATCATCGCGCCCAGCGGGATATCGTCGGCCACTTCCGCGCCCTGCTTGCGCAGCTTGTCGGCGACGCGCTTGAGGCGCTTGCGCACGGCCAGCATCTCTTCGCGGTTGCTTACCATCGGCACCAGCACGCGGACGGGACCGTAACCGGAGGCGCGCGCGATGGCGCGCAGCTGGGTGTCGAACAGTTCGCCATGGGTCAGCGACAGGCGCACGCCGCGCAGGCCCAGCGCCGGATTGTCCTCGTTGTCCAGCGTCAGCCCGGTGCGGTCGGCCTTGTCGGCGCCCAGATCCAGCGTGCGGATGGTCACCGGCCGGCCGCTCATTCCCAGCACCACATCGCGGTAGACGTGGAACTGTTCTTCTTCGTCGGGCAGTTCGTTGCGTTGCAGGAACAGGAACTCGGTGCGGTACAGCCCCAGCCCGGAAGCGCCCAGCGAATGCGCCTGCGCCACGTCCTCGCCCGATTCGGCGTTGGCCAGCAGCACGATATCCACGCCGTCCTTGGTGCGCGTGGGTTTGGAACGCAGGCGTCCGAGTTCGCGTTGTTCCTTGGCCAGTTCGCGCAGGCGCTGGCGATAAGCGCGCAGGTCGTCGGGGCCGGGTTCGATCACGATCGTGCCGCTGGCGCCGTCGACGATCAGCACGTCGCCGTCGTTGATCTTCTGCAGGGCCTTGGTTGCGCCCACTATCAACGGCATGTGCAGACTGCGCGCCAGGATGGCGCTGTGCGAAAGCGTGCTGCCGGCCGCGGTGACGATGGCGACCACGCCCTGGGCCTGCAGCTGCGCCAGCTCCGACGGCGCCACGTTGTCGCTGATCAGGATGTCGCCGGCCACGCCCTTCGGGCTGCCGGCGCGTTTGTGCAAATGCGCGTGGATACGGCCGATCACATGGTCCAGATCGTCCATGCGGCTCTTCAGATAAGGGTCGTCCATGCCGTCGAACACGGCGGCCAGACGGTCGCGCTGCAGGCGCAGGGCGTAATCGGCGGTGTAGCGGCCGGCGCGGATCAACTCGTCCAGGCCGTGCAGCAGTTCCGGATCGTCCAGCAGCAACGCGTGCAGATCCAGGAATTCGCCGACTTCCTTGACCAGCGCGCCGTGAAGCCGTTCGCGCAGGGTCTGCATCTCGCCGCGCGTGGAATCCACCGCGTCATGCAGACGCCGCAGTTCCTTTTCCACCGCATTGGCGGCGATGCGCTGCTCGACCACTTCCAGCGCATGCGGCAACCTCACCCGGGCACGTCCTAGCGCGCTGCCGCGCGATGCGCCATGACCGGGGAGTTGTAGGCGCACCGGTCAGGTTTCCTCGTCGAATCGTCGCTCGAACAGCGCCGCCACCGCTTCCAGCGCTTCGGCTTCGCCCTCTCCGTCGACGCGCACCATCACCGGCGTGCCCTGGCCGGCGGCCAGCAGCATCACGCCCATGATGCTCTTGGCGTTGACCTCGCGTCCCTTGGCCGACAGCGTGGCGCTGCAGCGATAGGCCGACAGCACCTGCACCAGTTTGGCGGTGGCGCGGGCATGCAGCCCCAGACGGTTGGAAACGGTGAGTTCGCGTTCAAGCATCGTCGACTATGGCTCCATTGCGTGTGCCGGCGGCGGCTGTCGCCGGCAGTTGATCCAATCCCTGTTCCGCATAATTCATCACCCGCAGCAGCATCGGCAAGCTCAGCGCGGAAACGCGCCTGACCGGCGTACCCAGCCGGGCAAGTTCGCCGGCCAGATTGCTGGGGCTGGCGCCGTAGAGGTCGGTCAGCACCAGCACGCCTTCGCCGCTGTCCACGCGCCTCAACGCGGAGGAAGCGTGCGGCAGCAAAGCTTGGAAATCGGCATCGAAGGGAACTTCGAAGGCCTCTGTCTTCAGCGGTAATTGCCGTAACAGACCGGTGGCGACCGCCAGCAGCGACGCGCCAATACCGGGATGGGTTACCAGGAGAATGCCACAGGCCATGCGGGAACGTTAGCAGAGGGACATGACGGGCTGGAAGCGGGAGCGGTGGGACGGCCCGTCCCATCGCTCCGGCGGTTCAGGACTTTCGCACCACGTAGGTCTTGGCCAGCGAATCGTGCCAGCCACGGGGCGGGTCGGTGAACGCCACGGAGAACGCATCGAAAGGGATGAACCTGCAGATCGTGCGCAAGAAAGCCTGCTTGAAGGACGGTTTCTCGCCATTTTCATCGACCACCCGGGTGCCGGTGATCAGCTTGCCCAAGGTGCAGCCAAAAAACGCTTCTTGCGGAATGTAGTACACCAGCATGATCGCCATGCCCAGCGCTTGTTCGCCCCAGAATCCCAGGCCTTCGAGCCAGGCCAACGCCGGGTCGCCGCCAACGAGCACCGCCGCTATGCCGACGACCGCCGCCAGGAAGTAAGACGCGGCCGAATCCGCCACCCAGTTGAAGAAGCGTCGCCATTTTCCCGCCGGCTCTATTTCAAGCCGCGTACGCGGCAGGCTGCCATCGAGCGTTGCCAGCGGGACCTGGTAAGGATTGCGGTCTTCCATGACGCGTCCATCGGCGGATTGGACGAATAGCGTAGTCAGTCCAGTTCCCGATGGAAAGTGGCCACCTCTTCCCAGCCTTGTTCGCGTGCGTGCGCGGCCAGGCGTTCGGCCAGATACACGGAGCGGTGCTTGCCGCCGGTGCAGCCGAAGGCGATGGTCACGTAGCTGCGCGTCTCCCCGCGCAGGCGCGGCAGCCAGGTGTCGAGGAAGGCATTGACCTGGCCGACGTATTCGCTGACTTCCGGTTGCGCATCCAGGTAGTCGCGCACGCCGGCGTCGCGTCCGGACAGCGGGCGCAGCAGCGGATTCCAGTGCGGATTGGGCAGCACGCGCGCGTCGAACACGAAATCCGCGTCGGCCGGTACCCCGCGCTTGTAGGCGAAGGACTCGAACAGCAGCGACAGCGAGGAGCCGTTGTTCAGCGCGAACTCGGCGATGATCCTGCGCCGCAGCTGGTGCACGTTGAGCGCGGTGGTGTCGATGATCACGTCGGCTTCGCTGCGCAGGGGCGCGGTGATCTCGCGTTCGCGGGAAATGGATTCCGGCAGCGACAGGCCGAAGTGCGCCAGCGGGTGCTTGCGGCGGGTGTCGGAATAGCGGCGCAGCAATACATCGTCGCTGGCGTCGAAGAACAGCAGGGTGGCGTGCAGGCCCAGCTCGGCCACCGCGGCCCGCCATTGCGCCAGCTTCGACAAATCGCTGTGGCGGTTGCGCACGTCGATGCCCACGGCGATCTTCTGCGGCAACGCGTTGTCGCGCATCAGGCTGCGCACGAACGAGGGCAGCAGTTCCACCGGCAGGTTGTCGACGCAGTAGTAGTCCAGGTCCTCGAAGGTCTTCAGGGCGACCGATTTGCCCGAGCCGGACAGCCCGCTGACGATCACTACGGTCGGCGCAGGACCGTCGGCCCGGGCCTCCGCAGGCTCTTCTTCGCGAGGTTGGCGCGATGGGTCCTCGGCGGCGGGCCCGCCGTTCATGGGGTGGTGCGTTCCAGCAGATTGCTGTGCCGGGCGATGAACATCGCCGCCGGGTCGATGCCCTTGGTACGCAGGATGTGCAGGCGGGTGGCCGCCTCGGTGAGTACGGCCAGGTTGCGGCCGGGCATCACCGGCAGGGTGATCAGCGGCACGTCCAGGTCCAGCACGTGGCGGCTGCCGCTGTCGCCGGTCAGGCGTTCGTAGCCGTGCGGGTTGGGTTCGGTCATGGGCCGGGTGAGATGGACGATCAGGCGCAGGTATTTGTTCTTCTTCACGGCGGTGTCGCCGAACATGTCGCGTACGTTCAGCACCCCCAGGCCGCGGACTTCCAGCAGGTCCTGCAGCAGCTCCGGGCAGGTGCCGTCGAGCACGTCCGGAGCGATCTGGGTGAATTCGGGGGCATCGTCGGCCACCAGGCGATGGCCGCGGCTGAGCAGTTCCAGCGCCAGTTCGCTCTTGCCAGACCCGGCCTCGCCAGTGATCAGCACGCCGATGGAATAGATTTCCATGAACACGCCGTGCAGCGTCACCCGCGGCGCCAGCGTGCGGGCCATGTGGTAGGAAAGATGGTTGAGCAGTTCGTGGCCGCGCTTGGGCGAGACCCACAAGGGCGTTTCCGATTCCTCGGCCGCCGCGCGCAGATCTTCGGGGCAGGACTGATTCTTGCTGATCACCAGGGCCAGCGGGCGGTACTGCACGATCTTCTCGATGGTTTCCCAGCGCTGCCGCGAATCCAGCGAATCCAGCCAGGCCAGTTCCTCGGTGCCGAGAATCTGCACCTTGTTGGGATAGATGGCGTTGAGATAGCCGGCCAGCGAGGGCCGGCGGGCGATGGTGTCCACCGCTTCCAGCATGCGCCGCTCGCCCGCGGCCCCGGCCAGCCAGCGCAGGGCGAGCTTGTCTTTCTGCTGGTCGAACAATTCGCGGGCGGTGATGCTGGTGGTCATGCGGCGGCTTTGGGCGAGTGGGATGGGTCCAGCAACAGCTTACGCATGGATTGCGCATCGGGCGCGTCGCGCAGGGCGGCGCGGAAGCGCGTATCGGAAAAGCGTTCGGCCAGTTCCGACAGCAGGATCAGGTGCTCCTGGGTGTAATGATCGGGCACGGCCATCGCAAACACCAGATCGACGTCCTGGCCGTCGGCTGCGTGGAAATCCACCGCCGGTTGCAGCCGCAGCAGAACCCCGCGCGGCGCTTCCAGCGTAGGCGAGCGGCCATGCGGGATGGCGATGCCATGGCCGATGGCGGTGCTGCCCAGTTTTTCGCGCGCCTGCAGGCTGGCGCGCAGATCGTCGGCGCCGGCCTGGCGGCAAGCCAATAGACCGGCAGCCACTTCCAGCACTTCGTCGCGGTCGGCGACGTTCAATAGAGAGGCGCGAACGTCCGCCAGCTGATCGGCAAGGGACATGCGGGGCGGTCAGGAAATACGAGGAATAACGGAAGGCGGAAAAGAGGCGGCGGCGATGGCCGCCGTCTCCGCGTTTTTCATCCGCGCGCCGTCAATCGACATGCTGTCAATCCGCGCGCTGTCAGTCGGCGTGCTGTCAGTCGGCATTTTCGCCGCGCGGTCCGCGTTCCTTGTCGATCTTTTTCTGCTTGTGTTTCAACAGCAGCCGGTCCAGTTTGTCGGCCAGGATATCGATGGCGGCGTACATGGTTTCGGCGCCGGCGTCGGCATGCAGGGTGCGGCCGGCCAGGGTGAGCGTGGCTTCGGCGAGGTAATCGGGTTTGCGTATGCCCAGTTGGGCTCGGACTTCCAATGGCTGGTCGAAATGCCGTTCAAGGCGCTTGAACTTGGTTTCAACGTACTCCCGCATCGCGGGGGTGACTTCGATCTGCTGGCCATGGGTCTCGATACGCATCGCTTGCCTCCTTACGGTTCGATGGGCCGCGTGAATCCGCGGGTGACACTGCCTTGCTTGTGACCTCGTGTGATGGATGAAGTTCGGCCTCCTTGGGAATCGCGCCGGCGCCGAAAGGAGTTCGGCGCTTGGGATTCATCATGAACCATGGTTCCTTATGGGAACGTTATCAACCGATGCGTACGCGCTCGTGCGACGAAAGTATTTCCATGGCTTCACGATACTTCGCCACGGTACGGCGCGCCACTGGCACGCCGGAGGTCTTGAGCAGGTCGGCCAGCTTGGCGTCGGACAGCGGTTTGCGCGGATTCTCGCTTTCGATCAGGCGGCGGATCATCGACTGGATGGCGATGCTGGAGGCTTCGCCGCCGCCCTCGGTGCTGACGCCGGAGGCGAAGAAAGCGCGCAACGGCAAGGTTCCACGCGGGGTGCGCACGTACTTGCGGGCGATGGCGCGTGAAACCGTGGATTCGTGCAGGCCGACCTCGGTCGCCACTTCCCGCAGGGTCAGCGGCCGCAAGGCCTGCTCGCCGAATTCCAGGAAGCCGGCCTGCTGCCGCAGCAGGCAGCGGGTGACCTTGAGCAGGGTATCGCCCCGGGCTTCCAGGCTCTTCAGCAGCCAGCGGGCTTCCTGCAGGTGGCCGCGCAGGTAACCGGCGTCGTTCTCCCCGCATTTGCGGATCATCTGCTCGTAGCCGCTGTGGATGGTGATCCGGGGCAGGTTGTTGCCGGCCAGCGCCGCGCGCCAGATACCGCGCTGGCGCCAGACCACGCAATCGGGAACCACGTACGTGTCGTGGGTGAGCTCGCCGATCTGTGCACCTGGCTTGGGGTCGAGCGAACGCAGCAGCTGCACCGCTTCCTCCACTTCCTCCACCGGCCGCTTGAGTTCGGCGGCCAGTCCCGCGATGCCGCTTTTCGGCAGGCGTTCCAGCGAAGCGCTGTCGACGATCTGCAGGGCCAGCGCCCTGCCGGGCGTGTCCTCGCTCAATACCGCCAACTGCAGGTGCAGGCATTCGCCCAGCGTGCGGGCGGCTACGCCGACCGGATCGAAGCGCTGCAGCTGGTGCAGTACGGTCAGGATCTCGTCTTCGCCGGCGGTGACTTCGGGAAGCAGCGTTTCGGCGATGCCCGACAGCGGCTCGCGCAGGTAGCCGTCGTCCTCCAGCGCGTCGATCAGCGCGGCGCCGATCCGGCGGTCGCGTGGCGACAGGTGGGAGAGATGGAGCTGCCAGAGCAGATGGTCTTGCAGGGTATCGGTTTCGGCGACGCGTTCGGCCGCCGAGCCCTGATCGTCGTCGTCGTCGAAAGAGCCGCCACTGCCGTGGCTGACGCCATCCATGGACCAGGGTGCTTCGTCGGGAGACCAGTCGTCGCTATCGCCATCGCTGACGGTTTCGCGGGGGTCCTCGGGCGGGGTGTCGGCGGGCGCGGAATCGTCGCTGCCGGGGGCGCTGTCGTCCCAATCCAGCAGGGGGTTGGTTTCCACCGCCTCGGTGATCTCGACCTCGAGTTCGGCCGCCGACATCTGCAGCAAGCGGATGGCCTGACGCAGCTGCGGCGTCATGACCAGTTGCTGACCTAGCGATGTCTGGAGGCGTGGCTTCATTTCCGCAATCCGTAGACAGTGTGCGCGGCACCAGGCCGCGCGACGCGCATCAGAGGCGGAAAGTTTCCCCAAGGTACACGCGACGCACGTCCGGATTTGCCAGCAGCGCGTCCGGTGCCCCCTGCGCCAGTACGCTGCCTTCGTTGAGGATATACGCCCGGTCGCAGATTCCCAAGGTCTCGCGCACGTTGTGGTCGGTAATCAGCACGCCGATGCCGCGATTCTTGAGGTGCTTCACGATCCGCTGGATCTCGCCGACCGAGATCGGGTCGACGCCGGCGAAAGGTTCGTCCAGCAGCATCAGCCTGGGTTTGGCGGCCAGGGCGCGGGCGATCTCGCAGCGCCGGCGTTCGCCGCCGGAGAGGCTGGCGCCCAGTTGCTCGGCCACATGGCTGATCTGCAGTTCGTCCAGCAGCGAGGCCAGTTCCTTGTCCACGCCGGCCGAATCCAGGTCCTCGCGCAGCTCCAGCACCAGGCGGATGTTGTCCGACACGGTCAGCTTGCGGAACACCGAGGGTTCCTGCGGCAGGTAGCCCACGCCCAGCTTGGCGCGCTTGTACATGGGCTCGCCGGTGATGTCGCGGCCGTCCAATTCGATCTTGCCGGCGTCGGCGGCCACCAGGCCGACGATCATGTAGAAACAGGTGGTCTTGCCCGCGCCGTTGGGGCCCAACAGGCCGACCACTTCGCCCGCGTCCAGGGTCAGGCCGAAATCGGCCACGACCTCGCGTTGTTTGTAGTGCTTGCGTAGACCGTGGGCGATGAGCACTCAATTAACTCCATTTTTACAAAGCAGCAAAAGGCCAAACCTCATAGACCCAAAGAATTGACATTAGGGTCAATCGAGAAAACGAATCGGTGCTCTATCTCTGTATCTGTGATCTGCTGGGGAAAATCGGTATATCCAAATGTTGGGGGGCGACCAGTTCTCAATAATGCATCTGACCAAGTTTGGTATTGGTGATCGCCTGCCGTTTCACGAGCTACACCAACACAGAGACTCAGGCCGCACTTGAAATCAATCATTCTCGATGTTGCGGAGTTTGTGTACTGCTTTCTAATGTAATTTTCATAAGCTAGGCTAGCATCATTTGCCTCTGAATCCAGTGAGGATTCATTGCGCAAGCTATCGATTACTTTGCTGAAATCCTTGCTCATCAAGATGCGCTCTGTTCTTGCGGCTGAGATGGAGTTCCCATTCAAAAAGGAGGCCTCCGAAGGCAGGAAATATGCTTTCTGCTTGGGTGAGCCGGGACTCACTCTTTTCTCGAAGTCAGGTGAATCGGCGGTCTTAGTGTTGTCTGCTGAAGCAGAATACTTGTTAGCAAGCGGTTCTTGGGTGCCATCTTCACTAGCATGACGGGCGTTTATGATTGTGCTCTTGTCGCTTAGCGCAGTATTTTCAGATGAGAGAATGTAGGTGACTGTAATTATCGCGAGAGTGGTTATGACTGAGAATGCAACAATCCATTTTTTTGCAGCCTTCATTCCAATATTTCCTATAGTCATACGCCAAAACCACGCCTCATTTTTGAGGCGTGGTGTGCATATTAATTAACGCTCTTGTTGCTTAGGAGTAATGCTCCACCTTACGCTGCCACCCGCGCTATCTGAAACGTTATAGTTACTTCCGCTTACTGTGATCACACACTGATTGGTGCACGTATAAACACGGCCGTTAAGCGTGACTGATTGTTCTGCCATTGCAGTTGAACCGAACATTGCAAGGCTTATTCCAAGCAGGCCATTGAGTACATTCCGTTTTGTGTTTTTCATGGGCTCATTCCATTTTGGTAGTTAGATAACGATGCCTTGGGCTTGAAGAGTGAGAATTCAAGAAGGCGAAAAGTTAATAACATGGCCTCATGAGTGTCGTCAAAATCGTGTGAGATCAATCACTCTTCTTGCTGCTGTCTGTCTTGGGTGAAGACTTCGGCATGATTACGGTCTTGACCCGTGTGCCGTCGCCACCGCTCTGCATGTTGCCGGTCTTGGTGTTGTAGACCATGCGCTGGCCGCTATTGGAGCCTCGCGGCGATTTGACGGTGTAGTTTCCAATCAGGACGATCGTTTCGGAAGTCATGTCGTATTCGATTCGATTTGCTGTGGCGTCCATCCAAGTGCCATCGTCCTGCTGCTGTCTGAGCTTTACAGGGCTGCCGGTGAATACCGCTTTGGAAGCGTCGCCATTACGTTGCGTCAGCTCTGCGCGCTGGGCCGCAATATCCAACGTGCCTTGTTTCAAGGTCACATTGCCGATCCAGACATTAGTGCTATTGCCATCCATGACTCCTTCTTGCTTGTCAGAGTCCAGAAAAATGGGCTGATTGCGATCAGAGGATTTAGCCCACGCAAATGCCGGCACAGACAAAGCGAGTGCGACAACGAGGCTAGCGCGCAGACTGGGGTTCATATCGGGTCTTGACCTTGGACTTGAAGGTGTACTGCTTGGTCTTGGTGTTGGTTTCGAAACCTACACCGCTCAGTATAGAACCCGGACGGGTGATGGTGACCGCATCATCGGTGGAAGCGAGGTTTTTGCGGGGGAATACATTCAGCCGTTGGGTATCGAAAGTCGTGGGTACGGCTGCTTCCTTGGGGCTGGTTCCCTTGACGTTGCCCGACAGCCGCATTTCATCGCCCTTGGCGCTGATCCAGGCGGTCTGGGACCTCATTTCCCAGTGCTGCCCCTGGCTGTCGGGAAGCAGGAACAACGGCGTGGCGATGGTGAAGGTCTGATCCTTGGGATTGCGCTGCATCTGCGGCGCGCGCAGGGTGATGGACTCCTGGCCCTGGTCGTCCAGGCTGATCACTTCGAAATCGCGCATCAGGTAATCGGGCCGGCCGGACACCACCGCGCTGGGTTCCTCGGCGTCGCGCTGTTTCCATGCCGACCATCCGCTCAGTACGGCGGCTGCCAGCAACACCAGGCCCAGGACGATGCGCCAGTTCATCGGCTCCACTCCGCCAGCAGCGCATCGGTGCGGCCCTGCGCGTCCAGCAGCAAGTCGCACAATTCACGCGCCGCGCCTTGGCCGCCTTCGGCGGAAGTCACCCAATGCACGCGTTCGGCGATCCAACGATGCGCGTTGCCGGGCGCGGCCGACAGGCCGACGGCAAGCAACGGCGCCAGATCGGGAAGGTCGTCGCCCATGAACGCTACTTCGTCCAGTCCAATGCCCGAGCGTTCGCACAACGCGCGCACTTGCTCGAGTTTGTTCTTGACGCCAGTGAATGCTTCGATGCCAAGTTCGGCGGCACGGCGTTCGGCCGCCTTGCTGTTGCGCGCGGTGATCAAAGCCACCGCGATGCCCGATTTGCGCAGCAGCACCAGCCCTTGCCCGTCCAGGATATGGAATGCTTTGGATTCGCCGCCCGCATCGTCGTAGTACAAACGGCCATCGGTCAGAGTGCCGTCCACATCGAAGCACGCCAGCTTGATCTTGCTGGCGCGCGTGCGAAGTTCGGCGTCGAGTGCGGGGGGCAGGGAAACCATGTGTTTTCTTTAAACCACGCGTGCGCGCAACAGGTCGTGAATATTGAGCGCGCCCACGGCGCGGCCGGCTTCGTCGACCACGATCAGACCGCTGATCTTGTGCGTTTCCATCAACCTTGCCGCTTCCACCGCCAGTTGGTCGGCGGCGATGGTCTTGGGCCCGCGCGTCATCACCTCGGCGATCATCGCGGTACGCACGTCCAGCGTCGCATCGTCCAGGGTGCGACGCAGATCGCCATCGGTGAACAACCCGATCAGCTTGCCCGCTTCGTCGACCACAGCGGTCATGCCCAGGCGCTTGCGGCTCATCTCCACCAGCGCTTCGCTGAGCGTGGCGCCCAGGCCCACGCGCGGCACGTCGTCGCCGGCATGCATCACGTCGGTGATGTGCAGCAGCAGGCGCCGGCCCAGACTGCCGGCCGGATGCGAGCGGGCGAAGTCGTCGGCGGTGAAGCCGCGCGCTTCCAGCAGCGCCACGGCCAGCGCGTCGCCCATGGCCAGGGTGGCGGTGGTGCTGGAGGTAGGCGCCAGATCCAGCGGGCAGGCTTCGGCGGGCACGCTGACATCCAGGTGCAGGTCGGATTCGCGCGCCAGCGTCGATTGCGGCTTGCCGGTCATCGCGATGACCGCATTGCCCTGGCGCTTGAGCACCGGCAACAGGGTCAGGATCTCGTCGGATTCGCCCGAATAGGACAAGGCCAGCACCACGTCGGCATCGGTGATCATGCCCAGGTCGCCGTGGCCGGCTTCGCCCGGGTGCACGAAGAACGCGGGGGTGCCGGTGGAGGCCAGGGTCGCAGCGATCTTGCGCGCGATGTGCCCGGACTTGCCCATGCCGGTGGCGACCACACGCCCCTTGGAAGCCAGGATCAGCTTGCAGGCCGCGGAGAATTCGCCGTTGATCCGGGTGGCCAGGTGCTCCAGCGCCTGGGCTTCGATCTCGACCACGCGACGGCCGCTGGCGGCCAGGCTGGCGTCGGTCGGCTGGGCGGTCTGGGGAAGCAACTCGGGCATGCGGGCGCCGGGCGGAGGTTAGAATGACCGTTCATTTTATAAGGAAAGGCACGTTGGACGCCGAAACCATCCGTAAACTGATAGAAACCGGCCTGCCGGGGGCTGAGGTACAGGTGCAGGGCGACGATGGCGTGCATTTCGAGGCCAGCGTGGTGTCCGAGGCGTTCCGCGGCAAGCTGCCGCTGGCCCGCCACCGGCTGGTCTACGCGACCCTGGGCGAACTCATGGGCGGTGCGATCCACGCCCTGGCCCTGAAGACCGTGACGCCCGAAGAAGCTAGCCAATCCCGCTGACACCCCTCCGGAAGAGCTGCGCTCTTCCCGGCCCCATTCCAACAACCCCCATTCCAGAGCCAACACGACCCATGCAGAAGATCGTAGTGACCGGCGGCAACCCGCTCAACGGTGAAGTCACCATCTCCGGCGCCAAGAACGCCGTGCTCCCCATTCTTTGCGCCACTCTGCTGGCCGACGCGCCGGTGGAAATCACCAACGTGCCGCACCTGCACGACGTGGTGACCACGGTGAAGCTGCTGGGCGAGTTGGGCGCCGGCATCAGCATCGACGAGGGCACGCTGTCCAAGGGCAGTTCGATCACGGTGGATCCGCGCAGCGTCAACCAGCATGTGGCGCCTTACGAACTGGTCAAGACCATGCGCGCCTCGATCCTGGTGCTGGGGCCGTTGCTGGCCAAATACGGTGCGGCGGAAGTTTCGCTGCCCGGCGGCTGCGCCATCGGTTCGCGCCCGGTCGACCAGCACATCAAGGGCCTGCAGGCGCTGGGTGCGGAGATCACGGTCGAGAACGGCTTCATCAAGGCCAGCGCCAAACGCCTTAAGGGCGCACGTTATGTGTTCGATATGGTCAGCGTCACCGGCACCGAGAACGTGCTGATGGCCGCCGCGCTCGCCGACGGCACCACCGTGCTTGAGAACGCCGCCATGGAGCCGGAAGTCACCGACCTGGCCGACTGCCTGATCGCATTGGGCGCCGATATCGAAGGCGCGGGCACCTCGCGCATCGTCGTACGCGGCGTGGAGCGCCTGTCCGGCGGCCGCCATGCGGTGCTGCCCGACCGCATCGAAACCGGCACCTTCCTGGTGGCCGCGGCGATGACCGGCGGCAGGATCGTCGCCCGCCGCGCGCGCGGCGATACGCTGGATGCGGTGCTGGACAAGCTGACCGAGGCGGGTGCGTCCATCGAGACCACCGCCGACACCATCACCCTGGACATGCACGGCAAGCGCCCGCGCGCGGTCAGCCTGACCACCGCGCCGTATCCGGCGTTCCCCACCGACATGCAGGCGCAATTCATGGCCATGAATTGCATCGCCGACGGCGTGGGCGTGATCAACGAGACCATCTTCGAAAACCGTTTCATGCACGTCAACGAACTGCTGCGCCTGGGCGCGGACATCCGCGTCGAAGGCCATACGGCGATCATCCGCGGCGCCGAAAAGTTGAGCGGCGCGCCGGTGATGGCGACCGATCTGCGCGCTTCCGCTTCGCTGATCCTGGCCGGCCTGGTGGCCGACGGGGACACCACCATCGACCGCATCTACCACCTCGACCGCGGCTACGAGAACATCGAGGAAAAGCTCAGCGCGCTGGGCGCCAAGATCCGCCGCATCTCCTGAGCACATCGACATGAACGCAAAACTCCCCAAACCGCGCAGCCGTTTTTCGACCCGCCGCAAGGCCTTGCTGGGACTGGTGGTGATCGCCCTGGGCGCGGTCGGCTGGCTGCAGTACGTCGGCGCTGCGGGCATCAGCGGCATTCCCACCAAAGACATGGACTGGAACGCCGACGGCACGGTCACCCAGCAGGAAATCATGCAGGCGTTCTATGCGGTCGGGGTAACCAAGACCCGCGAAGGGCAGCGCGAATGCAGCGAGTACTACTGGCGCAAAGACAAGCGCGGCATCCGTGTCGATTGCCGCACCACCATGGCGGCCGAGCCGGCCAAGCAATAAAAAAAGCCCGGCATCGCCGGGCTTTTCATAGGGCAGTCGGTGCGGCGAAGGCGCGTCAGTGCCAGGCCTTGACCTGCAGGTCGATCGAATCCTGTCCGTCCTCGCGCTGCAGGATGCGTGCCGGCACCGGCATGTTGGGCACTATCCATACGATGGTCTGCTTGTTGCCGGCGGTACGCACGAGCTTGGTGGCATCGCGCGATTGTCCGCCGACGGTGATCTTTTCCTTGCCGGCCACCTGGTAGCTCAGGCTTTTGGCGCTGCCGTTCTCGACCATGCGGTAGGTGAGCGGCTTGCCGGCGGCCACGTCGCGCACCACGGCCAGGTTGATCAATAACGCGTCCATGTCGCCCGGCTTCAATGCGACCGGTCCGGCGCGTTCGGGTTTGACGTCGCCGGTCCATGTGGCCTGGTTCTTGCTCCAGTCGAAGTTCGCATTGACCGCCTTCTTCTTCACCAGCACCCGCGACAGGTCGGCGCTGGAAAGAGGACGCAGCCAGCCGCCCTGTTCGTCGAACACCGTCTTCTGGCTCAAGTCCACCAACTGGTTCTTGATGGTCAGGCTGTACTGCCAGCGGTTGCCGCCCTGCGAGGTGATCGACATCTGTCCATCGCCCTGCATGCCCATCGCACTGGCCTGGTATTGGGCCGAAAACGCTTCGACGGCAGCGGCGGGCAGACTCGCCGCCGCCAGCAGACCGGCGGCGACAACGGCAGTGATTCGGATTTTCATGGCTTATTGCACTCCTTGGTATTCGACCAGGCGCAGATCGATGGTGTCCTGGCCGTTTTCGCGGCGCAGGATACGGACCGGGGTAGGGACGCCATTGGCGACCCAGAAGATGGTTTCGTCGTTGCCGCCGTTGGTGCGGGCCACGCGCATGGCGTCGTAGCTGAGGTCGTCGACGGCGACGATCTCGGTCTGTTCGGCGACCGCGTACTGGTAGTCGCGGATGCGGCCGTCGTCGACCACGCGATAATTGAGCGCCTTGCCGGGTTGAGCGTCGCGGATCACCGCCAGATTCATCAGCAGCGAACTCATGTCGCCTACATGCAGCGGTACCGGCGCGGAACGGGACTTCTTGACGTCGCCCTGCCAGCGCGCGCTCAGCGCGTTCCAGTCGTAAGTGCCGGAAATCTTCTTGCCGGTGAACAGGGCGTGCTTGACGGTCGCCTGGCTGAGCGGGCGGTAGGTATCGCCTACCGTGTCGAACAGCGTGCTTTGCTCGATGTTCAAGCCCACCAGATGCGCGAAACCGCGGGTGCCGCGAATGCCCAGGTCCACGCGCCAGCGATTGCCGTCGTTCTGCACCACCTGCATTTTGGCGCTGCCGGCGAGCTTGCCTTCGTTATAGGCCTGGTAAGTGGCCACGAAAGGCTCGAGCGCAAGCGCCGGCAAACTGGCCAGGGCCAGCGCACCGGTCAGGAGGGCGCGGGAGAGCATTCCGCGGGAGAGCAGGGAGATCATGGAGAGGATGCGGCGTCCGGAGGCGTCAGATTACCGGCAGAATCTAGACGCAGGGGTGTAAATATGGGCTGACCATCGCAGAACGCCATGCCGTCGCGTTCAGCGAGCCGCCCGCCGGTGGCCAGGCGCAGGACCGCCGTCAGCAGCGCATGCTCCTGCGGAAGCAACCGCTGGGCCAGGGTTTGCGCCGTATCCCCGGGCAGTACGGGAATGACGGCTTGGGCGATCACGCTGCCGGCGTCCAGTTCAGGTATGACGAAGTGCACGCTGCCGCCGTGGCGGTCGTCGCCGGCCTCCAGCGCACGCGCGTGAGTGTGCAGGCCGCGGTATTTGGGCAGCAGGGAAGGGTGGATGTTGAGCAGCCGCCCGCGGAAACGCGCAATGAAATCGTCGCCCAGGATGCGCATGTATCCCGCGCATACCACCCAATCGGGCCGACAGGCGGCGACCGCTTCGCCCAATGCCTGGTCGAAAGCGGCGCGATCCGGGAACGAACGCGCATCGGCCGCCCAGCGTGCGGCTTCCGGCACATGCTCCAATGCCGGCGCCTGCGGTCTGTCCGAGAACACGCCGACGATTTCCGCGTTCAATCGGCCGGCTGCGATCGCCTCCAGCAATGCCTGCAGATTGCTGCCGCGTCCGGAAACCAGGACGGCGATGCGCCGGCTCATGCGCGGCCTCAGCCGATCTTCAAGCGTTCGTCGCCGTTGGCTTTCACCACTTCGCCGATCCGCCAATGGCCCAGGCCCAGGCGTTCGATATCGGCCTCCAGCGAGGCGGCCTGGTCCTGCGCGACGATCAGCACGAAACCGATGCCGCAGTTGAACGTGCGCCACATTTCGGCATCGGCCACCGCGCCTTCGCGCTGCAGCCAGTCGAACACCGGCGGCAGCGGCCACGCGCTGGGGTCGATCTCCAAACCCAGAGTCTTGGGCACCACGCGGATGATTTTTTCCACCAGCGCGCCGCCGGTGACGTGCGCCATGGCGTGGATGTCGTGCTTGGCCAGCAGTTCCAGCACCGGCTTTACGTAGATGCGCGTGGGTTCCATCAAGGCGTCTGCCAACTTCACGCCGCCGACATCCAGGTCGAGACCGCCGTTGCCGGAAGTGGCGCCGGCGCGCGCCAGGATCCTGCGGATCAGCGAATAGCCGTTGGAATGCGGGCCGCTGGAAGCGATGCCGACCAGCACGTCGCCTTCGCGCACGCGGCTGCCGTCGATCAGCCTGGCTTTTTCCACCGCGCCGACGGTGAAGCCGGCCAGGTCGTATTCGCCCGGCGGGTACATGTCGGGCATTTCCGCCGTCTCGCCGCCGATCAGGGCGCAGCCGGCGATTTCGCAACCCTTGGCGATGCCGCCCACCACGTCGACCGTGGTCGCGACGTCCAACTTGCCGGTGGCGAAATAATCCAGGAAGAACAGCGGCTCTGCGCCTTGCACCAGCACGTCGTTGACGCACATGGCGACCAGGTCGATGCCGATGGTGTCGTGGCGGTTCAACTGCTTGGCCAGGATCAGCTTGGTGCCCACGCCGTCGGTGCCCGAGACCAGCACCGGTTCCTTGTATTTGCCCGACAGGTCGAACAGCCCGCCGAAGCCGCCGATTCCGCCGCCCAGCACTTCAGGACGCAAGGTGCGCCGTATGGCCGGCTTGATGCGTTCTACGACTTCATTGCCCGCGTCGATATCGACCCCGGCATCGCGGTAGGTCATCGGAGTGGGGGCGGGCGGGGCGGGTTGGGTCACGGAAGAGCCAGGACGAGAGCGGGAGAGCCGTTGATTTTAAGGGAATACGCGGGCCAATCGTCCGTCCTGAACGGCGCAGATTGGCGCGAGGGGTGCATTCGGGCAACAATTCACTCGTTCGCCAGGCACTCGCTGGCTACAGGGAAGCTCTAGATGCGCCGGATTTCTGGATTTGCGTGGGTCGCGGTTCTCTCCTTGCTCCTGGCCACTTCGGCCTGGGCCCAGAGCGGTCTGCGCACCGAAGGCGACCGCGCCGGTGCGCAGGGCGTGTACGACGCCGAGGTTCCGGTCAACGGCCAGGGGGAAGCCGAGCGCAACAGCGCTTTTGCGCGCGCGCTGAGCGTGGTGCTGGGCAAGCTCAGCGGCGATCGCAGCGCAGCCGGCCGCCCCGGCGTGGGCGCGGAACTGCGCAATGCCAAGAACTACGTCGCCAGCTACGACTACCGCCAGGACCAGGGCACTTCGCCTACTGGCGCTCCGACCTTCCGCAGTACGCTGGTGGTGCGTTTCACGCCGGCCGAAGTCGACTCGTTGATGGGCGCATTGGGCCTGCCGGTCTGGCCGCAGCCGCGGCCCAAGCCGGTGGTGTGGCTGGCCATCAACGACGGCAGCGGTCCGCGGTTGGTGGGTCTGGGCCAGGCCAATGCGGTGCGGCCGTTGTTGAATCGTGCGGTAGAACGCGGCTACAAGCTTGGTCTGCCCGCCGGCAACGCCGCCGAGCAGGCCCTGGTTGGCGCCATCTGGCGCCAGGACAGCGCCGCCGTGGCGCGCGCTTCGGCCAAATACAGTCCGCCCATGCAGTTGATCGGCAAGCTGTACCGCGCCAAGAGCGGCGGCGGCTGGGCGGCCGACTGGGTGTTCGTGGACAACGGCAAGACCTTATCGAAATGGACCAGCAAGAACGCCGATGCACGCGCGGCCATGGCCGCAGGCGCCGACGGCGCGGCCGAAGCGTTGATGAAGCGCTACGGCAAGCGCGGCAGCGCCGGCGCGGCCGGCACCTACCGGGTGATCTTCACCGGCATCGACAGCGCCGACGACTACCTGCGCCTGTCGTCCGCCTTGCAGGGCATCAGCGTGGTACGCAAGATCACCCCGGTGCGCGCCAGCGGCAGCACCCTGGAAGTGGATCTGGAGTTGCTGACGGGGTTGTCGGGCTTCAAGCGCATGATGGGCGATGCCCCATTGGAAGGCGGCGAGGGCGATCCTCCTGTCTACCACTTGAGGTGACCCCGGCATGACCGAAACCCCCGAATTCGAGATAGCGCGCTTCCTGCGTCGCCTGCAATGGACGGCGCTGGGCGTCGGCGCCTGCTGGCTGCTGTGGCTGCTGGCGCCCATCCTGACGCCGTTCGCGGTGGCCGCTTTGTTGGGCTGGCTGGGCGACCCCCTGGTGGACCGCCTGGAACTTGCGGGCCGCTCGCGCAATACCGCAGTGATCCTGGTGTTCACGGTGATGGCGCTGTTGCTGGTGCTGGTGCTGGTCATCCTGGTGCCGTTGATCGAAAGCCAGATCTCCACCCTGGTCGAATCGCTGCCGCGCTACCGGCTGTGGTTCACCGGCGTGGCCATTCCCTGGATCGAAGCGCGCTCGGGCATGCAGATCGCCACGTGGCTGGACCTGGACCATCTGATCGAACTGGTGCGCAGCAACTGGGAACGCGCCGGCGGCATGGCCGCCACGGTGCTGGGCTACGTTTCGCGCTCGGGCTTCGCCCTGATCGGCTGGATGGCCAATCTGGTGCTGATTCCGGTCATCACCTTCTTCTTCCTGCGCGACTGGGACCTGATCGTGGGCCGCGTGGCTTCGATGGTGCCGCGCGACCATATCGAAACGGTGACCCGGCTGGCGCGCGAATCCAGCGATGTGCTGGGCGGATTCCTACGCGGTCAATTCCTGGTGATGATCATCCTGGGAATCATGTACGGCATAGGTCTGTGGGCGGTGGGTCTGGACCTGGGCATCCTGATCGGCATCATCGCCGGCCTGCTGACCTTCGTGCCTTACCTGGGGCCGACCAGCGGCGTGGTGCTCGGCGTGCTGGCCGCGCTGATGCAGTACGGCGACTGGAAGCACATCGCCGGCGTACTGGCGGTGTTCGGCGTGGGCCAGCTGATCGAAAGCTACTGGCTGACCCCCAAACTGGTGGGCGACCGCATCGGCCTGCATCCGGTCGCGGTCGTGTTCGCGGTGCTGGCCGGCGGCCAGTTGTTCGGGTTCCTCGGCATGCTGCTGGCGTTGCCGATGGCAGCGGTAGTCAACGTGCTGCTCCGCTACGCGCACGAGCGCTACACGCAAAGCACTCTCTATGCCGGCGAACACGCCACGGTCGTTCTGGACACCTACGTAGACAAGGATGTCGTGGATAAGGACCTTGCGGACAAGGACGTCATCGTCGAAGCCCCACCCAAGGTCGCCGACGAGAAGTGAGCGTCCCGCAACTGCCGCTGGCGTTGCGCTACCCGCCCGACCAGCGCCTGGAAAATTTCATCGCCGCGCCACAGGGCGTGATCGAGCAGTTGCGGCAACTCGCTGGCGTACCTGGCTCGGGTTGGCTGTATCTGGCAGGCGCTTCGGGCACAGGCAAAAGCCATCTTGCCATCGCACTGTGCGCGGCTGCCGAGCAGTCGGGGCACAGCTCCGCCTACCTGCCGATGGCTGCAGCGGCCGGACGTCTGGAACAGGCCCTGCAATCGATCGAACAGAGCGACGTGGTGGCACTGGATGGACTGGAAGCCATTGCCGGCAACCGCGCCGACGAAGTAGCCCTGTTCGACTTCCACAATCGCGCGCGCAATACAGGATTGAATTTGCTGTATGTCGCGCGGGATATCCCCAAGGTATTGGAGTTGGTATTGCCCGACTTGCGTTCGCGCTTGGCGCAATGCAGCCAGGTGCTGCTGCAGCCACTGGACGATGCGGCGCGCGCCGAAGTGCTGCGCGAGCGCGCGCAGCGGCGTGGACTGGCGATGGATCAGGCGGCGCTGGATTGGTTGCTGGTGCATGCCGACCGCAACCTGGTCAGCTTGACTGCATTGCTGGAGCGGCTGGACCGCGAATCATTGGCCGCGCAGCGGCGCGTCACGGTTCCGTTCCTGCGCAGTCTGCTGGACAACGCGCCCTAGTGCTGACTGGTGCGGTAAAAAGGCACTAGGGACATTTGTCGGCCACTTCTTCCCAGACCACCGGCTCCCAATACAGGTTTTCGCGGATGTTCTGGGTGTCCAGCCTGTCGCGCAGCAGTTGTGCGCCGATGCGCAGCCGGACCCCCGGCTTTACGTCCACGACCAGCGCTTTATTAGCGCGCACTTGCAGGCGCCGCAACACCAAGTAGCGATCCTGGCGTTGCTTGCTGCTGAGGTGCGCGTCGTCGATGGATTCGCTGACCACCAGCACGTGCCGGCCGGCGGTGAGGCGGTGGCGGTTGGGTGGTTCCAGCGGCGTGCCTTGCCCATCGATGCTGGTGATGATCGCATCATGGATGCCACGACTGACCTTGGGCACCGCCCCCAGCGTACTGACATAACCGCAGGCCGGGGCTTGCCCCTTGACCGCTGGAGTGCTGGTCTCCTGATCCGCGCGCCCGGAAAGGGCTATCCGTTTGCCGTTGCGCAGCGCTTCGACCTGCAACGCGCCCTTGCCGTGCTGCAATGCATTCTCAAGTACCGAAGACGGAGTCAGCGTGTTGTCCAGGCGTTGTCCGTTCACGGAGATCAGCTGATCGCCTGGTTGCAGGCCGATGCGATCGGCAGCGCCGCCCGGCGTGACCGCCAGAAGGGTGACGCCGCTGACGTTGGCGCGCCTCACATCGACCACGGCGCCCAGCAGGTAGCGTGCCTGGCTACCGCTTTGCAGGGCCGTCGAAGCGAGCGTCGGCGGCGCGGCTGCGGATGCATCGCCGGCGGCGATCAAACCTATGCCCAATGCAATGCAGGTGAAAAGGAAGCGAAATGGCATGGTCCCGGATCCTCGTTCAACCACGGTCTTGTTTTGCTGCCGGGCGAACCGACCGCACTCCCGCCAGCAGTGCAGCGCGCGCTGCCCAGATCGGCGCCACTTCCGCATCGCTGGCACCGCGGTCGTAGGCGGCTTGCAGAGCATGATCGATTGCGCGGATATCGGCCTCAGCGCCGCTTTGCGCAGGCATAGGTTCGATGGCGGCGACCTGCTGTTTTTCCGCCGAGTCGGGACCTGCGGTTGGCAGCAGCAGCTCGAAGGCCAGCACGCCGGCCAGCGCGAATACGCCGGCACCCACGCCCAACTTGCGCCTGGCGAACTTCTGTCGCCGCCGCCGATCCACGCGCTGCCACAACGCATCGGGAAGCGGAGCTTCCGGCAATGCGTTGAGGCGTTCGCGGATTTGGTGATCGGTGTCGGTCATTTCATTCTCCACTTTGCAGTTCCCTCTGCAGGTTCGTCAGTGCGCGTGAGACGATGGATTTGGACCAGCTCTGGCTGCGTCCGAAGCGTTTGGCCAGTTCCGGATGCGACCAGCCTTCCATTTCGTGCAGCCATACCACGGTACGCGCCAGAGGCGGCAGGCGTCGCATCATGCCCAGCAACTCCAGGTTGTCGGCTGCGTCGGCGCTGTCGTCGGGCCAGGCGTCGTCGTCCTGCTGCGGGCTGAAGCGCCGTTCGCGGCGCAAGCGGTCGATCGCCGCATTGGCGGCCACTTTCTTCAGCCACGGCCGCAATGGGACGTCGCTGCGCAGCCCCGACAGGAATCCGAGCATTTTCAGGAACGTATCCTGGGTGATGTCCTCGGCGGCGGCCGCGTTGCCGGTCAGGCGGAAGGCCAGCGCATGGACGGCCTTGGCATGCGCCTGGTACAGCTGGGCGAACGCGGCATGATCGCCGCCACGGGCCTTGCGAACCAGCGCTGCTTCTTCGGGATTGGCTTCTGGCGCTGCGGACATAGCTTGAGGATACGACGGGAAAGCAGGTTCCGTCGCAGCCCTAGGCCAGCTCAAGGTCCAACTGGGCCAAGCGCTGCGGCGTACCCACATCGGTCCAGCGTCCGGCATGGAACTGGCCGCTGATTCTTCCGTCGGCCATCGCGGCGCGCAACAGCGGGGCCAGCTTGAAACGGGGAGGCTGCGCTTCCGCCCCTGGCGCCTCGCCAATCACGCTTCGCCAGCTCTGCAACAAATGCGGGCGATACACGCCTATACCGGAAAAGGTCAAACGCGGATCGCCGTCGGATTGCAGCCGTCCGTCCGCGCGCAACACGAAATCGCCCTGCGGGTGCTGGATCGGATTGTCGACCATGACCAAGTGCGCATCGCCTTCCGGTTCTTGCGGCAACCGCGCGAAATCGAAGTCGCTCCAGATGTCGCCGTTGATCGCCAGGAACGGCGCCTGGCCCAGCAGCTCCAGCGCGCGATGCATGCCGCCACCGGTTTCCAGAGGGGTTGGACCTTCGTAGGAATACGCCAACCGCAACCCCCACTTGTCGCCATCGCCCAGGCTCAGCGGAAACTGCTCCGCCAGCCAGCTGGTGTTGATCACCACTTGGCGCACGCCGATCGCAGCCAGTTTTTCCAGATGCCAGACGATCAGCGGTTTGCCGCCCGCCTGCAGCAACGGCTTGGGCGTGCGGTCGGTCAGCGGACGCATGCGCTCGCCCAGACCCGCAGCGAAGATCAAGGCCTTCATGCGACGGCCTTCGAGCGCAAGGCCGGTTTGATTTTCGTTTCCAGCAGATCCGCGAGCGGTTGCAGCTCGCGATAACGCGGCAGCATCTCCTCCAGATAGACGATGAAGCGCGGAACGTCCGGCAGGTATTTGGTCTTGCCGTCGCGATAATGCAGACGCGCGAAGATGCCCAGGATCTTGAGGTGGCGCTGCACTCCCAGCCAGTCGGCATCGCGCTGGAATTGCGCCAACGG
The DNA here is from genome assembly GCA_036383995.1 of Pseudoxanthomonas sp. Lineage (GTDB taxonomy): Bacteria > Pseudomonadota > Gammaproteobacteria > Xanthomonadales > Xanthomonadaceae > Pseudoxanthomonas_A. The sequence goes on from DASVNG010000034.1 coordinate 194,347, forward strand.
CGGCACCGGCAATCCCATGGCTTGCGCGCGCTGATGGTACTGCGCCAACCAGCCGTCCACGCGCGCCAGCGGCCAGCTGAGGAAGGCGTCCTTGAACAGGCTGATCGGATCGTAGGCGACCGGGCCGCGCACGCAGTCCTGGAAATCCAGCACAGCCAGTTCCGGTTGGGTGGGCATCAGATTGCGCGGCATGAAATCGCGGTGGGTCAGCACCTGCGCTTGCGCCAGCGCATTGTCCATCAGCCGACGCTGGACCAGCTGCAGTTTCTCCGAATCCTCGCAGTTCAAAGCCAGGCCCAGGTGACGGCCCAGGAACCATTCCTCGAACAGGCCCGCGTCCCGTTGCAATAACGCTTCGCCGAATTCGCCCATTCCCGCGAGCGGAGCAATCGACTGCAGCCGCAGCAACTGGTCGATCGCAGCCTCGAAATAGCCATCCGCATTGTTTGGGTCCAGCACCTGGGCCAGCGTGGGTCCGCCCAGGTCTTCCAGCAACAGGAAGCCGGCTTGCTCATCGCGCGCCAATACCTGCGGCACCCGCACGCCGCCGCTCGCCAGAAGATCGTGCATGCGCAGCCAGGGCCGCACATCCTCCAGCTCCGGCGGCGAGTCCATCACGATGCGGTTCGGGCCCGCGCTCGTGCTGCGCCAATAACTCCGATACCCTGCGTCTATCGAGGCGCGTTGCAATTGCGCTCCCGCATCGCCAAGCGCACGCCGCGCCCAATCCAGGCGGACCGATCCGCGCTCATCGTCATGTTGTAAGTCGAACGTCATCCGATTTTTCTAAGTCAAAAGGCTGTTAAGGTCCACAGGGTAAACTGCGTCGCACGTGACTAGCGAGAAAAATGCATGACTCTTCTGCAGCCGGTTTTATTGTCGGGCGGTTCAGGCACGCGCCTATGGCCATTATCGCGTGAGGCTTACCCGAAACAGTTCTTGCCGCTGGTCGGCGACGACACCATGGTGCAAGCCACCTGGCGCCGGGTCGCGCCCCTGGCCAGCGCCGCCCCGATCATAGTGGCGAATGAGGAACATCGGTTCCTGGTGGCCGAACAATTGCGCCAGATTGGTGCGCCCGTTCCGGCCATCATTCTTGAGCCGGTGGGCCGCAACACCGCGCCGGCGATCGCGGCCGCGGCCTTGCAAGCGCTGTCTGGAGGCGAGGACCCGTTATTGCTGGTGCTGCCGTCCGACCATGTGGTGCGCGATCCGGATGCGTTCCGCAGTGCGGTGGCGGAAGTCGCCGCGGTCGCCGAGGCTGGCGCGCTGGTGACCTTCGGCATTCTGCCGGACGCGCCCGAGACCGGTTTCGGCTACATCCAATCCGAACAGGGGAGCGGCCCGCAGAAAGTGCTGCGCTTCGTGGAGAAGCCGGACCAGGTCACGGCGCAGTCGTATCTGGATGCGGGCAACTACTACTGGAACAGCGGCATGTTCCTGTTCCGCGCCAGTCGCTATCTGGAGGAACTGCGCAAATACCGGCCGGATATCGTGGCTGCGGTCACCCTTGCCTTCGACTCCGCGCAGCGCGACGGCGATTTCATCCGCCTGGACAAAGAAGCCTTCACCGCCAGCCCGGCCGATTCCATCGACTATGCGGTGATGGAGAGGACCGCCGATGCCATGGTTCTGCCGGTGGATATCGGCTGGAACGATGTCGGCAGCTGGTCGGCCTTGTGGGACGTGGCCGAGCACGATGCCGATGGAAATTCCCACCATGGCGATGTGATCGCGGTGGATACCCGCAACAGCTACGCCTATGCGCAGCGCCTGGTGGCGCTGGTGGGCGTGGACGATATCGTGGTGGTGGAAACCGACGATGCGGTGTTGGTGGCGCACAAGGACAGGGTGCAGGAAGTGAAGCAGGTGGTCGCCCGGCTGAAAGAGGAGCAGCGCAGCCAGGCGGTGCTTCACCGTGAAGTGCACCGTCCCTGGGGCAGCTACGATTCGGTGGACATGGGTACGCGCCACCAGGTCAAGCGGATCAAGGTCAAACCGGGCGCGCAGCTGTCGTTGCAGTCGCACAAGCATCGCGCCGAGCACTGGATCATCGTCAAGGGCATCGCAAGGGTGACCCGCGACAACGACGTATTCGAACTTTTCGAAAACCAATCCACGTACATTCCGATCGGCGCCAAGCATCGCCTGGAGAATCCGGGCACGGAGTGGCTGGAGCTGGTCGAGGTGCAGTCCGGCGCCTATCTGGGCGAAGACGACATCGTCCGCTATTCGGATATCTACGGCCGCAGCAACTGATCGACTGGAATAAGAAAGCAGCCAAAACAGAACGCCCGCTTGCGCGGGCGTTCTGTTTTTTGCGAAGAGGCAACGTTTAGCGCGGAGGCAAACCGCCACGCTTCTTGCCGCGGAACAGGCCGACGATAAGCAGGATCACGATGGCGCCGATCAGCGCGCCGATGAATCCCGCCGCCTGTCCGGGCGCGTACCAGCCCATCTGCTGGCCGATGAAACTGGAGAGCACCGCGCCGGCGATGCCCAGCAGGATGGTCAGGATGATGCCCATGCCGTCGTTGCCGGGCTTGAGGAAACGCGCGAGCAGACCGACGATCAAACCGATGAAGATGATGTAGAGCCAGCTACCGCTACCGAGCAGACCTTCCATTACGCACTCCCCTTGGGTTAGGTGTGGCGGAGAGTAGCAGTCCGCCACACCACTGTCAGGTTCAGCAGCAGCCGTGCTCGCCGTGCTGGTCGCCGCCGGCCGCCACGGCCACGCCAGCGGTTTCGCCGCGTACGCTGGCGCCGTGATGGTCGGCGATGACCCTGGCCACGCAGGCGGTGACCCGCTTGCCCATGGGGATGTGCAGGAACTCATTGGGACCGTGCGCATTGGAGTGCGGGCCCAGCACGCCGGTGATCATGAATTGGGCGCCGGGGAATTTCTCGCCCAGCATGCCCATGAACGGAATGGTGCCGCCTTCGCCCATGTACATCGCCGGCTTGCCGAACGCGGCCTGCGAGGCGGCATCGATGGCGTTGGACAGCCACGGCGAAAGCGCCGGCGCATTCCAGCCGCTGGATGCTTTCTCAAGCGCCAGTTCGACTTGCGCGCCGTAAGGTGGATCGCGCAGCAGCAGTTCCTTCAGTATCTCGCCGCCGCGCTTGCCTTCCAGCGTCGGCGGCAGGCGCAGCGACAGTTTGACCGCGGTCTGCGGGCGCAGCACGTTGCCGGCCGAGTCCAGCGGCGGCAGGCCATCGGCGCCGGTGATCGACAAAGCGGGACGCCAGGTGCGGTTGAGCACCAGTTCGGTCAGGTCCTCGGACATCGGCCGCATGCCCGGCAGGAACGGGAACTTGCTGTAGACCTCGTCGCCCAGCACGCCGGCGACCTTGGCGGCCTGCTCCAGGCGCTCCTGGGGAATGTCGACGAACAGGCCTTCGGGTTTTATCTTTCCTGTGGCTTCGTCTTCAAGGCGCGAGATCAGTTCGCGCAGGATGCGGAAGCTGGACGGCACGATGCCCGAGGCATCGCCCGAGTGCACGCCTTCGGACAGCACCTTGACCGAGAAATTGCCGCCAGCCATGCCGCGCAGCGAGGTCGTGCACCACAGCTGGTCGTAGTTGCCGCAACCCGAATCCAGGCACACCACCAGCGAAGGCTTGCCGATGCGCTCGGCCAGGTGGTCGACGTAGGCGGGCAGGTCGTAGCTGCCGGATTCCTCGCAGGCCTCGATCAGGATCACGCAGCGCGCATGAGGCAGGCCCTGTTCCTGTAGCGCCTGGATCGCGGCCAGCGATCCGAAGATCGCGTAACCATCGTCGGCGCCGCCGCGGCCGAACAGCTTGTCGTCCTTCAGCACCGGAATCCAGGGCCCCAAGCCGCTGTCCCAGCCGGTCATCTCGGGCTGCTTGTCCAGGTGCCCGTACAGAAGCACGGTATCGGCGCCGGTTTCTGGGCCGCTGGCCGGGATCTCGATGAAAATCAGCGGGGTACGGCCTTCCAGCCGCACCACTTCCAAAGCCATGCCGGGGATGGGCTGCTTGCGCGCCCAGGACTCCATCAATTTGACCGCATCGTCCATGTAGCCGTGGGCCACCCAGTCCTTGTCGAACATCGGCGACTTGTTGGGGATGCGGATGTATTCGACCAGCTGCGGGACGATTTCGTCGTCCCACAACCCGGAAACGAAACGGTCGATCTTGGCGGTATCCATGGAGTCTCCAGAGCCCTTGTAAGAGCGCCGATTCTACGCCCGCGCGGGTGGACGGCCGTTGAAGCGGGACCCAGGGTAAGAATTTTCCTACGCCACGACAGGGCTTCCACCGGCATCGCCGGCAGCAGTAAGGCGATATTTTGACCATGCGGCGGAGAGGAGACTGTTCACACCGGCGGACGGACAGGAATCCGGCCCCGGCGGAACCCAACCCAACGCCACAAGGAGAGTTGCCATGAAATCGTTCGCCATCATCCTCAAATCCCTCGCCCTGTCGCTGCTGCTGGCCACCACTGCCTACGCCGCCGACAAGGTCAATATCAACACCGCGGATGCGGCCGCCATCGATGAGGCGCTGCTCAATGTGGGGCCCGCCAAGGCGCAGGCCATCGTCGACTACCGCAAGGCCAATGGCGCATTCAAGAGCCTCGAAGAATTGGCCATGGTCAAGGGCATCGGCCTGAAAACGGTGGAAAAGAACCGCGACCGTATCGAGTTGGGCCGCACGCCGCCGGCGCAGAGCAAGCCCGCCGCAGCCACGGCGACCAAGGCCAAGCCGGTCGCGCGGCGCTAATCGAACATCCCCACGTCCGGGCCTGTGCAGGAAGCATTGCAGGGACGAAGGGGGCAGGAAGCCAGGGGGACTCGGCAAGGACGCCTACAGGGATGTACCTACAAGCAGACAGCCGGCTTGGTTGTCTACAAGGGAATGAGGCAGGAAGCCTCAGGTAACGCAGGAAGCCTACAGGGAAGTCACCATCGCCCGGCCGCACATAGGATGTGCAGCCGGGCGATGTCTTTTGGGCCGGTTAGACTTGTCCCGGACAGTAATGGGAAAGCGCACGCATGTCGCACGAGTCGCGGGTTATCGCAGCCAACGAGTACCGACGCGAAAGGTGGAGGAATGGCACCGGCTGGACGCGCGAGATCGTCCGTGTGCCCGAAGCCGGCGATTGGGACTGGCGCCTTTCGATTGCGGAAATCGAACAGGACGGGCCGTTCTCCGTATTTCCCGGTATCGACCGCGAGCTCGTGCTGATACGCGGCAATGGTCTGCGCCTGCGCTTCTCGGACGGAGAAGCGCACGAACTGCAACCGCCGCATGCCCGGCTCCGTTTCGCGGGCGAGCGCGAGGTGCGCAGCGAGTTGCTGGACGGACCCACCCACGACTTCAACCTGATGTGGCGGCGCGAGGCCGTGGTGGCCGAGTTGCTGCATCGCCCATTGGTGGGGCCGATGCTGTTCTTCACCGAGCCGGGAGTGACCTGGGCGATCCATCTGCTGGCGGGGCAGGCGCAATTCGACCAGGCTTCGGAACTGCCACCCTTGTGGGCAGGCGACACCGCATTGCTGGCGGATGGAGAAAACCGCGGGCGTTATGCGCTGGAAGGCGGTGGAGAATTGCTCGCGATCAAGATCGCGCGGTTGTAATGGACTCCAAGTCCCGCAGAACAAATCGATAAAGCAGGTCAATAGACGTCGCGGCGGTAGCGTCCTTCGGTCAGCATGCTTTCCACCATCGGATCGCCCAGAACCTGCCGCAGCACGCCATCCACGCCCGGCGCCATGCCGGCGAGGCTGCCGCAGACGTAGATCGAGGCGCCCGCTTCGACCCACTCGCGCAATGAATCGGCGGCGGCCAACAGCTGGTGTTGCACATAGACGGCTTCGGCCTGGTCGCGCGAGAACGCAAGATCCAGACGTTCGATATAGCCCCGGCTCCGCCAATCCGATAATTCGTCGCCGTAGAAGAAATCGCGATCGGAATTGCGCTCTCCGAACAGCAGCCAGTTGCGCTGCGAACCTGCCGCGATGCGCTGCTTCAGATGCGCGCGCAGCCCGGCGATGCCGGTGCCGTTGCCGATCAGGATCATCGGTTTGGCCGGATCCGGCGCATGGAAGTTGGGGTTGCTGCGGAAGCGCAATGCGATCTCGGCGCCGACGGGCGCGTAGTCGCACAGCCAGCCGCTGCCGATTCCGGGGGTTCCATCGGGGCGCAGCAACCGGCGCAGCAGGATCTGCAGACTGCCGTCGGCGGGCAGCGAAGCGATGGAGTATTCGCGGTGCGGCAACGGCTTCAGGCGCTCGGCGACGGCCTGCGCGTCCATGCCGCGGATTTCGTCGATACCGGGCAGGTGCGAGCGCGCCATCAGTTCGGCAAGCGTCTGCGGCGCTCCATCGATAACGACGCGCGCATCGGCGGAAAGCTCGGCTTGGTCCAGCAGAGTCGCCACCGTTGACATGGAGTGCTGCGGGCCGATCTCGGCGATATCGCCGGCGACCCATGCAGGGTTCGATGCCAGGGGCGGAGCGATAGCCAGATGGAAGGCGCCGCCACCGACGCTGCCCGGATTGAGTTCGCGGCGTTCGAGCAGTTTCCAGCGCTCGTAACGCGGCTGCGTCCAATCCGGAAGATCGGTTACGCCGCCCAGCTGGCCAAGATGATGCTGCCAATGGCGCAGTGCGCTTTCGTCGGCATTGTCGACTTCGACGATGTCGAAGAGAGGTTTCGCGCCATGCTGCCGGAGCCAACGGTCCAGCTGGTGTCCGAAGCCGCAGAAATGCTCGTACTCGCGGTCGCCCAAGGCCAGCACCGCGTAGCGCAGATGCTCCAGCGTCGCGGGCTGCGCCATCGCGCCGCGCACGAAGGCCAAAGCCTGATCGGGCGGATCGCCTTCGCCCGTTGTACTGGCGACGAAAAGCGCGCGTCCGGCGTTGGCCAGCATCGTACTGTCGACTTCGCCGATGGCGCGGAGCTTCACGGCAAGTCCCGTGCTGCGAAGGTTCTCCGCGCTGCGTTCGGCCAGTTGCTGCGCGAAGCCGGTCTGGCTGGCGTAGACGACCAGTACGGACGAATCCCCACTGGTAGCGCTGGAAGTGTCGTCGCTGGTCCTGCGCACCCGAGATCGCCAGAGCAGCCCGGCGCAGAACAGCAAATAAGCCGACAACGCGATCGCCGCGCCGATCCAGCGATCCGCGCGCGGCATTGCGGGCCACCAGTCGCCGCTCTGCAGGGTGAAGAGTCCGGTGGCTATCAGTGCCAGCAGCGCCAGCGATGCCGCATTCCCCCACAACGCACGCGAAGGCAAGGCCATGCTGCTGCTCATACGGAAAGCCGCGCACGAAAGGCGTCGGTCGTGCTTTCGGTCAATCCATGATCGTCGTTGCGTACGACGAATCTTGCCGCGATGTTCCGCTGCTGCGCGAAGCGGTAGCCGGCCTCTGCCCCCATCACCGTCAACGCCGTCGCCCAGGCATCGGCGCGCATGGCATCGTCGGCGATGACGGTGACTGCGGCGGCCGCGGTTTCCACCGGCCTGCCTGTGCGCGGGTCCAGTGTGTGCGAATAACGCGTTCCATCCTGTTCGAATGCGTGCCAATGGTCGCCCGAGGTGGCCACCGCCATGCCGTCGAGCGCGATCACGCAGACCGCTTCCTCATCGGGCTCGGCATCGGGCGCCGCTTCCGCCAGCACCTGCCATTGCCCGCCATCGGGCTTGCGGCCGTAGCCGTACAGTTCGCCGCCGACTTCGATCAACGCCGCCGCGATACCGGTATCGCGCAAATGGCGGGCGACCAGATCCACGCCGTAACCCTTGGCGATGGCCGAAAGATCCAGTCGAATCCCGCCAGGCTGCAGTGCGCTCATGTCCTGCGGACGCAGAGAGACGCGTCGCCAGCCAAGCCCGGTTTGCGCTGACGCCAGCTCGCTTTGGCCCGGAACGCCTCCACCCTGCGCAGGGCCGAACCCCCAGGCTTCCACCAGCGCTCCAATAGTCGGGTCGTACGCGCCGTCGCTGTCCCGCGCCGTTTCCATTGCGCAGGCGAGCACCGCGAAGAACTCCGGCGGCAGCCGTTGCCAGGTACCCGCAACGGCCCGGTTGAAACGGCTGATGTCCGAATCCGCTTCCCAGGTGCTCATCTGCGCGACCACGCGATCCAACTGCGCCTGTATTCCTGCGTGCATCGCATGCAGATCCGCGCGCGGCGGCGCCACCAGCTTCACGCACCACGACGTCCCCATGGTCTGGCCATGCAGCGTGTGGAGGGAAGCCGGTGTTCGTGGAAGACTTGTCGGAGCGATCGTCATCGGAAATCGCCGCCGCGCCTTCCGCTGTGGGCAGGCGAAGGCGGCGGCTTTTTTCGGAGGTTATTGCGGCAGCACTTCCAGAGTGGCCACGTAACTCAGGCGACGCTGCTTGGCCTGGGGCAAGGAGGTCTTGGTGTCTTCCGATGCGGTTTCCAGCCAGTACATGCCCGCTTCCGGCCAGGTCACGCTGAACTCGCCGTTGGCGTCGGTCTTGACCTTGATCTCTTCCTGCGCATTCCGGTAACGGGTACCGCCGCGCACGATCTCCAGCTCCAGACCGGCCGCAGGCTTGCCGTCGATCTGCAGCTTGAACTTGGCCGCTTCGCCGGCGAACAAATCGTTGGGGTGCGTGACCGGCACCAGCTCGATGCCTTCCCCGGTCGGCTTCAACGCAGTGTCGTTGGGCGAACCGTTGGTGACGAAGGTTTCCACCCGGCCCGCCGATTGGGTGACCTTCAGATCCTTGGCGTCCTTCGGAACCTCACTGGCGAATTTTTCAGCAGTGCCGCGCCAGCGCTTGGGCTTGCCGCCTTCGTCCCAGCTCGCCGACAGGCCGCTGTTGACCATCGCGATGCGGTAGGTGCCTTGCTGCTTCAGCTGCACGTCGAACACGCTGCGGTATTTCCCGGTCGCCCCGTTCTGCGCATCGACCTTGCTGCCGTCCGGCGCTGTGATGGCCAGGCGTTCCAGCGGCAGCGGCACATGGTTGAAATAGAACAGGTCGTTGGAAACCGCGGCGTCCACGGTGACCCAGGGATCGGCGCCGGCCAGAACGGTTTCGGAGGGCTGCAGCCAGGCCTTGTGGGCCATGGCGGTGAAGGGCATGACGGCGAGCGAAACAACCAGTGCGAGTGCGGTGCGTTTCATCGATGACTCCAACGTGGGAATGGATAAGCGGGAATGCTTCCGTATCAGGGTTTGACGGCCAGGGCCACCGCGCCAATCTCGCTGCTGCCCTGCGCGTTGCCGGACTGCGGCGCTTTGGCCGGCCAGGTGAAGGGAATCTTGACCAGTTCGCGGCCGCCGACTTCGCGCGCGGCTTCCACCACCAGGGTGTAATTGCCCGGTGCGAGCTTGGCCAGGGCGGGCTGCTTGTCGGTGAATTTCAACGCGTGCTTGCCTACGGGCCGCGTCGGTCCGGTCACGCCGTCAACCGGCACTTTCAAGGTGCGGCCCGACTTGCGCCACCACTGGCGCAGGTCGGGCAACCACTTGGTGCCGTGGCCTTCCTTGGTGTCCTTCATCTGGTACCAGACCGACAGGTCGGCGGCGACCTTCTGGTCGGCGCCTTCCAGCCAGATCGCGACGTACGGGCGGTGGTATTCGGCTACGTTCAACTGCGGTATTTCGACGCTGAGGTTCAACTCCGCCGCATAGGCGGGAAGCGCCAGCAAGCCGCTCAGGGCGATGGTCAGCTTGGTGGTGACGTTGATCTTGGACATGGGATCGCTCGATGGGGAGTTAATGGATGAAAAGCAGGGCGAGCAGCAGCGGCACGATCAGCCCCAGGCCGACATACGGCCAGGTCATGCGCCGCTGTTTGGCGTGCATCTGCAGCAGGAACAGACCGGTGATGCAGAACACCAGGCAGGCGATGGCGAAGATATCCAGGAACCAGCTCCACGCCGGTCCCGCGTTGCGGCCCTTGTGCAGGTCGTTGAAATAGGAGATCCAACCGCGTTCGGTACGCTCGTACTCCACCGCGCCGCTCGCACGATCGATGCTGAGCCAGGCATCCGCGCCGGGCGTCGGCATGGACAGGTAGATTTCTTCTTCCGACCATTCCGCCTCGCGCGCGCCGATGGAAATTTCGAAGCGATTGCTCAGCCACTCCGCAGCGGATTCCGGCAACGGGGCGTTTCCTTCATTGCGATCGCCCAGGCCCGACAACAAGACAGCGGGCAACTGTGCAGTCCGGTTGACGACCTGCGGCTTCGATTCGATCTTCGAGGCGTGGTTAAGGGTGATGCCGGTCGCCGCGAACAACAGCATTCCGATCAGGCACACCGCCGAACTGATCCAGTGCCACTGGTGCAGCGTGCGCAGCCAGAAGCCGCGTCGCTGCTGGCTGCTGGAGATATCCGTAGAAGGAGCGTTGCGCGACAAGCGGTGGTTCCGGCGGGCGGGAAGCGACCGCTATTACAGCACAGATGAGAATCACTCTCAATTGATATGGGCGCTGCCCAGCCCGCGCCTCAAACCTCGGTCCATTGCCGCAGGAGGTTGTGGTAGACCCCGGTCAGCTGCACCAAGGCGGGGTGATCGGGCAGTTCCTGGGTCAGCCGGCGTATCGACACGTCCAGCTCGAACATCAGCCGGCGCTGTCCGTCGTCGCGCACCATGCTCTGGATCCAGAAGAACGAGGCCAGCCGCGCGCCGCGGGTGACGGGGGTGACCTTGTGCAGGCTGGTGCCCGGATACAGCACCAGGTGGCCGGCAGGCAGCTTGATGCTTTGGGTGCCGTAGGTGTCTTCGATGATGAGCTCGCCGCCGTCATAGTCTTCGGGCGCGGAAAGGAAAAGCGTAGCCGATAGGTCGGTGCGCACCGCTTCGGCTGCGCCGCGGCTGCGGTCGTAGCGCACGGCGTTGTCCACGTGGAAGCCGAACGATTGCCCGCCGGCGTAGCGGTTGAACAAAGGCGGATAGACGCGCTTGGGCAGCGCGGCGGAAAAGAAGGTGCTGTTGCGCGACAACGCATCGAGCACCAGCGCGCCCAGCTCCCGGGCCACAGGCAAGTCCTCGGGCAGCTGGGCGTTGTCCTTGGCCTTGGCCGACTGGTAGCCGGCGGTGATGCGTCCATCGGCCCAGTCGGCCGACTCCAGCTTCGCGCGGAAAGCCGCCACTTGTTCGGCATTGAGGACATCCGGAATGTTCAGCAGCATCGGCAGTCGCCTCGACCATGAAAAAAGCCCCGCCCATTGTGCATGGGCGGGGCCGTAGTGTGTCGCATCGGCCGCCGGTCAGAACTTGAAGGTGGCCGTCAGCACCGCCGAACGGCCTTCGCCCGGGGTCGCCCAACCGTTGTTGCGGATGCGCGTGTAGTACTCCTCGTCGAACAGATTGTTGACGTTCAACTGCAGGCCGATGCTGTCGTTGATCTGGTAACCGACCATGGCGCGGTGGGTCCAGTAGTCCGGAGTCTTGAACAACGCGGTTTGCGTGGCCACGTTGTTGGTGACCACGATGTCGCTGTTGTTGAGGTAGAACTCGCCCTGGTAGGTTGCGCCGTAGCCGAAGGTCCAGTCGTTGAGGCGGTAGGTCGTCCACAGGCTGGCCGAGTGCTTCGGCGTATTGGTCAGCGGATTGCCCTTCAACGGATCTGGTTCGGCAGCGGAGTTCACGCAGGCCGGGCTGGGGTTCAGGCGGCAGAATTCCGAAACGCCGCTCAGCACTTCGCTGTCGAGATAGGTGTAGTTGGCGAACACCGACCATTCGCGGGTGATGTTGCCGGCCACGCCCAAGGCCAATCCTTGCACGCGCGCCTTGCCATCCAGTTGCTGTTCGCCAGTGGGATTGGCCGGATTGCCCGGATCCGCGACCTTGTAGTTCTCTCGTTCATTGCGGAACAGGGCGGCAGTAAGTGCCAGGCGGCTGTCCAGCAGCTCCCACTTGGTGCCCAGTTCGATATTGACCGCGGTTTCCGGGTCGACTTCGCAGGTCGCCACCGTGCACGCGCCGTTGACCGAAGCCTTGGACGGGGTCTTCGAGTTGGCGTAGGCGAGATAGACAGTGCCGTTCTCTACGGGCTTGAACACCAGGCCTGCGCGATACGAGAACAGATCGTCCTCGTTGTCGAACTGTCCGCTCTTGCCGGTCACCGTACCGATCGGACCGGCTGGGCCGGCCGCCGTGGTCACCGCCCAGGTGGTGGTATCGCCCTCGTTGTGTTCGTAGCGCGCGCCGAGGTTGAGCGACAGCTTCTCGTTGAACTTCAAGGTGTCGAACACGTACACGGCCTGGTTGCTCAACGTACCGGCGGTGCGTCCGATCAGGGTTTTGTTGATGGGGCCGGTGTAGAGCGAGTCCGGATTGTAGATGTCCATGAACGGCAGGTGGTTCGGGGCAAGATACGGGTTGCTGCCGTCCGCATTGCGGAACAGATTGCTGGTATCCAGATCGAAGGTTTCCTGCGAGAACGACACGCCGGCGACCAGGGCATGTTCGATCGAACCGGTGTTGAAGCGCGCGGTCAGGTCGGTCTGGCTGATGGAGATGGCGTTGCTGGTGTCGCGCACGTAACCGCGCGGACCGCTGGGCATGTACTGGCCGACCGGAACGGTGATTGCGGCAGCTCCGGTTCCGATCGTGCACGAAGTCCCGGTCGGGGTCAGGTTGTTCGGCATGCACCAGGTGCCCTGGGTGGCGTCGACCGTGGAGACCTGGTCGACCTTCTGGTAGCGGGCCAGGCTGCGCAGCGTCACCTGTTCGTTGAAATCGTGTTCGAACACGCCGGTCAGCATGTCCACGTCGATTTCCTGCTTGTCCACATTGTGGTAGCCGTAATAGTTGCTGGAGTCCACGCCGGGCAACGGACCGTCGTAGAACGCGTTGCGGTAGTAAGGCACGCCGTACTGCGGGGTGTTCTCGTCGCTCTGGTGGAAGTAGCTCAGGGTGAAGCGGGTGTCCGAACCCAATCCGAACGCCACCGACGGCGCGAAGCCCCAGCGCTTGAACTCTTCGTAATCGCGGCCCGAAACGTCGTTCTGGTGGGCCATCGCGTTGAGGCGCACGGCGACGCCGTTGTCCAGATCGAAGTTGCTGTCGGCGGTGGCCCGTCCGTAGCCATCGGTGCCGCCGCCGAGGGTGAAGGCGTGCGAATCGACTTCGTGCGCGGCCTTGCTGACCAGGTTGATGCTGCCGCCTACCGAGCCGGCGCCGGAGTACACCGAGTTGGCGCCGTTGACCAGTTCGATGGATTCCAGGTTGAAGTTGTCGGTGCGGGTGTACTGGGCGCTGTCGCGTACGCCATCGGTGGTGATGTCGCTGTTGGCGGTGAAGCCGCGCAGGTTGATGCTGTCGCCGTAGCCGCCGCCGCCTTCGCCCGCGCCGAAGGTGATGCCGGGCAGGGTGCTGAGCACGTCGCGCAGGCCGATCAGGCCTTGCTGGTCCATCACATCCTTGCTGACCACGGTGATCGTCTGCGGTGTATTCAGCAGCGCCTCGGTGTATTTCGGCGAGGAGGGCTTGTCGATCTTGGTTCCCTGGACCTCGACGGCATCCAATTGAGTGGCGGTTTTGTCGGGCGCCAGGTCGGCTAGGGCCGGGGCGGAAATAACCAGCAACAGAGCGGCGGAAAGGGGGGAGAGGCGCAGCGTGGAGTTCATTCTCGGCTCGAGGTAGTGGGGCTTTGCCCCGGTCAAGCGACAATGTTAATGAGAATGATTCGCGCTTACAACTATTTCTTTACAATTTGGCTCTTGGCCGGGCGCCTCAGTCGCGATCGTCGCGGGTCCAGATAGCGCCGTGTTCCTGCTTGACCGGGAACTTGGGCACGCCCGTGTAGGCCGGCGCGCATAACGGCGTGCCGTTGCGGACATCGAAGCGCGCGCCGTGCAGGACGCATTCGATGCTGGCTTCCTCCGCATCGAAACTGCCCGCGGAGAGCTCGAAGTCCTCGTGGCTGCACTTGTCTTCCAGCGCGTAATACTCGCCGTCGTAGTTGAACACCACGATCGGCACCGAGGTCACTTCGTCCCAAGCGGTCTTCATTTCACCTGGAAGCAGCTCGCTGACGGCGCAGACGAAGGTCCAGGTTTCGCTCACGCGCCGTCCTCGCCGAAAGCCTTCTCCAGTATTTCGAAGCGCAGGTCGTCGCGCTTGGGAATGCCGTAGCGCTCGTCGCCGTAGGGGAAGGGCTTGGTGACGCCGGTGCGGCGGTAGCCGCGGCGTTCGTAGAAGGCGATCAGCTCGTCGCGGATATCGATCACGGTCATGCGCATGGCCGGCAGCCGCCACTCGTCGCGCGCGATGCGTTCGGTCTCGGCCAGCAGCAGTTTGCCCACACCGCCGCCCTGCAGGTCCGGCTTGACCGAGAACATGCCGAAGTAGCCGGCGCCGTTCTCCTCGGCCACGTGCGCGCAGGCCAGCAGTTGCGCTTCGCGCTCGGCGATGATGATCAGGCTGCGCTCGCGTTCGATGTCCTTGCGCAGCACCTCGGGGTCGATGCGCTGCCCATCCAGCATGTCGGCTTCGGTGGTCCAGCCCTGTTTGCTGGCGTCGCCCCGGTAGGCGGAAGTCACCAGTACGACCAGGGCGTCTATGTCCGCGAGCGTCGCGGGGCGGAAGCTGAGGTTTGTCATGGCGGAATTTTATCCGCTTTCCGCCATGGTGTAAGGACGTTCAGGCCAGCAGGCTGCGCGCCTTCTTCAGCGCGATCACGAACCGCTCGATCTCGTCGTGCGTGTTGTAGAACGCCAGCGAGGCGCGGCAAGTAGCGGCCACGCCCAGGGATTGCAACAGGGGATGCGCGCAATGCTGGCCGGAACGGATGGCGACCCCTTCCAGGTCCAGCAAGGTGGCCAGGTCGTGCGCGTGCGCGCCTTCGATCAGGAACGAGATCACCGCCGCCTTGCCCGGCGCGCGCCCGAAGAGGCGCAGGCCGTCGATCTTCAGCAGCTCTTCGGTCGCATGGGCGAGCAACTCGGTTTCCCGCGTCTCGATATGCACCATGCCGACCGATTGCAGGTAGTCCACCGCCGCGCCCAGGCCGATGAAGCCGGCGATGTTGGGCGTGCCGGCCTCGAACTTGTGCGGGGCGTCGTTGAACACGGTGCCTTCGAAACTGACCTCGCGGATCATCTCGCCGCCGCCGATGAACGGAGGCATGGCCTGCAAGTGCTCGCGCCGGGCCCATAAAGCGCCGGTGCCGGTGGGTCCGCACATCTTGTGGCCGGTGATGGCGTAGAAATCGCAGCCGACCGCAGCCACATCCAACGGGCGATGCGGCGCGGCCTGGGAACCGTCGATGACCGTCACGATGCCGCGCTTGCGGGCCTCGCGGCAGATTTCGCGGACGGGGTTCACCGTGCCCAGCACATTGGAGACGTGCGCCAGCGCCAACAGCTTCACCTCGGCGGTCATCGCCGCATACAGCGCCGGCAGATCCAGGCTTCCGTCCGCAGTCAATTCGACGACCTTGATGCTGGCGCCGGTCCGTTCGGCGACCAACTGCCAGGGCACGATGTTGGCGTGGTGCTCCATGCGCGACACCAGAATGACGTCGCCGGCCTTCAGTCGCGGCAACGCCCACGAATAGGCCACCAGGTTGATCGCGAAAGTGGTGCCGCTGCACAGCACCAGTTCGTCGGCGCGCACGTTGAGGAAGCGGGCCAGTTTGCCGCGCGCGCCTTCGTAGGCGTCGGTCGCTTCGGTGCCCAGGGTATGCACGGCACGGCTGACGTTGGCGTTGTGGCGGCGATAGAAATCGTCCACCGCCTCGATGACCGATGCCGGTTTCTGGCCGGTGTTGGCGCTGTCCAGGTAGATCAGCGGTTTGCCCTGGACTTGCCGGGTCAACAGCGGAAAATCGGCGCGGATGCTTTCCCAGTCGGGGAGGGAAGCCGTAGCGGTATGCGGGGCGTTCATGGCTCAGGCCACTCCGGCGGTGGTCAGGGCGTGGTCCAGTTGCGCGGTCAGCAACGCGGCGACCGCAGCGTCGGTGACCTGCATCAACGGCTCGCGGCAGAACGCGGCGGTGAGCAGCTGTTGCGCCAGGTCTTCCGGCAGGCCGCGCGAGCGCAGATAGAACAAGGCATTGGCGTCCAGACGGCCCACCGTGGCGCCGTGCGCGGCCTTGACTTCATCGGCATGGATTTCCAGCACCGGCTGGGTATCGATTTCCGCGCCTTCGGACAACAGCAGGTTCTTATTGGAAAGCATGGCGTCGCTGCCGTCGGCGCCTTCGCGGATCAGGATGCCGCCGTGGAAAACGGCGCGGCCGCGGCCGGTGCCCAGGCCGCGCCAGGTCAGTTCGCAGGAGGTGTCGCGGGCGATGTGCTCGATGCCCAGGCGCGTATCGACATGGCGCTTGCCGCCCGCAAGCAGCACGCCGTTGGCGGTCAGCCGCGCGTTGTCGCCTTCCAGGCGCACGTTGAGCTCGTGGCGGGAAAGCGCGGCGCCCAGTTCGAGGTCAGTGCGCTGATAGCTGGCATTCCGGCCCAGCACCGCATCGGTGCGCAGGAGGGCGGTGGCGCGTTCGCTATCGTGTTGTACGCGGGCATGCGACAGCGCTGCGTCGCGCGCAAGGTGCACGTGGGTGAGCGTGTTGGAGAAGTGCGCGTGATCGCCCGAAGCCAGATGGTGTTCCACCAGCGACAGGCGTGCGCCCTCGCGCAGTTCGATGAGGTTGCGCAGGTGCCAGGCCTGGTCGGCACTGGCATCGGCACCCAGGAAAACGAGGTGCAGCGGCTGTTCGGAAACCGTACCGTGCTCGGCGCGCAGCAGCACGCCTTCGCTGGCCAGCGCGGTGTTGAGCCTGGCGAAGATTTCGTCGTGGCGCTCGAAGCGGCGCGCGAGGAAGCGCGCCGAGTCGCCGCCGGCAGCCAGCACTTCGGAGAGCAGCTGAAGGCTGACGCCTTGCGGCAGGCCGTCGGTCGCGGACAAGAGCGGCGAATAGCGGCCGTTGACGAAAACGATGCGCGGCGAGGGAATGCCTGCAAGTCGCTCGAACGCAATTTCCGGCACCGAGCCGACTGTCGCGAAGCTGCGGCGCTCCAGTGCGCGCAAGGAGGTGTACTTCCATGCCTCGTTGCGCGGGCCGGGCAGACCATCGCGCAGGACGTCGTCCAGCACCGCGCGTCGGGAGGCGTCGCCGTGGAAGCCGCTGGCGAGCGAGTCGAGAAGGGCGCTCATCAGGCCGCCTTTTCCGGTGTGACCCGATCCTTCAGCCATGCATAACCATGCGCTTCCAGTTCCAGCGCCAGCTCCGGCCCGCCGCTTTCCACGATGCGGCCATCGGACAGCACATGGACCACGTCCGGCTTGATGTAGTCGAGCAGACGCTGGTAGTGGGTGATGACCAGGAAGGCGCGCTCCGGAGAACGCAACGCGTTGACGCCGTCGGCGACGTTCTTCAGCGCGTCGATGTCCAGGCCGCTGTCGGTTTCGTCCAGGATCGCCAGCTTCGGTTCCAATACCGCGAGCTGAAAGATCTCGTTGCGCTTCTTCTCGCCGCCGCTGAAACCTTCGTTGACCCCTCGGTGCAGCAGTTCGTCCTTCAGGTGCAGCACGGCCAGCTTCTCGCGCACCAGCTTGAGGAACTGCATGGAATCCAGTTCGCCCTCGCCGCGGGCCTTGCGCTGGGCGTTGAGCGCGGCGCGCAGGAAGTAGGTGTTGTTGACGCCGGGAATTTCGACCGGATATTGGAAAGCCAGGAACACGCCGGCAGCGGCGCGTTGTTCCGGCGCCAGGTCCAACAGGTCGTTTCCTTGGTAGGTCACCGAGCCTTCGGTGACTTCATAGCCTTCGCGCCCGGCCAAAATGTTGCCCAGCGTGGACTTGCCGGCGCCGTTGGGCCCCATCAGCGCGTGTACTTGGCCGGGCTTCACTTCCAGCGACAGACCCTTGAGGATTTCCTTGCCGGCGACGCTGGCGTGGAGGTTTTCGATTTTCAGCATTTCGGTTTCCAGTGATTAAGCCCCTCTCCCGTCGGCGCCCAAAGGGTGTCCAAAGGTGAGAGGAGATGAGTCGTGGGTTCGGCGAAGTTCATGACGGTTCGGATGCCGCTGCCTTCTTCGTACCCTCATCCGCCCTTCGGGCACCTTCTCCCGCAGGAGAAGGAAACAGCAACATCAGCCGACCGACCCCTCCAGGCTGACTTCAAGCAGCTTCTTCGCCTCCACCGCGAATTCCATCGGCAGCTCGCGGAACACCTGCTTGCAGAAGCCATCGACGATCAGCGAAACCGCGTCTTCCTGGCTGATCCCGCGCGCACGGCAATAGAACATCTGGTCGTCGGAGATCTTCGAGGTGGTCGCCTCATGTTCGACGATGGCGTCGGGATGCTTCACTTCGATGTAGGGGAAGGTGTGGGCGCCGCACTTCTTGCCGATCAGCAGGCTGTCGCACTGGGTGTAGTTGCGCGCGCCGGCGGCGGATTTCTCCACTTTGACCAGGCCGCGATAGCTGTTCTGGCCGCGGCCGGCGCTGATTCCCTTGCTGACGATCTTCGACTTGGTGTTCTTGCCGATGTGGATCATCTTGGTGCCGGTGTCGGCCTGCTGGCGGTGGTGGGTGAGGGCGACGGAATGGAACTCGCCGGTCGAGTCGTCGCCCAGCAGCACGCAGCTGGGGTATTTCCAGGTGATGGCCGAACCGGTTTCCACCTGCGTCCAGCTGACCTTGCTGCGCGCGCCGCGGCATTCGGCGCGCTTGGTGACGAAATTGTAGATGCCGCCCTTGCCGTTCTCGTCGCCGGGGTACCAGTTCTGCACAGTGGAGTATTTGATCTCCGCGTCTTCCAGCGCCACCAGCTCCACCACTGCGGCGTGCAGCTGGTTCTCGTCGCGCATGGGCGCGGTGCAGCCTTCCAGGTAGGACACGTAAGACTTGTCCTCGGCGATGATCAGGGTGCGCTCGAACTGGCCGGTGTGGCCGGAATTGATGCGGAAATAGGTGCTCAGTTCCATCGGGCAACGCACGCCCTTGGGGATGAATACGAAGCTGCCGTCGGAGAACACCGCGGCGTTGAGCGCGGCGAAGTAGTTGTCGCCGGTCGGCACCACGCTGCCCAGGTACTGTTTCACCAGTTCCGGATGCTCGCGCACGGCTTCGCTCATGGAGCAGAAGATGATGCCTTTCTCGGCCAGTTCCTTGCGGAAGGTGGTGCCGACGGAGACCGAGTCGAATACCGCATCCACCGCCACGCCCGCCAGCTTGGCGCGCTCGTGCAGCGGCACGCCCAGCTTGTCGTAGGTGTCCAGCAGTTCCTGCGGCACTTCGTCCAGCGAGGCGTATTTGGCCTTGGGCGCGGAGTAGTAGCTGACCGACTGCAGGTCGATCGGGGCGATGTTCAACTTCGCCCAGTGCGGCACCGGCATGGTCAGCCAGTGGCGGTAGGCGGCCAGTCGCCAGTCGGTCATCCACTGCGGTTCCTGCTTCTTGAGCGACAGAGCGCGCACTACGTCCTCGCTCAAGCCCGGCTCGAAGCTGTCGGACTCGATGTCGGTAATGAAGCCGGCGTCGTAACGACGGCCGAGCTGCTCGACGATTTCGGCGTTCTTGGTGGGAATTGCTTCGGTGGCCACGGGGCTGCCTACGTTCTTAACTGGTGGCGACGTGCACGGCGATGGAGCGTCGCGTAGCGTCGGTGGAAGAGGAAGAGAGCGGTTTGAGCATCTGCGCCAGGGTGACGCCGCGCAGGGCGTCGGCGACCACGTCGTTGATCAGACGCCAGTTGGCGCGCACGCCGCATTGGTGGGCGATGCCGCAATGGCTTTCGTGCTGGCTGCATTCGGTCATCGCCAGCGGCCCTTCCATGGCCTCGACGATCTCGATCAGGGTGATTTCGGTGGCGTCGCGGCTGAGGCGGTAGCCGCCGTGCACGCCGCGCAGGCTGACCACCAGCCCGGCCTGGGCCAAGGGCTTGAGCAGCTTGCTCACGGTAGGGGTTTCCAGACCGGCGGTTTCGGCCAGGTCGGCCGCGCTCAACACGTCGTCCGGGCGTGCGGCGAGCACGGTCAGTACCACGGTGGCGTAGTCGGTGAGCTTGGTGACGCGGAGCATGGCGGGGCGGGTTCCAAAAGCGTACCGAAATTGTACGCTTTCTGTTCCGCCCGGCCAAGCCGGGGTTGTTCAGGGAAGCGAGGCGGTCTTGGCGGCCTGTGCGTCGGGCTTGGCGCCTTCAGCCGAAGCGGCGGGCAACACCAGTTGGAAGTAGGGCGGCGGCGGTTGCTGGCCGGGAGGCAGGTAGGCCGGCGCAGGCTGTCCAGCCTGGCCCAGGGAAGCGATGAAGCGGTACAGGGCGCGACGGTCCTGTTCGGACAACTCGCGCACCGTGAAGTCGGGCATGGGCGGGCGGGTGTGGAAGGCGCCGCTGTAAACCAGCCATTGGGCCTCGCTCATCTTCGACACATTCAAGCGCAGATTGGTGGCGTAGGTGGTGCCCCAAGGCCCCATGAATCCCTGGTTGGAGCCGGTCAGCCATTGCTCCTTCGGCAGCTTGCCGCCGCTGGGCGCGTAGCCGGGCGTGTGGCAGTCGTTGCATCCGCCCACTTTCACCAGGTATTCGCCCTTGGCCAGCAGGTCGATGGCCGGTTCGGCGATGGCTTTGGGCGCGGCGGCGGGTTGGCAGGCGGCCAACAGCGGAAACAGGGAGACCAACAGCAAATTTCTTGTTCGCATGACGCATGGCTCTTCGGTGGCAGTGCCATCAAAACGTGGTCCTCGCCGCCGACAGGACACTCTCCGGCCCCGCATGCATGGCGATCAAGCGCCGCGCAGGCGACAATGGGGGCAACCCACGTTGGAACTACCCATGCCCCGCAAGATCGAAGCCCGCCAGTCCGACATCCATGGCAACGGCGTTTTCGCCATCGCCGATATCAAGAAGGGCGAACAAGTCGTCGAGTACAAAGGCAAGCGCCGCACCCATGCCGAAGTGGACAAGGACGATACCGGCGATGTCGAATCCGGCCACACCTTCCTGTTCACGCTCAACGACGATTACGTGATCGACGCCAACCACAAGGGCAACAAGGCGCGCTGGATCAACCACAGCTGCGATCCCAACTGCGAGGCGGTGATCGACGAACACGAAGGCAAGAACCGTAAGAAAGACCGTGTGCTGATCGAGGCGATCCGCAACATCAAGCCGGGCGAAGAGTTGACCTACAACTACGGCATCACCCTGGACGAGCCGCATACCGCGCGTCTGAAGAAGATCTGGGAATGCAAGTGCGGGTCGAAGAAGTGCACGGGGACGATGCTGCAGCCCAAGGGCAAGGCCGCAAGCGCCGGAAAGTAGGCGCATCGGACGCAAGTACGATGTTGTAACGCGCCGATTGCGACACTATGGCGGTCACCCCCACACCTCCAGGAGTCGATACATGGGTTCCCCGATAGAAGGAAAGGTCGCCGTCGTCACCGGCGCGGCCAGCGGCATAGGCAAGGAAATCGCGCATACGCTGGCCAAGGCCGGCGCCAAGGTCGCCATCGCCGACCTCAATCTGGCCGGCGCGCAGGCCGTCGCCGACGAGATCATCCTGGCCGGCGGAACGGCGATGGGCGTGGCGATGGACGTCACCGACGAGGCCGCGGTCAACGCGGGCATCGCCCAGGCGGTCGAACAGCTCGGCCCGGTGGACATCCTGATCTCCAACGCCGGCATCCAGATCATCAATGCAATCGAGGACTACGCCTACTCCGACTGGAAGAAGATGCTGGCCATCCATCTGGACGGCGCCTTCCTGACCACCAAGGCGGTCTTGCCGCACATGTACAAAGACGACCGTGGCGGCGTGGTGATCTACATGGGTTCGGTGCACTCGCACGAAGCCTCGCCGCTGAAGTCGGCCTACGTCACCGCCAAGCACGGGCTGCTGGGGCTGGCGCGGGTGCTGGCCAAGGAAGGCGGCAAGCACGGCGTGCGCGCCAACGTGGTCTGCCCCGGTTTCGTGCGCACGCCGTTGGTGGAGAAACAGATTCCCGAGCAGGCAAAGACCCTGGGCATCAGCGAAGACGATGTAGTCAAGAAGGTGATGCTGGGCCAGACCGTGGACGGCATCTTCACCACGGTGGAGGATGTGGCGCAGACGGTGAAGTTCCTGTGCGAATTCCCCAGCAATGCGTTGACCGGCCAGAGCGTGGTGGTCAGCCACGGCTGGTACATGCAGTAGGCCCCGACCATGGTCGCCAAGCACGCCGGGAAACCTGCGACCAAACGTGCGGCAACCAAGCCTGCGCCCGCGCGCGGAAAGAAAACGGCCGCTGTCCCGCCGCAGAACGTCGCTCTGGTCCTGCAAGGCGGCGGCGCGCTGGGCGCCTACCAGGTGGGCGTTTATCAGGGCCTGCATGAAGCGGGCATCGTGCCGAACTGGATCGCCGGCATTTCCATCGGCGCGTTCAACACCGCCTTGATCGCCGGCAATCCGCCCGAACGGCGCATGGACGCTTTGCGCGAATTCTGGGAAACCATTTCCCAGCCTTATCTGCTGCCGGCGACGACACTGGGACAGGAAGCGCGCTTCTCCCAGATCAACGAAGACTCGCGCGCCTGGCTCGACGCCTGGGAAGCCTGGCGGGCGCTGGTGGAGGGGCAGCGCGGTTTCTACCAGCCGCGCAGTTGGTTCGGCGAGGATCCCTTCACTGCGCCCGGTCCCACCCGCGCCAGTTTCTATACCACCCAGCCGATGGTGGAGACGCTGGAGCGCATGGTCGATTTCGACCGGCTCAACGACGGCGGCATCCGCGTCTCGGTAGGCGCGGTGGATGTGGCCAGCGGCAACCTGGAATACTTCGATAACGCGCACATGCGCCTGGACGCGCGGCACATCCTGGCCTCGGGCGCGTTGCCGCCGGCCTTTCCGGCGGTCGAGATAGACGGGCGTTATTTCTGGGATGGCGGACTGGTTTCCAACACGCCGCTGTCGCAGGTGTTCGATTCGGAGCCGCGCCGCGATTCCCTGATCTTCCAGGTCGACCTGTGGAACGCGCAGGGCGAATTGCCGCAGAACCTGCTGGACGTGGCCGAGCGCGAGAAGGAAATCCAGTATTCCAGCCGCACCCGCACCATCACCGACATGCAGCGCGTCGGCCAGCACTACCGGCGCTTGCTGCGCGAACTGCTGGAAGAAATCCCCGCCGAAGTGCGCGACACGAATCCGTGGTGCCAGCGCGCCGAGCAATTGGCCTGCAACCGCCGCTACAGCCTCATCCACCTCATTTACCGCGACCGCGCGCGCTTCGGCCATTTCAAGGATTATCAGTTCGGCCGGGTGGCCATGCGCGAGCATTGGCAATCCGGTTTGGCCGATATCGGCCGGGCGCTCGCGCATCCCGAATGGCTGGAGCTGCCCAAAGGCGAGAACGCCTTCGTTACGCACGACGCCACGGCTTGACCCTCTTCTTCTGCGTGATGCAGGAAGAGGCGAAAAGGTTGCAATGACTAACGATAGGGGCGCGCCATCGGCGGCTCCTCTAACCTGCGCGCCTCGAGGGGAGGAATCGATGCGCAAATTAGTGGGCATAGGGTTGATGTTGGCATGGGCGATGCCGGCTCTGGCGGTGGAGATCGATGGCCGGATCGATCCGCAGGAGTGGGCCGGAGCCCAGCATGTGGACGATTTCCGCATGACCCAGCCGCTGACCCGCACGCCGGGGTCGCAGCCGACCGAAGCCTGGATCCTGGCCACGCCCGAAGGGTTGGCGGTCGGTTTCCGCAACACCCAACCGGCCAATGTCCCGCGTACCCGCCAGCGCGTGCAGCGCGATTTCGAAGCGCAGGTGGATCGGGTCAACCTGATGGTGGATTTCGACGGCGACGGCCGCACCGGCTACAACTTCACCGTGTCTTCGACCGACGGCATCGCCGATGCGGTGATCAGCAACCAGAACAACTTCAACGACGATTGGGACGGCAACTGGCGCCATGCCGTCAGCGAAGATGCCGAAAGCTGGTCGGTGGAAATGCTTATCCCCTGGTACATCGCGCCGATGCGCAAGGCCAACGGGGATATGCGCACCGTGAAGATCTACCTGGACCGCGTGATCGGCTCCACGGGCGAGCGTTCGGCCTGGCCCGCCGCAAGTTTCGAAATTCCGCGTTTCATGTCCGACTTCACCGCGGTGCAGATGCCACAGTACAGCCAATCACTGTTGACGGTCACGCCCTACGTTTCGGGCTTGTACGACAACGTGGGCGGGGGTAGCGAGTTCGACGGCGGCGCCGACATCTTCTGGAAGCCGAACGGCCAGTTCCAGATGACGGCCACGATCAATCCGGATTTCGGCCAGGTGGAAAGCGACGATCTGGTGGTCAACTTCGGCGCCACCGAGACCTTCGTCAGCGACAAGCGGCCGTTCTTCACCGAAAACCAGGGCCTGTTCGAATACACCACGCCTTCGGACTTCAGCCAGCTGCTCTACACGCGCCGTGTCGGCGGCCCTGCCGACGATGGCAACGGCTCCGGCGACATCACCGCCGCCGTCAAAGTCAATGGCAGCATGGGGGGCACGAACTACGGCGTGTTCTTCGCCGACGAGGCGGACGAAGCGGGACGCACATTCGGCGCCTTGCGCCTGGTGCGCGACTTCGGCAGCCAGAACCTGGGTCTGATGCTGACCCGGGTGGATCGGCCGTACCTGGACCGCGAAGCCACCGTGCTGGGCGTGGACCACAACTGGCGTCCCAACCAACGCTGGAATGTGCAGGCCCGCGTATTCGGCAGCCGGATCGAAGAGGCGGGCCAGACCACAAGCGACCTGGGCGGCACCCTCTGGGCCGATTACCAGATGGACCGCGGCTGGCGCCAGCAGTGGATCGCCATGCATTTCGGCAACGACCTGCAGATCAACGATGCCGGCTATCTGTCGCGCAACAGCACCAACTACCTGCACTGGGAATTGCGCAAGCGCTTCGCCGACCAGCCGGAAAGCTCGCGCTATTCCTCCAAGGAATGGCGCTGGCGGGCCAGCAGCAGCCATAACGATCATGGCGAAAAGCTCAACGACCAGTTCCGCGTCAGCCGTGAGGGCCGGTTGCGCGACGGCAGCTACGAATACGGCCAAATCAACATCAATGGCGCCGGCGTGGACGACCTGGTCACCCGTGGCCACGGTTCGGTGAAGCGACCGAGCAACTTCAATGCGTACTTCGAATACGAACGGCCGCGCAAGGGCAACTGGGGACACGAGCTGGAAATGGAGCTGTATTCCGGCGGATTGGCCGGAAATTCAAAGATCGGCTACAGCCTGCAATACGAGCCCACTTACTTCATCAGCGACGCCTTCAGCCTGACCGGGGGAATCTACGCCGACCACACGCCCGACTGGCTGGTGTGGAACCGCGACAGCAATCTGCTGGGCAGTTATGACGGGCGGGAGGTCCATCTGAATGCCGGGCTCGACTGGACCATCAGCAATAAGCAGGAACTGCGGATCAAGCTGCAGGCGATCGCGCTGGACGCGAACATGCGCCAGACCTATGTCGTGGACGGGGGCGGAAACGCGGTTGTCAGCGCCGACAAAGTGGACGATTTCAGCGTCAAGAATCTGGGTTTCCAGATCCGCTACCGGTACGAACTGGCGCCGCTTTCCTATCTGTACGTCGTCTACGGTCGGGGCGGTTACCGCCAGGAAGGGTACTCGGACGATACCGGCCAGTTGCTGGGCGACAGTTTCGATTTGCGCGACGACGAACAGCTGCTGGTGAAGCTGTCCTACCGTTTCGAACTCTGAAGCGCGCGGCGGCGCATCAGAGATCGTCTTCGCCGGGGAAGCTCACGCTGATGCCGCCAACGGCGATGCCAAGATCCGCCCAGCGCGGATCGTCCGAGGAAAAACCGGAATCGCCCACCGGATAGTCCTTGTCGCCCGGCCCGCTTTCCGGCATGCGCAGCTGCATGCGTTCGGATACGGCGTTGTCGTTGGCGGGTTTCAGCTTGCCGCCCTGCCAGTCGGTGATGGTGCCGCCGTAATCCCAGTCGAAGCCGCTGAAGGTGAAGGGTTTCCCGTTCTTCTTGCGTACTTCCGCCAACGGCGTGCCTATACCGATGCCGGAGGCCAGTTTCCATTGCGAGTCCGTTTCCTGGACGCTGACCATGCTCAGGCCACGCAGGGTTTTCTCGTCCTGGAAATAGAGCGTGGCGCGGCGCGAGGGATCGTCCGGGAAAAGCACGATGCCACGGAAGCTATCGCCTTCGGAGCCGGGAATCTGCTGGACTTTCACGTTGCCGGCGCCGTAATGCCGCTGCAGCTGTTCCAGCGTGGTGTCGGGAGCGAAGTCGCCGGGAAGCACCAGCGCTGTCGTCGTTTCGGGCTCCGATGGAGCAACAGGAGCTGTCGGAGCCGCAATGGGGGGAGGGGTGTCGTTTCTGGTTTCGGCCGCTTCCTCGCGGCGGCAGCCGCATAGCAGAATCATGCTGATGCCGAAAATCGTTGCGGCGACGGTCGATTCTATGCGCATGCTGTTAACTCGCCTGTCGAAAGAGGCTGCGGCCAATCACTGCGTTGTGCGTTGCATCTCCGCCGAAGCCAGATGCCAACGCCGCTGTTCTTCGCTGGCGCCATCGGCCATCACCGCACGAAGGGTGAAGCGGCCGCGGTAACGGCGCTCGCTTCCATCGCGCTGCAGTGCCGTCAATTGCACCGGCACCTGTATGTAGCGCGAGCCGGCCGCGCCTTCCTCGCCCGCAGGTTCGCCCACGACGGCCCGCACGGATTTGGTATTGGCATAGCCGCCGCTGAAATGTTCGAAAGTCTGTCCGCTGGCCGCGCCCTTGTCGCTCCACATCGCATAGGCTTTCGCATGGTCGCCCGCATCTATGGCGGCGTAGTAGTCGACCACCACTTGCCGGGCTGCGGCGGGCGTGGCCGCATCGCCGGTTTCCGCCGCCATCGCTGGCGCCGCTTCCATCGCAGGCGCCGGGGAGGGTGCCGCAACGACGGCAGCCTCTTGCTGCGCAGGCATCGGCGCGGGAGCCGCTTGCTCGGTTCGTGCGCATGCCGTCATGCACACGCACAGCGCCAATGCGAGAAAAAGCGCGTCAGTTCGGCGCATCGCTCAAATCCGGCATGCCTACGGGTTGGTTGAAGCGCACCACGATATGGCCGTTCTCGATGCGGGCCGATTCCACTTTCACGCTGCCGAAATTCGCGAGCAGGGCGGGGTCGAGTTTGTAGAGAGGCTCTTTCCTGGCGTAATCGGCCAGCCATAGATTGACCAGCACACGGGTCTGCTCGTCCACGCGGTGGCCCGGCGAAGCGGGTTGCACATCGTCGATGGTGGGCTGGTCCAGGTACAGCGCATAGTCCTGCGGATCGTAGCGCAGGCCGCTGCTCATCTCGATGCGTCCCACCGGCGTATCGCCGCCGCCGGCCGATGCGGCGCTGGCCGAGAACGCCATCAGCAGACGCTCCCCCGATGCGGGAATGGTGAGCTTGGGGTCGCGGGCGGTCAGGGTGAACAAGCCGCCCAAGGCTTCGTAGTCTCGCGGGAAGGCGCTATCCAGGTATTGCTGTACCTGGGGCGTGGCGATGCTGATCTCGTTGCTCGGCGCTTGCGCCATTGCAGAGCCGCTGGCCAGCAAGAGCGCCAGCCAGGCTGCCTTGAAGCGAGTGCCAAGTGGGAAAGTCATTGCGGGTTTTCCTGATGCGGGCGATGGACAGTACGCACCATAGCCTCGACGCGTGAACGCAGCTTCAATCCAGGGACCGGCGCATGGACGCGGAGGTGATTTCCCAGCCGTCGCCGCTCGCCTTGCGGCGCAGATCTATATATCGGGATGGCGGTGTTTGCGTTCTGCAGTGTAGTGCCACCAGGGGCGCGCAGGCTCGCCTTGCATGAAGCGCACCGCGCTGATGAAGGTGTCCAGCACGCAAGGATCGTGACGCGTACCGGTGATTCTGCACAAGCGCTGGTACAGGGCGAAAGGATCGGCGCCGGCCAACTGGGCCGGCCGGGCGATGCCCAGCGCCTTGAAGTCTTCGACCATCGCCGGGCCGATGTTGGGAATGTGCTGCAGCTTGACGGCTTCGGAAGCGGTTTTTGCTTTCATCGGCGATTGCTCCGGTGTCCGGCGGCGATCAATTCGCGCCCAACAACAACTTGCAGCCATAGATCGCCTGTTGCGCCTTGGGAATATCGGCGATGCGGTTGTAGCGATAGCTGCCTTTGACCATCCCCATCACGATTTCCTGTTCCACGTAGGCGATTTCGCCCTCGGCCACGGTCACTTCGAGAGGTTCGGGGCATTTGCCGTCGCCGCTGAGCGCATGCGTGCCAGGAGCCACTTCAAGCCGGTAGAAACGGAAGCCGCGGGTCTGGCCGACAGGTTGGCCGTCCAGCACCACGTTCAGTCCCACCAGCAGTCCGACCAGCTGGTTGCGATAGAGATAGATGACGCCTTTGCCCGGCGACGGGGCGAACTGCAGCGCCCGCTGTTTCTGTTCCGGGCTGGCGACGCGGGTCGACTTGTTCTTGAATGCAAGCAACCAGACTACATAGGCCAGGAATCCCAGCGCGACCAGGGCGCAACCGACCATCAGCCAGCGCTCGGATTCCGATCCGCGGACCAGCATGATCAGCACGAAACCGCCCACGCCGCCGATCAGCGACAGGGCCAGGTACTTGGGTAGGGAGGCGCGCCCCAGGTTCATAGCGATTCCTTGCCGGTGGTGTCGGCGGCAAGGATATCGAATATGAAGCGGTCGGACGCGAGACCGGCTAGGCGCCGGTGTTGCGCTGCTTGAGGCCGCTGATGAACTCGCCCATGTGCGGACGCAGCGGCGCGAACACATCGTCGGCATCGTTGCGGTGATTCAACATCAGCCCGCTCAACAGCTTGGTGCCCACGGTCAGGGCGGCACGCTCGTCGCCGCTGAAGCCGCGCTGTTGCTGCAATGCCTCCAATATGCGCATCCAGTCGTCGTGGCAACTGTGTTCGAACTCGATGGTGCAGCGCCCCTGGCATTGCAGGCCATCGCTTTCGATGGGGGTGACGGTGATGCGGTAGCGGTGGGAGTTGTTGGCCATGGCACGGACTTCGGTAGCGCGGGAATGCCCAGACAAGATAGGTGCGCCGCAGCGGCGCAACGAGTCCTCCGACCGCGATGGACTGTTCCACGGGACTGCCCTGCGGTTTAGCGGGCGTAGGCCTTCAGCAGGGGCAACGGGTCGTGGGCGCCGTCTTTTCCGTACACGCCGTAGTGCAGGTGCGGGGGCGTGCCGCGTGCGTTGCCGGTGGTGCCTACTTTGCCCAGGAGGTCGCCTGGTGCGACCAAGTCGCCGGTTTCCAGTCCTTCCCGCCAAGCGTCCAGGTGCGCGTAGTAATGCCGTTCGCCGCCGGGGCCGAATACCCAGACCTGTTTGCCGCCCAGTCCGCCCTCGCGCACCGACACCACGATGCCGCGCGTGGCGCTGAGCACGGGCGTGCCGCGCTTGGCGAAGATGTCCACGCCGGCGTGGGTGCGGTCGCGTCCGCGCGGTGCGCCGAAGGTATCGGCGATGCGCGAGGCGCGCACGCCTTGGACGGGCGGCGCCAGCACGGTCGACGGCGGCAGCCGCGGCAGTTCCCACAGCGCGCGCGGTTTGGCCATGAAGGGTTGCTGCCACGACCAGACTGCGATCCAGGCTGCGAGCAGAACAAAAACCCCCCACGCGACCAGCCGCTTGGCCGCACGTGCAGAATGGCGGATCGCCTGCGGTGCGGCCATGCAGGCGGCTTCAGGCCTGCTTGATCTGCTGTTCCAGCCTGAACTTCAAGGCGTCGTCCAGTTTCAGTTGGCGCGCCAGTTCGTCCAGGTAGGTGCGTTCCATGAAGTTCTGTTCGTCGGCGGCCATCAGACTGGCGAGGTACATTTCCGAAGCGATTTCCGGAGTGCTGGCGGCGCGCGCGACTTCGGCCGGGTCCAGCGGCTTCTCCAGCTCCGCGTGCAGCCACTGCTGCAGTTCGGCGTCCTGATTGACGCGGGTGAACTCGCCCTCGATCACCTGGCGTTCGCGCGCATCGATATGGCCATCGGCCTTGGCGGCGGCCACCAGCGCCTTGAGGATCGCCTGGCTGTGCAGTTCGACCTGCGGCGGTGGCAGGCGGTCGACCGTCTGCGGTTCGGCCGAAGCGCCGCCCTGCTGCTGCTTGTAGTCGCCATAGGCCTTGTAGGCCATCACGCCGATCGCCGCCAGTCCGCCATAAGTAGCCAGCTTGCGCGTGGTCTTGTTCTTGCCCAGTAGCAGACCCAGCGCACCGCCGGCCAGCGCACCCTTGCCGAAATCGGCATTGAGCAGGCCGCCCAGACCGCCTTGCGCGGGTGCCGCATCGGCTGCATTGCTGGAAGCGCCGCCGCCTTGCGCGGATTTGAGCAGATGGTCGAGAAAGCCCTGGATCTTCATTGTTGTGCGGTTCCTGAGGGGTTGGCCTATATAACTGCGGGCGCATTTGCAGGTCATCAAGCGTGACCAACGACATGGGTTGGTAGAACCCTAATCCGTAGGTCGGCCCCACGCGGCCGACGCGCAGTAGCCCTTGATCGTGCGAGGCGTCGGGGGCGTAGCCCCGACCTACGAAGTTTTCGTGCGCCAGAAACGAACTCGGGACGGCAATGCCGTCCCGAGTAGGTACCGCCTGGAGCGCTGCGATTAGGCAGCGGCGTCCTTCAGCTTCTTCAGCGGGCGAACCTTCACCTTCACCGAAGCAGGCTTAGCGGCGAACCACTGCTCTTCCTTGGTGAACGGGTTGATGCCCTTGCGCTTGGGCTTGGCCGGCACGTTGACGGCGGTGATCTTCAGCAGGCCGGGCAGGGTGAACGAACCTGCGCCCTTCTTGCTGACGGAACCGGCGACCGCGTGTTCCAGCGACGCCAGGATGGAGCGCACGTCCTTCGCAGCGACGCCAGCGGCTTCGGCGAGGTGGGCGACCAGACCGGACTTGCTCAGAGCTTCCTTGATGGGCTTGGGTGCTGCCGGCTTAGCGGCGGCTTTCTTCGGGGCGGCCTTCTTGGGCGCAGCTTTTTTCTTGCTCGTTGCCATAAATGTCCTGTTTTACAGTCAATAGGTGGGTAATCGGGCCGACCACGTCGGCATGGGCAATGTAGGGCAATTATTCGGCTACGCCAATACCAAAAACAGAAAAAACACCCTTTTTCATGTATTTTTTTGCGATCAGCTGATAACCGGCCGGCTTTCGCGGCAAGTTTTGTGTGAGAGACGGCAACTATGCGGTTGCAGCATTTCGCGCTACGGCGATGGAATCGAACCCGCGCGAAGGTGGGATTGGATTGCGTATCAGTCCCGGGAGCAGTCGGGCAGATAGCGTTTCAAGTCCGGATCGCCGGAAGTCCTGCATCGCCAACGCACCTGGTAGGTGTCGGGATCGGCCTGGGGGACCAGTTGCAACAGCGCACCCTCGGCGAAATTGCCATCGAAGGTGACGGTGATGGCGCCGCGCGGGTCGACCGCGATGTTGCGTATGGCGCCTCCCGCTTTGGCGTTGTTCTGCGGCAGGCCTGCGTCGGAGGCCTTGGCGGGCCAATGACCGTTGCTCATGAAGGATTCGGTGAGCGCCACTTTGTACATCTGGGTCTGCGCCAGGGCTTCGGCCGCCATGCGGCGCTTGTTCTGATCGGCGGCCTGGGCCTCGAACGCCTGCTGGGCGCTGTCCACGCTCTGTTTGACCGAGGCGTCGACGCTCTGGGTGATCTTCCTGGCCTGCTCGGCAGCCTGGGAAAGATCGAGTTTCGCCGCCTCCGCCCGCTTGCTTTCCCGCGGCTGGACGATGAAGTGGTCGTACAGCATCAAGGCCAGGGCCACGCCCAGCAGCGTGCCGATAAGGGAAACGACAAGCTGCTTCATGACGGGCTTTCCGGAGGGTTGGGCTTGGCGTTATCGGGCCTTAGGTTATCAAGAAGCGGGCGCTTCATTCCTCCTCGTGCTTCGGTTTGTAGGATTCCACCAGTTTCTGCTGCACATTCCCCGGAACCGGCTCGTAATGGCTGAAATCCAACCGATAGCGGCCCTTGCCGGCGGTCACCGATTTCAGCTCCGCCGCATAGCCTTCCAATTCCGACAGCGGCACCTGCGCTTTCACCACGATCTCCCCGCGCGCCGTATCTGTGCCGTTGATGCGCGCGCGTTTGGACGAAAGGCCGCCGGTGATATCGCCCACCTGGGCTTCGGGCGCGCTGACTTCCAGGTCCACGATGGGTTCCAGCACTTGCGGCCGCGCCTTGCCGATGGCGTCCAGAAACGCCTTTTTGCCGGCGGCGACGAAAGCGATTTCCTTGCTGTCCACCGCATGGTGCTTGCCGTCGTAGACGGTCACGCGCACATCCTGGATGGGGTAGCCGGCAAGCGCGCCGCCCTGCAATACCTGGCGTACGCCTTTTTCGACCGCGGGCAGGTACTGGCCGGGGATGGTTCCGCCCTTGACCGCATCGACGAACTCGAAGCCGCCGCCGCGCGGCAGCGGTTCGATGCGCAGGAACACTTCGCCGAACTGGCCCGCACCGCCGGTCTGCTTCTTGTGCCGGTGATGGCCTTCGGCGGCCAGCCCTATGGTTTCGCGGTAGGCGATGCGCGGCGGCCGCGAAGAGACTTCCACGCCATGCCGCTCCTTCAGCCGGTCCAGGTTGATGCGCAGGTGCAGGTCCGACAAACCGCGGATCACGGTTTCGTTGGTTTCCGGTTCGTGCTCGACGCGGAAACACGGGTCTTCCTCCGCCAACCGGTGCAAGGCGGTCGCCAGCTTCTGCTCCTGGCCCTTGCGGGTCGCCTCGATGGCCAGCCCGAACATCGGCTTGGGGAAGGCCAGCGGGGCCAGGCGGATCTCGTCCTCGTCGTGGCTGTCGTGCAGCACCGCGTCGAAATGCAGGTCCTCGATCTTGGCCACCGCGGCGATGTCGCCGGGGATGGCTTCGTCGATTTCCACGTGGTCCTTGCCCTTGATCTTGTACAGATGCGCGACCTTGAAAGGCTTGCGGCCGTCGTCGACGAACAACTGCGTGTCCTTGCGCACCGTACCCTGGTATACACGGAAGATGCCCAGCTTGCCGACGAAGGGATCGTTGACGATCTTGAATACATCGGCGATGACGTGCGCAACGGGATCGGGTTTGGCCTCGATCGGCGCCGCACTGTCGCCGCTGCCTTTGACGAACGGGGGCGCATTGCCCTCGCCGGGATGCGGGAACAGTTTCTCGGCGATGTCCAGCAATTCCCTGACGCCGGCGCCGCTGCGCGCCGAAACGAAGCACACCGGCACCAGATGCCCTTCGCGCAGGCACTGTTCGAAGGCGTCGTGCAATTCCTCGCCCTTCAGACCGGATTCGCCCTGATCGAGATAGCGGTCCATCACGGTCTCGTTTATTTCGACCACCTGGTCGATGATTTTCTGATGCCAGCCCGCGACCGGGCCCAAGTTGCTTTCGCCGCTGGGTTTCCAAAAGCAATCGACCACACTCTTGCCGCCTTCGGCCGGGAGATTGAGCGGCAGCACCTCGGCGCCGAAGGTTTCGCGTAGGTTGTCGAGCAGGGCTCCGAGCTTGGCGCCCGGATGGTCGATCTTGTTGATCAGGATGACGCGGCATAGGTTGCGCGCTTTGGCGTGCTCCATCATGCGACGCGTGCCGTAGCCGACGCCGGTGTCGGCATCCACCACGATCGCCACGGTCTCCACTGCGGCCAATGCCGACAGGGTAGGGCCGCGGAAATCCGGATAGCCGGGTGTGTCGATCAGATTGACGTGGATGCCTGCGTGATCGGTGCTGGCGATGGCGCTGTCCATGGAATGGCCGCGGTCTTTTTCCATCGGGTCGTGATCGGACACGGTGCTGCCGCGTTCTATCGTGCCTGCCGTCTGCAGGGCGCCGCCGGCATGCAGCAGGGCTTCGAACAAGGTGGTTTTGCCGGCGCCGGGGTGGCCTGCCAAGGCCACGTTGCGGATTTGCGCTGTCGAATAAGGCATGAGGCCGTTCCTCCCAAAGGTATGGAGTAAAGGGCCGTCATGGCAGTCCGGGCTGAGCGTCCTGGACGAGTGACGAGCGTGACGCCCGGCGGGCGGTCATGGCGGGGGGCCAGCATTGCGGCCATGGGCGGGGCGGTCAAGTCGCACTGCGGTAAGGGACGTAACACGGCCAGGTGTAAGCTTCGCCGCTCACCCCACCGAGGAGTACGCAATGGCAGCCCTGAAACGATTCGCCGACGCGGCATGGAACGGCGACCTGATGTCCGGAAAAGGCAATCTGAGCACGCCGCAAAGCGGTCTGTTCGCCGCACAGAACTACTCCTTCAAGACGCGCTTCGGCGAAGAGAAGGGCACCAACCCGGAAGAATTGCTGGCCGCCGCGCATGCGGGCTGCTTCACCATGGCGCTCTCGGCGGTGCTGGGAAAGGAAGGCTTCATCGCCGACAGCATCAACACCCGCGCCGAAGTGTCGATGGAGCCCGGCGCCGATCCGGGCCCGACCGTGACCGGAGTGAAGCTGGTCACCTCGGCCAAAGTGCCGGGCATCGATGCGGCCAAGTTCGATGAGATCGCGCATGCGGCCAAGGCCGGTTGCGTCATTTCGCGCGCCCTGTCGGTGCCGGTAACGCTGGAAGCGACCTTGGTTGAGTGACTGGAATGCTTTGCTGATCCACGGCGCCGGCGGCGGCGCCTGGGAATGGAACCGGTGGCGCGGCGTGCTGGAAGCGCACGCCATTGGAATGCAAGCGATCGACTTGCGGCCCGGCGCGCAGGGCTTGGCCGCAACCACGCTGCAAGACTATGCGACCCAGATAGCGCAGGCTTTGCGGGCGCTGCCGCGCCCTCGCGTACTGGTGGGCGCAAGCCTGGGTGGATTGCTGGCGGCGATGTGCGCCAGCGAAGCGGACGCCTTGGTGCTGGTCAATCCGTTTCCGCCTGCACCCTGGCATCGACGGGTATCCATGCGGCCGCTGGAGCCGGTGATCGCCTGGCAACGTAACGCGCGGCTGCATTCCACCCGTCAGGCGATGCCCGACGCGGACGATGCCAGCGCGTTGTGGGCCTTTCGTCATTGGCGCGATGAGTCCGGCCAAGCGCTGAGCCAGGCGCATGGGGGCATTGAAGTCGCAAAACCCGATTGCCCCGCGCTATTCGCGGTTTCCAGGCAGGACGAGGATGTGCCGCCGGAGGTTATTCTTGAATGGGCGCAGGCTTGGCGCGCGGATCGGCTGGAAACGCTTGCAGATAGCCATGTCGGGCCTATGCTGGGTTACCAGGCGCAAGCGACCGCCATTCAAGCTGTCGCATGGCTAAACCGACTTGGACATGCCGGCTGAGTTCAGACTTGTTTAATCCGTGTGATTCGACGATGCGCTTGCGCCACTCCGGCGTTGGGAGCCTGCTCAGATGAAACGCCTTTCCGCCAGCCTGCTAGTCGCAGGACTTGCCTTTACCGGTAGCGCCTTCGCGCAGTCGTCCGGCTATTACGGGCAGGAGGATCGCTACAACGGTTCCGACCCGTACCCGTCCGACTCCTATCAAGGACAGGGCGCGACCTACGATTACGCACGGGTGCTGCGCGTGGATCCGGTCATCGGCTCCGGTTACGGCAACCGCACCTCGCAGCGTTCGAGCCAGTGCTATTACCGTCAGGCCGACGATGTCTACACCGGCAACGACGGTTACTACAATCAGAACGACCGCTACCGTAACGACGGCTACGACCGCGACAACGGCTACTACGGCCGCGACGATGGCTATCGCAACAACGGAAACGAAGCCAGCCGCACGGTGGCGACGGTGATCGGCGGCATCGCCGGCGCGGTGCTGGGCAGCAAGATCGGCGATGGCAGCGGGCGTTACGTGGGCACGGCGGTGGGTTCCATGGTCGGCGGCATGGCCGGCCGCTCCATCTACGACAGCTCGCAGCGCAATCGCCAATACCAGCGCCGCGGTACGGTGCGCGTCTGCGATCCGGTGCCGGTCACCAGCCGCGACGGTTATTACGGTGACGGTTACGGAGACGATGAGAGCCTCAATGGTTACGACGTGACCTACGAATACGCCAACCGCACGTACCACACGCGCACCAACTACCATCCCGGCGACCGCATCCGGGTGCGGGTGGATGTGCAGGCGGAGTGAGATCGCAGGCGTTGGAAAAGAAAAGGAGCCGTGAGGCTCCTTTTCTTATGAGTCAATTCCAGCGGAATCTTTGAGGCCGTCATCCCAGCTTGACCAGCTTCGCTGTTAGAAGCCGCTGGGATGGCGACGGTGGGTTTTTGTGGCTACCAATCAATCCGTCCAGTCACCACATTGCAGATGCGACCGCCCGACCACACCTCGCCCTGCTCATCCACATGCAACTCGATGATCGCATCGTAACCCACTTCGCGACCCTGGCTGATGCGGTAGCGGCCATCGTTGCCGGGCAGCGCATCCTGCGAAGCCAGCCACGCGGCCAACGTCGCATTGGCCGCACCTGAGGCGGCGTCTTCGAACTGCGCCGGCGCGCCCACCCAGGCGCGCACCGCCAGGAAGTAGACAGCGTCGTCGCTGCGTGCGAACACGCACATGCCCATGCTTTCGGTCTGCTGAGCCAGCTTGCCGATCGCTTCCCAGGGCGGGGTCGCCGAGCGCAATGCGGCTTCATCGCGCAGTTCCGCCAGCCACCAGCGCCGGCCGCCGTCCATCAGGGCGGGCGGCAGATCGCCCAACGGCAGCGCGCCGAGCACATCGCGCAGCCGCGCATCTTCCGGCGAAGCGATTTCCATCACCTTCGCGCGCGGCGTGCGTACGGCGATGGTGCGGGTGGCGCCGGAGCCGATCACGCGCAGGGGAAGCAGTCCGGCTATGCCGTCCTGCACCAGCAAGCCGTCGCGCGGCGTCGCCAGTCCCGCTTCCAGCACCGCGTGGGCGGTACCGACGCTGGGATGTCCGGCGAAGGGCACTTCGCGGCGTGGGCTGAAGATGCGGATGCCATA
The DNA here is from genome assembly GCA_036383995.1 of Pseudoxanthomonas sp. Classification (GTDB taxonomy): domain Bacteria; phylum Pseudomonadota; class Gammaproteobacteria; order Xanthomonadales; family Xanthomonadaceae; genus Pseudoxanthomonas_A. The sequence goes on from DASVNG010000034.1 coordinate 231,209, forward strand.
GCTGGCTTCCGGTCGCGTTGCCGGAAACACGAACGTGGTTTCCGGCAAGCGCGTCCAGCGCGCGATCGCCTGCATGGTGGCGTCGTCCAGTCCCTCCGCATCCAGAACCACGGCCAGCGGATTGCCTGCGCCGGGACGGTCGGCGAAGACATCGAGTTGCACATAACGGCGTGAAGTCATTGGGAGGAGGAGGGAGTGAGGGCCGTGCAGCTTACCAATCCACACTGCCGCGTATCACGGCCTGCACCTCTCCGCCGATCCAGACCTCGCTGTCGTCGTCGACCCTCACTTCGACGCGCCCGTCGCGTCCCAGCTCGCGACCCTGGCTGGCAAGGTAACGTCCTGCCGTTCCTGGCAATGAACCGGAATGGTGCAGCAGCGCGGCGATGCTGGCATTGGCGCTGCCGGTCACCGGATCTTCCGCTATGCCATCGGCGGGGCAGTACGCACGCACGGCCAGATCGTGGTCGGAGCCGTGGGCCCGGCCGAATACCACAAGCCCAACCGCCTTGCTGGCGGCAGTGAGCGTGGCGATGGCGGGCAGATCGGGTCGCATAGTGCGCACCGCAGCCGCATCGGCCAGCTCCACCAGCCACCAGTTCGGGCCGTTGTTCCATAGCGCAGGGGCGAGCTTGCCGGGCCGCAGGCCCTGCAAGGCATGGGCGAGCGTTTCGGCATGGACGTTTCGGGTTTCCACTTCCCGGGCCTGTGGCGCGCGGACATGGACCAAACGCGCGGCCTCGCGTTGCTCGATTCTTATCGGAAGCAAGCCTGCGGCGCATTCCTGCACCAGGCGGCCGTCCTTCGCCTGCGCCAGGCCCGAGTCCAGCGCCGCCCAGGCCGCCCCTACGCTCGGGTGGCCGGCGAAAGGCAGTTCCTGACGCGGGGTGAAGATGCGCACGCGATAGTCGGCTTCGGCGGTAGTGGGAGGTAGGAAGAAGATGGTCTCGGACAGGTTGGCCCAGGCGGCATAAGCCTGCATCGCGTCCGCTTTCATGCCGGCCGCGTCGAACACCACGCCCAGCGGATTGCCGGCTCCGGGCCGGTCGGCGAAGACATCGAGTTGCAGGTAGCGGCGTACGGTCATGCGATTGGGGCCTGTGCGGTGGGATGGTCCGGAAGCATTCGTTTAGAATCGACGGTTCACGCCCGAATGGTCGGGCAGTCCCCCCTCTTCTGTCCATGCCTCCTGCCTCGCCTGCGTCTGATCGCTGGATCGTCCTCAAGTTCGGCGGCACTTCGGTGTCGCGTCGCCATCGCTGGGACACCATAGGCCGGCTGGCCAAACGCAGGGCCGAAGAGAACGACGCGCGCGTGCTGGTGGTGGTGTCGGCGCTTTCCGGCGTGACCAACGAGCTGACCGCAATCGCCGACGGGGCGGCGGACAGCATCGAGCGTGTCGGCAAATTGGAACAACGCCATCGCGAATTCCTGGCCGAGCTCGAACTGGATGCCGAGGAAGTGCTGGGCGAACGCCTCGCCTTGCTGCGCGCCCTGGCGACCGATCCGCGCGCCGCCGAGCGCACGCTGCCATGGCAGGCCGAAGTGCTGGGGCAGGGCGAACTGCTTTCGTCCACGCTCGGCGCCGCCTATCTGCGCGCCAGCGGCCTGGATTTCGGCTGGATGGACGCGCGCGACTGGCTGCAGGCGGCGGTGCTGCCCAACCAGAACGCCTGGTCGCAGCGTTTGTCGGTGTCGTGCAGTCCGCTGGCCAGCGCGGAGTGGGGCGAAGGTTTCCGCCGGCAACCTTCACGCATGCTGCTGACCCAGGGTTTCATCGCCCGCCACCGGGACGGCGATACCGCCATCCTGGGCCGCGGCGGCTCCGATACCTCGGCCGCCTATTTCGGCGCCTTGCTCGGCGCGCAGCGGGTCGAAATCTGGACCGATGTGCCCGGCATGTTCAGCGCCAATCCGCGCGAGGTTCCCGACGCGCGCCTGCTGACGCGCCTGGATTACGCCGAGGCGCAGGAAATCGCCACCACCGGCGCCAAGGTGCTGCATCCGCGCTCGATCAAGCCATGCCGCGATGCGGACGTGCCGATGGCGATCCTGGATACCGAGCGGCCGGAACTGCCGGGCACCAGCATCGACGGCAATGCGGTCACCGTGCCGGGCGTGAAGGCGATCAGCCGCCGCAACGGCATCGTGCTGGTGTCGATGGAATCGGTGGGCATGTGGCAGCAGGTGGGCTTCCTGGCCGACGTGTTCGAGCGCTTCAAGCGCCACGGTCTGTCGGTCGACCTGATCGGTTCGTCGGAAACCAACGTCACCGTGTCGCTGGACCCCAGCGAGAACCTGGTCACCACCAACGTGCTGGCCGCACTGTCGGCCGATCTGACCGAGATCTGCCGGGTGAAGGTGATCGCGCCGTGTTCGGCGATCACGCTGGTGGGTCGGGGCATGCGCTCGCTGCTGCACAAGCTGTCGGACGTGTGGGCCACCTTCGGCCGCGAACGCGTGCACATGATTTCGCAGTCGTCCAACGACCTCAACCTGACCTTCGTCATCGACGAGTCCGACGCCGATGGGCTGCTTCCGGTTCTGCATGCCGCGCTGATCGACAGCGGTGCGATGCCGGTGGAAGAGACCAGCGTGTTCGGCCCGCGCTGGCGCGAGATCGCCGATGGCATCCGCAAGCGCGAGACGCCGTGGTGGCACCGCGAACGCGAGCGGCTGCTGGCCATGGCCGAAGCCGGCACCCCGCGTTACGCCTATCACCTGCCTACCGTGCGGGCCCGCGCGCAGGCCTTGAATGCGCTGGCGCCCATCGATCAGCGCTATTACGCGATCAAGGCCAATTCGCATCCGGCCATTCTGTCTGCGCTGGTCGAGGAAGGTTTCGGATTGGAGTGCGTGTCGCTGGGCGAACTGCAGCGCGTGTTCGAGGTCGTCCCCGAATTGTCGCCGCGCCGGGTGCTGTTCACGCCCAGCTTCGCGCCGCGCGCGGAGTACGAAGCGGCGTATGGACTCGGCGTCACCGTCACTCTGGACAATGTCGAAGCGCTGCAGCGCTGGCCGGAAGTTTTTCGCGGCCGCGACCTGTGGCTGCGCGTGGACCTGGGCCGCGGCGACGGACACCACCAGAAGGTGCGCACCGGCGGCAAGGATTCGAAATTCGGATTGCCCGTCGCCAAAGTGGACGCCTTCGTCGCGCTCGCCCGCGGCTTGGGCGCCAGCGTAGTGGGGCTGCATGCGCATCTGGGCAGCGGGGTGGATACGCCGCAGCATTGGAAACAGATCTGCGACGAGCTGGGCGGCATCGCCGAACGCATCGGCAGCATCGAGGTGATCGATATCGGCGGTGGCCTGCCCATTCCGTACACGGAGGACGACGAGCCGTTCGACCTGGAAGCGTGGGGCGCGGGCTTGAGCGAAATCAAGGCTGCCTATCCTGGCTACCGTCTGGCCATCGAACCGGGCCGCTATCTGGTCGCTGAAGCGGGCGTCCTGCTGCTGACGGTGACCCAGGTGATCGAGAAAGAAGGCATTCGTCGCGTCGGTCTGGATGCGGGAATGAATGCGTTGATCCGTCCGGCGCTGTACGACGCCTGGCACGACATTTTCAATCTCAGCCGGCTGGAACAAGTGGCGGACGGTGTGTTCGACGTGGTCGGCCCGATCTGCGAATCCAGCGATGTGTTCGGTAGGCGTCGGCGGCTGACCGGGGCGACATCGGAAGGCGACGTGATGCTGGTCGCCGATGCCGGCGCTTACGGATTCACCATGGCCAACGCCTACAACCTGCGGGCGTTGCCGAAAGAAGAGGTGCTGGATGTCTGATTTCAAATTCCAGCGCGATGAAATCGCCGCCTTCCGTTTCGTGCGTTGCGGGCTGGATGCGCAAAGCGGCGTTGCGCAGCTGGTTTACGCCTTCGACGACGGCCCGGAGCTGATCGAAACGGTCGCCTTTCCCGGCGCGCCCTTCGTGCTGGAGGGCAAGCGCGCGGCGGCGGTGGAGCAGGCCCTGCGCCTGCTGCACCTGATCGCGGGCGTCAGCTATTACAAAGCGGCGGTGCCGCCGGAAATCCGCATCGAGGGTTATTCGATAGATGCGGAGACCGCGGCCTTGCTGGAGACGATCTACGTCAATGGGTTGGGCGAATTCGCCTACCGCAATGGGTTGAACCTGCACGGACGCATCCGGTTTCCACATTCGCTCCCCTCTCCCGATGGGAGAGGGGTCGGGGGTGAGGGTCCGGAGTATCAGGAGGCTGACGCCCGCGCCGAACCCTCACCCCAACCCCTCTCCCGATGGGAGAGGGGCTCGAAACTGGGACTGCGTCATCACGCCCTGGTCGCCATCGGCGGCGGCAAGGATTCGCTGGTTTCGATCGAGGCGCTGCGTTCGGCGGGCGTGGATCAGACCGTTACCTGGATCGGCAGCTCGCAGCTGATCGCCGCCTGCGCAGCCCGCACCGGATTGCCCACGCTCAACCTGAGCCGCGCGCTGGCCTCGGGATTGTTCGACCTGAACCGGCAAGGCGCCTACAACGGCCATATTCCGGTCACCGCGGTGAACTCGGCCATCCTCGTTCTCGCCGCAATCCTGCAGGACGTGGACCAAGTGGTGTTCTCCAACGAGCGTTCGGCCAGCTACGGCAGCATCATTCCGGGCACCGGCGAAGTGAATCATCAGTGGTCGAAGGGTTGGGCTTTCGAAAGCGGATTCGGCCAGTACGTGCAGCAACGCATCGCCGCCGATCTGCATTACTACTCGCTGCTGCGCCCGCTCAGTGAACTGGCGGTGGCCCGGCAGTTCGCCAAGACCGATCGCTACGACGCGCATTTCTCCAGCTGCAACCGCAACTTCCACATCCTGGGCGAGCGCCCGGTGAACCGCTGGTGCGGGGTGTGCCCGAAGTGCCACTTCGTATTCCTGGCGCTGGCGCCGTTCATGCCCAAGCCGCGGCTGGTGGGTATCTTCGGCCGCAACCTGTTGGACGACGCATCGCAGGCGGGCGGATTCGATGCGTTGCTCGAGTTCCAGGACCACAAGCCCTTCGAGTGCGTGGGCGAAGGGCAGGAATCGCGCGCCGCGATGGCCACGTTGGCATCGCGGCCGGAGTGGAAGGAGGATGCCTTGGTCGCCCGTTTCATCCGCGAGATCCAGCCGCAACTGGTCGCTTCCGAACTGGAAATCGCACCGCTGCTGAATATCGGCGGCGAGCATCGCGTTCCGGCCGCGCTGTGGGAGCAGCTGCGTGCGAATTTCGCAGCTTGAAGGCAAGCGCGTAGCGCTGTGGGGCTGGGGCCGCGAAGGCCGCGCGGCGTACCGTGCGATCCGTTCGCGATTGCCGGCGCTGCCGCTCGCCTTGTATTGCAACGATGAGGAAGCGGCCGAAGCCGAATCGCTTGCCGACCCTCTGCTGACGGTGCTACGGGAAGCGTCCGCCGAATCGCTGGCCACGCAGCAGGTAATCGTCAAATCGCCTGGGATCAGCCCCAACCTGGAAGCCGCGCTGTTCGCTTCGAGCCAAGGCGCCGTCTTCATCGGGGGCAGCACTCTGTGGTTCGACGAGCATGCAGGCCCCGGCGCAGTGGCGCCGCATACGATCTGCGTGACCGGCACCAAAGGCAAGAGCACCACCACTTCTTTGCTCGCGCATCTGCTGCGCGCCGGCGGCCATCGCACCGGTTTGGTCGGCAACGTTGGCATGCCGTTGCTGGAAGCGCTGGATCCGCAACCTGCGCCCGAGTTCTGGGCCATCGAACTTTCCAGTTACCAGACCCTCGACGTCGCAGCGGCCCAAGTGCGGCCCGAAGTGGCGGTGGTGCTGAATATTTTCCCGGAACACCTGGACTGGCATGGCGGCGAAGCGCGCTATGTCGCCGACAAACTGGCGCTGGTGACCCGCGCAAAACCGAAGATCGCGGTATTGAACGCCGCCGATCCGCGGTTGGCGGCATTGCAATTGCCCGACAGCCAAGTGCATTGGTTCAACCAGGCACAGGGTTGGCACCTGCGTGGGGATGATGTGTATCGCGGCGATGCGTTCGTGTTCGACGCCACGCGCACGCCGCTGCCGGGCCGCCATAACCGCGGCAATCTGTGCGCCGTGCTCGCCACCCTTGAGGCGCTGGGCCTGGATGCGACCGAGTTGGCGCCGCATGCCGAAAGCTTCCGCCCCTTGCCCAACCGGCTGCAATCCCTGGGCGAGCGCGAGGGCATCCTCTACGTCAACGATTCCATCAGCACCACGCCGCACGCCACGCTGGCGGCGCTGGACTGTTTCCGCGACCGACCCGTCGCGGTGCTGGTCGGCGGGCACGACCGCGGAGTGGACTGGTCCGATTTCGCTGCAGCGATGAAGCAGGATGCGCCCGCGGCCATCGTCACCATGGGCGCCAATGGCCCGCGTATCCACGACCTGCTCGCGCCCCTGGCCGCCGAAGGCAAGTTCAAGCTGGAAGCGGCCGGCGATCTGGAGTCGGCGATAAACCAGGCCCGGCATTTGTTGGACGGCGTGGGTGTGGTGTTGCTCTCGCCGGGCGCGCCCAGCTTCGGCGCCTACAAGGACTATGTGGCGCGCGGCCGTCATTTCGCCGCCCTTGCCGGTTTCGACCCCGATACGATTTCCGCCATTCCCGGTATCGGCATCGGCTAACTGACACGTGCGGCGAATACTTTGATCGGCCGGGCCTGATACCGAAGATGAGGTTTCGCGACTTGCGTCGCCCCTGCGCGCTGGCGCTCTGCGTCAACATTGCGGGGGATACCCCGGAATTAACCACCCCTCGATCAAGGAGCGATTCATGCGCAAGATTTCACTGGTTTGGCTTGTCCTGGCCGCATTGTGGGCCGGCCCTCTACTGGCAGCGCCAGTCGCCAAGCCGATCAACTGGAAGGTCGGCAAGCAGACTTTCAGCGGCTTTCTGGTCTATGACGATGCCAGCAAGGAAACCCGTCCAGGCCTGCTGATGGTGCCGGATTGGCTGGGCGTGACCCCGGCTGCGGTGGACAAGGCCAAGCAGATCGCCAGCGACGATTACGTGGTGCTGGTGGTCGACATGTACGGCAAGGGCGTGCGCCCGAAGAATCCGACCCAGGCGCTGGCCCAGGTCAAGAAGATGTACGCCGACAGGCCGGCGATGCGCGCGCGCATGAACAAGGCGCTGGAAGTGCTGCGCACCAAGGCTGGCAAAGCGCCGGTGGACACGGCCAAGATCGCGGCATTGGGCTTCTGCTTCGGCGGTTCGTCGGTGCTGGAGCTGGCGCGCAGCGGCGCCGATATCGCAGGCGTAGTCACTTTCCACGGCGGGCTGGATACGACGATACCGGCCGCGGAAGGGGCGGTGAAGGCGCCGCTGCTGATACTCAACGGCGCGGACGACCGGGGCGTGGCGCCCAATATCGCCGGATTCGAGAAGGAAATGAATGCGGCCGGCGCCGATTGGCAGTTCGTCAATTTCAGCGGCGCGGTGCATTGCTTCGCGCTGGAGACGGCCAACAGCCCGCCCGGTTGCGTGTACAACGAACGCGCCGCCAAGCGCGCCTACAAGATGATGGGCAATTTCTTCGACGAAGTTTTCGGCAGGTAACCGCGAGAATTCCTGGCAGGAGCGACGTAAGTCGCGACTCATGTCGCTCCTGCCGGCGTTCGCGTCAGTGCTTGCGCTCCACCGCGTACTGCGCCAGTCCGCGCAATGCCGCAATAGCCTCGTTTTCATCCAGGCCATCGAGCGCGGCTTCGGCCGCCCGCGCGTATTCCGCCGCGCGTCTTTGGCTGTATTCCAGCCCGCCGGTGGCGCGGATCGCAGTCAGCACTTCCGGCATCGCATCGCCGTCGCCGTTCTCCACGATCGTACGCAAGCGCGCGCTCGTGGCTTGGTCCGAATGCGCGATGGCATGGATCAGCGGCAAAGTGGCTTTGCCTTCAGCCAAGTCGTCGCCAAGATTCTTGCCCAGGTCGGCCGCATCGGCGGTGTAGTCCAGCACGTCGTCGGCGATCTGGAAGGCGTAGCCCAGGTTCATGCCGTAGTCGTAGAGCTTTTGCTGGACGATAGCGTCGGCGCCGGAGGCCAGCGCGCCCAACTGGGTGCCGGCCGCGAACAGCACCGCGGTCTTGCGCTCGATCACACGCAAGTAGGCGGCTTCATCGGTATCGGGGTTGTGCACGTGCAGCAGCTGCAGCACTTCGCCTTCGGCGATACGGTTGGTGGTGTCGGCCAGAATGCGCATCACCTCCATGCGGTCCAGTTCCACCATTAGCTGGAAACTGCGCGAATACAGGAAGTCGCCGACCAGCACGCTGGGCGCGTTGCCCCATAGTGCATTGGCGGTGCTGCGGCCACGGCGCAAGTCAGATTCGTCCACCACGTCGTCGTGCAACAGGGTGGAGGTATGGATGAATTCGATGATCGCCGCCAGCTGGTGGTGCTCAGGCGACATGGCGCCGCAGGCGCGCCCGGCCAGCACCACCAGCATCGGCCGCAGGCGCTTGCCGCCGGCCGAGACGATGTGGTCGGCGATCTGGTTGATCAGCACCACATCCGAAGCCAGGCGAGCGCGAATCAGCGCATCCACCGCGCCCATATCGGGAGAGGCCAGGGTCTGGATCTGGGGCAGGGCCAGTGCAGGCCTGGCGGTGGTCTCGGCGGAAATCATGTCTGAGGCGTAAGGGAAGTTGCTGAATTATAAGGGAAGAAGGGTCAGCCAAAGCTTACATGCCGACGCGGCGTATACGGACTAGCCTGTAGGCCACGGGTATACTTCACTGGACTGCGCCCGCAACCGGCGGGCATCACCCGACGGAAGACGATATGGCACGCGGCATCAACAAAGTGATCCTGGTGGGCAACCTGGGCAACGACCCGGACACCAAATACACCCAGGGCGGTATGGCGATCACCCGCATCAGCCTGGCCACCACCAGCGTCCGCAAGGACAAGGACGGCAACCAGCAGGAACGCACCGAATGGCACCGCGTGGTGTTCTTCGGCAAGCTGGGCGAGATCGCCGGCGAATACCTGCGCAAGGGCAGCTCGGTCTATGTGGAAGGTTCGCTGCGCTACGACAAGTACACCGGACAGGATGGCGTGGAGAAATACTCCACCGACATCATCGCCGATGAGATGCAGATGCTCGGCGGCAGGGGCGAGGGCGGTGGTGGTGGGGATCGCCCGCAACGCAGTGCGCCGGCGCAGCGCCAGGACAGCTCGGGCCCGCGTCGCCAGCAACCCGCGCAGCAGGCGCCGGTAGACGATTTCGCGGACGACGATATTCCGTTCTGAAGATTATCGTTTAGCTCATCTTGTAGAAACTTTTATCTTTGGAGGCAGATGTGCCGACTTGGCTCGTAACTGGTGGCGCTGGCTTCATTGGCGGCAATTTCGTGTTGGAAGCGGTGCGCAAGGGCATTCGCGTCATCAATCTGGATGCGCTGACCTACGCAGGGAACCTGGATACGTTGTCCTCCTTGGAGGAGGATCCCAATCACGTCTTCGTTCACGGCAACATCGGCGATCAGCCCCTGGTATCGCGATTGCTGGCCGAACACCAGCCCGATGCGGTAGTGAATTTCGCGGCCGAGAGCCATGTGGATCGATCGATCGATGGCCCTGGCGCATTCGTGCAGACCAACGTGGTCGGCACACTCGCGTTGCTGGAGTCGGTACGCGATTATTGGCGTGCGCTGCAAGGCGATAAACGCGAAGCGTTCCGCTTGCTGCATGTCTCCACCGACGAGGTCTACGGTTCGCTGGGCGACACCGGAAAGTTCACCGAAAGCACGCCTTTTGCACCCAATTCCCCTTATTCCGCATCCAAGGCTGCGTCGGACCACTTGGTGCGTGCGTTCCATCACACCTACGGCTTGCCGGTGCTGACCACCAATTGCTCGAACAACTATGGGCCGTACCATTTCCCTGAAAAACTCATTCCGCTGATTATCGCGCGCGCATTGGCGGGCGAGCCCTTGCCGGTCTATGGCGACGGCAAGAACGTACGCGACTGGCTGTATGTGAGCGACCACTGCGCGGCCATCCGCACGGTCCTGGAAAAAGGGCGTCCTGGCGAAACCTACAACGTGGGCGGCGACGCGGAACGGCAGAACATCGAAGTGGTGGAAACCATCTGCAAGCTGCTGGACGAGCGGCGTCCGCGCGAGGATGGCAAACCGCGCGCCAGTCAGATCACCTATGTGACCGACCGCCCCGGCCACGACCGCAGATATGCGATTGATGCGTCCAAACTGCAGAACGAGCTGGGCTGGAAGCCGCAATACACCTTCGAGAAGGGCATCGCACAGACCGTCGACTGGTACCTCGAGAATCAGGCCTGGGTGAAGCGGGTCTTGGATGGCAGCTATCGTTTGGAAAGAATCGGCGCTGCCGCCTGACGCAAAGGAAGCGAAAAATGACGCAACGCAAAGGCATCATCCTGGCCGGCGGTTCCGGCACGCGCCTGTATCCGATCACCCAGACCGTCAGCAAACAACTGCTGCCGGTCTACGACAAGCCGATGATCTATTACCCGCTCAGCGTGCTGATGCTGGCGGGCATACGCGAAGTGCTGGTGATCAATACGCCGCATGAGCAGGCGCTGTTCAAGCAGCTGCTTGGCGACGGTTCGCAATGGGGCATGCGCATCGAATACGCGCCGCAGCCGAGCCCGGACGGCCTGGCGCAGGCCTATCTGATCGGCAAGGATTTCGTTGCCGGTCAGCCCAGCTGCCTGGTGCTGGGCGACAACATTTTCCATGGGCATGGCCTGACCGAAACGCTCAAGCGCGCCGATACGCGCGAGCATGGGGCAACGGTGTTCGGCTATTGGGTCGGCGATCCGGAACGATACGGGGTCGCCGAATTCGATGAAGGCGGCAGGGTCGTAGGACTGGAAGAGAAGCCGCAAAAGCCGCGATCCAATTACGCGGTCACCGGCCTGTATTTCTACGATGGGCGCGCCAGCGACTATGCGTCCTCTTTGAAGCCTTCGGCACGCGGAGAATTGGAGATCACCGATCTCAACCGTTGCTATCTCGACGATGGCTCGCTGCACCTGGAGCCACTGGGCCGCGGTTTCGCCTGGCTGGATACCGGCACGCATCAATCCTTGCTGGAGGCCTCCAACTTCATCGAAACGATCGAAGCCAGGCAAGGGCTGAGGGTCTGCTGCCCAGAGGAAATCGCTTTCGGCAACGGATGGATTGACGCTGCTCAGCTCGAAAAATTGGCGGCCCCTCTCGCCAAGAACGGTTATGGGCAATATCTGCTTTCGCTCGTCACACGCGGTGTTGTGCGATGAAGGTCGTCGAAACCAACCTTCCCGGCTGCGTAGTGGTCGAGCCGGCCGTCTTCGGCGACGAGCGTGGCTTCTTCTTCGAGACTTGGAATGCGGATCGCTACGGACGGCTCGGCCTGCCCGACAAGTTCGTACAGAGCAACGTGTCTTCTTCCGCGCGTGGGGTTCTGCGTGGGCTGCATTACCAGTGGCCGAACCCACAGGGCAAGCTGGTGAGCGTGCTCGAAGGCGAGGTATACGACGTCGCGGTGGACATCCGCCGAGGCTCTCCCACTTTTGGTCGCTGGGCTGCCGTGATCCTGAGCGCGGAAAACAAGCGTCAATTCTGGATACCCGAAGGCTTCGCCCATGGATTCGCGGTGCTTTCCGAGCGGGCGATCTTCAGCTACCTGTGCACCGCGCAGTACGACAAGGATGCCGATGCCAGCGTTCGCTGGGACGATGCCGCGATCGGCATCGACTGGCCGGTCAGCGCTCCCGTATTGTCGCCCAAGGATTCGTCCGCACCGTTCCTCGGCGAGGTGGCGATCGACAGATTGCCGACATTCGACCCGTGAGAATCCTGCTGTTGGGCGCCACCGGTCAGGTCGGCGGAGAGCTGCGACGCAGCCTGGCCGGCCTTGGGCAGGTTGTGGCCGCGACGCGTAGCGGCGAACTCGATGGCGTCGCTTGCGAGGTCGCCGACTTCGGGTGCCCCGATACGTTGCCGCACCTGGTCGATCGTGTCGCACCCTCTGTTGTCGTCAATGCTGCAGCCTACACAGCGGTCGATCGCGCAGAACAGGAACGCGAAGCCGCCTTTCAAGCGAATGCGGAAGGTCCTTTGCGGCTCGCGCAAGCTTGCGCGGCGAGCGGCGCGAAGCTAGTTCATTATTCGACGGACTACGTCTTCGACGGCGAGTCCCGTCGCCCTTACCGCGAAGACGACGCCACTTCACCGCTGGGCGTGTATGGCGCATCCAAGTTGGCGGGCGAACTGGCGATCCGCGAATGGTGCCCCGATCACCTGATCTTCCGCACCGCCTGGGTGTACGGCGTGCGCGGCCACAATTTCATGCGGACCATGCTCCGTCTTGGCGCCGAACGGGAGGAGTTGCGGGTGGTGGCCGATCAGATCGGCAGTCCCACGCCGGCTTACCTGATTGCAGACCTGACGGCCGAAGCCCTGACGCAGCAGTTACGGACGGGCACTTATCACTTGGTCGCCAGTGGAGAAACCAGTTGGTATGGCTTCGCCCAGGCGATCATGGCAGGAGCGCTAAGTCGGAATATTCTGCAGAGGGCTCCACGGGTAGTCGCAATCGCTACCTCAGAATTCCCCACGCCGGCGCGACGCCCTGCTTATTCGCTGTTGGACAATACTCTGTTGGCGACGGCCCTTGGCCATCCGATTCCCGACTGGGAAGCGGGGCTGAGCCGTGTCACATTTGATTTATCACAGCTGAATTCAGGCTAAACTCCCTTGACGCGCGGCTTGCGCGGTATCGAAATGGGGGTTTCGGGAAATGAAGCAGATTTGTGTGCGGATCGCGGCTGCGTCGGCTTTGGTGGCTGTCTATGGGTCGGTGGGAGCCGTGGAACAGATTCCGGTGCAGGACTTCGTCAAGCACCCGACCTATAGCAGCGTAAAGATTTCGCCCGACGGCGAGTACCTTGCAATGACCGTCGATCGTGGCGAACAGGATGTGCTGACGGTGCTCCGCACCAAAGACCTGAGCATCGTCAAGGTCAACCAGCTGCCCGATGAAAAAAGCGTGGGTGGCTTCTATTGGACTAGTCCAAACCGTTTGCTGTTCACCTCCATCGAGAAGATCGGCAGCTACGCCCGCCCTCGCGCCACAGGCGAGTGGTATTCGGTGAACGCCGACGGTAGTCAGGCGCGTCCCTTGGTCTTCTACGGCACCCGCGACGCCACGCAGCGCGGCAAGACGGTAGGTAGCGAAGGCTTAAACCTCCTGGATACGCTCAAGGCCGACGAACAGAATGTGATGATGACCGCCGTCTACCAGCGTTCCAACACGGGTGCTGGGGCCGAGATCGTGCTGATGGACACCTTGAGCGGCAGACGCAAGACGCTTGCGCGCGCGCCGCGCGATAACTGTGGCATCGCCCTGGATGAGAAAAAAGAGCCACGCTTCGCCGTCTGCTACGACAGCGAAGACGAAGAAGGGAATTACTCGGATTCCCACAACGAGCTCTACCGCCGCGATGCCGGCAAGTGGGTGCTGGTCAACAGTTCCAAGGCCAGCGGCAAACGCGTCGAGATCCTGGGCACGGCCGCCGACGGTACGGTGTACGCCACGCAGGGCGACGGCCGCAAACCGGCCGCCTTTGGGGCTTTGAATACCGCCGACGGCAGCTTCAAGGTCCTGCACCAAGATCCCGTTTCGGATATCGCGGACTACATCTACGCGTCCGACGACGACACCGTGATCGCCGCAGTGACCGCGGCAGGCGCGCCACAGGTGACGCTGGTCAATGAGAACCATCCGGACTCCGAGTTGTACGCTTCGTTGTCGGCTGCGTTCCCGGGCCAGTTCGTGAATTTCTCCAGCGCTACCCAGGACGGCAAGAAGATCGTGGTGTCGGTGCGCAGCGACAAGAATCCGGGCGAGCTGTATCTGTACGACCGGGACACGGGCAAGGCGCGCTTCCTCATGAAAAGCCGCGAATGGATCGACTCCAACAAGATGGCTTCGGTGAAATCGATCAGTTTCAAGTCGCGTGACGGGCTGCAGATCTACGGTTATCTGACCCTGCCCAATGGGTCGAACGGCAAGAATCTGCCGCTGATCGTCAACGTGCATGGCGGCCCCATGGGCCCCCGTGACAACTGGGGATTCCAGTTCGAAAACCAGATGTTTGCCAATCGCGGGTACGCGGTGTTGCAGGTCAACTATCGCGGTTCTGGCGGTTTCGGCAAGGCGTTCGAAGAAATGGCCTATGGCCAATGGGCGCAGGGCATCATGAACGATATCCTGGACGGCACGCATTGGGCCATCAACAAGGGTTACGCCGACAAGGATCGCGTCTGCATTTATGGTGGCAGCTTCGGCGGTTACGCCTCGATGATGGCGCCGGCTCGCGAGCCTGGCCTGTTCAAGTGCGCTTTCGGTTATGTGGGGGCCTACAGCGCCGCGATCCAGATGAAGCTCAGCGATACCAGCAAGCGTGAGGATGGTATGAAGTATCTGGTGCGCGCACTGGGTGCGACCAAGGCCGAGCAGGATGCCATGTCGCCGGTCAACCACGCCAATGAGTTGAAGCTGCCGATCTACCTGGCAGCGGGCGCCCGCGATGCGCGTTGCCCGCCGGAGAACACCGAAGCCATGGCGAAAGCGCTGACCGCGGCGGGCAATCCCCCTGTGGGCGTTTTGATCCAGACCGGCGAAGCGCATGGCTTCTACAAGGAAGAGAACAACCTGCGGCTGTACACAGAAATGCTCGATTTCTTCAACAAGAACATCGGCGGCAAGGTCAGCGTGGGCAAGCCGGAGCAGGAGCCTGCCGGCTGACGATCGAATGCCGGCGGCAGTGCTGAATCTTGGAACCGTCCGGCATTGAGTGCCGGACTTTTTTGTGTAGAACCCTGGGAGAGGGCGAATGTGGAAGTGGATAGGGTCGGCTTTGCTGGCTTGCGTGCCCGTTGTGGCGGATGCGCAAGAAAAAGTGGATGTCGGCAGTTTCATCAAGAAGGATGTCTTTGAGCAGATTACGATTTCGCCGACCGGCGATTACTATGCCGCGACCGTTCCGATGGAGGACCGCACCGGGCTGGTAGTCATGCGTCGCTCAGACCTGAAGGTCACTGCCAGCCTAGCCATGGGCAAGAATTCGCACATCGAGGATTTCGTCTGGGTCAGCCCGACCCGGCTGATCATCGGCATGGCGATGAAGTTCGGCTCCGAGGACAGGCCGTACCTGACCGGCGAGTTGTTTGCGATGAACGCCGATGGCTCGGAAAAGGGTCTTCTGGTAGGGCAACGCAAACAGGCCAGCCGCGTGGGTTCGCGCATCCAGATGGCCACAAACCAGGACGTGGTCGCGACCCTGGTCGACACGCTCAAAGACGACGACGACAACGTTATCGTGGCGATCAGTCCGTTCGTGGACGATCCGGTCACACGCGCCGAGAAGATGGACGTGAGGAACGGCCGTCGCATCCCGATCACCCGCGCACCGGTACGCAATGCCAGCTTCACCACCGACAACAACGGCGTAGTCCGGTTCGCGCACGGCGCCGGAGCGGACAACAATAACAAGCTCTACTATCGGGGTGGGGAAACCGAGGAATGGCGCCAGATAAACGATGAGTCCGGAGCCGGCCATGTCGAGTATCCGATCGGCTTTTCGGCGGACAACAAGATCGCCTATCTGCAGGTGGAGCGCAGCGATGGCCCGGACGCGATCGTGGCTTACGACACGACGTCCGGCAAACAGTCCGAGCTGTTGCGCGACCCGGTGGTGGATCCTGCCAGCTATGTGATGGGATTGGGCAACGACGTGCCGGTTGGCGCGGTCTTCTCCAATGGCAAGCCGCGCACCGTGTTCTTTGACGAGAAATCGGCCGAGGCGCGCCTGTACCGCAGCCTTGAAAGTGCGTTCCCGAACGAATCGGTATTCATCACTTCCACCACCGCCGATGGCAAGTTGGCCCTGGTGCAGACCAGCAGCGACCGCAATCCTGGGGACTTCTTCCTCTTCGACACGGTCACCAAGAAAGCGGCCCATGTGGTCAGCCGTCGCGACTGGTTCGATCCGGAGAAGATGGCGACGATGAAGCTGGTGGAGTTCAAGGCGCGCGATGGTGTCGTCGTCCACGGCTACCTGACCCTGCCGCCGGGTTCCTCGGGCAAGAACCTGCCGCTGATCGTGTTGCCGCATGGCGGCCCGTTTGGCATCCAAGACAGCTGGGGCTTCGAGAGTGAAACGCAGATGCTGGCCAAGGCCGGGTACGCCGTCCTGCAACCCAATTTCCGTGGCTCGGGCGGTTATGGCCGTCGCTTCAGGGCGATGGGCGCGCGACAGTGGGGCGGCACCATGCAGGATGACGTGACGGACGCTACGCGCTGGGCCATCCAGTCCGGAGTTGCCGACGCGTCGCGGATCTGCATCTATGGCGCGAGCTACGGCGCATTCGCCGCGCTGAGCGGCGTGGCCAAAGAGCCTGGACTCTATCGCTGCGCGGTTGGCTACATCGGGGTGTACGACCTGCCCATGATGCATACCTCAGGCGACGTGCAAGAGGACAAATCGGGCGAAACATATCTGCTCGAGTGGGTGGGTCCGCGCAATTCGCTGGCAGCCGTTTCGCCGACCAACATGGCCAGCAGGATCAAAGTGCCGGTTTTCCTTGCTGCGGGCGGCGAGGACGAACGCGCGCCCATCGCTCATTCCAGGCTGATGGAACGCAGGCTGATGGCGGCAGGCGTACCGGTGGAGACCCTGTACTTCGACACCGAAGGCCACGGCTTCTATACCGAACCGCACCGTCGCGAATACTACGAAAAGCTGTTGGCTTTCCTGGGCAGAAGCCTGGGGACAACCGTCGCCAAGTAAGGCGAGAGAGGTAGCACGGGGCAGGTGTGTTTACCTGACCCCGTGCATCATCCGCTTCAGTAGCGGGAACAGCACGAACGCTGCCGCGGCGCAGCCCAGTCCCACCCACATCATCAGCCAGAACAAGTCCGCATACTTGGCCGCTGCCGCGGCGATGTCCATCGTTTCGCCTTCGGGGACTTCGATCGCGGCCAGCTTGCCGAACTGCGCGGCCAGCGTTTCCGAAAAAGCGGTGGCCAAAAACCAGGTGCCCATCATCAGGCTGACTACGCGCGGCATCGACAGCTGGGTGACCGCGGACAGGCCTACCGGCGCCAGGCACATCTCGCCGATTTCCAGCACCAGATAAGCCAACACTAGCCACCACACGCTCGCCATCTGGCCGGTTTCGCCGACCTGCTGCGCGGCCCAGGCCAGCGGGATGAAGGACAGGCCGGCGAACATCAGGCCCAGTGCGGATTTGAACGGCTTTGAAGGGTCGCGCCCGCGCCTGCCCAGCCATGCCCACAGCGCCGCGAACACCGGCGCCAGCACCACCAGAAAGAAGGCGCCCAGATAGGTCAGCGAGCCGGCCGTCTGCGGCAGAACCACGCAATCGCGCACCAGGCAGACCAGCATGATCACGCTCACCGCTATGAACAACAGCCGCGGCATGGTGGATTCGGGCGTGCGATCGGACAGCCGTGCGGCAAGCATGAACGAGAGCGGCGCCAGCAAGAGCGAATAGGTGGACCATGGTGCGGTATGCACGAACAGCATGAGGTTGGTCGCCCAGTCCGCGGTCCATTCGAAAGGCTGCAATGGCGCGACCAGCGATGGCACGATGTCCTTGGTCAACAGGCGATCGGTGAAAGTGACCCAGGAACCGTAGGTCTGCTCGTACAGGGTGAAGAACACCAGGCACATGAAGATCATCGCCATCAAGGCGAGCATCTGCTGCCGCTGCACCGGCGTGCATTGGGAAAGGACGAACCAGCCGAACCAGATCAGCACGACCGCCAGCACCACCAGCATCAGCATCAACGCCAGCGGTATTTCCCCGCCCAGGGCGAAGGCGCCGTTGCCCGAAGCCCACATCAGCCAGGCGATCGGCAGCACGCCGGCCACGGCGGCGGCGTAGATCAGCCATTCGCGCGGCAGGCCCAGCACGCGTTCGCGCAGCAGCGCGGGCTCGCGCGGTTCGGCATGGCCGTGCAGGTATTTCTGTCCCCACAGGAACAGCACCAGACCCAGCAGCATGCCGATGCCCGCGGCGCCGAAGCCGTACTTCCAGCCCAGCGTTTCGCCCAGGTAGCCGCAGACCAGCGAGGCGAACAGCGCGCCCAGGTTGATGCCCGCGTAGAAAAGCGAGAAGCCCGAATCGCGGCGCGGATCGTTTTCCTCGTACAACTTGCCGACGATGGTGGAGATATTGGGTTTCAGGAACCCCACGCCCATGATGATCAGCGCCAGCGACAGGTAGGTGTAGCGCAGCGAACTTTCGTCGCGCACGATCTGGCCGCCCACGTTGACCGCGGCGTTGCCCTCGAACGCCATGCCCGCATGCCCCAGCACCAGCAACAGGCCGCCGAACACCACCGCCTTGCGCATGCCCAGCCAACGGTCGGCCATCAGCCCGCCGATCACCGGGATGCAGTACACCAGACCTCCGTAGGCGCCCAGCAAGTCGTAACCGGCCTTGTCCGGGAACAAGTGGTATTTGGTGAGGTAAAGCAACAGCAACGCCTTCATGCCGTAGAAGGAGAAGCGTTCCCACATTTCGGTGAAGAAGCAGACGTAGACGCCCTTGGGGTGGCCGAGGAAGTCCTCGCGCGCCGGGATGGCTGGCAGGGTGGAAGCGGACAAGGGCGGGTCCCGCGCGGAAAGCCGGAGTATAGCCGTGCCCCGCCAGCTCCCTGTGCTGGACTTGCCGGTGGCTTCCTTATAGCTTGTCGGCTCCTCGAAGCTCAGGGATTCGCATGAACAGCGCGCAGACGCCGCAACTTACCTTCCGTGCCGTGCTGCTGGCGGTCGTATTGGCCATGATCCTGTCGGCCGCCAATGCCTATCTTGGCCTGTTCGCGGGGCTGACCATCGCCACCGCCATCCCCGCTGCGGTGGTGTCCATGGGCGTGCTGCGCCTGCTCGGCGGCGGCACCATTCTGGAGAACAACATCGTCCAGACCGGCGCCTCGGCCGGTTCCTCGATCGCGGCGGGGGTGATCTTCACCATCCCGGCGCTGATCATCCTGGGCTACTGGCAGGACTTCCGTTATTCGTGGGTGCTGGCCATCGCCGGCCTGGGCGGTCTGCTGGGCGTGCTGTTCTCGGTGCCGCTGCGCCGCACCATGATCGTGGAAGACCCGCTCCCGTTCCCGGAAGGCAAGGCGGCCGCGGAAGTGCTGAAGGCGGGCGAGAACCCTGGCCCGGGCCTGAAGACCCTCGGTATTTCCGCGGCCATCGGCGCGCTGGTCAAGCTGGCCGCGGAAAGCGGCCTGCGCATGATCCCGGACAACGCCGCGGGCGCGGGCTTCTTCGGCAAGTACCTGGGCTACATGGGCACCGGTCTGTCGCCGGCGTTACTCGGCGTGGGTTACATCGTCGGCCTCAACATCGGCATCGTCGTATTGTCCGGCAGCGTACTCGCCTACAACATCGCGATTCCGTTCTACCACGCGTTCCTGCTCAACGGCGATCCGGAAGTCGCGGCCAAGCTGGTCGGCAAGACCGCAGCGGAAGCGGCGGCGATCATCCGCGGCGACCGTATCCGTTATCTTGGCGTCGGCACTATGCTGGTCGGCGGCATCTGGACGCTATTCTCGCTGCGCAAGTCGCTGTTGTCCGGCGTCAAGAGCGGCATCGCCGCCGCGCGCAAGGGCGCGGATGTGAACGTCGCCGAGACCGAACGCGATCTGCCGATGAAGTGGATGCTGGTTGCGCTGCTGCTGTTCACGTTGCCGCTGCTCGGCCTGTACCAGGCCATCGTGCAGAACTGGGGCGTCAGCGTGCCGATGACGATCATAATGATCGTGGCCGGCTTCCTGTTCGTGTCGGTGTCCGCTTATCTCGCCGGCCTGGTCGGTTCGTCCAACAACCCGGTGTCCGGCATCACCATCGCGACGATCCTGTTCGCGTCGGTGGTGCTGATGTTGCTGCTCGGCAGTGATTCCAAGATCGGCGCAGTTGCCGCGATCATGATCGGTGCGGTGGTCTGCTGTGCGGCAGCGGTCGGTGGGGACAATCTGCAGGATCTGAAGGCCGGTTACATCGTCGGCGCCACGCCATGGAAGCAGCAGCTGATGCTGGGCATCGGTGCGTTCTCCTGCGCGCTGATCATGGCACCAGTGCTGAACCTGCTGGCGCAGGCCTACGGTATTGGCGATCCGACCCGTCCGGGTTCGCTGCAGGCGCCGCAGGCCACGCTGATGGCCTCGGTGGCGCAGGGCCTGTTCGGCGGCAAGCTGCCATGGGACATGATCATCGCCGGCGGCGTGATCGGCGCCATGGTGATCGCCTTCGACAACTGGCTGAAGTCGCGGAACTCGTCCTTCCGCGTGCCGGTGCTGGCCGCGGCGATCGGCATCTACCTGCCGCTCGAATTGATGGTGCCAATCTTCCTCGGCGGCCTGCTGGCGTACTTCGTCGAGAAGCGCCATGGCATCGTCGGCACCCACGACGAAAGCCTGCGCGACCGCGTGCACCGCCCAGGCGTGCTGTTCTCCGCCGGTCTGATCACCGGCGAGGCGTTGATGGGTATAGCCATCGCTATCCCTATTGTGGTCAGCAAACGCGCCGACGTGCTGGCGCTGCCGGAACAGTTCCACTTCGGCCAGTTCGTCGGCCTGGTGGTGCTGGTGATAGTCGGCTGGCTGCTGTACCGCACCGGCGCAAGGAAGCAGGATCTGCCGGTCTCGAACTGAAGCAGCTAGCGGCTTCGGTTCCCATTACCGCACGGGCCAATTGAGATAGATCGGATTGCCGACGAGCAGCAGCTTGCCGTCGGCGCTTCGCACGTTGATGCGTAGCCAGTGTCGCTGGCCATCGCTGCGCCAGTCGAAGCGATGGGTCTGCGCGGCCTGTTCGATGGACAGGTCGGTTTCTGGCTGGAGAACGCGGCCGTCCTGTATCACCTCGAAGCGCGCGCCGGAAAGATTGTCGGCGCGCATCTCGAACGCGACCGTACTTCCCGATGGCGACGACAGCGCATCCCCCATCTGCGCTTCGGCATCGCCGCTGCGCGCGCTGAAAGCCAGCGATCTGTCGCGGCTGCCCTGCACATCGACGAAAGCGTGTCCGGCGCGCAACCCCGTTAGGATTTCCGGCATCGACAGCGCTTGCGCATGCACCACCGTAGCCGGCATTCCGACTGGCCCGCCCCCTGCGTCCGGCAGCTTCCGACTGGAATCGTGATTGTCGCTGCCGCCGATGGCGGTCAGCCGGTGGCCGGCGTTCAGCAACGACTCCCAGAACGGGATGCCCGAATACGGCGTGTCGGCATCCATGCCGTTCACCACCTCTACCGCTTGCAGCAACGACGGGTCCGATTTCGGCTGCGCGGTCCAACCGCAACCCATGCAGATTTCACCCGACGGGCGAACCGGATGGTTGATAGAAACGACGCCCTGCAGTCGCGCCGCATCGCGCAGCAGCGCATTCCAGTCGCGGTCGCCACCGACGCGGAAGTCCAGTGGCGCGACCGGGCCGATCAAATTGGCATGACCGCTGAAGGTCGTTATTTCGCGTCCCGGTATCAGCAGTAAGTTGTCGAAGTAGGGCTGCAGCTCACGGATGGCGTTCGCCTGCGAGGTGGTGTTGTGGTCGGTGATGGCGATGAAATCCAGTCCGCGCTCCTCCGCGGCCTGAACGGTCAAGAACAACGGGCAGGACACCTTGACGCCTTGCCTGCTTTTGCAGCTGCCATCGCTGTGCGCGTCGTGCATGTGCAGATCGCCGCGATACCACGCCGCTTTCTCCTGCAGCGGCGGATTGGCGATCGTCGGTTGCCAGTACGGCTCGCCTTCGCGACCCAGCCAGATGCGCGCGGTGAATTCGGCGCGCGTGTCCTTGCGGATATTGGGAATGCCCAGCAACAACGACCATCGGCCCGGCCGGATCGCTCCCGGCAGATAGGATGGCGTGGCGTCGCTCGCCGACACGGTGAATACCGACTTGTTGCCGCCGCTCCAGCCGCGAAAACCGTCCGGGTCCAGCAGTCCCAGGTCGATGGTGGTCTTGCTGTCCCTGCCGGTGTACTCGAACTGCACGGTGATGCGCCCGGTGCCGGCCGGTACGGTGAACGGCACCTCGCGATAGGTTTGGTGGTCCTTGCCGTTGATTTCGCCGCGCAAGGTCAGGTCGGGATTTTTCTCGACTGCCGCCGCTTCGTTGCCGTTGAATAAAAACAGCATGCACGCCATCGCGACGCTGTACAGCTTCATGGCGCTACTCCAGATCCAGGGAAGGACACTTCGGATTTCCATTCGCCGGATTCAGCCGCGCATAGGGAGCGTGCGACGGAAACCTCACCCGATAACCGCCCCAACGTTCATCTGGCCAGGGATAATCGGTCGAGACGTATTGCGCGCCGCTGCGGAAAGCGGCTTCCCGGCGTTGCGTATCGTTGTCGCGGGCTTCGCGGGTATCGGCATCGGCGCGGGTACGCACCATATAGCCCGCGGCGACGGCACGGGCGATGCGCGTTCCATCGCCAAGTGGATCGTTGAGAGTCAGATAAGCCGCGGCGGGCGAGGCCTCATCGCTGTTGACGAACATCGCACGTCCCTCCAGCGAACGGCGCGCCCCGCGGTACAACGCCACCTTGCGCGGGTCTTCGTCCAGCGCCAGAAATACCTTGCCGCGCGCTTGTCCCAGCAATGGCCAGCCATCGGCGCGTACCGCATCGCGCAGGGTCCGATGCGCGCCCTGCACTTTGTCCGGCGTGATCAGCTGACTATCGGGAAGCGCTGTGCGGATTTCGGCATCCAGTGCGTCGAAAGCGGCGGCGTCGAACGGCAGCGGCTGCACTGCGCCCGCTCCGCTGCGTCCGTCCTTGGCGTTGAGGGTCATTAGGATCGGCAGATGCCGCGGATGCGCCTGCGACCAGGTGCGGATGATCGAAAGACAGTCCTGCAAGGTGAGGCAGTTGCTGCGGAAGTCGATGTCCGCCAGGTGCATGACCTTGAACCCAGGGCGTTGCATCTTCTGTCGTTGGTCGGCTGTCCAGGGCGATCGCGTGTAGCCGCGCCGGTGAGCTCCGGGCGGCTCAAGATAACGTCCGCCCTGCGGGTCGAGGTAGACGTCCAGTTCCAGGCTGCGCAAACCCCGGTCCAGCTGTTCCGCCAATGGCCGATGCGCGTAATCGATCGAATCGGCCCCTTCGGCGTCGACCGCGCGATGCGCGGCCAACTCTTCGTCCGGCAGGGCCAGTTTGTAGCTGTTGTGGGTGCCGATGAGCTGCAGCTGGTTCATGCGCAGATGGTTGTCCACCCAGTCTTGACTGCAACGCCGGCCGGACGGGCTGGTCGTCGTATCGTCGGCAAACGCCGCGTACGACGACGCTGCCGCCAGCAATACGGTCACGCAACGCAGCGCGAGCCGATTTTCGATTGCCATGTTCAGAACCGGAACATGATCGCAAAGCGGTAGGCCCGTCCCAGCAGCGGCCGCGCCAGGAAGGTGTTGGCGCCTGCGTCGCCGCTCTGCAGTTCGCCGGCGCGCGGATTGCCTTCGGTCAGGCCGAGCGAATTGGTGAGATTGTCGCCGTACAGGAAAAGCGACAACTCGGGCGTGAGCTCGTAGCGTGCGCTGGCGTTGATCGCGTAGTACGACGGCAGACGCACCGAGTTCGCGGTATCGACATAACGCTCGCCCTGGTGTTCGTATGCCGCCTGCAGACGCAGCTTGTTGCTGAATAGATTGAAACCCGGCACCACGCGCAGGCTCTGCTTGGGCACGCGGATCAGCTGATTGCCGACGAAGTCGCGCAGCACCGGCGCGCCGCCGACCAGCTCGGTGTAGCGCAGGTCCTGGTACTCGGGCTCCTGTACGGTGGCGGTCAGCTGCAGATCGAACCAGTCGACCGGATACCAGCTGCCTTCCAGCTCAAGACCGACGGTCTTGGTGCTGGCGTAACCTTGCTGGACGGTGGAGGCGCCGGTGTTGAGGTCGAAGACGTAGTTGCTGAAGCCCACGTTGTCGTATTTCGTATAGAACGCCGTGGCGAAGACGTCGAAAGTCTGGTTGCTGAACTTGTAGCCCACTTCGCCCAGATCCATGGTCTGGGTGACCGGCCGGGTGCTGTTCTTACTGATGCAGCCTTCGACATCGGCCAGGCTGCAGTTGGAGTACCGGGTGATGTAGCTGGACAGGTTGGGCAGGCGGAAGGCCGAGGTCCAGCGCGCGAACAGACCGGCATGCTCGGAGAATTGCCAGTTGGCGCCGACCGTCCAGCCGGTCTTGCTGAAAGTCTCGTCGTAGCTGACGAAGCGTCCCGATCCGGTGAGGATCTGGGAGCTGGCGAAAGTGCCCAGGTTCACCGGCGTGCGGATCTCGGTCCAGCCCTCGGTATTGACTTCCTCCCAGCGCACGCCGGCATCGATGCGCAACTTTTCGGTGGCCTGCCATTCGTCGGACAGATACAGCGCATTGGTGGTGGACCGTCCGCTGGCGTTTTCCCATTCGTAGCCGTAGCGATAGAAACCGTCTTCGGTCAATGTGGCCAGCGGTTGGCCGGCGGCGTTCACCGCCACCAGGTCCAGCAGGCGCGCGTTGTCCTGCACATCCAGCAGCACGTTGGACGAATAGCGGTCGAAATCCTGGTCGAAGCGCGCGTAGTAGTAGCCGAGCGTGAGGTCGTGGCTCTGGTCGCCGAACTCGAACTTGCGCAGCAGGCGGGTATCGTTGGTCAATTCCTTCACCGGCATGGTCACGCCGCGCAGTCCGCCGACCGACATCAGGCCGTTCCCGTTCTGGTTGGCGACATCGAATACCTGGCTGGGGTCGGTCGCGTAGCGCAATTGCAACGCCGTCGCCCCAGGCACGCGGGCCAGCAAGGCCTGCGACTGGCGCAGGAATGCGGCGCCGCTCAACAGCTGCAGCGGAAACACGCCGTTGCGCTGGGTCTCGGTGTCGCTATAGCGGATCGACTCGGCCAGCTTGAAACCCGCGCCCAGCTCGTAGTCGAACTTGACGGTGAACTGGTTGCGCTCGACTTCGGTGCCGCGGCTGTTGTCGAAATCGTAGAGGCTGCCGTTGCCCTGCAGCATCTGCACGTGCGTCGTTTCCGGGCCGGCCATCGTGCCGTAGTTGCCGTCGAAGCCGGGCACGGCGCGGATTTCGCCGTCCTCGTAGGTGCGCATGGGAATGCCCAGATACAACGCGACGTTGTCGTTCACCCGCTTGAAGTCGAAACTGAAATTACCGCGCTCGAAAGCCTTGCTGAGATTGACGCGGTACTGCCCGCCCTTGTTGGCCGTGAAGCCCGGATCGCGGATGCCCTCGCCGGTGCGGTAGAAACCGCCGACGCCTAGTTTCCAACCTCCGCCGAGCGGTGTGCCGAAGAACAAGTCGTAACGGCTGAGGCCGTGGTCGCCGACCGTATACTTGACCACGCCTTCAGCGCTGTCGCCGACCACCCGCGGAATGAAGTTGATCGCGCCCGCCGGTGCGTTGGAATAGAACACCGACGACGGTCCGCCACGCACCACCTCGATCCGCTCTATGGTCTCGTCCAGACGGAAAGCCTGATCGCCGTTGAGGAAACCCAGGGCGGGATCGTGCTGCACCGGTACGCCGTCCTCCAGCAGGGTCACCGATCCGAATCCGTCCACCGGGATGCCGCGCGCACGGATGTTGCCGCTCGCCTCGCCGCCGGACGCTTCTACCCAGAATCCGGGCACGGATTTCAACGCCTCGGTCACCGAGGTCGGGGCCTGCAGCCGCAGACGGTCTTCTTCGATGCTGGTGATCGAGTAGCTGGTTTCGGCCTTGCTGCGTTGGGTGGTACCGGAACGGCCGGTCACCACCACCGCATCCAGTTCCACCGCATCCGCGTTCGAGGTATCCGTTGGATTCGTATCGCCGGATTGTTGCGCATACGCGATCGGGCTGGCGCATGCGGAAAACACCAAGGCAAGGCGAATGGCGCGTCGGAGGACGTGGTTTTGGCGATTCATTGGGGACTCTCGATTGAACGGTAGGGGGAGTCGATGCGTGTGCAATCCATACGCAAGCGCTGGATTGAGATCGATAACATCCATGGTGTGCGAGGATGCTTAAACATTTATTACGCATTCCCTGCCATTCCCTATCGTCTGCGTATCCGAAAAATTGCCTCCGCGAACTTTTCTTCGTCCGCAGCGAGTCGGCGATTCCGTGCACGCGTGCACATAAAGCGGACAAAAGCCGCAAGCGTGCCGCGCCGGGCAGCCCGGCCTGGCATGGCTTTAGGCCTTTGCGCCGGACTGCTATTACGGCCTAACATCGGGGTTTTCCTGTCGCTGGAGCCCCGGATGAAGCTGCGAACCGCCTTGTTGCCCCTCTGCCTGCTGGCCGCATTGCCGGCCACGGCCGCTACGCGCGGATTCGACGTGCGCGACATGGTGGCGCTGGATCGCGTTTCCTCGCCCGTGCTGTCGCCCGACGGCGCGGTGGTCGTCTTCGCCCAGCGGCAGATGGACAAGGAGGTGGTCAAGGCCACCACGGGCCTGTGGGTGCGCAACCTGCTGACCCGCGACATGGGGCCGCCCAAGCGTTTGACCCCAGAAGGCTGGAACGTGAATTCGCCTTCGTTCTCGCCCGACGGTAAAACCGTTTATTTCCTCAGCGGGAAATCCGGCATCCAGCAGCTGTATTCCATCGCTTCCAGCGGCGGTACGCCGAAGCAGCTCACCGCTTTCGCGTTGGACATAGGCAGCTACAAATTATCGCCGGACGGCACCCGGGTCGCGTTCAGCGCGGAGACTTTCGCCGACTGCAAGGCCGACTTCGCCTGCACGCAGAAGAAGCTCGACGACACCAAGGCCAAGAAAAGCACCGGCGTGATTTATGAAGGGCTGTTCGTGCGCCATTGGGATACCTGGAGCGATGGCCGCCGCAGCCGGCTGTTCGTAAGCGATTTGCCCGTGGGCAAGGCGAAGGCGGTCACCGCCGCGACCGCGTTGACCGATTCGCTGGATGGCGATGCGCCTTCCAAGCCTTTCGGCGACGCTAGCGAGTACAGCTGGTCGCCCGACAGTAAAACCCTGGTGGCCGGCATCCGCGTGGCCGGCAAATCCGAAGCCTGGTCCACCAATTTCGACCTGTACCGCATGAATGCCGACGGCACCGGCGCGCCGGTCAACCTGACCGCCGCCAACAAGGCCTGGGATACGGGCCCGGTATTCAGCGCCGACGGCAAAACGCTGTTCTATCGCGCGATGAAACGCCCCGGCTTCGAAGCCGACCGCTTCGCGCTGATGAGCATGGACGTGGGTAGCGGGCAGGTGCGCGAGATCGCCGCGCATTGGGACCGTTCCGCCGACAACATCGTGCTGTCCCAGGACGGCGGCACCCTCTTCACCACTGCGCAGGACACCGGCCAGCATCCTTTGTTCGCCGTCGAGATCGCCACCGGCAAGGCGGAGCAGATCGTCGGCGACGGTTCCATCGCCGACTTCCAGGTCGCAGGCCAGACCTTGGCGTTCACGCGCAATACGCTCAAGAGCGGCGACCAGTTGTTCACCACCACCACCGCGGCGGGCGCTCCTTTGCGCGCGATCACACCGAGTACGGAAGAGCGGTTGAAAGACGTGGCTTTCGGCGATTTCGAGCAGTTCGACTTCAAGGGTGCGGGCGGCGACACCGTGCACGGTTACGTGGTCAAGCCATGGAATTACGAGGAAGGGAAAAAATACCCAGTCGCGTTCCTGATCCACGGCGGCCCGCAGGGCAGCTTCGGCAATGGCTGGAGTTACCGCTGGAACCCGCAGACTTACGCGGGGCAGGGCTACGCCGTGGTGATGATCGACTTCCACGGCTCCACCGGCTATGGCCAAGCCTTCACCGACGCCATCAGCCAGGATTGGGGCGGCAAGCCGCTGGAGGATCTGCAGAAGGGCTGGGCGGCCGCGCAGAAGGAATACGCTTTCCTCGACGGCGCCAATGCCTGCGCGCTGGGCGCCAGCTACGGCGGCTACATGATCAACTGGATCGCCGGCAACTGGCATACGCCCGCTTCCGGGGCATGGAAATGCCTGGTGGACCACGACGGCGTATTCGACACGCGCTCGATGGGTTACGTGACCGAGGAGCTGTGGTTCAGCGAATGGGAGAACGGCGGAACGCCGTACGAAAATCCCAAGAACTACGAGAAGTTCAACCCGGTCAACCATATCTCCGAATGGCGCGTGCCCACGCTGGTGGTGCAGGGCGAGAAAGACTACCGTGTGCCTCTCGACCAGGGTCTGTCCGCCTTCACCGCGCTGCAGCGCAAAGGCATCGAATCCAAACTGCTGTATTTCCCCGATGAAAACCATTGGGTGCTCAAGCCGCAGAACAGCGTGCTGTGGCATGACACGGTCAATGGCTGGCTCAAACAGCACCTGACCCCGTAACCCTCTGCGGACCCGCGCTTCCGGCATCGCCGGCGGCGCGGACCCGCATCGCGTCAGGAGAGCTGGACCGATGGCCATCGAAACCGCAGCGCCTTCCACTGCGCTGATCACCAACGATATCGTGCTGTTCGGTCTGATCGCAGGCACGCTGGGCGCGGTGTTCTGGACGGCCTCGCGCGAGACCGGCATGTGGAAGAAGTTCTACACCTACGTGCCGGCGCTGCTGCTTTGCTATTTCATTCCAGGCATCTACAACAGCGTGGGGCTGATCGACGGCAACGCCAGCAAGCTCTATAACCCCGTCGCCAGCCGCGTGCTGCTGCCTGCGGCGCTGGTGCTGCTGACCCTCACCATCGATCTGAAGGGCGTGCTGCGGCTGGGGCCGAAACTATTGCTGATGTACATAGGCGCCTCGGTCACGGTGATGATCGGTGCGTTCTTCGCCTTCTGGCTGATGGGCATCCTGCATCCGGAAACGGTGGCCGGCGATACCTGGGCCGGCATGGCCACGCTGGCCGGCAGTTGGATCGGCGGCGGCGCCAACATGGTGGCGATGAAGGAAGTGTTCGCGGTCGACGAAACCACTTTCGGGCAATTCGTTGTCGTCGATGTGGGCGTCGGCTATGTATGGATGGCGGTGCTGATCTTCCTGGCCGGCCGCGCCGAAGCGATCGACGCGCGCAGTGGCGCAAATACGCTGGCCATCGAAGATCTCAAGCAGCGCTTGGCCAGCTACCAGCAACAACACGAACGCGTGGCCTCGCTGCCGGATCTCATGGTGATCCTGGGCATCGCTTTCGGCGCGGTCGGCCTTGCACATGCGGTGGCAGGTCCGGCCTCGGCCTGGTTCGGCGCCAACGTCTCGTGGGCGCGGCAGGTCAGCCTGCACGAACCGTTCGTATGGGTGGTGGTGCTGTCCACGCTGGTCGGACTGGGATTGAGCTTCACCCGTGCGCGTACGCTGGACGGCGCCGGAGCCTCCAAGATCGGTGCGTTGCTGCTGTACATCCTCATCGCCTGCATCGGCATGCAGATGGACATCAAGGCGCTGGCCGACCGGCCATGGCTGTTCGCGCTGGGCCTGATCTGGATTTCCACGCACATCTTCTTGCTGTGGCTGCTGGGCAGGGCGTTGAAGGTGCCGTTCTTCTATTTCGCCATGGGTTCGCAGAGCAATATCGGCGGGCCCGCGTCCGCGCCGGTGGTGGCGTCGGTGTTCCACCCGTCGCTGGCGCCGGTGGGCGCTTTGCTCGGCGCGCTGGGTTATGCGACCGGCACGGTGTTGGCCTATATCGTCGGCATCACGTTGAAAGCGATGGCCGGGGCCTGAGCCCTCTGTCGCGCGTGCGGCAGAAGGCCTGCGTCATGCCCGTCTTCGTCTAGAGCTGGGCCGCGCGCTGCTGGCGTTGCTGCTCCACCTGCTGGGTCTGGTTCTGCTGTTGCTGGTCCTGCTCGCGCAGTTGCGCTGCGCTGAGCCGCGCGGGAGTCTGGCCGGCCTGTTCGATATCGATACGACTGCGCTGGTGGGCAGGGTCGTGCAATGCGCCCTGTACCGAAAACAGGTTGTCGCCGCGCTCGGAAGCCAGCACGTGGTCGATACGCTTCAGACCGTCCGAGCCCGCGTGCGCCGCGGCGCTGGCCGCGACATTGAAGAAGCGCTCGTCTTCGGCAAGGCCCAACTGCTGGCGTTGCCCGGACAGACCATCGACCGCATTCCTGAGCAAACGGTTGGAGGTGCTGCCGGCGTCGCCGATGGTGTCGGGCCCGGCGCCGGGGTTGCGCTGGCGTACCTGCAGTTGCGCCAGGTCCTGCGCTTCCATGACCGCTTCGATGTAATGCAGGTCCAGGCGGTGCAGCAGCATTTTGCCGGGCACCATGCGCTCGAAGAAGGTCAGCGGATCGGGATCCGGCAGTTGGATCTTGTGCCCCGGCGCGTCCGGCATCGCCCATTTCAGCGGAATGCTGTCTTCCTGCAGGTGGGTGAGCAGTTCGTTCTTGACGCGGTAGCTGCGGATCAGGCCCTGCTCGGCTTCCTGCTTGAGCGCGTCGGCGTCGAAGCCGAAGCGTTCCAGGGTCTTGTCGTGCACGCCGGCGGCGTTGAAGGTGACCGCGGGGACTTCGTTGACCATGCTCGCCGCGGCCGCCAGGCCACCGCCGAGCGACTGTCCGGTCAGGACCACGTTGTTGCCGAAGGCCTGCTTGGCCTCCCGCGCCAGGGCGATGGCCTGGTCGTACTGCGCGTCCTGGAACCCAAGGCCCTGGCGGAAGTTGTGGCGCCAGTCCTTGCCTTCGTCGGTGCCGGCGTAGGCCACCACCACGGCTCCGCTGGCGTCCCGGTAGAGCGAGGCGTCGAAGCCGCTCTTGCCGTCGTGCAGCAAGCTGGGGTCGATGCCCGCGGCGCGCACCGCGGCATCGTCCATGCGTTGCCAGGTTCCGGGCAGGACCGGGGCGGACGAAGACTCGCCGCGGCGCGCATCGGCGACGGCGTAGTTGTCCTGCACCAGGGTCGACAACTCGCGATCCACCGCGTGCGGCTGCTGCCCCGCCACATCGTCTGCGAAGCCGGTTGGGGTGGAGGACGAGGTAGCGGGCATCCCTGTGGAAACATTCATGCGCGATTCCTTTGCGTGTGCGTGCTTTTGTGCACGAGGTTGGCGGCGCCTGCCGGCGCCGCGCGTTCGAACGGGTTACTGCGTGACGATGCCGTTGGCCGCGAGCCAGTCGCGTACCTTCTGTCGCGACTGCCGGCCTTCGGCGTTGAGGCGCGCGTCCGAACCGGAGAACAACGCAGCCTGGAAGGTGTTGCCGCGACTGTCGGTGGCATTGGGGTCCACGCCCAGTTGCAGCAGCTGCAGGACGCGCCCGGCATCGTTGACCTGTGCGGCCACGTGCAGCAGCGAGTTGCCCATCGAATCGGTACGGCGGACATCGGCGCCGGCTTTCACCAACAGATCGAACTGCGTACCGCGGCGACTCTGCACCGCGCGGAAGATCGGGGTGCGGCCGGCACGGGCACTGACCACGTCCACCGGGGCGCCATGGGCGATCAGCAACTGCAGATACTGCGGGTCTTCGGCCATGGCGGCCATGTGCGCCACGGTCTCGCTGTCCATGCCCGGCTCGGCGGCGTTGGCGCCGGCTTCGAGCAGCGCCGACAGCGAGGCGGGTTTCTGGTTCCAGACCGCCCACTCGAGCAGAGTGACCTGGTCGTCGCCACGCGCGGCCAGGTTGGCCGGCGATGCGAGGGCGCGGATACGGGGCGCGTCCCCCTCGGCGACCGCATTGGCCAAGGGCACGATCGCAGGATCATGGAAAGGCGTGGTGGAGGAAGTAGGGTTGAGCGCTGCGGACATGCTGGTTTGCTCCTTTGCACCGGCCGGGTCGGCGGCGCATGAAACCATCAGGATGGAGGTTGCGAGTGCCGCCAGGGCAGGGACCTGCTTGCGCATTGCGGTTTCCTTTCCGGCTGCGTGGTCTGCGGTCGCGTAATGTGGTGTCCCGACGCGACGGGCCGATCCTAGCACCGCCTTTGCCGGGCGAATGTTTCGATTCCGTTATCCGTCGGGATTATGTGACCGAAGTCCGTTGCCACCGGATCGATGCGGGGAATGCGGAGCCGGACATTGCGTCCGGCCCCTATGGCTACGTCAGCAGCAGCGGGATCCGTTCTTGCCGCCGAAGCGGGCTTCCTGCCGTTCGCGGAAGAAGGTCTTGTAGTCCATCACTTCGCGGTCGGGATGCTTTTCCATCATGTGACGCACGTAGTTGTCGTAATCGGGCACGCCGCAGCACAGCCGCGCGGTCTGCACCAGGCGCCGCCACACGCGGCGGTGCGCCTGGTACTGGCTGGCGGGGACCAGTTCGGTTCCCATCAGCCGCGCTCCCATCGGCTTGTTCCGCTCACAACCGTGCCGCCAGCGCCGGATCGACCGCCACGTACGGCGTTTCGCGGTCGCTGCGTTGCGGGTTGGCGCGGGCCTTGCGGACGGCGCCGACCGCGTAGACCAGCACGCTGAACACCACGAACAGGAACAACGCGGTCAACCCGGTGTTGATGTAGCTGTTGAACGCGATCTGCTGCATCTGCTCGATGCTCTTGGCCGGGGCCACGATCTCGCCGGCGGCGATGCCGGTGCGGTACTTGGCGGCCTGCGCAAGGAAACCGACCGCCGGGTTGGAATCGAAGATCTTGATGAAACCCGCGGTGACGGTGCACACCAGCAACCAGCTCGCCGGCAGGATCGTCACCCAGGCGTAGCGGTCGCGCTTCATCTTGAACAGCACCACCGTGCACATCATCAGCGCGATGCCGGCCAGCATCTGGTTGGCGATGCCGAACAACGGCCACAGCGTGTTGATGCCGCCCAACGGATCGACCACGCCCTGGTACAGGAAGTAACCCCACAACGCCACGCAACCGGCGGTGGCTATCACGTTCGCGCCCCAGGATTCGGTACGGCGCAATCCCGGATGGAAGGTGCCCAGCAGGTCCTGCAGCATGAAGCGGCCTGCGCGCGTGCCGGCGTCCACCGCGGTCAGGATGAACAGCGCTTCGAACAGGATGGCGAAGTGGTACCAGAACGCCATCGTGTCCTCGCCCGGCAGCACGTTGTGCAGGATGTGGGCGATGCCCACGGCCAGCGTTGGCGCACCGCCTGCACGCGAGAGGATGGTTTTCTCTCCGATATCGGTCGCCGTGGCGGTCAGCATGTCCGGGGTCACGGTGAAGCCCCATTCGCTGATCTTGGCCGCCGCCGAAATGGCGTCGGTGCCGATGGCGGCCGCCGGGCTGTTCATGGCGAAATACACGCCGGGCTCGATCACCGAAGCGGCCACCAGGGCCATGATCGCCACGAACGATTCCATCAACATGCCGCCGTAGCCGATGTAGCGCATATGCCCTTCGCTGGCCAGCAGCTTGGGCGTGGTGCCGGAGGAAATCAGCGCATGGAAGCCGGACACCGCGCCGCAGGCGATGGTGATGAACAGGAACGGGAACAGGCCGCCTTTCCATACCGGTCCGGTGCCGTCGGTGAACTGGGTCAGTGCCGGCATCTTCAATTCCGGCATCACGATCACGATGCCGATCGCCAAAGCGATGATGGTGCCGATCTTGAGGAAGGTGGACAGGTAATCGCGTGGCGCCAGGATCAGCCACACCGGCAACACCGCGGCGACGAAGCCGTAGCCGACCAGCATCCAGGTGATTTGCGTGCCGGTGAAGGTGAACGCCGGCCCCCAGGTCGGGTGCGCACCGACTTTGCCGCCCAGCCAGATCGAGAACAGCAGCAGTGCGATGCCGACGATCGAGATTTCGCCGATCTTGCCGGGACGGATGTAGCGCATGTAGACGCCCATCAGCACCGCGATCGGAATCGTGGCCATCACCGTGAACATGCCCCACGGGCTTTCCGCCAGCGCCTTGACCACGATCATCGCCAGCACCGCCAGGATGATGATCATGATCAGGAAGGCGCCGAACAGCGCGATTGTGCCGGGGATCTTGCCCATTTCCTCGCGCACCAGATCGCCCAGCGAGCGCGCATCGCGACGGCTGGAGATGAACAGCACCATGAAGTCCTGCACCGCGCCGGCCAGGACCACGCCGGTGATCAGCCAGAGCATGCCGGGCAGGTAGCCCATCTGTGCGGCCAGCACCGGCCCGACCAGCGGCCCCGCACCCGCGATGGCGGCGAAGTGGTGGCCGAACAGGACGTGTTTATTGGTGGGTACGAAATCCAGCCCGTCGTTGCGCAATACCGCAGGGGTGGCGCGGGTGGGGTCCAGCCCCATCACCTTGTTGGCGATGAAAAGGCTGTAGTAGCGGTAGGCGACCAGATAGATGGACACCGCCGCGACCACGATCCACAACGCATTGATCTGTTCGCCGCGGCGCAGGGCGATGGTGCCCAGACAGAACGCGCCGAGCAGGGCCAGCGCGGCCCAGGCCAACTTCGAGAAACCCTTCATGCGTACCCCTCCGGTGAGCTGGGGGTAGGGTCCTCCCATGCGGAGGAGGGGTCAATGCGTAACCAGCGATTGGGTCTTCGACTTTGGTCTTAATGCCAACTGGCGGACTTTGTGCAGTGCGGTAACGGCCAGCTAAGCCTCTTGAGTGCGGTTATTCGGAATTATCGACTCGAAACGGATGCTCGGGGTTGTTTCGAATGAACTCATCGACTTCCGCCAAACGCAAAGGCAAGGAAGCGCAATTGTGTCTTCGATAGCTGAAAAATCGGAACCCCGCCAGATACAGAGCTTGCACCTTAGCCCACTGTTCTCGATCCCTCGCCGCTGGAGCTTTGAATGAGCGTCCCATCCAATGAAGCTGGTTGCCGCAGTTCGGGCACTTGGATTGTTGCGGACGCGGAGCAATCTTGAAACTTTTTCTGCAATCAAAACACGCATGCGCAACCAGATAGCGGCCGCCAGAGACCGGTGTTTTCGCAACGGCAGGCAGGCGAGTACCGACAGCCCGTCTGAGCGCCGTGCGCCGGGATTTTTCTTCCGATCCCACGCCTGCCTTCAAAGCCACTTGGCACGTTTGAACAG
Organism: Pseudoxanthomonas sp.; assembly: GCA_036383995.1. Lineage (GTDB taxonomy): Bacteria > Pseudomonadota > Gammaproteobacteria > Xanthomonadales > Xanthomonadaceae > Pseudoxanthomonas_A. The sequence goes on from DASVNG010000034.1 coordinate 266,132, forward strand.
CCAGTACAGGGTGCCGCAGACCAGCGCGACGCCGCCGATCAGGGCCGGGTAGGCATAGGTCTTGTCGATTTCCGGCATGTTGTGGAAATTCATGCCGTACCAGCTGGTGATCAAGGTAGGCGCGGCCAGCAGCGCCGCCCAGGCGCCCAGGCGTTTCACCACTTCGCCCTGTCCCAGCGTCACCAGCGACAGGTTTACGCTGAGCGCGGTGGTCAGCATTTCGCGCAAGGTGTCCAGCGACTCGTTGACGCGCAAGGCATGGTCGTAGACGTCGCGGAAATAGAGGCGGACTTCTTCGGGAATCAGCGCACTCTGCGTGCGGCTGAGTTGGGCCAGCACATCCTGCAGCGGGCCGACCGCCAGCCGCATCTTGCTCAGCTCGCGCTTCAGCTCGTAGAGGCGCACCACGGTGTCGCGGCTATAGGTGTCGGCGAAGATCGCCTGCTCCAGCGAATCGGCGGTGTCGCGGAATTCGTCGATGATGGGCCGGTAGTTGTCGACGATGAAATCCATCACCGCATACAGGCCGTACGAAGGTCCCAGCACCAGCAGCTCCGGTTCGCGCTCCACGCGCTCGCGCACCGGCGCGTAGGAAAGCGACGCGCCATGGCGCACGGTGACCAGGTAACGCGGGCCGATGAAGATGTGGGTCTCGCCGTAGACGATCTTTTCGTCCACCACCTGTGCGGTGTGGGTGACGGCGAACATGGAGTTGCCGTAAGCCTCCAGCTTCGGACGCTGGTGCGCGTTCTGCGCGTCTTCGACGGCCAGGTCGTGCAGACAGAACTCTTCCTGCAGCTTTTCCAGGATTTCATCGGCCGGCTCGTACAGGCCTACCCAGACGAAACTGCCGTCGTCCTGGGCCAGTACGTCGCTGATGGCGTCCAGGGTGATGTCGTGGCGTTTGCCGTCTTTGTCGTAGACGACGCAGTTGATGACGCAGGAGGGCAGGTGGGGCTTGTTGATGTCATTCATGGTGCGAATCGTGCGCCACCCGGAGCGGCTCGGCAAGCGCGTAGGAGCGACGTGAGTCGCGATGAAGCGTTCCAGGAACGTCCTTCGCGACTCACGTCGCTCCTACGCACACCGCACTACTGCGCGACGAACCGGATCGCCTGACCACCGCCAGGCGCCAGACGCAGGGTCAGCGTATCGGCGCTGGTGACCGTACGCTCTTCGATCACGATGTCCTGTGGCGCGCGCTTCCAATCCGCATTCTCGCCATCGCGATAGATCTGCGCGGTGTATTTGCGGCCCGGGTCCAGGAACGAGAGCGATGCCTTCAGTTCGCGCCCTTCTTCATCCGACACCGAACCCAGGTACCAATTGTCCGAATTACGGTCCTTGCGCACGATGGTCACGTAGTCGCCGACCTCGCCGTTCAGCACGCGCGTGTCGTCCCAGTCCACCGGCACGTCTTCGATGAACTTGAACGGCTTGGGATTCTTTTCGTAGTTCTCCAGCAGATCGGCGGCCATCTGGATGGGGCTGTAGATCACCACGTACAGCGCCAGCTGCTTGGCCCAGGTGGTGGCCACGCCGTCGGGCGCGCGCGTCTTCATGCCGAAAATGCCCGGCGTGTAGTCCATGGGGCCGGCCAGCAGGCGGGTGAAGACCAGGTTGGCTTCATGCTCGGGTGGATTGCCGGGATCGCCCCAGGCGCTGAATTCCATGCCACGGGCGCCTTCGCGGGAGATCCAGTTGGGATAGGTGCGGCGCAGGCCGGTGTCCTTGATTGGCTCGTGCGCATTCACAGCAATGTGGCGCTTGGCCGCTTCGGTCACCACCTTCAGGTGATGCCGCGCCATGTCCTGGCCTTCGTGCCAGGCGTAGTGGATCTTGCCGTCGGCGCCCAGCACTTTGGCCTGGCCTGCATCGGCCACGTAGCCGGTCTTGACCGCATCGATGCCCAGCCGCTGGTACAGATCGAAACCCGCGCCCATCTGCGATTCGTAGTGGGCGGCGTTGCCCGAGGTTTCGTGATGGCCGATCAGGCGCACGTTCTTGGACTTGGCGTAGGCCGCCAGTTTTTCGATATCGAAATCCGGATACGGCTGGGTGAAGCTGAAATCCTCGCCGTTGCCGAACCAGTCGCCGTCCCAGCCCACGTTCCAACCTTCGACCAGTACGCCGCCGAAACCGTGCTTGGCGGCGAAGTCGATGTGCTTGATCACGTTTTCGTTGGTGGCGCCGTGTTTGGGGCCGGAGGCCCAGGTCTTCTTGTCCAGGTGCATTTCCCACCACACGCCGACGTACTTCATCGGCTTGATCCAGGACACGTCGCCCAGCTTGTTGGGTTCGTTGAGGTTGAGGATCAGGCTGGAAGTCACCAGGCCGCCGGCGTCGTCGGACAGCTGCACGGTGCGCCAGGGCGTGTTGAAGGGTGCGGTGCGGACCACTTTTCCGTCGCCGATGCCGTCGGTGAGCGTGGCGCGCAGCTTGCGGTTCTCCACCCGGGTGAGGTTCATGCCCGAATAATCCACCAGCGCCGCTTCATGGATGGAGATGTGCAGGCCGTTGTCGGTGCGCAGGGTGATGGGCGTTTGCGCCTGGCCGACTTCCTGCAGCGGCGTGCGGTGGTACAGGTATTCCTCGCGGTTCCACTCGCCGGCGGGAATCCACCAGGCGGTGGCGTTCTCGGCGATGTTGAATTCGGTCAGTTCCTCGCCGATCCGCACCTGCTTCAACGCCGGCTGGTCGGGCAATTCGTAGCGAAACCCCAAGCCGTCGTCGTACACGCGGAACACCACGTCGAAGCTGCGCTTGGGCGCGACCTTTTCGGTCAGGGTCACACGCAGTTCGTTGTAGTGGTTGCGGATGCTGCGGCGCTCGCCCCAGGGCTGTTCCCAGGTTTCGTCGAAACTGCGGGTCTTGTGCGCGGCGATGGCCAGGTTGCGTTCGAACTTCGGCACGTCCAGGAAGATGAATCCCAGCCGCGACGGCGAGATCACCGCTTTGCCTTCGCGCAGCACCGAATAACTGGGGCGGCCGTCCTTGTCGGTGGTCAGTTCGACCGACAGATTGCCATCGGGCGACGCGACACCCACCTTGGGCAAGGCCTCAGCCGGCGGCGGTGTGGTGACTTGTGCGTTGGCGATGCTGGAGACGGTGAGGAGCGTGGTCATTGCGAACAGGCGCAGGAGCATGGAGGCTTCCGGATGGCGGACAACAGGCCGCATCCTGCGCCAGCCACGTCAGCGCAACAAGCTGCGCTGCGGGAAGAATACGTATGCAAGCGCCGCATGCACTGGCAGCAGCAGCGCCACCCAGCTCTGGTTGTACTGCAGCGGCAGCGGCAGCCAATGCAGGATCCACGCGACCGCGGCAAGGCCGGCGACGATCGCCAGCAGCCAGCGGAACCATGCCGAAGGCGCACGCTTGCGCAACAGCGGTATCGCGCCGACGAGCAGCAACAGGCACAGCGGATTGAACAGCAGCAGATTGCGATTGGCCCACGCGGCCTGGTGCTCGGTGAAACCCCACAGGAACACTAGCACCGCGCCGACGACGCCGCACACCAGCCACAGCGGCAATGCCAATGCGGCGATCAGGCGTGGCTTGCGCGGCGCGATCAGCACGATCGCGCCGGCTATCGTCAGGCCCGCCAGCAGCCAGGGCCACCAGCGGCGCGGTCGTTCGGGCGGTTCCGGTGCGATGCGATGCGGCACCAGCCTCTGCTCGGCTTGCACCAGGGGTCTGCCGGCGGCGTTCTTGGCTTCGCGCAGGCTGTCGGCCAGGCGCATCGGCACGTAGGCTTCTTCCCAGCGCGACATCGGCACGTCGGCGTAGGGTCCCAGGCCGATGTCGAAGCCCAGCCACATCCACGGCACCGGCGAGACCAGCCGCACCGCTTCGCTGCGGAAGGTATTGCCGCGCGAACGTCCGACCATCTGCGGCTTCAGCGCGCCGCCCATCGCCTTGTCCAGCGCGTCGCGCACCTGGGTGGAGCAATTGGAAACGAAATAATCGTAGCGGTAGCGCGCGTTCTCGGGCTTGGCGCGTTCGGCCAGCGCGTCGGCCAGCGACTGCGCCTGTTGCGGGGTCAGGTCCAGCCATTGCAGCGTCACCCCGCGTCCGACTTCGCGGTAGTAGGCCAAGTCCTGCTGCAGCGGCAGGGCGACCAGGTAGTACCGCATGTCGCCATGGGCGAAGCGGTTGACGAAATCCGGCTCGCTCATATCGAAGAAGCCGAAGTTGTACGAAATAGCCTCGCCGGTACGCGTATCCAGCACCACGATGGCGTCGTGACCGAAGCGCTCGAAGAAGATTTCGCCCGGTTGCATGGTCATCACGCCGATGCGGGGGGCGGGGGAGGGTGGTTGTTGAGCCCATGCGGGAGCAACGCAGAGGGCAAGTAGCGTCAAAAACAGGAATTTCTGTATCGAGCGCATCGGCTATTCCAGGATTCCGTTCGTGGCAAGCGCTGAGCTTGCCGAAGCGTCGAACCACCAACGGATTCCCGCGCGTAGGTCGGGGTTACCTCCCCGACCCCGGGTACATGCGCGTCGGGGGCGTAGCCCCGACCTACGCAAACTCGGCTCAACCATCCGCAAGTACGCCCACATGGAACGCGTGCACGCGGCGCGCATCGGCCTTGGCCACGCGGAACTCGAAACGCCCCAACGTCAGCTCCTCGTCGGTATCCGGCAGGTGGCCGATGGCAGCGGTGACCAGGCCGCCGACGGTGTCGTACTCGTCGTCGGGGAAATCGGCGCCGAAACGCTCGTTGAAGTCGGCGATGGGCGTCAGCGCATCCACCACGTAGCGGCCATCGGCGTGCGCGGCGATCTGGTCTACGCCTTCTTCGGCATCGTCGTGCTCGTCGTCGATCTCGCCGACGATCTGTTCCAGCACGTCCTCGATGGTCACCAGGCCGGCGACGCCGCCGTACTCATCCACCACGATCGCCATATGGTTGCGCGACAGGCGGAATTCCTTCAGCAGCAGGTTGAGCTTCTTGGATTCGGGAATCAGCACCGCCGGGCGCAGCAGTTCGCGCACGTTGCCGGGGCCGTTGTCGGCCACCACGCCGCGCAGCAGATCCTTGGCCAGCAGTATGCCCAGGATCTCGTCCTTGTTCTCGCCGTGCACGGGGAAACGCGAATGCCCGGATTCCACCACTTCCTTCATCAGGTCCAGGAAGCGCGAGGCGATGGGCAGGGACACCATCTGCGAGCGGGAGACCATGACGTCGCCGACAGTCAGGTCGGCCACCGCGATGGCGCCTTCCATCATGCGCAGCGTGTCGCTGGCGATCAGCCCGTCGCTCTGCGCATCGCGCAGCAGCACGACCAGGTCGTCGCGTGAGGAGGGTTCGCCGGAGAACGCAGAACTGATGCGGTCCAGCCAAGAGCGCCGTTTCTCCGGTTTTTCGGAGGCTTCCGGCGCGGGAATACTGTCGTCTTCTGACATTGGGTGGTTAACGGGCAGCCCCGGGGAGGGCGACAGCGGCAGTCTATCAGGATGATAGGGACGGATTTTCATCCCAGGCGGCGGCAGCGTTCGTGGGAGCGCCGTCCCGGCGCGAGCTCTATTCTGAATCTCGAGCGAAAAGCTCGCGCCGGGACGGCGCTCCCACGGCTATGTAGCTAGGGCTTGGCGTCCGCAGCAGGCGCGGGCTCCGGATCCTCGGCCGTATCCAGGCTGTAGCTGCAGCCCACCAGGGTCTTGCCCGGGTGCGAGGCGACGTTGGAGACGTTGAGCACCGCCGATTTGATATAGACGGTGCCGGTGGCTTCGTCGCGATCCTCGATGCTGCTCACTTCCTTGCCGAACATGGCCTTGGCGGGCGTATCGATGGCCGTTTCCAGCTCCAGCTGTTTGGCCAGCGGTCGCGGGTCGGCAAGGTCCAGCAGGGCGATGATGCTGTCGCCGGTGAAGGCGATATGGTCGGTGTCGTGGCCGAATACCTTGATCGGACCGTTGAGCACGAATTCGGTCATGAACATGTTGGCTTGCGGCAGAGGACGCCAGCCCAACGCCACCGCCTGCAGCGGGTCGGCCAGTGCCGGCGCCAGGTAGTGGAAATCGGCCAGCGCCTGCCTGCATTCGATCAGTGCGGCCAGATCTATGCGGGAGGCGTCCAGTTTTTCTTCGCTGCCTGCGGTCTGGGCCAGCAGCGGTAGCGGCAGCATCAGCGCCAGGGAAAACAATACGCGGCGCATGCTAGTCCTCGAATGCGTAAGGGTCGTCGATGCCGAGTTCGGCCAGGATCTGGCGCTCCAGCTGTTCCATCGCTTCGGCCTCGCGGTCGTCTTCGTGGTTCCAGCCCAGCAGGTGCAGCGCGCCGTGCACGGTCAGGTGCGCGTAATGCGCGGCCAGCGGTTTTTTCTGCTCTTTCGCTTCGCGCGCCACCACCGGGGCGCAGATCACCAGGTCGCCCAGCAGCGGCATTTTCACGCCCTTGGGCATCTTCACGCCTTCGGCGATCTCGGCCGGAAAGCTGAGCACGTTGGTGGCGTAGTCCTTGCCGCGGTAATGGCGGTTGAGCGCGCGGCCTTCCTTGGTGTCGACGATGCGCACGGCCAGGTCGGCTTCGCGGATACGGCCATGCAGGGCGGCAGCGACCCAGCGACGGAAACTGACCGACGAGGGCAGCCCGGCGCGGGGCAGGGCGTAGCTGACGGAGACTTCGAGGATGACGGGGCCTTGGGTCATTTCCTTGCCGTCGTTCCAGCGCAAGCTGGAACCCATTTTGATTGTGATCTTTGCATTGCTGAGTATCTGGCCTGGGGTCGAAAGTCAAAAATGGATCCCAGCTTGCGCTGGGACGACATCGCATTGGCGATGTCGGGGGAGAATCACGCCGCGCCCGTCTCCGCATCCTTGCCGTCCCGCGCATCGTAAGCCCGCACGATCTTGGCCACCAGCGGATGCCGCACCACGTCGCGCGCGGTGAAGAAGGTGAAACTGATGCCGTCCACCCCGCGCAGCACTTCCAGGCCGTCCTTCAGCCCGGATTTCACGTGCTTGGGCAGGTCGATCTGGGTCAGGTCGCCGGTGACCACGGCGGTGCTGCCGTAGCCGATGCGGGTCAGGAACATCTTCATCTGCTCGATGGTGGTGTTCTGCGCTTCGTCCAGGATCACGAAGGCGTCGTTGAGCGTGCGTCCGCGCATGTAGGCCAAGGGCGCGATCTCGATGACGTTCTTTTCCAGCAGTTTGATCACCTTCTCCACGCCCAGCATTTCGTACAGCGCGTCGTACAGCGGGCGCAGGTAGGGATCGACCTTCTGCGACAGATCGCCGGGCAGGAAACCCAGCTTCTCGCCGGCTTCCACCGCCGGGCGCACCAGGATCAGCCGTTGCACGCGGGATTCGTTGAGCGCCTCGACCGCGCTGGCCACGGCCAGGAAGGTCTTGCCGGTGCCGGCCGGGCCGATGCCGAAGTTGATGTCGTGGGTGGCGATGGCGTGCAGGTAGCCGGCCTGGTTGGGGCCGCGGCCGCGCACCGTGCCGCGCTTGACCTTGATCGCCACTTCCTGCGGTTCGTATCCGCCGGCCGCGACCTGCTCGACATTGGCTTCGTTGAGGCGCAGGTGGATGGATTCGCTGTCGAAGGTTTCCTCCGCCGCTTCCAGATAAAGCGCGCGCAGGAGTTTTTCGGTCGCCTTCACTTCCGCGGCAGGGCCGGTGACCTTGAAGATGTTGCCGCGGTTGGCGATCTCCACCCCCAGCCGCAACTCGATCTGGCGCAGGTGGGCATCGAACGGACCGGCCAGGTTGGCCAGCTGTTCGGCATTGCCGGGCTCAAGGACGAATTCGCGTTTTTCGGGAGCGGTCATGGGGTGCTCAGTGTCTGGTCTGGTCGTCGGCGTCTTCGACGCGCCATTGGTGGAATACGTAGGCCTCGTCGTCGATGAGCGCCTGGTCGAAATGTTCGGTTTCCGGCGCTTCGTCACGCTCGATCCGCTGGGGTTCTTCCTGCACGCCGGTCACCTGCCAGCCGGCCCCGCGCAGGAACTCGCTGGCGTGGCGGACAGGGTCTTCGGCCAGCCCCGGCATCTGGTAGCAGAGCACGAAAGCGCCGCCGAATTCCTGGAAGTCCGGAGCATCCGGCAGCGGAACGGCTTCGAGCACGAAGACCCACAAGTTGGGGGCGTTCTGGGGGATGGCAAGTCGGCCGCGGCTGGGCGGTGCAGGGTATCGCGGCCTTGCGGAGACGGCCAGACGACGACCGTTCGTCGGTTGGACGTTGCAGTTAATTAATTGATGAATTAAATTAAATGCATGGACGAATCCACGCCCTCCCCGGACGCCAAGCCGCAGCCCGCCAAGCGGGCCTCCAAAGCGGCCGGCAAGCCATCGGCCAAGAAGCGGTCCCCGGGCCGCCCGCTGGCCGATTCCCCCGACCTGCGCATCAAGCTGATGGATGCGGCGCTGGCCTGTTTCGTGCGCAAGGGCATCGCCGCGACCTCCTTGCGCGACATCGCCACCGAGGCCGGCGTCACCCCGGCCCTGCTGCATTACTACTTCGGCGATAAGGAACAGCTGCAGGGGGAAGTGATCGCGCAGAAAATCCTTCCCATCTTCGCCGCCCTGCGCGAGCCTCTGTTGCGCGCAGGCGATGACATCGCCGCCTTGATCGCCGGTTTCGTCAGCGGCATCGGCAGGATCGTGGCCGAGCATCCATGGCTGCCGCCGCTGTGGGTGCGCGAAGTGCTGTGCGAAGGCGGGGCGTTGCGCGACTTGCTGTTCGAACGCATCGGCCCGCAACTGCCGCAGATGATGGCCGCGCGTTTCGCCGAGGCGCAGGCCAAGGGGCGCATCAACCCCGATCTGGATCCGCGCCTGCTGATGGTTTCGCTGGTGGGGCTGACTCTGTTCCCGGCCGCCGGTGCGCCGATCTGGCGGCGTTTGTTCAACGCAGAAGACCTTAATTTCGACATCGTCCGCCTGCATACGCTTGCGTTGCTGGACCGCGGACTGGAGCTGGACCATGGCAAATAGAAAACCCTCCTTTCTTATCCTTGCGGGCGCGCTGGCGCTCTCTTCCTGTGGCGACACGCCGCCGCAGGCGCTGGGCACGCTGGAATGGGACCGCGTGTCCCTGCCGTCGCCGGTCGCCGAGAAGATCGTGCGCATCGATGTACGCGAGGGCCAGCAGGTCGCCGCCGGCGCGGCGCTGTTGCAGCTCGAACTCACCCGCACCCAGTCGCAATTGGCCGCAGTGCAGGCGCAGGCGCAGCAGAGCAGGGAAGTGTTGTCGGAACTGGAAGCCGGACCACGCAGCGAGGACATCGCCCAGGCCAAAGCCAATGTCGCCGCCGCACAATCCCAGGCAGTGGATGCACGTGCTTACTACAACCGCCTGCAGCCGTTGGGCCGGCAGAAGCTGGTAGCCGCATCGGACGTGGACCGCGCCCGCGCCGCCGCCGGCAACGCCGAAGCGCAGGTGCGCGCGACGCAAGCCGCATTGCTGGAACTGGAGCGCGGTACGCGCAGCGAGCAGGTCGCGCAGGGCCGCGCCGCGCTCGCCGCCGCCGAAGCGCAGGCGGCCACGCAGAGCGTTTCGCTGGACAAGTTGAACGTGGTCGCGCCGCGGGCGGGACGCGTGGACAGTCTTCCCTACAAGCTGGGCGACCAGGCGCCGGTGGGTTCGCCGCTGGCGATCCTGCTGGTGGGCGATGCGCCTTATGCGCGCGTCTATGTGCCGGAGCCGATCCGCACTCAGGTCAAGGTCGGCCAGTCCGCACGGGTGTTCGTCGATGGCCGAGAAGCTGCGCTCACTGGCCGCGTGCGCATGATCCGCAGTGAGCCGAGCTTCACTCCATATTACGCGTTGTCAGGTCGCGACGCACAGCGGTTGAGTTATTTGGCGGAGATAACGCTGGACAAGGCGGGCGCGGATTTGCCGGCAGGTGTGCCGGTGCGGGTGGAGTTCGAGGGAGCTGGACGTGAAAAATAACAGCTCACTTGAATCCGCCGCACCCATATCGGTGAATCGTCATTCCAGCGAAAGCTGGAATCCATTCTGCTCTTGCTCTGGCTCGTCCGCGCGCAAGGCAAGTGCAACGGAAAAGTCAAAGTCAAAATGGATTCCAGCTTTCGCTGGAATGACGATGCTTGGAGCTGGAGGTCTACTGTGACTCCGCAAGGCTCCACACCCGCCATCCGCGCCCGTGGCCTAAGCAAGCGCTTTGGCCACCTGCAGGCCGTCGACGGCGTCGACCTGACCGTGCCGCGTGCCAGCGTGTACGGATTCCTGGGTCCGAACGGTTCGGGCAAGTCCACCACCATCCGCATGCTTTGCGGCCTGCTCACCCCCAGCGCCGGCGAGATCGAGGTGCTTGGCCTGAAGATTCCCGAGCAAGCCGAAGAACTACGCAAGCGTATCGGCTACATGACCCAGAGGTTCTCGCTGTACGAAGACCTTACCGTGCGCGAGAATCTCGAGTTCATGGCCACCGTGCAGGGACTGTCGCGGGAAGCGCGTCGCACCCGCATCGAGGAACTGCTTGCCGCCTACAACCTGGCCGATCGCGCCAAGCAATTGGCGGGCACCATGAGCGGCGGGCAGAAACAGCGTCTGGCGCTGGCCGGCGCTACAGTGCACAAGCCCGAACTGCTGTTCCTGGACGAACCCACCAGTGCGGTCGATCCGGAATCGCGCCGCGACTTCTGGGAAAAGCTCTTCGACCTTGCCGATCTGGGCACTACCATCCTGGTCTCCACCCACTACATGGACGAAGCCGAGCGCTGCCACCGCATCGCCATCCTCGACACCGGCCGTCTGGTTGCCGACGGCACGCCCGGCGAATTGACCCGCGCGCTGACCGGCCAAACCGTCGGCGTGCGCGCCAGCGAACCGCGCAAGGCGCAGGCGGCACTGCATGGCGCTGCGGGCGTAATCAGCGTGGCCCAGGTGGGCAACGAACTGCGCGTGCTGACCGCGGCAGGCACCGATGCGCAATCGGGATTGCGGGACTTCCTGCGCCAGCGCGGCATCGAAGCCGAAGTCGCGCCGATCGAGCCCAACCTGGAAGACGTCTTCGTTTCGGCCACCCATCCCCAGGCCGTGGAGCGTGCGGCATGAAAGCGCGGCAGATCTTCGCGGTGATGGTGAAGGAGCTGCGGCAGATGGCGCGCGACCGCATGACCGTGGCCATGATGCTGGGCATTCCCACCTTGCAGCTGCTGCTGTTCGGCTACGCCATCAACCTGGACGTGCGCAACCTGCCGGCGGCGGTGGCCGACATGGCCGACACGGGAGGTTCGCGCGCGCTGGTGCAGGACCTGTTCGCTACCGGCGTGATCCAGCCGGTGGCCGGTGCGCGCACGCCGCAGGAACTGCAGACCCTGTTGCGCAGCGGCAAGATCAAGATCGGCATCGTGATTCCGCCGGATTACGAACGCCGCCGCATCGACGGGCGCGAAGCGATGCAGGTCATCGTCGACGGCAGCGACACCTCGGTGCAGGCGACCGCGCGCCAACTCGCGCAGGTGCCGCTGGACGGCCGCAGCGCGCCACAGGGGCAGATCAGCGTGCTTCCGCTATACAACCCGGAACGCCGTTCGGCGGTCAACGTAGTGCCCGGATTGATCGGCGTTATTCTCACCATGACCCTGGTGATGTTCACCGCCATGGCCATCGTGCGCGAACGCGAGCGCGGGAATCTCGAGTTGCTGATCACCACGCCGGTGTCCAGCGGCGAACTTATGATCGGCAAAGTGCTGCCCTACATCGGCGTGGGTCTGGTGCAGACCACGGTGGTGCTGTTGCTGGGCGTGTGGCTGTTCAAGGTGCCGATCAACGGCAGTCTGTGGGGCGTTTATGGCGCGGCCATGCTGCTGATCGTCGCCAACCTGACCCTGGGTTTGCTGGTGTCCACCGCCGCGAAGACCCAATTCCAGGCCATGCAGATGGCGTTCTTCCTGTTCCTGCCCTCGATCCTGCTGTCGGGTTTCATGTTCCCCTTCGACGGCATGCCCAAGATCGCGCAGTGGATCGCCGAAGTGCTGCCGTTGACCCATTTCGTGCGTCTGATCCGCGGAGTGATCCTGCGCGGCGCCAACCTATTGGAGCTGTGGCCGGACGTGCTCGCGCTGTTGGCCTTCACCGTGGTGGTGATGTCGCTGGCGATCCTGCGTTTCCGCAAGCGCTTGGATTGACGGCAGAAGCCTAGGAGCCGTAGGAGCGACGTGAGTCGCGAACGAAACTTCTTGAAGAACGGATATTCGCGACTTACGTCGCTCCTACGTGGCCCCGCGCGGTCCTGCGCGGCTCTTGCGTCAGGCGACTTTGAGCTGTCCGCGCAGCGAGTTGGCCATCACCTCGGTGATCTCCACATCCACGAACTGCCCGATCAGCCGCGCATTGCCGGGGAAGTTCACGTAGCGCATGTTCTCGGTACGGCCGGTCAGTTCCGCGGCGTCGCGAGTGCTGTGGCGTTCCGTCAGTACGCGCTGCACGCTGCCGAGCATGGTTTGCGAGATGCGCGTGGAGTTGGCGTTGATTGCCGCCTGCAGCTGCGCCAGCCGCTCGTGCTTCGCCGCTTCGGGCGTGTCGTCTTCCAGGTCGGCTGCCGGCGTGCCGGGGCGGCGCGAGTAGATGAAGGAATACGACTGGTCGAAGCCCACCTCCTCGATCAGCTTCATGGTCTTCTCGAAGTCGGCTTCGGTCTCGCCGGGGAAGCCAACGATGAAGTCCGAGGAAATGGAAATATCCGGCCGCACGGCGCGCAGCTTGCGGATCTTCTGCTTGAACTCCAGCGTGGTGTAGCCGCGCTTCATCGCCGCCAGGATGCGGTCGCTGCCGGCCTGCACCGGCAGGTGCAGATAGTTGGCCAGTTGCGGCACGTCGCGATAGGCCTCGATCAGCGAATCGGAAAATTCCAGCGGATGCGAGGTGGTGAAGCGGATGCGGTCCACGCCGTCGATTTCGGCCATGGTGCGGATCAGCAGGCCCAGATCGGCCACTTCGCCCTCGCCATACGGGCCACGGTAGGCATTGACGTTCTGGCCCAGCAGATTGATCTCGCGCACGCCCTGCGTGGCCAACTGCGCGATTTCCACCAGCACGTCCTCGAATGGCCGGCTGACTTCCTCGCCACGCGTGTACGGCACCACGCAGAAGCTGCAGTACTTGCTGCAGCCTTCCATGATCGAGACGAAAGCGCTGGGGCCTTCGGCGCGCGGTTCGGGCAGGCGGTCGAACTTTTCGATCTCGGGGAAGCTGATGTCCACTTGCGGCTTGCCGCTGGAACGGCGCTCGCGGATCAGTTCCGGCAGGCGGTGCAGGGTCTGCGGCCCGAACACCAGGTCCACGTACGGCGCACGCTTGACGATGGCCGCGCCCTCCTGCGAGGCCACGCAGCCGCCTACGCCGATCAGCACCGGCTTGCCGTCCTTTTTCAGCGACTTCCAGCGGCCCAGTTGACTGAACACCTTCTCCTGCGCCTTCTCGCGGATCGAGCAGGTGTTGATCAGGATCACGTCGGCTTCTTCCGGGTTGTCGGTCAGCTCCAGGCCCTCGGAGTCGGCCAGCACGTCGGCCATCTTGGACGAGTCGTACTCGTTCATCTGGCAACCGTGGGTCTTGATGAACAGCTTTCCGCGCGCGGGCGCAGCGGCAGCAGGCTGGCCGTGGCTCAGTGGCGAAGGGGGCAGGGCAATGCCGTCCGGAGCGGACGCAGGAGGATTGGCGATCCCGGGCATGGTGGGTAATCCAGGCGGGTTGGCGGAAGAGGCGCGTAGTTTAACGGAGCGGTACCTATGAACCGACTACTCGTGGGAGCGGCGTCTCG